>CAVXPY010000040.1:0-294030 GCA_963763655.1 uncultured Chloroflexia bacterium
ATGAATTGCCTCGAGGAAGGCGACCTGCCCCGGCGTGTGTCCCGGTGCGGCGATCACCGCGAGCGACCCGAGGCGATCCCCCGTGTGGAAGGTACAGGTGGGCTGCGTCTCGCGTTTCACGAACTGACCGCGCAGCTTCGCCTGTGGCTCGTCGGGATCGTGGGAGAGGTCTCCGGCGAGGGGGCGCGCATCGCGTTCAGAAATCGCCACGGTGGCCGCAGGGAACGCCGCATGCACGACATCGAGTCCACCCACATGGTCGCCGTGGGCGTGAGTCAGGGCGATCCGCGCGATCGGCAGGCCGAGGGTGCGCACGGCGGCGATGATCTTCGGGCCGGTCGTGGCGAGGCCAGTATCCACGAGCGTGAAGCCATCCTCTTCGCGGACGAGATAGGTATTGATCGGAAAGATGATCGGATGATCGGTCAGCTGGATGAGATTGTCGCCGAATGTTGTCCTACGCATTTGAATCTCCCTGCCTTGGGCGTCTCCCGCGATCATCGCGTCCGCGCGCCTGCTACTAATATGATTAGCTTATATACTAATTATATTAGTTTGTCAAAGGGAGTCGTTCAGATTGCGGAGCGATGACGCCGCTCTCGTGGGGAGGTCCACACCACCCTCGCCCTGCGTGGTATGGATCGTATCGAGAACGCATACGCCCCGCTGCTGACTACCGCCTGCTGCCTACTGACTACTTCTCCGCTATACTGCGCATCATGCGAAGCGATCAATCGGCGACAGACCACCCGAAACTCGCGCCCTTCGCGCTCCATATCGGGCGGCGGGATCTGTTCCTCGGCGTGCTGGTCGCCGTGCTCTCGGTGGTAGGCATTATCGGCGGGCGCATCGGGCTCACGCCAGTGCTTGTCTTCGTGATCAGCGGCGTGGCGCTTGCGCTGCTTGCATATGGCATCGGCGTCGCTACCGACGAACTGGGCGCGACAGCGGGACCGCGCATCTCCGGCGTCCTGAACGCCACCTTTGGCAACATTGCCGAACTGGTGATCGCGGGCTTTGCCCTGCGCGCGGGGCTACTGGAGATCGTGCGCGCTAGCATCGCCGGGAGCGTACTTGGCAACACATTGCTCGTGCTTGGCCTGTGCATGATAGTCGGCGGCTGGCGACATGGCGTGCAGCGCTTCTCGAAGAGTTGCGGCCTCGATGAATGGCGCGTTGCTACTCGTTGGCGTGGTCGGCCTCATCGCCCCTGCACTACTGCTCACCACCGGCGTGCAGCCGGACAGTGGCAAAGAGCAAAGCCTCTCGGTGGTCGTGTCCCTCGTACTGCTCTTCGTCTATCTCGCCAGTCTGCGCTTCTACCTGACGACACCGGAAGCGGGCGGGGCGGAGCGCGCCGCGACGCACATTGGGGCTGGGGAAGCGCGACGATCATTCTTGGCGTACTCGCACTGCTGACCGCGCCCGTGGCAGACGCCTTTGTCAATGTGCTGGATCCCACGGCGCGGGCGCTGGGGTTGCCCGCGCTCTTTCTCGGCCTCGTCATCGTGCCGCTCGTGGGCAATATCCCCGAAAATCTCGTCGGCCTGACGGTCGCATGGCGCGGCGATATGGACTTCGCGATGGTGATCGCGCTCGGCTCATCGCTGCAAATCGCCCTGATGGTCGGGCCGATTCTGGCGCTGATCTCGCCGCTTCTCGGCCACCCGCTGACGCTCGTATTTGCCCCCGTGGAGATCGTCGCCATCGCGGCGGGCGCGCTCCTGATGGCCGTCGTCGCGGTGGATGGCGAAAGCACCTGGATCGAGGGGCTGGCCCTCGTCGCCGTCTACATCATCTTCGCCGCCGCGATCTACGTCTGGCCCGTCGGCGCGCTCTGACAGCCATGAATATAGCCCAAGTGATTCGATTGACATTAACGAACTAATGTTCTAGGCTGAGGCGGACACTATCGAGAAGAGCCTCTAATGTTTGGGAGAGAGAAATGCAGTCATCACTCCAATTGTTCGGTGGTGATTGGACGACGGAGAAACTTGAGCGAGTCCGCAAATACCTTGCAGCGTATGTCATTGCTCTGAAGAAACAAGGATTCCACCTTCTCTATATTGATGCGTTCGCTGGTACAGGTTATAGAACGCTCAAGCGCGACGAGAACCAAGCCGAGCTTTTGCTTCCTGATCTCGCTCAACCAGATTCTCAAACTTTCGCCAATGGATCGGCAAGGAATGCTCTCGAAATACAGCCTCAGTTCAATGAATACGTTTTCATCGAGAAGGATCCGGCTCGATGTGTCGAGTTGGAGCGTCTAAAGACGGATTTCCCACAGATGAGCAGTGGCATTAGCGTTATAAACGCAGATGCAAACACTTATTTGAGCCAACTTTGCCAGAAGACCGAGTGGATGCGGCGAAGAAGGCGTGCCGTTCTCTTTCTTGACCCTTTCGGGATGCAAGTCGAGTGGAACACAATTAGAGCTATTGCGGAGACAAGGGCGATAGATTTGTGGCTCCTTTTTCCACTCGGTATTGGCGTAAATAGACTGTTGCGGAGAGACGGCAAAATTGATCTGGCGTTGCGAAGCAGGCTTGATGCTTTCTTTGGTACCACAGAGTGGTTTGATGCCTTTTATCGTACTTATACGACCGAGAATTTGTTCGGTGCAGAGACACAGACACGCAAGATCGGCAACTTTGATACCATCGAACGGTATTTTGTCGAGCGACTGCGAACCGTTTTTGCTGGGTGAGCAGACAACCCTTTATCGTTATATAACTCTCGAAATAACCCCATCTATCTTCTCTGCTTTGCACTGGCGATCCGAAAGGTGCACCAATCGCGATTAAGGTTCCAGGACTATTTTAGCGAGGTGAACGCAATGGCCACGAAATCGAGTATCGAGTGGACCGAGTCTACATGGAATCCGCTTACCGGATGCACGAAAGATGAGCCCGGGCTGCAAGCATTGTTATGCTGAACGGTTAGCGAATCGACTGCAACTCATGGGGCAACCGAATTACGTCAACGGATTCAAGCTTACAATGCACGAGCACATGCTTGAAGCACCCCTCACTGGAAGAAGCCACAGACGATCTTCGTTAACTCGATGAGCGATCTTTTCCATAAGGACGTTCCTCTCGAGTTTATCCAGCGCGTCTTCGATACGATGCGCCGCGCGCACTGGCATCGTTTCCAAGTGTTGACGAAGAGCGCGGAACGGGTCGCGGAAATCAAGTCCACAACGGACGTGGGCACCGAACATTTGGATGGGTGTCAGCGTCGAGAATCAACGCTATACCCACCGGATCGATTACTTGCGGACGACAGGCGCACAGATAAAATTCCTCTCTCTCGAACCGCTTATCGGCCCGCTGCGCCAACTGGACCTGAGTAATATTGACTGGGCCATCGTTGGTGGCGAATCGGGGCCGGGCGCACGACCAATGAATCCCGCCTGGGTCACTACATTCGTGACCAGTGCAATCACGCGGGTGTGGCCTTCTTCTTCAAGCAATGGGGTGGTGTGCAAAAGAAGCGAACAGGACGAGAGCTTGAAGGTCGGACGTGGGATGAGATGCCTGTCGCTACGAGGCCACAACTCGCCCTGATCTAGAGACCTTTTTCCTTATGGCGAGCGTGCAACAAGATCGCGCGTTTCCTCGTGTGTATCGCTCTCTGCGGGCAATCGCGCCGGATGCGATGCGGGCCACATCACGATGAATGAGACATGAAGAGAAAAGCGGCAGCCGCCAGTAGAAGAACTGCACGTCGCCGCCGTTGAAGGCGAAAAACGCGCCGCCGAGCACCGCCGACCATTGGAGCGCGGACGCCGCGTCGCGCACCTTGACGCACGCGACACCGATCACCGTGACCATCACCAGCACGAGGGCGAGCGTGGCGAGGGTTTCGCGCGTTCCTGCGAGAAATTGCCCATCGCGACGATCTGCGCGGCGATGCTCTCGTTCCACTGCGGCGTGCCGAGCATCGGGCGGGGGAGTTTGTGCGCGTGGTGGAAGTAGGTCGAATCGACGAATGCCTGCGGCGAGAGCAGGGCGAGCGGCACGATAATCAGCCCGGTGAGGAGCACGCCGGAGACTGGCGGGAGCCAGAGCCGCCGAGGGAGCGCGATGAGCGCGGCAAGCAGCGACCGCCCTCCGCCACCGCGCCATCGCTCCCAGAGTGCCGATATAAGCGGCCAGACGAGCAGGATGCCCCACGGGATGGCGAAGATGAAGCCGTACTGCTTCGTCCCCATCACCATCGCGGTCGCCAGGGCGGAGGCGACGAACCGTCCGCGCGTATAGAGGAGCACAGCGAGCGCGATCCAGAAGAAGAGGAAGAAATCGAGGATCGCGAGCAGGAGCGCGACCTGAAAGCCGGGGAGGAAGATCAGCCAAAAGGCGGCGAGCGACCGTGCGGGCCAGACGCTCAGGTACTGACGCGCGATCAGATAGATGAGGAGCGCGGTCACGAGGTCCGCGAGAGCGAGGCCGATCCGCACATTGCCGAGCAGGTAAAAGGGAATCTCCGCGAAGAGACTGCCGGGGAAATAGGTGTAGGTCGGGTAGTTCACCGCACTCGCCTGATGGTCGTAGACCCAGGTGGGGACGTGCGTATACGGGTTCATGCCGTGCAGGAGGAAGTGCACGCCCTGGCTCGTCGCCCAGTAGACATCGCTGTTCGTCGTCCGCGTCGCCCAATCCCACCGCATCAGTGCGCCCACCGGCCAGACAAGTATCCAGACGAACTGCGTACCACGCTCCCACGGGATGAGTGTCAGGAGAATGAGCGCGAGGTTGACGAGCAAATAGAGATTGATATGGGGGATCGCCTTCGCCGCGGTATCGTAGTAGACGAGCATCTGACCGATACAGAGCGCCAGCATGACAAGCCGGAAGAGTTCGCTCCGACCCGTTTCTGTCTGCACCCCGGTTCGTGAAGCCCATGTACGACGCATCAATGCGCTTGCCCCCTCCGCTCCATCCGCGAGCGATGCTCCATTGTTCAGGCGCAACCATTCACTACACCGAGGGTACTTATTCGCTCCGCTCCCACGTCATGCGGGAGTCCGGCGTCGTGAGGATCAGGCGGTTGCCGGTGAAGGTATAGAATCGCCGCAGTTCAGTGCCGACGCGGTTGGGGTACAGGCTCATTTCTACGAGATGCGCGACGTACCCCTCCGCGTCATGGACTTCGTAGCGACCGCAGTAGGCATTATAGCCAGCATACGCCGCCTGCACTTCCTCCGGTGTCGAATGCCAGCGATCCTCGGACGTAAAGTGCGGGCGACCGGGCCGCATCATCTGCACCGCCATCTCCCCGCCCGCTGTATAGACAATCATCCCCTGCGGCGTCTCCCCCAGCGGGTGTGTCGTCTCCCCATCCTCCGTCACTTCCCACCCCACCAACCGCCACACCCCAACAAACCGTTCCATTCCCACCCCCTTGAAGCCGATAGAACCACAGAGACACAGAGGAACGCAAAGAAGAATACCTGAGAAGAAAACTCAAAGAGTCTTCTCCTTCATTTCTCCGTATCCTCTCTGTGCTCTCTGTGTCTCTGTGCTTCATTCGGTTTCTGCTATGCTGCGAGGGATGGGATGCGGGCGAGTGAAGGAGGGGGCGATGGCGGTGGTGTGGCCGAAAACGGTGGCGGTAATTGGGGCAGGGACGATGGGGCTTGGCGTCGCGGAACAGTTCGCGGCGGCAGGGCTGACGGTGCGGATCACCGACCGCTCCCCGGAGGCGACGGCGCAGGCGAAAGAGCGCCTGATGCAGCGCGTGCGCGGTCATGCCGAGGCCGGGCTCGTGCCAGCCGAGGCGGTCGAGCGGTGCATGGCAGTGACGGCGAACCCCGATCTCGCCGCAACGGTAGCCGGCGTGGACTTCATCTTCGAGGCGGTCTTCGAGCAGAAGGAACTGAAGTTCGACGTGCTCGCGCGCATCTCCAAAGCGGCGCGACCGGACGCGATCATCGTCTCGAACACCTCCTCCTTCCCGATTGACGATCTCGCCGAGCACGTCCTGGATGCCGAACGATTCCTCGGCCTGCACTGGTTCAATCCGCCCGAATGGACACCCGGGGTCGAGGTGATCCCGCACGACACCACCGATCCCCGCCGCCGTGACGCGCGTGTATGACTTCCTGCGCGCGATCGGCAAGCGCCCGGCGGTGGTCAAGAGCGGGCCGGGCTTCGTCGCCAACCGCATCCAGAATGCGCTCTTCCGCGAGGCGCTCGCCTGCGTCGAGGACGGCCTCGCCACCCCGCGCGAGGTGGACGAGGTCTGCCGCAGCACCTTCGGCTTTCGGATGCCTTTCTTCGGTCCCTTCCTGATCGCGGACATGGCGGGCCTGGATGTCTGGGAGAGCGCGAGCAGGCACGATGGAAGCGCGCGCTTGGCCCCCGCTTTGCGATGCCGCAAATCCTTCACGATCGCGTCGCAGCGGGCAGGCTCGGTACGAAAGCGGGCGCGGGCTTCTTCACCTACACCGCCGAGGAGCGCGACCAACTGCTGCTCGAACGCGACCGCCGCTACGCCGCCCTGAACGAACTCCTTTCCCGCCTCCCGCCCGTCACTGCCGGGTCAGGAGATGGAACGGATTGAACCGCGAATACTGCCCAGAGGGCACCCGGAAGGACGCAAAGAGGGAAAAGGGATTTTGAACGATGAAGGCATAAAGGCCACGAAGTAAGAAATGGTTGGAAAACCGACTGATTCCTTCTATGCTTCCTCGCAAGCCTTCGTGATGCAATCCTTCCTCCCCCTTTGCGATCTTTGCGTCCTTTGCGCCTCTGCGGTTCAATCGGTTTGTCTGACGTTTAAGGAGGTAGCCCGTGGCGAGACTGAAGATCGGCATCATCGGCTGCGGGGCGATCGCGCAGATTCAGCACCTGCCCCATTTGCGGGAGCTGAACGATCAGTTCGAGATCGGCGGCCTGGCGGACCTCTCGCCGAAACTGCTTGGAGGTGGTTGGCGAGGAATACGGCGTGCCGCGTGAGCGGCAATTCCTCGATTACCGCGCGATGGTGCAGAGCGACATCGACGGCGTGATCGTCTGTCCCTCCGGCTCACACGCCGCACCGAGCATCGCCGCCGCCGAAGCGGGAAAGCATGTCCTCGTCGAGAAGCCGATGTGCACGACTGTCGCGGAGGCGGAAGCGATGGTCGCGGCGGCGGACAAGGCGGGCACGATCCTGATGGTCGCGTACATGAAGCGCCACGAGCCCGCCTACCAGTTCGCCCAGGCGCGCGTGCGCGAGATGTCCGATGTGCGGTTCATTCAGGTGAACCACCTGCACCCGGACAATGACCTGCACACCGCCGAATTCAAGGTCCACCGCTTCGACGACCTGCCCGCCGGCGTCCGCGAGGCATCGCACGCGCGAGCACGAACGCGCTCGTCGCCGAAGCGCTTGGCTACCCGGATGCGCGCGCCGCTCCCGCGCGACATGCACCACGCCTACAACCTGATCCTGGGCAGCATGATCCACGACATCGGCAACCTGCACGGCTTGTTCGGTCCGCCGCGGCGCGTCCTCAGCGCCGAAATCTGGCGCGATGGCCGCGCGGTCAGCACCGTGCTCGATTACGGGGACGGCAAGCGCGCCGTCTGCTCGCTGGGTGGATCTGCCGGAGCTGTGGGACTTCAAAGAGACGCTGGAGGTCTACGGCTCCCGCGAGCGCGTGCTGGTCTCGTTCCCGACCGGCTTCGCGCGCGGGCTGCCGTCGTACGTCACGCTGCACGGCATGGACGCCGGACCGCACGCCCTGGCGTCGGGAGTACGCCTGGCACGACAACCCGTTCAAGCTCGAGCTGCTGCACTTCGGCGAGTGCATCCGCGACTGGCAGGCAGCCGATCACCCCGGCCGCGAGGCCATCGCCGACATCCAGCTCGTCGGCGACATCGTCGAACGTACCTGGGACGAAGGACTGAGGACTGAGCACGGATACTGGGCGCACGCTGTGCGCCCCTACGGCTCCCCCTTCCCTGTGGGGAAGCGGGAGCCCTTTGGGCAGATGGGGGTAGGGCACCATGACGCTGGAAGTTTTCGATTACCGCACAGATGTCAAAAATGTCTTCATCACGCCGGAGATGCGCTCCCGGATCATGCGGATGGAGCCGGGCACGATCAGCCCCGGCCATACGCACGATCTCGGGCATGAGGTCTTTCTCGTGCTGGACGGCTACGCCGAGTTCACGATCGACGGCGAAACGGCGATCGTTGGCCCCGGCCAGCTCTGCTTCGCCCGTGCCGACCAGTGGCACGAGGTCCGCTGCGTCGGCGACAAGCCAATGACGATGTACCTCTCCGTCACACCCCATCTGGAGCCGACGCACACGCAGTGGGACCACGAGGGAGGCAGCAAGCTTCCCTTCCGCTACGGCGCATCCACCCGCCCCGAACGCCTCGCGCGCACCGAACCACCGGAACCGACCGAAACGCTGCTCACGCGCTATCTCGCCGCCTCACATGCCCTCGCAGACGCCGCTAGCGCGAATGCCACCGCACAGGAAGCCGCCGCGACCGATCTCCGCGCCGCGACCGACGCGGGAGATCGAGCCGCCGCAAAAGCCGCGATCGACGCGATGTGGGCCTCGATTTACACGACCTACACGCAGTTGCAGGCGATGGAACGCGCCTGGAACGAACTCTCACCGCAGGTTGCGGGCGAGTGATATCCCCACCCCCGGCCCCTCTCCCGTTTACGGGGGAGGGGTGACTCGCGGTTTACGTTTGTAGCGACTGCTGGCACCTCTACCGCAGTATCAAGCTCCCCTCCCCCGCTTGCGGGCGGAGGGGTTGGGGGCCGTCAGCCGATCCGCTTGCTCAACCGGGGATCGAGGAAGTCACGCAGGGTATCACCGAGCAGGTTGGCGGCGAGAACGGTGATGGCGATGGTGGTGCCGGGGAAAATGGCGAGCCACCAGGGCGGCTTGAAGGATTGCGCGAGCACGCCGCCGAGCATGTTGCCGAGGCTGGCCGTCGGGGGCGGCACGCCGACGCCGAGGAAACTGAGCGATGCCTCCGCGAAGATTGCTGAACCGAGATTGAGCGTCGCGATCACCAGGAGGGGCGCGATGCACTGCGGCGCGACTTGCCGGAGCATAATCCGCGCCGGGGTCGCTCCGACGCACCGCGCCGCCTCGACGAACGCCGTCTCCTTCGTGGACAAGACGACCGAGCGCGTGATGCGCGTGGCGAGCGGAATCTGCGTCACGCCAATGGCGATAATCACGGTGCGCAATCCCGGTCGCAGGCTGACGGAGAGCAAGAGCGCGAGGATGAGCGTGGGGAACGAGGTGAGCACCTCGATCAATCGCTGGCTGAGGATGTCGTACTTCCCGCCGATGTAGCCGCTCGTCACGCCCCAGGCCGTGCCAACAATCGCACTGAGCGCGACCGAGGAGATGCTCACCAGCAGGCTGATTCTCAGTCCGTAGAGAATGCGCGAGAGGACATCGCGGCCGAGGCTGTCCGTACCGAGCCAGTGCTGCGCGAACGGGGGATGCCGCGCCACGCTGTAGTCGTTGGTCAGCGGGCTGTACGGCGCGATCTGGGAGGCGAAGAGCGCCAGCAGCACCACGAGCACGAGGAAGACCGCCGATGCCAGCCCAAGCGGCGAGGTGCGCAGAAAGCGCCTCACTCCGCTGAGGAACGCCCTGCCGCCCGTGAGCGGCGCGGTCGCGAGGCGTTCGGTGATCGGTGCAATTGAGCGTGCTTGGGCCACGGTATTTCCTCACCCCCCAACCCCCTCTCCATCGCCATACGAAAACCCATTTATTCCATGATCTAAGGGCGATGGAGAGGGGGAGCCGTAGGGGCGCACAGCGTGCGCCCGGTATCGTTCTCGTTACTCGCTACTCGCTACTCGTTACTCGTTACTTGCTACTTGCTACTCGTACCGGATGCGCGGGTCGATCAGGCCGTAGCTGAGATCGACGATCAGGTTGATGAGCGTGAAGATCACAGCGTATAGGAGGACGAGGTTCTGGATGACCATCCAGTCCCGCTTGCTCAGGGCCTGCACGAGATAGTTGCCCAGGCCCGGCACGCCGAAGGCGGTTTCGGTCGCCACTGCGCCACCGAGTAGCGCGCCCATTGCCGCGCCGGAGGTAGTGATGACAGGCAGGAGGGCGTTGCGAAAGACATGGCGGGAGATGACGAGCGTCTCGCGTACGCCCTTCGCGCGGGCGGTGCGAACGTAGTCCTCGCCGAGCGCTTCGAGCACCGAGGAGCGCGTCATGCGGGCAAGCGCAGCAGCCAGCCCGACGCCGAGCGCGAGCGCGGGCCCGAGCACCATCTGGAGGTTCCGTAGCGGATTCTCCCAGATCTGCACGATCGTGAGTGGTGGCCGCCAGGTAAAGACGAGGACGGTGAAGAGCACGAGCATCAGGCCGATCCAGAAGCTGGGAATAGCGAGGAACATCGTCATGAAGAGCCGGACGATGTTATCGAGCCACGAATTGCGGCGCGTCGCGCTCAGGATACCGAGCGGTACCCCGACGAGCCAGGAGAAGAGCATCGCCAGGAGCGCGTACTCCAGCGTGATGGTGCCGCGCCGCACGATCACCGCCCGGATCGGTTCCTTGTTCCAGAAAGAGTGCCCGAAATCGCCATGCGCGACGTCGCCGATCCAACTGATGTATTGCTGCGGCAGCGGCTTATCCAACCCCAGACTGGCACGGGCGGCGGCGATATCGTCCTGACTGAGTGTATACGTGCCGCCCCCACCCTCATTGGCGATCTGCGCGATCGGATCGCCGGGCAGGATGCGCATCGCGATAAAAATGAGCACGGTGATACCGAAGATCGTTGGAATCGCCGTCAGCAACCGGCGCAGGAGATAGCGTTGCACAGGCGCACGAGTCCCTTCTTGATACGATCCTCACCCCCGGCCCCTCTCTCCTGCCCAAAGGGCACCCGAGTGGAGAGGGGCCGGGGGTGAGGCACATTCCCTTTACTTATCGACCCATGCCGTATCGACGCGGCCCCACTCGGAGAAGGTCCGCTTGTCGAGCGCGAGGCCCTTGACATAGACGCGCCACATGAGGAGATGATCGGTGTAGCCAATGAAGAGCCACGGCGGATCCTGATCGAGCGCGTCCTGCATCTGGTTGATCAGATCACGCCGCTTCGCCGGGTCGGTCTCCACATCGGACTTCTTGAGGAGGTCATCGAACTTCGGGTTGCTATAGCCACCGTAGTTCTGCGAGCCACCCGTCTTGAAGTAGGTGTTGGCGATCGGCGAGAAGTCCGAAAGCGGTCCGCCGGGAGTGTCGAGGACGAGCGTGAATCGCCCCGCCTTCTGATCTTCGACGAGGAGCGAGCGTTCCGCCACGCGGATCTTCATGTCGATATTGAGGGCGCGCTTGAGTTGATCTTGAATAGCTGGCGCCATCACTTCCGCGTGCGGCGCGAGCGAAGCGGAGAGCAATTTCACCCCCTGAATCCCGTTCGGGAAGCCCGCGTCCGCGAGCAGCTTCTTCGCGTCCGCGATGTCCTGGGTCTTATCGGGGCGGTAACCGGGAAGCGTGGCGATCACATCGCGCGGTGTCGCGAACTCGCCGCCGTGCGGCGCCCAGCGGGAGACGTCGATCTGCTCCTGCGTCTTGAACGCCTCGACGATCCCCTGCTTGTTGAGCGCGAGATTGATCGCGCGGCGCACGCGCGGATCGTCAAACGGCTTCTGCTTCGCGTTGATAATCACCTGATAGGCGCCGAAATTGCCGATCCGATTCGTCTTGATCGTGTCCGGCTTCTTCGCGCCCTCATCGAAGGTCTCCTTGGAGACGTTCCACGAGAGGTCTGCCTGCCCGGTGAGCACCGCCGTGCCCCGGTCCGACCACGCGGCGACGTGGATGAATTCGAGCGAATCGAGGTAGGGCAGATCTTTGTTCCAGTAGTTCGGATTCTTGACGAGCGTCCACTTCTCTGCCTCTTTGTACTCCTTGAACATGAACGGCCCGGTACCGGGCGCGACCTGCACTTTGCGCAAGTCGTTGTTGTTCGCGTCCAGCGCCTTCTTGGAGTAGATCCCCTGCTCGATACCCGTCAGGGCGAGGAGGAAGATCGGGGCAGGTTGCTGCAACGTGAACTTCACGGTCAGCGGGTCCACCGCCTCCACTTTCGAGACTGCCGCAAAGCGATCTTTCAGGAGGCTGACGACTCCCTGGGGCGGGAAGATGCTCCGGTTATGGGTCGCGACGACATCCGCTGAGGTGAGCGGCGTACCGTCGTGGAAGACGACGCCGTTGCGGATCTTGAAGGTGTACGTCAGTCCATCCGGCGTGACATCCCACTTCTCCGCCACATCGGGAACGATGGTCTTCAGCCCATCGACGATGTTGAGGCGGATGAGGTTGTTATAGAGCTGGCACAGGACATTTGCGTTCGCGCCCTGCTGCAAGTCGTAGTTGGACGTCGTGACGCCAAAGGCGAGCGTGATCTTGCCGCCACGCTTTGGGTTCGGGTCCGGCGACTTGAGAATGCCGAGATCGGTCGCCGCACTCGCACTCGTGCTCGGTGCAGCCGCCGATCCGGCTGCGGCGGTCGGTGCTGCGGCGGCCGTCGGCGCGGGCGCAGGCGTCGGGATCGGCGCGGAGGTCGCGACGGGCGCGGCTGCGACGGGCGCGGACGTTGCCCCCTTCGCGGGCGTCGCGGTCGGGCTCGTGGAGCCACCACACGCGGCGAGGAAGGCGGCGATAGTGCTACCCGCGAACCCCGCTGCGGCCAATCGTTTGACGAACTGCCGCCGGGTCAATTGTCCCGCCTGAAAGGCATCGAACACCGCGATGGTGCGCTCGTCCAGAGACATCCCTTTTCCTCCTCAATACCGTCACGCACTCCGCGCTACAGGCAGTTACCGGGATGATGAGACGTCCCGTATGGGACGTCCGGCGATTATGTACCGGACGCCCAGAATGCGGAACGCGCAGGTCACCCCGTTTGCGATGCTCGAATCTGCCGACCCACCGTTCATGCAATAGAACCAGATCGCTGCTTGCAATGGAGTACGTGAGTACAATAGGATGCGCTCTCCGGTCTGTCAAGGATTTTCGAGAGGTGGCGTGGGGTTGCATCCAGTAGGCAGTAGACAGTAGACAGTGGAATCCGGATCCCTTTCTGACTACTGACTACTTCCCCAAGGAGAGAGGTGCAAAATGGCGAAAATCGAGCGCATCGCGATGGTCGGCACCGGCACAATGGGGCGGATGATCGCGCTCCAGACCGCGCAACACGGCATCCCCGTCACCCTCTACGACAGCGACCCCGACGCCCTGGATCGCGCCCGCAGCGCGATTCACGAGATGGTCGTCGCCTTGCTCGCGCAAGGGACTGTCGCGCGGATCGAGATCGACGACATCGAGGCGCGTCTTCGTTACGCCATCGACTTCCGCGATGCAGTGCGCGATGTGGACCTCGTCATCGAGGCGATCCCCGAGCGCGTGGACCTCAAGCGCCTCCTCTTCAGCCAACTGGACGAACTCTGTCAAGAGAGTGCGATCATCGCGACGAATAGCTCCTCAATCCGCGTCAGCTACCTCGAAGACGCGACGGCACGCCCGGCGCAATTGGCGAACTTCCACTTCTACAACCCCGTCTGGGAGATACCGATGGTCGAGATCGGCCGGGGCACCCAGACCAATGACGCGACTATCGATGCCCTCACCGACTTCGCGCGCCGGATTGGCCTCCTGCCCCTCCATGTCCAGAAGGAGAGTACCGGCTTCATCTTCAACCGCGTCTGGCGCGCGATCAAGAAGGAGACCCTGCGCGTCGTCGATAGCGGCGTCGCCTCCTTCGCGGATGTGGACCGCGCGTGGATGACGATGTACCACACGGAGAAAGGGCCGTTCGGCAAAATGGATGAGATCGGCCTCGATGTCGTCAAGGACATCGAGGAGCACTACGCCTCCGAGAGCAATGACCCTTCCGACCTCCCGCCGCGCATCCTCACCGAGCGCGTCGCACGCGGCGATCTCGGCATGAAAACGGGCCGTGGCTTCTATAGCTACCCAAACCCCGCCTGGGCCGCCCCGGACTTCCTCAAACCGGGCCAGGAATCGTAAACAGGCGAAACGACGTACATCACGAGACGCACGGCGAGAAAGCCGGTGTCCGCGAAAGGAGAGGCCCGATGAGCGCGACCATTGACGAGTTCCGCATCACCCGCTATCAGTTCCCACGCGCTCGACCGATCGGCGATTCTCAGGTGCGCAGCGACTGGCACCATATGGGTACGCTGGAGTTGACGAGCGGTAGCGGCTTGGTCGGGCTCGGTTTCTTTGGCGCGCTCTTCCATCCTCTGCCGCCACTTGTCGAGTTGGAGCGGGTCTTTCGTACGGAAGTCTGGCCGCATCTTCAGGGGCAGAATATCCACGCGCTCACGCATCGCATGGCGCGCCCGCGCGGCGGCAATATCCGGGGGAGCATGTTTGGCCAGCCCATCGATCAGGCAATCTGGGATCTGGAAGCGAAGGAACTCGATCTGCCCCTCTATCGCCTGCTCGGCGGTACGGAGAGCCGCGTCCGCGCCTACGCGAGCGGCCTCGATTATCACCTGCCCACCGAGGAAGCGGCGGCGTTCTTTGGCGAGGCGGCTGCGCGGGGGTTCACCGCCTTCAAGATCAAAGTCGGGAACCCGGATCTCGCCTGGGATTTGGCACGGCTCAAGGCGATCTCGGCGGCAGTCGGGCCGGATGCGACGCTGATGGTGGACGCGAACGAGGCATGGTCACCGAAAGAAGCGATCCGCCGCGCCCATGCCTACCGGGACGCGGGCTACGCCATCTACTGGATCGAGGACCCCTGCCTGCGGGACGACTTCGCCGGGCTCGCGCAGGTCTGCCAGTCAGTGCCCTTCGCGCATATCAACAGCGGCGAATACCTCGACACGCGGGGTAAGCGGTTGCTGATGGAGCACCGCGCCGTGGACATCCTCAATGTGCACGGCAACATCACGCAGGTGCTGCACGCCGCGTGGCTGGCGAACGAGTACGGCATCCCGATTTCGCTCGGCAACACATCGCTCGAACTCGGCGTCCATCTCGCCGCCGCGCTGCCGGAGGCGAACTGGATCGAGTATTCCTTTCAGGATTACAACCAGATCGTCGCCGAGCCGATCCAGTTCGAGGGCGGCTACGCCATCGCACCGGACCGCCCCGGTCACGGCCTCACGCTCTCCGATGCCGCCCGCGTGGAGTTGGCGCAGCCGGAAGTCATCTAACGCCCCCTACAGCGATTTGCAGGAAGGTTGCACCGATTCGTAGGGGCGCGGCAATGCCTCTGTAATCCGCTCTAACGCCGATTGTCCGCCGGATAGATGGTGGCAGGGTCGGCGTTGCGGGCCTCCGGGATGCGTAAGTGCGTGAGCGATTCATTGAGGATCGGGTAGGCGCGGATATAGTAGGCGCGTTCCTCGTCCGTGATGGTCAGGCCCGCTCTGGCAAGCATCTGATCCACTGCGGCGGCATCCTTTTTATCGTGGTCGCTCATGCCGTCACCTCCGCTGCGTAGTCGGTCTCCGGGACGCGCGTATGCCAGTCCGTGATGCGCTGATAGGCGTCGCCGACGCGGAAGACCGTCGGTTCCGTGAAGGGCAGGCCGACGATCTGCATACCAATCGGTAGGCCCGCCGATGAGAAGCCACTGTTGACACTGAGCGCCGGGAAGCCGACGAGGTTCCAGACGCCCGTGAATCCGGGCGAGGTGATCGCATCGATATTGTGGGGGTCGAAACTCTCGAAGGTCGGTGCGACCGCGACGGAAGTTGGCGTGATGAGCACGTCTATCGTCCGCATCGCCGCCGTCCATGCATCCCGCACGACGGAGCGGACCCGCTGCGCCTGCACGAAGTCCGCCGCTGAATAGAGCATCCCTGCCAGGAGTCGTTGCCGGGTATGCTTGCCATACAACTCCGGTTTCTCCCGTAAATCCTGCTCGTGGTAGGCGTACGCCTCCGCACTGATCGTCACACGCTGCGCCGCTCCCGCGCTCTCCATGTACGGGAGGTCGATCTCCACGATCGTTGCCCCCGCGCCGCGCATCGCTTCCACGGCGGCGAGCACCGTCGCCTTCACCTCCTCCTCCAACTCCGGCGCGGTGAAGAAATAGTCGCGCGCGATGCCGATACGCACCCCGGCGAGCGATCCATCCAACCCGGCGGTCATCGAGGGGACGGGGAGATTGACGGTACAAGGGTCGGCGGGATCGTACCCGGCGATGGCTTCGAGCATGATCGCGTTATCCCGCACGGTGCGCGTCAGGGGGCCGATATTGTCAAGGCTGTAGCCGAGCGGGACGCACCCCTCCTTGCTCACCCGCCCGAAGGTCGGTTTGATGCCGCTGATCCCGCAGAACGACGCCGGGCCACGGATCGACCCGCCCGTATCCGAGCCAAGCCCGCCGAGCACCAGCCCCGCGCAGACCGCCGCGCCGGTGCCGGAACTCGACCCACCCGGCGTCCGCGCCGGGTCCCACGGATTCTTCGCGATCGGGAAGCCCGTTTCCGGGTCCGGCCAGCCAATTGCGAACTCATGCAGCACCAGTTTCCCCAGCAGCACCGCGCCCGCCGCACGCAACTTCCGCACGACGGTCGCGTCTGCGCGCTTCCCCCAGGCAGTATCGAAGACGCGGCTGTTCGCAGTCGTCGGGGCGTCGCTCGTAGCGAGCAGGTCCTTGATGCCGAGCGGGATACCCTGTAAGGGGCCACGGTCGATCCCACGGGCGAAATCGGCGTCCGCCGCCCGTGCGGCCGCCATCGCCGCCTCGTCAGTAATGACGATGAATGCGCCGAGACGTTCCTGCGCCGCGTGGCAGCGGGCCAGCATCGCCTGGGTCAGTTCCGCCGCCGTGATCTTCCCACTGCGGAGCCACTGTCCGGCTTCCACAATCGTTTGGGGCAATTCAGGCATTGCACGCTCCTTTCACCACACTCGTTGATACCGCAGAGATCGTTGTGTCAGCATCCTAGAACGGCGATTGGAAGGGAGAGGTCGTGGCCCCATCGGATGCGGTAGCTTCGACAAAGCTGGTGCGGAAGTCATCACTCATTGCCGCGCCACCCGAGCGAGGATCGGCACCGCCCGCGACCGCGCCGGATTCCCCATCAATCGTGATCGCCTGCACGAGGGCGAAGTTGCCGTACGGTGCCGGGTTCGGCAGGTATTTCAGGCCCGCGCGCTCGGCTGCGGCGCGGCGGACAAACGACGGGATGCGCGCCTCGCCATCGAGAATGTCGCTCTGGCAATCCACGCGGGGCGCGGAGACTGCCTCAACGGCGCTCATCCGGTGGGCAAGAACATTGACGATCACCTGCTGCACGCCCGTCATGATCCGCGTGCCGCCGGGCGCACCGAGGACGAGCACGGGAGCATCGTTCTTGAAGGCGATGGTCGGGCAGATGCCGGTGATCCGTCCCTTCCCATGAGCGATGCTATTCACCTGACCGGGGCGCGGATCGAAGCAGTTCATCGCGTTGTTGTACATGAACCCGAGCCCCGGTGTGATCGTGCCGTTCGATGCGCCGAGGGTGTGCGTGAGGGCGATGCAGTTGCCCTCCCGGTCACAGACACTGACGTTCGTCGTCGTCGGGCTGTCCGGATGATACCGTGGGACGATCACGCGCTCGCCCGCATCGAGCCGCTCCCGCCACTCCGTCGCGCGCTCCTTGGCAACTAGCCGCTCGGTCGGCACCGCCACGAAGGCGGGATCGCCGACGAGGGCCTGCCGGTCCGCCATCGCCGCCGCTTGCGCCCGCGCGACGGTGGCGATGTGATCCACACTGCTGTGGCCCATCGCCGCGAGGTCGTACCCCTCAAGGATATTGAGGATGCCGATCACAGTCGGGCCACCGCCCGGCGCGGGATTCGTCGCGAGATCGTAACCGAGGTAGCTGCCACGCACCGGCGCGGAGACACGCGGTTGATAGGTCCGCAAGTCCTCCAGCGTCACGGTGCCGCCATGCGCTGCGATGTCCGCGATCATGCGTTCCGCCAGTTCCCCCGTATAGAATGCCTCCGGGCCACCTGCCGCGATCCGCTCCAGCACTGCGGCGTACTCCGGGTTACGGATGCGGGAACCAAGTTGCGGCACGGTGCCGTCCGCGTTGAGGTAAATTCGCCGCCCCTCGGCGCTGTAGCCAATGCGATCCTGCTGACCGGGTACGGCGCGATGCACCTGCATAAGCCAGCCGCGCATGAGTTCGGGTCCGATCAGATACCCCTCACGCGCGATGCGGATAGCGGGCTGGATGAGGTCTGCCCAGGGCAGCGTTGCGTGGCGGCGGTGCAACTCAGCGAGCCCCGCCACGGTGCCGGGTGTCGCGATCGCGCCGTAGCCGATGTCGTTTACTTGATCCCTGAGGATCCAGCCGTAGCCGCTCCATGCCTCGTCCACAACCCGGTCCGCCCACATCTCCGGCGTCGCCCGCGCCCCGGCGGTCGCGTTGAAGTCGATCACCTGCGCCTCATCGCGCCCGGCATTGTAAAGGGTCAGGCAGCCGAAGCCCGCCACCCCGCACATCTGCGGATCGACGACCATCTGCACGAACGCGGTCGCGATTGCCGCATCGAAGGCGTTGCCGCCCCTGTGCAGAATCTTGACGCCCTCTTCCACCGCGTACGGCTGCGGCGCGACGACCATGCCTCGCGTCGGCCTCATCACCTTCCCACCTCCCTAGCGATTCGCGTGCGTCCGCCCCAGCCACGCCTCGACTCTGCACGTCCGTAGATGCGAGGCATCGTAGCACGGTCATCCTGCGCCTGTCGTGTCCGACATAGCAGAGAAACGGAAGCGCTAGGCTCCCGCAATTATGCGCCATCTGACCTGCGGTGGTCTCAGGTTGGCGCAGATGGGATCGCCGCGAGAGCCGGTGAGATTGACTAGCGCCTCAATCGTTGTGCCGGTCTCTCGTCTATCGGTAAGGCCAAGTTCGGCCAATGCGGAGAGATGGATTTTCGCGCGGCGGAACATCTGAAACTGACCGTCGGGGTGAAGGACGCCCCAGCTCAGGTAAAGAAACCGCGCGCCGCGCGTGCCATGCACAAACGGGCCACGGAAATCGATCTGCCCGTTCTCGCCTGATACCGCGTTGATTGGGAAGGAGAAGACTGCTTCCGGCGCATCACCCGCCACCGGGTCAATGACTTCCTTGCCACGCTGCACGCCGACATGGACAGGATAGTAATCGCAGAAACGAAGTCCGGGGAGATTCTGCCCACGTATACGCACCGCGATGGTCGTGACACTCATTCGTCTGCCCTCGCTTTCCGAGCACTACCGCGCTCATCTGCCCGCGCCGTTCTCATGTAGCCAGATTTCGAGCGCAAGCCGCACGATTTCACTCTGACTCTTCTCCCGATTCGTTGCCGCACAGGCGAGTTCACAGGCGATTGCGCGCGGCAAATTGACCTTGAGTGACTGCATCCGCTCGCCGTGCAAGGGCGGACGGCCAAGCCGCTGCTTCCCGCTCTGCGCGATCCCTGCGAACCCGTCCGCTGCGGGCTGAGGTGGTAGGCGTTCCATAATGAAGCGACGCACTACCGGCTCACGCACACCCAGGACTTTGAGCACTTGCGCGCCGACCCCTTCCCCCTCGACCAACAGGCCAAGCAAGAGGTGTTCTGGGCGGTAACTCTGACTGCCGAGACGTTTTGCTTCTTGCAAGCCGAGCGCAAAGACCTTCTTCACACGCGCCGTTACCCCTGTCGCATCGGCGGTTGGCTGTGTTCCGCGTCCAATCATTCGCTCAACGGCAATGCGTGCCTCGGATAGGTCAACGCCGCAGGCTGCGAGCGCGTCCGCTGCGATACCCGCCTCGGGGTCGCAAAGCGCAAGCAGGAGATGCTCCGTACCAATGTAGGGATGATTGAGCCGTTGGGCCTCTTCCTGCGCGCGGGCAATCGTACGATGCGATTGCGGGCTGAACTGCTCGAAAATCTTTGCCATGATGCGCCTCCATGCTGCGATTTTTAAGGGTCACTAATCAATCTACACCCTTATATCATATCTGTCAATCCGGCTACGGCACGGTGTGTCTTGACAGCGAACACATCGAATCTATACTAATATCCGTATATATTAGATGCGTCTCAAGGAGCCGTCCATGCCCGATACCGCGACCATTCAATCCGCATTGTCTGCTGCACTCGATACCAAGAGCGACATGCTCTCTCGCTTCTTTCGTGGGCTCGGGGATGCGACACGGCTGCGGATTCTCTTCCTCCTCATGGAACAGGGGCGAACCGTCTCCGACCTCGTCTCGCTTTTGGGGTCGCCGCAAGGACGGGTCTCAACCCACCTTGCCTGTCTTCGCTGGTGTGGGTTTGTCGTGGCGGAGAAAGAGGGAAGGACGATGCGCTATCGGATCGCTGACGAGCGCGTGCGCGACCTGCTCAACGTGGCAACGGGAATGATGGCAGACAACGCGACGGCGATCGCCTCATGTCTTGTGATGGGGGCATCCGCAGACGAAAGGGAAGCATAATGACCGCAACGATACCCCTAACCCAAGAGCCCATCTACATCTCGTGGATTACCTGTCCACGTTGTGGCTTCGCCAAAGAAGAAGTAATGCCAACTGATGCCTGTCAGTATTTCTACGAATGCACGCACTGCCATACACGCCTGACTCCGAAGGACGGGGACTGCTGCGTCTTCTGCTCGTATGGTGATGTGGCCTGCCCGCCAAAGACAACCGGCTCATGCGACTGCTAAGTCGGGAAAGGACAACCTGATGCGTAATAAGCGTGATTCAGTCCCGCTCATCGCGATGCTCGGAATGGTATTCCTTGCGGTGATGTGCTGCGTTGGCATCCCGCTGATTGCATCTGCGGTCGCGACGGTCGAGGCAGGCGCGCTCTTTGGTGGTCTTGGGGTTGCCATTGTCGTGACGCTTATCGCCGTAGTGGTCGTGCTTGCACACTACCTGCTGCGACATCGAGGAGGGATGCCCGATGGACACACGCGTTCCGGATAGGGCAATCGTTGTGGCGGCACTGCGCATTGCGAATCTCTCAGGCGATCCGCTGGCCCGCAAGGGCCGTGGGCTCAGTGAAGCGGAGATTGCACTGTATCGGACGATCCTGCGAGCGTTTCCGGAGCACGGCGGGCCGCCATGTCTTGACGAAATCCACAGCGCGGCACGCGATCTCGGCCTCGACTCCGCATCGGCACTCACACGCTTGCACCAACTTGACCTCATCAGGCTCGATCAGACAGGCAGCACGATCGCAGCGGCGTATCCGTTCTCCGGACAGCCAACCGCACACCGTATCGCGATTGCAGGCGCCCAGCCGGTCTATGCCATGTGCGCCGTTGACGCCCTCGGCATTCCGTTCATGCTTGATCGAGATACGCGAATCAATTCTGTCGATCCGATAAGCAGCGGGCCAGTTCAGGTAACGGTAAAGGCTGGGCAAGCAGCGTGGGAACCGGCGGGCGCGGTTGTCTTTATCGGTAAGGTGTGTCAGGAGGGGCCATCGGCGCAAGTCTGCTGCTCGGTGATCAACTTCTTCACGTCGTCAGAGACCGCAGAAGCGTATCAGCAGGAATATCCCGACGTGCACGGGCGCATCGTCGCCATTCCGGAAGCACTCGAAGCGGGAAGACAGGTCTTCAGCAATCTCTTGCGTAGGAAGGAATCAGGCGGCTGTGACGCATCCTGCTGCTGTTGAGCAAGACGAACCTTCCGAGTCACAACGCAGATCGTGGATTCTCTATTCGTTTTCGCGCCAGCCATCTGTCATCTAAGACCCTGCCTTCGGTGGATACTGCTTCACTATCACAGTGCTATACGAGTGTAGTGCGATCGCACTACGATAGTAAGGGCTATGCGAACGGTCGTGATGATATTTGCCTTGCAATCACATGGAACGTACAATATCCCTGAGAGAAACGTCTTCCTGAAGGGACAGAGGGTCTTGCCATGAACATTGCCACCACTGACGAGATTATCGCCATCGCGGCCCGCGCCGCGATTCCGCCGCTCGCACCGGGGGAGAAGAAAAAGGTCGTCGTGGCGATGAGTGGCGGCGTGGATAGCGCGGTAACAGGCCTCCTCATGCGGGATGCCGGGTACGAGGTCATCGGGATCACGATGCGCCTCTACAGCGGCGACGAGGAGGGCGCGGTCGCGTGCGGCACGGGATCGTGTTGCGGGCTGGAAGGCGTCGAGGACGCGCGCGCCATCTGCCAAACGCTCGGTGTGCCCTTTTATCCGCTCAATCTGGAGCGGCAGTTCGAGCAGCATGTGATCGCGCCGTTCGCCGCCGCCTACGCCGCCGGGCGCACACCGAACCCCTGCCTGAACTGCAACCGGCACTTGAAGTTCGCCGCGCTCCTCGGGCGGGCGATTGCGATGGGCGCGGACTACCTCGCCACCGGTCACTACGCGATCATCCGCGACGAGGCGGACGGCGCGAAGCATCTCTATCGCGCCGTGGATGAGACGAAAGATCAGTCGAGCGTCCTCTACACCTTCACGCAGCAGCAACTGGCACGCACGCTCCTGCCGCTCGGTACCCTGACGAAGCGAGAGGTGCGCGCCCTGGCGCGGGCGCACGGCCTCCCCGTCGCGGAGAAGCCCGAGAGTCAGGATATCTGCTTCGTCCCGGACGGGAACTACGCCCGCATCGTCGCGGAGCGCGCGCCGGAGGCGTTCACGCCCGGTGCAATCGTCGATCGCCAGGGCACGGTCGTCGGACAGCATCAGGGCATTGGGCACTACACGGTCGGGCAGCGGCGGGGCCTCCATATCGCCCAGGGAGCGCGGCGCTATGTCATCGGGCTTCGTCCGGAGGTGCATCAGGTCGTGATCGGCACTGCGGACGATCTCACCGCGCACGCCCTCGTGGCGGACGATGTGCTGTTCGTCGGCGAAACGCCGGATGAGCCCATCTGCGTGGAGGCAATGGTCCGCTATCGTAGCACGCCGGTGCCTGCGACTCTCATCCCCCTGCCGGATCGGACGGCGCGGCTCGTCTTCCCGGCGGGCCTCAGCCAGCCTGCCGCGACGCCGGGGCAGGCAGTTGTCTTCTATCGCGGTGATGAGGTGCTCGGCGGTGGTACGATCCTGCGCGTCGAGCGCGGCGACGGCACGCCGATGGAAATTGAGCCGCAGATGTTGGCTGGCACGCAAACTGCGTCACCCGTGGCGGTGATCGCAATGCGTGACCTCGCGGTCATTGGCGACTAACAACGAAGGAGGGCAGATGTCCCCGTCGCTGCTCCTGAGCGTGCTGATCGCCGGGATTCTCGGCCTGCTCGCGCACGCGATGCTCGGGCGATACCTCTGGCAGTTACCCGTCTATCTCGCGGCGGCGCTCGCGGGGGTATTCGCGGGTGAAGTGCTCGCGGTGCTGACCGGCAGTGGCTGGGTGCAGTATGGTAATGTGCCCGTGGGTTCTGCCATTCTTGGTGGCCTCGGCGGGATCATCCTGGCATGGCTCGTGACCTTCCGCGCCATCACGCGCGCCGAAACCGGGGACTAGCGACGAAAAGCCCTGTACGCTCGCGATTGAGTGCGAACTGAGGGAAGCCACACTAAAGGAGCGGTCGATGAAGAAAGCGTTGCCCTTTATTCTCGCGGGTGGGTTGCTCGTCCTTCTCATCATCATCGCGGTGCTGCTCTATCACTGGGACGGCCTTCAGCAACTGCGCGATCTCGCGATCATCTTTCTCGCCGCGCTCTTCGTCGTTACCGTACTTCTGCTTGCGGGCATGGTCGGTATCTTCGCCTACGTGTCGCTCCTGATGAAGGATCGGCTCATTCCCGTCCTCGAAGAACTGAACAAGACGGCGGGCGAGTTGACGCAGACGGCGCAGCGGGTCAAGGGCACGACAGAGTTCGTCTCCGAGCAGGTCGCGACCCCGATTATCGGCTTCGCGAAGAACCTCGCGCGGATGCGGGCGATGGCAAAAGCCGCGACCGGCCGCGATGGGGAGCACGATCCAACTGCATAGTGCGCGGAGGAAATGATGGCAGCACCGACATCGCAACCGACCGGCATTTCCTTACCCGTCGGGCACAGCACCTTTCTTCCCAATGAGGAGCCGAAGACCCGAAGCGGCTTTCGGCTCGGCTTCTTCCTCGGCATCCTGGTTGGCGTGATCGTGACGCTTCTCCTCGCGCCGAAAACCGGCGGGGAGACGCGCGAGCAGGTGCGCGAGATGAGTTTCGTCTTGAAGGAACGGGCGATCGGCCTGATGACCGGCGAGCGCGACTCCATGCCGGACGAGATGACGCCGTAATATCTTTCCTCACCCCCGGCCCCTCTCCATCGCCTATAAATCGAGGAGTAGCAAGGTTTCGTATGGCGATGGAGAGGGGGAGAGATACAAGGGAAAGGATGTTCAGGGAGCACCACGGCGTTTCCCGTGAGTCACCCCTCTCCATCGCCATACGAAGCATATCCAAACCGTGCTCTTTGCGCGATGGAGAGGGCCGGGGGTGAGGAAAGAGAATGGCCGCTACTGGCGGACCGCCTCGACATCCACGTCGATCCGCACTGTTTTGCTGACAACGACACCGCCCGCTTCGAGCGCCATATTCCACATGAGGCCCCACTCCTCGCGGTTGATCTCGGCGGTGGCGGAAAGTCCGATCTTCTCGTTGCCCCACGGGTCGGCGACTCCACCGAAAATTCGATGACTAGGACGACGGGTCGGGTAACATCCCGGATGGTCAGGTCGCCTGCCGCTTCCCAGCGCGCTCCAGAATAATGCCGAAGCGACGTGCTGCGGAAGGTGACGGTGGGATAGCGCGCCACATCGAGGAAGTCCGCGCTCTTCAGATGATCGTCCCGATCTTTGAGGCCGCTCGACAGGCTCGCGGCGGCGATTGTCAGTTCCGCGAACGATTGCTCCGGCTCCTCACCGATCTGGATGGTGCCACTGAACTCCGTGAATCCGCCGCGTACCTTCGTCACCATCAGATGCCGCGCCTCGAAGGCAACGCGCGAGTGGCCGATGTCGAATTGCCAGTTCCCCGGCGTGGGGAAAGCCTGCCCTGCGATCGTTCGTGTAATCGTTCCAGTCATGCCCGTTCCTCCCTGAGATAGTTGTGTGAACACTGATTGCAAATGCAACTAATGTGAATGGTATCTCGAAGTAGTTGCAATGTCAACTATCTTGATGTAGAGTGTTGGCATGACGAACGAACCGGACGCATTACGCCTCGCCGCATGGCGCACCTTCATTACCGCGCACGCCGCCGTAATCGGCAGGATTGAGCGCGATATGGCGGCGGCGGGAGTTATCCCGCTCATCTGGTATGACGTCTTGATCGAACTCTATGAAGCGCCGGAGCGGCGGCTCAGGCTGCATGAGCTGGCGGATGCGGTGGTGCTCAGTCGGAGTGGCCTGACGCGGCTGGTGGACCGGCTGGAAGCGGCGGGTCTCCTGCGCCGTGAAGCCGCGACGACCGACCGGCGCGGCGCATATGCCGTGCTTACTACGGCGGGGATCGACGCGATGCGCGCGGCATGGCCCATCTATGCCGGGGGAATCGTTGCCTACTTCGGGCAATTCCTCAGCGAGGAAGAAGCCTTCCTGCTGACGCGCGTCTTTGAACGTGTACTCGCGCCCGTTGCCGCACCCTGATCGCGTCGCGGTGAATCGGCGCGGTGTACGGGTCTCAGACGGCCATCTGCCCCATCTGGCGGCACGTTTCCTCGCAATGATGACACGTCTCCGCGCAGGTTCGGCAGGCCGCAACATCGCGATGCTTCTCGCATTCCGTCGCGCAGGCCGCGCAGACCTCGGCGCACAGGGCGCAGAAATTGCCGTGGAAGTGCGATCCACGCGCCATGAAGCGGACACTCTGGGCGCAGGTCTCCGCGCAGTCCCGGCAGAGGCGGATGCAGTCGGTCATCGTCGCCACGCGCTCGGAGGTCAGGCAACTGTCGATGCATCGCTCGCAAGCGACGAGGCACGCCTGACAGTTGGCGATGCACTGCTCCATCAGTTGCATATGCTCGTTGTAGGTCATCGTCGTCGTGCTCATGTGGGCCTTCCTCATTTTTCGATGCGTCCACGTTGCAGCGCCCGTCGCGCCCTGCCGTGAATATCGCAGGAAGGACGCCACGGCAATGATCGTCCCGGATGCGGAAGTCACGCGGGCGCGGGCGGCAGACGCAGCAATGCCTCCCGCATATCATGGAGGATCCAGGCGGCATCGAGATCCATCACGACATCGACCGTCCGGCCGGGATGGTCGAAATCATGTGCCCCCGCGACATCGAGCGTCGGCGTCGCAGTGGGCACAACCGTGACCGATGCGGGGTTGACGATGGCGGCGACATTCGCCGCATCCCAGATGATCTTCTCTGTCGCCTCAGCGTGCCCGATCGCGCGCCGCTCTTTCATCCACGCGACCAGAATATCGGCGAGATAGGTCGCAATCGGACGACCGAGGGCACGCAGTGCATCGGCGTACGGATCGACCGTCACGGAGAGTTTCGCTACACCGGGCCAACCAGGGAGCTGAAGGAGCGAGACCGGCTGCGCGAAGAGCACGCGCCACGCGGCGATGTCCGCCCGGCCATTCAGCTCCGCGAGCCGGTAGCGCCGGAAGGTCGCGGCATCCGGGAAGCCACCGAGCCAGACGACCCGGATATGTTCGCGGACCGCTGGTGCAACGAGCAGGAGGGAGGCGACATCGGTGATTGGCCCGGTAGCGATGATCGTCAGAGGGCCACGCCGCGCCTCCGCGATCAGGAAATCCAGCCCCTCACTGGGCACCGGTGTCTCGCGATCCTCTATCGGGCGCACTGCACCACGCAGACAGGGAACGCTCGCGGACTTTCCACACAGCCGCACAACGCGCTCCGCTTCCTCCTGATAGCGCTCCACCGAACCCGCGCCGTGGATGAGCGTATTGTGGACGGAGATCACCCCGCGCACGTCGAGTGTCGGTGCGCCGAGCGCATAGGCGATCGCGAACTGATCGTCGATCTCGTTGGCGGTGTCGCAATCGAGGATGACGCGCACTGGCGTCTCAGCCATCATTCACGCTCCTTGCCTATTGGTTCGAGGCTCGATCTCTTCACCTAACCCTTTGTCTAGTACCGCAACGGAAGGATACCCGCTGGTTCTTTGTTGGGAAAGAATATCAGCCTAACCCCCGGCCCCCTTCCCTAAAAGGAAGGGGGAGCATGGCGCAGATACGCTTGTGGCTGATGAAGGTATGGCACGATGCCGCTTTGAGTCACCCCTCCCTTTTAGCGGGGCCGGGGGCTCCGTACGTGAGGTTGAGCAAAAGGTATTGACAAAAGCGATATGATGCTCTATCTTGATGCTATCACGATATATCGTGATAGCACATCGAGGCAATAGAGAAAGAGGTAGAGCGATGCATGAACGAGAGACTTTCATTGAACGGGACGCGCGGTTTCGGCGCGGGGGTGAGCCTGGGGCGCATCGGGCGCGGCACGATCACGACGATGGCGAATGGTCCGAGGGGCGCGGGCGGCGCGGTCGCGTCGAGCGCGGCATGATGCGCTATGTGCTGCTTGACGCCCTGCGGGACGGACCGAAGCACGGCTATGAGATCATTAAAAGTGGCTCGATGAGCAGACGAAGGGGGCGTACGCACCCAGCCCCGGCGCGGTCTATCCCACGCTGCAACTGCTGGGTGATCTCGGTTTTGTGCGGGCGGGGCAGGATGAGGATCGCCGCGTCTATGAACTCACAGAGACGGGTCGGAGCGCGCGCGATGAACATGCGGAGGCGATTCAGCAGTTCTGGGCCCGCTTCACCGGCACCGCCGATCCGCGCATGGGCCGCCCGGAAGTCGGCTTTGTGCGGGACGAACTGCACGAGTTGACGCGCACCGTCTGGGACGCCGTGCGGGCCGCGATGACCCGTGGCGATGATGCCGAGATCCGCGAAATCCGGTCGGCGGTCGAGCGAAGCAAGAACGAGGTGCGCGAGATTATCGCGCGCGGCGGGGCCGCGACCGCGCCGACGGCGGACACCTCGGACATTCGATAACTCAGTAGGAGGATATTCATTGGCATCTTCTTCCCCTCGTATGGAGCGCGGTAGTCGCCCGGTCCGCCCCAACCAACCCGAAACGTGGCGCGCGCGTGCCACACTCTCATTCCAGATGATCCCGCGGGCGCTCGGGCTCGTTTGGCGCGCCACGCCCCGCTTCGCCACCACGAACGCCATCCTCACCGTCATCATGGGCATTCTGCCCGCGATCACGCTCTTCTTCACGAAGGCGATTGTGGACGGCGTCATCAAAGCGTTTCGCGTGCAGACGCGCGTCGAGACCCAGCACGTCATCATGCTCGTCATTGCCTGGTTCGGCATCCAGTTGCTCTCCTCGCTTCTCTCCACCGTGAACCGCCTGATCTCCAGCCTGCAGAGCGATCTGCTCTCGAACCATATCAGCGTCTCGCTGATGGAGAAGGCGAACGCGCTGGATTTGAGCTACTTCGAGAACGCGCAGTTCTACGACAAACTGGAGAATGCGCGGCGCGAGGCGGGCTACCGGCCCGCACAGATGGTGACGCAACTCTTCGGCTTACTGCAAAGCACCGTCACCCTCATTTCGGTGATCGGCGTGCTCGCCGCGCTCTCATGGTGGCTCGTGCTCCTCGTCGTCGCGGTCTCGATCCCTTCATTCATCTATCAGGCGAAGTACAGCGGGCAGTTCTTCTCACTCCTCACGGGCCGCGCGCCGGAACAACGCCGACTGAACTACCTCGGCTACCTCTTGACGACGGATACGCCGGTCAAAGAACTGCGCATCTTCGGGCTGCACGGCACGCTCCTTGAGCGCTACCGGCAGATCTTCGCGAAGTTCTACAAAGAGAACCGCGATCTGACGATCCGCCGCACCGCCTCGCAGTTCGCGCTCGGTGCCCTGGGCACGGTCGTCTCGGGCATCACCTATGTCTACGTCGTGCTTGAGGTGATCGCGGGCCACATCACGGTCGGTGGCCTGACACTCTATTATCAAGCCTTCCAGCAGAGCCAGACGCAAGTCTCGAATATCCTCTCCGGCATCGGCAGCACCTACGAGAACTCGCTTTTTTTGAGCAATCTCTTCGCCTTCCTCGCCTATGCGCCGGAACTGCCGATCCGTCCCGATCCCCTGCCGGTGCCGAACCCGATCCGCGAGGGGATCGAGTTGCATCATGTCTCTTTCCGCTATCCGGGCACGGAAAAGTGGGTGCTCAATGACATCTCCTTCGCGATCCGACCGGGCGAGACGACCGCACTCGTCGGGGCGAACGGCGCGGGCAAGACGACGCTCGTCAAGCTGCTTACGCGCCTCTACGACCCGACCGAGGGCAGCATCACGATCGACGGCATTGACCTGCGGGATTTCGACCCCGCAGAAGATCCGTTCACGGGTCGGCGTGATCTTTCAGGATTACGTGAAGTACCAACTGACCGCAGGGGAGAACATCGGCTTCGGGCGGATCGAAGCGCTCAGCGATCAGGAGCGTATCGAGCGGTCCGCCACTGAAGCGGGCGCAGATGCGGTGATCGGCGCGCTGCCGCAGGGGTATGACACGCCGCTTGGGCGCTGGTTCCAGGATGGGCAGGAACTCTCAATCGGGCAGTGGCAGAAAGTCGCGCTCGCCCGCGCCTTCATGCGCGACGCGGACCTCTTGATCCTCGACGAGCCGACCTCCTCCCTCGATGTGCGCAGCGAATATGAGGTCTTCCGCGCCTTCGATGAACTGACGGAGGGGAAGATGGCGGTACTCATCTCGCACCGCTTCAGCACCGTCCGAATGGCGACGCAGATCGTCGTTATCGAAGATGGCGTGGTGATCGAGAACGGCACACACGACGAACTGATCCTCAAGCGTGGTCGTTACGCCGAACTCTTCGATATGCAGGCGGCGTCCTATCGGTAGTAGTTCGTCCGTTAGGTGCCTCATACTCTTTCACGAATGTTGTGTTGTGATCGCCGAGGTTTCGTAGGGGCGCAGCTTGATGCGCCCTCCCCGGCCTGTATCAGGGCAAAACGCCGGTGGTCACCTCGGCAGGGCGCATCGAGCTGCACCCCTACGGATCGAAAGGGTATCATTCGGAACAGCGAACGGACTGTGTATCAGCCGTTGAACAGATCGCGAAAGAGTGCGGACCAGATGGCATGATGGTCCGCACCTCTCATCTCATAGAGGGGGAGGAAGCCGAATTTCAGATAGGCGCGGATCGCCGGAAGGCGGAAGTCCTGCGTTTCCAATATCGCTGCGCTCCGTCCTTCGGTGTGGAAGATGCCAAGGAGATGCGCGAGAAGCGCGGACGCAAGGCCCCGCCGTAGGTAGTCTGGATGCGTCCCAACCCAATGCACGCACCCCGCATCGGGATCGCGCTCCGGTACCCAGCGGTTCGAGGCAGTCGCGACGATGCGGTCGCTGTCCGTAATCACATAGACGGCGCGCACATCGGGCGTGGCTGTCAATTCGGATCGCACACGACCAACATCCCATGCTTCCCCAAATGCGGCGGCCAGCATCGCGGCCAGGGGCGCGTCATCCTGCGGGCTGAATGCCTGCCGGAGTGCGTACCCTTCTGGCAGGGGCGGGACAACGGGCAAGTCATCCAGGTGGGGTCGTCGCATGAAGATACTCGTCATGTACACACTCCCCGTCCACTCCGACCGACAAGATTATGCGCCGTCCCAGACCGGGAAGGTCTGTGGGGACATCTGATCCACGCTCCGGCCCTGCCATTCGTGCTGCGGGAAGCGGGACCACATCCGCTCGCCCGCTGCCTGCAAGGCTCGTGCGACTGCGCGCTGATCCTTCGCGTAGCGTGGGGTGCCATCCGCCACGACGATGCGTCCATCCACGATCACTGTACGCAGGTCCTCCATCGCCGCGTTGAAGACGATGTTTTTCACCGGGTCGCGCAGCGGGGCCATGTTGAGGGTTTCGGCGTCCCAGATCAAGAGGTCCGCCTTCGCGCCCGGCGTGATCCGGCCGAGGTCGTCGCGCCCGAGTGCTTTTGCGCCGCCCAACGTCGCCGCATTGAAGGCATCTGCCGCCGTTGCCATCTCGGTGCTGCGGTCGACGATCTTGCTCACGACGACGGCATAGCGGAGCGCCTCGATCATGTTCTGCGGGCAGGTATCGGTGCCGAGGGTCATCGTCACGCCGCGCCGCAGGTAGCGGGAGAACGATTCCAGTGCAATGCCGCGCCGGGCGAAGACCCAGACCGCGTGCGCGACCGCCGCGCCTGTCTCGGCGAGGATGCCGATGTCGTCCGCCGCGTAGTTCGCCCACGAGCCGCCACCGACGATGATGCAATGGCCGAGAATGCAATCCGGCCCGAGAAAGCCGATCTCCCGCAGCCATTCGAGCGGTGTCATCCCATGCCGCTGCACCATCTCATTGAACTCGTTGACCGATTGCGAGACATGAAGCGCCATCGGCACCTGCATACGCGTCGCGGCCTCGCGCGAGCGGCGCAACAGTGCTTCCGTGCAGGTGTCCACTTGCGCGGGCGTCAGGAAGCCCCGGATGCGATCGTCATAGGTGCCGGTAATCTTCTCGATATGCGCGACCGCGCGATCCATCGCGCCGAATCCCTCATCCTCGTCCCAGCGGTAACGAACGGTCTTGCCGTCCGGCGTGTACCACGCGCCGGAGCGGTACATCTGCCCGACGTAGGCGCGCAACCCCGCTTCACCCGCTGCCGCCGCGACGTACTCACCGTGGCTGCCGATCTCCATGATCGTCGTCGTGCCGGAGCGCAACAGCTCGGTCATCGAGAAGTCGATGGCCGCGTGGTGCGCTTCCTCATCCTGCGCCTGCCCGCGCACCGGCAAAAACTCGAAGAGGCCGGAGAGATAGAACTGGCGCGGCCCGCGATCCTCCAGGAGAGACTTATCGAGGGGCGACCCGCTCAGGTGCGCGTGCGTGTTGATGAAGCCGGGTGTGACGATTTTGCCCGTCGCATCAATCGTCTGATCTGCGGTACCGTCGAAGGTCGTGCCGACATGGACGATGGTGTTGCCCTCGTAAACGACGACACCATCCTTGAGGTAGCGGTGGCCGGTGCCGTCGTACGCAATGATGTGTGAGGCGCGGATGACGGTGCGTTCCGGTGCCATAGCGTTGCTCCCTTCTCACTTCCATTGTCGATCAGTCATCTTCGTCTTAGGTAGGCGTATGTGTCACCGGGTCGAAGCCGTCCCACTGAATAGCGGGGATCGCCGCAAAGCGCCGTGCCATCACTTCGAGCGCCTGTACATTGTTGTCCACGAGCAGGAAGGGTCGATTGAGGGCGAGGCAGGCCGCGCCCGTCGTACCGCTGCCCGCGAAGAAATCGAGGACGAGATCACCGGGGTTGGAGGAGGCGGCGATCACCCGCGTGAGAATGCCGAGCGGCTTCTGGGTAGGGTAGCCGGTGCGCTCCCTGCCGTTTGTCGGCACGATGGTATGCCACCAGGTATCGGTCGGCAGCTTGCCGCGCGCCGCCTTCTCCGCGCCGACGAGGCTCGGTGCCATGTAGGGGATGCGCGCGACCGCCTCGCTGTTGAAGGTGTAGTGCGCCGGGTCTTTGACATAGACGAGGATCGTATCGTGCTTCGGCGGCCAGCGTTTCCTGGTGCGCGCACCGTAATCGTATGCCCAGATCACCTCATTGAGGAAGCTGCGCCGCCCGAAGATCAGATCAAGTAGGAGCTTGCAGTAGTGCACCTCACGGTAATCGATGTGGAAATAGAGCGTACCGTGGGGCGCGAGCACGCGATATGCCTCCACGAGGCGTGGTTCGAGAAAGGCGAGGTAATCATCGAAGAGATCGGGATAGGTGCGCGTGCCGATGGTGATCGTCGCGTAGCGCGTGCCCTGAAAACCGTTGCGGTTTCCCTCGGTGGAACGGACAGTCTTGATCTGGGTGAGCCCTTGCATCTTGCCCGTGTTGAACGGGGGGTCGATGTAGATGAGCGGGACGGAGTCATCCGGTAACGCGCGCAGCGTTTGCAAGTTGTCACCGAAAACGATGCGCCCGGTCATGCTCGCCCCTGATCCTTCTCAGGGCGTATTCACTCTCGATCAACCTCACCCCCGGCCCCTCTCCATCTTCGTGGAGAAGGGTGACTCACTGCAAGTGCTGTGGCGTTCTGAGTAACGCCGTGACCTATCGAAGGTCGCCCCCCTCTCCACGAAGATGGCTCCGTACGAGAGGGGGTTGGGGGTGAGGTTTGATCGAGAAGCAACACGCCCTGCCACTCCCTCTCCGCTCTACGGTACTATATCCGCCAACGCGCGAGCGTGCGGCGGGTATTTCGCCCCAGGAATCGGAGGGGAAGGATGATCGAGATCGTACCGTATCGCCCGCACTGGGCCGATGAGTTCGCGGCGCTCGGCGCGGCAGTGCGTCGCGCCCTTGCTGACCGGGCGGTGCGTACCGACCATATCGGCTCGACCAGCGTGCCCGGCTTGCCCGCGAAGGAGATCATCGACATGCAGGTGACTGTTGCGTCGCTCGATCCCCTTCTGCCACTGCAAGATGCGCTGGCCGATGCGGGCTTCCGAATGCGTGAGGGCATTACGTGCGATCATGTTCCCGCCGGGGAATCTGCGGATGCAAAGGAATGGGAGAAACGGCTCTTCAAGCCTGTTGCGGGTCGACCTGTCAACGTGCATGTCCGGGTCGCAGGCCGGGCGAACCAGCGCTACCCCCTCCTCTTTCGTGACTATCTGCGCGCCGATCCCGCTGCAACGGAGAGCTACGCCGCCGTGAAACGCGCCCTGGCGTATTACCATGCGGACGATATGGAAGCGTACTATGCCATCAAGGACCCCGTCTGCGACCTCATTATGGGCGCGGCAGAGATCTGGGCGGCAACCACCAACTGGCACCTCGGCCCTTCCGATGCATGAACCGAAGGGCAATGCGCAGGCGATGAACGTTCCCTTTGAATGTACATGAGAATGCGCCCCCGGCTATAATCGTATGACCGAGTGACCGCGCCTTCCGTTTGGTCGCAATGGCGGGAAAGAAAGGGATAGCAGTGCGTGGGCATGACAGTGATGACGAATAAAGACCTGACGGAACTGGAAACGACGATTGCGAACGGCTTCACGAAGTTTCTCGAAGTTGGTAATGCCCTCCTGGAGATTCAATCGCGCAAACTCTATCAGGATGATGGCTACACCACCTTCGAGCACTATTGCGCCAAGCGGTGGAGCATTGGTCGCTCGCAGGCGTACCGCATGATTCAGGCGGCGGAAGTCGTGGCGCATCTTTCCGAGGAGAACCGCGACATGCCGCTGCCAATCTATGAAGCGCAGACGCGCGCCCTCGCCCGCCTCAAGGAGCCGGAAGCGATCCGCGCGGTCTGGGATGAGGTCGTGGACGAGTACGGAGAGACGGTCTCCGCCCCGAAGGTGCGCGACGCGGCGGATTATTACGCCGCGATCGCCGAGAAGCCGCAGCGTTCCGCCTGGCCTCGCGCGGAGGTGATCGCTGCATACCGGGAAGAGCAGAAGCGCGGCAGCACTGCGGCCCCCGCCCGCGCGACGGACGAAATGGGCGACGAGGAGTTCATCGACGCCCCTGCCCCTCGGCGCTCCGTGCTACCGCAGGCCGTGGGGCAGGAAGAGGAGGTCGTCACACTCTCCATCCGCGATGTGCAGAACCGCCTCTCTGCCGGGAGGCAACTCCTCGCCCTCTCGCCCTCCGAGTGGGCATTACGCCTCGATGATTCGACGGCGGGCGATATGCAGACCCTGATCGGTGACTTGCGGCTCTGGTGCGATGCGATGGAGCGGGCACTCCAACACTGAGGCAATACTAAGAAGGAGCGTTGCGGCCCGCACATCATGTACGGGCCGAGTGAGGTTTAAAAAACCTCAAGTTGACGAATAGTGGTGCAAAATGCTATACTGCACATGCACAATGGCGTGTACGGACGCGACTGCCTGGCGCACCATAAGGGGCTTCTTTGATCATGGATCGACAGCACGGTACGACACGCCGCACCATTATCGAATCGCTCAAACGACAGGACGGCCTGACCGCCAATGAGCTTGCCGAGATGCTCGAAATTACGAGCATGGCGGTGCGGAAGCACCTTGCCCAGCTTGAAATCGAAGAACTGATCGTCTCGACCGTCGAGCGGCGCCCGGTCGGTCGCCCGGTCAATCATTTCCATCTCACCGACGCAGCGGCGCGCCTCTTCCCCAATACGTCGGATCGCCTGACCGTCGAACTGCTCACGGACCTGCGCATCTTGAGTGGTGAGGAGACAGTGGACCGCCTCTTCGAGCGCCGGACGGACCGGCTGGCCGAGGAGTTGAGCGCGGTGATGGAGGGGCAGACCCTCGAAGACCGCCTCGAAACGCTCAAAAGTCATCTCGACAAGAACGGCTATCTCGCCGCCTGGGAGAAAACGCCCGAGGGTGATTACCTCCTCAAGGAGTTTCACTGCGCGGTGAGCAGCGTCGCGCACTCCTTTACGCAGCCGTGCGTTTCCGAACTCGATCTCTTCCGGCGGCTCCTGCCCGGTGTCTCCGTCATCCGCGAGCATCACATGACGGAGGGTGGGCATCTCTGCTGCTACCGAATCCGCCTCGGGCAAGCCGCCCCCATCGCTTCATAACCACCAGAACCGCTCGGCGACGCCTGTGCCACTGGCGACGAGCTGGCCATAGGCACGCACGGCTTCCGGCATCGTTGCGACGTCCGGGAAGAGACCCGAGAGTTGCGATGGGTAACAGCCGATCGCGCGGATTTTCTGGGCGAGCCAGGGGGCAATATCGATGATGTTGGATCGCGCACTGGCGAGTGCAGGGGCGGCCATGCGTGCGGTGTACTCGGCAGGGTCTGCCGCATACGGGTAGTCCTCGTAACCGCGCACGCGGATACCCTGCTCAGCGAGTAATTGCATCGCCATGAAGACGGCCTGGTGATCGACATGGCGGCCAATCGCTAGCGGCCCGCACACTATCGTCTCCGGGCCGATCATTGCGCGGGCGACGAGCATATCTGCGATCTCTGCGGGCAATGCTGCATCGGCGGGGACAAGCTGGGTGCGGAGTTCGTCCCATGAACGATAGCGCCCATTGCGAAAGGCACCATCCACGAAGGGGAGGTGATGCAGCGACGCGCCGAGAATAGCTGCCGCTGCTTCATCTTCGGCGCGTCGCGTCGCAAGCGCCTCTTCCACGCTCCTGACACCCCAGGTATCGAGATGCCACTGCGCATAGGGTGTCAGTGACACTTCTGGAGGTGGCGCACCCGCGAAGATCGTGACAATCGCGGCGGATTCTCCCGCCGCGATCACGCGCGCGACCTCCCCGCCACATGAGAGGGCGACATCATCGAAATGGGGCGCGAGAAAGAGATGTTGTACGGGCACGAGAAAACCTCACCCCCTACACAGCAATGAGCAACGAGCAATGAGGAGGGAACGCTACTCAGTCCTTCGTCCTTCGTCCTTCGTTTCGTCCTCGCGGCGGAGCCGCGCCGCGCCGCAGAGGGTTTCGATGGATTGGCCGATGCGTGCCTCGATCTCGTTCATTAGGGCGCGGACCTTCCCTTCTGTGCGGAGAATAAGGGTGTAGCGCGCCGGGTTGGCGCCCGCGCGATAGCGTTCCCGGACGGAGGCGCAACGATCGGCGAGGCAGATCACCGTATCGAAATGCGCGAGGCCGTCCGCGACGGTGACGCACTTCTCTTCCCAGGTCTGGGGGCGATAATCATTGGCGGGCCAATCGACGGAGGCTGCCTCTATCGCCGTCATGCCGCCGCTGCTGTGAGTAATGCAGAAGCGCGCGAGGAGGGGTTGTCCTTCCGCCAGGAGCATCTCGTATCCCGCCCAGCAGTGCATGATGCCGTCATGCGTGACACTGCGCCCGATGTCATGCAGGAGGCCACCTGTTCGCGCCAACGTGGGGTCACACGCCACACCTGCAGCGTGCAGCGCGTCCGCGATCTGCCCTGCGAGTCGCGCGACGACCATGCTGTGCGCTCCCCAGGTCTCGTCGAGCGGAACGTATCGGGCGAGGAGGGCGCGCGCGTCCTCTTCCGAGAGCATTGTGTCTGTCGCCAATTCTTCATGCCTTTCTTACGCCACGAACACCGCCGCCAGTGTACAATACTGCTATGCGATTGTTGCCTCCCGTGCCTGCCTCCCCACCCCCGCTACACATGCCGAGTTCGCCGTGGGCGCGGCAACTCCTCACTGGCCATCGTGGTGCGGCGTCCTCTGCGCGCGAGAACAGCCGCGCCTCTTTCCTCCTGGCGATCGCGATGGGTGCAGACGTGTTGGAGTGCGATCTGCGCATGACGCGCGATGGCGTGTTCGTGCTCGCGCATGACGGCGTGATCGGGCGGGGGCGGCAGGTCGCGCGGATCGTGGCGGAGACGGAGCGAACCCTGCGCGCGCGCATCCCTGACCTGCTCACGTTGCCGGACCTCCTCGCTCTCGTGCAGGAACATGACGTGCTGCTCAATGTGGACCTCAAGGTCGCCGATGCAGAAGTCGCGCTTGCCGGGATACTGACCGCGCATCACCTCGCGCATCGCACCGTCGTGACCTCACGCGCCTCCTATCAACTGCGGCGGTTGCGCACACTCGCGCCCACACTACGCCTCGGGTTGTCGAAGGGCTCGAACCCACCGCGCGGGCCACACGGTGCGCCGGAATGGGCAGCGCTGCTCAGTCAGCGCCGCCTTCTGCCCCGCGCCCTACCGGACATCCTCCGCCGTTCCCGCGCCGATGCGGCCTATCTCCAGCACCGGCTCATCACCCCGCCACTCATTGCCGCATTGCACCGGGTAGGTTGCGGCGTCTATGCCTGGACGGTGGACGAACCGGACGATGCCCGCCGCCTCATCGGGTGGGGTGTGGATGGGGTCACGACGAATCGGCCGGACTTGATCCGGCCACTGATTCCTATGACCCCGCAGGGGAGTCATCACGGAGGGGTGCATGACCGTCACAATTCTCACTGAAGCAGATTGCTGGATGATCCCACCGCGTTCCCCGAAAGAGTCCGCCTATCGCATCGTGCATCGCGCGGATGATCGTTGGGCGGTGCAGGCGACGAGCGCCGAACGCTACACGGCAGGGGGCGAGTGGTTCCCGCCGTTCGCCTCTGTCCTCACCCCCGGTGAAGCATGTACCGCCCTCCTCCGGCGCATGGCGACCCAGATCAAAGACCGCGCCTACCTCGATGAAGTCGTCCAGGAAATCACCCGCCTCACTGGCGCGCCGCCGCCGGACAAGGACTGAGGACCAGAGGAAAGTAACAAGTAGGCATCGCACCCGCTCTTGTTACTTGTTACTTTCGACTCATTGCTCATTGCTTCTGAGAGGGGCCGGGGATGAGGAACAACACCCGCATTTCCGCAATTTCCTCACTTTTTATCCGTAAGTGGTTGTGTCGCATGAGGGCATATGCTATGCTCGCAGGTGTACGTACACAAAGTGTGTGCCATGCAGGTGGAGAAGGAGGGTATGATGCGCTTACACGGACGATCTCAGCGGCTGCGACAGCGGACCGCATGGAGTTTGCTTGCGGTGGCAGCGCTCTTCGGCGCGATGCTGACGGCGTGGGTCGCTGCTCCGGCGAGTGCGGCGACGGGCTTCGCGACGCCGGCATTCCAGACCCAATGGACGGCAGGCGAGACCGTCACGCCGAACTTCTGGGGGCCGCTCTCCCTCGCGCGGGACGGTCAGCAGGAGCCGTATGTTGAAGCGCCGGGTGGGCAGCGCCTCGTGCAATACTTCGACAAGGCACGCATGGAACTGACGAACCCGACGACCGGCACCGTGACGAACGGCCTCCTCGCCACCGAACTGATCACCGGCCGACTCCAGCTTGGTGACAACTCGTTCGACCCGCGCCAACCCGCCGGGGTGCCCGTCGCGGGTGACCCGGACAATATCGGCCCAACCTATGCCTCGATCAACCTGAACGCCGCCACCTTGATTACCGGGACCACGACGACCCCCGGCGCGCCAACCACCCGCTCGCTCGGCGCGACGGGCACGCTCGGCGTCTATACGGGCGCAGCCGATCCGCAGGCGAATATCGCGGCCTACGATGCGGACACGCAGCACAACGTCCCCGCCGCCTTCTCGAACTACCGCACGAAGGTCGGGTTGCTCTCTATCGGCTTCGGCATCTCCGAGCCGTTCTGGTCCAATGTCAAGGTCGCGGGGGTCGCAGAAGGACGTCCTCGTGCAGGCGTTCCAGCGGCGCATCCTCACCTATACTCCCTCGAACCCGGATGCCTTCAAGGTCGAGTTCGGCAACATCGGTCAGCATTACTACACCTGGCGCTACCTAGCGCCGAACACGAGCCTCACGCCGACCGTCTCCCCGACGCCATCGACTACGGCGGATACGTCCGCACCGAAGTTCACCGCCGCGCCGGAAACGCCCTATCAGACACCGAACTCCTTCGCCGTCACCTGGCGGACGAACGAGCCCGCGTCGAGTGAAGTGAAGTTCGGTACCTCCTCCAACTACGAGAGCATCAACGACAAGTTGAAGGCCGTCTACACCTACGATCATTACGTGATCATCTCGAACCTGACGGCGGGCGCGACCTATCATTACCGCATCCAGTCGCGCGACCCCGTCGGCAATCTCACCGTGGACGATCAGGATCGTGGCATCACCCTCCCCGTCCTCGCGACCGTCCCGCAGATCTCCAACATCAGTATCTCGAAGAAGACCGCGACGACCTTCACCGTGACCTGGACGACGAATGTCGCGAGCAACTCGCGCATCGAGTACGGGTTGGCAAATAGCACCTACGATCGTTTCCGCAAGGGCGATGGCGGCGATCCGTTCGGCACGGGCCACGCGGCGACGGCGATCTCGCTCGAACCGGGCAAGGTCTATAACTTCCGTATCGTCTCGCTGCTGAACACGACGCGCGTAGACGCGAGCGCGTCCGATGATGCGCCGACCCCGTTTAACGGCAACACGGTCCAGACGAGTACGGAAGCCAGCGCGATGAAGATCAGCGACCTGAAGGCCACGCAGGATAAGGCACTCGCCCCCACCAGCTTCACGCTCTCGACGGACCGCCCCGCTTCCGTCATCATCACGATCAGCCAGTCGAGCAAGCTGGACACCGGGGTGGGCTACATCTATGGTCCGTTGGATGATTACCCCTATCCGTTCACGCGGAACCTGCACAATATCACCGTGACGCTTCCCGCAGGCACCTGGTATTACCGCGTCTCGGTCTATGACGAGCAGGGCACCGGCACCTCAGATATCAAGTCCGTCACGATCACGTAGCTCGTAGCGTATGCCCTAACCCCCCAACCCCCTTCCCCACGGGAGTTGGGGGGCGGACAGTTTGAGGAAATACCCCGGCGGTGTGTGCGTAGGGGCGGTCACGCCGAGGGACAACCGCCCAGCCGAGGGAGTCGTGCCGCTGATTGAGGAGGTGCGGCGCAGGAGAGAGGGCGGTTGTCCCTCGGCGTGACCGCCCCTACGAATGGGTATTGCCAGCTAGGGTAAGGAAAATCGTCTAACTGTCCGCCCTTGAACCCCACAGGGGAAGGGGGAGCAGATTCATCGACAAACCTGAAAAGCCTCTGCGATCGTTCGCAGAGGCTTCCGTTTGTGATACCTCTCTATGCGGGAGTGGGGACAGCGGGTTCGCTTTCGCCACCGATCCGACGGCGGGCGGTCTCTTTGCGGCCCGTGGCGGGGGCGTGCGTCGCGGCTTTGGCGAGCCCGTAGACGGGCATATTTCCATATACTGCCTCGTACTGGCCCGCCGCGACCTGATAGGTCTCGTGCCAGATACCGACGCTGCCGTCGGTGCCGACCGCCTTATTGAAGCGCTTCCACGCGCTCAGGTGCGGCTCCTCCTTGCTGCGGGCGAACCGCTCCAAGTCATCGAAGGAGCGCCAGTACTGCACGACATTCACGCCGCGCCAGGAGACAAAGGTCTGTGCGCCGAGAAAGCCCTTCTCTGGATGCATAAAGAGCGTGCGAAGCATCGGCCCCATCGCCATCGCCGTCGGCACCCACTTCCTGAAGGCGAAGACGCGATTGACGCGCATCCCGATGATGAAAACGACGAATGGCCCCTCAATATCCGCAGTGTAGCGACCCGGCATGACCTGACTCATTGCGCACCTCCTTTTCTGATCGTGTGGGCGGGAGGGCAGCGTTGCCGCAGTTTTGTAGGGCGCACCCCTTGTGGGTGCCCTGTCTGAGAGGATACCCACACCAGCCGGGGAGGGCACCCACAAGGGGTGCGCCCTACGATGTGGCTCAATGCAACATGCGATAGTGGTTCATCTCTCCGTCATGCGCTGTTGTGTGCATCAATCGCTCCTCTCTGTGTGGTCTGCCGTCTCCTCGATGCGGATCGCGTTGCCGAAGAGCGTGAGGATCGTCTCGAAGAGTGAGGGGAAATGACCGGGAGCGGTGATTTCCGGCGGCACTGGATGGTTGGGGCCACTCATTCCGATCAGTTCGAGCGATACAAGGCCGTGGAGCATTGCCCAGGCGGCGGTCGCGCCGGTGCGGGGATCAATCGGTCGGAACGCGCCCGTCGCGATGCCATCCGTGAATGCCCGCTGGAGTGGCGCGAACCCCTTTGTCGCGATGCTACCGAGGATTTCATGGCTCGGTTCGAACTCCGGGATGGGGCGGCTGAACATCAGGCTGTATTCCTGTGGATGGGTGAGCGCGAACTGACGATAGGCGATGCCCATTGCATGGAGGCGGGCGAGGGGTTCCAGCTCGCTCTGTTCGACCTGTTCCAGCATCGCGGTGAACTCGGTGAAGCCCTCGATAAAGAGCGCCTCGGCAATCGCTTCTTTGCCACCGAAGTACTCGTAGAGCGCCGGGGCGCTGTAGCCGATGCGCCGGGCGATGCCCCGGATGGAGAGCGCGCCCGCGCCCTCCTCCGCGATGATCTCCCGCGCGGCCTGGAGAATATCCTGCCGCATTTCGTCGCTGTAGCGTGCTCGCCGCCCCTTCGCTCCCGTCGTGATTTCCACGTCGCCTGATCCTTCTTGGTGGTCGATTGATAGGACGCGGTAAGCCGAAATCAGTGGGTGAGTGATGCCATCTGCTCATTGCGTGCGGATGAACGACCGAGGGTACGACGCAGGACGATGAGGGTTGCTCCACCACTTGCGACAATGAGGAGACCGACCGCAGCGAGCGTCCGAGCGTCCGGTTTCGCGACGGACTGGCCGCGCAACGCCTGCCAGGTGAGGATGCCCACCACGCCGAGATAGGTCAGCCCAGCAATCCAAATGAGCATCGTCCGCGTCTTTGTATCCCACTTCTTGCCGTATCGCACCAGCAGCCAACCGAAGAGCGGCAAAAGTTGTAGGGCATGGAGGCCAACGAAATGCGGGACGCGCAGATCGCCACCGACCGTGCTCCACCCCACAATCGGCAGCCCCGGCCCACCGTCTTCCACACCGACACTGTGCGCGCCGCTGATGGGCAGCCCACCCCCCGCCCGTTGTCTCGCGTGTTGCGCGCTTGTCGGCGAGGTGGTCATCAAGATGGCGACCACCATGCCAACGAGGCTGATGAGGACGCCGAGCCGGAGCGCCCACGCGAACGCCGGATCGTCGAATCGTTGCCGAAAGAGCACGATCGCGAGGATCAGCCCCGCCGTCCAGACCACGACGATGGAGCCACCCATTATCCCCCAGACCGCCCCGTTGAATGGCGTGCTGTAATTGAAGTGACTCGTCGTGCCCCGCACCACCTGCATCGCGATCAATGCCATCTCGATGAGCAGCCCGATTGCCGTAGCCCAGGCGACGAACCGGACGATGCGCCGATGACCCTGAACGAAACTGAGCAGCCAGATGAAGGTGGTGGAGTAGATAGAGATCGAGAGCGCGAACTTGAGCGGCTTGAGCCAGGCGGGTGCGCCGGTGATAACCTGTCGGTCGACGATCAAGCCAACGAGTGCGACCACGATCGTCAGCAACATCACACACACCGTCACCATCAGGGGCAGGTTGATCGCTTTCGCGTCAGCAGTGGTCATTGAGCGGCGTGGTTGCGGGAAAAAGCGTGGTGCGATCATCGGGACCCCCGTAGCACTTCTAAAGCCAGAATGAACACCTATCTAATCATCTAACGATGTTAGGATAGGCGACAGGCATTCGATTGTCAAGGGGTCGTTTGACAGTGCCGTGACTCCCTCGTACCATCGTGCCCGATGTCCGTTCATTCAGGGGAGGTATGCGTGGCAATGAATCAACCGCTCACTGTCGTGATCGCGTCGCCCCTTGAGGCGGAGCATGTCGAGACGCTCCGCACCAACGCACCGGCGCAGGTGACGATCCGGTACGAACCCGACCTGCTGCCGCCGATGCGCTACAACGCGGACCATGACGGGCCGCCGGATTGGGAGCGGACGCCCGCCCAGCAAACTGCGTGGGCAGCGATCCTGCGCGACGCGGACGCGATGTGGGATATCGACCGGCGCGCGGGTGTCCATCCCCGGCAGTATGCGCCGAAGGTGCGCTGGATTGGCACGACCTCGGCGGGCGTCGGCATGGGGATGCGGCGGCTTCATGTGACGAAGGCGGACAACCTCATTATCACGACCGCGAGCGGCACACATAGCGGACCACTGGCGGAGTTCGCGATCTACGGTATCCTCCACTTCGTCAAGGAGGGGCCGTATCTCGCCCGCGAGAAGGCGGCGCATCACTGGGAGCGGTATGACTCCGATGAACTGACGGATCGCACCCTGGTCGTCATTGGGCCGGGGAAGATTGGGCAGGCAGTGGCACGGGCGGCGCACGGCTTCAATATGCGGACGATCGCAGTTGGTACCGGCAATGCGTACCCGCACTTCGACGAGGCGACGGATCGTGCCGGGCTTCCCGATGCGCTGCGGCGTGCGGATGCCCTCGTCCTCTGCGCGCCACACACCGACGAGACAGACAATATCCTCTCGGCGGAGATGATCGCCCTCCTCAAGCCAAACGCCATCGTCGTCAATATCGGGCGCGGTCAACTGGTGGACGAGGCGGCGCTCACCGATGCCCTCGTGCATCAGCGCATCCGGGGCGCAGCGCTCGATGTCTTCCGCAAGGAACCGCTGCCTGCGGATTCTCCCCTGTGGGACCTGGAGAACGTCATTATCAACCCGCATTCCGCGAGCACCGCCGCGCGCGAGAACGAACGCCTCACCGCACTCTTCGCGCACAACCTCCGCTGCTTCGCCGAGGGCCGCATCGCCGAGATGCGCAACATCCTCGATCTCGACAAACTCTATTAGTAGGCAGTAGACAGTAGGCAGTAGGCAGTAGGCAGAAAAATGCAATCTCACTGTCTACTGCCTACTGTCTACTCCGTCAGGGGGCCTGAATAATGGTAATGGTAGAGGATAGTTTCGTCAGTGCGCCACGGGCGAAGGCAGCGCAGGCGGTGAACTATGCGGCGAATCTCAATCCACGGCCAAAGGGGCTGGGCACCTGGCGGCAACTGGCGCAACTCTACTGGTACTACGCACCGCAGTTCGGTATGGACCCCCTGCTGCCGTGGGCGCAGATGATCCACGAGACGGGCGCGCGTGCCTATGGCGGCAGCGTGGACCCGTACGCGAATAACTACGCGGGTATCGGCGCGACCGGGGGAGCGAACGGCGGGCTCACCTTTCGCACGCCGCAGTACGGCGTCCTCGGCCATCTCGTTCATCTCGCCACGTACATCTTCCCCGCCCCGGTGAATAAATACTGCACGAAGCGGTTTGATCCCCGCCTCTCCTTCTGGGATGGCGCGCCGCTTCTCCGGCATCTCGTGCGGACGCAACCGGAGATGTACAACGGCCGTCTGCTTCCCGAACGCCGTTGGGCCAACCCCGGTGACGGTTACGCCGCCGCCATCGCCCTCAAGGCGACCAACATCCAGAATACATCGGGATAAGAACCGAATCGACACAGAGTCGGAACAAACTACGAAAAGCCCCCACCCCCGGCCCCTCCCCCGCCACGCGGGAGAGGGGAGCTTGATGGGGAGAGAGCACGGTGAATCATCGCCACAGATGTTGCAGTGAGGCACCCCTCCCTCGCATGGCGGGGGAGGGGCTGGGGGTGGGGGGGCGGTATCAGTGCGATTCGCATGAGGAGGGTGAACGCAATCTTACGTGATCGCGAGGATCTGGAGCGCCGGGCGGTTCGTCACGGTGATGCCGGGGAACGGTGCCACGTTCACCACGCTACTGCCGGAGAGCGTCGCCGTCAGTGTCGGTCCTGCTCCGCCTGCCGGTACCGCGTTCACAGAGTAACTCGTCGGTGGCGTTGGGCTGCTCGTCCCCACCGTCACGGTCAGGATCGCGGTCCCGTTTCCTGCGGCGTTCGTCGTCACGGTTCCCGCACTTGTCAGCCCACCCGTCCCGTTGTTCGCTTGATAGTTGATCGTGTAGGCCGTGTTCGGTACGCCGTTCTGCACTGCAGCATCGAGGATCACTTTATAACTCGTCGTGCTGTTCGCCTCCTGGAAGGCGCGGCCCACCAGCACGGCGGCCGCGCGTGGTCCGCCCGCCGTGCAGGCGACCGTCGTCACCAGCGCGCTGGAGAATGTGGCGAGCGCGGGAGTGGCAGGCTGGCCCGCGAGGACAACCGAGATCGTCACACTGGTGACGCTCCCACTCGGCACGGTGAGCGAGAAGGTGCCGAAGGCGGCAGCGAAGGTGGCATCGGTGGTGAGGCTGAGAACCTTGGTTGCACCCGAGCCGTTGGGCGCGGCATAGACGTCGTAGGCGGTCGAGGGTGCGCCATTGAGGATCGCGACATCCTGGGTGAAGGTGGTGGTGGTGCCACAGAGGATCGGTGCAGGCGTGGCAGCGGCGACCGCAGCGACGGGAACGCTGGCGAGGATGATGGGAGCGGCATAGGCACCCGCTTTGAGGCCGGTCTTCATCATGTCTCGCCGCGAGATGTCCCGCGGTGCGATCGTTTGTCCGTCCATTCCCACTCCCTTCATGATTGCGTCCTCCCCAATGATTGGTTCTTCGTCACCATCAAGGCCGTCCCGTCGGTGCCGGTGGTGGGCTGCTGCCCCCGCTCGTCCCTGTCCGTCCCGTTGGTGCCGGTGCGGTCGTCGCATTCCCACTTGCACCCACCGGTCGGTTCGCGGTCGCCGGTGGCGGCTGCAGCCCCGTCACTGTTGGTGGATGGCTGGTGATTGTCAACTGCACGGCGGGCAACCCCGGATAGGTCGCCGTGATCGTTGCCGTGCCCGCTGCCTTCCCCGTGACCGCACCCGTCGTCGCGTCCACCGTCGCGATATTCGGGTCACCGGTACTATACGTCACGCCACTCGTCAGCGTTTGCGTCGAGCCGTCAGAGAAGTGTCCCGTTGTCACGCAGGTCACCGTGCCGCCGATCGGCACCGTCGCCGGAGTGGTACCACAGACCAGCGTCACCGATTGTAGCACGGCGGAGCCGATGGTGACGGTATATTGTTGCGCGTTGCTCGGGAAGGCGTTCACATCCGTCGCGGTCACGGTGAAGGAGAAGGTGCCGCTCGTCGTCGGGGTGCCACTGAGCGCGCCGTTGGTCGCAAGTGTGAGACCGGGGGGAGCGTGCCGGTTGCGGCGAAGGTGTACGGCCCCACCCCACCGCTGGCGGTGATGCTCTGGCTATAGGCGATGCCGACGTTGCCCGCAGGCAGGGTGGTGGGGGAGAGGGTGATGGCGAGGTTGGTGAGGGTGAAGGTGGCGGAGGTTGCCACACCACGCGCCGTCGCGGTAGCGGCGTACCCGCCAGTAGTGCTATTCGCAGTCAGCACCGGCGTGGTCGCCGTCTCGGTGCCACTGACAAGGGTGATGGGGCAGGTGGCGGTGAGGTGATCGCCGCTGACGGTGCAACTCGTCGTCGCGAAGGCGGCGGAGGCACCGCTCGAAGGCAGAGTGAAGGTGACGGTGCCACCGTCTACGGGCTCGATGGCTTGAGTGGCGGTGACGGTAACGGCGAGGGGGTGGGGGAAGGGAGCGGTGATGAGGGTGTGCTGATTATCGTCGGCAGCGACCTTGGTGAGGGAGAAGCCCTGGCTCTCGAAAGCTCCGATGTCCGGTACCCCGAAGCGACCCTGATTGCGTTGGTCGGTGGAGAGGACGAGGTTATCGACCGGACCCTGGCCAACGGCAGCGCCGGCATCGAGGGCGGGGGAGCCGGGGAGGAGGGCGAAGGTTTGGGTGAGACCGCCGTAGTTGCCGAGCGGAGCGAGGAGGGGATTGAGGGGGAGGGCGACGGTGCCGAGGAGGTTGCCATTGGCGGGGAGGAGACCGCCGGAACCATCCCCGATCAGGTTGTTGCTGCCGCCGAAGCTGCCGATGAGCTCCCCATTGCCAGTCGAGTTGGCGACGATCGTGTTGGTGAGCGTGATCGTGCCGGTGGACTTGTAGATGCCGCCGCCTTGGGTAGCGCGGTTGGCGGAGACGGTGCTGTTCGTCACCGTCACGGTGCCGTTGTCACTGTAGATGCCCCCGCCGAGCCGTGCGGAGTTGGCGGAGACGGTGCTGTTCGTCACCGTCAGCGTCCCCAAGTTAAGGATGCCGCCGCCGCCGCCGAGCTGTGCAGAGTTGGCGGAGAAGGTACTGTTCGTCACCGTCACGGTGCCGTTGTCATTGGAGATGCCGCCGCCGACGCTTGCCGCGTTGGCGGAGAAGGTGCTGTTTGTCACCGTCAGTGTGCTACCGCTTTGATTGAAGATGCCACCGCCGGCGCCGGCGGTGAAGCTGGCGAAGTTGGCGGAGACGGTGCTATTCGTCACCGTCAGTGTGCCAAAATTCTCGATGCCGCCGCCGCTGCCACCGCCCGCGTTGCCGTGCTGGATCGTCAGCGCCGTCAGGTACGCCGTCGTGCCGCCGTTCACATGGAAGACTCCCGTGCCGGTGCCGCTCTGGCAACTGGTGGTGAAGGTGCACCTCCCGTCCACGATCACGTTGTGCCCCGTGCCGTCGATCGTCACGCTCTTCATCAGCGTCAGTGGCCCGTTCGCTTGTGTCAGAAAGATCGTACCGGAAACGAAAGACGGGAAGAGGATCGTGTCGTTACTCCCGAACGCACCGGGATTTTGCCCCGTGATGTTCGGGTCAGCCGTCGTGCCCGCATTGATCGCAGCGATGGCCTCGCGCAGGGTCACCTCGCCGTCCCCGGCAATGGTGGAGTCACCGATACCGTTCACCGTGATCGTCGCGGCGGCGGCGGGCAGCGCGTGCCAGAGGGCCACGACGACAAACAGCAGCAGCGCCCCACCGAGCGCCAGCATCCCCCGCACCGCAGACCGCATCCCCGTCGCCATCGCTGTGCGTCCTTTCCCTGTTGAGTCCGCCCCGTCGTCCACTGGCAGCGAGCGCGCACTATCTGAATGCCGATACAGTATTCGTAAATGCGCGTGATTTAGTTCACTCACGAAACCTTATTGTAGGTTACCCCCCGATAGACGTAAATACAACCCGGAAAAGGATGGGTTTCTCCACGTAATCTGCGTATCGTGAGTATGGCATTGCAGGGCGTATGCTGAACTCCCCTCTCGCGGAGCCCCCGACCCCTCTCGTACAGAGCCCTCAAGGGGCGAGGGGTGCCTCTCTGCAAGTGCCGTGGTGTTCCCTATCCACCCTTGTCTATCGAAGGTCGCTCCCCCTCTCCACACCGATGAAGAGGGGGTTGGGGGGTGAGGTTCCCCGCCCTCTCTTGCATTCTCCACCTGTGCGCGCGACGATGCGTGGTATCGAAGTATCGAGATCGAAGCAAGGCAGAGGGGGGCGGTATGGTGACGGCGGAACAGATCACGGCGCTCGTATCGAAGGATGATTTCCTCCACGCACCCACCGTCGCGCACCTCTGCGCCGGGGGCGAAACGGCGATCCTCAAGAGCCATCAGGCAGCGGTCGCGCGCTTCTTCCAGATGAAGAGCGAGGGGTTCGCGGGCCGCGATGAGGGGCTGATGGGAATCCTGGCGCAGTGCCGGGCGCGCGTCGCCGCCCTCCTCGGTGTCGATGCGGCGGATATCGCCTTCCTCGATTCGGCGAGCGACGGTGTCAACCAACTCGCCGCCGGGTTGGCGTGGCGCGCGGGCGATAACGTCGTCTTGGAAGACATTGAGTACCCCTCGGACATCTACCCGTGGACGCGCCTGGCGCATCTCGGCGTCGAGGTCCGGGTCGTGCGGCAATGGGGTGAGGAACCGACGCTCGAACGGCTCGCGGCGGCGATGGACGACCGGACGCGTGTCCTCTCGATCAGCCAGGTCAGTTACCTGACCGGGCGGCGGTACCAACTCGAAGACGTCCGTGCCCTCGCGGACCGCGTCGGCGCGCTCGTCAGCGTCGATGCGACCCACGCGACCGGCGTGGTGCCCGTCGCGGCACGGTACGCGGATGTGCTGGTCTCCAGTTGCTACAAATACTTGCTCGGGGTGCATGGCTCCGCGATCTTCTACCGCAACCCCGTGCGGCTGGCGGACCTCGCACCGCAAACGATTGGCTGGCACAGCATTACGGGCGAACGGAGCATCACCGCGCCGACGCACTACGAACTGGCGGACGACGCCTCACGATTCGAGGCGGGGAACCCGCCCTTCATGGCGCTCGCGGTGCTCGACAACGCGCTCGCCTACCTCGATGCAGTCGGGATTGAGCGGATTGAGCGACATATCCTCGCTCTCGGGGGCAAACTCTGGCGCGCCCTGCACGACCGCGGCCTGACGATCCTGACGCCCGAAGACCCGGCGCGGCGCGGGCCGAATATCTGCTTCGCCTGGTCGGACTCCGCCGCGCTGGTCGGCGCGTTGGCCGAGCGCGGCGTACTCGTCTGGGGTGGCGATGCGCGCATCCGCGTCTCGCTGCATCTCTACAACGATGAGGCGGACATCGCACGTTTGCTTGCCGCGCTGGACGATGTGCTCCACGCGCACGCGGGAGAAGTGTGAACATCTGTAGGCGTCACACAGTTCAACAGTGAAAACCCAGTGGTAGCAGGCTTTCCAGCCTGCCTTTCCAGCACCGAGAGGGCAGGCTGGAAAGCCTGCTACCACAAGAAAAACTCCATCATTATGCGGGCTGAGGATGCCGCAAACGGCTCGTGAGTCTGCCTGTGGCGCTGCCGACCGTCCCGAAGAGGGCACTGATGAGCAAGGCACCGAGCAGATGCGAGAAAGCGCTGTCGAACGAGTTGGCGATAGCAAAGGCGCGCAGGTCGCTCCAATGGCTGCGAAGGAAATCCGGATCACCGACCATCTGTTGTTCCAGCGTCGGCAAGGATGTATAGGTCAATACGAAGCCGAAGGTGATCGCGAGCAGCACGCAGAGCATCGCACTCCAGATCGCCGCCAGGACTCCAAGGGCGAGCGAGCCGGTTCGCCGCGTTGTCACGAAGCCTGCCACACCCCAGAGGACGAATGCGCCGAGCAGGAAGGGAGCGGTGACCGGAATGCCCGTCGCCGCCGAGAACGTTTCCAACGCCAGATTGATAATCCACATCATGCCCGTAAACAATCCGACGACTGCGCCGATGCGGAGTGCGACATGCCGCAGTGGGCTAGTGTCCGTGGTGGTCGCGAAGGCAATCCCCGCATAGATGAGGAGGAGCGCCACCGGTTCAACGAGATAGAGGAGTGCGTTGTGTTGCTGCAAGAACGGTGTGTAGAGCAGCACCCGCAGACCGATCAAGGCGAAATCGCAGGCCACCACCACGAGAAGCACGGAGCGCAGGCGCTTCACTGTCCATGCGGCCGGCAGGATGAGGTTCACCATGACGCCACCGTTCCCTTCTCCCCGAAACCTCTGTATAACCCTACTGCGCTGAGAACACCGCCAAATCCCGCACTGCACACGCACACCGGGCTATTTCATTCCATCAGGTCAGCCGAAACCCTTCATACCCCTTGGCCGCGACGGCGTCGCATTTTTCTCGGTAAGCCCCGACACCACCGACATAGGGCATGAAGATGCGCGGCTTGCCGGGGATATTCGCCCCCACGTACCAGGAGTTCGCCAGGGGATAGAGCGTGGTGTCGGCGACCTCGTTGACATGCGCGACCCATGCATCCTCCGCATCAACGGTCGCCTCGATGCCCGTGAGATCATGCGCGCGCAGATAGGCGAGACACTCCGCGATCCAATCGACGTGTTGCTCGATGGAGACGATCATATTGCTGAGCACCGAGGGGCTGCCGGGGCCGGTAATGAGGAAGAGATTGGGGAAGTCGGCAGTCGCGATGCCGAGATAGGTGCGCGGGCCATCCGCCCATTTCTCCTTGAGCGCGTGGCCCGCTCTGCCGCGAATGTCGATCTTGAACACGGGGCCCGTCATGGCATCGAAACCCGTGGCGAAGACGATGCGGTCGAGTGCGTATGCCGCATCCCGCGTGCGCAGACCGGTCGGGGTGATCGCCTCGATGGGCGCATTCCTGATGTCAACGAGGGTGACATTGTCGCGGTTGTAGGTTTCGTAGTAGTCGGTATCGAGGGGAAGGCGCTTCGTGCCGATGGGGTGGTCCTGGGGCGACAACGCCGCAGCAATGGTCGGGTCTTGCACGATAGCGTGAATCTTCGCGCGGACGAAGGCAGCGGCGGTGTCGTTGGCCTCCTGATTGGTGCCGAGGTCCGCAAATGCCGAGGTAAAGCCGAAGCCGCCGCGCGCCCAGCGCGCCTCGTACGCGCGCTCTCGCTCCTCGGGAGCCGCCTCCAGCGCGGACTGCTCATTGCGCTCCACGACGAAGCCCGCGCGTGACTCGCGGGCCGCGCGCCGGAACGCGGCGTAGTCCGCCTTCAATCGCTGCTCGTATTCCGGGTCCAGTGGGCCGTTCCAGGCGGGGATGGTGAAGTTCGGGGTGCGCTGGAAGACGAAGAGATGGGTCGCCTGCTGCGCGATGATCGGGATGGACTGGATGCCGGAAGCGCCGGTACCGATGATGCCGACCCGCAGGCCGGTGAAATCGACGCCCTCATGGGGCCATCTCCCGGTGTGATACCACTCGCCCCTGAAGGTCTCGATTCCTTCGATCCTGGGCACTTGCGCGGTGGAGAGGCAGCCGACCGCCATGATGCAGAACTGCGCCGAGACGCGGTCGCCACCGTCCGTCCGGATTGCCCAGCGATGCGTCGCTTCGTCGAAGTGTGCGGCCGTGACGCGTGTCTCGAACTGAATGTCCCGGCGCAGGTCGAAGCGATCCGCGACGTGATTGATGTAGCGCAGGATTTCCGGCTGACCGGCGTACCGTTCACTCCACTGCCACTCCTGCTGGAGTTCGTCCGAGAAGGAGTATGAGTAGTCCATGCTCTCGATATCGCAGCGTGCGCCCGGATAGCGGTTCCAGTACCAGGTGCCGCCCACATCGCTGCCCGCCTCGTAGACGCGCACCGAGAGCCCAAGGCCGCGTAAGCGGTGGAGCATGTATAACCCCGCCAGCCCCGCACCGACGATGACCGCGTCGCAGTCGCAGACCGGCTTCGCGCCAGCTTCCATCGATCTCTGTTGCCCGTCGGACATCGCTTCTCTCTCCTGTATAGCCGCGCTACGAGTCGATCCGTAGTGTGGCGGGCAAACCGAGAAATTGGCCGTAGCGCGCTGCGGTGACTGCCAGCGCCGCGACTTCGGCGCTATTGAACGAGGCGAAGGGGGTCGCATCGATGACGACGGTATCCTTCTTGACGGTGCGCTTCCAGGTGCCGACGATCTGGCCGTCGATGACGACCGTATGATTGAAGAGGACATTCCCTCGCGCGTCCAGCTTGTCGGCGGGCGGCGTATCGAGGGCGGCGCTCCGATTCGTATAGCTGACGATGTATTCATCGTAGTTGGGCAGCAGGTATGCGGTCGGCGAAGGCTCGCGCTCGATCGGTGGGGACGGGGCATACCAATAGGTCTGGCCGTCGATCACGTCATGCACGAGTTCGTTGCGGACCAGTGCGAGGCCGGCTTTCACGTCGGTCATCGTCAGCCCCGACCACCAGACGAAATCCTGCGCGGTCGCCGGCCCGTGGCTCGTCATGTAGCGTCGGGTGAGTTCGGCCAGAGCTTCGTCGCGCATGAGCGCTCTGGTCTGTGGTGCCCGCTCATCGAGTAAGGCATAGGTGAATTGTTTGCCGATCCGGGCACCGCTACAAATGACCCCGTCCAGTTCGGCGCGCATCATGATGCTACCAAGCCGCAGGTCATCGGTCGCGATCCCGGCGTCCTGAAGTACGGAGGCAAGCTCGGTGCGCGTTCGCTGGTTGCCACCGCGCAGGGCTTCGGTCAATGCAGCATTGCTCTGGGCGAAGGTGGCATCATCGAGGCCGCGTTGTCGGTCCCCGTAAGCGCTCGCGGCCTTGACGCGCGGAGCCGTGAGCGCCAGCAGCCAGCGAATATCGGTGGGGAGGACGAAATGCCAGGTGGGCCGCAACACATGGGTACGAAGTAGCGTGCCGTCCGCAAGCGCCCGATCGAGGTCGGCATCGCTAACGTTGTGCGTGCGCTGGCTGACCGCCCATTTCGCGCCCGCGTAATCCTGCGCCTGCACCGCGCCCAGCCACTGCACGACCGCGCCGGGCGTCGCCAACTTCGCTCCCGCAATATGCTGGGTACCGAGCCGCCGGTGCGCGATATCGCCTTTCGTCATCATGCGTCACTTTACCGTACCTTCGTTCATTCTCAAACTTTCCTCACCCCCCGACCCCCTCTCCATCGTCGACGAAACTTGCCTTTACCTCGATCCAGGGGCGATGGCTCCGGACGAGAGGGGTCGGGGGTGAGGTTAAGCGCTCAGGTATTGGGTGAACCAGCGGGTAATCGCCACGGTCGAACGGATGCGGTTCGCGGTCTTCGTGAAGCCGTGCCCCTCATCCGGGAAGAGGATGTACTCAACCGGGATGCCACGACGCGTGAGATTTTCCACGACTTGCTCGGCCTCGACGACCGGGACATTCGTGTCGTTCGCGCCATGCAAGACGAGCACGGGCGCGATCACCCGGTCGATCTTGTGGATCGGCGAGAGGCGGCGCAGGAGATCGACTTCCGTCTCCGGGTCGCCATACTTCACCTTGGAAATCGCCGCCATCCACGGCTCCGTCTGCGCGAAGAAGGTCTCGAAGTTCACGACCCCGTAGAGGTTCGCGCCCGCCGCGAAGCGTTCCGGGAACTCCGTCATGCCCGCCATCACCATGTAGCCGCCGTACGACCCGCCGAGGATACCGATGCGCGTCGCGTCCGCGATGCCCGCACCAACCGCGTAATCCACACACGCCGTAATATCCCGGATGCCATTGAAGCGGAGCGCGCCATTATCGAGGTTGACGAACCGCTTGCCGAAGCCGCCCGACCCCCGGACATTGGGCGCGAGCACCGCGATCCCTTGCGCGAGGAGCGCCTGGAAGAGCGCCTTGAAGGTCGGCCGCTCCTGCCCCTCCGGGCCGCCGTGAAAGTTGAGGACGAGTGGGCCGGGAGCGACATACCCCGGTGGGCGATAGAGCCATCCGCTCAGTTCGAGGCCGTCGTGCGCGGGGAAGCGTACCAGTTCGGGCCGGACCATCGCCCGGAAATCGACGCCGGGATGGGGGCTGTGCGTGACCTGCGTCATCCGGTTCGTTTCCCGCTCCAATACCCAGATATCCGGTGGTGCGGCGGCACCGGAAAGAGTCATTGCCAACCGGCTGCCATCCTTCGTGAAGGTGAGATCGCTGGCGATCTCCGAGGGAAGCGCCGGGCCGGGAAGCAGCACCCCCACGTTGGCGCGGAGGTCGAGGAAGGCGAGGTCGTTCCGACCGCTGGCATTCCAGAGTAATGCCGCCGTGCTGCTATCATCACTGAGGGCGAACTGCTGCAATTCGGCGTCCGGTCGCTCCACCAGAGGTTCGATGGGTCCCGGCACATTGTCGGCGTCCAGTGCGATGCGCGCGAAGCCGGTGCGGTCTCGTTGATCGTTCGAGATCAGATAGATCGTCCGGCTATCAGGCGAGAATGTCGCGCCCGCGAAGGTGCCCGGCCCCTCATGCGGGGTCAGGAGCCGCTCTGCGCCGGTCGTTAGGTCGATCAGGTAGCAGTCCACATCGCCCCGGCTGACCTGGCGCGTATGGACGGCCCTCTGCCCATCCCGGCTGACGGTCAGGGTGCCGACACCGGGGCTTTCCCGCACCTGTCGCCATGCGCCACTCGCACAATCGACGAGGTAGGGGTCCATCGTCGCCGGGTTGCGCCGGTTCGATGTGACGATCAGCGCCCGCCCATCGGCAGTCCAGCGGCCGAGGTGGTTCGTTTCCGAGCCACCGTCGGTGAGGCGGCGCAGGCCGGTGCCATCCGGGCGGACGAGATACACCTGCTGATTCATCCCGCCGCCGGGCGCGGTCGCGCAGGCGAGCCACGCGCCATCCGGTGACCAGGCAACGGCACGCACCTGATCGTCCAGCGCGGTGACCAACTCCGGCCAACCACCGGCGACGGCGACGGTCCAGACTTGCGGCGCCCCGCTGATGTCCGCGACGAAGGCGAGGCGTGTCCCGTCCGGCGAGAAACTGGGGCTGGCGCAAGAGCCGATACTTGCCATCAGTGTCACGGCGGCTTCAAGCGCGCCGCGATCATCTGGCCCTTGCGACGCACGCGATCCGTCGGTCATCAGGCATCTCCTTTTCCGGTGCGTCCGATGCGCACCGCGCGATCAGTTCGTTTCGCTCGTCTCGTACTCGCCCTGTGCAGTGATCCGGTAGCCCGCACCGCGGACGGTGTGAATGAGCGGGAGGTGTGTGCCCTCATCGATGTGCTGGCGCAGGCGGCGGATGTAGACATCGACAATGTTGGAGAGCCCGTCGTACTGCTCGTCCCAGACGTGTTCGAGGAGTTCCGTCCGGCTGACGACCGCCTCCGCGCGATGCATCAGATAGCGGAGGATGGAGAATTCACGGTCTGTGAGTGGGATCGTGCGCTGGTCGCGCATGACGACATGGGAGGCCGTATCGAGCGTCAGGTCCGCGACCTGCAATACGGTGGTGCGACGCTGCCCGCTCTGCTCTCGCCGCAGAAGCGCCCGGACGCGGGCGAGCAGTTCCGCGACGTGGAACGGTTTGACGAGGTAATCGTCCGCGCCACTATCGAGGCCCGCGACGCGGTCCGTAATGCCATCCCGCGCGGTGAGGATGAGGATCGCCGCCGGATTGCCCGCCGCGCGCCATTCCCGGCAGAGGGTCAGTCCGTCCTTCTTCGGTAGGCCAATATCGAGCACGATCACATCGTACGGATTGATCGAGACGAGATAGGAGGCTTCATCGCCGTCCGCCGCGCTATCCGTCGCGTATCCCTCTTCGGTCAGCGCAGTCCGAATCAGGCCATTGAGCCGACTTTCGTCTTCGACCACGAGCATACGCACCGCGCTACCTTCTCCCTTCCGCGCGATTGCCCCACGGGCGACAATCGCTACAGGCTATCATCGCGCATTATCGACGAACGTGCAGCACTGCGCGATCAACCTCCCCACTGCGGCACACGGATTGCAAAGGAGAGGCGAATGATGCATTGGTAACCGGACAAAGGAGCAGATCAGATGAGCGAGCACCGTCGGGATCGGACATTTGCCGGAGATGAGACGGGAGCAGTGGGAGGGAGCGCGGCACCATCGATCGCTCCCCACGCGCTTCCGCATGACGCGCAGACCCCGGACGCACACAAGCACAACCCGTCAAAAGCTGCCACCGACCTGCAAGATGACGGGTGGGTCAAGGAGGGGCAGGGTTCCGCGCTCGCCCAGGAGCGCGAAGGTGTGCCGGAAGGCGAGATCCCGCACAACCTGCCGGAATCCGCCGCACAGCCACGCCGGAAACCATAGCGGCGTACGGCATCAAGCGGAGACTCTCAAGCGACGGAGAGATGAACCACCAAAGCACCTAGAACACCAAGAGAATACAGAAGGGTTTCTTGGTGTTCTTGGTGTCTTGGTGCTTTGGTTGAGTGCGATGGAAGGGCAGATGCGGTGTCTCTCTCGATGAGATGTGCGATGATGCAGAGGAGGTAGCGGTGTACGGGGGGTGAGAGAATTGATGGAGGACCGGACAGGCCAGTGGCTGGCGGGGCGCTATCGCCTGGAGCGCCGGATCGCCACGGACAAGACCGGTGATCGCTATGATGCATGGGACGGCGCGGCGCTCTTACGGGTGACCATCGCGTTCCTCGCGCCTGCCCTCCTCGAATCGCCGGACGCCTTCGCGCGCTACGAGCGCCAGGTGAACCAACTGCGCATCCTCGCGAACCGAAACATCGTCGCCCTGCGGGGTATCGAGCGGGATGGTGTGTCGACCTTCCTTGTCGCGGATGTGGGAGCCGGCCCGTCCCTTCGCACGGTCATGCAGGAGCGGCGGACGCCCTTCAGTCCGTCGGAAGCGGCGCGTATCCTCGGGCCGGTCGCGGTCGCGCTCGATGCTCTGCGTGGGATCGGTCTCGCGCATCGGCATGTCGCGCCGGAGACGATTGCGGTCCGTGGCGATGGCACGGGTATGCTTGCCGAACCGGCCTTCGTGCCGCCCGAAATGGATGGGGCGATCTTCGGCCCCTCCGCATTCCTCAGCCCGGAGCAAGGGAGCAGCCGGGAGGCGACGGGGGCATCAGATGTCTATGCGCTCGGCGCGGTGCTCTATGAGATGCTAACGGATATCTCTCCCTTCACGGGGGAAGTCGCGCCACAGAGCGTGCCGAACGCATGGCGCGTGCATTGGGAGCAGGTCAATCGCCCACCTGCCCCGCCGCGCGCGCATACGCCGGGGCTTTCGTCTCACCTGGACCGCGTCATCCTCAGCGCGCTCAACCCGAATCCCGCTGCGCGCCCATCGACCGCGTCCGATCTGATCGCAGCGATCGTGGGCGATGGGCGGGGCGTCGCTGCCGCCACGACCGCTCTGCCGCGCGGATCGCACGATACCGTCGCGAACCTGCCGTCAGCCAGCGCCCGGACACCACCTGCGGGCTACGGGCCACCGGACGAGATCGACCAGACAGGGATGATTCTGGTGCCGGATACGCTGGGCGAAGTTCATGCGGTGCGGCGGCGTAGCCCGCTCCTGACGTGGGTGCTCGTCGTCCTCACGCTCCTGGTGCTCGCCAGTGCCTCGCTCCTCGGCGTACTTGTCGTCAAGCGTAACCAGACACTGACGCGGCAGCAGGATCATTACGCGGTGGCGGAAGCGGCGCTCGCGCAGAATGCCTATGACGTGGCGATAGCGGAGTTCGCGGCGGCGGGCACCTACCGGGATGCCCCCGCGCGAGCACAGGCGGCGCAGGCAACGAAGGAGCAGCAGGCGAACTATGAGGCGGGCACCGCCGCGTTCGGTCGGGAAGATTACGTCGCGGCGGCAGACGCCTTCGGGAAGGCGGGCACCTTCCGCGACGCAGCGCAGCGCCGTACCGCCGCACTGCGGCTCGGCGATCAGAAGCAAGCATACGCCGAAGGGGTGAACGCGCTGGCGAAGGAAGATTACGCGACCGCAGCGACGGCCTTCGCGCGTGCGGCGGACTATAAGGATGCGCCCACACAGACGACGAAGGCGCAGAACCTGATCGGGCAGCAACAGCAGTATCAGACGGGGAAGGACGCGCTGGCGAAGGAAGACTACACGACCGCCGCCGCCGCCTTCCGTGCCGCCACGACCTACAAAGACGCGCCGCAACTGGCAATCCAGGCAGAGAACCTCCGCACCCAGAAGGCGGCGTATGACGCCGGTGTCGTTGCCCTCTCGCGGGAGGACTTCAAGACAGCGAAGCAGCAATTCGGGGCGGCAGGGGAGTATAAAGACGCGAAAGCGCGGGCGGCGCAGGCGGATCAGGAAGATATGCTGCTCACCGCATACACCAGCGCGCAGACGCATCTGCGGGCCTCGCAATGGAAAGAGGCGTACGCGGACCTGCAAGCGATCAAAAAGGTGCGCCCGGACTACCGGGACGTGAGCGCGGTGATCGCCCACCTCGAAAACGATGTCGTGAACCCGACGATGGTGGATATTGCGATCGCCCTGGCACCGAGCAACGGCTACAAAGAGGGATGGGTCCCCGTCAATAATCTGATCGGTCAGCCGGTTACCTGGCTCTATGTCACCTCCCGTCAGTCCGTCGAGGGGCGGCCCGATCAGGTCAGCGCGCTCTCGCTCTCGCTCGTCCCCACCCAGGGATCAAAGGAGGCGATGAACAGCGAAATCCCGGTCCTCGCTGCCAACAACGATCTGCGGGACAAGAATGCCCTCCGCGCGGGCGAAAAGCTCTCCGTCCTCACGGACAAGGGGCAAACCACTGAGGTGGCGGAGTTCGGCAAGTATCGCGCGCGGCTGACGGTAACGAACCTCGGCTTCCCGCTCAAGATCGCGGGGAACGATAGCGCCGGGACGACCACCGCCTTTTTTAGCCGCCTGACCATCGATGTCACGCTCATCCCCAAGACGCCCTGACCGCCGCGCATTATTCAGTTTCCCACTTTGTTGCAGGAATTCGGCTTCGGTGTCTGAGTTATGTCCGGATGTCAGTCCACCCCCTTGACAGATGGTCGTGCTTGATCCAAATATGCACTACATGGTACATAATGAGTGGGGAGACAACGAATAGAGAATCTGATGCCGCAACGGTAGGGGAGGAGCGGGGCGATGACGACAGGGATGCGGCCTTCGGTGCGGGGGATGCTGGCGCTCGGTGGGGCGCTGCTGCTGTTTGTCGTCGTGGGCGTATGGCACGCACTGCCCGCCGCCGCCGCGACGATCACGGTGAATGTTACCGATGATACCGTGATTGCCGGGGACGGCGGGGTGACGCTGCGTGAGGCGGTCGCCGCGATCAATGCGGGCACGACGGTTGACCCGGACATCACCGGGCAGACCCCCGGTGCGTTCGGGAGTAACGACACGATCCTCTTCTCGTCTTCCGTGTCCGGCACGATCCCTCTGACACAAGCGAACGGGCCGCTGACGCTGATGAAGAGCGTGACGATCGTCGGGCCGACGAGTGGGACGGGCGTCGTGGTGGACGGGGGGTGCACCTTCACCACCAGTTGCCAGAGCGGCACCGGCACGGGAGTCTTCCATGTGAACCCCAGCGTGACTGCGAAGATCAGCAACTTGACGATCCAGCACGGCAACGCGCCTGCGGGATCGTGCGGCGGGGTGACCTGCGGCGGCGGCATCTTCAACTTCGGCGCGCTGACGGTGACGAACAGCACCCTCTTCCAAAACTCCGCCACTCTCGGCGGCGGCATCGAGAACCAGACAGGCGGCGTGCTGACGGTGACGAACAGCACGCTCTCCGCGAACGCCGCGACTGGTAGCGGCGGCGGCATCGACAACTCATCCGGGACGGTGACGGTGACGAACAGCACGCTCTCCGGCAACTCCGCCAGCAGCTTTGGTGGCGGCATCAACAACCCATCCGGGACGGTGATGGTGACGAACAGCACGCTCTCCGCGAACGCCGCGACTGGTAGCGGCGGCGGCATCGAGACCTCCAGTGCCCCAGTGACGTTACGCAACACGCTCGTCGCGGCCAACACCGGCTCCAACCCGGATGTGCACGGCTTCGTCGCGAGCACGAGTACGTACAACCTGATCGGCAACGGCAGCGGCATGTTCGGCATCAGCAACAACGACGCGAACGGCAACCAGGTCGGCACGAGCGGCAGCCCGATCCTCCCGCTGCTCGGCGCACTCGCCGACAACGGCGGCCCGACGCAGACGATGGAGCTCATGGCGAGCAGCCCGGCAATTGACGCGGGCGATGATGCCACCTGCGCGCTGACCGGGGCGGGACAGGTGAATAGCCTGGATCAGCGGGGCATCTTCCGCTTCGTCGGCGCGCACTGCGACATCGGCGCGTACGAGCGGGTGGCATCCGCAGTGGCGTGCGTCGTGACAAGCGCGCTGGATCCGATCGATGGCACGCACCTGACGCTGCGCGAGGCAGTGGGGCTAGCGAACCTCGGGCAATGCACCAGCAGTAACACGATCACCTTCGCGAGTGGCACCTTCCCATCCGGGACGCCGACGACGATCACGCTGGACGCGCCGAGTGGCACGCTGACGCTCAGCTACACCGGCGGGCCGACGACGATCAACGGCACCGGGAATCAGGTGGTCGTGGATGGCGGCTGCACGGGCTGCGATCCGGGGAATACGCCCATCGGCGGGGTGCAGGTCTTCAATGTGAGCAGCGGGGTGACGGCGAACCTGACCGCCCTGACGATCCAACACGGCCACGCTACTGGCTCCAGTGGCGGAGGCATCCTCACCAGAGGCACATTGACGCTCACGAATAGTACGGTCGCCAACAACGCCAACCCCGGCCGTGACGGTGGGATTAGTACTGGCGACGATTTTCTCACTGGCATCGGTACGCTGACCATGACGAACGGCACAGTCTCGGGCAATAATGGCAATGGCATCGGCGGGGTGGGCCTAGTCACGGTGGCGAACAGCACGATCGCCAACAACATTGGCAGCGGCATTTCCTCTGCGACCGGTGTCACGGTGACGAATAGTATCGTCTCCGGCAACCACAGCACGTCCTTCGCTGGCGGCGTCGGCGGCGGGAGTGTCGTCACGGTGATAAACAGCACGATCACTGGCAACACCACGACCCAGGATGGCGGCGGCATCGTCACTCTCTTTACCGCCACGATCACGAACAGCACGATCACCGGCAACAGTGCGAGCGGCAAGGGCGGCGGCTTCGCGAACGGTGGGAACAATATCGTGCCAGCGACGATCACGAACAGCACGATCACCGGCAACACCGCCGCCACCGGCGGCGGCTTCGCGCAGACCTTCACTAACGTGGCGGTCGTCAAGAACAGCATCGTCTCCGGCAACACGGGCGGCGATACGGCGGGCACCTTTACCAATGGCGGGCACAACCTGATCGGTGCCAGCCCCGCCCCGCTGCTCGACCCGCACGGCCTGCAAGCGAACGGCGGCACCGGCCCGAAGACGATCGCGCTGCTGCCCGGCAGCCCCGCTATTGACGCGGGCGACCCGACGACCTGCGCCAATCTCAAGGATGCCAACAATACCCCGCTCACTACCGACGAGCGCGGCACCGGCTTCGCGCGTACTGTCGGCGCGGTGTGCGATATCGGCGCATTTGAGTCCCAGGGCTTCACGCTGGCGATCACGGGCGGCAATCCCCAGAGCGCTTTCGTCACCTTGCCCTTCACGAACCCGCTGGCGGTGAGCGTGACGAGCAGCCACAACGAGCCGGTGGACGGTGCGGTGGTGACCTTCACCGTCACCCCGGCGGGCACTGGCGCGTCCGCGACCCTCGCGGCGGGCACCGCGACGGTGGCGAGCGGGGCGGCGAGCGTGACCGCGACGGCGAACGGGACGGCAGGTGGGCCCTATACCGTGACCGCGAGCGCGACGGGCGTGGCGACGGCCGCCATCTTCAGCCTGACCAATCTCGCTCCCATCGCCCTCAGCCCGGCCACTTTGCCGGATGGCGCGGTCGGCGTCGCCTACAGCCAGCAACTCAGCGCCACCGGCGGCACCGGTCCCTTCACCTTCACCAAGAGCGGCACCCTGCCCGGCGGCATCACCCTCGACAGCACGGGGTTGCTGCACGGCACGCCGACCCAGCAGGGGGCGTTCCCGCTCACGGTGACCGCGACCGATGCGAATAGTGCGACGGGTATGCAGACCTATACACTGACGATCGGGACGGCGGCCCTACAAAGCATCAGCCTGACCTGCGGCGTCAATCCCGCCACCGTCCCAATCGGCGGCAGCGTGACATGCATCGCTACCGGCACATTCAGCGATCACACGACGCAGCCGGTGACGAATGGCATCACCTATACGTCAAGCGACCCGACCATCGCGACAGTGGACCCGACGACGGGGAAGATCACCGGCAAGGCGGCGGGGACGGTGACGATCACGGTGACGGTCGGTGGGGTGACGCAGCAAATCGTCGTGACGGTCCATCCCCCAGGCGTGACGGGTATCATCCCGCCTGCACGGGGCGCAAGCGGGGCGGGGAGCCCAGGTGCGTCCGCACCTCCCGCACCGACGGGACGGACGAGCACCGCACCCGCGAGTGAACCGGTGTCGCCTGCGCCATCGGGACGGTAATGGGCGTCATGAGACGGGCATAGGTAGGTCGCCATCGGGTTTTGGACGGTGGTAGCGGCTTCGCAGCCTGCTACCACCATCTTTTCTCATCCTCCTTCGCCGCTATGCACTGATGTCGGTACCACCCTTGCCTTTGCTTTGCCTCCTCCTCTATCCTTACACTCTCGGTCCCGTTTGCCCGCAGTCTGTGCGGCGCGGATGTGCCGTATCAATAAGGAGGAACGATGTCCAACCCCAATGACTTCAATCAATCCGTAATCACCGAGTTTCGCGCTAACGGTGGCAAGGTCGGCGGACCGTTCGAGAACTCACCGATGATCCTGCTGACTACCACCGGCGCGAAGAGCGGCCAACCGCGTACCTCGCCGCTGGTCTACACCACCGATGGCGAGCGTATCGTCATTATCGCTTCCAAAGCCGGTGCGCCCACCAACCCCGATTGGTACCACAACCTGGTCGCGCACCCGGAGGCGACCGCTGAGATCGGCACCGAGAAGTTCCCGGTGCGCGCGTCGGTTGCGGAAGGGGCAGAGCGGGATCGCTTGTACGCTGCACAGGCGACGCTGATGCCGGGGTTCGCAGAGTACCAGCAGAAGACCACCCGCCAGATCCCCGTCGTCGTCCTCGAGCGGATCGCCTGAGCGAACTTCCAGATTTACGGAGCCGACATATTTGGTGGACCCCGGTGGAGGTGGGCTTCAGCCTGCCATCCCTAACTGCGGCAGGCTGAAGCCCGCCTCCACCGGGGACTATCGAAAAAGGGCACCCACGGGTGCCCTTTTTGATCGAGGGTTTGGAGGAGAACAGACCCGTTACGGGTCAACCTGGCTGGGGAGGAGGTCGAACGGAGCGGATGCCGTCCGTGCCGTCGTGTCTCCACGCGCCGAGAAGTAGTGCCGTCCGGTCGGAATCCGACCATCAACCCCTGCGGGATAGGCGATCTGGTAGAGCGCCGCATCACCGAGCACTGCGCGTCCGACCTGGTAGCTGATCGGACCGGGGAAGAGTTGGATCACGACCACCGCGACGCCAGCCTCGTTCGCCTTGACGGTGGCGAGGAAGTGCGCGGTCTGGTCGGGGAAGGTCTGCCAGAAGGTGACGGTCTCGTTGGGGCGGAAGTTGCGTGCGGTGAGGAGGAGATAGTCACTGGCGAAGAAGGAGGGGAGCTGCGGGAAGGTGGCGTTGACGACTGCCTGGCTGGCACCGACATACGACACCGTGAGCGAGCCGATCGCGTCCTGGCTATTGATACCACCGGGGAGCAAGAGGAACGCGCCCGTCAGGTAGTAATTCGACTGCGCGCCCCGACAGGTGAAGGTGTGCAGGCCGGTGGGGAACTTGCCGGTGAGGAGGTCGAGTTGGAGGATCGCGCTACCGCCATCATCCGCGACCAATGTGCTAAGGCCGACGACGGAGCCATCTGAGTAGGTATCCCAGAAGGCGACGAATTCGCCGGGCAGCAGGCCATTGCAGGCGATGTCAACGTTCGGGTTCTGGGCGACACCGGTCGGGTTGAGGATGGGATCGACCTGCTTGGCGGAGGTCTTGTGACCGATGGTCGTGAAGACCGAGAGCGTGCCCGTCGTGGTCGTCGAGCCGTACGTGAAGCCCGGCCCGCCGGGTGGGATGATCTTGAAGGTGGATGTAGCCTTCTGGAGGCTGACACGACCGAGCGCCGTCACGGTGTAGGTCCCATAGGGCGGGCTGCCGGTCTGAAACTCTTTCGGTAGGACAAAGATCGAGCTCGTGAACTGCGTGCCGTCCGTCGCGCTGCCCGTCGTTGTCGGATAGCCCTGGAACTGGTCAAAGACGATCTCGAACTCCATGCTTCCCGTGCCATCCGCGAGGACTTCGTCCGTCTGCGGGCAGCAGCTGGTGCCGAGCGCGTTCTGGACGGGAAAGACGCGACCATCCGGGAAGGTCAGGTAAAGGCTGACGAGTTCGCCCGGCCCGAAACCATTGCCGACGAAATCCTCGACCCCACCGCTCGCGATCCGGGCCGGGAGGTCCCGGAGATCGATCGTGTTGTTATTGACGATGACGGTCGCGTCGCTCGCACGCAGCGTTGCCCCCGTCGTATTCGCCGCAGCGACCATTGCGACAGACGAGACAAGAAGCGCCGTCACAAGTAATGCCAAACCGATGTATCGGAAAAACCGCACACGTCCCATCATGATTACCCCCATTTTCAGGCGGGGCGTCGGCAATGGTGGGCTGTGGTCCACCACGCCAACGTCCCTTTCGCGCTCACTCCTCCAGCGGATGCACACGGGTCAGGGTGGGCTGTGGTCCACCAGCCTGCGTGTCATGCCACCCCCAGACTCCTCTCCTCCTTCCCCAGTTGTGGTATACGGTCGCGAAGTTCGGACAGTTCGTCCGAACAGGTTACCATAATAACGTGTAGGTATGCAATTGGTTTCTCAAAATCAAAATATATGCATATCACGCCTTCGCTGTAATAGCGGCACTCTTTGGATAATTCTGGGGTTCGGCGCGCAGCACGATCCCGCATTGTGCTGCGTGTGGGCGAAAGGCACGCGCGATCAGGGGCGAGGGGGTATACTCGCCCCTATGAACGTACGTCGGGTAGTTGGGTCTCTGGTATGAACGAACGACAACGGCGGGTGACCGTTGCGGTGGTGACGGGTCTCGCGATGCTGGTGATGATCGGCGTGGTGCTCGCGATCACCTTGCGCGAGCGGGGTGGGACACCCACCGCCCCGCAGCAGGACACGAACCCGACCGGCCGCGAGACCCCGCGCAGTGGCTTCCCGACCTTCCCCAGCGCGCCGACCGCGACGCCCGGTGTGCCCCCCTCGCCGACGCCCGCCCCACCCCGTGGCACCGTCGTCTACGAGCGCAGCAACACGATCTACCTCCTCGTGCTCGGCGGGCAGGAGCGGACGCTCGTCCCGGCGGGCCGGGAGCCGAAGATTGCCCCGGATGGCGCGCACGTCGTCTATGTCGGACGCGTCAACAGCACGGAGAATCAGCTCCTGCTCGTCGAAACGCGCTCGCGCCAGATATCGCTCGTCACGGACAAAGCGCGGGACCCCGCGCTGCCCGTCTGGTCGCCGGACGGGCAGCAGATCGCTTTCCGCGCGTCCGTCAACGATACGACGGAGATTTTCACGGTCCGGGTAGATGGCACGAATCTTCAGCAGGTGACGCGCGGACAAACGAAGACCGATGCCGCGACGCAACCGGCCTGGACGGCGGACGGTATGGCGATCTACTACAAGAATCAAGGGGACGGCGCGTTCTATCGCGTTCCGGCGCTGGGGGGCGTGCCCGTCCGCGTGCACGCCCCGAACGGCCAGCAATACGACCTCGCGCCCGCGCCGGACGGCAAGACACTCGCCTTCACGCAGCGCGCGCCGAATGAGCAGGAGTTCGCGCTGTACACCGTGAACCCGGATGGCTCAAACGAGCGCCGCATCGCTACCCTGCCGACGATCACTGCGGCGGAGCAACTCGGCGGCCTTGCGTGGTCTCCCGAAGGGGCCGCGATCCTCGTTTCCAGCGGTGGTTCTTTCCGCCAGGAAGTCTACGATCTCAAAATGACGCGCCCGACGAGCAGCGCCATCGCCTACGGTGCCTGGCCCTCCTGGATCGCCGCCGAAGTGACGATCTGATCGCGGCCGATCACCGGATTTCTGCGAGCGCCGTGCAGAACTGGGCGATCTCGTCTTCGCTGTTGTAGTAGTGGACGGAGGCGCGCACCATCTCGGTCAGGCCGCGCGCTTCCATGTCGAGCCGCGTACCCGTGCGCGTTGTGAACGAGACATTGATGCCGCGCGCGAGGAGGGCGTCCGCGAGCGCGGCGGGTGCGTGCCCCTCCATCGTGAAGGTGACGATACCGCATTGCTCCGCGCCGATGTCCCGCACGACGACGCCCGGGAGGGCACGCAGCCGTGCCCGCAGCAGGTCCGCGAGCGACTGGATGCGCGCCCATGTCGCGTCGATGCCCCAGGCACGCGCGTAATCGAGCGCGACGCCGAGCGCGATCTTCGTCGCGTAGTTCGTTTCCCAGTTCTCGAAACGGCGCGCGTCCGAGCGCAGCGTGTAGCGGTCCCGCGCGGTCCACGTCGCGGCGTGCAGGTCCAGAAAGGGCGGTTCCAGCCGTTCGAGTATCGACTGGCGCACATAGAGAAAGCCGGTGCCGCGCGGGCCACGCAGGTACTTCCGCCCGGTCGCGGAGAGCATGTCGCAGCCGATTGCTTCCACATCCACCGGCAGTTGCCCGACGGACTGGCAGGCATCGAGCAGGTACGGGATGCCTGCCTCCCGCGCCACCTGCCCGACCGACGCCGCCGGGTTGACGAGGCCGCCATTCGTCGGCACATGCGTGATGGCGATCAACTTCACCCGGTCGTCGATCATGGCGCGTAGCGCATCGACGGAGAGTTGCCCGCTCGCATCGTTCGGGATCGGCTCGATGATCGCGCCGGTGCGCTGTGCGATCTGAAGGTAGGCGATGTAGTTGGAGCCGTACTCCGCCATCGCGGTCAGGATACGGTCACCGGGGCGGAAGGGGAGCGAGTAGAAGGCCATATCCCAGGCGCGCGTGGCATTTTCGACGATGGCGATCTCGTCGTGATGGCAGTTGATGAGGGCAGCCGCCGCGTCATAGACATGTGCGACGGCCTCGTGCGCCGCATCTGCCGCTTCATAGCCGCCGCTGCGCATCTCGCGATCCAGGTGCGCGACGACGGCATCGCGCACCGGCTGCGGCATCAACCCCGCCCCGGCGTTATTGAAATGGAGCACATGCGCGCACCCCGGCGTCTCCGCCCGCGCCCGTTCGAGATCGAATGCCATCGGATTTATCCCTCTCCCGCTCATTTTCTGCGGCGTTTGATGAGTAGCGATACCAGCATTCTTTCTGACTACCGACTACCGGCTACCGACTACTGATCTAGCTATCGAACAACTCAAGCAGCCCGCCAAGGATGCTGGGGATCACATCGAAGAGGAGTTCGAAGGCCACCGAGAAATCGACATCGCTGACGAAGTCCATGAAGGCATTGCCGCTCACATTGGTGATGCCTGCGGTGTGTGCCCCGGCGGCGAACTCCCCCGTCGCCGCGGAGGGGTTCGCGGGTGTCCGCGTGTGCAGGTCCATCGCGATCTCGCGGAGGCGCGCCGTCGCGATTGGGCGTTCCGTGTCGTTGAACAGGCCGGTTTCGAGGCGATAACTGGCGATCAGCGCCGCGAGGACCGCGATACGGGCATCCGGTTGCGCCCCTTGCAGGGCGACCGCGCGGATCTGGGCGCGGACGCCTTGCTCGATGCGTCCGTCTCGCTCGGGGAAGCGATATTCAGCGGGCAAGAGCCCGAGTTTCCGGTATGACTGCCGATGGAGAACGCCGCGCGCCACGAGTTGATCGCAGAGGCGGGGCGTGAGGTCCGGCATGGTCGTTTCGACCATGCTGCTGCAACCGGAGAGCGGCGGGCGGGTCTTCGCGGCCGCGATGCAGGAGAGCGCGCCGTCCCGCACCGGGTCATTCATCGGGGTATGGTCCACGACAATCACCTGACCGTCCACCGGGGCGATCTTCCCCGCGATGAGGAGGTCCATCACCGTCGCGGTCGCGAGCGCACGCTGCATCTGCTTTTCCGCAAGCTGGAGCGTCCCGTGTTCGTCATGTATAGCGAGTAAGAGCAGGTCTTCTGCAAGGCTTTCACGTTCGGTCATGCTCATCCCGCACGCTCCTGATGGATACTCACCGAGTGCATTCAATCGCGATGTTCATACGAAAACGCAGCGGTAGTGACCGTCGTTTCCGCAGAAGATAACGTCCGCTTCTATGAGTCGGTTCCAGGAGAGATTTTTAGCACAGAGAACGCAGAAAGCACAGAGAGGGATTTGGAAAATATCTCCGAATCCTCTGCGTGCTCTGTGTCCTCTGTGCTCTCTGCGCTTAAATCCCCAGCGCTAGGACTTGATCGACCAGAGGGATGTGCTGCGGCTGCGGACGATCAGGGAGTGCATCATGGCGGCGATGGGGATGCAGACAGCGAGCAGGACAATCGCCCCGAGCACCGCGAGCGTGAGCGTGCGGCTGGTCAGACCATCAGGGAGGAGCGTATGCGGGTCGAAGAGGTTCGCGAAGACGGGGCTGATAGCGCGCAGTGAGAGCACGGCGAGGGTCAATCCACCGAGTGTGAAGGCGGCGGCGATGGCGAACACGAAATCGAGCGCGCGCACCCGGAAGGTCTGCACTTGCCGGGGTTCCGCCCGCACATTCGCCATCACCTGCGTCATCAGGAACGCGGGCGCGGGCATATCCGTTCCCCGCAGGGCCGTGCTGAAGGAAAGCTCGTCTTCGTACGCGGTGGCACACTCCGCGCAATCCGAGAGGTGGGCGCGCACGGTCGCGGTCTGATCGGCGGGCAGACGGCGGCGGACATATTCAGGCAGGAGTGCGATGATCTCCGCGCATTGCATGGTCTTCATCCCTCCATCGCCAGTTCGGTCCGCAGCGCCGCTTTGGCGCGGAAAATGTGCGTCTTCACAGTACCCATCGGCATCTCAAGGATCGAGGCGATCTCATCATAGGTGCAATCCCGCCAGTAGTATAGATCAAGCACGAGGCGATAGGCGGGCGACAGCTTGTTCATTGCCGCCACGACGCGCTCCCGCCGCTCCTGCCGGAGGACGACCGCAGGCGGTTCCTCTTTCTCCGGCATGGGGACGAGTTCGGCGGCGCTCGAATCCGCGAACGTCCCCCGGTGCACAATGCGGCGGCTCAGGCAGACATTATAGGCGATGCGGTAGAGCCAGGTGCTGAATTTCGCCTCCGCCCGGAAACCGGCGAGACTCCGCCACGCGCGCAGAAAGGTCTCCTGCGTCAGGTCGATGGCCTCCTCGGGGTCGCGCGTCATGCGCAGGGCGAGGTTGTAGATGCCCGTTTGGTTGCGCTCCACCAGCCGCGCGAAGGCGTCGTTGTCCCCCGCCTGCCCGCGCCGGACCAGTTCGTGTTCATCATCCACGACGGCAGCCTGGCGTCCCCAGCTCCGCGTCAGTTGTCCTGATATCGCAAGTACGCTCACTGTTTCTCCACCTCCACCGTCTTAGAGCGGTGGAGCATTCAAAATGTTTCAGAGGTAGTATACCCTTGATGCGGGGAGAAACCGGGTATGAACCACAAAGACGCAAAGGACACAAAGGACGCAAAGGAGATGAGAGTATTTTCTTTCTCCCCCCTTTGCGTCCTTTGCGCTCTTTGCGTCTTTGTGGTTCAAGCGGTTTCACAGTGTGCGGAGATCACGTACAATGGCCGAAACGTGAGAACGGTTGAGAAGAGCGTCTTTATTTCGCCATCATCCCTGCAATTCTCCGGGAGACAACCCGTTCTGCGCCGGATTCGTAGTCGTCGTTGATAGAGGAGGGGACGTTGTGACCGAACTGACCGGAGGACAGGCACTGGTACAGTCGTTGAAACGCGAGGGTGTGAAAGTCATCTTCGCCTTGCCCGGCGTCCAACTGGACTGGGCCTTTGATGCGCCTGTACGCGGAGAAAGAGAACATCCGTATCGTCCATACCCGTCACGAGCAGGCGACCGCCTATATGGCGGATGGCTATGCGCGCACGACGGGCGAAGTCGGCGTCTGCCTCGTCGTGCCAGGGCCGGGGTTACTCAATGCCACGGCGGCGCTCTCGACGGCTTATGCCTGCTCCGCGCCGGTGCTCTGCCTCTCCGGCCAGATTCAGTCGGACCTGATCGGCGTCGGGCGCGGCGATGCTGCACGAGATTCCCTATCAGTTGGAGATGCTGCAGATCGGTCACGAAGTGGGCGGCGCGCGGTATGACGCCGGAGGAGATTCCCGGCCTCGTGCGTGAGGCATTCCAGCAGATGCGCACGGGCCGCCCGCGTCCGGTCGAATCGAAGTGCCGCCGGACATTCTCGCCCGGCCGGGCGAAGTCGAACTGTACGCGCCGGAGAAGATCGATCGCGAGCGCCCGGGTGCGGACCCGGACGTGCTGGATCGCGCGGCGAAGCTGCTCGGCGAGGCGAAGAACCCGCTGATCGTCTCCGGTGGCGGCGTGCTCTCCAGCGGCGCGTGGAACGAATTGCGCGCACTGGCGGAGATGCTGCAAGCGCCGGTCGTGATGTCCCGCAATGGGCGCGGCGCCGTCTCGGATCGCGAGTATCTCGCGCAGACGGCGCTCGGTGGCCGCGAACTGCTGCCGAAGGCCGATGTCATCCTCGCCGTCGGCACGCGCTTCGTCGAACCCGCGACGCAGTGGGGCCTGACGCCGGAGCAGACCGTCATCCACATGGACATTGACGAGGAGGAAGTGGGCCGCAACTTCACGCCCGACCGTCCGCATCATCGCGGACGCGAAGGCGGGTCTCGCCGCGCTCGCCGCGCAGGTCGGCAAACACAACCGCGCCCGCCCCTCGCGCGAGAAGGAACTGAACGACCTCAAGGCGGGGCTGGAGAAGAAGATGGCGGAAGTGCAGCCGCAGGCGGACTACGCGAAGGCGCTGCGCGCCGCGATGCCGGACGACGCGATCCTCATCAACGAGAGCACGCAGGTCGGCTACTTCTCGAACTTCGGCTTCCCGGTCTACCACCCGCGCACCTTCATCACCTCCGGCTATCAGGGGACGCTCGGCTACGGCTACGCGACCGGCCTCGGCGCGCAAGTCGGCAACCCGGACAAGAAAGTCGTCTCGATCAACGGCGACGGCGGCTTCATGTACAACGTGCAGGAACTCTCCACGCAGGTGCGCGCACAACATCCCGCTGGTGACGGTCGTCTTCAACGACAACGCCTTCGGCAATGTCAAGCGCATCCAGCAGGAGACCTTCGACGGCCGCACGATCGCCTCCGACCTGCACAACCCCGATTTCGTCAAGCTGGCGGAGTCGTTCGGTATGGCGGGGATGCGCGCCACCGACCCGAAGGAACTGGAGAAGACGCTCGACAAGGCGCTGGCGATGAACGCGCCGGTGCTCATCGAAGTGCCCGTCGAGCGCGATGCCCAGCCCGTGGTCGCTGATGTGGGGCCGCTCGCAGCCGCCCTCCGTGATCGGGCCGCGACGCTAAGACCTCTCGTACGGAGCCCCCGGCCCCTCTCCATCGCGTGGCGAGGGGTGCCTCGCTGCAAGTGCCGTGGCGTTCCTGATATGCCGTGCTCTCAAGCAGGTCGCTCCCCCTTCCATTTAGGGAAGGGGGTTGGGGGGTTAGGTTGATCCCGACGCATACGCCCCCTCTCCGCGCAATGGAGAGGGGCTTTTTCCTTCTCATCTCCTTGACACCGATGTGCGGGTGCGGTACTACGCCATCAATGCCCCGCGTGCGGTTTCATAGTATTCCATTGCGCATCCGCGCCGCCGTCGGTTCACCGAGGAGAGATCAGGAGGAGAGCGATGATTCCATTCGACCGTGCGAAACTTGAGCAACTGATGGACGAGGCGGGGATGGATCTCCTGCTCGCCAGTACGCGCCACAATGTCCGCTATCTCACGGGCGGTTATGTCTATCACTTCCACGAGCGCGGCACGCGCATGGGCTCTAGCCAGTATCTCGCCTTCGTTGGGGTGCCGCGCGGGCGGGTCGCGGATGCCTTCTATATTGGCGCGACGGGCGAGAAGATGGGGCTGGATGTGCTGCCGCTCTGGATCGGCGAGCGGTATCTCGATGCCGGCGATGCGGGATCATCTGCCGGTGCGGCGGCGAAGATCGCGACATCATTTGGCGCGGCGGGCGGGAAAATCGGCGTTGAAATGCCCTTCCTCCCCGCCAGCACGCTCGCGGCGCTGCAAACCGGCCTGCCCGGCGCGCAGTTCGTCGATGCGACCGATCTCCTCCATGAGCTCCGCGCGATCAAGACCGACAGCGAACTGACGATCCTCCGCGCGGTCTCGGAGCAGGTCGCGACGGCGATCCAGGCGGGCTTCCGCGCGGGCTACGATGGCGTAACGACCCGTGCCCTCGCTGACACCGTCGAGCGAGAGATGAGCACGCATGGCGTGACCTTCCTCTGGGCTTTCACGAATGCCGGGCCGGGCTACCTGCGTGCACCATCCGAGACGCGCTGGGAGCAGGGACACATGCTCCATCTCGACTGCGGCGGTGAGGAGCAGGATTATCTCGCGGACATTTGCCGGATGGGCGCGCTCGGTACGCCCTCCGCCCTCGGGCAGGAACTGACGGATGCTTGCCTGGCGATCCAGGGTGTCGTGCGTAGCCGCTTGCACGCCGGGATGACCTACGGCGAGGTCAACGCGGTCGCCCAGGACGCCTTGGCGTCGAGCAGCCACGCGAAGATCGGGCGGATCGTCGCGCACGGCATCGGCATGGTCTCCCACGAGCAGCCGATGATTAACCGGCCCGAGCAGGCGGGGCGAATGCTGCAGAACGGTCATGTCCTCTCCGTCGAGACGGAGTTCCATCACCCGGAAGTCGGCCACGTCAAGATCGAGGACACCGTCGCGATCACCGCGCACGGCGCAGAAGGCTTCGGCGATCTCGGGCGCGAGTTGCAAATCATCGGCTGAATTTCATCTGCGCGAACGCAAAGCCTGCGGCCACCAAGACTCGCTCGGTGGCCGCAGGTTATCTGGTATACCTCGTTCAGCCGTCGCCGAGGCGGCGGACGAAGTAGGAACCTGGATTCTGCAATCCTGGGGTCGGGGGTGGCGCGGGTGCGTTCTGCGGGAGAGCAATCCGCACGATTTGTCCCGCGCCGGGCGGCGCCGCGCCGAGGTTCGAGACATAGAGATTGCCGTCCGGCCCGAGGGTCATCGCCGTCGGTACCGACAGGCCGGTTGCAATCGTCTCAAGGCCACCCGAGGCGGTGATTCTGACGACCTTGCCCGTGTCCGGGGTGGGGAAGGTGTTATCCTGGGTGGTGAACTCCAATGCGTACATCTGGCCGCTGCTGTCGAATGCGACGGACAATACCGCCGTCAGTCCCGACGCCGCGACGCTCGTCGCGCCACCCGGCGTGATTTTCCATATCCTCGCAGCGCCCTGCTTGATGGGAAACTCCGTCAGGCTCCCGGCATAGAGGCCGCCGCTCGCGTACGCCAGGCCCGTCAAGCCGTTCCACGGCTCACCGGACATCTCGACAACGCGCGTGATCGTCCCGTCGAGTGTCACCTTGTCCAGTTCGGTGCGGTTCGGCTCGGTGATGTAGAGCGCGCCATCGACCGCCACCATGCCATAGAGGGTGCCATCGGGCTCGAAGTCATCGAGCGCGGGCGTCTTGACGGGATGCGTCTTCGCAAACGCGCTGTAATCGGCAACCGGCGTCCAGGTCCCGTCCGCATTGATGCGGACGACGCCCGCTGGCACGTCGGGAACGCCATGCGAGCAGCCGCCCCCGGCAATGAGGGCGTACATCGTGTTGCCGATGAACGCGACATCCGCGACGCCGACGGTATCACCAGTGGGCGTGCTCGTCTTGCCTGACGGGAGATTGTCGATCACCGTCGTCCGCGTGCCCGACGGGCCGATCTTCGAGATGCGTGCGGTCTTGCCCCCGGTGTACGGGCCGACCGGCCCCGGTACCTGCTCGCAGGCCCCGATTGTCGAGGTCGGCCCGCCATGCCCCGCTTCGGCCACGTAGAGGGTGCCGTCCGGGCCGAACGTCAGGCCGCGCGGCCCTTCCAGGCCCGTGGCGACAACCGAGACGTTGGACGACGGACCTGCCGCCTGCGCGGGAAGGCTCAGGAGTGGGACAAGCCCAAACAGCACCATCGCGATCGCGACCCCACAACGGATGCCATGCAGATACCACCTTTGCATCGATTGCCCTGAACGTGCCATGCTGTATGTCCTTTCACGACGTATCGCGGTTACGTGCGCGGGCGATCTAGCGGACGCCCGCCACCCAGACAAAGACGTTGTCATACCGGACACTCCCATCGGGACGCGTGAACTGGGTGTCTGCGGCTGCAATTGCGGCGTGTACACGTTCCTCGCCGCTCGTCTCGATCGCGCGCTGCACAACGCCCGATGCGGCCTGCCCCCGCCAGGAGTGTTCGGTGTTGGGATAGACGAACGGGCAGACAACCTCGCCCCGCTCGACAGGGCGCACCCCCGCCCCTTCGAGCATCGCTTCCAGCGCACCGGGCGCGGCGAGGGCGAACGGGCCACCCGGCTTGCTGCCCGGTGGGGGCGATGGCATAAGTGGGCCGAGTGACGTGATCGCGGCGGCATAATCGCATCGCTCGGCCTGGCCCCATGTCGTCACGACGATGCGCCCACCAGGGCGGACAACCCGCGCCAACGCGCACATCGCTCTGGCAGGGTCCGCCGCATAGAAGACGCTATTGACCGCGACTGCCGCATCGAAGGTCTCATCCGCGTAGGGCAGGTCTTCGAGATCGGCCTGCCGAACGTCCGTACCTGGTAGCCTCCCCCGCGCGATCTCCAATAACCCCTCCGAGGCGTCGAGGGCAGAAACGGTCGCGCCACGGAGCGCGGCGAGCAGTGCGACGAGCCCCGTGCCGCACCCCGCATCAAGGAGCCGTGTGCCACGCGCCACCCATGCCGCGTCGAGTACGGCACCATGGAGGGGCAACGCAGTCTGCTCCTGAATCTCTGCCCAATCCTGCGCTTGCGCCCCCCAGAGTCTTCCCTGGACGGGTGCCGAACTCGACCGCTTTCCCGTTTCGATGGACATAATTTGCCTCCTTTCCGCATTCCGCCAGCGCAAATACCCCGTGGGCGCGCATTCCACGGTAGGGCCTCATCGCCGATGGCTCTTCCGCAGAACGGGCCATTCGCAGGCGGGGCGATAGACTGGCCCATTCGGGCCACGGTGGACGGATACGAAGGAGGAGGGGAAATTAGATGATGCCGTGCCGCATTGCATATGCGACGGCGGCGACGCGGGACGGGAGATCGAGTTTGGTGAGGATATTTGCCATATGGCGGTGCACGGTGTGCGCGCTGAGGAAGAGGCGCGTGGCGATTTCCTGATTGCCGCATCCCTGCGCGGCGAGCCGGAGGACATCGACCTCGCGTGCCGTCAGGCCACCGGGGTAACGAGAGGCATCCCGCCCATCGGCAACAATCTTTGTCGCGAGCGCATCGGCCCTGGCGAGCGTGGGGCCCGCCCCGAGTGGCGTGCAGATTGCCTGGCATTCGGCGAGGAGTGCCCGCGCGTTTGTCGCGTCGCCGCGCGCATGAGCGAGCGTGGCGTGGGCGAGCAGCGTCTGCGCGCGCTCATACGGAGCGGCACAGGCATCGGCGAGCGTGAGGGATTCTTGCAGGTTCATGTCCGCTTCGTCGTAGGAGCCACGCGCGGTGTCGAGTTCGCCCAGGCAGCGGTGCGCGGCGAGTGCCACGAGCGGTTGGCGCGGATCGGCAGCGTGCGCAAGCGCCTGGATCGCGCACGCACGGGCCTGCGCATCATCACCCATCGCCTGCCAATAGACTGCCCAGGCCAGATACCCGTCCGCCTGGCCGAGCACCGCGCCGCTCCATGCGAGCCAGCGGTCGTGCGCCTCCAACCACTGGCGTGCTGTCGGCAGATCACCTGTAGTGATTGCCAGGGCAGCACCCGCGCGCTGCATGGCAACACCGTAGTCGAACCAGAGATTCCCCGGTGGCGTGATTGGCCCCGCAGGGAAGGTGTCGTCGATCAGCCGCCGCAGGAAGGCGTGTTCACCGCGCGCGAGTGCGAGGGTCGCCGTCGCTCCGTAGAGATAACGCTGCCACGCGACGGGCCGCATCTGCGCCACGATCAGCGCCAGGTCCCACGCTTCCGCCCATTCCCCCGCGATCACAAGGAGCGGCAGACGGATGACTTCGGGGTGAGGATCGGCATGGACGTCGCGCGCACGCTGATACTCCTCCTCGGCCGTCGCGACCCACCCACGACGTTCGGGTACGCGGTCGATGGCGCAACAGAGGAGGAGTCCATAGAACTCGTTGATCCGTGTCATGGCGGCGGGATAATATCGCCCCCCGAGGCGAAATCCTTCATGCGCGCGATCGCTCGCGAGTCGCGCCGCGTCGATATGCCCCAGCGCCATGTGCGCGATCGCGGCGGTGTGGAACGACATAGATCCATCGCCAAGCGCGCGGTGCGACGATCCGGCGACTCCTTCCTCGGCGATGAGATGTTCGACACGGGCGAGCGCTTCTCTGTATCGCCCCAGCAACACGAGGCAAAATGCCGCGCCGCCGTGCGCATCCTGAACCTTCTTCCCGAGTTCCGCCATGTCAATGGTTGGCTGCGCCATCGATGGGGCCGTCTCGAACGCAACGATCGCGGCCTCCCAGTCGGCGAGCGCCTGGCGGCAGTTTCCGATCAGGTTGTGATGATTGGCACGTGTCGTCAGGGCGTACGCTCGGAGGGTCTCGTCTCCCGCCTCGGCCGCACACTGAAGAGCTTCCCCCAGATAGGCCGGCCCGCGCCAGGGATCGGAGAAACGCCCGACGACGGAGAGGCGATACAGGAGCCAGCCGCGCTCCCGCAGATCCCCATTGCCGCTCTCGCCCATCGCGCGCAACGCCGCCTCGAAGCGCGCCGCCGCCGTCAGGAACGCATAGGCGCGGTAGGCGCGCTCCCCGGCACGAGTGAGCCAGGCGACCGCCCGTTCATCCGCCCCTCGAGAGAAGTGGTTGGCAACTGCGTCCGGTTCCGGGTCGGCGTGCGCCGCGAGGGCTTCCCCGGCGCGCCGATGCCATGTGCGCCGCGTCAGAAGCGGCGTCCCCTCGTAGAGCGTTTCACGGATGAGGGCATGGACGAAGCGCAGCCCGATGCGATCCGGTGTCTCCTCGAGGAGACGGGCGGCGACTGCGCGCTCGATCGTGGGAATGAGCGCCGCGTCTTCAGCCTCCGCGACGGTAGCCCAGAGGTGCAGCGAAATCTCCTGCCCGATGATCGCCGCGATGCCGAGCAGTCGTCGCGCCTCATCATCGAAGTGCGCCAGCCGCCCCTCGATCACCTGCCGGATCAGCAGTGGCACATGCGTTCGCGTCAGATCGCCGACCGCCCACTGCCCTTCCGTCTCACGCAGCACGCGATCTTCTTCGAGCGTGCGTAGCAGTTCTCCCATAAAGAACGGGTTGCCGTCTGCACGCGCGCTGAGATGCGTTGCGAGCCGCGCCGCATCCACGTCCGCGAGATCGTACCGGGCAGCAACGAGGGCACGCACATCGCCCAATTCAAGCTGCCGGAGATCGAGACGCAGCGCTGATGATTCGCGAGCGAGGGTGGGAAGTACCTGCGCGAACGCACGGTCATGCGCGAGTTCGTCGCTGCGGTAGGTCGTGAGCAGGAGCAGCGGGAGATCCGCAACCGTGCGGGCAACGACCCGTATGAGATCGAGACTCGCCGGATCAGCCCATTGCAGATCGTCGAGGAGCAAAACAACGGGTCGCGTCGCCGCGAGTGTAGCGAGAAAATCCTGCACCTGAGCGAAGAGCGCGGCCTGGCCGGTGACCTTGCCTACCATGCCCCGTCGGGCGAAGGACTCCGGGAGTGGCGGTGATCCGTCGCGTGGCTGATACCGCCCGAAGAGTTCGATCCACGGGCCGTACGGTGGCGTCTCGGTCAGGTCGTAGCAGCGCCCGATGAGTGTGAGTGCCCCGCCCTCAGATGCTTCGCGGCAAATCGCCTCCGCGAGCGCGGTCTTGCCGATGCCCGCCTCGCCACCAATGAGGATGAGCCGACCATGCCCTTCGATTGCTTCAGCAAGGGCATTGCGGAGAAGCGTCTGCTCGCGTGCCCGCCCAACGAGCAGGTCTGACAGCGATCCGCGAACGGAGGAGAGAGGCATCGCACACCGTCCTGACGAAGTGATTGAGGAACCGAAGTATAGCACGCGCGCATGATCTCAGGGCGGGCAACGCAAAAAAGCCATTGACCACGAAGTCTTCCTCCGTGGTCAATGGGTGCGCGTATCGCGCTTCTGTATTGTTCCAGTCGGTCTTCCTTCTGCTACCCAGTCTGCCGTGGTTCTCATCATCTCATCACGTGCAGCCGCGTCAACCAAGTTCCCGTCTGGCCGTTGATTGTGAATGTGCACCGTTTCTGAATGCTCCGTCACCTCTCTGTTCTCCTCATAAAGCAAGAGGCGTGCCATCGGTTACTCAGAGAAATGGAAGTCCATTCACAGTGCCAGAAGGCGTACTGTGGTATATATTTACACTGATGTGACGATACAGTGGAGGAGGGGTCTGTGGCGTCGAGTGGTCAACCGCGTATCAGCCGACGGATCGTACTTCAACGCGCGCCGCTTGTGTCCGGGAGTTTCGCCCTCACCCGCGCGTTGCTCGGCGGAGCCGACTGGATGCCCCGGTTACCATTCGCGCCACAGGAGGTTGCGGCAAGTATCGTGGGGCAGCGAGTCTTCCCTGCCGATAACCCCTGGAACACCGACATCTCGCAGTATGCGGTCGATCCGAACTCGGACGCGCTGATCCGCAGTATCGGACTGACGACCGCGCTTCATCCCGATTTTGGCACCGTCTACAATGGTGCGCCGAACGGCATTCCCTACACGGTCGTTCCTGGTACGCAGGCGCGCGTTCCCGTGACCTTCACCGAGTTCGGCGACCAGAGTGATCCGGGGCCATACCCGATACCACCGGGCGCGCCGATCGAGGGTGGCCCGAATGCGACGGATGACCGGCATGTGCTCGTGATCGACGCGGATCACGGCATCCTCTACGAACTCTATCATGCGTTCCCGAACGAGGACGGGTCCTGGAACGCCGGTTCCGGCGCGATCTTTGATCTCAACTCGAATGTGCTGCGTCCGGAGGGGTGGACATCCGCAGATGCGGCGGGGTTGCCGATCTTCCCCGGCCTCGTGCGGTACGACGAGGTTGTGCTCGCGGGGCTCGTCCAACACGCCTTCCGCTTCACCGTTCAGCACACGCGGCGGGCATACGTCTCACCCGCGCGCCATTTCGCCAGCAGCTCAACGAACCCGGACTTCCCGCCAATGGGGATGCGCGTGCGACTCAAAGCGAGCGTCGCGCTCGGCGGCTTCACGCCGAACCTGCAAGTCATCCTGCGGGTGATGAAGACCTATGGCATGTTCGTCGCGGATAATGGCTCGAACTGGTTCATCTCCGGCGCGCCCGATCCCCGCTGGAACGATGATGAACTCGTCTCCGGATTTCGGCGTCTTCATGGCAGTGATTTCGAGGTTGTGGGTGCGCCGAATACGGTGCCGGTGAATCCCGTTCCGACACTATCGGGGCATCATGTCGATACGGCACCGGTCAATCATCCGCCGATGCCCGCGATCATCGCGCGTGGCGCGAATAACGGCAATGCATCTTCGGGGGTCATCGCGCCCCTTCCCCTCCCGCGTCGATAAAAAGCCCCCACCCCCGGCCCCTCCCCCGCCGCGCGGGAGAGGGGAGCTTGATGCGTGCGATCGATATATTCTCTTGAAGGAAGCAACAGACGGAGAGGAGCACCAAGGCGCCCAGATGAGTCACCCCTCTCCCGCATGGCGGGGGAGGGGCCGGGGGTGGGGGCGAGTTGTGCTAGCCGTTGGCGAGGTCGTCGCTGACTTTCTTCTGTAGCTGCTTGGAAGCATCGACGGCGGTCAGTTGCTTGTTGAGAATCTGCGTGTAGGTGTCCTGAATGTCGGTGCGGCCCTTCGACCAACCGGCGGGTTGCGGCTCGCCCTTGCCGTACTGCGCGACATCGAACGCGGCGCGGTTGACGGGCTTCTCCGCGAAGAACTTCTTGTAAAAGTCCGATTCCGCCGCGGACTTGCGCACGGGCAGGTAGCCGGACTGCGTGGACCAGTACGCGGTGACATCCTTCGAGGTGAAGTATTTCAGGAAGAGCCACGAGGCGAGTTGCTTCTCCGGCGTGCTCTTGAAGAGGATTGCGTTCGCGCCGTAGAGGGCGGTCTTCGGGTTCTTGTTGTCCGGCCCCTGCGGGATGACGGTGCCGTTCCAGGTGAACTTGTCGCCCGCCGACGGGTCTTTCGGGTCTTTCTGCAAGGCCGAGCCGATGAAGGCGCGCCCGGTGCTGGACCCGAGGAAGTAGGGGGCATCGCCATTCTGGAAGACCGTCTGCTGCTCGTTGTTCTTGGTGTCGATCTGGAAGACGGTGCCGGCCTTCGTCATGTCTTCCAGCACCTGAAGGGCGGCGACTGCCTGCGGTGAGTCGAACGTCGCCTTCTTGTTATCTGCGGAGATCACCTCACCACCATAGGAGAAGACCATGCCGTCGATCAGGGAGGCGTCGATCTGGATCGGGAAGCCCTTCTTACCGGACTTGACCGAGGCCGCTGCCTGCGCCTTGAACTCGTCCCACGTCTTCGCCGGGCCGGAGAAGCCGAGCGTCTTGAGCATGTCCGCGTTGTACCACATCATCAGGATGGACGAGGTAAAGGGCGCGGAGAGAATCTGGTTCTTGAAGTCCGGGTAGATGTTCCGGTCGAGGAAGCCAGGGAAGATGTCCGCCAGATCATCCTTCGTCCAGCCATAGGTCTTGCTGTTGATGTAGGGCGAGAGGTCGAGGAGTGCATCGGCCTGCTGGTAGTTGGCGACGTTGTTCTCGTAGCCAACGGCCATCGTCGGCACCTGCTTCGCCTGGATGCCGACCTGGATCTTCTGGGCGATCTCGTCGTAGCTGCCGATGTACTGCGGCACGACGGTGATGCCGGGATTGGCAGCGTTGAAGTCCGCAGCGATCTTCTTCAGGGCCTCTTCGTTCTGCTTGGTCTGCACATGCCAGAAGTCGACCTGTATCGTCTTGCCCTTGATGTCGACTTTGTCGACGTCGCTCCCCTGGCCCGCAGTCGTGGCGAACTTCTGCGCCACGATGGACTGCCCCGCTGCCAGCTTGGAGGTATCGACCGTCCCGGCGGCGGCCGAACCGCTGGCCGTCGTCGCACTGCCCGTCGTCGAGCCCGAGGTGCTTGGGGCGGTCGTCGCGACTGCCGGGGCCGTCGTACTCGCCGCGCCCGTTGTCGCCGCCGGTTTCGTCGCCGCCGCCGCCGTCGGAGCAGTCGTCGCCGCGCCGCCCGCAGCGGTCGTGGGCGCGCTCCCTGCGGTCGTTGCCGCAGGCTTCGGCGTATCGGTCGCGTTGCTGCTGCCGCACGCCGCGAGAATGGCGGTCGCCGCACTCCCCGCGATCCCGCCGAGCAATAGTCGGCGGCTCAGTCGTTTCCCAAACACGGTGTCGCTCACGGTACCACTCCTTTTGTATCCCACCCCTGACCCCTCCCGACACGGGAGGGGAACTTCATACAGCAATGAGCAATGAGCAATGAGTAGTCAGAAGATTCCCGCCTTCGGCATCTCGCGTCTATCCCTGCTGACTACTGCCTACTGACTACTTTCCCCGGCTATCCCTTGACGCCGGACGAGGCAACGCCCTCGATCAACTGGCGCTGCACGAAGAAATAGAGGATCGCGATTGGAACAATCGTCAGCGCTGTGCCCGCCATCAACAGCGGGAAGTCATTGTTCCCGGCGTCGTTCGTCAGTTGCCGTAGGCCGACCTGGATCGGTCGCACGCTGTCACTCGTCGTCACGATCAACGGCCAGACGAAGGAGTTCCACGAGCCGATGAAGCTGAAGAGCGCCAGTGTCACGAGCGCCGGGCGCGCCAGCGGCACCGCCACTTTCCACAAGATTCCCCACTGACTCGCCCCGTCGATCACCGCCGCCTCGAAGATCTCCTTCGGAATACTGAGAAAGAACTGCCGCACGAGGAAGATACCGAAGGTCCCCGCCGCCCACGGGACGATCTGCGCCCAATAGGTATTATACAGGTGCAGGTTCTTAATCAGAATGAAGTTGGGGATGAGCGTTACCTCGAAGGGGATCATCAGCGTTGTCAGGAGGAAGGCGAAGATCACGCGCTTGCCGGGGAACTCGGTTGAGGAGAAGGCGTACGCGGCAAGGACCGAGGTGAGCAAGTTGAAGAAGACCGTCGTCAGCGCGATGAAGAGGGTATTGACGAAATAGCGCCCGAAGGGGGCAGTGTGGAAGGCCCGCGAGTAATTCTGTATCTCCGCGTTCTGCGGGATGAAGGTCGGCGGCGATTGCAGCGATTCGCTGAGCGTCTTCACACTCGTCGAAATCATCCAGTAGAAGGGGAAGAGCGCCCCGAGCACGAAGAGGATGAGGATGATGTGGGTGATGAGGCTGCGGCGTGCTCGTGTCCGCGCCGTCCGCGCGGACCGTGATTGTGCACGGGTGGCGGATTGCGCGCGGTCGCTCGGTGCTGCATGTACCGCCATAGCGCGAGACTCCTACGCGGCCGTTGCCCGCCGCCCCTCGGCGACGCGCAACTGGATGAGGGTGATGACGAAGAGGATCACAAACAGAAGCAGCGCGGTCGCTGAGGCGTAACCGACCTGTACCTGCTGGAAGAACTCGTCGAAGATCAGATAGGTAATCGTCTCCGTCTTGCCCGTGGGGCCACCGCCCGTCATCGCGAAAATCGGGTTGAAGACCTGGAAGGCGCGCAGAACGGAGATGATCGAGAGGAAGAGGATCGTCGGTTTGAGGAGGGGGGCGATCACGCGCGTCGCAATCTGCCATTGATTCGCGCCGTCGATCTGGGCCGCCTCGATCACTTCCCTGGGCACATTGGAGAGCCCGGCAAGGAAGATAATCGTATCGAAGCCGATCGCGCTCCAGAGCGAATAGAGCATGATCGAGACGAGCGGGAGGGGTGGACCCTGGAGAAGGTGCGGCAGATGGATGCCGAAGTTCGTCGCAATCAGATCGAAGATGCCGCGCGGCTCGATCAGCCAGCGCTGATTGCCGATCCCCATCCAACCAATGAAGGTGTTGAGGAAACCTGCGCCATCCTGCTTGTACATCCACCGCCAGACAATCGCCATCGCCAGGGGCGGCGTGATGTAGGGGAGGAAGAGGACGACCCGATAGAAGGTGCGCGCCGCGAGCGGGCGGAAGAGCATGATGGCGAGGAAGAGTGAGACCACAAGCCCGATCGGCACCGTCCCCACGACGAACCAGACCGTCGTTCGGATCGCATTCCAGAACTCCTCCGAATGCAGCGCGCGGGTGTAATTATCGGAGCCAACGAAGTTGAGCTTCTGAATCTTCCACTTGAAGAGGCTGATATAGAAAGCATAGAAGATCGGGAAGATATGGAAGAGCCCTAAGATGATCGTCGCGGGCAGGATGAGAAGATAGGAGAAGCCGTATTTTCTCACCTTCGCACCGGCGCGTGCAGAGACTGCCGCACCCGGAACCGCGAGGGCTGGTTTCACACTCTCTTCGCGCACGCGACCGCTCCGTGGTGGTGATGACGCTGAAAACCTACCGCGATCCCGCAACCTTGTACCATCTCTCTGTTATCGAATGATATGCGCCCTGTGAGAGGATTGCAAACATGGGAGTGGGCAGTAGGCAGTAGACAGTAGCCAGAAGGGATAGACGCGAGATGCCGAGAAGGCAGGACTCGTATCTATCTTCTCTCTACTGTCTACTGCCTACTGTCCACTCCGTCGGCGGCGCAGCGCGACCGGCTCATCGCCGTGCATAGTCTCACTCGATTGGATGCGCAGCGCGCGATTTGCCAGGGGCAACGCGACGCGCGCTCCGTCGCGCCGGTGCGATTCCCGCAAGGCAATGGCGATTTCCAATGCCTGACGTGCTGCCTCGCCATTGCAGTTCGGCTCCTTGCCGGTGGCGAGACCCACGAGGATGTCTTCGACGATCCGGGCGTTCGCGGTGCGCGCCATCGCGGGGCGAGGGAAGACGCGGCGTACCGGCTCGGTCCGGCGACCCGGTAGCGTCGAGGGTGCGAGTTGCCAGAACTCGACCTCCTCCGCGTCGCTGAGGGCGCGCAACCGCCCCTGGGTGCCAACCACATCGAACTCCCAATCCGCCGCACCGCAGGGCATGGAGCGGATGAATGCCTGCGCGCCATTGTCGAACTGCAGGTAGCCGTTGCCGGAAAAATCAACGTCGCTGCCGTCATCGTTGACGTAGCCGGAAACCCAGAGACAGTCACCGCCCGCGAGGTAGCGGACGAGCGTGAGCAAGTGGCTGCCGTTGTGCGAGAGGGTGCAACTGCCGAAGCCATTCACCTGGAGCACGTCACCGATTGCGCCCGCGTCGATCAACTCGCGCATACGGTTGTAGGTCGCATCCCAGCAGCGGCTCGCGCCGACAGCGAGGAGGATGCCCGCGTGGCGGCAGACACGAACGATCTCATCGGCCTCCGCGAGCGAGATGGCGAGCGGTTTCTCCGCCCAGATCGCCCGGACGCCCGTATCGGCCGCCGCGATGTCGCAAATGATGCGGGCGCGGGGCGTCGTCGCGGTACAGACGCTGACAATCTCCGGACGCTCGCGCGCGAGCATCGCGCGGTAATCGTCGTAGATATGCTCGGTGGGAACGCCCCACTTCGCGCCGAAGGCCGCGCGCTGCTCGGCGTAAGGGTCCGCACCTGCGACGAGGGCGACGTCAGGGACGGCGCGGAAGCACGCCGCATGGGCGTGCGGTGGCTGCCACCGCCCATACTGCCCGGTTTCGTCATCGAAGGTCGAACCCATCCGCCCCAGGCCGATAATCGCGGCGCGCACCGGCGTTTCCGTCATCCCTTCCTCCTTTTGCAACCGTTCACTCGTGGCTGCGACCGCGGACGTCGAAGGCGTCACGCAGGCCATCGCCGATGAAATTCGCCGCCAGCACGGTGAGACTGATCGCTGCGCCGGGCGCGAGCCAGAGCCACGGTTTCGTGGCGACAATTGCCGTGGAGCGCGCCTCGTTCAGCATCGAGCCCCAACTCGGTGTCGGCTGCACGACACCAAGCCCGAGGAAACTGAGGCTCGCCTCCGTGAGGATCGCCCCGGCGATGCCGAGCGTCCCCGCGACAATCAGCGGCGCGACGACGTTCGGCAGGATGTGCCGCCGCAGGATGTAGAGCCGCTTGCCGCCGAGCATATGCGCGGCGATCACGTAATCGAGCGTGCGCAATTGCAGCACCTGCCCGCGTACGAGGCGCGCGACCCCCGGCCAACCGAAGAGACCGATGACAAAGATCACATTGCCGAGGTTCGGGCCGACGATGCCGACGAGAATGAGGATGAGCACGAAGGTCGGGAAACAGAGCATGACATCCGTGAAGCGCATCAGGAGGCTATCGACCCAGCCGCTGAAGAACCCCGATACCGCGCCGATGGCGAAGCCGATCACGAGATAGATCGCCACCGCGACGATCCCGACCGCAAGCGAGATGCGCGCCCCATAGAGGATGCGGCTGAGTACGTCCCGCCCCACCTGGTCCGTGCCGAGGAGCGCGCCGCCGCTCGGTGGTTTGCCGATGCGGACGAGGTTGATCGTGTTCGGCCCGGCGGGGGCGAGGAGGGGCGCGAAGATGGCACAGAAGGCGATCACGAGGAGGATCACTGCGCCCACGACGGCCAGTCGGTGCGAGAGGAAGCGCCGGAAGATCCGCCGTCCCGGCGATTGCACGCGCGCTTGGAGACCGTCCGCATGGATGGGAGTGAGCGCCGCAGTAGCGGTCGGGCGCGGGTCAATCATAGCGAATCCTCGGATCGACGACACTGTAGGTGAGGTCCGTCAGGAGGTTCGAGAGCAGCACGGCAATCGCCGCGATGAGGGCGATGCCCATCTGCAACGGATAATCACGCTGGAGGATCGCCGTGTAGCCGAGTTGGCCGATGCCCGGCCACGAGAAGATCGTCTCGATCACGAACGAGCCGCCGATGAGCGCGGGCAGCGCCAGCCCGGCAATCGTCACGAGCGGCAGCAATGCGTTGCGAAATACATGACCCCAGAGCACGCTCGCTTCCCGCAGCCCCTTCGCGCGGGCGGTCGTCACGTAGTCGCCGGAGAGCGCTTCCAGGGTTGCCGCGCGGCTGTAGCGCAGGTATCCCGCGATGTGCGTGAGCGTCAGCGCGGAGACGGGGAGGACAGCGTGCCGCAGGAGATCGAGGTTCACGCCGTTCGATTGCCCCGGCGTCCACATACCAAAGACGGGTAGCCAGCGAAGTTTGACGCCGAAGATGAAGATGCCAAGCAGGGCGAAGAAGAAGACGGGCACAGAGAGACCGAGAAAGGCAAATACCGTGAGGGTGTAATCAATCATCGTGTACTGCTTGAGAGCGGAGATGACGCCAAGGATCGTGCCGAACAGAATCGCGAGCACAATGGATGCCCCGGAGAGCGCGAGCGAGGCGGGTATCCGGTGGAGAATCAATGTGCGCACCGGCTGGCGGCTCTGGATCGAAAAGCCGAGATTGCCGCGCGCGGTCTCCTTGAGCCAGAGGAGATAGCGTACCGGCAGCGGCTTGTTGAGGCCCAGGTCTTCGCGCAGCCGTTGCAGATCGTCCTTACTCAGGACGTTCGCCTCCGCCGGATCGATGAGCGCCGTGACCGGGTCGCCCGGCGCGAGGCTGATAATGGTGTAGGTGATCAGCGTGATGCCAAAGAGCATTGGCAGCACGAGCAGCAACCGGCGGAGGACGTACTGAGCCATGTAGGTATCCCGGAGGCCCGCCGCCCGTGCAGAGACGATGCACGACCGGCGGGTCAGACGCGCGAGGCAACAGAGAACCTCACTTCTTGATCCAGACCCGCTCCAATGCCGGGCGCACGGGCAGACGATACTGATAGGGGTACGCGCCCTGCACCCGCTTGTTCCAGACATAGAGGATCGAGGCGCGGGAGAGCGTCGCCTGCGGCGGCATGTCGGCCAGTTTCGTCGTCATCTGATCGTAGAGGCCCTTCCGCTTCGCGGCGTCCGTCTCGGCAAGCCCCTGTTGCCAGAGCATGTCCACGCTTGGGTTGCAGTAGCGCGCGTAGTTGAAGCCGCCCGTATCGTACCCCCAACCGCACTTGATGTATTTCCAGTTCTGCTCCATGTTCTGGTCCGCACCGAAGTTGCTGTAGACGATGTCGAAGTTGGCCTTCGTGTACAACTGCTCGATCACGACGGCGGGGTCGATGATGGTGTACTTCGTCTTGATACCCACAGCGGCGAGCATCGCCTGCATCGCGTCCTGCGCGGGCGTCGGCTTCGCCGTCAGTTGCCACGACAACTCTTTGCTGCCATCCCAGTTCGCTTGCTTGAGGATCGCCTTCGCCTTCTCCGGGTCGTAGGTGTACTGCGGGTAGCCGCTCGGCGGCTGTTCCAGCCCGACGACATGCTGGAAGAGATAGTTCGAGGGGCGCAGCGTGTTGCTGTAGAGTTGCTTATTGAGCGTCGGGATGTCGATGGCGTACATGATCGCCTTGTTGAGCGCCGCCGCCTGCTGCGGGAACCGCTCGTAGTTGATGACGAACCCGTCTGGATGATCGCGCGGCACGGGGTTCCCGGCGATATAGGGCAGGCCGACGAGTCGGTCATACGTGGGGCCGGGGGTGACGCTCACGCCATCGATTTCCTGCGCCTCCATCGCCGCCGTGAGCGTATCTGCGTCGCCGAAGCGGACGATGAATTTGTCGAGGAGTGGCCTGCCGAGATGGAAGTCCTCGTTTGCCGCCATCTCCATGTATTGCCCGTCCACGTACTTGGTGGCCTTGAAAGGGCCGTTGCCGACGGGCATCGTTGCGTACGGCTCATCGAAGAGCTTGTCGAGCGGCATCGTGCCGAAGATATGCTTCGGCATCGGCCAGTAGCCGACGCCCCAGTTGATCCAATAGTTCGGGATCGCCTGCGTCAGTTCGATGCGCACGGCAGTGTCGCTCAGTTTCGTCGCGCCCTCGACCTCGACCGTCGTGCCGCCCTGGGTCTTCAGTTTGTCGCCGCCCTTGAGCGCGACGACAGGCGTCTCGTTGGTTGCCTTCGCGTCCTTATTGAGCGAGAGCCAGATGCCGTAGATCACGTCGTCCGCCGTTACCGGCTTGCCGTCGTGCCACTTGACATTCTTCCGCAGTTCAAACTCCCAGATGCGGTCCTTCTCGACCTCGGTCATCTTCTCAGCAACGCCGAGGTCCATCGGGCCGCTCGCCTGCGGGTTCAGCCCGTCGCCCCACTGACGGCCGTACGCCAGCCGGAGGAAGAGTCGCTTCGATCAGCACATTTTGCCCGGTGCCAATCGTGTTGAGCGGGTTGATGATGTTCTTGGAGGGTTTGCTGTTGCCGTACGTGAGTGTACCGCCGCGTACCGGCGTGCCACCCGCCGCCGCCACTGCCGGGGTACCGCCTGACGCGGCGCTGGCAGCCGGTGCTTTCGCGACTGTCGGCACTGCGTTTTGTCCCGGAGTCGCCTGGGTCGTCTGGGGCGCAGGCGTCGTGGTCGGCGCCGATGAACTGCCACCGCACGCGGCCAGAAGCGCGACACCCGCCACACCCGCGGCTGCCCGCACGAAGTCCCGCCGTCGCATCCGCGCGTTCATGGTCGCTCCTTTCCGCTCGCGCTCACGCGAACATCATCGGTTCGAGCGGCGTCTCCGCCCCGGCCTCTCGTCTCTCCTGCTGATCCGGGTATGTTTCGACGTGGGCACGCCTTGACATTGCCGCGATCAACTCATAGGATGTCCTACAACTACTATTTGCATTGTAGCGTCTGCCCGGTGGGCTGTCAAGATCGTCTCCGATGTCACAAACGACGCGAACAGTCTCACCCGTATTTGCAGCAATGGGAAGGACCAGGCGCGTGGCGATAATCGACTGTGCGGGATCGTACATGACGTTTTTCGGGCACGACGGCGGCAACATCGCGCGTATCCACCTCGATGCCGCCTGCACGCTCATCGATACACGCGCCGGTACGAGCGAAACCTATTACCTGATCGCGCCGTGCCGCGCCGAACTCATGTACCGTGACACGACGCTGCTCCAGATGCCGAACTACGAGTTTTGTGGCATCTTCGCTGCTGACGAATGCCTGCTCATCCGCACGCACTGGCGCAGCGACCGCGACAATCGCGAGTACGGGCGCAATCGCGAGCGATTCGCGGCGATGCATCTCGACATCCGTATGCACGCGCAAGCGCGCCCGCTGTTGACCGCGACCGAGATCGTGGCCGCGACGCTCGCCAACTTCCCGCTCATCGCCCGGACGACGGTGCATGATGCCGCGCGGGGGCAGACGGCGATCATTGAGTACCCGGTGAAGACGATGAATGTCTTGCCGAAAGAGGACCGCTTTCAGGTGGATACCGGCCCGGTACTCTTGCCCGATTTCGCTGCCACCACTGCACGGGAGATCGAGCGGTTCGACATGACCTACGTCCTCTATCATCAGTTCACACAGGCGGAGTTCATTCTTCGTCGCCCGGTCGCGCCGAATGGCGGCAGCGCGGCGCTTTCCGAGTCCGTAACGGATTACTCGGTCGTGCGCGCCGTTGAAGCGCGCAACGAACTCTTCGCTATCGGCATGGAGGAGGGGTGAGATGCAACGGATCGCCAAAGGGGAAGGCATCGGTAATATCCTGATCGAGGAGGCAGCCGTGCCGACGGCCGGCGCGAGGCAGGTGCTCGTACGGAACCGGCGCACGCTGATTAGCCGGGGCTCGGAGATCGGCCGCCGCTATCTCGATCCGGGCGCGCTTGATGCGGCGATCATGGGCTACTCGTCTGCCGGGATCGTCGCGGCGGTGGGGGCGGGCGTGACGGAGTTCGTCAAGGGGCAGCCAGTCGCCCTGCTTGCACCACACGCCGAATATGTCGTCAGCGACGTGGGCGACGATGGTCGGGTGATCGCGATCCCGGACGGCGTCTCCTTCGATCAGGCGACCTTTCACCCGCTCGTCACGGGCGCACTGATGTGGGCGGAGATCGCCGGGGTGCGCGCGGGGGACACCGTGGCGATCCTCGGGCAGGGGCTCGTCGGCAACCTCGTCCTTCAGGCGGTGCGCGCCTATGCACCGGGGCGAATTATCGCCGTGGACGCCCTACCCGCCCGCTGTGCCCTCGCGCGTGCAATGGGTGCGGATGTCGTCATCGATGCCGCGACGAAGGACCCGGTTGCCGCCGTGCTCGGCATGACGGATGGGCGCGGGGCGGACGTGGTGATCGACTGCGTTGGCGGCAAGGCCGGGGTGCGCTCCTTCATGCAGGCGCAGGAGATGTGCCGCCCACTCGGGCGCATTCACCTGATCGCGCTCTATCACGGCGAGCCGCTACCGCTCGACGCGGGCAAGATTCAACGGCGGCTCCTGATCGGCGGCTACTTCACCGACGCGCCGCGTGCCCCCTACGCCGAACGCGCGATGGTGGCGATCCGCGACGAAACGATCCGCGTCGCGCCGCTCATCACGCACCATTTCCCGTTCAAGGAAGCGAAAGCGGCGTTTGATCTCCTCTATGAGCGACCGGACACGGCATTCGGTGTCGTACTCACATGGGAATGAGCGAAGAGCGGAGAAGCGATATGACAGCACGCACCTTTCGCGCGGCGATCATCGGCACCGGGCGAATCGGCAGCACCTACGACGATGAGGTGGTGGATCGGCGCGATCCGGCATTCTTCCGGGGCGCAGAGCGGCATGTCGGGCTCTATACCGTGCTGCCGGTGAACCACGCCGGGGCGTATCGGACGACACCCGGCTTCGACCTCATCGCCGCCGCGAACCGGGGCGGGGAGAAGTTGCGCGCCTTTGGAGAGCGCTGGGGCGTGCGGGCGCGCTATACCGATTACCGCGCTCTCCTTCGAGAGGAGCAGCCGGAGGTTGTCTCCGTCTGCACGCAGTCGCCGGAGAAGGCGGAAATCGTGGTCGCTGCTGCCGAAGCAGGCGCGCGCGCGATCATCGTCGAGAAGGCGATGGCGACGAGCATGGCCGAGGCGGACGCCATGCTCGCCGCCTGCGAGCGGCATAACACCCTGCTTGCCGTCAACCACCCGTACCGCTTCAGCCCGCTCTGCCGCGCGGCGAAGGCGCGGATCGATGACGGTTCGATTGGTGTGCCGGGGACGGTGAGCGCCTTCGCCGTCGGTGGGATGCTTCACGTTGGCACGCACACCTTCGATCTGCTCCGCTTCTGGGCCGGGGATGTCGTGGCAGTCACGGCGCACATGCCGGATTACGTGCCGGAACGGGATCTCCCGGCGACCGGGACGCTCCGGTTCGCCAGCGGCGTCGATGGCTTCTTCGATCATGTGCATCGCGTCCAGCCCGGTTACGAAGCGCGCGGCACGGCGGGGAGTGTCGTGCTCTCCGCGCTCGTCGGTGACGGCTGGCTCTCTCGCACGGAGCCGTTCGTCGCGGCGGGGGCACGCCAATACCCAGAGCGGCTGCGCGTCGCGCCCATCGAGGGAGGGCCACACACGATCAGCCCGACACAGCGGTTGTTAACAGAGCTACACGCGACACTGACAACCGGCGCGCCGTTCATCTCCACCGGCCGCGACGGAGCCGCCGCGCTCGAACTCGGGCTTGCTTGCTATGTCTCATATCTCGCAGGAAGCCCCGTAGGCTTGCCATTGCAGGATCGCGCCTTTCGCATCCCGAACCGCTGATTTCCCCGCTGCCTACTGTCTACTACCTACCGTCTACTTGTCTCTTCGTCTCGACATCGCTCCTATGAGTATGGTATGAGTACCGGTGGGTGCAATCACCATGCGCGGGATGAATAACCATCAGGGAGCAGTTCATGGGAACCGTCAAGGTTGACGAGGCTGACGTGGAAACCGCCCACCCCGGCGCGCCGGGGGCACCGATGCAGACTGTTGAGCGCGCCCTGCGGGTTCTCGAACGGGTCGCCTCCTTCCCCCGGCCCGCATCGCTCACCGAGGTTGCCAACGCCGCCGGGTTGCATCCGAGTACGACGTACCGCCTGCTCGGTACCCTTGTTCAGACCGGGTACGTCACGCGGGACGGGCGGACGGGCCTGTATCGCCTCGGCTTGAAACTGCTCCGCATCTCGCACGCGCTGGAAGATCAGCTCGATATTCGCTCCATCGCCCTGCCGATCATGGAGCGGATCGTCACGCAGGAAGATGAAACGGTCTCGCTCGTCATCCGGACCGGCTCGACCGCCGTGGTCATCGAGCGGGTGCAGTGCGCGCGGCAGATTCGCAGCGTCACGCCCGTTGGGTCACATGGGCCGCTCCATTGCACGGCGGCGGGGAAGGTCCTCCTCGCATGGTTGAAGACGGCGGAGATACAGTCGATTCTGGTCGAAGCGCCGCCCATCCGGTACACCGCCCGCACGATTACCGATTTCGACGCGCTCGTTACCGAAATGGCGAAGATCCGCGTGCAGGGGGTCGCGCTGGATCGCGGTGAGCGCGCGGACGACCTCATCGGCATTGCCGGTCCGGTGCGCAATGCGCGCGGGCGGGTCATCGCCGCGCTCAGCCTCTCCGGCCCGGCGCAGCGCCTCGGCCCGGATCGTCGCCCGGCTCTCGCCGCCGTCGTCCGTGAGGGCGCGGCGTGCGTCTCCGCCAGCCTCGGCAGCACCCTCGGTGATGAGCCCGCGTGACCGGGAGATTAATCGTGGAGGCAAGCGTCTCGCTTGCGCTTCAAGCAAGCGAGACGCTTGCCTCCACCCGATCATACCGAAGTACGTCGTGCATGTTCATTCGCCTGCCAGAGCAAGGAGTAGCAGGCTGAAGCCCGCTACCACCGACCTTTGGTCACAATAAAAATCGCGCGAAGGAGACATGATGGCGGAGATTGTCGTCATTGGCGGCGGGATTATCGGTGCATCGGTGACTACCGGCTCGCGCTCGCAGGGGCGCGGGTGACGCTCCTCGAAGCGGGAGAGAGCCTCGCCGGGGGCACCTCCGGCGCGAGTTTCGCCTGGCTCAATGCGAATAACAAACCCCCACTCGCCTATCACATCCTCAATACCGGCGGCATGGCGGAGCATCGCATCCTGCGGCGCGAGTTCGGCAGCGCGCCGTGGCTTCACCTTGACGGTAATATCGAGTGGGCAGCGGACGCGGAGGGGCACGCCACGCTAATGAAGAAGGTCGCGCGGCTCCGTGAGTGGGGCTATCAGGCCGAGATACTGACAACTGCCGAACTACGCACGTTGGAACCGGACCTGATGCCGCCACCCGGTGTTGAGACCGTCGCCTTCTTTCCTGCGGAGGGGTACGCGGATATACCGCTCCTTGTCGGGACGCTGGCGCAGGCGGCGCGGGCGGTGGGTGCAACGATCCGCACCGGCTGTCGGGTAACGGAGGTCATGCGGCACGGGGGGCGCGTCACCGGCGTCGTTACGGAAGGTGGCGAGCGGATCGCGGCGGATCGCGTCGTCAGTTGCGTCGGGCGCTGGAGCGGGGAGTTTGCGCGTGCTGCGGGCTTCCACCTGCCGATGGAGCCGACGATCGGGATGCTCGTTGTCACCGCCGCCGCGCCCGTGCGGCTCCGCGCGGTGCTCAACTCCTCCGGCAATCAATGTACGCCCGGACGGTGGCGGTCGCCTTCGTTTGCAGGCCATCGACTTCGATGCCGTCACGACCCCCGAAATGGCGCGTGGCCCCCTCCCGGAAATCGCCCACCGCGTTTACCAGCGCGCACTTTCCGTCCTGCCGAGTCTCGCAGGCACCCCGATGGAGGCGGCGCTGGTGGGCGTGCGCGCCATCCCCGGCGATGGCTATCCGGTGATCGGCCCCGTGCCCGGTATCGATGGCCTCTCGCTCGTCTGCACGCACAGTGGCGTCACGATGGGGCCGCTCCTCGGTCGGATCGTGGCGCGCGAAATCATGACGGGCAGTGTTGATCCCCGCATCGCCACCTTCCGGCCGGAGCGGCTCGTGCGGGATCGCGCGTAGCGAACCCTTGATTTGTTCGCCCGTACCGCGTCGTGTACACTGCACGCGCGGTGGGTGGATCGTGCAGGGTACGGGAGCGCATGCGAGTACTGGTCACGGGGGGCGCGGGATTTATCGGCAGTCATGTCGTGGAAGCATTGCTTGCGCGGGGTGATCGGGTCATCGCCCTCGACTCCTTCAGCGATTTCCTCTACTCCGCCGCCCGCAAGCAGCGTAACATCGCACGCGCCGCCGAGCACCCCCACTTCAGCCTCCACACCGCCGACATCACCGATGCCGTCACCCTCCAGCAGGTCTTCACTGAGACGAAGCCGGAATCCGTGATTCACCTCGCGGGGATGGCCGCCGTAGGTCCGTCCGTCGGGAGAGCGGCGCTCTACACGCGCGTCAATGTTCTCGGCACGATCAATGTGCTCGATGCCGCGCGTGACACGGGCGTGGGGCATGTCGTGCTCGCCTCCTCCTCGACGGTCTACGGCGATACGGGCGGGACCGCCTTTCGTGAGGACCAACCGCTGCAGCCGATGTCCCCTATGGCGCGACGAAAGTGGCGGCGGAGGCGATGGCGCAGAGCTATGCGAGCCTCTACGGTCTCCCGATGACGGCGCTGCGCTTCTTCAATGCCTACGGGCCGCGTGTGCGGCCCGACCTCGCCACCTATCGTTTCGTCGATGCGATCCATCGCGGTGTCCCCATCGAGTTGCGCGGCGATGGCTCCGTGCAGCGGGACTACACCTATGTCGGTGATACCGTCTCAGGCATCCTCGCCGCGCTCGATTCGCCGGCGGGGTTTCGCGTCTTCAACCTCGGCAATGAGCACCCCGTGATGATCCGCGATCTGATCCGCGTCGTCGAGAAGATCGTCGAGAAACCGGCGATCATCGCGCAGCGCCCCGCCCTCGCGGCGGACCTGCCCGTGACCTTCGCGGACAACAGCCGCGCCCGCGCCGCCCTTGGCTATCACCCGACGACGGACATCGTCAGCGGCATCGCCCGGCTCTACGACTGGTACCGCACTGAGGAAACCGCCGGTGATTGACCCCGCCGCGAAAGCGCCCGCCGTGTCGCCATCCGCTCACGCGAACGGCACCGTCCGGAGCACGGAGACGGTGGACGACATTTCCCTCGATGCGGTCTCTCGAGATCCGACGCCGGAGTTGATCGATCCCGCACAGAGCACGCACGGCGATGTGGCGGAAGCGGTCGCGGAAGAAGGGATCTCCTTCGCGCAGCGGCTGAAGCAGCCCCGGACGATCATCTCTTTCGTCGTGGCCGTGGCGATCATCGTCCTCGTCGTCCTGCGCCTCGATATTAACCCCGGCGAGGTGTGGCGCAATGTGCGCGGCGCAAATCCGTGGCTCCTTGGCTGCGCCTTCGCCATCTACTATCTCTCGTTTCCGGTTCGCGCGGTACGCTGGAACATCATCCTGCGCAATGCAGGCTACGACCGCGCGCACGGCATCGACGCGCCGAATGTCAACGGCTTGATGGAGATCATCATCCTCTCCTGGTTTGCCAACACACTCCTGCCCGCCAAACTCGGGGATGTCTATCGCGGCTATCTCTTCAAGAAGGCGACGGGCGTCTCCTTCACGCGTACGCTGGGAACGATCCTCGCGGAGCGGCTAATGGACATCCTCGGCCTCTTCAGCTTCCTCGTCGTCAGCGGCATCATCGTTTTTGGCAGCACGTTGCCGCGTGTCGCGGTCATTCTCTTCATCTTCGGCGGCGCGCTCGCTGTCGTTGGTTTGGTTGGCCTGCTCGTCCTACGTCGGGCGGAGGGGCTCTTGGAGCGAATCGTCCCGAAGAAGATCTCCGTGCAATATCGGCGGTTGGAAGAGGGAATATTTGGCTCCTTCGGTCGCTGGCCGTCGCTTACCGGCCTGACCGCGATCATCTGGACGCAGGAGGGGTTGCGCGTCTTCTTCATCACCCGCGCCCTCAATATCCATGTCTCGCTCGCCGTGACGATCTTCGTCGCGCTCGCTGCCTCGCTCCTGACGACCGTCCCGCTCACCCCCGCCGGGTTGGGTGCGGTGGAGACGGGCATCGTCGGAGTCTTGCAGTGGGTCGGCGTCGAGCGCAACGCCGCCGCCTCCGTCGCCGTCGTTGACCGCGTGATCGGCTATTGGAGCGTCCTCATCATCGGCCTCATCATCTACATCGCCAGCCGCAAAAAGTGAAGTGCTGAGTGCCATCTGTCGGTCGTGCTGAGTGCTGAGGCGATGCCCTGGTGTACCTGTATGCGAATCCTGGAAGAGATGTGTGAGTAATGAGCCATGAGAATATGAGCACTCAGCACTCTCCCCTCCTCCGCGTAGCGGTGGATGTGACGCCTGCGGTGACGCAGGGGGCGGGGATTGGGCGGGTGGCGCGGCATCTGGCGCAAGCGTTGCCACTGCTCGATCGGGAGACGCAGTTCACCTATCTCTATGCCACCGAGGGGCGGGATGGTGTCATTCCGGCGGGGTTTCTGCCGGTGCCGCACGCGCCCGATGGCGATATCCGTCTCTCGGCGACTGCGCCCGGCTATGGCCCCGGTGCGAATGTCACCTTCCAGCGGTTACCGCTGCCCGCCGCCTGGATGACGCGCCTCTGGCATCGCGCCCGTGTGCCCGTGCCGGTGGAGCAGTTTACCGGCGCGGTCGATTGCTATCATGCGCTCGATTACGTCGCGCCGCGCGTTCGCCGGGCCCGGCTCCTCGTCACGGTACACGACCTCAGCTTCCTCGCCGCGCCGCGCTACGCGGAGCCGTCGCTCGCGTCCTATCTCGCCGGAATCGTGCCGCGCGTCGTCCAGCGGGCGGACACCATCCTTGCCGTCTCGGCGTTCACCGCGCAGGAAGTGGTCGAGCGGCTCCATATCCCACGAGAACGTGTCTGCGTCGTACCGAATGGGGTGGAGGGGCGCTTTCGCCCGTACGCACCGGGGGAGCGGGCGGAGGCACGCGCTGCGGTGACGAATCTCGTCGGCAGCGCAGACCGACCGTACCTGCTTGCCGTCGGCACCCTGGAGCCGCGCAAGAACTACCCAACGCTGTTGCGTGCCTACGCGCGCCTGCGGGAAGCGGGGTTGCCGCATCTGCTCGTCATCGCCGGGCGGCAGGGGTGGCAGTTTGGGCCAATCTTCGACACTCTTCAGGAACTCCACCTCGCAGGGCAGGTCCAATTCGGCTCGCCGCCCGATGCGCTCCTTCCGGCCCTCTACAATGCGGCGGATGCGGTGGTCGCGCCCGCGTGGTACGAAGGGTTCGGCCTCTCGGTCCTCGAAGGGTTGGCCTGTGGCATCCCGGTCGTCGCATCAGACATCCCGCCGCATCGCGAAGTGGCGGGCGACGCCGCCTGGTACGCAGACCCCGGCGACGCGAGCGATCTCGCGGCAACGATCACCGCCGCCCTGAACGCAGACGAAGCAACGCGCGCTACTCGCCGCGCTCTTGGCCTCCAACGCGCCGCCACAATGGGCTGGGGCGATGCCGCCCGCGCCCTCCTCCGCGTCTACCGGGATGGGGCCGATTAGCCACAGAGCAGACAGAGGACGCGAAGAGAACAGATGAACCACCGAGAGCACAGAGAGCACAGAGGACACAGAGAAGATAAAGAGGAAGGAAATGAGAATCTCATTCCTTTCTTCCTCCCCTCTCCTCTCTGCGTCCTCTGTGTCCTCTGTGCTCTCGGTGGTTTAATTTTTTCGTTGGATAAGAAACTGTGAAGGTAGTGCTCGCCGGGATTGTCGTGGTGCTGCTGGCGCTGGCGTTTGTGCTGGCGCTGGTGCTGTGGACGCGGTGGAGCCGGGGGCGGGACGCGAACGCGGTGCAGCTCGTCGCGAAGAATAGCGGCTTTCTCCTCCTCTCGCAGTTCACGAACAAGGGGATCGATTTTCTCTCCGCCCTCTTCGTCCTCCGGGCGCTCGGGCCGGACGGCAACGGGCAGTTCGCGACGGCGGTGCTCGTCTGGCTCTATGTGAAGACGATCACCGATTTCGGCCTCGGCGTGCTGGCGACGCAGCAGATCGCGCGGGAACCGGCACAGGCGGGGCTGCTCCTGGGCCGGACGACGCTGCTCCGTCTGGTTCTGCTCCTGCTCTCGCTCCCGGCGCTCGTGCTCTTCGTCGGGCTGAATGTCGGCTTCGGCGCGTTCGGTGCCGTCGATATCGCCACGATTGGGGTACTCACGCTCTCTATTGTGCCGACGACCTACGCTGAGGCAGCAGAGAGCGTCTTCCGGGGATACGAGCGGTTCGAGATCCCGGCGGGGATCGTCATTTTCGGGAGCATGATCGGGTTAGCGCTCAGGATCGGCGCGCTCCTGCTCGGGTGGGGGCCGGTGGGGTTGGCGGTAGCGGCGGCGACCGCGAATGTGCTGATCGTCATCCCGATCATCCTCCTGATCCGGCGTCTTGGGGTGCGGGCGGAATGGTCGTTGCCGTGGAGTGCGGCGCGGCGCTTGCTCGCGGATGGTTGGCCGCTGCTCGTCAATGCCCTGCTTGCCTCGCTCTTCTTTCGCCTCGATACCTTCATTCTCCGGCCAATGCAGGGCGCGGCGGCGGTCGGTCTCTACGATGTCGCCTATAAGCTCATCAATACGCTGCTCGTCATCTCCTCCACGCTGACGCTCGTGCTCTTCCCCCGGCTCGCGCAGCAGGCCGCATCGGACCATCACGCACTGAATCGAACCTACCATTTCGCGGTGCGCGTCCTGATTATTCTCGCGCTGCCGATGGCGGTCGGTGCAACGGTGCTGGCGACCGATCTCGTACGCATTCTCGGTGGGGCCGCCTTCCTGCCTGGTTCCGCGACCGCCCTGCGGCTGACGATCTGGCTCGTGCCCTTCTCCTTCGTCAATGGGGTGACCCAGTACGTCCTGATCGCGCTCGGTCAGCAACGCCGGATGACGTGGGCGTTCGTCGCGGCGGTCGTCTTCAATCTCGCGGCGAACCTCGCTTTCATCCCGCGCTACTCCTATCGGGCATCGGCGGTGATCTCGGTGCTCTCGGAAATCGTCATCTTCGTGCCCTTCGCGCTCTGGATCCGTGCTACCCTCGCGCCGTTGCCGCTCCTCCGGCTCGTGTGGCAGCCGGTCGTCGCGGCGGCGCTCTTTGCCCTCGTTGCCTGGGGCGTCGGCTGGGGGGCCGGGTTCGGCGCATGGGCGGGCGCGATCCTTGGCGGGGCGGTCTATTGCCTCGCCCTCCTTGCGCTCGGCACCATCGGCCCGCAGGAACGCGCCTTCGTCCAGCGGCTCGTGCAACGAGAATCGCCTATTTCCCCGGCCCCCCTCCCGAAACAGGAGGGAGGAGGGGTTACCGGCTGAGGTCTTTCGTGAGCGTGGCAGACGTCGATTCTGCGAAGCCCGCGTGGATGTGGGTAATGAAGGTGGCAGGTGGCGCTCAGGTGGGTTGGGTGCGCCTGCGCCGTTTGCCGAATACGGTGATGAACATGTAGCTCTTATCCGCTGCGTGCGGCGAGAAGAATTCGATCACCTCGTCGTCATAGGAGGTAGAGCCGACTGCGCCGAGGCCGAGCGTGTGCGTGCCGAGATGCAGCTTGCCGCCGCAGAGGGCACATTCCAACTGCGCGAGGCGGTAGCCGCGATTGCCGTAGCGTTCCAGCACCGGCGCGAGGTCGGTGAGGTAGTAGCTGTTCACATGCGCATCGGCTGCATAGCCCTGATCGACTGCCAAACGCTTCGCCTGCTTACGGAAGGAGCCTTCCTTGAGTAGCTCGATGGCGTTGCGCCACGAGTGATGCAGATAGACACCGGGGGCCAACCCTTCGACACCGTTGACGATCAGGTAGGAGTCGTGCAGCGGTGGCGCGGCGGGATCGAGGCAGTCGGCAGCGAAGCCGCGCGATGCGCGATTGAGCAGCGTCGAGAATGCCGCAAGCAAATAGCGTATCAGTGTCGTAGTGACGGGTCGAGCGCCGCCGGAAGATGATTTCTTCGACGGGTGCTGGTGGCAACTCTCCGGTCGGCAACGGTTGGAGCGGGATGAGCGCGCCCGTTGGTTCAGGGGGCGTGCGCCGTAGAGGTTCCGTGCGCCAGGCCGCTGCCTCGGCACCCGACATGAGCGCGGACGCGCCGTGCATCGCCGGGATGTGCGGGAAGACGACTTCGCGCGGTGAGATCGCGCGGGTGGGATAGTCCAACGGTGATACTGAGGATGCGGGCGGCACCGGGGCATCGGTCCGCCCGATCGCACAGAGCGCGACGGTCGCCTCCCGCGCCCCATCGACGCCGAGGAGGGCATTGACGGGCGCATCCGCATAGCCCATGACGAGTTTTGTCGGCATCTCGGCTGAAGCGGAGACCGCAAGGACATGCGAGAGCGAGGTTCCGGCATCCCAGAAGGTATGCCGATAGGCGCGGGCTTTATAGCGCCAGGCATTGCGCCAGAAGGTGCTCGTCATCGCGAGCAGCACCGGTGCCTGCGCGACGGACGGCTCGCCGCCGGTCGCGTCGAGGAGCACCCCCCGGAAATCCCCGGCGCGCAACTGCCGCAGGCTGTGATCCTGCGCGGCGTAGTGGTAAATACCCGCTGCGAGGTCCGGCAGATCGGCGCAGATGAAATACAGCTCCAGGTGATAGCGCGCTCCGGTGGCACCCGCAGTGCGAAATTCTATCGTCGCGCCGCTCCGCGTCGTGCTCTGGCGGTTGAGTAGCCCGTTCGACAATAGGCCAATCCGCGCCAGGGTGGCCCGGTCCGGCATGGCTTTGCCCTGCGGTTCCGCGCCGGTGCGGGCGATGGCTTCGAGCGCGGGCATTGATGAGGGCGGAAACGCGCGGGGGATGGCAAGCGGGTCGAGCGTTTCGTACACCTTGAAGGGGAAGGGTTCGAGCGACCAATCCTCCTGCCAGATCGGGTCTTCCGTCTCCGGCGGCGTGCCCATCACGGACTGCTCTTCGCCCGCTTCGTCGTAGAACGCTATGTACTTCGTGGCGCTGTGAAAACGGTGGGTCGCGCTCGTTTCGCTATTGCTACGCTGCTGCATCAACGCTGCTCCTTTTCCTTCGTATCATGCGTCGCGCACCTCGCCCTCCGCGATGACCTGCGCGTACCAGTGGGCGCTCTCCTTGAGCGTGCGGGATTGCGTGGCGAAGTCAGTGTAAACGAGGCCGAAGCGGGCCGTCGTGCCCAGATCGAAGTTGAAGCCATCCACGAGTGACCAGTGAAAGTATCCTTTCAATGGCACACCCGCATCACGCGCCATGAGTAATTGCGGCAGATGCCCGCGCAGATAGTCGAGCCGGATACGATCGTGGATCGCGCCAGTCTCGTTCGGCTCGCTGTTGTCCGCCGCGCCATTGCCGGTGAGATAGATCGCGTTCGGCGCGTACTCCCGTTGCACGCGGGCGAGGATACCAGCGAGGCCGTCGGGGTAGATTTCCCAGCCTACATCCGTTGTAGGCGCGTCATTCGGCGCGACGCGCGCGGCCATCAGCGGCCCGGCGGGGTCTTCACGAACGACCGCGCGGGAATAGTAGCCGACGCCGAGAAAGTCGATGGGGGTGGCGATCTTCGCCATATCGCCCGGTTGTGCCTCCGGTGCATCCGCTCCGAGCAGTTCGAGCAGATCGTCCGGGTACGCCCCGCGATAGTGGGCATCGAGATACCAGCGATTGACGAAGCCGTCATAGCGGACTGCGGCGGCGAAATCGGCCTCGCGATCTGTCGCCGGATGGCACGGTATCAGGGTATGCGCGATCCCCACCTGGGTGTTCGTGTTCCCGTTGGCCCGAAGGATCGGTGTCGCCTCGCCATGCGCGACGAGCATATGGTGTGCGACCTGCATTCCCGTGCGCCAACTCTGCGTTCCCGGTGCCCCGACACCGAGAATATGGCCGAGATAGATAGCGGTGTAGGGTTCGTTCTGGGTGATCCAGTGGGTGACGCGATCGCCCAAACGGCGAGAGAGAGCGTCCGCATATTCCGCGAAGGCGGAGATCGTGTCGCGGTTCGTCCAACCGCCCCGATCCTGCAACATCTGTGGCAGGTCCCAGTGAAAGAGCGTCACATACGGCGCGATGTTCGCGGCGAGCAAGGCATCCACCACGCGCTCGTAGTGATCCAGCGCCACGTGATTCAGCCGCCCGTAGCCATCCGGATAGATGCGCGACCACGCGACGGAGAAACGATAGGCATTGACGCCGATCCGCCGCATCAGGTCGATGTCGTCCGGATAGCGGCGATAGGAGTCGGCGGCGAAATCGCCAGTACTGCCGTCGCGCATCTTCCCCTGCGTATGCGTGAAGCGGTCCCAGATCGTCTCGCCTCGACCTTCCTCACGTATCGCGCCCTCGCTCTGATACGCCGCAGTCGCCGTACCCCAGACAAAATCATTTGGAAACACCGTCGCCACGTTCCACCATCCCTACCCGCCCATTGCACCCAATCATCACTCATCGCATCATACATGCACATGGCAGAAACCGGATCGAACCGCAGAGAGCGCAGAGGACGCAGAGGACACAGAGCGTACGGAGAGTGATTTTCTCTTTTTCTTCTTTCTCTGCGTTCTCTGCGTCCTCTGTGTCCTCTGCGGTTCGATCCGGTTTGGTGGAATCGGAGGGTAAGATGCTTCATCGGGAAGACCCGGATGGGTTGATCGTCATTGCGCAGCCGATGCACGGCTGGATCGCCGGGCAGTTGGCGCGGCATTGGGGGAATGCGCGGTTCGGCACGTTCGCACCGTGGGAGGAAGTCTGCCTCGGGGCCGAGCAACACGATGTCGGCATGAGTGCGTGGGAGCGCGCGCCGACGCTCAATCCCCGGACGGGTCGCCCCTATACATTCATGAATATGCCGACGCGCGAACACGTCCGAGGTTGGACCGAAGCGGGACGCCTGGCGCTCGTGCAGGGACGCTACGCCGCGCTTCTGACCTCCTTGCACGGTACGGGCCTCTACGAGCGCTATCACGACTGGACACGCGACACACCAGCGGAGGCCCAGGCCGCGCGCGACTATCTCGAAGCGGAACGGGCCTTTCAGGAGGAATTACTGGACACGCTTCGACGCGATCCGGTCTATGCGCCGCACGCGACCGAGGAGGTGCTGGCACGCAATCGCCGCCTCATCAGTGTCTGGGACCGTCTCTCGCTCGACCTTTGCCACGGCGTCCATGAATCGGAGACGATCCCCGACGTGCCCGCAGCGACGGACCCGATCACGCTGACGCTCACGCCGACGAATGGCGATCCGCTCGATCTCACTGTCGATCCCTGGCCCTTCCGCGATGCAACCGTGCGCCTCGTCTGCGAGGGCCGCCGCCTCCCGGAAACCTTCACCGACGAGATTACCATGCGTACTGCCCTTGCCGCCGCCCCCTGGGTGACAATCGTGACAATATTACATGTACGGAGATTGCGCCCACACAGATCGGAGTAGCGAACGCGGTGACACGTATCGCTGCTGTATGACGGTACGATTGAAGCACCGGGTCTATATCCTCCATGCGTTCAAGAAGAAGAGCACGAAAGGGAAAGAGACGCCGCAGCATGAGTTGGACACGATCCGCATGCGATTGCAGGGAGCGATCCGAAAAGACGCGGAGTTTGATGCACTCAGTGAGAATCGACACCGGCAAGGGGCCTGCGTCGGTCCCCGGTGACGGACGGCGAACGGGCCGTGGAAGAGGAGGACCAGAGTGAACGAGAAGAATTGCATCCTCGCATCCGAGGATGGCAGTGAGAACATCTTTGCCGATCTTGGACTGGACGATGCAGAGGAATACAACGCCAAAGTGGAGCTTGCACTGACCATCCGGCGCCTGGTGAAAGAACGAGGCGGGACGCAGAAGGCGGCGGCGATGCGGGTGGGAGTGAAGCAATCCGACCTGAGCAACATCATCAACGGTCGCCTTGACGGCATTAGTATGGAACGGCTCACGGCGGTACTGAATAATCTCGATCAGGACGTGATCCTTCAGGTGCAGCCCAAGCGCGGTCGGCATGGACGCACCTCTGTCTCTTCTGATAACGCCCCGGTAATCGCCCCGTTGTCTGCTGCCCGGCACGAGGGTTGAGGTATCAGAGCGGGCAGCGAGTCGGCGATGAAGGCCGCTGACGCAGACGGCGTGCTCGTGAGCGGGAGCCGTCTGGGCCAGTATTGGTGGTTTTGAAACCACTCTACGCGGGCGCGGACGCGGGTGGGGCGACGGGCTCCCCTCGCGCAGTGACCATCGCCGGATTCCAGCCGGATTCCCGCTCCGCGACGAGGGCGGAGCGGCGGATCTTCCCTGCCTCATTACGGGGCAGTTCGGCGACGATCTCATACGTCTTCGGCACCTTGTAGGACGTGATCCGCTCGCGCGCCCAGGCGTCCAGTTCGGTAATGGGCGGTGGGTTCGCGGGGTCGAGGGGCTGGACGATGGCATGGACGCGCCGCCCCCATTCTTCGTCGTGTATCCCCACAACGGCCAGATCAGCGATGGCCGGATGGTCGTGCAGCGCTGCCTCAACCTCAGCGGGGTAGACATTCGCGCCCCCCGTGATAATCAGGTCCACGCGCCGGTCCGCAATGAAGAGGTAGCCGTCTTCATCGACCCAGCCGAGATCGCCGACGCTGTAGAAGCCGTCGGGCGTCGCGTTCATGTGCGCGCCACCGATGTAGGTGAAGGTCGGGCCATCGGTCGCGGTCGGTCGCGTGTAAATCTCGCCCACTTCGCCGGGCGGAAGCTCGCCGCCGTCCTCGCCGAGGATACGCAGTTCGCAGGAGACCGGCCTGCCGACGCTGCCGGGGTGCAGAAGCCACTCATCGCCGCGGATCATCGTCGCGCCGATCCCCTCAGTCGAGCCGTAGACTTCATGCACCTTCTCCGCGCCAATCAGCTCGATCCACGCCCGTTTCAGCCAGGGTGGGCACGGGGCGGCGGATGACTGGATCGCCTGCATACTGGAAAAGTCCCGCTCGCGCACGCCGGGGAGCATGATGATCCGGCGCATGATGATTGGCGGCATGTAAGCGTAGTTGACGTGGTGCCGCTCGATCGCATCGACCGCCCGCGCCGCGTCGAAGCGCTCCATCAGGACGAGGGTATGATCGTCCGCGAGGCCACCGAAGGAACTGAGGAAGGGCGAGTTGTGATAGAGCGGCGCGCAAAGCAGTTGCACCTGCCCATGGGCTGACCCAAGCCGGGACGACCGCGCAGCATAGCGGACGGGGTGCGCGGTGCGATCGACGACGATCTTCGAGCGCCCTGTCGAGCCACCGGAGGCGATTGCTTTGCCGGGGTGCGGTGGGTCGATGGGCAACGGTGCATCGTCGTACGCCTCCGCGAGAGCGATCTCCTCCGGTCGGAGAAGCGGGAATGCCACGCCTTCCCAATCCGCGAAGACGAGCGCGGGCTGAGCGATTTCGAGGATGCCGTCACGCTCGCGTGCGGGCAAAATGGCGCGGAGTGGTAGCATCAACGCGCCGAGCTTCCAGGCGGCGGTCGTGACAAAGAGCAGTTCCGGCGAGTTCCAGACACCGGCGACGACCATCCCACCTTCACCAACGCCGCGCGCCGCCAGGAGCCGCGCGATCCGGTTCGTCTCCCGATCCATCTCCCGCCAGGTGACGACGCGCTCCTCGCCCTCCTGCGGGAGAAAGATGATGGCGGGCTTCTCCGGATGCAACGCCGCCAATTCCGCCACCCGTCGCCCGAAACTGATCTCCTGCTCCTCCATGAACGCCCCCCCGCAATTCTCGATTCTCGGCACATCATTGAGGGTCATATTCTATACTGATCTGTGTAGCCAGAACCGTCCGTGCTCCACTCTCTACAGCTGGCTCGAAACCTTCGGCTCCGACGGTAGATAATACTCTTCCATGACCCGAGCGATTTCTCGATGGTTTCGGTTGAGACTGATGATCTCGACAGAACCTTGTGCGGCCTTTTCACTTCGTAAGTATTCCCCGAGTGCGCCGCCTCCCATCGCAGCATTTGATCGAATCAGGCGCAATGCTCCGGAATGCCCAGAATGCCCGATGGCCACGATCTGTGCCTGATGCGACACGACATAGATTGCGTGACGTCGCGTCTCAGGTGTATCCAGCCTTCCGTCTAGTATCTCGGGCACCGAGTAAACGTGGCGACTTCGCTCGCGTACGATCCCTGCTAGGGAGTCTGGCACGACTAGCGGCGTAGGTGAAGTCACATCCTTTTCTCCTGCCCAACATTGGATGGCACTCTGCGTACTCTAAGAATGGCGACCTTGTTCTTCTTAGTCAAATCTGGGCACGGCTGTATCACAGTTTCATACTTGGAACGTTCTCGCTACTGTCTTATTACCGTCCCAAAATCGTTGAGTCTATCGCTGTGCTACTCCCACACAACCTCCGTGTATCGTTTCGCTCCAATATCTCGGATACAATCAACGTCGCTTCGGAAGGAATCGCACAGGAGGAGATGATGCAACCGACATTCCTGGTCCTCTCTGCGGCCGGTCCGCAGCGCGATTTGTCGAAGGATGCACGCGCGCAACCCTTTTGGGATGAACACGCCGCGTATATTGATGCCCTCGTTGCGGAAGGTTTCATTCTGCTGGGCGGTCCGTTGGTGGATGAGGGTGGCGCACTGCTCATCGTGCAGGCGGAAGATGAAGCAGAAGTGCGAGAGAGAACGAAGAACGACCCCTGGTATACGAACGGCATTCTGAAACAGGTGAGCATCAAACGTTGGCAAATCTTTATTGATGAGCGGAAGTAGCGACCGAAAGAGGGACACGATGGAGCTTGACTTCCTCCGTTTGCTCTATGGCTACAACGACTGGGCGAATCAGCGCATCCTCGACCACGCCGCGCAACTGACGCAGGCGCAATTACACGCGTCGGACGGCAGTAGTTTCGGGAGCGTGCACGCCACGCTGGTCCATCTCATGGACGTGGAATGGTCCTGGTTGGACGAAGTCTGGCGGGGCAATACGCCATCGGTGGTCTTCGATCCCGCCGATTACGCCAATGTTGGTGCCATCCGGGCGCGGTGGGCGGTCGTGGAGGCGGAGCTCCAGACCTTTGTCGCTGCCCTTACCCCCGACGGCGAGGGCAGCCCTTACCGCATCGTCGTCTGGCAGGGTGACGAGATACGCCGCCGCCCCCTGTGGCAACTGCTGCTCCACGTCGTCAATCATGGCACACAGCACCGCGCCGAGATTGCTGCGATGCTCACGCGGTCGGGGCACTCGCCAGGTGATATGGACCTCACCCGGTACCTGAACATCCGGGATGCGGGTTTATAGGCACCGGAGCAATCGTGTCACGCGCCTCGCAGCGGTGTCATCACTTCTTCGACGAACCGCAGGACAGGTTCGGTGGCGGTGACGTGGCCGAAGTCGAGCAGGAAGTGGCTGACGCCTTCTGCTGACCAGGCGTGCAGCTTCTCGATCCACTGCTGCGACTCATCGCTCGTCTGCGGCAGCGGTGCCTCGTGGGTGACGGTCAGGACGATCGAGGCGGGGTCGCGCCCGGCCTCCTCGGCGCTCCGATGGACGATGTCGCGTTGCTGCCGATAGACCTCCAGCCCGCCGGAATCGCTGACATTCCACATGTCCGCCTGTCGCCCGATCAGCGGCAACATCAACTGCTCGCCCTTGCCACCGATCAGCACCGGCGGGGTCGGCTCCGGGCGCGGCGGCGCGTAGGCCGTCTCGATCGTGAAGTACTTGCCGCGAAAGCTCGCCGCCTCCTCGGTCCACATGCGGCGCATTAGCTGAACCGCCTCGTCGAGTTGCGCGATCCGCACCGCCGGGCGCGGGAAATCATAGCCGTAGTAGCCATACTCCTCGCCACGCCAGCCAGCACCGATTCCCAGGATGAAACGCCCGCCGCTGAGGGTCTGGAGGGTTGCCGCCATCTTCGCGGTCAGCGCCGGGTTGCGATAGCCGAGTCCGAGGACATGATGGCCGAGCTGTACCTTCGGGAACTTGGCGGCCAGCCAGGTCAGGGTGGTCCACCCCTCCAGGAAGGGATCGGTCGGGCGTTGGAAGCCATAGAAGTGATCGCAGGCCCAGAGGGAATCGAAGTGCTCCATCGCGGTCGGCAGGATATGCTGCTCCTGGTAGATCGCCAACGGCACGAAATCGCTCTCCGGCGGGCCGACCATCGGCGTAATCCAGCCAAATTTCAACGCGGACATGGTGATCTCCTCCATCTACTGATTGAAGCATGAGAGAGGGACGGCCTGATCGGCCCCCTGCGAAGCTGCGTTCGTTCTCGTATCGGGCTGCTGCTACCGAATCTCCGATGTCGCCGTTGCCTCGATGCGCGTCACGACGATGTTCGCGATCATCTCCTTCGCCTTGGGCTGTAGCTCGTTCTTCCACTCGTCCGACCCGTAATAGGCGCTGCTGAACGCTTTGAACTGCTCCTCGCTCTCGAAGCGGCGGATCCAGACGTAGAGGTCCTCTTCCTCAGTGGCGACGAAGCTGCCGATAATGACGGCACCCTTCGCGGTTTGGCCGGGGATGATCCGTTCCTCCATGATCTTGACCCATGCGTCTCGCTGGCCGGGGTGGAGGCGGTACTGGCGAAGCTCAAAGAACATAGTGTCCTATCCTTTATGATGGCTTGAAGATCGTGAAATGCCGCAACGGAGTATAGCAGCGCGCACCGACGCACGTCGATGCGCGCCGATCTGTGGGCGTGAGACAGACTGTTTGGCTTCCTGCCACGTTTTGCGCGGACTCCCCTTGCCAAGGCTGGAGGTCTGATTATTGTGCGGCGCGGCAGAAGGAGCGGGCGATGGCGGTGAGGATGTCGCTGCAGGTTGCGGCGGAACTGATGCTCGCGTACTCGACGGCGGCGTGCGCCTGACTGAGCATCCCTGCGGTCGGGTCGGGCTCGGAACCGGGGCCGAAGAGGACGGATGAAATACCCGCCGCGTTGAGCACTTGCGCGTCGGTCCAGCCACCCATGCCGGTATGGATCGGTGTCGTGCCGAGCGCCGAGCGCGCGGCGGCATCGATGGCGCGGATGATCGGTGCGTCCTCGGGCACTTCGAGGGGGGAACGCTCGAAGAATTGCGTGTAGGTCGCCTGGAAATCATCAGATGCCGCGCGCAGATCGGCGAGGATCGCGTCGATCTCCGCGCGGACGGAGGCGGGTGTCTCGCCGGGGAGCAACCGCCGCTCGATTTCCAGCGTGCAGCGGTCCGGGTAGGTCGAGAGTTCGACCCCGCCGCTGATGAGCGAGCAGTGGAGCGAGGCGCGCCCGAGCAGCGGGTGGGTGCGCTGCGGCAATACCTCGCGGTCGAGCGCTTCCAGTCGCCCGATCACGCGGCCCATCAGGGCAATTGCATCGATGCCTTCCTCGTAGGCGCTCCCGTGCGCGCCGTGCCCAATCGTTTCGATGCGCCCCCAGGTAAATCCCTTGTGTGCGTGGACGACGGTGAGATTCGTCGGTTCCGTGACGATTCCCGCCGCCGGACGGAGGCCGCGTTCCCGTAGTTTGGCGGTGAACTGCTCGACTCCGACGCTCGCGTACTCCTCATCGGCGACGAGGCCAAGGATCAGATCGCCCTCCAACGGACCATCGGTGGCAATCGTCCGCGCTGCGTGGAGGATGGCAGCGACGCCCGTCTTCATATCGAGCGCGCCGCGCCCGTAGAGGCGGTCGCCTTCGATGCGACCATCGAAGGGCGGGTCCGTCATGTTCGCGACACCGACGGTATCCGTATGCCCGCAAAGGACGAGGCCGGGTGCGTCATCGCGGCGCGTGCCGGGAAGGATCGCCATCACGCTCGCCCTGCCCGGCGCGGCCTCATCCACGTAGACCGTGAAACCCGCCGCGCGCAGATAGTCCGCGATGTGGGCGGCGATGGCCGCCTCTCCTGCCGCACCGGGCACGAGGCTTGGATTGACCGAATCGATCTGTACCAGGCCCTGGAGTAATGCCGCGATTGCCGAATGCTCACTCGCCATCGTCACATTTCCCTTCCGTACGCTTCGTTCATCGCTCATCATCTGTCGCGACCTGATTGTATGCGATGCCCCTCACCCCTTGCCTCTTCCCTCGTGGCCAGCAAAAACCCCACGAGATGGGGATGGAGGCGGATACTGGTGGAGGCAAGCGTCCCACTTGCTTGATACGCAAGCGGGACGCTTGCCTCCACTTGATACACCAGATGAAGTCGTGAATGTTCATAAAGGAGAAGTTGACTCACAGCAAGCGTTATTCCCTGTTATAGTTTGCCGTGGTTTACTGGTAAGGTCGGCCATTGAAGGAGTTTAACTCATGGACAATGACGTCCATTCCCTGCTCGATACGGCGCTCACCGCGCATCGGTCGGCCCTGATTGCGACCGTTGCCGGGACGATGCCCCAGTTTGTCGAAACCCCCTACGCCTTCAGCCATGCGGCGGGCACACTCTCGCTCGCCTACGCGATAGCCGAGGATTCCGCAGCGCATCGGGCGCTCAGGCGGCGGAACGGCATCGCCTTCCGCATCGGCACGCCCGACGACGCACTATGGCTGGAAGGGGTGGGGCGCGCGGTCATCGTGCATGACCGGGCAGTGAACGCGGACTTGCTGGCACAGATCAACGCGCGGACAACAACTGCTGCACAGACTGCGACACAGCGCGCAGTACGGATCGTGCCGGAGATGGTGACGGTCGCGACGCGGCAGGGCGACCATGTCCAGACGCAGCCGATCACCTTCGCGCGCGGCGCGCAGCGCTGGGGCTATCCGGGGAGCACCGTGAATGAGCGGCTCGAACGGTTCGCCGCAGTCACCCGCGCCAATGTCGTGCCGGTGATGGCGATGCCGGTCAGCATCGGCGCGGCGCTCGCATGGAAGCGGGAGGGTGTGTTTCGCCCGCTACCCTTCGCCTTGACGCTCGTCGGGGCGGTGGCGGCGCACCTCGCGGCGAATGTCACGAATGACATCTTCGATTTCCGTTCCGGCGCGGACGAGCGGGCTATCGCGATGGCGGCGGAGGGGACGCTCGATACCTCCTCCGGCGCGCTGACGGGGGGTATCCTCTCCGAGCGGCAGGCGAATCTCCTCGCCGCCGGTCTCTGGGGGACGGCGCTGCTCTGCGGTGTGGGGCTGACGAAGACGAGTGGCCCGGCGGTGCTCGGTCTTGCGGCTGCCGGGTTCGGCTTCGGCACCCTCTATGTCGCGCCGCCCCTCGCGTACGGCTATATCGGCCACGGCCTCGGGGAGGCGGGCATCCTCGCCTCATTCGGTCTCCTGCCAACGCTCGGGTCGTACTACGCGCAGACGGGGAAACTCGGCTGGGCACCCCTCGTCGCCGCCCTTCCGCCCGGCCTTTTCACGACCGATGTCCTTCTCAATCACCACTTCTTCCACTGGCGCTCCGACAAAGCGGCGGGCAAGATGACGCCCGTTGCCGTGCTCGGGGAGGAGAAAGCGGCGCGGCTCTCGCGCGGGATGGTGATCGCTGCCAGTACCGCCGTCCTCGTCGGCATTAGGGCGAAGGTCTACCCCGTCACCGCGCTCGCCAGCCTCACCGCCGTTGCGCCGGTGCTCGACAAGTTGGGCCAGGTCGGGCAGGGAAACAAGGGGACTGCCTTCTACGGCGAGATGATGGATCGCACCGTCAAGGGGAGCAGCCGCATGGGCCTCTTCCTTCTCGGCAGCCTCATCGCGAGTGGTCTCTGGGGTAAACTGCGTGGTAGGAAGCACGGTGTTGTATCGGGAGAGAGCAAAGAATGACGACAGCAATCGATACCGAACGGACGTACCAGATCACCCTCCGCGTGGGGGAGCAGGATTTCCATGCCACGCTGGGGGCGATGGACATCTTTCATGAAGCGCTGGAGCACGCGATCCCAGAAGAGTTGCGGCGGGGCCATCGCCTGCGCATCCGCACTCCGAAAGACGAGATCATCTACCCGGACATGTTCGTCGGTGAGACGGTCGCGCATTTCGGGACGGAGACCTTCATCGTGCATGCCGAACCGCTGACGGGTGCGTCCGGTCCCTTCCGCACCCTCGCCTTCGATCATCTCGCGATCACCGTCGCCGATCGCCCCGCCGCGCGCGATTTCTTTCACACCGTCGTCGGGATGCAGATCATGCGCGACGACCCGCATATGACGGTGCTCACGACGGGCCTCACCTCCCTCTTCATGTTCAGCACGGAAGTCGCGCCGCTCTCGGACGGCATCCCCTCGCGCTGGCATCATCTCGGCTTCGTGGTGGACGATCTGGAGAAGTGCTACTCCCATCTGCGCGCACACGGCGCGGAGATCGTTTCCGATTTCACCCTCCTGGAACGGGATGATCGCTGGTCACTCTACTGCCACTACCGCAACGGTGATGTCGTCTTCATGCTCCAGTTCTCGGAAATCCGGGAGGGGTTTCGTGGCGTCTCAACGGACGCGACACGATTCATGTATGACTACCTGCGCGGTCGGTACGGTGTGCGTTTCACAGATGACGCATAGGAGTGATGCACATTACCGCGAGCGACACACGACAGATCGAACCGGAGCACGCGACGGCCTATCTCGGGCATGACCCAGTCGGCAATGTCGAACTGCTTGGCGCGCTCCGCTATGACCGTGAGATTCACTGTGTCGGCGTGGTGAATGAAGGAAGGCTGGCGGGCGTCCTCGTCGTCGCGCGGGAGGAAGACGACGATGCGCGGGCGGCGCGGTTCGAGACGGCGGAGCACGGCGCGCTTCTCGCGCTGATCGCCGCTTGCCCGCCCGACATACAGCGGATCGCCGTCCATCGCCCGTGGATGCTTCCCGCCCTGAGTGCCGCGTTCCGCCTTGTGCCGGAGCAGCGCGATGAAACGGTGTTCTTCGCGCACGCGGTCATCCCGCCGCCTGCGTCGCCCACGGTGCGGCTCCTGACGATGGCGGACGCGCAGATGATGGCGGCGAGTGCGGCAATGGGGGCGGGCAGGGGATTTCTCGCTGGACTCGCGCAAGGGTTTCGGCCCTTCGGCGTGATCGTCGAAGATCGGGTGGTCGCCCATGCCTTCGCGGCGAACGAGACCGACTGGACGGAAGAGGTGATGTCCGTCTGGACGGCGCCACGGTGGCGCGGGCGGGGGCTGGCACCGGCAGTCGTGGCGGTGGCGGCGGCAGACATTCTTCGTCGCGGCAAGACGGCGATCTACGTCGCGGCCATCACGAACCGCGCGTCACAGCGCGTCGCGGTCAAGGTCGGCTTTCAGCGTTCCTACGATACCGCATCGTATCGCGTCCTGCGTCGCGAGTGAGCCGCGCTATTCTCCCGGCTTCTTGAAGAGGCCGCCGAGAAAATCCGCCGCGCGGTTGCCGAGGTCGTCAGGGACCTTGTCGGCGTGCTGGCCGAGACCGGGGATAGTGCCGAGAAGGCTGTGCAATTGATCGCCTGAGGCGTGCTCGCGGAGGAAATCCCCGACGACACCCGCCGCTTTCTCGGCCTGTTCCTGGCTGAGATGCGCGCGCTCCATCAGACGTTGGACAAGTTCGTTCATACGCGTAGCTCACCTTCCATTACGGGCTTTCCGGTCGGTCGTGTGGCGGGCCTGGTCTCAGGTTCGGCGGTGATGATGACTGCGTGAACATCATTGAGGTTGCCGGGGAGCACGAGCTTCGTTTCCCCGCTCCCGCCGCCGAATGTTCCCACATCGATATAGGAACCGTCCTGCTTTTGCAGCCAGACACGGTATGTTTGTCCCGTTTGCGCGTTCGGGAAACCCTGCGCCAATAAGACGACCCTTCCCCCCTCGGCGGAGGACTCGATCAGGGTCGCGTTCGCGTTCGGCGCATTTTGCGTGCCAGCCATCGTATAGGCATGGACGCCGGAAGCGGCGAAGCGGACGATGTCGCGATCTCGGTTTGCCTGCTGCACATCCTGATGAAGGTTGAGGTTCCAGGCACCGAGGCCGATCACCGCGATCAGTAACGCGGCAGCAGCGAGCCAGCCGGACCAGAGAGGTACGCCTTTCCGAGTCCGCGTCGCCGCGATCGGGAGCGGCGTGGGGTCGCTCTGGGGCGCACCGTGCATCTCCGCACGGGCAGCCGCGATCACGCGACCCTTGAGCGCCGCGCTCGGCTGGGCCGATACCATCTCGGTGTCGGCATAGATCTCGGGGAGGATCGCAGTGGCAGCAACGAACTCCTCGTAGAGACGCGCGGCCTCCGCGTCGTGCGCGATGAAGTTGCGCGCGCGCTCCGCTTCAGCGGTCGTGACGCCGCCGAGGGCATAGGAAGCGATGAGTGTTTCCCATTCTTCCTGCTCCGTCAGTGGCTTGCTATTCAGATCGCGCTCTGCCTCGTCCTTCATGATCCCTTTGTCTCCAGCGCCACCGGTGCCAGCGTTGCGCGCATCTTCTGCATTCCTAAGCGGATGCGGCCCTTCACGGTGCCAAGCGGGATACCGAGCCGTTCCGCCACTTCAGCGTTCGAGTAGCCGTCGAGGAAAGCGAGTGCGACTGCCTCTCGCTGCTCTTCCGGGAGCAGTGTCAGCGCCGCCCGCACATTCGTCGCATCGAGCCCGCGCCTCACTTGTGCCCACACATCATATGCATCCCCCGCCGGAAGCTCGCCTGCCATTTCGTCGATTGGTTCCGATGGTATGTGTGGCTTCAGGCGACGGATCGCATTGAGCGCGCGGTGATGGACGATACTGAAGAACCAGGTGCGCGCGTTGCCTCGCTCTGGCTTGAAGGAATGCGCGTACCGCCAGAGGGCGAGGAATGACTCCTGCACGACATCTTCCGCCAGCGCATGGTCGCCACCCATGATGCGATACGCGAGCGCAAATGCGGGCCGATGATGCCGATCGTAGAACGCTTCGAAGCACGCCAGCGCTTTTGCGTCGCCTGCCACCATTCGGGTGACGAGCGCATCGTCCGTCAGACTGTCATCTACCACGCGCGCACCTGGTTTCTGAATGGTAGTACTCCGTCCCATGCGTCCTGGATCATCGCACAATAAAAAGATGCGACGCACGATGAAATCGCCCGCAGTATAGCATGGGGAACCGAACCCCCGGCCCCCTTCCCTAAAGGGAAGGGGGTGACTCATCGAGAGGTTGTGCCTGATGCATCAGCGACGAATCTCAGAGAGATTTACTCCCCTTCCCTAAAGGGAAGGGGGCCGGGGGGTTCGGTCAAGTTACTTTTTCGTCCAGTGGGCGATATTCCAGACGTCCGAATCCCACAGCGCGAGGTTCACACCGTCCAGCCCCTTCACATGCGCGGAGAGGCCCTTGCGTGCGACGAGCGGGATTTGCGCGTAGTCATTGACGAGGATTTGGTCGATCTGCTTGAAGAGTTCAACGCGCTTGGCCGGATCGAGTTCCGTCTTCAATTTGGCCACTGCCGCGTCATATTCCGGGTTCACCCAGCGCATCACCTGGGTGCCCTTCCAGCCATTCGCCTTCGCGGAGATATTGGTCGAGATGAAGTCCGTGAAGAACTGCTGCATGTCCGGCAGGCTGGAGCCGTTGGTGTACATCTCCAGGTCCGTCTCGAAGCGCGTCCGGTTATCCGGGTTGTCCGGCTGACCGAAGAAGACGCCTGAGTCTACCGGCTTCAGTTCCATCGCGATCCCAACATCTTTGAAGTTGCTCTTGATCAGTTGCGCTTCCTTATCGCGCACGGAGTTGACGGAGGTACGGAAGGTGATCGAGAACTTCTTCCCGTCCTTCTCGCGGATGCCGTCCGAGCCTTTCTTCCATCCGGCAGCGTCGAGCAGGTCGTTTGCCTTCTTCGGGTCGAAGGTGAAGTCCGGGCCTTTGTAGATCGAGGGGATCGTCGTGTTCGAGGCGATGCCCGCGAGACCGTAGAGGTTGTCCGCCATCGCCTTGCGGTCGATCGCGAGGGCGATGGCCTGGCGGACATTCTTATCGGTGAAGAACGGGCTCTTGCTCTTCGGGCTGCTCTTCTCACCATCCACTTCGATGCTCGGATCGGCGAAATTGACGAAGATCCGCTCGACGCTCGCGCCCGGCGTGATCTCGAGCACCGCGCCGCTGTCGGTCAGTTGCTTGAGGATTTCCGGCGCGACCTGCGGGTTCCAGGCGTAGTCCACCTGCCCCGTCTGCACGGCCTTGACCGCCGTCGAGGCGTCCCCGCCGCCCTTCATCTCCACCGTCGCGAAGTAGGGGGCATTCGGCTCGCGGAACTTGTCATTCGCCTTGTACTGCACGGAATCGCCGGACTTGAAATCAGTGACGACGTACGGGCCGGTGCCGATCGGCTTCTGATTGTAGTCGCATTGTGTCGGGCTTGTGCACTTCTCCAGCACGTGTTTCGGCAGCACCGCACCGTTGACACCCGTGAAGGGGAGATACCAGATCGGCGTCGGGGCGGTGAAGGTGATCTTGAAGGTCATCTTGTCGATCGCGGTGATGTCCTTGATCGTGTCGTAGGCGGAGGTCGTCGTGGCACCGGTCTTCGGCTCCATGATGTACTTCCAGGTGAAGATGACATCATCTGCCGTCAGTGGGTCGCCATCGGACCAGACGATCCCATCTTTCAACTTCCAGGTGACACTCGATCCGTCTGCGGAGATGGTCCCCGCCTGCGCGGAGGGGAGTTCTTTCGCCAGCACCGGCACGTCCGGGGTCGTCGCCGCGACGGTGAAGGTCGCGAGCGGTTCGACGACGAGACGGGAGGCATCGAAGTCCTTGGTTCCTTGCGCGAGATGCAGGTTCAGGATCGTCGGCGCTTGCCACCAGAGGAGGCGGAGGGCGCCCCCCGCGCCGCGCTTGGAGTCCGGTGGCAGGGTGAGATTCTGGATGGCGGGTGCGGGTGTGGCGGAGGTCGCGCTGCCCGCAGCTGTCGATGCGGCGGGTGCCGTCGTTGCAGCCGGGGCGGTGGTGCCGCTCGCGACAGAGGCGGCGGGCTTCGTTGCGGCAGCGGCAGCGGTGGTCGGGGCGGTGGTGGCCGCACTCGTCGTCGCGCCGCTCGTCGTCGCCTGTGGCTTGGGGGTGTCCGTGGCGGTGCTACTGCCACCGCAGGCGGTGAGCAGGAGCGGCAGCGCCATCAAGGATGCCGCCAGCAGCGCCAGCGGTCGGGGGATCGGGGAGCGAAACTTCGTGCGCATCGTCCTCTCCTGACCTTCATCGACAGCCAATCATCAGAGCCAGTAACGAATGTCGTGAGGCGGTTGAAGACCACCTCACGCCGTTTCTTCATTTCTCCAAGGGGCCGAGGAGTTACTTTTTCAGGGTCCAGTGGCCGACATTCCAGAGTTCCGAGGAGAAGGGCGAGTACTCGATGTTGGTGAGGTCCGGCCGATAGCCGAAGACATCATTGCGGACGATGATTGGGATGCGGATACCGTCTGCGATGATGTAATCGTCGAGTTGCTTCGCCATCGCCTTGCGCTTCTCTGGGTCGAGTTCGCGCTTCAACTGGTCGTACATCTGGTCGTATTTCGCATCAGACCAGCGGTTGATATTGCCCTTGCCCCAGTTGTTGGCTTTCTCCTGAATCTGCTCGGTCGTAAAGCCCTCGAAGAAGGACTGCGGGTCCGGCTTCGCGGCACCTGTCGCCAGGAGGTTGATGTCTACCTGAAAGCGACCGGCGGAGTCGGGATTATCGGGTCGACCGAAGAAGACCGACGCGTCTACCGAGCGGATATCAAGGTTAATGCCGAATTCCTTCAGGCTCTGCTTGAGCACCTGGAGTTCCTTGTCGCGCTGGTTCGTGATCGAAGAGCGCGCAGACATGTTCATCTTGACGCCGTTCTTCTCGCGAATGCCGTCCGCGCCCTTTTTCCAGCCCGCCTGATCTAAGAGGTCGCCCGCCTTCTTGAGGTCATAGGAGAAGGGCTTGCCAATATCGCCGCGGACGATGGGGATCAGCGTGTTCCCCGCGACGCCGCCTGGCCCCCAGAGGTTCTTGGCGATCGAGTCACGGTCCACCACATAGGTGAATGCCTGCCGGACGAGCGGATCGGAGAAGTACGGGTTCTTGGACTTCGGACTGGAGAGTTCGCCGTCCACCTCATTGCGCGGATCGGTCATATTCAGTTCGAGTTGCTCGGAGTAGAAGCCGGCTGGGGTGGCGACCGTCTTGCCGGAATCTGAGAGTTGCTTGAGGGTTTCCGGCGTGACCGTGAGGTTCCAGGCGAAATCCGCCTGTCCGGTCTGCACGGCCTTCGAGGCTGTCGTCGCGTCGCCGCCGCCCTTCAGCTCGACCGCTGCGTAGTACGGGGCGTTCGGCTCGCGGAACTTGTCGTTCGCGACGTAGTTGACGACATCACCTGGCTTGAATTCCTTGACGACGAACGGTCCGGTGCCGATCGGCTTGAGGTTGAACTCGCAGGACTTGATATCCGTGCACTTCGAGACGATATGCTTCGGAATGATCTCGCCTGCGTCGCCGACATAGGGGGTGAACCAACCGGCGGCAGGTGCTTTGAAGGTGAGTCTTGCCGTCGTGGCGTCGACTGCCTCAACCTTATCGATGTCCGAATAGGACGTGGTGCTCGTGGAACCATTCTCCGGCTTCATGATGAACTGCCAGGTAAAGACCACGTCATCAGCGGTGAACGGCGTGCCGTCGGACCAGGTGACGCCACTCTTCAGTTTCCAGGTCACCGTCTTGTAGTCTGCCGAGATCTCGCCGTTCTGCACGGAAGGAATCTCTTTGGCAAGGATCGGGATGTCCGGGATGAGGGACTTCGCACTGATGCGCGCCAGCGGCTCAGTCACGACGGATGAGGCGTCCTGATCCTTCGTGCCGTTGTTCGTGTGAATATTGAGGATCGTCGGTGCCTGCCACCAGAGCAGGTGGAGCGTGCCGCCCTCACCGCGCTTCGTGGTCAGCGGCGTGCCGAAACCTGCGCCACTGCTGGCCTGCGGGGCTGCCGTTCCGCTCGGTGCGGAGGATGCAGCGGTCGTACTGGCGGGCGCGGCGGTGCCGCTGGCGGTCGTCGCGGCCGCAGTCGTGCTGGCGGGCTTGGTCGCAGCGGTCGTCGCGGCGGCCGTGGTGGGCGCTGCAGCGCTCCCCGCAGTCGTTGCCTGGGGTTTCGGTGTATCTGTCGCGGTGCTACTGCCACCGCAGGCGGCAAGGATCATCGGTAAAAGGAAGAGGAGTGCAGTCAACCCACCCAGCGGCCCACGTTTCTTCAGTTGCACCCGATACCCCACCTGCTGACCTCCTTATGCAGATTGCACATGAACGTTTGCGAGCCAAGAACCACATACAATGATCCATCATCGAGGTTGCCATCACCTCCCCAGAAAATCGTGGACAACTACCGATGCTTTCGCCCCTTTCCCTTCCTCACCCCCGACCCCCTCACCATCGGCCATAATTGAGATACGGGCAGGCTCCGTTGGCGATAGCCCTGTACGAGAGGGGGAGGTCGTCGCTCTCTCATTGATCCGTTCGCCCCGAAATTGCCCCGGCCCCATGCGTCATCTGAAATTGCTTTTTGCCATGTGCCGCTACGCTACCCAATTTGCCCCTTATTGTCAAGCGGCCGCCCAAACGGATCGCGCAGAGTCTGTTTGAGCAATCGCACAACAAGCCGCGAGCCGCGAGCCGCGATACTGCGCGTAGCCTCGTGCGAGAAGGGGTGCGCGCGCTTTTCCTACTCGCTGTCACACGTTCAATTCTGCGCGTTTTGCTGTACGTACGCCAGATTTGCACAGGGAGGAGGATCGCAGGGGCGAAAGCATTGTCGTGGCGGGAGGGGTACGGTACAATCAGGGGGCCAGCATCACAGGGACGGAACTGCGGCGTATGGTCGGCACCATTTCCCGCAGCATTCGCCACCGACGAGGAATATCGAGCTTCGTAAGCGGAGTACGAAGATGACACGTCGCTATGAACGAGAAATTCTCGAACTCGTCGAACGCAAGGAGCGGGAGCATCGAGGCCGTGAGCGGGTTGAGCGGGCACGGCGGAACCTCGATAAAGCGCGCCATCGCGTCTCCCCCGGTCGGGCGTGGGAGCGGTTCGGGGGGATAAGCTGGTTGGCTGCGAGCCTGGCCCTCGCGATCATCGCCTTCGTGTTGCGCGCTGCGGTACCGAATATCGCCGCCGCACTCGTGCTGATCGCCGTCCTCCTCTTCTTCGCGCCCGTCGTCTATCGCCCGGCGAGTTCACGGAGTGACGATGCGCGCTGGCGCGGCCAGATCATCGACCTTCCGCCGCGCGATGGCCCGCTGCAAGGCGTGCGGCACCGCATCTGGAAGATGAAGCAGGACCGCCGCCGTCAGCGCGGACGGAATCGGTAAGTGGGGAGAACCTCACCCCCCCAACCCCCTCTCCACGAAGATGGAGAGGGGAGAAAATGCAGGAGGTCTCGATAGTTGAGGAACGCCGCGGCATTTTAGATGCGGCCCCCTCTCCACGGAGATGGAGAGGGGCCGGGGGTGAGGTTTCGTATAAGGAGGCATCGTGATGGCGAAAGAGACGGCAATTTCGATCGAATACTGCACGGCTTGAGGATACCTCGATAAAGCCGTCAGTTTGGCGGACACATTGCTCCACGATTACACGAACAAGATCAACGCACTGACCTTCGTTCCTTCCAGTGGCGGCGTCTTCGAGATTACCGTGAACGGAGCGCTCATCCACTCCAAGAAGGAGAGTGACCAATTCCCGGACGAAGCGACGATCCTCAAGCGAGTGGGAGAGCTCATCGGCACGTAAGAAGGACTGAGGACTGAGGACTAAGGACTAAGTAGGTGATAGAGCAGCGCGAGAGGCTGCTCTATCACTTTATCGATAGCCTTTATGTGATGCGCTCGCCTCGCACCACCCTCTTAGTCCTCAGTCTCAGTCCTTAGTCCTTCCTCTTGACGCGGTGGGGCTTTGGGAGTTCCATAGCGGTATCGTCGCAACGGCGCGGCGCGTGATGCGGAAGGGTTGAGGTCATGGTCATGCAGGGGAAACGATTCGTACTCTGGCTTTTTGGCATTCTGCTCGTCGTTTCGGTCCTCTTTATGATCGGCACCGCCACGCTTGCCCATGAGAAGGCGGATGTCTGCAAGGGCTATTACACTACCCAGCAGCAGATTTCCTGCGCCGCCACCGCCACGGCAGGCCCTCCGCCGAATATCAACAAATATCACTAACGGGAAAGAGATTCGAGCGCAGAGGACGCAGAGACCGCAGAGGGCACAGAGAATGGTTTTCCTTTTTCTCACCTCTGCGATCTCTGCGTCCTCTGCGTTACGACCCTTCGTGTCCTTCCGGGTGCCCTCTGGGCAGATTCGTGGTTTATGCCTTACGCCCGCAGGCGGATGTGGGCGTCGAGGTCCTGGAACTTTTGCAGGATATTGGAGTAGCCGCGCTCGACATACTGGATGCCGTCGATGTGTGAGGTGCCGGAGGCCACGGCTGCTGCGACGAGGTAGCTGAAGCCGGCACGGAGGTCGGGGATCGTCATATCGGCGGCACGGAGCGGTGTCGCGCCACGAATGATGCAGCTGTGGGCATGATCGCGGCTCCGGAAGCGGCAGGGCTTCTCCCCGAGGCATTGGCGGAAGAGTTGGATCTCCGCCCCCATCCGTATCAGTTCCTCCGTGTAGCCGAATCGCTTTTCGTACACCGTCTCGTGAATGACCGAGAGCCCCTCCACCTGCGTCATAAGCATGACGAAGGGTTGCTGCCAATCCGTCATGAAGCCGGGGTGGACGTCGGTTTCCAGCGCGATTGGTTTGAGGGGCGTGCCGGGGTGGAAGAAGCGGATGCCGCCGGGCTTCACCTCAAACCCTGCGCCGACCTGCCGCAGCTTGTTGAGGAAGGTGAGCATATGCGCCTGCTCCGCCCCTTCGACCAGTACATCGCCGCCCGTGATGATGCCCGCCACGGCGAATGACGCCGCCTCGATCCGGTCATTGATCACCGTGTGCTCGGCCCCATGCAGCTTCTCGACGCCCTCGACGACGATCGTGCGGTCCGTATCCATGAAGATGATCGCGCCCATCTTCTGCAGGAGCATCACCTGATCCATGATTTCGGGTTCGACTGCCGCATTCTTGATCAGCGTCGTTCCCTCCGCGAGTACGGCGGCGAAGAGGGTGTTTTCCGTCGCCCCGACGCTCGGGTACGGCAAGTCGATGACCGCGCCCCGGAGCCGGTCCGCCACCGCGTAGTAGCGCCCCTCCTGAAAGAGGATCTGCGCGCCGAGCTGTTCGAGTGCTTTGATATGGAAGTCCACCGGCCGCGTGCCGATGTCATCCCCGCCGAGCATGGGGATGACCGCCTTGCCGTAGCGATGGAGCAGGGGGCCGAGTAAGAGGATCGGGATACGGTTCAGGCCGCTGAAGCCGAGGGGCACTTCCGGCGTCAGCACGGTGGGCGTGTGCAGCCGCAGGGTATTACCCTGCACGCTGTCCCACTCGAAGGTCAGGCCGACGCTCTTGCAGACATCCAGCGTCACATTGATATCGCCGATATGCGGGATGTTGTGCAGGAAGACTGGCTCATCCGTCAGCAGGCTCGCGACGATCTGTTTGGTCGCCGCATTTTTCGCCCCGCTGATGCGCACGCGCCCCCTCAGTGGCTTGCCACCCTCGATTTCATAATATGGCGTGGTGATGTCTGTTCTCCTCCGTGGGGAGATTCGGGGTTCAAAGACCATTCCTCGAACCCCGAACCCGCCTCTCTACTCGTTCGTGTACTTCTGATCGATTGTCATGAGCACCCAGTCGTACTCGGCGCTCGCGACGGGCGTGCCACAGAACTGGCAGACCGAGATGTTCCCGAGTTCGAGGGGCGCGCCGCAGTTCGGGCAGGCGCGGTCCATGTAGCTCGACTTGGTCGTCTTCGCCACGCCGGAGCGGGCGAAGGTCCAGTACTCGGTATAGGGGCGCGGGTTGTGCCAGCCGCTGAGGTCCTTGCCGGTGCGCGTGTCGATGTAGTAATCGCAGGCGGAGGCGTCGATGCGCGCGGTGATCACATCGCCGGTGTCGTTCTTATCGACGCGCACGATTCGCACGCCACTGAGCACGACATCCTCCATCACATTGCGCCGGTTCAGAGCGCGGTCGCCTTCCAGTTGCATCGTCAGGCGATTGGCCTGGCCCTCACTGAGGAAGGGGTGAGCGGGTGCCAGATCGCCGCGAATCCACGCAACATTGAGGATGTTATACGCCGTCTCGACACGGTCCACGAAGTGCGCCTGATCGAAGGCGGGATCGCGCTGCTTGATGTCGTTCAGTGCTGCATTGATTTGCATATCGTTCTGGTCCCATCGGTCGATCTCGTCATCGCGGGTTGGTGGGGGCAGATTATCGACCGGCACCCCCTCGATCGACTCACGTTCCGCCTTCTTGCGGAAGTAGCGGATGACGAGCCAGATGACGAGGCAGATGATAATAATGACAATGATGAAGGTGATGAGACCGCCGACGGAGCCGCCGCCGCTCCCGCCATTGCCGCCACCGAAGAAGAAGAAACCGCCGCCCCCGCCCCCACCACCACTGCTGCGGGATGAGCTGCTGGAACTGCCACTGCTGCGTGAGGAACTGCTGCTCGAACGGCCAACGCTGCTCCGGCTGCCGCCGCCCGGTCGCGCATCCACCAATACCGGCATCGCCATCCAGAGAACTATTGCACACAGGAGCGCGCTGCGCATCACGAGTTGTCGTCGTTGCATCGAGCCTTCCACCTTACCAAGCTAAAAAAATGCCCCACATCCACGTTTCTCGCGTGTTGTCAGAAGTATTCTCTCACAGAAGATACGAAAATTGATCGCCTGATGTTCCTTCCCTGTTACGGGTTAATAATTCCTTCCTGCACAAACACGCGGCGGAGGATGGCGAGGGTCGAGGCATACGTGCTGTCCAGACCGTAGTAGGAGAGGCCGCGTGCGCCGAGTGTGTATGCCCGCGAGTACGGAGTATCGGAGGCGTAATGGATGAGGCCGAAATCGACGGGCACCTGCGAGAAGTTGACATTCTCGTTCATCGGGTAGCGCGTGGGGAAGGTATCTTCGTAGAGCGCATTGAGATACGGCCCCGCCTCCATCTCCACGACGGTGTAGTTCTCGCGGTAATAGAGATCGAGATAGGTCTGATTTTGCAGGAAGGTGCCGCGCGTCGTCAGCGCCTTCTGATTGTCGAGCGCGGAGCCATAGATAAGGAATGGGGCGAGGTGCTCGTAACGGAAGCAGTTGTCCAGCCAGTAGGTGTTGCCGGTATGCTCATCGAAGACGGTTGTGGCGAGCATGACATCGCCGATGCGCCCGTTGAGGGTCGCCGCCTTCCCGAGCACGTAGACGCCTTTGAGTGCAGCGGTATTGAGCGCGACCTGCGTGAGGATGTGGTTTGCCGCCATGCCGAGGGGGTAATTGATGTTGATGATGACCGCGTCCGATCCACTCACATCGAGATCGCCGTCCGCGCGCAGGCGCGGGTCGATGTCGTCCGCGTGCAGTTTGGCAACATCGATCACCTGAATCCCAACATCGAGCGCGCCCTCACTCGGCACCGTCCAGATACCCCGCTCCTCCTCCTCCTTCGTCCGCTGCTCGCGCTCGTGTGGGTTCGCCGCGAAGTAGCGCCGCGCCGCGAAATAGAGGAAGTTATCCCACGAGGCGCGCACCTCGCCGCGCACCATCTTGTCGTATTCCGGCACGAGTTCGGGATGGGCGGTCTCCTGCACATGGCCGATCAGCGCATCCCGTCGTCGCCGCGCCGTGCCGGAGAGGACATTGACGACGGAGTGCGTATTCGAGGAGATGAAGTAGACGGGTCGCTCCTGGAGACCGTGATGGTGGAGCGTCGCGCCAATCGGCCCCCACCATCGCTGCGTGACGCGGCTGTACCCGGTGTGCGTGCCGCCGACCATCTGGAGGGTCATGCCCTTCTCGTGCGCGCCAACCGTCGCGAGCGTTTTCCAGAAATCAATCCCCCACGCGCCGCGCAGCCGCCCCCAGTCCCGTCCCTCGATCTTCAGGGCAGTGCGGCAAAGTTCGGCGATCTCCTCGTCTTCCTGAAGCGAGACGGTCTCGCCCGCCGCGAGCCGTTCGATCTCTGCGCGGGCCTCCGGCGCGCCCTCGAGAAGGGCATTCAGCTTATTCCACTCGATCTGATAGGCGACGAGGGAGGGGATGAAGTCGTCGAGGTCCGAGACGGAGGCGATAAAGACGGCGAGCGTCTCCGCGCCGTCGTACCACCACTTGCGCCGTCGGCCAGGGGAGGTAACGGGTTCCCACTGCTCCTCGACATGGGGATAGCCACCCTGGGCGAATATCCGCGCGGTCTGCCCGAGGACAACGTGATGGACCCGCTCGATACAGGCCGGTATCCGCTGCACGCAGTACATGAAGGCCGCCATATCCATCTCGGGCAGCGCGGCGTGCGAGTGCAGGCTGGCGTGCGTGCTCAGATGGACGGGCACGAGCGTCTTCAGCTTGATCGTGCCGGAGGAGCGCAGGAGCGTCGTGTAGGTGCGGACATAGAGGTCCACATCACGCTTCCCGGCGATCTCCGTGTCGTCCGTCATGCCGGGAAGCCGCCCGCCGTCCGCCCGCACATCCGCGACCGAGGGGGCCGCCGGTTCATCGGGTGTCTGCATGTGTGGTGCCATGTCCGCCACTCCCTTCCATGCTGGCGGCTCGCGGGGACGCAGGATGCGGCGTGCCCACGAGCGCCTCCCGCGATTATGGCATGAGGCAGGGCGAAGGGGAACCTCACCCCCTACCCCCTCTCCATCGCCCAGAGGTTTGTGGAATAGATAGGTCCGTTTGGCGATGGAGAGGGGGAGAGATAGGGGAAGGGAGGCAGTGAAAACGCCACGGTATTTCCCGTGAGTCACCCCTCTCCATCGCCATACAAACCTGTCTCTATCTCAATCTCCGGGCGATGGAGAGGGGCCGGGGGTGAGGTCAATTCCGGGAACCGATCTGCGGGCACCGTTGTAGATGGTGATGAGAGCAGCAGGGAACGGAAAGGAGTGAGCAATGCCCCATCGCGCGTTTGTGAGTTTCACGCTCGCCGCGTTCGCCGCGCTGGCGCTCGTGGCGCTTGTGGCGATCACCGTGTTTCCGCGTGCGTCGGGCGCGTCCGCACCGGCGACGGCGACACCGGCGCTCGATGGCAAGGCGCTCTTTCTCGCCAAGGGGTGCGCGACCTGCCATCAGCACGCTGCCGTCGCTACCAGTGATCGCGTCTCGATCGGGCCGGACCTGACGCACTACACGAATAGCCCGGCGTTCCTGCGTCGCTGGCTGGCGGACCCGCAGGCCGTCCGGCCCCAGGCGGCACCCACCTTCGGCCCGAGCGGGGTAATGCCGAACCTGCACCTGAGCCCGGACGAAATCGAGGCGCTGATCGTCTTCATCAATGGCAGTGGGGGAGGAAATCCATGAGAATCATCACGCGTATCGTCATCGGCGCGACCCTGCTGCTGGTCGCTGCGCTCGCGTGTTCAGTCTCGGCGGGCGGTTGGGCGGTCGCGACGCTGGACACGATGCCTAAATTTGTCGCCGGGCAGGAGACGACCGTCGGCTTCACGCTCCGGCAGCACGGCAACACGCTGCTTGCGGGCATCCGCCCGAGTCAGATCACGTTCCATAATGTCGAGAGTGGTCAGCGCCTCACCTTCCCGGCACCGGATGAGGGATCGCAGGGCCACTACGCGGCGCGCGTGAGCCTGCCGCAGGCCGGGACATGGGAGTGGTCCATCAGCGCCTTCGGGGATCATCCGATGCCGCCGGTAACCGCGACCGTGACCGCAAGCGCGCTCCCGGTCGCATTGACTGCACCGCCTGACGACCGGGCCGTTCCGCTCCCGCTCGCCGCGCTCGGTATGGGTCTCCTCGCAGCGCTGGCGATTTTCAGCTTCGTGCTCGGCTGGCGGTGGCGCGGGCAACCGTCTCCTTTACAGCCGAATCGCGAGCCGCAAACCGCTGCACGATGAGAGGTAGTGTTGAGACGCTTTTCCCGGTGGTAGCAGGCTTTCCAGCCTGCCTCCCCGGCCAAACGGCAGGCTGGAAAGCCTGCTATCACCAATGGATACATGCCATAGATTATAGCCCCGTGTGCGACGCGCAGGCGGCACGTTTGCGGAGGAGAAAGCGGCGTTCCGGCTCGGTGAGCGTGAGCGCGAGGGCGGCATCGTAGGCGGTGACTGCGCCGACGCTGTCGCCCAATCGCTGCCGGAACTCGGCGATCGTGGCGTGCAGTAGGGCGTACGCCGCCATGCCGGGCATTGCCTGCACCCGGTCAATGGCGGTAAGGCCCGCCTCCGGCCCGTGGACCATCGCCACCGCGACGGCGCGATTGAGCGCCACGACGGGCGAAGGCGCGACGACCATCAATTCGTCGTACTGGGCGAGGATGTGCGGCCAGTCGGTCGCCGCGTAGGTCGGCGCGAGGGCATGGCAGGCGGCGATGCCCGCTTGCAGATGATAGGCGCTCAGTGTGTCGCCACGCGCCGACTGCGCCAACGCGTGCAGCCCTGTATGGATCATCCCTTGATCCCACATGGCGCGGTCTTGCGTTTCGAGCAGGAGGAAATCGCCCTCCGCATCGGTGCGCGCCGGGAGGCGGGCGGCGTGAAAGAGCATGAGGGCGAGGAGTGCGTGGACCTTCGGTTGATCGCTCGCCGGATGGTGCGCGAGGATGGCGGTAAGCCGGATCGCCTCGGTGCAGAGATCGTGCCGGACGAGTGCGTCGCCCTGATGCGCGCTGTATCCCTCGTTGAAGAGCAGATAGAGGGCATCGAGTACTGCATCGAGACGGGCGGGAAGCTCGCTGGCAGCTGGCACGATATAGGGGATGCCTTGTGCTTGAATCGTGCGCTTCGCCCGCACCAGTCGCTGGGCGATGGTCGGTTCCGGCGTGAGGAAGGCCCGCGCGATCTCCGAGACCCCGAAACCGCCGAGGGTCTTCAATATGAGCGCCACTTGCGCCTCCCGCGAGAGTACGGGATGGCAGCAGATGAACATCATCCGCAGCAGGTCATCGTGGAGCGCATCATCTGAGGTATCGACGATTGCTGCGGGGTCGCCGCTTGCCGCGTCCGGGGTGGCGACGAGCGCCGCGTGCCGGTCGCGAAAGCGTTGCTCGCGGCGGAGGATGTCGAGCGCCTGGTTCCGCGCGACGGTCATGATCCATCCGGCGGGGTTCTCCGGGATACCGCGATAGGACCACTGCCGCAGGGCCTTGATGAGCGTCTCCTGTACGACATCTTCTGCCAGATCGAGATGCTGCGGCCCGAAGAGGCGCGTGAGCGTGGCGATCACCTGCCCCGCCTGATGACGACAGAGGTGATCCACGAGTTGTGGTACGGAAGCCGACGGCGTCGCTTCGGAAATGTTCTTCATCTCTGTCGCCTCAGTCACCCGTTCCAGGACTACGACGGGATCTGGCGTTGGTCATCTCTTGATACTCGGCGAAACCCGGCATGATTGCTGCGTGCCGGTCGTAGAGGCGCTGCCGCTCCTCGCCGCCGACGACTGATGCCCGTGCCTGGAACCGCTCGGCTCCCAGTTCGACGGTCGCCACCGGGTTGGCGCGCAGATTATGGTACCAGTCCGGGTTGGTCGGCGCGCCCGCCTTGGAGGCGAGGACGACGATCTGGTCACCGTCATTCGTATAGCAGACCGGCGTGGTGCGGGGTTGGCCGCTCTTCGCGCCGATGGTCGTCAAGAGAAGCACCGGCGTATCGGCGAATGCGCCCACCGACCGTGCCGCCATTGGCACGAAACTCCGCAATCACGTTAGTGTTAAAGTCGTTCGCGTTGTTCTTGTAGGCGTTATTGCCTGCGGCGTTTGGGCCGCGCCTCCCGCTCTCGGCGTTGAAGTCGTTCGCGTTGTTCTTGTCGCTGTTGTTGCTGCCCAACGTTCCTCTTGTTGGCTGTTGGCGGTGCGCAGGTGTTCCCAAGCGATTTGCGACCGTACGGGGAGGGTATAGGATGCCCGCGCGGGCATCCTATCCACGCATGGTGCCTAGTTCTCGATGATTTCTCGTACCTCGACCAGCCCACCGTGGCCGAGAGCCGGGCAACCCTTGGCGACCTCTGCCGCCTCGTCCTCGTTCGCGGCGGTGATGAGATAGTAGCCGCCGATGTTCTCCTTCGTCTCGGCGTAGGGGCCGTCCACGACCGCCTGCCCGTCCCGCGCGTGCACGGTGCGCCCGCCATCCTTGATCTGGTCTCCGGCTTCGTAGCGCCCTTCACTGCGCAGCTTGTCCGACCAATCGAAATACCGCTGGAGGGTCTGTTGCACTTGCTCGGGCGTGAAGTTCCGGAAGGCATCGTCGCCACCACGGATGAGTAACATGAATCGCGACATGAGGGATTCTCCTTTCATATCACCATTGAACAACCAGTACGGGAACTCTTCGCCGGTCGTCCGCCCCGGTGCCTTCCCGCGCTGTTCACTGATATGACGAACGAGGACGCGCGAAATCGACACGGATACGCACGGAAGCAATTTTACAATTCTCGTGCGCCGTTCAGAGACTTGTGCCGTACGATGGTCGGTGAAACGGGTGCTCAGGTCGCGGTCATCGCGCATCATCCATTGAACCAGGAGGCGAGCAATGCAACCGACCGCAACGGTTCCCTATGGTTCCCCGCCGCTGGACGCGCCCACCACCGTGGATCGTGCCGGTCGTTGGCTCTGGTTCACACTGATCTTCATGCTCGTGACCGTCAGTATCGGCATAAGCTGGGACCGCGCCTGGCACACGCAGAACAAGTTCGAGACCTTCTACTCGCCACCCCACCTGTTCATCTATTCCTCAACAATCGTCACGATTCTGCTCGTCGCCGCGCTCACCTTCTCCGCGCAGATGCGCCCCTTGTTCGGGACGGCCTTTCAGATGCGGCTCTTCACCTTCCCCGTGCCGGGCGCGCTCGTCATCACGGCGGGCGGGCTGGCGATGCTCGGGTTCGCGGGGTTGGTGCTCGATAATTACTGGCACACGCATTTCGGCCTTGATGAGACGGGCTGGTCCATGCCGCACGCGATGATCGGTTGGTCATGGTTCGTTGCCGCGCTCGGCTTCATTGCCTGCCGCCTCGCCCTCCGCCCCTATCGCCCCCTGCGTTGGTTTACGGCTATCCTGATCGGCTGGCTCATTCTCACGTTTTCGGCGACGCCCTTCCTCGGTCCCCTGCACAATAACACGACGCCGGATAAGGTCGAGGCGCAGCGGCGGGCCATCGCGACATTACCCGCACTGGCGGACAACACCGGTGTCGCACACGTGCAGCGTATTTATCGCGACGCGAACCTGACGCGCACGAACCCGGCCTTTCTCCTTCTCAGTGCGCTCTGGTGTGGAACGGTGCTCGCCCTCGTGCGGCGATTGGACCGGCGCGCGTGGGTCTTCTGCGCGGCGGTCGCCGTTTTCTCGCTCGTCCAGCTTCTGAGTATGCATGGAACGGCGATACGCCTCGACCGATACCTGCCCATCTCGCACGAAGCCGCGACGTGGCTGCCGCCGCCCCTCTTGCCCGCTGCGGTGGCCCTCATCCTCGCGCGCCGCGTCGGGATGCAGGAGCGGGGGGCGTGGGCCATCGCGGGCGGCGTCTTCGGCGTCCTCACCGCGCTGACCTGGGGAAGTGGGCACCCGCTCACCTGGCTTCTTCTGCCGCTCGCCGTGCCGGTGACGATGGTGGGTGCGTGGATCGGCACGCGGATCGCCTGGATGCTGGAGGAGCCCATCGCGCTCGATGTGCGGCGCATCGTGCCCCTGCTCGGCATTACGTTCCCGCTTCTTACCGGCCTCGTGGACCTCTACCTGCGCAGAACGATTGCGTGACCTTAATGGCCATTGATAGAGCGGCAACCACGGGGGGTTGCCGCTACCGTTGTGAATAATCCGAGCTCAGTGCTCGCCTGGTGCTCCGACGAGTACCTGATCGTACTTCGCCGCGATCGCACGCATTTTCTCCAGATAGCCCGGTCGGTCAGCGTCTTCCGCCAGCATCCCAAAAAGCTCGACGAAATACTGCTCGAACCCGGACGGTGAGAGGATGACGAGCAACCGCGCGGCGTCCGCACTCGGGTTGGCGAATGTGTGCGGCGTCCCGCGTGGAATGAAGACGAACGTTCCCGGCCCGGCGGTGATCGTCTCCCCGCCCAGCGTGATCTGTAACGCTCCTTCGAGCATGAAATACCCCTCGTCGGTCTGCGCGTGAATGTGCAGCGGCGGCCCGCCGAATCGGGGTGGCACGCGGTATTCCAGGAAGGAATAGCGGCCTGCCGTTTCCTCTGCCGTGACCTTGAAGGCCATTTCCGTCCCCATCGCCGAGAGCACCCGCGTGCCCTCTCCTGCCGCAAAGACCTGCCCCTTGATTTTCGTTTGCATTGTCATATCCCTCGTATTCGCGTGTGGGTTGCCCTGTTCGCGCAACATCGTTCGGTAAATCTCGCTCACTGGTTCGGCCGAACCCGGATACACCTACCGTCTGCCTCGTGCCTGCACGGTAGCCGTGAATCATCTTGACATGGGGGCGCATAGGGCGCAAGATGCTAGTGTATCGTTTGGTATTTGTTCGGAGGGAAGGGCGGAAATGTTCGGAAAACTCGGTCGACCACCTGAGGACCGGCTCGCGCGCCAGCGTGAGATCTACGAAGCAGTCTCGCCGCTGATCGTGGCGATGGGCGCGCGCAAACTCTCGATGCGCGATGCCGCGCATGTCGCCTGCCTGAGCATCGGCGGGCTATACCATTACTTCCCCACCAAGCGCGACCTCGTCCTGCACGGCCTGGACCTTGATGCCCGCTCCCGCCTGTGCCGGGAGTATCGCGCGGAACTCGCCACGCTCCGCACATGGGAGATGGAGCGATACCTCACCGCATATACGGATTTCACTGTGGGGATGTTCTGCTTTATGCGTCCGGCGGTGCTTGCGGCGCTGGACCTCGGCGTCGCGGAATTGCAAGCCCAACTGGACGCGGGCCTGACATACAATGTCACCGAACTGATCGAGACGCTGTATCTGTTGGCACCGGGCGTCCCGATGGAACAACATGCGATGCTGGGGCGCGCGATCCGTCGCCTCGGATTAGGGACGCTTATCGATCGGCACACGGACTTCGCCGAGTTGCGCGCGCAACTGCGGGCGCTGCTCGATGCCTATCTTTTCTCACCCGCGCGCGTTCCTATCGCGGTCAGCGCCTGACCCGGCGGTCCGTGAGGGATCAACCGCGCTGTAGATACGCACATGGCGTATTTCGCGTTCGCACGAAAAGGAGCTGGGTAATGCGCGTCGTCAAGACCACCGAAGTAGCGCCGAAGCCGATGGAGTCGTACGGTGCGCCGGGCGTGACACTGCGGGAGATATTCACCGCCGAAACGGGCGCGCCGACCTTCGCCCTGCGCCATTTCGAGGTCGCGGTGGGGAGCGCGGCGCACTCTCATTTCCATCCGTGGGAGCACGAAGTCTACATCCTCGAAGGCGAAGGGGAGATCGTCGGGGAAGGGGGCGCGGTGCCGTTCCGCGCCGGTGATTGCTGCTACACCGCGCCGAACGAGTTGCACCAGTTCCGCAACACGGGCCCGACGCCCCTGCGTTTCCTCTGCGTGATCCCGAACCAGCCCTCCGTCGCACCGAGTGAAACACCGGTGCGGGAATAGACCGCCCGGTCGCACGTTCCCGACAGTAGTGTCCTCATTCCGCGTGAAGGGACGATGCGCATGGCTGCACCCACTACACCAACATTCTCCACCGGGCCCGCAGTCGGCGAGCCATTCCCCGACTTCACCCTCCCCGATCAACACGGCAACCCGATCAACTTCACCGCCGCGCGGGGCGGCAAGCGCGCGATGATCGTCGTCCATCGCAGCGCCGCGTGGTGACCGTTCTGCAAGGCGCAACTCGTGGAGTTGCAGGCGAACCTGCCGATGCTTGAGGCGAACGGCATCCAGCCCTTCGCGTTCAGTTACGATCCGATTGCCGTTCTCGCGCCCTTCGCTGCGACGTATGGCATCACCTACCCGCTCCTCTCGGACGAAGGTAGTCGCTTCATCGACCAACTCGGTATCCGCAACCTGAGTGTCGAACCGATGAATGAGCACTACGGCATCCCGCATCCTGGCATCTACTTTATCGCAGCGGATGGTCGGGTCACCGATACGGTCTTCCACGACACGCACCGCACCCGCGACGCCGCCGCGACGACCCTCCGCGAGCACTTCAACGTCACCGTTGCGACCAATGGGCCGCAGGATCGCCACGAGACGGATGCGCTCGCTGCTGTCGCCACGATGGACAGCGATACGTTCGTGCGTGGAGAGCGCATTGGCCTGCGTGTGACGATCCAGACAGCGGCAGGCGTGCATATCTATGGTCAGCTATTGCCGGACGGCTATATCCCGACCACCCTTGAGGTGCATGCGCCCCAGACGGTGACCGTCGAGCCCGTAGCGTATCCGCCGCCGCACGCGCTCGATCTTGGCTGGCTCGATGAGCAATTGTTGGGCTACGAGGGGACGATCACGCTCGCAACAGCGCTGATCTTCACCGAGCAGCGCGAGGACATCACGATCACGGCCACGCTCCACTTCCAGCCATGTACGACTGAGGAATGCTTCGTCCCGCAACGCCTCACCTTCACACTGCCGATGCGTTTTCGTCCGTTTCCCGCATAAAGGAGGTTCTCGTGACAACGACTATTCCCATTGGTACCGCGTTGGGTGAGCGCTCGCCCGATTGGGTTCTGCCGCGCCTCGATGGGGGCGAGCTTGGCCCCGCGATGGTCCGGGGGACGAAGACACTCTTCTTCTTCTGGGCCAGTTGGTGACGCTGCCGCGATCAGCTGCCCGGGTGGCAGCAATTCGCTCTGCGCAACGCCGATAAGGACTTCCGGCTCGTTTCCGTCGCCGTTGATACCCAGGGTGCGGAGGCGGCGCGACCGTGGACCGAGCGCGCGGGCGCGACCTTCCCGACCGTCGTTGACCGCGATAATACCCTCGCGGCGATCTACGACTACAAGTTGATCCCCAACGGTATCTTTCTCGACGCGGAAGGGGTCATTCGCTACCGCAAATTCGGTGGCTTCAATGTCGAGAACGCGGACGATGTCGATGCGATCCAGCGACTGATCGATGGCGACGCCACACAGATCGCACTGGATGCGAAGGACGCGCCGTATCATCTGAGCGCGACGGAGCGCGCGCTGATCGACACACGGATGCGGCTCGGTGCGGAACTCTTCGCCCGCAGCGCGCGAACCGAGGCGGTCGCGGAGTGGACGGGTGCGCTCCATCTCGACCCGGAGAACCTGACGATCCGCAAGCAAATCTGGATGGCGGAGTACCCGGAGAAGTTCCATCCGACAATCGACTTCGACTGGCAGAAGGGGCAACTCGCCCGCGAGCGTGCGGATGAGATCGCGCAGGGCATCTGCGGCCCGGACGGCTGCCCGCTGCCGCGACGAATGTAACGCGAGCGATTGAACCGAAGACATGCAGAGACCAGCGAGGGGTCTTAGCACAGAGGCCACAGAGACCACAGAGATCACAGAGAGAATCCCTTATGCTCTCTTCTCAAGTGATCTCTGTGTCCTCTGTGGCCTCTGTGCTCAATCTCTCTTCGCTGCATCTCTGCAGTTTTGCGAGCGATGTTTGTGCGCGCAGACGCATGGTAGGATCATATCCATGCGTCCGAACGTCGTCAGGCAGTGGAGGGATCTATGAACGCATCCGCACCGCACCGGCCTATTCATCTCGTTGGGAGTGTCCCCCTCAGAAATGAGGAAGAAGTATTCCGCACTGCGAGCACGATCCTTGGGGATGACATTAAGCGTATCCCGGATGGCGAGACGGGCGTACGCACGAACTGGATTGGCTGGCAGATCGCGGTCTTCGCGCGGAATCCCGCGCTAGAGCCCGTACCGGATATCGATAAGGAGTACGGCCAACTCGTGCAGTATCGCCTGCGCTCCGACCGTTCCGCGCAAGACATCACCTTCGACAATCTCGGTTACGCGGATGTCGCTATCGCGTCGTATCAGACCTTTGCCCGGCTGAAGCAGGAGGGCGCGATCGCGCCCGCGACCCGCTTCCTGGTCTGCCTGCCGACGCCGCTTGCACCCATCTCCGGCTTCGTCGCACCCGCCGCGCAGGCAGCGGTCGAGCCGGCGTACGAGGCACGGATGCTCGCGGAAATGGAACAGATCTGCGCGGCGATCCCGCATGACCAACTGGCGATCCAGTGGGATACCGCCGTCGAATTCGCCCTTTGGGAGGGAGTCGTTTGGAAGACGCACTTCGTGGACACGCACCAGGGCATTATTGACCGGCTCGTGCGGATCGGCGAGCGTGTTCCTGCGGACGTGGAGATGGGCTATCACCTCTGCTACGGGGATGCGGGCCATCAGCACTTCGTGCAGCCGAAAGACGCGACGAACCTCACCACCGTCGCCAATGCGGTCTCAGCCCGCGTTCAGCGTCCGATCAACTGGATTCATATGCCCGTGCCCCGCGACCGCTCGGACGATGCGTTCTTCGCCCCGCTGAAGCATCTTGCCCTTCACCCCGAGACGGAGTTGTATCTCGGTCTCGTCCATCTCACAGACGGAGTTGAAGGCACCCAAAAGCGTATCGCAGCAGCGGAGCGCGCGGTCACGAATTTTGGTGTTGCAACGGAATGCGGCTTTGGGCGTCGCCCCGCCGAGACCGTCGCGCCGCTCATGCAGATTCATCATGACGTGGTGAGTGGCGCGGGCGAATAAACTCTCTGCGTACTCAAGCGGCGCGTAGAAGCGTGTGCCTACGCAGGAGGGTCGTCTGCGGGCAACTGATCGCGGAAGGGGAGCGGGGCCAGTTCTTGCTCGGGTTGATGCCGTATATCGACCTCGCGCTGTCGCAGGGCGACATTGCGCGCGACTGCGCCGGGGCGGAAGACCCAGCGAGAGCGATCCAATCCCCCATCCCGCTCCGCGCGCATCAGCCATGTCCGCAGCGCAATCCCGACCGTGATGAACACGACGAATGCGATCGTTTCCAGCGCCCCGATCGACTGTAGGTGCTCCATCGCACGCCTCCGCTTTTCTCCCTGCTTCAGCGGCATGATACCACGTTGCGCAGACTGGCGACCTTCACTGTTTGTCGTTACGCTGGCGGTCACGGGCGCTGACAGGCATGGACCATCGTAGCGAGACGGGGGATTTGCGCGGCGAGAATGTCCGTGTCGGTGAGAGCCTCCCAGAGTGGGCCGAGGCCGCCATATTCGAGTGCGATGATCCACGGGTCGCCCCATCGGCCATCCGCGATCTGTTCCAGCGCCCATGCGGTGAACGCCCAGTCCGCGTCGGTGAAGGGCAGATGATCCTGCCATCGCCCGGCGAACTGCCCAATCACCGTATCACTCATTCCCGCGTCACGTAGCACCGCGATCCATCGGTCGTCGATTTGCTGGATGCCGGTCAGGTGAATTTCTCGCGTGCGCTCAATCGGCAAGGCGTCGATGTAGTCCGCCGCATCCATGCCGAGCGCCCGGGCGGCGCGGCGGGCGTGCGAGAGATCGAAGAGTAGGTCACAGTCGCACTCCTCGATAACGCGGCGGATGACGGAGGGCAGATAGGCGGGGCGCAGGTACCCTGCGCCATTCGGCACATTCTCCGCGATCACCCGTGCCGGGCCGAAGCGCGCCACGACTGATCGTAGATCGCGAATCAGGCAGTCGGTGAGGAACGCGATCGCGGCGGGATCGTCCGTGTCAATCGGGATGTCCGGGTGATCCGCCACGGTCGGTTCGAGGTGGACATTGACGAAGGGCGTCTGCGTCTCTGCCAGCAACCGCGCGATCTGCTCCCAATCGGGCGGTTGGCGTGTTTCCGTATCCACTACTGCGCCGCTGCCCCCGCCCGCCCGCAGCGGGAAATGGACGTACATCGGGTAGCGGGCCTGAACCGTCGCGATCAGCTCCGGCCATGCGGGGCACTTGAAGCGATCCACCGCGATCTTCCCGGCGTCGCGCAGTGCCGCAGCGGGCGGCGAGTACTGGACGGCAAATTCCATTTCGTTGGCGTCCTTCCTTACCGCATTTTGCCGGAACATTGATCCACTGCGGTGGCAACCTTTCAGCGATGGTAGGGTGTGCATCGTGTGATTGCAAGAACGCGTCGGCCCTGTTTGTACGATTCACCTTCCCTCGTCGCGTCAGGCGGGATAGAGTACCCAGGCATACATTCGCTTGGAATTGAAAGAAGGGGAAACGATGGGAGAAACGGATACGGTTGGCTATCTCCGGCTCGTTGCCCGCGCGAAGGCCGCGAGTCGGATCGAATCATGGCAGGAGGCGATTGCACTCTGGGAAATGGTCACCGCACAGAACCCGGTGGAGGGGCGCTTCTGGGCGCAACTCGCCGAAGCGTACGAGTGGGGCAGCGAGTATCGCCGCGCCATCCCTGCGTACGCGCAGGTGATCGCGCTCGGTGTGGGGTATCCCGCCGAAGCGATCTATCGGATCGCCTGCTGCCATGCGCTCCTTGGGGAGCCAGAGAAGGCGCTCGCCGAACTTCGTCGCGCCTTCGACCGGGGGTTCCGTCATGTCGAACGCGCTCAGACGGACCCCAACCTTCAATCGCTGCACGACGACGCGCGTTTCCGTGACATCGTCGCACTCGTTGACACCGATACGCTCGGACGCGACGAGGGATGGCGGGCCGATCTCGCGCACCTCTCCCGCGAGGTGAAACGGCTCGGCTACGCCCCCTTCCGGTTCGTGTCCGAAGCGCAATTCGATGCGGCGGTCGTGGACCTGCATAGCGCGATCCCCCGTCTCACCGATGTGCAGATCGCGGTCGGCTTGATGAAACTCCTCCGGCTGATCAATGACGGGCACACGCGCCTGAATAACACCACGGGCCTTCCTGAACTGCGGGAGACATTGCCCGTGCAGTTCTCCCTCTTCGAGGAGGGGCTTTTCATCGTCGCGACCGATCCGCGCTACGCCGCCCTTCTCGGTGCGGAGGTGGTGCGTATCGCGGGTCATTCCGTGGACGAACTCTTCCGCGCCCTCGATCCGCTCATTAGCCGGGACAATGTGCAGTGGCTCAAACAGATCACGCCCTATCGGCTGCGTGAACTCCCTCTCCTCCATGCGCTCGGACTGGCACCCGATCCGCGATTTGTGGACCTCGATGTGCGCGACCGCAATGGTGAGACGCGCGTCGCCACGCTCACGACAGACACGAGCCACCCCGACATCTGGTATGCCAACCCCTGCCCGCTCGGGTGGCAATTCTTCCCGGAAACGCTGCCGACGCCCCTGCCACACTATCTCAAAAATGCCGGCGCGCCGTACTGGTTCGCGTACCTGACCGAGGAACAGACCGTCTACTTTCAATTCAATCGAGTGCGCGATGACCTCGAAGAGCCGCTCGCAGATTTTTTCGTCCGTCTCTTCCGCTTCATTGCGGAGCACTCCGTCGAAAAGCTCGTGATCGATCTGCGCGGGAATAACGGAGGCAACACGTTTCTGGAGATGCCCCTGCTGCACGGGCTGATCGCGTGCGACAAAATCAATCAGCGGGGGAAGCTGTTCGTTATTATTGGCCGCCGGACCTTCTCCGCGGCGCAAAATGGGGCGAGTATGATCGAACGCCACACAGAAGCGATCTTCGTCGGGGAACCGACGGGATCGAGCCCCAATTTCGTCGGCGAATCGATCCCCCTCGTCCTCCCCTATAGCAAGCTAAAAGGGACGATCTCGGACCTCTACTGGCAAAGCGCCTGGTCGATGGATTACCGCACCTGGATCGCCCCGCGCATCTACACCCCGCCGACATTCGCCGCCTACGCCGAGAACCGCGATCTCGCCCTGGAAGCAGTCCTAGCGTGCGACGAGCAATGAGCAATGAGCAATGAGTGGCGAGTGGATACAGTTCCCTCTCGATACTCGATACTCGATACTCGTTACTCGTTACTTTTCTCTCATTGCTCATTGCTCATTGCTCGTCGCTGTTTGCTTTCAGGTTCGTAATGGACCCGATTGCGGCCGCCTTCTTTGGCGGCGTAGAGCGCGGTATCCGCGATGCGAATGAGGGTATCCATCGTCGTTGCGTCATCGGGGAAGACGGCGATGCCTGCACTGACCGTGACGCGTGCCGCCTCACCGGAAGGGGCGGGCAGCCGTCGCCCCGCGACATTGGCGCGGAGGCGTTCTGCGACGATGTGCGCCTGCGTGCCATCGGTTTCCGGCAGCACCGCGATGAATTCCTCGCCCCCGTAGCGACCGACGAGGTCGATGCTCCGCACCGTGTGCGTCGCGATGCGGGCCAGCTCCCGCAGCACGCGATCGCCGAACTGATGACCATAGGTGTCGTTGATGCGCTTGAAGCGGTCGAGATCGAAGAAGATGACCGCGAGTGGTCGCCCGTACCGGCGCGCGCGTTCGAGTTCGCGTTCCAACCGCTCCATCAGCGCACCGCGATTGTAGATCCCCGTCAGGCCGTCCATCTGCGCCGCCTGCGCGACGGCGGCGTGTCGTTGCGCGTTCTTGAGTGCGACCGCCGCGTGGCGCGCCAACTCGGCGACCATCGTCGCGTCGTCCGGCGTGTAGCGCGCGCGGGTCGTGCCCCCGACCATGATCGCGCCGATCAGTTGCCCCTCGACCCGGAGCGGTGCGACGATCAGAGAGCCAAGCCAGGTGAAAGAGGCTGGCGTGTCGCCGTTGTAATGCGCCGGGACATCGCTGATGAGGAAGGGTTTGCCCGATTCGGTCATTGCCGCAGTCAGGCTATAGGTAGCGGGGTCGACCCCCTCGAAGAGGTCGGCATTGACCGCGAAAGGCCCGCGCCCGTCTGCGAGGCGAAGCTTCTGATCTTCCCCCACTGTCAGGAGCGCGGCCCCCTCATAGGGGATGAGTCGGGCGATCTGATCGAGCACCGCTTCGACGACCGCGTCCGGGTCGAGCGAGGCAGCGAGTGAGACGCCGATGTCGAGCAGCATCTCGGCGCGGGCGGCGCGCCGCTCGGAAGAGGCGTAGCGTTTCGCCTGCTGGATCGTCGCGCTGATCCGCTGCGTGACTAGTTCGAGGAGTTCCAAGTCCACCCAGTCGAGCGATTCCGCGCTCTGCACATCCACGACACCGTAGACCGCGTGATCGACCGTGATCGGCACGGCCATTTCGCTACGGACGCTCGTGGCGAAGGGGAGAAAATCGGCGTCCTGCGCGACGTCCTGCACGAGAGTTGGCTTTGCCGTGCGAAAGACCCGCCCGATGATGCCCCGGTCGATGTGCACGTGCTCGATCACCGTACCCGAGCCCGCATGTGCGCGCGGAACAAGATCGTCGCCATCGCGTTCGTAGAGTGTGACCGAACTTTGTCCCAGAGAAACCGCGAGCGCATGAACGAAGGTGCGAACCGTCTCGTTCATGTCGATCACGATCACACTCATGGTCTCCACACTCGCTTCCTCATCGCTTCATGCACTTCTTTCTAGGGCTTGGTGCAATTTTATGTATAAGGACAGGCAAATCACTATCACCGCACGAGTATACGGAAGCTCTCCTCACTCTGCGATACCGTTTCCGGCGGGGCACGTTGCAGATTTGTCATCCGCTGGCAGGTGGCGTATGCGGGTATACTAGGAGCAAGGAGCCAAGCACGCAGTGCAGCGCGTCGCAGATGAAGGGATTTCCTTGAATGGCTACGGATACGAACATCTCTCGCCGCCCGAACGCGGACTTTCTCGCGGCGCACCCACTCATCATTGCCGCGAATCGCGGGCCGGTAGAATTTACGCGGCAGGAAAACGGTGCCTTCACGCATAAGCGGGGCAGTGGCGGTGTCGTGACGGCGATGAGCGCGCTTGGCCGCTATGTGGACCCGATCTGGGTGGCGAGCGCGATGACGGAAGGGGACCGCTTGCAGGCAGTCGTGTCAGGTGGTGAGCCGGTAGTGGTCAAGGACAAGGGCCAGCCTCCTGTGAAGATCCACTTCGCGACGGTACCGCCGGAGACGTATAGCCTCGCCTACAACGAGATCAGTAATTCGATCCTCTGGTTTCTTCAGCACTATCTCTGGGATGCCGCGCACGAGCCGGATATCGACCAGCAGGTCTGGCGCGCTTGGGATGTCGGTTACTCAATCCTCAACCTGACCTTCGCGAACACGATCCGAGCGCGCCGCCGAATTCGCCGGGAGCGAGCAGCCCATCGTCCTCTTGCAGGACTACCACCTCTACCTCGCGGCGGCGCTCGTGCGGCAGCGGCTGCCGCACGCGCTCATTCAGCAGTTCATCCATATCCCCTGGCCGGACAAAGATTACTGGCGTTTCCTGCCTGCGCGGATGCGGCGGGAAATCTGCACCGGGCTGATGGCAAATGACATCGTCGGCTTTCAGACGTACGACCATTGCCACAACTTCATTCGTACCTGTGTCGAGAATGTCCCCGGCACGGAAGGCGACCACGAATGGATGTGCCTGCGCCACAATGGGCGGACGACCAAAGTACGGTCCTATCCGATCTCCCTCGATGTCGCCGCCGTACGTCGGACAGCGGCGAGCCCGGCGGTGGCCGACTATATCGATGTCTTACAGGATTACCTCGGTGAGCAGACGATTGTGCGGGTGGATCGCGCGGAGCCGAGCAAGAATGTCCTGCGGGGCTTCAAGGCGTTCGACCTCTTCCTCGACCGCTACCCGCAGTGGCACGGGCGGGTGCGTTTCCTCTCGCTCCTCGTGCCCTCGCGCCTCTCCGTACCGCGCTATCAGCAATACCTGGACGACATCTACGCGATCATGGGGCGAATCAACACGAAGCATGGCACCGAGACCTGGCGACCCGTCCGCCTCCTCGTCGGAGACAACTACGAACGTGCCCTCGCCACCCTCACGCTCTATGACGCGCTGCTCGTTAACTCGCTGGCGGATGGGATGAATCTCGTCGCCAAGGAGGGCGCCCTCCTTAATGAGCGCGGCGGTGTGCTCATCCTCTCCGAGACGGCGGGCGCGCATGAGCAGTTGGGCGAGCACGCGCTCTCGATCGCGCCGTGCGATATCGCCAATACGGCGGACGCGCTGCACAACGCCCTGACGATGCCCACCGACGAGCGGTTTCGGCGCGCGGCGGCGCTTCGGGCGTCGGTCGAGGACGCGGACATCGTGCGCTGGATCACCGAGCAACTGGATGACATCGCCGCCATCACCCAGGAAACACCGGCCGTGGTGCGGTAACCATTCCTCACCCTATGCAATCGTCTGTGGCTCGCCCGGTGCACGGATGAGGAGGAAGGGGCCGGAGGAGCGGGCGAGTACCTTATTGCTCACGCTGCCCGCCCATGCACCGCCGATCCCCGCGCGACCGTGGCTTGCCATCACGATCAGGTCCGCATGGACGCGCCGCGCCTGCTCGATGATCGCGGTCGCCGGGTCGTCCCGTGCGATGCTGATCTCCACCGGGATACCCACCGCTTTCAGACGTTCTGCAAGCGTGTTCAGGTAGAGAATCGCATCGCTGCCCGCGTCGTCCAGGAGTTCCGCCGTGACTTTCGGGCTGAAACGGGCGACACTGGACATCGCGCCGGAGAGCGAGCCGACCGTCGGCACCACGAGCACGAGATGCATCGTCCCGCCCGTCGCGCGGGTGAGCGCTTCCGCGAGCGGCAGGGCGACCTCGGCATCCTGCGTGCCGTCGAGCGGGAGCAGAATCTGCTGCATGGTCGGCGTGCGGGGTTCTCTCCCTTCGACGGGAAGGACCATCAGCACCGGCGCGATGCCGACCGCGAGCACTTTCTGCGCGATGCTGCCGAAGAGCCAGCGGCCGAGGCCGCTCCGACCGTGCGCGCAGAGGACGACAAGGTCGATCCGCATCTCCGCCGCGTGATCGACGATCCGGCCCGCCGTGTCGTTCCCCTCATTCGTATCGACATGGGTGTCAACGGTGATGCCCTCCGCACGGAAGCGCTCGGCGAGCTCTTCGAGGTACGCTTCCGCCTCCGCAACGGTCGTCAGGTGGCGCGCGCCATGTACGGAGGAGGGGGCCGCGCGCTCGATCAAATGGAGGAGGGTGACCCGCAGCCCGCCATTGGGGACATGCGCCAGGGCGCGGACGTAGGGGAGGGTCGTTTCCGCCAGCCCGGAGCCATCGAGCGGGACGAGCAAGTGCGTGAACATCGCGATTAGCCTCCAAAGAAGGTTTGCTGCAAGAGGAAGAGATTGAGCGCGATAATCACCCCGGCGACGGCGGAGATGACGGCGGTAGTCACCCGGTGATTGACGAGCCCCCCCATGATGTCGCGCCGCCGCGTGAACATCACGAGCGGGACGAGCGCGAAGGGGATACCGAAGGAGAGCACAACCTGGCTGATAATCAGGGTCCGTGTCGGGTTGATGCCGAGCGCGATAACGAAGATCGCCGGAGCCATCGTGACGAGCCGCCGTACCCAGATCGGGATGTGTCGGTGCAGGAAGCCCTGCATGATGATCTGCCCCGCCATCGTGCCGACCGCCGAGGAGGAGAGACCGGAGAAGACGAGCGAGACCGCGAAGATGACGCTCGCGCTGCCACCGAGGATCGGTTCGAGCGTCTTGTGCGCGTCCTCGATCGCGTCGATGTTGAAGAGGCCGTTCGCATGGAAGGTCGCGGCGGCCATCAGGAGCATCGCCGCATTAATGAAGCCCGCGATGGTCATCGCGATCACGACATCGACGACCTCAAAGCGGAAAAGGCGCTTCGCTTCCCCCGGATTCTTCGGCGTAATGCGGTGCTGCGTCAGCGCGGAGTGCAGATAGATGACGTGCGGCATCACGGTTGCCCCGAGGATACCGACTGCGAGCAGGATGCTCTCCGTCCCCGCGAACTTCGGTGGGAAAAAGCTTTTGGCGGTCTGGCCGAAGTCCGGCTTGCCGAGGATCGTTTCGAGGATGTAGCAGAGGGCGATCACGCCGACCATCGCCGTGATGACCGCCTCCATTGGCCGGAAACCGTAGCGCTCCAGGCCGAGGATGAGGAAGGTGGCGATCCCCGTGATGAGCCCGGCGGGCAGCAAAGGGATGTGGAAGAGGAGGTTGAAGCCGAGCGCGGCACCGAGGAACTCCGCCAGGTCGGTCGCGATGGCGACCATCTCCGCACAGACCCAGAGGCCAATCACGACGGGTTGGGAGAAGTTCTCCCGGCAGACTTCCGGCAGGCTCAGACCCGTCGCGATGCCGAGCTTCGCGGAGAGCGATTGGATGAGCATCGCCATCAGGTTACTCGCGACGATCACCCAGACGAGCAAGTAGCCGAACTGCGCCCCGGCAGAGATATTTGTCGCGAAGTTGCCGGGGTCCATGTAGGCGATACAGGCAATGAACGCCGGGCCGAGGAAGGGGAGGATGCGCCCCAGACCCCGCTTTTTGCTTCGCCCTGCCAGTACCTGCATCCCCGAGACGGCTGTTTGCGTGGGTGAGGCGACGGTCGCTGGTGCCGGGGCCGTCGCGCGTGTCAGTAATGAGTCCGTCTCGCGCATCTGCTTCATGCTCCCTTCCGATCCTTCTTGCCCGGTGAAGAGGGGGGCAGAAGCGTTGATACCCCAACGGAGACCGCCCGTGTCACGGTCTCACCGAGTGCGTAGTCGCTCGCGCCGATGCGAATGTGCAGCGGGCCGTCGAACGGCGCTTTCGCCATGACCTCCACGGTCGCGCCCGGCACGAGACCGAGGTCCGCGAGATAGGTGAGGAGTGCGGCGTCCTCGTCCGCCACCTCCGCAACCGTCACGGTGCTCCCCGGTGGGGTGTGCCAGAGTCGCTGCGTGGTCGGGGCGATAATCAGCCCGTCCTTTGTCGGGATGGGCGCGCCGTGCGGGTCCGTCGTCGGGTGGCCGAGCGCGGCATCGAGACGGTCTTCGAGGTCTTCGGAGAGCGCGTGTTCGAGGCGATCCGCTTCCGCGTGTACCCGCTCCCACGGCACGCCAAGCCGCTCGCTCAGGTACGTTTCTAAGAGCCGATGATGCCGCAAGACCTCCAGCGCGACTTTCTCTCCCGTTTCCGTCAGCGCGACGCCCTGATACGGGCTGTGCGTGACCAGACCGCGCTCCGTCAGCTTCTTCACCATGTTCGTCGCGGACGCGCACGAGAAACCGAGCCAATCCGCGAGCGCGGCAGGCCCGGTGCGCTCTTTCGCTTCCCCATACGTCAGATGATAGATCGCCTTCAAGTAATCCTGTTCAGATTGAGAGGGGACCAACTCCGTCATCACATGCCCTCCACAGACACGATTTAGCTATAGCTAAATCGTAAACTATCGAAGAGATGATGTCAATGGTTGGTCATAGATAAATTGGGAATGACCGTAAGCCCCCACCCCCGGCCCCTCCCCCGCCGTGCGGGGAGAGGGGAGCTTGATGAAGAGAGATTACGGCGAACCATCGCCACGGACGTTGCTGCGCGTCACCCCTCCCCCGCAAGCGGGAGAGGGGCCGGGGGTGGGGGCTGTATCAGACAGTCAGTGCATCCCAGCAGGCGCGGGTGAGGAGGGCGATGGTCTGGCCGGCGGCGGCAGCGCCCGGCAGGCCATCCGGCATCTCTACCGGCACATGGTCGGTGTAGAGCGTGAGGATGAAGCGCGGATCGTCGCCCTGGAAGACGATCCCGGCGTCGTTGTAGTTGCGCGCGCCGGTGCCGGTCTTGTGGGCGACTTTCGTGCCGGTTGGTAGGAGGGCGGGCATCCGGGCATTCAGTTTTTGCCAGCTGAGAATGTCCATTCCTAACTGGCAGAGTGCGGTTGTACAGCCGAGCCGTTCAGCCGCCTCCGCATCGCGCGTGCCCGCGAGAATGCATTCGAGCAGCAGCCCGACATCGGCGGGCGTCGTCGCGTTCGTCGCCTCGACGGGGTGGTCGCGCGTCAGGCCGGCCGGGGGCATTCCGTGGCGGTGCGCCGTGCCGCGCATCCCGATGGACTGGCAGAGCGCATTGACGCGGTCCAGCCCGACCATCTCCGCGATAGTGCCCGTGCAGGCATTGTCGCTGACGATAATCATCATCACGAGGGCGTCCTGAAACTGGATCGTGAAGCCGGGCTGGAAATGCTGGAAGCAGCCGCTCGTTGTGTTCTGGTACTTCGCCGTGATCGTCACGGGTTGATCGAGGGAGAAATCGCCACTGTGGACCCCTTGCAATGCGGTCATCAGAATGGCGATCTTTCGCGTGCTCGCGGAGGGCACGATGACATTTCCATGCCGGTCAGCGGTCGCGCCAGTGTGGAGGTCCTTCAGATACCAGCCGGTATGGAACGGCTGTGTATCGCAGAGGTCGTTGAGCCGTTGTACCAGGTCATTCATGTGCCCTAACCCCCAACCCCCTTCCCCACCGGGGAAGGGGGAGCAATAGCGTACCTATCAGTCCGTGAGTGTGGCGACGGCGGGGATGCCGCTTGCGGCGATGGCGCGGTTGAGGAGATTGCCTTCCTCCGCGAGGGCATTCTTGAGGCGCATCAATTGTTCAGTGAGCCGCTCCGAAAGCTCGCCATGCACTTCCTCGCTCTGCCGGGTCGGGACGGCATCGGCGCTATCGACCGCGTCGAAGAGGGCGTTGAACTTCTCCTGTAAGCCGATCGGGAAGAGGAGCGGGCTTTTTGAGCGCACATCAATCAACTCGTGCTCGATGGAGGCGATCTCGTCCTTAATTCCTTCGCTGCGGCGAGAACAGCTTTGGCGCGTTCCTCTTCCGCGCCGTCCTTGAAGCGCGCCTCCCAGCTATCGACTTGCCCGCGCACCGTCCGGATACGGCGCACCGCGCGATGGGTCTCCGCCATCCGGTCGCGGATCGCGAGGAGCATATCCCGCTGCGTGATCAGTTCCTGCGCGCTCGCCGTAATACGCGGGTCCGAGAGAATCTCGACGGACTGCGTGATCGTTTGATCGCCCACCGCGAGCGCCACCATATACGTCCCCGGCACGACCAGCGGGCCGACGGAACGTTCCCAGACATTGAGGTCCGGTGCCTCGATGGGCGGCACACCGGTGTAGCGCATGTCCCAGATCAGGCGGTTGACGCCGCTTTGTGCGGGGGCGCGTTCGCCCTCATTCTCTTCACTCACCGCGCTCGTGTAGGTGCGGATCACCGTACCGTCGCCGTCTTTGATGGTGACGGTCACGGCGTCAGTGGGCTCCTCGGGGAGGTAATACTGGATGATGACGCCCGCCGGTGGGTTCGCGCCGCCATTGACATACTCGTTGCGGATCGTGCCATCGGGCCGCTTGGTGGGGATGTACGAGACGACGCTGGTTGCCGCGTGGCCGTGATTGACCATCCCTTCGATTGCACCGCCGCCGAAGCCCGTGTGAATACGCACGCGCACGGTTGGGCGGGGCGCGAAGAGATGGGCCGTATCGCCCTGCACGCCCGCCGCGAGTTGGCGGAGGGGTGTCACATCATCGAGGATCCAGAAGGCGCGGCCATGCGTGGCGACGACCATATCGGTGCCCTTGATGATGAGATCAGCGATGGGCACGACAGGAAGATTGCCGCCGAGGCGTTGCCAGTTGCCCCCGTCATCGAAGGAGACGAAGATGCCCGTTTCCGTGCCCGCGTAGAGGAGGCCGCGCTGCGCGGGGTCCGCACGGATGACGCGGGTGAACTCGCCCGCCGGGATGCCACCGGTGATCTTCGTCCAACTCTTACCGGAATCGGTCGTTTTGTAGAGATAGGGGGTCGTGTCGTCGCTCTTGTAGCGCGTGGCGGCGAGATAGGCAGTGCCCGGCTGATACGGCGAGACGTCGATGATGTTGATGAGCGCCCACTCCGGGAGATCGGGCGGGGTGATATTCGTCCACGTCTTGCCGTCATCCTCCGAGAGATGGACGAGGCCATCGTCGCTGCCCGCCCAGAAGACGCCCGCCTGATGGGGCGATTCGACGAGGGCGAAGATCGTGCAGTAGACCTCCGCGCCCGTATTGTCCCGCGTAATCGGCCCACCGGAGGACTGCAATCGCGAGGGGTCATTGCGCGTCAGGTCCGGGCTGATCGGCTCCCAGGACGTGCCGAGGTCGGTGGAACGGAAGACGCGGTTGCCCGCGACGTAGAGGGTGTTCGGGTCGTGGCGGGAGAAGAAAATCGGGAAGGTCCATTGGAAGCGGTATTTGAGGTCCACCGCACCGAGCGCCCAGCCGTAGAGCTCGGGCCAGACGGTGATATTGCGCCGCTGGCCGGTGCGATGATTGTAGAGGTGCATCCGGTCGTTGAAGGCGCGCGGGCCAATCGGGCCGGAGGCGACGACGAGGTCCGGGTCGTCATGCTTGACGCCGATATAGCCGCTCTCACCGCCGCCCGGCTCGAACCAATCCCGCTCGTGGATCGTCCCCTCGACGGACATGCTCGGCACACTGATCGCGGTGTTGTCCTGCTGCGAGCCATAGACGCGGTACGGGAAGCGGTCGTCCGTCGTCACATGGTAGAGCTGGGCGGTTGGTTGGTTGTAGAGGGTGGACCATGACGCGCCGCCGGTGTACGTGACGCACGCCCCGCCATCGTCGGCTTTGATCATGATGTGCGTGTTCTGCGGGTGAATCCAGAGGTCATGCTCGTCGCCGTGCTGCGAGGGATACTGCGTGAAATTGCGCCCGCCATCCGTGGATTTCCAGACCATGTAATCGAGGCCCCAGATGGTGTCGGCGTCCTGGGGGTCCGCGATCAGGTGGCAGTAGTACCAGGCGCGGGTGCGGAGAAAGGGCGCGTCGCTCACGCGCTGCCAATGCGCGCCGCCATCATCGGAGCGAAAGAGCCCGCCGTCTTCCGCCTCGACGATGGCCCAGACGCGATCGGCGCGAGCAGGCGAGGCGGCGATGCCGATCTTGCCGAGCACGCCTGTTGGCAAGCCCGGCGTGTGCGTCAGTTCGGTCCAGGTGTCGCCGCCGTCGGTCGTCTTCCAGAGGCCACTGTCCGGCCCGCCGCTGATCAGTTGGTGCGGGTAGCGCTGCGCCTGCCAGATCGCGGCATAGAGGATGCGTGGGTTGTGCGGGTCCATCGTGATATCGTGCGACCCCGCCTTGTCGCTCTTGTGCAGCACGAGTTCCCACGTCTCGCCGCCATCCTTCGAGCGGTAGACGCCGCGCTCCGCGCTCGGCCCCCAGGCGTGCCCGAAGGCCGCGACATAGACGATGTCCGGGTTCTTTGGGTGGATGCGGATGCGGCCGATATGGCGCGTCGCGGCAAGCCCCATGTTCCGCCATGTCTTGCCGCCATCGGTCGATTTATAGACGCCGTCGCCGTGCGAGACGTTGCCCCGGATCGTCGCTTCACCGGTGCCGACGTAGATGACATTGGGGTCCGAGACCGAAACGGCAATCGCGCCGACCGCCGCAGTGGTGAAGTAGCCGTCCGAGACGTTGCGCCAGGTCGTGCCGCCGTCCACGGTCTTCCAGACGCCGCCCGCACACGCACCGTGGTAGAAGGTCATCGGATTGGCGACATCCCCCGCGACCGCGACACTGCGCCCGCCCCGGTGTGGCCCGATGCACCGCCATTCGAGAGAGCCCAGCACATGCTCGGTGATACTCATCGCAACTTCCCTTCCTCGTCTGTCCCGAACGTAGAGAGGGTGACGCGCCTGATCGTATCACGGGTCCGGGCGGTTGGGCGATTGACACGATGACTATAGTGAGGATACGGACGACATTCGAGAGCGCAGGAGCGGCATATGGCACCCCAGGATGGCAGCAATCGGTCCGAGGCCGAGCGTGTCTACGCGGCGCGGCAGCAAAATGCCGCAGTGCAGCGCGATCGCGAGCGGGCGCGTGAGGAGTGGCGCGACGCGATGACGATACGGCGGCAAATGGGGCCGGTGGTCGGCTTCGTGATCTTCATGATCTTCGTCATCGGCACGGTCCTGCTCGCGCGCTATGGGGCCTTCGTCTGGATCATTGCCGCCGTGCTCCTCATCGTGAGCATCGCCCTCGTCGTCTGGCGGCGGCGCGCTGCATCGTAGGGCGTATGCTCGATCGACCTAACCCCCCAACCCCCTTCCCTAAAAGGAAGGGGGAGCGGCCTGCGATAGGCCACGGCATATCAGGAAAGCCACAGCAATTTAGGCGAGGCACCCCTCCCTCTTTAGGGGAGGGGCCGGGGGAGAGGTCAATCCCCGCTTGACGAAGTAGAAAATATGTTCTACTCTGCGGATCGTACGGCGAGGGTCGTCGGACCGTAGCATGAGGAGATGCGACATGACCGAGCCGGAAGTATTTCTGTTGGCCGAGCAGGCATTGCAGCGGGTGGTCGATCAGATCCGCGATGACCAGTGGAACATGACGATGCCACCGGACTTCGCCACGCGTTCCCCCGACCGCACCGTCACGCTGCGTGAGGTGATTAACTACCACGCCTACGAGGATGCCTGGGTGCCGGATATGCTGGCAGGCAAGACGATGGACGAGGCGGGAAAAGAGAATTTCAAGGGCGACTTGCTCGGGGATGATCCGCGCGGGAACTTTACCCGGCATGTCGCGAAGGCGTGCGCGGCGGCTCGCGCGATGGACGACCTGGAGCGGACCGTCCACACTTCGTTCGGGGACTTTCCGGCCCGTGAATATTTCTGGCAGACCAACTTTTTTCGCGGCGTGCGAGCCCATGACATCGCCGCAGTAATTGGGGTGGATAGCCAACTCCCCGACGATCTTGTACAGGGATTGTGGGATGAGTTGAGCCCTCATGCCGAGGAGTGGCGGGCAATCGGCGTCTTCGGCCCGGAGGTTGCGGTGCCAGCAGATGCCCCGCTACAGGATCGACTCCTCGGGCTCACCGGAAGACAGCCATGACGACACGCGCGGAAGAGTTCGCCGCAACGTTCGAGGCGACCAACAACGATCTCATCGCGACAGTCGAGGAATGCTCGGACGCGCAGTGGCGGATGCCGTGCGTGGACGATGGCCGGTCGGTTGGGGTGGTCGCGCACCACGTCACGGTGGTGTACCCGGACTTCGCGCGAATTCTCAAAAAGCTGGCAGCCGGGGCGGTTCTGCCGCCGAGAGGCTCGATGGATACGGTGCATGAGAGCAATGCGCGACACGCCCAGGAGTACACCGCAGTAGGTACGCGGGAAACGCTCGATGCATTGCGGCAGAACGGAACAGAGGTTGCCCAACTGCTGCGTAGTCTCAGTGAAGAGCAACTCGACGGTATCGCCGGAATCTTCGGCGGCCGAGAATTGAGTACGGCGCAGGTGGTAGAGTGGATCGTGATTGGTCACAGCAAGGAGCATCTGGCGAGCATTCGCGCCACGGTTGCTGCCTGATCGAGTCTCGGCTGCTACGTAACTCCGAATAACGCGCACCGGTATCGCGCCGGCCCACTACTGAGTACCGACGACTCGCCTCCGGGCGGTATCATGCGCGGTAATGACATCACGTCCGAACTCGACGACTTCTTCGAGCGGGAGCACATGCGTCGTTGCGCCGATACCGAGAAAGCCACCCTGGGGGGCGAGTTGGAGCGCTGTGATCGCGCCTGATGGTTCCTCGAAGATCAGATCATCGCCATCACCGATCACGTCGCCGCTTGCCGTGACGACCGGCTTCCTGATGTCGTGAAGCGTCGCGACACCGTCGTGTGGCGTGCCCTCGGCAACGGTGATGCCGTGTTTGTCCTCGATGGTCACAGCATCGCGCCCGAATGTGTGCACCTGATGGAAGGGGATCAGCGACGGTTTCTCACGGTTGAAAATGCTCCTGTCTCCACCCATCAGTAGCCCAACGACGATCCGCTCCGCGGGGTCGAATTGGAGATCGGAGATCGTCCCCACTTTCTCGCCGTCCGCGATACTGACAACGGCGCGACCAACGAGGGAACGTGCGTTGAGCGCGACCATGCTTCCCGATCCCTTCCCGAAAATGCCCCAAAAGGCGCAGAAACGCCCTCTGGATTTCACGATGCACAATGCGTGCCAGCTAGCGCGTGGACGTTTTGTGCGCAATATGCACCACTATGATGACAGAGAAATCCCGCGGCTCTGCTATACTCGCGGCGATGGCGACCCATGTAGGCAGGAGGAAGCATGGTCAGTTTCAGCGGCATCATCCCCCCAACGGTGACGCTCTTCAATGACGATATGAGCATTGACTGGGATGGGACGCTTCGTCATCTGGACTGGCTGATCGCTGCGGGTGTCCACGGCCTCTTCATTCTTGGCACGACGGGCGAGTTCACCCAGCTTTCCCTCACTGAGCGTAAGGAGTACGCGCAGAAGACCGTCGAGCATGTTAAGGGGCGGGTGCCGGTCATCGTTGGCACCGGCAGCGTCAATACGCGCGAAACGATCGAGCTGACACGCCACGCCAAGGGAGTCGGCGCAGACGCTGCGGCGGTTGTCACGCCGTTCTACCAAACATTGGGCGATGAACACCTGCTCGCACATTTCGGTGCGGTTGCGAACGCGGTCGATCTGCCAATTCTCGTCTATAACATCCCGGTCTTCACCGGCACCGCAGTGAGCACGGCCGTCCTCGCGCAACTGGCGCAGGAAAATGACAACATCGTCGGTGTCAAGGACTCGGTCGACTCCACCGCGCTGATCCGCAGCCGCGTGCAGACCCTGAAGCGCATCCGGCCCGATTTCTCGATCCTCACCGGCCTGAGTGAGCACCTGATGAATACACTGATGCTTGGGGGCGATGGCGCGGTGATCGGTGAAGCGAACTTCGCGCCGGGGCCGGGCGTTGGCTGCATCGAAGCCTTCCGCAAGGGTGACTACGAGGGCGCGCGGCGGCATTTCCTCGATCTGATGCGCGTCGCGACCGTCGGGCAGGTGCCCGGTTTCTTCCAGGCAGCAGTCAAGGAAGCGATGCGTGCCCTCGGTCAAACGGAGAAGACGACCGTCCGCTTGCCCGGTACACCGCTCGCAAACGAGGCGCGCGCGCAGGTGCGCCGCAATCTTGAGGCAATCGGCATGGTGCAGGCGGAGACACCACGGGCACCGGAACCCGTCTCCACGGATGATTTCGACACTGAACCGGCACATGCCGGGACGAACACCGGCACCGGCGGAGTGAACGAGTAAAGCGGAACAGGCCATCGTTGCAATGCAGACATCCTTCGCCGTCACATATGGGGCCGGAGATTGGGCCACCTGGCTCTTTCTCGCCTTCGCTTCCGGGTTAGCGGCCGGATTCATCGCCCGGCCGCAGGGGGCGGGCTGCTTCGGTTTTGGCTGCCTCGGGAACTTGCTGATCGGTGGGATCGGCGCGATTGTCGGGAACTTCATCGTTGGGCGGTTCTACGATGGCGATGTCAATGTCGTGGTCGCGTTCGCAATCTCGCTGGCGGGCGCACTCCTCGTCCTTTACGCCGGGCAACTCCTTGACCGCTTCCTGCGGCGCAATGCCCCGCTGGAGGAACCGCCTCCCGATCGCTCCCTTCCCACCGTCGTCGATTCCACCGCCCGCGAAGTACCAGACGAGCGACCGAGCAATGAGCAATCGTAAGTAACGAGTAACGAGTAGTGAGTAACGAGAGGGATGCCGCATGATGATCAAGACAATGCAAACACCGAGACAGCAAGAATTACCGGATATGAGCAGGACTGATTCTCGCCGCCCCCTCGTTACTCGTTACTCGTTACTCGTTACTTCGTTCTGCGGTTTCGTCACGGTGTTCGGCGTGGCGCACCTGCTGCTGATCGACATCACAAAGACGAGCGGGTACGTCTTTTTCGGGACGCTCGCGACGGTACCACTTCTCATCGTGGCGGTGCTCGCTCTTCTCCGGTCCGACCGTCGTGCGGTGCTGAGGCGGTTCGGCTTCGGCGCACTGATGTGTCTCTGCGCGATCCCGGTGATCTATCTCGCGCGGTTTGCCCCGGAAAGTACGCGCGCCACCGTGCGTAATCTGCTCGGCCTGCCCTTCTTCGCGCTGGCCCTCATCGGCCCCGGATTCATCACGCGCGCCCGCGCCCGTAACGCAGGAGGTTGACCATGCCTTTCGCGCTCCTTCTCTCCATCAATCTCCAACCCGGTGGCATTCTCGCCTGGATCGTTGTGGGGATCGTGGCAGGGTGGCTCGCGGGATTGATTACGCGGTCGGAGGGGTTCGGCTGCTTTGGCAACCTCGTGATTGGCTTGCTCGGTGCAGCGGTGGGTGGACTCGTCTTTAGCTTGTTCGGGGTGGCCGATACGGCGGGCTTCTGGGGGTCGGTCGCGGTCGCGACACTCGGCGCGATCATCCTGCTGGCGCTCGCGCGTCTCGCCGGACGACCACGCCGCCGATGAACCTTGACAACTTGATCGGCACGGGTGGGCGCGGGCTTCAGCCTGCGCCAGGCACGGCAGGCGAAAGCCCGCCGCCACTCACAAGTACCGAGGCGTGGGAACGATACCGTATACTTTCTCTTGCTGTGGGCTATTGCGGCATCAATCACCGAGGCGAGAATCAGCATTCTCATGAGATCAGCCCCTGAACCACGACGACTGTATATCCCTGGTATCCACATGCAGGGAGCGATCGGATCGAATGCCCACGCGGTGATTCACCGCGCCCATCGTGGCTCGCATACCGTCGCGGTGCGGTTTCCGCATCTTCCTGAGGCATCGGATGATACCGAGGAACAGAATCGGCGGTTCCGCCGCGACCTGGGCGCGCTCGCCCGTCTGTCGCACCCGGCCATCCTCACCGTGGACGAAATTGGGGAGGTGGATGGGCAGCCGTACGGCGTCACGGAAGCGGTGGAAGGCAGGACCCTCGCCACCCTCCTCGCGGACGGGCCATTGCCGGAAGCATCGCTCGTGCCGCTCGCCAGTGCCCTCGCCGGGGCACTGGCGGAACTGCATCGCCACGGCATCGTTCATGGCATGGTGACGCCACATCAGATTTTGATCGCTGCATCCGGCGCTGTCACGCTCATCGACTTTCACCTCGGTATGGAAGGGATGGATGCGGACCCTTCCTCGTTTCCTTCCGTCCCGTCTGGAACATCAGCGCAGCCAGCCGATACGCGTGCCGACCTCTCCGCACTGGGCATCGTCCTGGTGGCAGGCATGACAGGCAGCATCCCCTCCGGTGTTGTGGGTCTCGAACAACTCCTCGCGCGGTCTGATGGCACACCCACCCTCGGTGCTATCGAGGCGAAGGCCACGATGTCGCCTGCCTTCATCGACATTGTCGCGAAGTTGCTCGCCCGCGACCCGCGCGATCGTTACCGGAGCGCGGAGAGCGTGCTGGCAGACCTGCAATCGCTCCCATCCCTCAATGCAATGATGGAATGTGGCACGGCGATCACTCTCGGTGCCGCCACACCGACCGCGCGGCCCGTCATACCGCTCCTCGGGCGTGACGCGGAGCGGGCGCTCCTCCATCGGATGTGGGCGCAGGTATGCACGACGAGCGTCGGTGCGACACTGCTCATCGAAGGCGAACCGGGGGCTGGCAAGAGCCGCCTCTATCAGAGCATGACCGATGCGGTGTGTGCCGCCGGTGGGTTCGTGCTGGCCGGTGATTGTGCCGAGGCGGACCCCGCACCATTGGCGGCGCTTCAACATGCCCTTGATCGCTGGCTGGCCGGGGTGCGCGCGCTCCCGACCGCTGAACGCCTGGCGGAAGAGCGTGTAGTCATCGCGGCGGCGGGGCACTATGCATCGCTCCTCACCCGCTTCTCTCCTGGTCTCGCCACGCTGTTTGCGGGTGTCGCCCCGCTCCAGGGCATTGCCGATGCCTCCGAGCGCTACTATCAGATCATCGCGGATTTTCTCGCGCATCTCGCGATCGCACAGGGTGGAATGCTGCTGGCGCTCAACGATGTGCAGTGGCTCGATGAGACGAGCTATCGTGTCCTCGCGTCGCTGGCGGCGGTGATACCGCGTGCGCCGCTCTTTCTCATGCTCACCGCGCGCGACGACCCACCGAGCGTGGCGGCGGTACGTGCGGTGCGGCTGGCGCTCGGCGGCGCGTGTACCGGACACATTGCGCTCCCTCCCCTCGGGGAGTCGGTCATCGCGGCGCTCGTCGCGGCCTCGCTCGGTGGCGGGGCGGTGGATCGTGATTTCGTGCATCGCATCGCGACACGAAGCGGCGGCAATCCCTTCGTCATCGCGGAGTACCTGCGCGCGATGCTCGAAACCGGCCTCTTGCGCTTCGCGGATGGTATCTGGACCGGCGAGATGGATGGGCTCGAACGTCTCCCCCTGCCCGCCGATGTCGTCCGGTTGATCGTCACGCGCATCGAGGCATTGGCGCTGCCGACAAAGGATACGCTGACGATCGCGGCAGTGATGGGGACGCGCTTCCAACGCGCCCTGTTGCCGGAGATGTGCCGCCGCGATGCGGAGGCAGTCGCTGCCGCACTCGCGGACGCAACGCGGGCGAAGCTGATCGAATGGCGGGATGAGAGTGAATCGGCCTTCCTCCACGACCGGATACGCGAGGCACTCCTCAGCCGCCTCAGCGCGTCGGAGCGGCAGCTATTCCACGCGCGGATCGCGGAAACCCTCGATGCCGCCGCACGTACCGATGCCGCGCATCTTTACGCCGTCGCGCGTCATTACGCTGCGAGCGAGACCGCCCGGAACCCCGTGCGGGTCTACGAGACGAATGTCGCGGCGGGCCGTACCGCGCTGACCAATTTCGCGAACGAGGAAGCCTACCGCTTCCTCACGCACGCCGCTCGCGCCGCGCAGACTGCGGCCCTCGCGGTAGGTTCTGACATCGAGGAAATCATCGGGGAGGCATGTACGCGCACCGGGCGGTGGACGGAGGCCATCGCGCACCTCCAGACCGCACTCGACGTGACCGAGGATCCGGTGCATCGGGCGCGGCTCTGGGCGCGGCGCGTGATGGTTCACATCGCGAACCGCGATACCGCCGAGGCGTGGGCGGATCTGGCGCGTGGCTCTCGCGAGCTTGGCACCGCTATACCCCGCGCGCACGTCGCCGATGCGGCGCGGACATTCAGGCAGTGGCGGCATTTGACGCGCGTCGGTCGGTCCGGGCGTGACCACACCGGCAGCACCCGAGCGCATGAGCGAGAACGCATCAGGGTGCTGACCGACCTCTCGATTCTCACCGCGCAGGTGGCCTACTTCGACAACCGTACGGCAGTACTCGTGCAGGCGGTGATCCGGTCGGTTGACCTCGCGCTGCGCCTTGGACCATCGCACGAACTGATCACTGCCTATGCGGGCTATACCTTGCTTCTCGCCCTCCTCCATCGCCCGAAGGATGCCGGGCAGGCCGCACGAAAAGCGATCGCGATCGCGGAGCAGATCGACGATCCGGCGGGCCTGGCGCTCGCGAGCGTGGCACATGCCTGGGCGACCCATGTCGGGGGAGCGCCACGCGAGGCGGAAACGATGATGCGAAATGCGCTCGTCAATCACGGTCATTGGTTGGACGCGAAAGATTATATGTCCAGCTACGGCGATCTCTGCTGGAACCTCCTGATGCGCGGATACTGCCGTGAGGCGTGGGAGTGGATCCAGCGGGCGATACGCACGGTGGAAGCGACGAGCAGACAGCGGATCGGCATCGTCACCGACGCTGCCGCGCTCCTGGCGGTTCTCGGTCGGATGGACGAGAGCCAGCAATACGCGCGCGAGGTCCGCAATCTGATCAGCCAGACGCCCCACGAACGATGGCGGTCGAGTAGTTTCCTCGGTCGTGCCGTCCTCGTTCACCTGGAAGAAGGGGTGTTCGGCGAAGCCTTCGAGCAGACGGTCGCGCAATTTCAGGGCCTCGGATTGCGGCCGGATCGGGCATCCTTCCACATGCGCCACTTCTACGTCTTCCACGCCTACGCGCGCTTGACGCAACTGATGCGGGCGGAACCGGCGCTCTCTGCATTCTGCCGGATGCAATTGAAACGTGCCCTCGCGGACCTGAGGCGCGCCGCCACACACCCCACTCTCCAATGTCACCTGCGTGTCATCGCGGGCGCATACGAGCGCCTGGAAGGGCGGTTCGATGCGGCGCTGCGCTTGCTGGCACAGGCGGAAGCACTCGCCACCGAGACCGACAACCCGTGGGCGCACTTCGAGATTGCCCGCCAGCGCTCCCACCTCTTCGCCGATCGTGGTGAGACGGCGGCAGCGCACACCGCCGCCCAGATGGCGCATGATCTCGCCACTGAACATGGCTGGGTGAACCGCGCCCACTGGATCGAAGACGAGCAACTTGGGAGCAATAAGTAACGAGTAACGAGTAGCGAGTAACGAGACGAAGTCGATACCCCTCGTTACTCGCTACTCGTTACTCGTTACTTATTCGAGGAGTCTGGCTGCTTCGGTGTAGGCTTGCTCGAATGCCTCGCGTGCGGCGAGGAAGTGTTCGAGGGCATGATGGACTTCTTCACCCGCGTTATCGCGCAGGAGCGAAATGCCGACTTGCCCCGCTGCGGTCCAGCGGGCGAGTGCCGCGAGGTACTCCTCCACCGCAGCGGTCTCTTCCTGAAGCGAGGTCCCCACCGAATCGCACCCCGCCGGTACGTCCAGCCCGCGTACACGAGCAATTTCGGCGCGGTACGGTGCGCTCACATCCGCAACAGCCCTGCCAACCTCGGTCGCGGTTTCCTCCCCCGCGACGCCGCGCTGAATCGCGTCGGTGAGCGTGCGAATCCAGCCCGCTTCTTCGCGGATGTACGCGCGCACTTCGCTGAGATAGGTGAACTGGTGCTCGGTTTGCGCGCTCGTCGGGCTTGCGCCATTCGGGGAGGATGCGGCATCTTCGGACATCAGTGCTCCAGTAGTCAGTAGTCGGTAGTCAGTAGTCAGTAGTTGATGATTCTACTCGGTGCGGGTGGGAATCACCAGCGGGAGAGATTGCCCACACGGTTCACGACCCAGAATGCAAGCACAAAATGGCGCGCCGCGTCACGCGCGTGGGCGAACACTGTTTCATCTGCGATTGTCGATGTATCTATTGACAAATCTCGATATAGCAGGTAGTGTGCCTGCAACGGAAGGAGAACGATCATGGTACAGGCGGTACTGACAGAGCGAGATACGACCACGACAGAGGGCTGCTGCGGCCCCATCGTGGTGCCGACCATCAATGAGGCGGAAGCAGAGGAGTACGCGGGCTGGTTCAAAGCCCTCGCCGATCCGACGCGTGTGCGTATCCTCAACCTTCTCGCCCGTAACGACGGCCCGTTGTGCGTCTGCGACATCGTCGATCACTTCGACCTCGGGCAGCCGACGATCTCCCATCATCTGAAGATCCTCAAAGAGACCTGCTTCGTCCACGCCGAGCGGCGCGGCACATTCATGTACTACCAGATCAATACGAACTGCATCGCGGGATTTCCCGAGGCAGCCAACCGCATCATGGGACGCTAACCCGAGAAGGAGGATGCAGGTACTGGGACAAATTCGCGCCGCTTTATCGAATATTGACGATGTTCGATCAATGATGAGAGACAAGGGAGAGGCACAATGAGCACTACGAACACGACGATTGGTCAGGATGTACACACGATCGTTCGCGAGCGCTATACTGCCGCCGCGAGGCAGGTTACCGAGAATGCCGCCGCATCGTGTTGCAGCACCGATAGTTCCTGTTGCAGTACCGGCACGGAAATCATCGGTGACGGCTGGGGCACGGCGATGTATGCGACGGATGATCTAAGCGTTCTTCCCGATACGGCGGTTCTCGCCTCGCTCGGCTGTGGCAACCCGACCGCACTTGCGGAACTCCATGCAGGCGAGGTGGTCCTCGATCTCGGCTCGGGTGGCGGGATCGACGTACTGCTCTCCGCCCGGCGCGTGGGGCCGACCGGCTTCGCCTACGGCCTCGATATGACCGATGACATGCTCGCGCTCGCCAACGAGAACAAGGCGAAGGCGGGGGCCACAAATGTCGTTTTTCTCAAGGGACAGATCGAAGCGGTACCGCTGCCTGCGAACACCGTGGACGTCATTATCTCCAACTGCGTCGTCAATCTCAGCCCTGACAAGGACGCGGTGCTGCATGAGGCATACCGCGTGCTGAAGCCGGGTGGTCGCGTGGCGATCAGCGACGTCGTCATCCGCGACGCCGATCCCGGTGAACCGGAGATCCCCGAAGCCGTCCGTCACGATGTCGGTCTGTGGACCGGCTGCATCGCCGGGGCGCTCGAGGCGCGGGAGTATCGCCAGAAACTGGCTGCCGCAGGCTTCACAGACATCGAGGTCCAGGAAGTGAAGCGCTATGCCGCAGACGAACTCTGTGGCTCCGATTGCTGCGGCCCCGCCGGGACGGTGGGCGTCGCAATCGATGACGCAGTGGCGAGCCGCTTCACCTCCGCATTCGTGCGCGCAACGAAGAGTGGCGGCGCACCAACGCTCGTCGCATTGCCGATGGCGGCAGATGTGAGTACATGTGGCTGTGGAGAACAGGTGCAACCCGTTGTGGGGGAGTGCTGCGACGACAAGGCAAGTTGCTGCGGACCGCAAAGCGCCTGCTGCTAGAGCGATTTTCGCAATCACTGGCCCCAAAGTCCCCGGTGGAGGCGGGCTTCAGCCTGCCAGAGCAAGGTTGGCAGGCTGAAGCCCGCCTCCACCCTCTTTACTCGGGAATTCCGTAAACCGCTCTCATCCCACAGAGATCGTTCCGCTGATCGAGGGGGAAGCGACAGAGGAGTGAGCAGATGGACCGCACAGTACAGGTACGACCTGCGACACTGGACGATGCGGCGGCAATCGCAGAGATTTACAACCAGGGAATCCGCGCCCGCATCGCGACGTTCGAGACCGAGGAGCGCACGCAGTGAAGAGCGTCGCGCGTGGCTCGCGAGTCACGACGCACGGTATCCCGTCGTCGTCGCGACGATCAATGAAGACGGAGCGGCGCGCGTTGTGGGCTGGGCTGCCGCATCAGCGTACAGTTCTCGGGCCTGTTACGCGGGCGTGGCTGAGTTCTCGGTCTACATCCATGAGAACGAACGCGGCAAGGGCGTTGGAACGACCCTGATCGCGGCCTTCATCGAGGCGTCGGAGCGTGCGGGGTTGTGGAAACTCACCTCCCGCATCTTTCCCGAAAACATCGCCAGTCGGACGTTGTGCAAAAAAGCCGGGTTCGAGGAGATTGGCGTGCACAAGAAGCACGCGCAATTGGACGGTGTCTGGAAAGACAACGTCATCGTGGAGCGTCTGATCCCCGCCAATCAGTCGTAAGTTACTACACGATCTCGGAAGCGGCGGACGATTGGCGATAGTGATAGGGCCACGAATGCGCCGGTATGGCACGAACCGCATCCCTCACTGCGTGTTGGGTTCCTTCGATGTTGAAGCACTCCTGTTGATTGCTCCGCAATAGCCGTGTCGCGACCTCTTTTGCTTGCGCCACCGTAAGGAAGCCGTCCGCAATCTCCGTCTCGAGGGTGTGGGTCAGCCAACGGCGCATCTGCGTCGTATATCCATAGGCCATTGTCGGTGTGCGCGAGTCGTCGCCGAACCCGAAGAGTTTGTTCGCGGGCACGGTACGGAGGAAGCGACGAACGAAATCCATGCTCGCCACGGGATCAATCGACCATGCCCAGCAGAGATCGACATAGGCGTTGGGGAAGTGTTTCGCGATGGCGAGGAGTTCGGAATCGTACGGGTAGGCGATGTGCATCAGGACGAATCGCGTCTGCGGATACTTCGACAGGAGCGGCGTGAGATTTGCCGCGCGAAGGCGATGGAGCGGCAGCCAATCGCCCGTCGTCGTGGCTGTTGCCGTACCCGCGAGATAGCCGGTATGAATCTTGAACGGCAGGTGATACGTCCCTGCCAATTCCGCGCCGCGTGCCATGCACCAATCGCCCAAGCAAAGGCGGGCAGGCGATTCACTGTGCTCGGTACCGGGCTCGTTCGCGAGGATTGCGTGCAAGGCCCGCTCCGCACTGATGTCGTCCCGCTCTTGCCAGGCAAGGGTGCGCTGATAGGCGTGCTGGGACTTCACGGCGATCGACCGTGGACCGTTCCGCTCGAACACGATCTCCATTATGCGACGCAACGACGCGAGGTCCGTCACTTCGGTGCCCGTCATATCGGCGAGCAGCGCACATCGCTCTGCGCCCAGGTCGACCCGGCAGAAACCGGCACACGAGAGATCGCGCAGGTAGAAGTCCGGAGCCGCCGGGGTGCTTTCCTGTGCCTCAAGGCCGCTGTCAATCTGGATATGGTCGAGATTCGCCCGGTCGCGCAGGATGTGGAGCGAACCCTCGACGGTACGGAGCGCCTCAAGGCGGGGCTGTGCTTGCCGTGCGGCCAGGCCGCTGATCTCTTCCATCCCATAGAGCTGTGACGCGACGATGCGCACGACCTCGCCGTATCCGGTGAACTGCATCGCCCGCCACGCGTCGGCAACTGCGTCAAAACGCCCCTCGATATCGGGATCGGCGCCGTCGAGCAACCCCTCAACGGCTGCCGGTGTCGCACCGGCAACGATGAGATCATCCCGGCTATACATGCCGAACAAGTCCTCAAGGACATCTCGTGGGCCGTTCTCCTCCCATTGAAGATCACTCTGCATGTGGCTGTGTGTGTCAATAACGCGAATTGCCTGGACGTGTTCGGCAAGATCGTTCGGCATCATTCACCCCTTTCGTGCAAGAGAACGTCGCCTCTGGGCAAGAAGAACCTTGCGGCTTCGCCTCTCCGGAGGATTGCAGGGGATCGCGCGGTAATTACAGGGACGACAGCGCGAATCGCATCAATCCCCGTGAGAACGGAGCAGACGATCCTCAGTCGCAAGATGCACGAGATCCATGCCTTGCGCGATAGGAACAGCAGATGCACCGGACGGCGTTGATCGGAGCAATCGCCAGCCTTGGATAGCGCTCTCCCCATAATCGTGGTAGGTCGCTGCAACTACCTCGAGGGCGTCATTCATTTCAGCATACGTGTCGATGAGGAATGCTGCGTCCTCATCCCATAATTCAAAGATCATCGCTGTCCTTTCCCTCGTCTTTCATAGGTCGATGCGCTCCTCCACCTTCGCGCCGTCGATGGCGATGCCGAGGCCCGGTGCGGTGGGGAGAGCGATGACGCCGTGTTCGGGCTGCATCGTTTCGGTGTGGAAGTACTGCTTGCCCGGTTGATTGCGCAGCAAATATTCCGCCATTGGGCAGGTCGCCGGGGATTGGGCGGCGATGACGTGCACGGCGCCGTGGATCGAATGACCGTGCGGCACGACCTGTCGCCCAAAGGCGGAGGCGAGAGTGCAGATCTTCACGAGTTCGCTGATGCCGCCGCACCAGTCGGGATCGGACTGGATGACATCGACCGCTTCCGCTTGCAGCAGCCCCAGAAAGCCCCAACGGGTGTACTCGTGCTCGCCCGTCGCGATCGGGATCGTCGTCGCGCGGCGAATCATCGCGAGATCGCCGATACGATCCGGTGGCACGGGCTCCTCCATCCAGCGCGGGCGATACTCCGCGATCCGTTCGAGCATCCGGATCGTGTAGCTCGCGTCCCAGCCCATGAAGGCATCGAGCATGATCTCGATTTCCGGCCCCACTGCCTCACGCACGGCACGCACCATCGCGACATTGCGCTCCATGCCCGCCAGGCCGTCGCTCGGGCCGTAGCGGAAGAACCATTTCTCTGCCGTAAAACCCGCCGCGACCATCGCCTGCGCTCGCTCCCGGATGAGGCCGAGATCGAGGGAATGCCCGAGCATCGAGGCGTAGCAGGGGATCTGTGTGCGTGTCGGCCCACCAAGGAGGCGGTAAACGGGCTGGCCGAGCAGCTTGCCGCGCAAATCCCAGAGCGCGCAGTCCACGGCGCTGATCGCGATCATCTGGTTGCCTTTGCGGGCGTGACGGTCTTGCCGGTAGAGGATGTCCCAGAGATGTTCGCCTGCCAGGGGGTCACGCCCGATCAGGTGGCGCGCGAGCTTTTCCTTGATGATCGTCACGGTCTCCGCGAAGATCGGCCCGAAAATGCCACGCGCGCCCGCATCAGTTTCGATCTCGACGTAGATTGCCTCGATCCGGTCGCTCGCCTGCACCGGGCCGCGTGCAGAGAACTCGGGGTAAATGTCGAGCATTTGTGATTGCCGCTCTTCCGGCCAGAGAGTCTCACCATGCCCGGAGACCTGAAAACAGCGCACCGCACGGATGGTCGTCATTGCCCCGCTCCCCTCTTCGCTCTCGACTCTTGGCTGCTCGTTCGTCTCGATGAAAACCGCGTCATCATCGCGCTACCCGCCGCCGAATGGCAATCCCTCCACCCTGTTTCCGCGTGTGTGCTCCACTATGTCCGGATAGCAGTAGCCATCCGGCCTCGGCTGAACGTATCATCAATCACGCAAAGGGGTCTGGCGCGCGCCGCCATCTCCTGCTACCGTAGCGCTCCGCGTATCGTCCGATCAGTACAGGAAAGGAAGCCATCTGATGGTCACGGTTGCCGAACTGCGCGAGAGCGCGGAAGAGATCGCACCGGGTGTGATCGCCGATCGTCGTTACCTGCATCAGCACCCCGAACTCGGCTTTCAGGAGGAGAACACCGCGCGTCTCGTCATCGAGCGGTTGCGTGCGCTCAACCTCGATGAACTCCTCACAGGGGTCGCGAAGACCGGGGTTGTGGGTATCCTGCACGGGGGCAAGGGGCCGGGGAAGACGGTGCTGCTGCGCGCGGACATGGATGCGCTGCCGATTACCGAGCTGAACGATGTGCCGTACAAGAGCGAGAACCCCGGCACGATGCACGCCTGCGGCCACGACGCACATACGGCAATGCTGCTTGGCGCGGCGCGCGTGCTGGCGGGGCGGCGCAGCGAGTTTGCGGGGACGATCAAGTTCCTCTTCCAACCTTCCGAGGAGGCGAACGCGGGCGGCGCGCAACCGATGATCGACGCAGGTGTGCTGGAGAACCCGCATGTCGATGCGGCCTTCGGTATTCACGTTGGCTCGAATATCCCATCCGGGAAGGTCGCCGTGCTGGGCGGGCCGGTCAATGCGGCGGCGGACAGCGCTATCGTGACGATCCGGGGCCTCGGCGGGCACGCGGCGCGACCGCAGATGGCGATCGATCCCATCGTGATTGGCGCGCATTGCATCATCGCCTTGCAGAGCCTCGTCAGCCGTGAGGTGAACCCGCTCGCGCCCGCCGTCATCACGGTCGGGACGCTGCACGCGGGCACGGTCTCGAATGTCATCCCCGAGGATGCACATTTCGAGGCGACGGTACGTACCTTCGATGAGAAGACGCGCGCCCTCCTGGCGGAGCGCATTCCCGCTGTCGTGCGCGGCATCGCCGAGACCTTCCGGGCCACTGCGGATGTCCGCTACGAGCTTGGCTATCCGCCGCTTATCAACAACATGGAGATGGCCGCCCTCGTCAAGGACGTTGCGCTGGCGGTCGTCGGGCCGGAGCGCGTGATGGATTCTGAGCCGGGCATGGGCGCGGAAGATATGTCCTACTTCCTCAATGCCGCGCCGGGCGCATTCTACCGACTCGGCGTCCGCAACGAGGCGACGGGCAAGACGTACGGACATCATCACCCGCGCTTCGATGTCGATGAAGACGCCCTTGCCACCGGCGTCGCGATGCACGCGGCGGTCGCGCTGCGCTACCTTGGTGGGAAATAAGGAGCGGAGCGACCCTATGGCAATCGCAACGAGTCTCCCGAAGCGCAGCGAACTGCCGCTGGAGGAGCGATGGGACATCGAGAGTCTGTTCGCCACCGACGCGGCCTGGGAGGCGGCATACGACGCCCTCACCGCGCGCGTGCCCGCGTTGGCGACCTATCAGGGGAAATTGGGCGAATCGGGCGCGACCCTACTTACGGCACTCCAACTGCGCGACGGGCTGATGGCCGAACTGGCGCGCGTCGCGGTCTATGCCTCGCTGCGCCGCGCGGAGGACGTGACGAACGCGACCTATGCCGCCCTCGACAGCCGCGCGCAGGGTCTCTCCGCCCACGCAAATGGGATCGCGGCCTTCTATGCACCGGAAATTCTCGCGCTCGACCCGGCGACCCTCGATCGTCTGGTCGCCGACACACCGGGCCTCGCGATCTACGCGCACTATTTCGCGAAACTGGGGCAGATGCGCGAGCATATCCGCTCCGCCGAGGTGGAAGCGCTGCTCGCGCAGGCGCAGGACACGATGGGCACCTTCCGAACTATCCACGGCGCACTCGAAAATGCGGACATGGAGATCGGCGAGATCGCCGACGAAGCGGGCGCGCCCGCGCGACTCGGTCCGGGTAACCTGCAATCGTTTCTCGCCAGCGAGGACCGCGCCGTTCGCCGCGCTGCGTGGGAGCGGTCCGCCGATGCCTATCTGGGGATGCAGCACACCTTTGCAGGCACGCTGATCGGCGCGATGAAGCGAGATGTCTTCGCCGCCCGCGCCCGTCACTACGATTCCACGCTTGAGGCGATACTCGCACCGAACGCCATCCCCACCGCAGTTTTTCACAACCTCCTCGATACCGTCTGGAAGAATTTCCCCACCTGGCACCGCTACTTCGCCGTGCGGCGGAAGGTGCTGGGTGTAGATCAGTTGCACGGTTGGGACATCACCGCACCATTGCAGCGCGACGCGCCCCGCGTGCCCTTTGCGGCAGGCGTTGAGATGATCGCCGAGGGGCTCGCGCCACTTGGGGAGGAATATGTCGGCGTCGTGCGGCGCGGCGCGGCAGAGCGCTGGGTCGATCGCGGCGCGAATGTCGGCAAGGGCGGCGGGGCGTTCTCGAGCGGCGCACCGGGCGCACATCCCTTCATCAGCATGAACTACACCGATACACTGGCGAGTATGAGCACTCTCGCCCACGAACTCGGCCACTCACTCCACTCCTATTACACCTGGCAGACCCAACCGATGGTCTACGCGCGCTACAGCATGTTCGTCGCGGAGACGGCATCGAATATGCATCAGGCGCTCGTCGGCGCGCACCTGCTCGCCACACACGACGATCCGGTCTTCCTCATCGAGTTGATCGAGGAGCGGATGCGCAACCATCTGCGCTACTTCTTTACGATGCCGATTCTCGCGCGCTTCGAGCTCGATTGCCACACACGCCTCGAGCGCGGTGAAGCGCTTTCCGCCGAAGGGATGACCGACATGCTCGCCGATCTCTATCGTCAGGGGTACGGCGGTGCGGTGGCGATTGACGCGCCGCGCATGGGCGTGACGTGGGCGCGCTTCTCGCATTTCTTCTCGCCCTACTATGTCTTCCAGTACGCCACGGGTATCGCCGCTGCCGCCGCGCTCGCCCGCCAGGTGCGCGACGAGGGCGAACCCGCTGCCGCCCGCTACCGCACCTTCCTGAAAACCGGCGATGCCGCCTTCCCCATCGACGCCATCCGCGCCGCCGGGGTCGAGATGACCGATCCCGCACCCGTGCAAGCCGCCTTCGATATCCTCGCAGGCTACGTCGACCGACTGGAGCAACTGACCGCCACATCCTGAGCAGCACCATGCCCGGCAGAGAGAAGCGACGCGAGGGCAGCGGTTCTCCCCGGTTTCTACCCCTCTTCCTCTGGCTCGGCATCGAGTGAGGGGAGCCACTGCTGGCCGGTTACCTCCGCCCACCAGTCCGCGAACTGAAAGCTGCGCATTGTCTGGTTGAGCATCGGGAGCCAGTAGTCATACTCCGCGACGCTTGCTCCCTGCGCGATCAGCCGCGCCTGCGTTGAGCCCTGATAGAGCAACCGCACCCACCGTTTACGTGTCTCCGCACCCTCCCGATAGGTCAGGATGGCTTCGACACCGAGCAGTGCACCGATCACGAAATCATCGCGCGTCTCGATGGTGGCATCGGGAAGGTCCCGCAGCCCGGCAAAGAATCCCTCGCGTAATGTGGGCAGATCGTCCGCGCCAACGGTCATGCCAAGGTCCCGCGCCTCGACGGAAAAGCTCGTCGCTGTATCGTCCGGCGCGGGCGCGACGATGATGCCCTCGCCACCCTCCGTTTCGAGAGCGAAAGTATTCCACCCCTCGGGGTAGAGAAACGAGAATTTGTACGACAGATTGCGGCCAACGGCGAGACCCGTGAAGGCGGGCCGACTCTCCTGCTCAGGCATGTATCCATCCTCTAGTGCGACGATTTCCCGCTATCGATCAGCGTGAAGTATATGCGATGCGGCAGATCATCGCGGTGGTCACAGCCTGGACTGCGGGCACGGCTCCCCACGATGCGCGTACAATAACCGCGTCGGATGGCGCAGGCATGCGCGTGAACGCGCGCCGAAATCAAGGAGTGTCTTGGGTGGAAATTCGCTTGCAGGAGAAGGTCGCGTTCGTCACAGGCGGTGGGTCGGGTATCGGTGCGGGCGCGTGCCGCACCTTCGCCGAGGCGGGCGCGTCAGTCGCGGTCGTTGATTTGCGGCGGGAGGCTGCCGAGGCGGTGACGGCACAGATCACGGCGTCCGGCGGTCAGGCAATCGCGCTCGTTGCCGATGTCGCGGACGAACCGGCCGTCGCAGCAGCGATCGCGGCGACGGTGGCGCGGTTCGGCGGGTTGCAGGTCGTCTTCGCCAATGCGGGCATCAACGGCATGCAGACGGCCATCGAGGAGATGACGCTCGATGAGTGGCACGCCACGATCGAGACGAACCTGACCGGTACCTTCCTGACCGTAAAGCACGCCATCCCGCACCTGCGCGCGGCAGGTGGTGGCGCGATCATCGTCACGGCCTCGATCAATGGGAACCGGCTCTTTTCCGCGCCGGGATACAGCGCCTACTCGACCTCCAAGGCGGGGCAGGCGGTATTTGCGCGGATGGCGGCGGTGGAGTTGGCGCGCTGGAATATCCGCGTCAACACCATCCTGCCCGGCGGCGTGCGCACCAACATCGGGGAGCGCACCTACCGGCGCAACCTCGAACGGATCACCTACGATATGAAGATGCCTGACCGCTTCCCACCACTTACCGGTGCCCCCGCGACGCCGGAAGAGGTCGCCGATCTCGTCCTTTTTCTCGCCTCAGACGCGAGCAGGCATATCACCGGCACAGAGATCACTATCGACGGCGCGCATTCGCTCCTGCGGGGGTGAGGGGCGCTTATCGCTCCTCTGCGTACCCGACACGGACCATTGCCCACGCGCCGCGCGTGTAGACGAGGAGGCTGGCGGCAGCGGTCGTGAGCGATACGCCACCGATCGTCGCACGCATCACGAGAGAGAGTGGCAAGGTCACCGCGACCATCTCGACAAAGACGAAGACCAACCCCGCAGCAAGGTACGCTTGCCGCCGCCGCGCGAAGGTCAGCACCGTCAGCATACCGACGGTCATTCCACATATTTCCGGTAAGAATCGGTCCGCCTGCGGGCCGTGAATGGCCGAGTTGAGGACCGCATCGGCGACACATCCCATCACGAAAATGATGATCGGCATGATGCGCAGCGTCCAGACCATCGCTCCGTCGGTTACTCTTCTCACATTTACCTCTTCCACCCGCGAATCATTGCCATCCTATATGAGAATGAACGAACCATGAGCCGATTATGTGACGGCTTCCGCAAGACTACAAGCGCCAACGGTCAGCACGCCGGATCGCCGCTTGCCGCGACAATGAGGGGGCCGCACGTTGCTGCGGCGATCTCCTCCAGCGGGAATTTAGGCGTCCGGCTAAAGGAAAGCAGGCCATTCATCTCCTGATAGGTATCCGCGAACTGCGTGTAACAGAAACCCGCAAAGAGTGAGAATGAGTGAACAATCGTCAGCAGGCGTGCATACCGCTCGGCGAACTCCTCCACGCTGGCAGCGCGCGAATATCCCCACGCGCCGGGTTCGTCCGAGAATGTCAATCCGCCAAACTCGGTCAGCATAATCGGTTGGTCTGCGCGTGGCCCTTCGGTGAGCGAGACGAGCCGTCCGGCGGGCAGCGCCTCCTTGAACAGATTGGGGATTGCCTCGGCAGAGGAATAGCGGCGATTCATCCTGTCGAGATCATCATCGTAGTCATGGATAGCAATAATATCCGTCGCGACGCTCTCCCAGCCATCGTTGCCTATCACCGGGCGATCCGGATCGATCGTCTTGGTCAGGTGATAGAGCGCACGGACATAATCACGGTGCGCAGCGATGTTCGGCAAATCAGGCACACCCCAGGACTCGTTGAAGGGAACCAGTGCGACGATGCATGGGTGGCTGCGATCGCGATCTAGGGCGGCGAGCCAGTCGCGCGCCAGCCGCTCGATGGAGACCTTCGTGAAGCGGTACGCGCTCGGCATCTCCTCCCAGACGAGTAATCCGAGTCGGTCTGCCCAGTAGAGGTAGCGTGGATCTTCGATCTTCTGATGTTTGCGCACGCCATTGAATCCCATCGCCTTGGCGAGTTCAACATCCCGCTTGAACGCCGCGTCATCCGGTGCGGTGAGGCCACTTTCCGGCCAGTATCCCTGATCGAGGACCAGACGGAGCTTGAATGGGCGTCCATTGAGCATAAATCGGTCACCCTGTACGTTGACCGAGCGGAGCGCGGTATAGCTTTCCACCCGGTCGATGAGGGTGCCTTCCCCGTCACGGAGTGTGAGTTTGGCGTCGATGAGCGTTGGGCGGCTGGGATTCCAGAGGAGTTCATTGCGAAAGTCATCGATGCCAGGGTCGGCAAGCCCGATACGGCGTGTCACCTCGCCCCCGATGACGGCGTACGTGTCGTCCGCAAGCAGTTTCTCACCGACATGGAGCGTTACCTGCAACCGCAGATCATCCCTGGGTACGCCATCGACTGTTACCTCAAGGCCGATTTCCCAGCGCTGGAGATTTGAAAGCCAGGCGACCGTTCGTATCGCGCTCGCAGGGACGGATTCGAGCCAGACGGTCTGCCAAATACCCGACGTGCGCGGATACCAGATCGCGTGCGGCTCGCGCTGCCAGTCCTGCTTGCCGCGCGGCTTGGTAAGGTCCTTGGGATCATCGTCCGCGCGGACGATCACCGTCTGTACATCGCCTGGTACGAGATACTCCGTGAGATCCGCGCTGAATGGTGTATAGCCTCCCTCGTGTCGTATGACAATCGCTCCATTGATCCAGACCGTGGCGGCGTAGTCCACCGCCCCGAAATGGAGGAGGAGGCGCGATCCCGGCGCGAGGGGAGGCACGTCGAATATGCGGCGGTACCAGCAGACGGCGTGAAAGCCAGTGTCCGCAATGCCGCTGGCGTGCGTTTCCGGCGCGAAGGGGACCGTGATCTTCCGATCCCATCGGACTTCGGCGGGGCCGCGCCATGTTGCCACTTCCTCGGCGGCGAATTCCCATGTGCCATTGAGGGAAAGCCACGCGCTACGGACAAGTTGAGGGCGAGGATAGGCGTGGAGAGGGGTCGATTGTGTCATATACGCGGTAATCCTGCTCTCGATTATGAGGCGACAACTGCGCCGGACCCAATGAGCAGCCGGCCATTGGAGTGTAGAGAACGATGACGGGATTGGTCAACTCGGTGGATGCATGGAGGCGGACGAAGGACGAGCGCAACGGGATACACCCTCCTCTCTTCCCGAATATCGTCGGGCATTGCGGGCTATTGCGGTGGGTACAGGAGACGGTCGGAACGACGCCACCAGCCTGGTGTTGCCAATGCGGGGTGATCGAAGGGTTCTTGCATCGCCAAGGCGCGCACCAGCGGCGCGAGTGCGGTTGGCTGCGGTGGCGTGGCACGCACATCGAAGACACCCGGCTCGTAATGCTGCTCATCTCGCGTCACGAGGTTGTGCCAGTTGTATGCGCCGAGGAGCGACCAAATGGTGACGGCACGGAGATCGACGCCGATTTCCCAAAGGTGCTGTGCGGTATGCCACAGCTCGTGGAGCCAGCGCAACTGCTCGTCCGGCGATCCGCCGAGATGGGCCTCAGTGATCGCAATGGGGCGCCGGTAGCGGTCCCATGCATCGTAGAGAAGTGTATCCGGCCCGGCAATCCCTTTCCGCCGTACCCGTACCGCCTCGACATCGGCGTAACGATCCTGCCCATTGCCGCCGTGCGTCCGTTCCGGGTAGGTATCGAGGTCTTCGTCGAGAAATCGCTCGCTCGTGATGTAGTAATTGATGCCGACGATGTCCGGCGGGCAGGGATTCTCGATGAACCAGGTAATTTCCTCTTCATCGATTCCGTGGTATCGCATGTCGTACCACATGCGATGCGTATCATCGATGCGGCCGTGGAGCAGGTCGTAGGTCAGCCAGCGCCGCTCATTCTCGAAGTCTGCCTGATACTGGAGCCAGCGTGTGGCGAATGTGATGCCGAGGTCGTCCGTTTGAATGAGTCGTGCATCAGGATTGATGGCGCGAATCGCGCGCATTGCCAGCACGATTCCCTTGCACTCGTTGAGGAGCACGCGATAAAAGGCATTACCATCGTGCCCATGCGGATACCAGTGGCCATAGAGGCCGCTGAACCGCGCCGTTGTCAGTGGCTCGTTCACCGGGGTGTAGTCCGATAGCCAGGGGTAGCGGGCCGCGACAGCCCCCGCATATGCTGCGAGTTTTTCCGGGAACGCGGGATCGAGAAGACTCGTATGGCGGGGACCGCTCCCATGATGGAGGAGGCCGGCGATGGGGCGGATGCCCAGCGCGCGCAGCCGTTCGAGACGCGCGTCCGCCCACGACCAATCGGCGTGTTCGAGGTCGTCCGGCGCAGTCCGTTCCCAGAGAATCGGGTAGCGTAGCGCGCGAACGCCGAGCGAGGCAATCAAGTCCAGATCATCGATCCGCCCGGCATGACCACCCCAATCCATCTGGTCGAAATACACATCCCCCACACGGTTGACCGTTGCCTCGACGCCCCCCCAGACCTCAAGGGGTGGGCGTGCCGACTGCTTCACGCTTCGTCGGTGGGGTGCAGTGCGCCAATCGCGGAGGGTGCGCGGGAGACTCCATCCGTTGTCGGCAGAGGGGTAGCGAGAGGGCGTGATTTGCGCGTTCGCCATAGCGGTGTCGCCTCGATCAGTACATCACGCTGTGTTGTGGCAATGCGATCAGCGAGTCCAAGTGCCTGCCCGACGACCTGATCCATATTGTAATACTTGTAGGTTGCCAGCCGGCCGACGAAGTGTACACCCGGCGTCGCATCGGCGAGGTCTTTGTATTTCAGATATCGCTCCGCATTCTCGGGGCGTGGCACAGGATAGTATGGATCACCCTCGGAGCGCGGGAACTCGTACACGAGACTGGTCTTCTCGTGCTGCTGTCCGGTCAGATACTTAAACTCCGTCACGCGGGTGTAGGCATGATCGTTCGGATAATTTATCACCGCTTGAGGTTGCGCGCACGGCGTGTCGAGCGTCTCGAAGCGGAAATGAAGAGAGCGATATGGCAGCTTCCCATACCGGTAGCCGAAGAATTCATCGATCGGCCCCGTAAAGACCATCTCGCGGTACGGAATCACATGTCTGATTTCTTGATAATCGGTATTCAGCATGATCTTGATGTTTGGATGCGCGAGCATCTTTTCAAACATCCGCGTGTAGCCGTGCAACGGCATCACCTGGTAGGTATCGGTAAAGTAGCGGTCGTCATGATTCATGCGCGCAGGCACGCGCGCGGCGACCCCGGCGTCGAGTTGCGATGGGTCAAGCCCCCACTGCTTCCGGGTATAGCCACGAAAGAATTTCTCATAAAGGTCCCGCCCGACCTTACTGACGACGATATCTTCGGAGGAACGAATGCGCGCGACGGGTTCTGCGACTGCGGCAAAGAACGCCGCGATGTCTGCTTCGGTCCTGTTGAGGCCATAGAGGCGGTTCACCGTGTCGATGTTGATCGGGAAGGGAAGGTATTGATCGTCGATCCATGCGAGAACACGATGCTCGTATGGCCGCCATGCGGTGAACTGCGAGAGGTAGTCGTAGATGCGTAGGCCGTTTGTATGGAAGATATGCGGACCATATTTGTGCACGAGGATGCCCGCATCGTCGTAATGATCGTATGCGTTGCCGCCGATGTGCGGGCGTCGGTCGATAATGAGAACTTTCTTGTTCATCTGAGAGGCTAGCCGCTCCGCGACAACACTGCCTGCGAAGCCCGCCCCAACAATGAGATAGTCGAACATGCTTTTCCCCTCATCTGTCCTTTAATCGGCGGGTGCCACGGTCTCCGGCACGGCGAGGCGATCTTCCGCTCCGTCCGTCGCGTCGATGACTTCCTCTATCAGACGCTCCATGCGCCCCCACGTCCGGTCCCAGGACTCCTGTGCAAGGAACGCATCGGCCCGTTCAATCAGTGTGGACGTCTGCTGGCGGAGCGCCAGCGAAATTGCGTGAGTGAATGCTGGCACCGTATCCGCGATATGCACGAGGCCCCGTTCTCCGTACGGCCGTACAACATCGCGGATCGGTGTGGAGACGACGGGCTTTCCCGCCGCGAGATATTCGGGCGTTTTTGTCGGGCTGATGAAGCGCGTCGAGGCATTGAGCGCGAAGGGGAGGAGCGCGACATCCCATCCCGCAATGTATGCGGGCAAGTCGCTGTACTCTTTCTTGCCAAGGTAATGGATGTTCGCGCGCTGTGGCAGGCGCGCCTCATCCACTTTGGTTACCGGCCCAATGAGCACGAATTGCCAGTCCGGCCGGGCATCCGCGCTCCCCGCGATGAGGTCGAGATCCATCCGCTCATCGATGACGCCGAAGAAGCCAAGGCGCGGATGTGGGATGCGGGACTGATCCACGGGGTCCGGTAAACCCAGGCGGGCACGGGCGAAGTGTGCAACATCAACACTGCTGGGAAACGCGAAAACATGCGTGTGTTGGGTCCGCTTTGCCTCATAGAGGCTCTGGCCACCCGTGAAGACGACATCCGCGCGGGCGAGCAGGGCCGCTTCTCGGTCCCGCATCTCGCGCGGAGCGCCCGCAAAGGCGGAAAGCTCGTCCATGCAATCGTAGACGGTTGCGAGTGGAGCCAGATGTCGTGTAAAGAGGATTGCCATTGGGGTGTAATACCAGAGCACATAGGAACGGACACGATACTCCGTCATCAATTGATCGAGGAAATGCCGCTGAATCGCTTCTGTCTCGTGCACCATAGTGCCTTCGGGCACATGGGGAACCGCGACCCAGATGCCGGGTTGTGGCGTGGTAACTTCCAGATATGCTGCGCCGTTCGTACTGATGGGTTCCTCGAAGAAGAAAACGCGATGCTGCCGCGCGCATCGACTGAAGAGGTGTTGCGGCCGTTGATAGACAAAATTCCAGCGCAGGTGGGATAGCACCACAACATCGAACTGGTGGCCGCCACTGGGTACATTTGCGAGGAGACGATCCCTCGTCGCCAATGCCTCACCACCGGATCCATCAATGTTGAGAGAATACTTCCCCGGTACCGGTTCCCGCTGTCCAATTATCGCCCCAATGGTATCCAAACATATCTCCTTCGTAGATGCACGGTTGTGGCTCGTCAGCTCACCGTAATACCGCACAACGGCAATCGTGCGAAGGGCGTTCAAACAACGGACATAAGACGCTGTGCCCTCGGCAGCATGGACGAGCGACAAAAGCGATAGCTTTTCTATCGACAGTACGATCGCTCTCTGATGCGCTGCCAATATTGGCAACCGCTCAGAGCAATAGCCGAAAATACGCAGGTTCAATGCCAATAATAATCAGTGGTTAGTTACTGCAAGCAGAAGGGTGCCTCGGCGGACGGTGCACTTTTGCCGTACAATCGCGCGCATAGGAGGAGATGGCGAGTGACTGATGAGCGCGATCGGTGGGAGCGAGCGATGCGACGGTGGGGAATATACTTTTGCATTGCGCTGATAAGCCTGATGCTCGGGGTGAGTATTACCGCTGCGGACCCGACGATTGTCGTATCCGCGACACGGCGGGATGGATCGGGCGCGGTCGTGACGCTGCTCCCGGTGATGGATAAGCAAGGCACGGTCGTGCCGCCGGTCGCACTCCTCGGTGAATATATCATCGCCAGCGGGCAGGGGTTTCCGGCGAGTCAGCCGGTGCAGGCATTCCTCGTTGTGCAGGGGCAGACGTACCCGCTCTCCTTTCAGGACCTCCGCACCTCCGTGACGGATCGGCAGCTCATCCCGATGACCGACGGTACCGGCGCGTTCCAGAATTTCGCCTTCACGCTCCCTGTCGTCGGGCAGGTGACGAGCGGTTCGGCGGAAGTCCTGATCGGGGTAGGGTCGGCATCGGGGCGGGCGCCGGTGACGGTTGATACAGGGATCGCGACCCGTGCCGGGCGGGGCGACAAGATCGCCGTCAGCATCGGTGCGGGGTTCCTGATTGTCTCGGTCGTTCTCATCCTGCTCCTCTTGCGTGGCCTGCCGGTCTATCCTACCGGGCAGGCAACCGCACGGCGCAAGAGTGTGGACACCGCATAGCATGAAGCGCGAAAGGATGAGACCATGACACTGACAGGCAAGCGCGCATTGGTGACAGGGGCAAGTAAGGGAATCGGCGCGGGCATCGCGCTGGCCCTGGCACGCGAGGGGGCGGATGTCGCGGTGAACTACCACAGCGACGCGAGTGGCGCGGACGCGGTCGTCGCGGAGATTGCCGCACTCGGCAGGAAGCGGTTGCTATCGGGGCGGATGTCGGGCAGGTCGCGGAGTGCCAGCGGCTCGTGCGCGAGGCGGCGGCGGCGCTCGGTGGCCTCGATATCCTCGTCAACAACGCGGGCATCACGCTCTGGGAAGATTTCTTCGCCACCGACGAAGCGCACTGGGACGCAACCCTCGATACGAACCTGAAGAGCATGTTCTTCTGCACGCAGGCCGCCGCGCGCATCATGCGTGAGCAGGGGTGGGGCCGTGTCGTCAATATGTCCAGCGGTGCCAGTCGGTCCGCGTTCAAGAATGCGACGCCGTATAACGCCTCCAAGGGTGGCATCAACATGCTCACGGTGGGGATGGCGGCGGAACTCGGGCCGTACGGGATCACCGTCAATGCCGTCGGCCCCGGTGCGATTCTCGTCGAGCGCACCAGCCACGAGCTACCGGACTACGCGGGCACCTTCGCCGCCGCGACACCGATTGGCCGCGTCGGCTACCCGGAAGACATCGCCGGGGCGGTCCTTTATTACTGCTCCGATGCCGCGTCGTACGTCACCGGGCAGGTATTCTGGGTCGATGGCGGCCTCTTCCTCCGCTCCGGTCGCTTCGATGGCGCGAACAGTGCCAGGGGGCAGGAATCACCGAAAGCGCAGTAGTCAGGGGCGTAGGGCATCCCCGCGACTGTAACGATCGCGCTCGCGAACGATTCTTAGCGGGCATCGACTGTCGCGCCACTGGAAACTGTCCGGCTTTCCTCTTCTCGACCGGTATTGAGCGTCACGAACGTCTCCTGCGTAGAGGAGCTCGTGGCGCGAGCATAGGCAAACACGTTGTATGTCATCCCGATTGTGAAGGAAGAGGACGACTGGGTATATTCCTGGACGGCTTTACGCACGACTTCAGAATAGGTAATCCCTGCCGCTTTTGCCTTCCTGCGGATTCCTTCCGCTTCTTCCGCCGAAAATCGGACGGTGATCGTTGCCGTCAAATTCTTGCGGTTGCGTGCGACGGGAGGCTCAATCGGATCTCCCCATTCGTCGGGGTCATCTCTGTGTGCATCGTAATACGCGGCGTCTCGAATACTATCCCCCATTACTTCCTCCGAGGTTTCAGATAACGTTTTGCCTGAACGGGATTGGGCATCCACCCGGTGATCGGTCTCACGGCACCACGCTCCTTCACGGTCATCACAATCATTTACCCACTCGCCTGTGCCCGCCTTTTTGTTCGGTGCCCATGTCGGATCATTCCAAAAGACTTCATCAACCTCACTCGGTGCGATGCCATGACTGGCAAGATGCCTCTCGTTCTCATCGTCCCACTCGACATCGATCGCCTGCGCCGGATGCACCCTTGCATTCTCCATCCGATTGACTTACGATTTCTTCGCATTGTATTACATCACCTTCGAGACGCAAAGAGAATGGAAACGGCCCCATGAATACGGATTATCTGGTACTTGCGGACGCAGCGACGTCGGCGGAGGGTAAGCTTTACATTCACGGCGCGGGATGGGACAGCATTACCACGACATCATTCCCTTTCTCGCATCCCGCGCTGGCTGTCGGGATACAGCTTCGGGTACCGTGGACCGATACAAATACGCCGCATCGGATTGAGTTGGATATTGTTGACGAAGACGGTCAGTCAATCATACAGCCCCCGGCGCAGCCCATCAACGGCACCATACATGTGGGTCGGCCACCGATCATCCCACGCGGTGAGGATCAGATTGTGACATTAGCGATCACCTACCGGGATGTCGCGTTCGAGAAACGAGGGGCATATGCCCTCGTCCTACGGATAGATGGGATGGAGGATGCACGAGCGCCTTTTCGTATCCTCGACCTCCGCCCCACTACGTGACGGAGCAGGTATTCTGGGTCGATGGCGGTCTCTTCCTCCGCTCCGGGCGCTTCGGTGGCCATGCCGACTCCAAGGAATAGGAATTGTCGTACTCGTAGTAACTACGGTCGCGGAACGTAGAGAGCGGGATCGCGCTCGCTAACAATGCCCAGGGAAGCATCAGCGTGCAACTGGTCGGAGAAGATTATAAGATTGTCGCCCAGACGGGTTGCGGAAGGCACCAGCATTCCCTCGACACCCCGTGCGATGGCGGCTTGTGCGAGTAGGCGCGGACTGCGACAGTCCGTGTCGTGCCAGAGATCTGTCGGTGACAGACCGATTGCCGCTACATCACGGCAGTCAAGCACTGCGGATAGACGGACTTCCAGTTCCGTTATACGGTAATCATTCAACGCAGGTAGAATATCCGGCTCAATATGACGAAGGATTTCACCGATACAGACCTCGGCGCCAAGGGCGAGATATAAGGCGGACCACACGTCGGCCTCAGGGAAAAGATCGAGCCCTTGATTGTATCGACCTGACACTTTCCGCGATCCGCCTGCATCCGTTGCGAGGTACTTCCTCTTATGCATGCGCCAAGCATGGCCGTGCCATGCGACGACTATACATTGGGCGATTGATCGCCGCGCATTCCAAGGAACGGGGGAGATCACGTTTTCACACGAAGACGCCGGCATCAAGCGCGTCAAGCGCTGCTTCGACACGGTCGAATTTGCCCAAGCGGATGGCGTCTGCCGGTGTCCAACCGCCCAAATACCGGTTATCAGTATTCATCCACGCAGAGCCTGCCTCGAATGTCTCGAATGTCTCGGTCAAATGCTCGGCAAGCTTCACGAGCACCGCGATACGTTCGCGCGCCTCGTGTTGAGGGTAGGATGTATTGGTTCGCCACCGACTCAACGTACGAGGAGAAGCGGACAGGGCATGTGCTAATTCGTCATCAGAGAGCGCAAACGTCTGCTGGACTTGTTCGACTGCCTGACGTGGTGTGATATCTAACATTGCCATATGCGTTCAACTCCCGAAAAGGCGACTCCTTCTTCTGAGCCTAGCACAATCGGCGTTTTTGTCAACTAAATTTTGACTGACAAAATACAAAATGGGTGACCAGCGGAATACCGGTCGCCGGATGGTCGTTGAAAAGGGACTGAACGAGGTAGATTGTTTTGATCTATCCCGGTATACTTAGACGTGCGGCACGAACGGTCGCGTAGTAGTGAGAGATGATGGCAACGACAACGATGATTCCGCTCAGTATGGTCGATGTCGATGGCCCGGCGCAGGATGCCTATGGTCGCCGCATCAACTATCTGCGCATCAGTCTGACCGATCGCTGCAACCTTCGCTGCGTCTATTGTATGCCTGCTGAGGGTGTGCGCTGGCAGCCGAAAGAGGAGTTGTTGACGGACGAAGAACTCCTACGGATCGTCCGGCTCGCGGCGGATGTCGGCTTTACGAAAATTCGTCTGACGGGTGGGGAACCGACCCTGCGTCGCAATTTGCCGGACCTCATCCGGGAGATTGCCGCGAACCCGGCGATCACCGATATCGCCATGACGACGAATGGCATCCTCCTCACTCGTCTGGCGGAACCGCTGGCGGCGGCGGGCCTCAAGCGCATCAATGTCTCGATTGACACGTTGGATGCGGAGCGGTTCAAGCAGATCACGCGCGGCGGTCGGCTCGATCTCGTCCTCGAAGGTATTCAGGCCGCAGAGGCGGCGGGCCTCGCCCCGATCAAGCTCAATGCCGTCGTCGTGCGCGGTCAGAACGATCACGAAGTCGCGGACCTCGCGGGATTGGCCGCCGAGCATCCGTGGCAGGTGCGCTTCATCGAGGTGATGCCCTTCGAGGGTGTCGATGATGTCGCCTTCGATTTCCTCGTTCCGACCGCCGAAGTGATGGCGCGGATCGAGGAGCGGTGGGGGACGCTGACCCCCGATCCCACAGCGGACCCGGTCGATCCCGCGCGCCCCTTCATCTTCCCCAACGCGCGTGGCTCCGTCGGCTTTATCTCCGCGATGACCGACGCCTTCTGTGCTACCTGCAACCGTATGCGCCTGACGGCGGACGGCAAACTGCGTCTCTGTCTCCTGCGGGATAACGAAGTGGACTTGCTGACGCTCGTCCGTTCCGGTGCATCGGATGATGCGGTCCGGATGCGGCTGCGTGAGGCGGTCTGGCAGAAGCCCTGGGGGCACGGCATCGCGGCGGGTGAGGTTTCACTCAATCGCGGCATGTCGCGCATCGGCGGATGAGGCGGTTTCCCACGCACCAGGGAAGCGCCGATCTCACCCTGCAGGATTTTGAGAAGTAAAAACTGCTTTAATTCCCGAAAATCTAGGCAATCTGCCCTGTTGTCCCTTGCACCGCATCACCGTGCGGTGCATACTGTTTGGGCGGGAGGGTCCACGCGACCGTGACATTGCCCGCGACTGCATATACCGTATGGTCTGTGTCGTCTTTTTGGCTACTGCTACTGGAAGGAGTCACCTCATGGCGTATGAACTGCCTCCGTTGCCGTATGCGTACGACGCGCTTGCACCGACGATCAGTCAGGAAACGATGGAGCTTCATCACGACAAGCACCACGCGACCTACGTGACGAACGTGAACAACGCCCTCAAGGACCACCCGGACCTCGCCGCGAAGTCCGTCGAGGCGCTGATTTCGGACCTGAATAGCGTTCCGGAAGGCATTCGCACGGCGGTCCGCAACAATGGTGGCGGGCACGCGAACCACACGCTCTTCTGGGAGATCATGAAGCCGGGTGGCAGCAATGCGCCGACGGGTGCCCTCGCGGACGCGATCAATGCGACCTTCGGTAGCTTTGACCAGTTCAAGACGCAGTTCGCGCAGGCCGCGACGACGCGCTTCGGTAGCGGCTGGGCGTGGCTGACGGGGAGCAACGGCAAGCTGGAAATCTCCAGCACCGCCAATCAGGACAGCCCCCTCTCCGACGGCAAGACGCCGCTCCTCGGCCTCGATGTCTGGGAGCACGCCTACTACGTCGACTACCGGAACCGCCGCCCGGATTACATCGGCGCATGGTGGAACGTCGTTAACTGGGACGAAGTCGCCAAGCGGTTCAAGTAGCCTCACCCCCCAGTTTAGGGAAGGGGGAGCCGGATACAGCACAGACAGGGTGGCTTACGGGCCGCCCTTTTGCGTTTCGTGCTCGCTGTTGCACCGGGCAGTGTTGTGTGGTTACGTACCGCTACAGGGATGAGCATTACAGAGAAGGAGTTGGCAGTATGGGGCCGCTTGCGGAGCCAAAAATTGTGGAGAAGCCGTGGGGGCGAGAGATTTGGTACGCGCATACCGGGGACTACGCCGGAAAGGTGCTGGAAGTCTCAGCGGGGAAGCGGTTGAGCCTCCAGAAGCATGAGATCAAAGAGGAGACGCTCTACTTGCTCTCCGGTCATGTCACGCTGACCTTCGGGGAGGAGCAGTTCGATTGGCAACCGGGGATGCTCGTGCATATCCCCACGGGGACCATTCATCGCTTCGAGGCCATCGAGGACAGCATCCTTCTTGAAGTGAGCACCCCCCATCTCGACGATGTGATCCGCATTACGGATGACTACGGCCGGACATCCTGATAATGGGTGGCATAGGCTTCAACCTGTCGCGTCTGGCACAGGCTGAAGCCTATGCCACCCCGATTGCATGAGGAGAGGGTATGACTCGCGAGCGCGAAGGTGTCCTCTATTGCCTTGGCGCGGCGGTCGCATATAGCGTCACGGCTCCCTTCGTCAAGATCGCGTATGCGGCGCATGTCAATGCCGTGACGCTGCTCACGGTGCGCTACCTCGTCGCCGCGCTCTTCTTCTGGATACTGATTGTTCGGACCGGGCGGGGCCTGCCGCCACGTGCGACGATTGTGCGCGGCCTGCTGCTCGGGATGATCTGTCAGGCGGGCCAGACGTTTCTCTTCGCGAGCGCGCTCGCGCGCATCGACGCCGCGCTCGCCATCCTGCTCCTTTACGCCTACCCTGCGATCATCACCGTCGCCGCCGTGCTGATCGGTCGGGAGCGGTTGACCCTCCGGCGCGTGATCGCGCTTGGCGTTGCTTCCGGGGGGGTCGCCCTCGTCACACTTGGCCCGCACAGCGGCAAAGCGGACTCGCTCGGCATCCTGCTCGCGCTCGGTGCGGCGGTCGTCTATTCCATTACGCTCCTCACCGGACACGCGATCTTGCGCGCCACACCCTCCTTCACACTCGCCGCACTCGTCGCGACGGGCGCGGCGATGACCTTTACCACGGCGGGGCTGGTTGGCGGCGGGCTGCGCTTCGATTTCTCGCTCTGGGGCTGGCTGCCGATCGTCGGGCTGGCGCTCTGCGCCTCGGTGATCGCGACCGTCGCCAACTATGCGGGTATCAGCCGCGTCGGTCCGACGGTGGCGAGCATCCTCGGCACGATGGAGATTCCCCTCGGCGTCGTCTTCGCGACGCTCCTCCTCGGTGAACGACTCTTCCCCTTGCAGATCGTCGGCGGGCTGCTCGTGCTCTCCGCCGTCCTGCTCCTCCAGGTGCGCCGCGTTGGTTCGCGCGCTCAGGATCGGCCCGGTGAGGTGGACGAGATCAAAGCCGCTCCCGCGCCATCGCCCGCGCCGTGAGCGGCTTCACGCAACCGCAGGGAGAGTCCCTGGCGGCGTCAGGCGTTCTCGTAGTGGTTGCCGGCGAGATCCCGACCGCGCGCAAGCCAGAGCTTGAAGCCCTGATTGACGGGGTGCTCCTCATTGACCTTGCTCGTCGTCGGGAAGTAGCGCATCGTATAACCCGCCCGCCGTTTCGGGCTCGTGTTGGCGTGTGCGCCGTGGATAATGCGTCCCTCATGCAGGCTGCATTCGTTCGGTTGGAGCGAGAAGAAGATCGCCTTGCTCTCGTCGATCTGCTCGGGCTTGATTTGCGAGCCGAAGATGTTCTCGTCCCGACTGACCGGATCGTAGTCGCTGAAACCGTTTGTGTGGCTGCCGGGCATGACGGCCATGCTGCCGTTCTCAGGCGTCGCCTCGTCAAGCGCCAGCCAGACGGTGCAGATGCCGACCATCGTTGAGACGCGACCCTTCCAGTACGCCGAGTCCTCGTGCCACGGCGTCACCTTGCCCGTGTACGGCGCCTTGCTGATGAAGGCGCTCGACCACAGCCCGATGTTCGGCCCGACGACCGGCTCGACAAGATCGAGGATCTCGTCGGCGAGGAGGAATTCCAGGAGCCGCGCATCGCGGAAGTGGATAGTATCGAGGTCCCCGTCACCGTAACGCGCGAGATCCTCCTCGAAGATCGCCGTGAGCCGTGCGAACTGATCGGGGCCGAGTACGGGTTGGGTGAAGAGCGTATAGCCGTCGCGCTCATACTGTGCCACCTGCTCCGCCGTCAATCGCTCTCGCCCCGTTACGGTCGTCGCTGTCATCGTGAACCTCCTCAATGATCGTTGCCGCTTCCCTCCCTTCAATGTAGCGGGAGTGAGCCGCGAAGTCTTGCCGGATGATGACAAATTCTTGTGCTATTCTGATATGGAACGAACCATCCGTGCGGAGCAGTCCGGCATCCGAAGAATGCTCTGGCACACACTCGTCTCGACAGAGGAATATCACGCCGCGCTGGTCAGTAGCCGGTTCCGCCCCCGAACCACACTGCATACGCACGATTTCTTCGAGATGATGTACGTGCTGGCGGGGACGGGGAGCCACGAAATCAACGGACACACACTTCCCCTGGTGGCAGGTGATTTGCTCTTTATCCGCCCCCGCGACTGCCATGCGATTGCCGTGCGATCCGGCAACGACGTGCACTTTGTGAACATCGCCTTCCCCGCCGACACTTGGACGGCCTTCTGTGCCCTCTCCGGGCCCACGGATGATGCGTTCTCCCCGCAATCCATCGCGCCTGCGCCTGCGGTGCGGGTGCCGGTCGAGCGACGCGACGAGTGCGCGCAGACCTTCCAGCGGGCACTGCGCGCCTTCCACGCGGCACCGTCGCGCCTCGAATGATGCCGCTTCTGGGCACTCGCCATGCCGATTCTCCTGCGCCCCACAGAGTCGCCGGAGGAGGGCGATGGTGTGCAGCCAATCTGGTTGCGTGCCGCCTGCGAGGCGATGCACGACGAGCGCAATCTGCGACTCGGTCTCACGCAGTTCATCGCACTGAGTGGGGTCAGTGCGGCGCATCTGTCGCGCACGCTCAAAGCCTATCGCCAGCAAACGCCATCAGCGTTCATCAACGAACTGCGCGTGCAACAGGCGGCACTCCTGCTCACGACCACAACCGAGGCGATCATCGAGATCGCCGCCACATGCGGCTTTGCCAACTTGTCGTACTTTTACCGGCGGTTCGGCGAGCGGTTTGGCATGTCACCGCGTGCGTTCCGTATGCGGGCGCGGCACGCAGTCGTCCCGTAGTGCCGCGCGGCGCGTGAGAGGCCGACTGATGGATGGCACCCGGTGATATTTTTCGCTTTTGATCGCCTCCAGACCTATCACTATAACTGATGCCTGAGAGAAGATCTATGCATTGGACAAATACCTCCGCGACTCCTATGCTGAGTTAGTGGGCGGCCGATGGCATGCCATCAGGCGGAACAATTCGTATCCCACGCATACGGAGGACGTGATGACGAACAATTCCTTGCTCGACCGGCCGACCGATGATCCGTCTGTCTGGCAGGAAAAGGCACTGCGCTTGCGCCGCTTGCACGAAACCCCCAACGTATTGGTGCTGCCGAATGCATGGGATCGGCTCAGTGCCCGGATTCTCGCCGGTCTGCCCGGTTGTCAGGCATTGGGGAGCACGAGCGCTGGGATCGCTGCGGCGCTCGGCTACCCGGACGGTCAACGCGCGCCCATTGGCGAGATGCTCGCGGTCGCCCGGCAGATCGTGTCGGCGGTCGATCTGCCGGTCACGATTGACTTCGAGAGCGGCTATGCGGACAGCCCGACGCAACTCGCCGAGAATGTCCGGCAGGTCGTCGCTCTCGGCGGCGTGGGGATCAATCTCGAAGACGGCATCGGTGACGGTGCCGCGCACGGTGAACTGCGCGACCCCGCCGCACAAGCCGCGCGACTCGATGCGGCACGCGCGGCGCTTCAGGTCGGTGGCGTGCCGGGCGTTCTCAACGCCCGGACGGATGTCCTCATGCAGCAGCATGGCGCGCCGGAGTCATGGCTGCCGGAGGTGATCCGGCGCTGTCAGGTCTACGCCGCCCACGGCGCGGATTGCGTCTTCGTGCCTGGATTGCCGATGCGCGGTCAGTCGCCCGAGGAGGCACGGCGCGATATTGCCCTGCTCGTGCGCGAGGCGGGCGCTCCCGTCAACCTGCTTGCCTCGTCACTCACGCCGCCGGTAGCGGTGCTCCGCGCACTCGGTGTGCGCCGCCTCTCCACCGGTTCGGGCCTCTTTCGCCTGGCGTACGCAACGGCAAAAGAGGCCGCGGCACACATGCTCGCGACGGGTGAATCCGACATTCTCGCCCCCGCGAACGCACTACCCCACGGCGATGTCAACCGGGTGCTCGCCCCGCGCGATGAAATGGCATCAGTGCGGTGAGAGATGTTCGGTGAGCCCCGGTGGCGGCGGGCTTATGAACCTTACCAACTTGATCCGGTAACGGTGGGCACGGGCTTCAGCCTGTGCCAGGTGCGGCAGGCTAAAGCCCACCGCCACCAGCAATTACTGGATTACGATGGCAGGCTGAAGCCCGCCTCCACCGGGGACTGGGGTAGGTCAGAACGCGGTGCCGTTCAGGAAGCTATGCGTGACAGCGCGGCTCTGCTGCGCCAGCGTCTCGACGAATGCCTGCCGTTCGAGGAAGCTCATTGCCTGGCCGCGCATGTCGGTCGTCACATCGTGCGGGACATTCGGGAAAACGGTCAGCGAGGAGTCGAGGCCGAGGTTCGTCAGGGTGTTCTCGAATGCCTGCGCGCGGGCGATGCGCGTCGTGCCAAGATAAGGATCCCAGGCGCGGGGTGCGTCCGCTGCATTACTGTCCGCGCCACCCACACCGAGAAAGAACGGGATCTGGCGGAAGGCGGTCGCGTTGAACGGTGTCTCGGTGTACTTCTGAAGATCCGCGACACCGTAGGGGAAGTTCAGGGTGGCGGGAGCGCCGTTGACATTCATCGTCGTCATCGGCAGTGTGTATGACCCGGCAGAGAAGAGCGCGACGGCGAGGGTCTTCTCCGGGTAGAACTCCGCGAAACGATGCACCATCTGCGCGCCGCGTGAGAAGCCGTAGAGCATCACTTTGTCTTTGATCGGCAGGCCGGTTTTGGCGGGCAGGTTGTCAATGATCTGCTTCAGGTGCGGCAGCATGTGCGTGTCGTCCCACACGACGGAATCGGGGTTGTGATAATCCTGATACTTGAAGGTGGGGGAGACGATAATCCAACCATCCTGCTCGGCGCGGCTGATGAGGTTCTGGCAGAAATCGGGACCGTCGCCGCCCATGCCGTGAATCGTCACGAGTACCTGCAATGGGCCATGTGCTGCCGCATTGGTGGGGATGTAGAGAAAGTAATCGTCGTCCGCCACGGTCGTTGCGGAGACGACATGCGCTCCCGCCAGTGTGCCGACGAGCATCAACGCGACGCACAGCTTCATTCCACGATACATTCGCACGTTTCGGTTCCCTAGCGCTAGACCCCATGAGCGGTGGGACGGTATCCCGCTCCCCATCTCGTTCAATGACCGCCACACATGATAACGGTTCTCAGATGAAAGTGTTATGGCAAATCGGGGGCAATTTCGTGGGCGCGGGGTTTATCCACTGAGCGCAACACCATAGAAGCGCAGGTAGTCGGCGCAATGCGCACCCCAGTAGTCGCCGCCATGATCGCCGGGCCAGGTGTGGAACTCGTGGGGAATATTTAGCTGTGTCAGCAGGTCGTGGAACGCCACCGTGGGATCGTGCCATTCCTGGTCCTGTTCACCCACGTCGAGCAAGATCTTCAGTTGCCGCGCGGCGTCGGGATGCGCCTGGACGAGGTGAACGGGATCGTGGGCGTCGAAGAATGCCTCGTCACCGAAATAGGGGAGGGCGGTCGCGTAGTCCCGCAGGGTCGGGCTGTGCATCCCGACGACACCGAAGGTGCCGGGATAATTGAGCGCCAGTTGCATCGCCCCATGTGCGCCCATCGAGAGGCCACCGATGGCGCGGTGCTTCGGGTCGGCGATCGTTCGGTAGGTCGCGTCGATCTGCTGAACGACATCCTGAGCGGTGTAATCGCCCCACCGCTCGCCATTGTCGGCGTGATTCACCCAATATGCCTGGTCGCCCTGTGGCAGGACGATGATCATCGGCGGGATCTCGCCCGCGTTCATCATCTTGTCCGCCGTTTCTGGAAAGCCATACGCGATCCACTCGGTATTCGAGCCACCGTAGCCATGAAGCATGTACATAACGGGATAGCGCTTGCCCGATTCCGCGTATCCCGCCGGGAGATAGATGAAGTAATGCATCTCCCGACCGAGGGCGGCGCTCGTGAAGGTGCGATCCAGTAGTTGACTGCCCGATGCGATCCCGGCGGTCAGTTGATGGATGCCTACTGCGGCGGCGCTCCCGACCGAGGGGTTCGGGATCGGCGTCGATGACTCCAGTGGATGAAGCGTCGCCTTCGTGGGGTCGCGAACGGCTTCAACGCGGGCAGTCGCAGTCTGCCAGAAAGGAGCGGCGGTACTCGTGGATGTTGCTGCGGGAGACGCCGCCCGGCCACTGCCATTGATACAGGCAGAGAGCGACAGGGCGGAGAGCACGATACAGAGCGGCACGCTGACCATGATGATCTGCCGCCGCGTCTGTCTCTTGCGCTGTTTAGCGACCACGGTGCTCGGTGGCATTGCGCGGCTGAACGAGCACCTGATGTGCCGGGACGATGAGCGCGGTGACGGTTGCACGCGCGCTTGCGGCGACGGTCTTCACTACCGGTGTTAACCGCACGACGCCATAGACCAGCCCGATACCCACGATCTGCACGAGGGTGTTCGTCAGCGCGGACGTGTTATGAAAGCCGGGAAGGCGCGGGATGTAGTGGGTGAAGAAGGCGATGACGAAGAGATGGGTGCTGTACGCCAGGAGCGCGCTCTGCCCGAGCGGCAGCAGGAACCAGCCGAGTGCCTTGAGGAGCGGTTGCCATGCAATCGTCAGGAGCAAGAAGAAGAACTGGGCGAAGATCGCAAAGGCAATGAGCCGCCCGATCCGCACTTCGCCTTTATCGAAGAGTTGCTCCGTCAGCGCGGTCGGATCGCCATCGGGCGAGAATCGCCCGAGGATCGCCGCGCTATTGCGATGGAACCAGATGAGACCGACGCAAAGGGCGGTCAGGACGGCGAAATAGGGCATCGTCGGGATGCGCCGCGCCCATGCCGCGATACGCTCGCGGTGATAGCCGATCACCAGGCCGGTGAAGAAAAGCACCTGCCACGCGGCGAAATGAAAGACGGAGTTGTCCTCGATGTTCCACGGCACCGAAACCTGCTCCGGCCAGCGCTGGTAGGTCGCCCACAGGAGCCACGACCCGGCGAGCAGCACCGGTGTCCGCTTGTTGACGATCAGGAGGAACGCGAGCGGTGCGATGCCGACGAGCAAGGTGTACATCAAGATGACATCGGTCAGGTAGAAGGCGCGATGCAGGGTTAACCGTTCGATCATCCGCGTGACCGGATCAGGGGTGCTGACGCCCGCGACCCAGGGCAGTTGCAGCACGTAGGAGAGACTAATGAAGAAGAAGGTGAGGATGACGGTGAGCATGTAGAGGCTGCCCGCGCGCCGCAGTGCCTTCCACATCGCGGGGCCAATACCGCTCTTGGCGATCATGCCCGCATAGACAATCCCCATGACGAGGCCCGAGATGAAGACGAAACCCTCGGCGGCGGAAAAGAGGAAGCGGTTGCCGCCAGTAATGTTGTAGAGCCAGGAGGGATCGCCACCGAGATGGTCCGCCACCATCGCGATCACCGCGAAACCGCGCAAGAGATCGATCCGCAGATCGCGTTTGCCGCCGGTATAGCGCCAACTCTGCACACACTCCGCCACCTGTGCACGGGCGTGTACGACATGATCGCGGAATGTCACCGGTGGTGCAGGCGGTACTATGGCAGGCTGCGCGGTCGCAATGGTCGCGTCAGTAATCGAGTGCGGTGAGGATGCGACCATAGTACTGCCCCTTTGTATCCGATGCGCGCGTTGTGTCCGGTTTCGCCCCACTTCTCGAACCCACTGGGCAAGGTTCATTCCACGAGTGGAGGGCATCGCTGGTGTTTTTTTACAATCAGCTCGTTATCGGCACTGCTTCCGCTTCTGCCGCGCGCGCCATCCATGCAGATGACTCATACCGTCACTATAGCACCTATTTTGCATGGTGAATCATATGTTAAGCGTATGTAAAAGCGCCGTAAACTCGGCGCGCGAAATGGCGAGGAGGAGGGTGAGATCGCTCGTGATCTGCCGCTCGCTGACCTCATAGTGTGCGGCGAGTCACTGGCGCGTCCAGTGACGCGGTGCGCTGGCGATGTGCCACGCGATATCGAGCAGACGCGAGACACGGTGCGTCTCTTCCGTACGCCCCATCGGGTCCCCTCTCTTTCCCACAAACAGACGGGAAGGAAGTTGCATTACGGACATTCATGTACAGAGAAGTCTACTCCACCCAAGGGGAAGACATCGGTTCCCGTTGCCAGCGATCGCGAAGACCTTCTGCTCCGACATCAGGGGGTGGCGCAGCACACTTGCTCAGACGGGAATCTTCCAGTCATAGACGATGCGGCTGTACCAGAAGAGGGCGAGGTAGACGACCGAGACGGCAAGGAGACCAATCGTCAGGAGCGTCCCCCACCGCCCACGCCCAACGAGCCACGCGAGCAGGACGCCCGCACCCATCGAGACGGCAGGCAGCGCATAGAGCGGATACCGCACATAGAGTTGTGCCACAATCCCCACCACCAGCATGATCGCCGCCACGAGCATCCACACGCCGAGGGTAAGGACTGAGGACTGAGGACTAAGGACTAAGTGGGATACAACCGACTCGGAGTGCGGCGCATCCCCTTCCCCTCCCCTCTCCATCGCCGCCGACACCTGCTTCCTTCCGTGATCTTTTCGCGATGGAGAGGGGCCGGGGGTGAGGAAAGGCCCTGTCCCCTTAGTCCTGAGTCCTAAGTCCTTAGTCCTTCTCGCGCGCCAGAGCAGCACGATCCCGACGAGGCACGCCGGTATGGGCCAGACGCGGTAGAAGGCATAGGACATCTCCCAAGTCTCGCGGGCGAGGGCGACGCTGAGGTGGGGGGTGGTGATCGCGGGCAGGCCGTTGCGGAAATCGGGCGTCGCGCCGCCGGTGCGGTACTCGTGGCGGGGTGGGGCGGTCTGCGTGTTCGTCGCTTCCTGCTCGACGGGTGGCGGCGCGGTTGCGCCGCTGAGGAGATCGCGTGCCGGGATGCGATAAAAGAGCGCGAAGGCAATCGTTGCCGCCGTGAGTCCCGCGACGACGAAGGGGATCACGCCATTCGCCCAGGGTCGCGCGTGCCGCAGCAGGTTCTCGATGATCCGCCCGAGCAGGTAGAGCGTCAGTGTCGCAGCGGTGAGAACGAAGACACCGATGTGCGCGAGCAGCGTCAGGCAGATCACGGCGGCGAAGAGCGCGCACCACCACCAGCGGCGCGGCCCGGTCAGTTTCTCATAGCCGAGGATGAGCAGTGCGAAGAGCAGCGTCAGCATTCCCTCCGCGAAGATGTTCGCGAAGATGCCCCACGAATAGACGATCCAACCCACCGGCATCAGCGCCATGACCAGCACGATGAGGTTCGCGGTACGCAGATCGCCCGCCACGCGCCGCGCGACGAACCAGAAGATGCAGAAGCGGATCGCGTCGATGCCGAGCGCGAAGACGAAGAGCATCAGGACGCGGTTATGGATCACCCACGAGAGCGGGATCATCACCAGGTAGGGAGTAGGGGCGTAGAAGATCGTCCGACCGCCGAACTCCTTCGAGTTGACCGGGAGCACGAGCGTGTGCCGCACCGCGACATCCTCGAAGCGATGGACGTGAAACGTCAGATCACCGACGATGATGCCCGGATGGAGGACGCCCGCAAAGCGGAGCGCGAGGACGAACCCGGCGATTACCGCGAGCCAGCGGACATCGCGCGCGGTCGTTGGCGTGCCGAGGCGGCGACAGAGCGGCGGCACGAGCAGGCGGATCGCTATGACGACGACGACCATCAGCACGCCCGCACGGACCACGCCCCCCGCGTTCGCAGTCAGGAAGAGGCGGTTCCAGACGACGAATGCCGCCATACTCGCCGCGACAATGATTGCCCCTGCGAACAGTCCCATCCCGCCGATGCCCGCGATGAGAAGGGAGAGGGCGACTGCAACGACGCCGAGCCAGAGCGAAAGGGTGATCCGCGCCGGTGGGAGGGTCGGGCCGCGATCTGCCGCGTGGATACGCACCTCCTGCACGACGACGCCGAGCATCCGGCGATCGTTCGGCGGCGAGAAGGGCTCCGTCACGAAGCCGAGAGTGAGCGACCCACGGGTCATCACGGTGGCGGGCGCTTCCACATGATAGGTCTGGAAGTCCGGCGTGACCTGGACGGTCGCAATCGGGGTATCGTTGGCGAGGATCGTTGTGTCGGCATTCGGGTTGACCGAGCGGTTCAGGACGAGGTCGATCGCCATTCTCCCGCGGCCGATGCCGGGGAAGGCGACTGCACTCGTGCCGCGTGTCCAGCGGAATTGCCGGCCACCGTCCTGCGCGTCCTGTTGCTCCGCCGCGTTGAAGTTCCGTACCAGCCCCGTGTCATGGGGGGTGTCCCCGACGCCGAGTACGTAGGTCGGGCGGTTCTGAAAGGCTGCTGTCAGGAGGATCGCTGCGACAAGGAGCGCGGCGAAGAACCACGCGCCAACACGGAGGTGCGCGGTAGGTACCCAACGCGTGCGCCATATCCCATGAGAATGCACCGACTGTCCCACCGTTACAGCTTTCTCGCCGTCTTCTGACAGGACGATGATACCGCAATTCGATGCGTGCAGGGGCGGCGCTCATCCTCACGCGCGGCTCATTCTCCCGGTGGTCGCACACCCGGTGGCAGGATGGTGCACTCAGGCATCGCGCGTAGGATCGCTTCGGGGCCATGCGGGCTGTAGACGGCGATCAGTGTGAGCGGTTCGCTGCCGGTGTTGATCGTCTCGTGATAGACGTCCGCCGGGATGTGGACGAGCATCCCGGCGGTCACAACGCGGTGCATCGGTTGGCCGTGGGCATCCTCCACCATCTGCATTCCCTCGCCCGCAATGACGTAGAGAATCTCCTCGACACCGGGGTGATTGTGGCGCGTGTGCCCCTTGCCGGGCGCGAGCGTGACGATGCCCGCACTGAAGCGATCCGCATCGGTAACGCGCGGCTCGGAGAGCCACTTGAGCATCCCCCAGTCGAACACCTGCGTTTCTACATCTTCGGGGGAGACAAATCGCTTCTTCTCTTCCATCCCGACACTCCTTCCTGCCCCTTTCGGTCATCAGGAGGCTATTGTAGGGGAAGGTGACCGTATGTGCCGTGGTACGCTCGGCACGACGCATCTGGACGCCCTCGCGCATTCCCCCTATGATCGCTGCGCTGGCGCAATCGTGCCAACACTGTCGGCGTGGGGGAGTAAACGCCAGCAGAAGAGACTGTGTCATACAAGAAGAGGAAAGGGAAGGGGTGGGCCATGAGACACATACATGTATCCGCACGCATTCGGGGCGCTCGTTTCGCTATCGCGCTCTTCTTCGTGCTGCCGCTCGTTCTGGCGGCGTGCGGCGGATCGAGCGCGACCAGTACACCAACCACGACGGCGAAATCGACCACCGCCGCGACCGCCGCCGCTCCGAGTGCGGCGAACACGACTGCACCGACCGCTGCGAGCGCCCCAGGCGTCACGACTGCTGCGGGTTCGAGCGCCCCTGCCACGACGGCCTCCCCTGCGTCGAGCGTCGCCGGTGCGCCGACCGCATCTGCGACAACGACCGCAAGCACGGGTACGGACCCGCGCGGCGCGGCACCCGCCAAGCGGGGCGGTGGCGGCACGTTGCATCTGCTCTTCTGGCAGGCACCGACCGTCCTCAATGTCCATCAGGCATCGTCCGGGAACGGGAAGGATCAGCAAGCGGCGCGTATCGCGACCGAGCCACTGGCTGTCACCTCCGCGAACGCGCTGACACCCGATGTGCCGGTGCTCGCGAAGGAGATTCCCTCGGCACAGAATGGTGAACTGACGGCGGACGGCACGAGCGTCACATGGAAACTGAAGGACGGCGTCAAGTGGTCCGATGGCACTCCATTCACCTCTGCCGATGTGAAGGCGACCTATGACTACGTCAGCAACCCCACGAGCGCCTCGGCGGACATCACCTCGTACGCCGATATTGCCAAAATCGAGACGCCCGACGCGACGACGGTGAAGATCACCTTCAAGCAACCGACCGCCCTCTGGTGGTTGCCATTCACGAACTACACCGGCGTCGTTTTGCAGAAAGCGCAGCTCGATAAATGCACGTCCCCAAAGGAATGCCCCGCGAACACGAACCCCGTCGGCACCGGGCCGTACAAGATCAAGAGCTTCACGCCGGGCGACAATGTCCAGTTCGTGATGAATGAGAACTACCGCGACGCGAATGCCCCGTACTTCGACGCGATCGACTATAAGGGCGGTGGCGACGCGGGCACCGCCGCGAAGGCGCTCATCGCCGGTGATGTGGACTACGCCTGGAATCTGCAGGTCGCGCCGGACATTCTCAAGCAAGTCACGAGTGCCGGGAAGCAGTTGAATATCACGACCGGCAACGGCGTCGAGCGGATGTCCGTCAACTTCACCGACCCGAACAAGGACGTCGATGGCGAGAAGTCGTCGCTCAAAGCGCCGCACCCCTTCCAGGCGGACCCGAAGGTGCGCGAGGCATTCTCCTGGTTGATTGACCGGGACAACATCGCCAAGAGCCTCTACGGCGAAGCGGCGGTGCCGACTTGCAATGTCCTGCCGAGTGTCCCGCCGCAGACGGTGTCGAAGAACACGACGTGCGGTTTCGATGTCGCGAAGGCGAACCAATTACTCGATGATGCGGGTTGGAAGAAGGGGTCGGACGGCATTCGCGCCAAGAACGGCGTGCGGATGCATGTCGCGATCAGCACGACGGTCAATGCGGTGCGCGAGAAGGAAGAGCAGGTGATGAAGCAAGCCTTCCTGCAGGCGGGGATCGAGATGGAAATCAAGAACGTCGATGCGGGCGTCTTCTTCGGCAAGCCGGACAACGCGGACTCCTTCGCGCGCTTCGAGAAGGACCTCCAGCTTTTCAGCGGTTCACCCGGCTACCCGGATTCGCAGGCATACTTCGATAGCTGGACGACCGCCCGCATCGCGCAGAAGGCGAACGGCTGGGGTGGCGCGAATGTCGAGCGCTTCAGCGACCCACAGTTCGATGCGCTCGTCACGCAACTCAAGGGCGAACTCAACCAGGAGAAGCGCAATGCCTTGCTCATCCAGTGCAACGACTACATCGTCAGCCACGGCGTGAACATCCCGATTGTCGATCGCGCCGCCGTCAGTGGCCGCCGTACCGACCTCATCAACACCAACCCCTCCCCGTGGGACAGCACCACCTGGAACATCGCCTACTGGCAAATCAAGAAATAGTAGTCAGTAGTCGGTAGTCAGTAGTCAGAATGGGAGCAGACCCTCTGACTACTGACTACTGGAGGAGCGAAGCGACGATGACACGCAGGGCGCTTGTCGAGGCGGCGCGAGGGGATCGGGCGCTCGATCTCGTCATCCGGGGCGGCGAGATCGTCAATGTCTACACCGGCGAGATCGCGCGGGCGGACATCGGTATCTTCGGGGAGCGCATCGCGGTCGTCGATTTCGGCGGCGTGTTCGGGTTGACTGCGCGCGAGGAGATCGACGCACGTGGTCTGATCGCGCTGCCCGGCTTCGTCGATACGCATGTGCATATCGAATCGACGATGGTCACGCCGCCAAATTTCGCACGCGCCGTCCTCCCCCTCGGCACTACCACTGTCGTCATCGACCCGCACGAGATCGGTAACGTCATGGGCCGCGCGGGCGTCGACTACATGCTGCGCGCCAGCGAGGGGCTGCCGCTCCGCGTCTATCTCACCGTGCCGTCATCGGTTCCGGCGGTGCCAGGGATCGAGACGGCGGGCGCGGTGTTCGATGCTGCGGACGTCGCGGCGATGCTCGCATGGCGGCGCGTTGTCGGTGTCGCGGAGTTGATGGATTATCCCGGCATCGTCAGGCAGGAAGCACGCACGGCGGCGATTGCCGAGGCAGGATTGACCGCCGGGAAGAACCTGGAAGGGCACGCGCCGCTCCTCATTGGGCGGGAACTCGCCGCCTACCTCGCTGCCGGGGTCGATTCGGATCACGAGTCGCGCGGCGCGGCGGAGATGGTCGAGAAACTACGTCTCGGTATGTGGGTCTATGGGCGGGAAAACACCTTCCGCCATACCGTCGCCTTTCTCGCCGAGGCCCTCCGATCCGTGCCGCAGCCGTGGAATGTCGCCCTCTGCACGGACGACATCGACCCCGCCGATCTCCTCCTCAAAGGGCACATGGATCGCGGCTTGCGGGTCCTGCTCGATGCGGGCGTTGATCCGGCGCTTGCTGTCCGCTTCGCCACCCTGAACGGAGCGGCACGATACGGTCTTCACGATCTTGGCGCGATTGCGCCGGGCAAACTGGCGGATATCGTCCTTACCGAGTCCTTCACTGATTTCCGCGCGAAGATCGTGCTCGCGGGCGGGCAGGTCGTCGCGCGCGATGGGCAGTTGGTCGCGACGATTGCCGACCCGGTTCCCCCGCCGCTCGACAACACCGTGCGGATCGCTCCCGTCACGGCGGAGACCTTCCGGCTGTGCATCGCGGACGCACAGGGCGATATGACGGTGAAATGCATCGACATCGATCCCGTTCGGACCACTACCCTCGGCGAAATCACGCTGCGTTTCGCGGATGGCGTCTCTGTCGATCCCCTGCCGGAAGGCGTACTATTGCTCAGTATCGTGCCGCGTCACGGCCAATCCCACCCGCCGACCCGCGCATTGCTGCGTGGGTTACCGCTCCGGGACGGCGCGCTGGCGACGACCGTCGCGCATGACAGCCATAACCTGATCGTTGCGGGGCGGAACCCAATCGATATGGCAGCGGCGGTGCAGGAAGTTGCCCGGATTGGCGGGGGCGTCGCCCTCGCGGTCGGTGGAGAAATCGTCGCGACGGTGCGCTTGCCCGTCGCGGGTCTGATGTCCGATGCGCCGGTCGAGACCATCGCGGCGGCGGTGCGCGCCTTCAACGCCAAGGCACACGCGCTCGGTCTCGGTGGCGCATCGCCGGTGCTCGCGATCTCCAGCCTCGCGCTACCCGTCGCGCCCTTCGTCCGTATCACGGATCGTGGCGTCGTGGATACCCTCACGCAAGAGTTCATCGCGATGGGTGTTCAGTGAGCGGCATCCTCCCCGTGCGCGTTTCTCCGTGCTTCGGCCACGGCGGTATCGGAGAAGGTGGACCAGACGAGGGGGATGAGCAGCGCCCCCACGGTTGCGCCGAACCAGTACGGTGTGGTGAGGCCGAAGCTGGCAGCGAGCAGACCACCAAGGAGTGCACCCGGTGCGGTACCGAGAGCGCTGAGGAACTCATAGGCGCTCTCGATCCGCCCCCGAAGCCCTGTCGGGGTCAGTTCCTGCCGTAACGCGGTGAGCAGCGCCCCCCAGACGACGGAGTGGCAGCCGAAGAAGACGAGCACTATGCCCACCAGATAGGGGCTGCGCGAGAGCGCGATAATCGCCGGAATAGTCGCTTCGATGCACATGGCGGTTCGTAAGGTCCTGCCCGCGCCGATCCAGGCGATGACGCGATGGGCGATGAGGCTACCCACTACGCCCCCGAGGCCGTACGTCGTGACGAGAATGCCGTAGCCTGCCGCGCCAAGACCCAGGCGCTCCTGCACAAAAAGCACCATGATCGCGTTCTGCGCGACGAGCGTCATATCGAGGAGTGCGAGCGCGAGGGCGATCGTGCGTAGCAGCCGGTGTCGCCACAACCACCGAACCCCCTCCGCGATTTCCGCGCGCAGGTTGGCCGGAGGAGCGCCCTCCCATCGTGCGACTCGAAACGTGCCGCGCAGCGTCACGATGAGCGCTGCCGCTGCCGCAAGCCCGCTTGCACCGAACAGGAATGGGAGGGTGAGCGCGGTGGCAAAGAGGAAACCACCCAGGGGCGGGCCAATGAACTGATTCGTGACGGTCACCGTCCCGGCGAGCCAAGCGTTCGCCTTGGGCAGTCCATCTCGGGGTACGATCGCGGGCAGGATGGTTGCCGCAGCGGTGTCGAAAAGCGTCTCCCCGGTGCTGAGTAGGAAGAAGACGATATACAGGAGCGGGATGCTCGCCATATCCCGCAGCGCGGCGAGGCCGAGGAGACCGAAGAGCGTCGCGCGGCAGGCGGCGACCGCCGCCATCGTACGTCGTCGGTCGAGGCGGTCCACGAGCGCGCCGCTGAGGAGCGCGAAGAGGAGCCACGGGAGGCGCTGGGCGAATGCGAGTCCGGCGATGAGCGCCGGGTTGTGCGTCAGGGAGGCGGCGAGGAGCGGCGCGGCGATAAGTGCGACACCGTCGCCGAGGTTGGAGAGGGCGCTTGCCGCCCAGAGTTTGCGAAACTCCCCGCCGAGGCCGCTTCGTGGGAGATCGTATGCGGTATCTACCACCATCTTTTGTTCCTTTTCTGAGACTGTTGAGCGGACACAAGAAACCACACGCCAAATTCGGCGTGTGGGAGGGGAGGGCGGTTGATGGGGACGTGCGAAGCGTGTCAGCCGGGGAATCCGCAATAGCAGACAGCACGAATACTCCCTTTACCGGGGATACCGTGCGCTCTTACCCATTTCCGCCCAGCTTAAACCAACAAGCGGTGATTTCTCCTTCATGTTCTCGTACTCTCGCCAGCCTAGCACACGAGGAAAGCAATGAGCAACGAGGGAGAGGCCCATAGCCTTCTTTAGAGCAATTTCAATGCAGTTCCCCTCCCCTCTCCATCGCCAGTAGATCGAGATAGAGATAGGTTTGTACGGCGATGGAGAGGGGCCGGGGGTGAGGAATGGAAACTATTCCGCCGCGTCGTTCTCGTGTCGGACCGTTGCAGCGATACGCAGCATTGCCGCTTCGGCGCTCAACCGCGCGGCGGGAAGAGCGCGCGTGCCGTCCCGCCGAAGATCGCGGCGCGCGCCTCGTCGCTCTTGTCCGCAAACTGCGCCATCGTTCCATGCAGCGCGTTTCCGTATCCCTCCCGCGCGCTGACGGGCGGATAGTCACTGCCCCACATCATCCGCTGCGGGCCGAAGGCATCATACGCGTGCGAGAGATAGGGCGGGATCGGCTGCGTGAACGGGAATGGCTCCGTGACCGGCATGGCACGAGAAGAGAATTCGCCGAGACCGGTGATTTTGAGGTAGCAGTGTGGGAAGCGGGCGAGACCGATTGCCCGGAGCCGCGCGGCACGCTCCGTCTCGCTCGTGTCCGGGCGACTGACGGAGGCGAGGTGCTCGATGACAATCTTCACCGCCGGGAGGGATGCTACGAGCTGCGCGAAGCCGTCCGATGCGAACTCCGCCCCCGAACCCGCGCAACTGACGGCCAGCCCGAGCGCGCCCGCCGTGCGCCAGATCGCCAGCGGATCGTCGCCGGGCGAGCGCGTCGTCGCCTTAAGGCGGACGCCACTTGCCCCTTGCTCCGCGAGTCGGCGCAAGGTTTCCGGCGCATCCGGTGCGTCCGTATCGACAATGACGACCGGCGCGAACCGACCGGGGTAGCGCCGCATACACGCGAACTGATAGTCGTTGCTCGTCTGCCCCTGCATCTGGATCAGGACGGCATGGGCTACTTCATAGCGTTCCATCTGAAAGAGCAGCGTCTCCACCGGCTCGTACCACGTCTGCGAGACATGACAATGACTATCGACGACGATCATTGCATCCTCCTTGGGGTGGCAGGAAGAGAGCAGTTATTCGCTTTGCTGCTCGAAGGTGTCGACGTAGGTGAGGGCTTCCTCCAGCGAGCCGAAGATGCCGGAGTATCCATCCGACGTACGGCGCAGCAGGTAGGCAGCGTGTGTGTCCGGCGTCAGTCGATACGCTTCGCCATCGGAGGTGAAACCATAGATGGTGCGACCGGCGATGATTCCTAATGGGACGAGTTCTCGACCCTTCACCATACGTGATTCCATTGTGATGACTTCTCCTCCGGTGACCATCGCGACGCGATACGTGCCTGGTCGTTCGTTCGGTCACTACTTCCCTGCGCACTCCGGGAGTGCGAGCAAGTCGTCCGTCCACTCGTCGTCGGTGACGGTCCGCAGGTACGCCTCCTGGCGTTCGTCGATGACCACCTCGACGCGGGCGCGCTTCCCATCCACCCGTGTATAGAAGGTCTCCCCACCGGAGTTGATCGCGGCGGTCATCTGCCACCGGGTCATCTGCCACCCCTTGCCCCCGAGGTGGGTGATCCCCTTATGGCGGTCGACCTGCGGATGCTTCCTGACGCACGTCACTTCTTTCTCCGCCGGACGCTGCTGACTCATCGCATTTTCTCCCCATGATGAACGGCCTACGCCCACCGCGTGCTGCCGACGGCAACTCGCTTCGGCACCTCACACGTAGCTTCAGGAATGTGCGGCGTGCGCGGTCGAGGCTTCAAAGCAGATCGACCGCTGTGCTTTCTCACTGTACCACCAGAAGCACCTGATAGCGAAAGAGACGTCGGCAATGCGATGGGAATTGAGAGCGTTATCGTGACTGAGAATCACTACCGCATTTTGCAACAACATTGACCCAATGCGTAGGGCGCACCCCTTGTGGGTGCCCTCCTGGCTGGTGCGGGTTATCCTCCCAGACAGAGGGCACCCACAAGGGGTGCGCCCTACGCAACGGCAGGGGCAATCTTTCTGAAAACCGCTCTCATGGGGCATGATCCGCAATGGATCGTGCCCCATCGGTCCTCTTGCTGCGCTCAGGGCGTGAAGGTGACGGCGAAGAAGCCGACGAGATCGATCACGACCTGAGTGCCGGTGCTCGCATAGACATTGAAGGTGTGATCGCTGCCGAGCGTGGCGGTGAAGGCATTCGGGACCACCAACCCCGGTATGTAGTTCACATTGGAGGTGTTCGGGCGTGTCGCGCTCGTCGGCCCCGGATAGATCGTGATGAAGCCCGGTGGGCGATTGACGGCCGAGTTGTCCACCGTACCGTTGCCGGTGACCACTAAGGCGGCGGCAGGGATGCCGCAGGCACTGGATTGCAGGTTCACGGTCTCGCCCGCGTTCAGTGGCGCGTTCCGCGGGATACATGCAGATAGTCCCCGACTGTCGAAGAGCCGGGTCGGTGACGCGAGTTCGTTGAAGAGCAACCCGCTCGTGGCGTTCGTGTCGTAGTAGCCATTGATGTCAATGACGACTTGCGTGCCCGTATTGGCGGCGGCCTTGAAACTGCCGCCCGGACCGAGCGCGACGATGAACGAGTTTGCGACCACCTGCCCCGGTACGTAGTTGACGTTTGACGTGCCCGGTGGGCTACTGAGATTACTCGCGTAGAGGGTGACGAAACCGGCGGGGTTGCGCGTAAACGAGTTATCGACGGTCGCGTTGCCGGAGATCGCTGCCGCGCTCGCCGGGATACCGCAGGAACTGGTCGGGATGGTCACCTGCTCTGCGGCACCGAGCGGGGTACTGCGTGCGACACAGGCCGACAAGCCACGGCTGTCGAAGAGCCGCACGGGTGCCGGAAGGGGATGGAAGAAGAAGTTTCCGGTGCCCGGTGCCGCGTAGTATCCGATGATGTCGATGATGACGTGGGTGCCGGTATTGGCATAGGCATTGACGCTCCCATCGCCACCGAGCCCCATCGTATAGAGGTTGGAAGCGACCTGACCGGGGGTGTAGTTTACCGTCGAGGTCGCAGGGAGTGCCTGACCACTCGGGCCGGGATAGAGGGTCAGGAAGCCCGCCGGTTTCTTTATTACCGAGTTATCCACCGTCGCGTTGCCGACGATTGCCGATGCCCCGACCGGTACCCCGCAGGCGGTTGTCGGGATGTTGAACTTCTCACCCGCCGCGAGCGGGGTCGAGCGCGCCACGCAGGAGCCGGGGTTGCCGCGTGTATCGAGCAGGCGCTTGGGGGATGGCAACAAGGTGAACTGCAAGTTGTTCATCGGTGGCGGCGGGAGCGGTTGGACCGTCCCATTGCGGACCGCGTAGCAGAGCCGCCCCTGGACACCGTTCGCGTTGACACTCTGATGGATGAGCGGCGTCGATCCGGTATCCTCGAAGGACATCGTCACTGCCGAGCCGGGCAGTTCATACGAGACATTCGTCCCATTCGAGTAGCCGACACGCGCGGGCGTGCCCCCGAAGCCGTTTGTGCCATCGCTGGCATCGCCCGTTTCCCACTGGATCTGACTGTAATCGAAGCACATATCGAGGTTGCCCGCGCCGGTATCGGAACGGTCGATGAGCAGCAGTTGGAAGCTGTTCAGCTTATCCGTGTGTTGACTGTAGTACCCAACGTTCACCCAATCGACACAGAAGGTCGGGTGACCGTTGAAGGTACCCGCGCCGTAGGTGGTTTGCTGCGATGCGCCGCGCGTATCGACGTCCGCAAAGTAGGGCGCGATGATGACGCGGCTTGCCCCGGAGAGAGGGAACGGCGTAAACGTGACGAGCGCTTCATCGAAGGTGACGTTGCCGTTGTTGTTGACGTACAACTGCGTGTACGACGTGCCGAAGAGATTGGCCGTGAAGGTGAGCGGCACGAGATCGGTCGATTGATCGTCGTTCGCGGCCAGCGAATTCGCGACGCAGGCATCGCCGCCCGATCCGGGCACGGCGATGACCGCGCCGCTGACGGCGGGACCGGGTGTCGCTGCGGAGGCGGCCTGCGGCTTCCCAGGCGGTTTCGTGCCGGTGCTTGCGGGAGGTGCGGCACTGGTGGTCAGTGGCATGCTCACGGCGAGCAGGAACGCCAGAAGACTGAAAAGCCACCACCGACGCCCCCCTGCCTCTGTGCCAGATGATGCAGTCGTTCGTCTCTCGTGCGCTTTCCGTTCGTACATCTCTGTCCCTCCTCAACCCGTCTGCACACCATCCCGTTTGTTCGATAGCTCACTATAACATATTCACTACGCTCCACAGCAGTGTAAATATGATCCGTACTCCCCGGATTCACGCGCGAGTGCCCCATGAATGCGCAGCCTGCACACCCGTAGCGGCACCCCGCACACGATCAATCAGGGCGAGCGGGTCGGTTGGTTGCGTATCGCCCCGCCAGGCGATGTGCTGGTCCGGTCGGGAAAGGACAAGTGGGGTGTCGTAGATGGCGGCCTCGTCCGTGACGACATCGAGAAGGTGGAGCGGCAGACCGCGCGCGGCGGCGGCATCCCGTAGGCCGTCAACGGCGACGGTCGGGTCGAACCGCAGGAGCGTATATTCCGGGCCGAAGGCGTCGTAGAGGGACCGCCCGTCGCGCAGCCAGAGGTGCGGCGTCCGGCAACCGGGAACGGTCGAGGGGGTGAAATCGCCCATCGAGTACGGCGGTTGTGCCGCGCCGTCGTAGGCGATGATCGGCGACGTGTCGTAGTAGTAGCCGAAGTTCAGCCCGGCGCAGCAATATTGCTGGACATTGAGATCGTACGCCGCCTTGCCGACCGCCGCGCGTGCTGCATCGCCCGCCGGGCTCTCCTCCTCGATCTCCGGCGGGACGCCGCGCCGCTGTTTCGCCATCGCGTGCGCATAGTTCATCGCGAAGTGCGATACCTGTTCGGTGATCGGCTGACGCTCGTGCGTATAGGCATCGAGGATGCCGTCCGCCCCCCAGCCATTGAGGCGGGCCGCGAGCAGCCAGCCGAGGTTCGCCGCATCCGCGATGCCGGCGTTCATGCCGTAGCCCGCGTAGGGCACCCAGATATGCGCCGCGTCACCGCAGAGGAAGACGCGCCGATCCCGGAAGCGGTCGGCAACGAGGCGGCGACCGAACCAGTCCTCCTCACTGATCATCTCGTACGGAAAATCCGCGCCGACACCGAGAATGGTGCGGATGGCCCAGTCGCGGTCGACCGCGTCGAAGTCTGCCTCGTCGTCCTTCAGGTAGTTGTGGACGAGCCAGGTCTCCACGCCGTCGATGGCGTAGACGGTGCCGCTGCGGCGGGGGTTGAGCGAGATATTCCCCCACGCGGGCACGCTCTCCAGGAGCGACAATAGCTGCGGCGCGCGGATGTAGCTCGACTGGACGCGCTGCACGACGGGATCGCCCATCAGTCGCGCGCCGATTGTGTGGCGCACGACCGATCGCCCGCCATCGCAACCGACGAGGTAACGCGCGGCAATCGACAGTTTGGCGTCCGAGTCGAGATGATGCGCGTATGCGGTTATGCCCTCGTTGTCCTGCGTGAGGTCATCGAACCAGACCTGGTTGAGGATCGTGACACCGGGCACCGCTGCGGCGTGCGCGAAGAGGATCGGTTCGAGGAAAATCTGATTGATTCGGTGGGGCGGTTCCGGGGTCGGCCACCAGGTATCCGGGCCGCCCTCTGCGGTGTAGCGGTCACGGCGGCAGGGAATCGGGATGCGTGTAATCTCTCGGCTCGTCATCGTCGTCCGATAGGCGATGTCGTTCGGGTAGTCCGCCGGTAGCCCGGCGTTCCTGAGCTTCTCACTGACACCGAGACGCCGGAACACCTCCATCGAGCGGGCAGCGACGTGGTTACACTTGACACTCGGCGGCTCCCCACGCTGCCGCTGTTCGAGCACTGTGACCCGGATACCGCGCCCGGCCAGATCGATAGCGAGCGTCAGGCCGACCGGCCCGCCCCCCACAATCACCACGTCCGTCTCAGCCATCTCCGTCATCGTGCAGAAGCCCTTCCTCAACCTCAATCAAAACCGATACGGGCGAAATCGTTTGAACCGCAAAGGCGCAAGAGAGAACAAACCACGAAGGCACGAAGAACACGAAGGGGGAGAGAAGAGAAAGACTTCGTTCTTTATCCCTCTTCCCTTCTTCGTGTCCTTCGTGCCTTCGTGGTTCAATCTCCCGCATTTCTTCTGCGTCGATCCGGTTTGATAACCCGGCCTTAGCCGATTTCGCCGAGGGCAGTGTCGAGCGCTTCGATGATGCGGTCGATCTCGTCGGCGGTGATGACGAGCGGTGGCGAGAGTGTGATGACGCATTCGAGTCGCGGCACGGTTGCGCTGTTCTTGCCGACCAACACACCGTGCTTCTGCGCCGCCGCGATCACGCGATTCACCTGCTCGGCGGGGAGGGGATCGGTCGTGCCGGGTTGCGCCAGTTCGATGCCGACGAGCAACCCCTTGCCGCGCACTTCCCCGACCACCTCGCGCCGCCCCTGGACGGCCCGCATTCCCGTGCGCAGCCGCTCGCCCATCGCCGCCGCGTTCCCGACCAGCCCGTCTTCCTCGATGATTTTGAGGTTCTCCAACCCGACCGCGCACGCGACTGGGTGCCCGCCGTAGGTGCTCAACTGGTTGAACTGCACGTTGTCTTTCGGGTCACCGAGGAAGGCATCGAAGACCGCGTCCGAGACAGCGGTGGCGGCGAGCGGGATGTACGCGCTCGAAATCCCCTTCGCCATCGTCATAATGTCCGGCACGATCCCCCAGTTCTGGCAGCCAAAGAGGGTGCCCGTGCGGCCAAAGCCGGTAATCACTTCGTCCTGGATGAGGAGGATGCCGTACTTGTCGCAGATCGCTCGGATGAGCGGCCAGTATTCGTCCGGCGGCACGATCACGCCGCCACCGCCGATAATCGGCTCCCCGATGAAGGCGGCGATGCTTTCGGGCCCCTCGAACTCGATGACCTGCTCCAACTCCTCGGCTAAGAGGTGCGCCGCCGCGCTCGGCGTCATGCCCGCGAAGAGGCGGAAGGTGTCCGGCGGGCGCACATGGAGGAAGCCCGGCAGGAGCGGCTCGAACCGCGTCTTGCGTGCATATTGCCCCGTCGCACCAAGCGCGCCCATCGTCCAACCATGATAGCCGCGATAGCGCGCGATGATCTTCGTCCGGTTCTGATAGGGGTATTTCTGCTGGACGTACTGGCGGGCGATCTTCAGCGCCGTCTCCACTGCCTCCGAGCCGCTATTGACGAAGATAACGTGATTGAGATCACCGGGCAGAACCTCGCGAGGCGGTGCGCCAGTTGCAGCGCGACGGGTGCGGGGCGGGAGAGGGGTGTGTAGGGCAGTTGGCGCATCTGGCGCGCCGCCGCCTCGACCAACCGTTCCTGCCCGAAGCCGACATTGACACACCAGAGGCCCGCCATCGCGTCGATGTATTCCTTGCCGGATGCATCGACCACGGTGCTGCCATGCGCCTCGGTGATGACGAGCGGCTGCTGCCGGAGCGCGTGCTGTGTGAACGGGCGCCAGAGGGAATCCAGATCATCTGTCGTGGTCGCCTCTATCTGCGTGGACATCCCGACCTCCTCACGTTGTCGCATGGTATGAAACCGTACAGTTCGTCTCGCGATAGTATCACGGCGGGTAGCCACGCGCACATTGCAAAAACGGCTGCGAAGATCAACGCTGCGGCCAGTTGAGATCGAAGGCGAGCGCCATCGGTGCCCACCACTCATCCGGAGTCGCTTCCGGCGCGCGCTCCTGCAAGGTCGCCATCAGGTCGTTCCACTCGCGCGATTTCGGGTCCTCATTGACGCGCTGAAAGTCTCGCACGGGCTCGAAGGCATCGTCCGTCTCGATGTACATGAACAGTCGCTGCCCGCGCAGGAAAATCTTCATCTCGTGCACGCCAACCTCCCGCAGCCGCGCGCAGACACCGGCCAGACGGCGCGGTGATACTCCAGATAGGACACGATTTTCGCCGGGTCGTCTTGCAGGCAGAGCGTCAATCCGTACGCTTTCATCGAGCCCTCCGTATCACGCGGTGCGTTCTCCGGGAGCAGCGTACCAGATTGACCGAAGAGCAACGAGCGACGCCATATACCTTACGAACGTATCGTGTAGGTACACGGTACGATATTGGTTTGAAAGACCTTTCTTACGATAAAATTATCCACTCCGCTCTTATGGATCATAGCTGCCACACATCGCCTTTCTCATCTCGCCAGAATCCATCGTCCATACGGAGCGTCTCTGTGGCAGTCCTCGGTGACAAATTTCTCCGGCATAGTTAAGGCAATTTCGAGTGAAGATGTACCGTGGGTACTGAATACTGTTGCTCGGAACGTGAGGACGATCTTCGCGACTCCCATTTTTATAAGCCGACCAGCAGCGCCGCTCTCCGATAGAGCTAGGTTTATGCGCTGACGAGGGTAAAGTGCTAACTCCTCGATGTTGTAGCGGACCGTATATGTGTACTCGCTTTCTGATGCAACCTCAAGCGTAATATCGCGCAAATAGCCGGGGCCAGTTCCTGTATTGCGAATCATAATCGCGATGGCATCCGACCGTCTTGCATGAATGAACTCTGCCCGAATACGTGGTGCGTCTGCGGCTGCCTGTGAGACGAAGGGAGCAATCACCGCTAAACCAGCGAGGATGGCACCAATGTATCCAATGCCAGTGTTCCCGGCAATGAATGCGCTGATGCTGACTACCACAAAGACTGCGATGATCCCAGCAAGAATGAGAAGATTCCGCCTATTAGCGAATTGTCACATCCATGCCTTCTTTCGTTGTTCTACACGCGGGTCCCTGCAACGGAGAGAATATCAACGTGAACCCAATGAACTCGAAAATGATCCCCTTGCCTAATTAGTCGCGGTTGATGACGATCATGGTGATCGTGTTCTTGATGCCGGGGGTGCCGTGCAGATCGCGCACGACGACGCGCCCCACTTCCTCGATTGTCGGCTTCTCCACGACCACGACTAGATCGTGCGGGCCCATCACGAGGTCCGCCGCGACGATGCCTTCGGTTCGCAGGAGTTGCTCGCGCACCTGCTGCCCCTTGCCAACTTCGGTATCTACAAAGACGTAGCCGCGTGCCATCTCCCGCCTCCTAGGTGGTTGCCATTCGTTCGATAGCTGCATTGTAACGCGATGCAGTCTGTTACGGGGCGTGCGTGATCTGTTCGCGCAAGGCTGTCGCACGCTGGACGAGGGCGACGAAATCCACGTCGCGCTTCGGCTCGGTGCGGAGGCGGGTGAGGAGGGGAGCGCAGTCGGTGGCGAGATCCGGGCGACGCGCGTGGAGGGCATGGAGAAATGTTGCGTCATCCGTCGTCGGATCGAGACCGAAGGGAGCGGCGAGGTCGCGCTTGAGGGCTTCCGCGACGTGTGTCTGCGCGAAGAGGCGCTGGTTGTGCTCCCGCCACCGCCCGCCGAGGGCGCGGGCGTATTCTGCCGGGGCTTTCAGCGGCACGGGCAGCACGGGCAGGGGACGACCGAACCGCCGCCCACGCAGGAGGAAGGCGACGAGCGTCAGTCCCGCGAGATAGAAGAGCGCCCATCCCCACGGCGCGCGCAGGGCGAGGTCGGCGATGTTGGTGCCGAGGCCGTAGCCATGATGATACTCATCGAAGCCGATCCGCGCCCCGCTCGGTAGCCCGGCGAGGAGATTCTGCACGAGCGCGAGATTATCCGCCTGTGGGAGCCCTTCATTCGAGAGTGCGTATGGCCCGGTAACGATGTGGACCCGCCCATTGCCGCGCGTCATCGTCGCGACGACGGGGCCATTCTCCGAGGTGGCGCGGGTGAGGAAGTGCGGATTCGCCTGGGTGGTCGGGCGGACGGTCGCTTGGGATTGGAGGGTGATCGTCGTCACGGGTGGGCGGGCGAGCGTGGGGCCGCTCGGCGTCGCCGTCGCACCCGTCCCCGGCTTCGCCTGACCGATAAAGAGATCGAGTGCTGTCTGCAAGCCGGTCGATGCGTCGTCACCGTCCGAGACGAGGAAGAGTGTGCCGCCGCGCTCCACGAAGCGGACGATGTCCGCCGCGTCCTCCTGCGATACCCGCTTCAACTCGGGAGTGATGACGAAAAGCGCGGCGAGATTGTCCCCCGTGAAGGGGAAGGTGCGCACCCGCTCGACGCCGTACCCCTCCGCTTCCAACCACTGTGAGAGGGCGAGGCTACCCCGTGGGGCGGCGGAGAGCGTCGTGCCGCGCGGCAGTGACTGCGCGTTCGAGGCGGGCGTGAGGAGTTGCAGCAGGATCGTCCCGAAAAGGAGCGCCGCACCAACCGCGATCAGCAGCCAGACCCGACGCGGCAACTGCTTCATACGGCAGCCTCCGGCGCGGGGTTCGGGCTCCGGCGCACCGCATCCATGTAGCCGCGCGCTGTCGCATACTCCGCCGCATGGCACGGTGCGTTCGCGTAGACGATCTCCTCCACGAGGCGCACGAAGGGGCGGAGCGGTTCGATCAGCCAGCGCTGCTGCCGCTGCGCCTCACGCAGATATTCGCGATCGGTCAGCGCGCGGTCGAAGGGGACGAGTCGCCGTTCATCGAGTTCGGTGAGGGTGCCGAGGAAGAGGGCGCGAATCGCGGCGCGATAGTCGCCCCGCGTGGCGAGGGCGTCCGCGTGCTGCCACCATTCCGCTGCCGTGCGGGGCGGGAGCGGCGCTTCCTCCTTCGCCTTCTTCTTGCGTGTGCGGAATCGGCGTGTGATGAAGAAGGCGATCACGGCGGCGAGCACGAGTACAAGAAGAATGAGGATGATCGGGGAGCCGAGCGCCGCGAAGAGTCGGGCCAATGGCCCCGCTCCCGGAGTATCGGCGGGCGCGTTCGGTGGTCGAGCGCGCTGGAAGGGGCGAAACAAGCGGCGGACCTGCTCCCCGACCCATGATTGCGCGCGGATCACCTGCCGCTGCACGATGTTCGGCTCCGCCTCATGGAAAGCGCGGTCGCGGAGTACATCGTCCAGCCTCTGCCGGGCGCGCGTATCCGGCGCGGCGGCCTGCGCGTTCGTCATCAGGGCATGAAGGGTTGTCAGTTCGACACTGGCCCGCTCGATCTCCGGTGGCGTGCGGCGGAGGGCGTCGAGGGCGTCACCGTGCGCGGTCGGGTAGCGCTGCCCATCGATCGTGACGTTGTCAATCCCGGTGAGGGCATCCTGTGCCCGCTGGATCGCGGCGTCCCGTTGCGCGCCCGCGAGCGATTGCGCCTGCGTCAGGGCATCGCGCGCGGTGGCGAGGCGCAGCACATAGGTCGGCAGATCGACATCGGCGGCGCGCGCGGAGAGCGGCAGGAGAGTGAGCGCAAGCCCGCAGAAGAGAACTAGGAGAGCACGCCTCACGGTGCGCCCCTCGTTGCCCGCTCCGCCGCCCCGCGTTGCAAGAGCACGTCGATGTCGAACCCCTCGCGCCGTAGTCGGAGATCGGTAAAGAAGAGCGTCGTTGCGGTTACCGTGATCGGGACCATCACGACATCGATCAGCGAGGCGACAATGGCGAGCACGATCACCCCTGCGCCGCCCCCCAGTGCGTCCTCTGAGGAGGTGAAGCTGGCGATCAGGAAACCGAGGCCGCCCGGCACCGCCGCCGCGAAGAGCGTGAGGATGCCGAGGATGAGCAGTAATGCCACCAGCCGCCACCACGCGCCACGGACGAGGTTGTTGCTTCGCGTCAATCCCGCGCGCGCGCGCCGCCCTTCGAGCACGATAGCCTGGGGCGCCAGTTGCCAACTGACGTACAGATAGAGTGCGAATGGCGTGCCGAGAAAGAGCGTGAAGACCGAAATGAGGACAATCGCCAGGCTGGAGAGGAGCGTCGCGCTCAGCAGTGACCCGTAGCGGCGGCGGGCGTGCGCGTAGGCCGCGCCGATGGTGCAGGGTTGGTTGAGCGTGCGTAGTCCCGCGACGGTCACCAGCGCTGCCGTACCAAGGGTGCGGATTGCCACCATCGCGAACGCCGCAAGGAGAGTGATGAGAAAGGTCGTCAGGGCATTGGTGGTGATCGCGGCGTGCGTGCCGACCCGCGCGTAGGTCGCGGGATCGAGCGGGTTGAAGGGTGTGAAGAGGGTCGAGACGAAGGCGGAAAGGAGGTGGGCCGGGATCACGGTGAAGGCGGCAGTCGCCGTGAAGAGGCCAATATCGCGCCGGACGACGCGCACCCCTTCATCGACAATGGCGGGCACGCTGCGCGGCACGAGACGCGGCGGCGGCACGGCGGGCAACAAGACCGGCACCGGCGCACTCGCGCGCCAATCGACCGGAAGCGGCCCTGGTGGGGGCGGGAAAGGCGTGAACTGTCCCATTGCCTCGTCCATCCTGCGTGCCGGTCACTACGCGCTGCACTCACCCCGCACATTCTACGTGAAAGGCGAGGGCTATCGCGCCGCGACGGCTTGTCCGCGCTTCGGTCGTCTGCGATGGGCGACGAAGTCGATCCGCCCATCCGAATCAATGACCAGCTTCGCATCGAGCGCCTGTACGAGCTTGAGCAGGGTCGTCATCGTCGGTGCGTGATCGCCTCCTTCGAGTCGCGCGATCGCACTACGCTTGACACCAATGATGTCTGCGAGCGCCTGCTGCGTCAGCCCACGCTGCTCCCGTATCCCCCCGAGCGCATAGCCGAACCGCACATTGCGCAGCATTTCTTCATATCCCGCACGTTCTTCAGGAGTGGAAAACGTCTCGGCGAGATGTTGATCGAAATCATCCATCTCTCTCATCGTTGGGTCTCGTTCCACTCGGCAAACCGCCGATGTGCTAACTCGTTGTCGCTTCTTGACGATACTGTGTGTGAAAACAAGCCTGTTGCCGTCGATCCCGAAGAAGAGTCGATACTCTACCCCGCCAAACTCCGGTCGCAACTCCAGAGATCAGTTTCTAGTCGCTTTATATGTGACGCGCGCAGTGCGGTGCCGAACTCACGCAAGAGATCGATATACGAGAAACACTTCTCTCTTGCCTTTGCGGGAAGGCTGTCAAGAAACTCCCGTACGGGCTTGCTGCCAGACGGGGTCGCATAATACACAATGGTGTTCCGCTTCTTATCCACCTTGGAAGCGTAACAAATATGTCACACGCTGCCAAGCGAAGGGATGAGCCGCGTTGCGTGAACGATACGTCGGCGGCCACGCATTATGGGCGTTTGTCAGAGGGTGTTCGGCAGATGGCAGAACCCTGCGTACGATGGGGGCGTTTCTCCGTCCGACACCCGCGTATGTGTCGAGCCTGATCGTGAGAGGTGAGAATTGCCTGTGCATGGGTGAGGCCAATGATCCGAACGGGCAAACCGTACGCATAGCAAAAGCGTGTATACTGCGCCCGGTAGCGAAGGAGGGGCAAACGGCGTGCGGAAGAGGGATGATCATTTGCGCGGGCGTCTCATCGTTCTTTTGGGGCTGCTTGGCTCGCTCGTGCTGACCACCGGCGTCCGCGCCGAACCGGATTTCCTTGATATTGCCTTTCGTCAGGTGTGGGAGCGTACCGACCTCCCCACCGAAGCGGCAGCGGTGAAGCGGACGTACATCTGGGGCCCTGCGCTCTTCATCGCCCCGGATGGCCCCAAGCTCCCGCGCACCGAGCCCTACCGCGATCTTGAAGGCGGTCTTCGGGCGGTGCAGTACTTCGAGAAAGCCCGCATGGAGCTGACGACTCTGGATCGGGGTCGTGTCACGGCGGGGTTGCTCGTGCGTGAGATGATCAGCGGCATGATCCAGCTCGGTGATACGCAGATGGAGCCGTACGCCCCGGCGGGTGTGCCCGTCGCCGGGGACCCGATGAATAACCCCTCCCCGACCTATGGCACACTGGCGAAAGTCGCGTCCCTTACGCCCGGCACGAACAGTGCGGCGGACCGCACCGGCGCACCCATCGACGGCGCACTGAATACGGCGGGCGCAATCGTCCCGCTTGTGGCCATCGCGGACCCGACGACCTATGCCTACTACGTCCCCGAAACGAAGCACAATATTGCGGCACCCTTCTGGACGTTCCTGACACGGCAAGGGCTGGTTGTCGGTGCCGACGGGAAAACAGCGATGGGGAAGCTCTTCGATCCGCCCTTCTTCGCGGTCGGTCTGCCGATCACCGAGCCGTTCTGGACGAAGGCGATTGTCGGCGGGAAGGCGCAGGATGTACTGATGCAAGCCTTCGAGCGGCGCGTCCTCACCTATACGCCGACGAACCCCGATGGTTTCAAGGTGGAAATGGGCAATGTCGGTGCGGCCTATGCGCGCTGGCGGTATGGCCCGGCTGCCGAACCGCCCCCGGTCGCGACGATCGAGCCGAGCAGTGGCGCGACCGGCTCGATGCTCCTCTTCTCCGCGCCAGGTTTCACAGCGGATGAGGCCGTCGTCCTCCGCCTCACCTTCCCGGACGGTCATACCGCGGAGAAACCGGGCGGCACCGCAGGCGGCACCGGGATCACTCGTGCGTTCCTCGAAACGAATGCGAAGGACTATCCTGTCGGTCCATACAAGGCGAACTTGATCGGCACAAAGAGCAACCAGACGCGCCCCGGCGATTTCACTCTCATCGCCGCCCCGGCAAACGGGCTGATCGTGCAGGTGCTTCCCGGCACCGGCGATACCCTCACCACCTATACCCTCTATGCGTCCGGGCTCGACCCCGGTACCGACGTGAATGCCTGGGTCAGCGGCCCGACCGGCGCGGCCTTCAACCTGAACGGCTCGCGCACGCAGACGACTAGCGATCACGGCACCATTCAGCAGACCGTGATCCCGAAGTCACTGAGTACGACGCAACTCGTCGGCCCGTGGGCATTCGTCGTGCAGGAAAGCGACTCGACCCCTCGCCAGGGCTCCGCGACCTTCATCGTCAACCCGCCGCCAAAGGCAACCCTCTAGGGAGCAACGAGCGATGAGCGATGAGCAATGAGCAATGAGTGGGTCCGAAGGTTGCAGGATGAGGGTTGAAGATCGGGGTCTCGTACGAAATAGGGGTTGAGGATCGAGCGACAAGGTGTGACACTCATGCTCATTGCTCGTTGCTCATCGCTCGGTAGTCGAGTACGTAGAAGGAGTTCGGCATGGGTATTGGAAATCGACCGATTGCGTGGCTCACCCTCGGCGTGTTTGGGCTCTTCCTCGTCGGCGTGATCGGCCTGCAGGCTGTGGCTCCTCCTGTGCCAGCGACCGCCGCGCCGCAAGCAGCAGCGCCTGCGGCATCGCCCACTGCACCCGCCGCTGCGTCACCCGCCGCTGCCGCCGGTGGCGGTGGCGGTACCGCCTCGACGATCAACGTGACGGAGAAAGATTTCGCCATCGCGATGGATAACTCAAGTGTGCCTGCGGGCTCCGTCACCTTCAAGGTCACGAATCAGGGGCCATCACCGCATAACCTCGGCGTGACGAAGGAGAGCGATTCCAGCAAGGCGAAGGGTGTCACGGGCGCGGTCATCAAGGATAGCGAGACGATCGATGGTGGGAAGAATACCTCGATCACCGTCGATCTCCAACCCGGCACCTATAACGTCGTCTGCACCATTTCCGGTCACGTCCAACTCGGCATGATCATGACGCTGACTGTGAAGTAACGAGTAGCGAGTAGCGAGTAACGAGAAGGGGAGCAGCTCTCCTCTCGTTACTCGCTACTCGTTACTCGTTACTTCCCCTTGTTGCTCGCCTCGTTCATATTTTCGGCACAAATGATTGGTATCAATTGTGCGTGAGAATACGGACGGTGTGTTGGCACGAGCAAAGGAGGCGACATACGTGTCGCTCGAAATCCAGGGGATCACCAAGACCTTTGGCACATTCACAGCGGTACGGGACGTCTCTTTTTCCGCCGCAGAGGGGCAAATCTTCGGCTTCCTCGGCACGAATGGCGCGGGCAAGACGACGACGATGCGTATTATCCTCGATATTCTCCGGGCGGACGCGGGGAGTGTGACATGGAACGGCGTACCGAACACCGCCGTGCCGCGCCGTGTCTGGGGCTATCTGCCGGAGGAGCGCGGCCTCTACCCGAAGATGCCGGTGGACGATCAGTTGATCTTCCTCGCGCGGCTCTACGGCGCGTCCGAGCGAGACGCCCGGCGCGGTCTCGATGCGTGGCTGGAGCGTTTCGCGATTACGGAGAATCGCAAGAAGCGCGTCGAGCAACTCTCGAAGGGGAATCAGCAGAAGATCCAGTTTCTCGCCGCCGTGCTGCATGACCCGGAGGTGCTCATTATGGATGAGCCATTCAGCGGCCTCGACCCCGTCAATGCGGCGCAGATGATCGACGCCTTCACCGAGATGCGGCAGCAGGGCAAAACGATCATCTTCTCGACCCATCAGTTGGAGCAGGCGGAGGAGTTGTGTCAGTCCATTGCGATTATTCATCGCGGGCAACTCGTCGTACATGGCGATGTGCGGGCCGTGAAGCGGAGTACCGGGCGGCAGATCGTCCGCCTTGCGCTCGCCGATGACCCGGAGATTGCCTGGCTGGACGGGCTTTCCGGGATCACGATGACGAAGCGGCGACCGGACTTCGTGGAGATCGAGATGCGGCACGGTGCCGACCCCGAGGCGATCCTGCGCGCTGCGCTCGCACACGGCGGTCGCGTGACGCGCTTCGAGATCGGCGAGCCATCCCTGAACGACATCTTCATCGCCAGTGTCGGTGGGCAGACCGCGCTCGATGCGGAGGATGAGGAAGTCGCCGCACCGCGCGAGACGGCTGCAATCCACTGACCGGGAGGAATCAATGCAGAAATCCTGGGAGAAAATCTGGCTGATCGTCCGCCGAGAATACCTCGCTCGTGTGCGGCAGCGCACCTTCATCGCCATCACCATACTCATGGCCGTCGTCACCGTCGCGCTCGCCTGCGCGCCGACGATTATTCAGGCAATTCGCAATGGCCGAGAGAGCACGACGACGGTTGCGGTGATCGACACGGCGAATCCGTCTGCGGCGTCAGGCGAGATCGCGCGACTCGATCAGCAACTGCGCGCCGACGGCACGGCTGGGAGCGCGATCACCCTCACTGCGGCGAGCGGGACGGTTGACGCCGCGCGCGATCAGGTCAGTACAGGGACGTACACCGGCCTCCTCACGCTCGGTCGGAACCCGGCGGGCGACCTGACCTTCGATTACACCACGGAATCCGGCACGCGCGACACGACCACTGCGCGCATCCAGCAGGCCGCCGCCTTTCTCGCCGTGCAGGATCGCCTGAGCCGCATTGGCATCGATCCCGCACGGCAGGCGGCGGTGTTCGCGCCGCCTGTCTTCGCGCTCCACGCAACGAAGGTCGCGACTGACACAAGCGCCCAGACGGAGACGGAAAAGGCGACGACGCGCAGCATCGCCTACATTCTCGATATCCTCCTCTACACGACGATCATCGCCTACGGGATGTGGATCGCGGGCGGCGTCGTGGAGGAGAAGAGCAACCGCATCATGGAGATCATGATTAACGCGGCGACACCGACGCAATTGATGGCGGGCAAGATCATCGGCATCGGCGGCGCGGCGCTCACGCAGTATCTCTGTGTCACAGTTCCCGGCGCGATTGCACTCGCCTCGCAGGGGAAGATCGCGGATGCGCTGCTCGGCGAGCGGCGCGGGGTGACGTCGCTCGACCTGAGCAGCCTCACCACGACGGCCGTGGTCGCCTTCCTCGGCTTCTTCATCCTTGGCTTCCTCCTCTACGCGGCGCTCTATGCCGCTGCGGGATCACTCGTCAGCCGTCAGGAAGATGTCCAGCAGATTGCCGGGCCGATGACGATGCTCATGCTCGCGAGCTTTTTCGCCGCCCTCTTCACGCTCGGCAAGCCGGACAGCCTCCTCGCGCATGTGCTCTCTTTCGTGCCCTTCTCCGCTCCGCTCGTCATGCTGACGCGCATTCTCGTCGGCAACCCCGCGCCGTGGGAAGTGGCGCTCTCCGTCCTCATTCTGGTCGCCAGCGTCGTCTTCTCGATTGGCCTGGCGGCGCGCATCTACCGCATCGGCGTCCTCTTGTACGGCACTCGCCCGAGCCTGCGTACGATCCTCAAACTCAGCGATTCGCGCGTAACGCGGTGACGACGCTACGACAAAGTGAGGATAGCCTTGATCCTGGTCTCTACCTGTTGCATCGTTGAAGGGGACACTTGCCCCCATCGGTCGATCAGGCGCACCTTGCTGATTGTGCGAATGTGCTCGCACATAATGTCGCTCGGCGCGGTCAAGCCGCCCTCTGGTGCTTCAATCGATACGTGACTGCGAATCGCGCGTTGTACCGATGAGATGAGAATGACGATCACCAAATCCGCTCGTCCTGCATTGAACAAATCGTCCGAGATTACCAAACAAGGACGCTGTCGCCCCTGTTCGTGGCCGACGACGGGCTCGAAATCGGCCTTCCATATCTGACCGCGGCGCGGCGCGATATTAGCGGACACGGTCTGTATCCTCATATGGTTCGTCTGCGAGTCCATCGGAAAGCGCTGTATCCCAGACGCGTGTCTCTCTCTGATACACATCCCAGGCGAGTGGGTCCGCACGTAAGGCGGCGAAATCTTCATCGAGTCCGGCGAAGAACGCCCGCCGCTCATACGCATCGACGAGTTCGGCGATGACGGCACTCATCGGCTCATTTCGCTCGTTCGCGATTGTGCGGATGCGTTCATACGTGGGGCGAGTCACACGGATCGCAGGCATTGCTGTCATTCTTGTGTACTCCTCAGTATCCATCATTGTACACACATTCATGTACTATCTCTCAAGAGAGGCCATGCTGTCAAACTCGTGTGCAGCAATGCCCCGTTCACCCCTGTTATACTTGTCGTCGGTACTCAGGACTCAGCACTCAGCACTGAAGGAAACGGAGTGAGCGCGTGCGGATTACCCGTGTCACAGCGACACCGGTGCAGATGGAAGCGGCGCGGCAGGGATCGTGGCTCTCCCAATCACTGGTCGCGAACCCGATGTCGATCTATCCCGCCTATAAGGACCGGCGCTCGTCGTGGGGGCCACGGTGGGGGCGCGAGGTGATCGTGCGGATCGAGACCGACGACGGGTTGGAAGGGATCGGTGGCACCGCGCCCGCACCCGCCCAATCGCTCATCGAGGAGCATTTCGCGCATCTCCTCATTGGGCAGGACCCGTTCGATATCGAGATGCTCTGGGATCAGATGTTTCGCTCTTCCCTGCCCTATGGCCGCAAGGGGCTGCCGATCATGGCGATCAGTGCGGTCGATATCGCCCTCTGGGACCTGATCGGCAAGGCGAAGGGCGAACCCGTCTGGCGGCTGCTCGGTGGTAAGACGAAAGAGGCGATCCCGATCTACAGCACCGGCAACGATGTCGCCACCTATCATCAACTCGGCTTTACGCGCTTCAAGCTCGCCATGCCCCACGGCCCGGCGGACGGGTACGTGGGGATGAAGGGCAATATCGCGCTCGTCGAGCGGACGCGGGCGATCGTCGGACCCGATGCGGACATTATGCTCGATTGCTACATGGCCTGGAACGTCGAATATACCCTGCAAATGGCGCGACTCCTGGAGCCGTACCGCATCCGCTGGATTGAGGAATGCCTGCCGCCCGACGACTACGAGGGCTACGCCGAACTGACCGCGAAAATCACCTCCACCACCGTCGCGACGGGCGAGCACGAATACACGCGGTACGGCTTCAAGGAGTTGATCGCGCGGCGTTGCTGCCATATCTTACAGCCCGATCTCGCCTGGGTCGGTGGTATTACGGAAGCCCGGAAGATCGTCGCGATGGCCTCGGCGTGGGGATTGGACGTCATCCCGCACGCGGGCGGGCTGCAACCGTGGGCGCTCCACCTCATCGCCTCACAGATCAATTGCCCGCTCGCGGAATGGGTCGTCGTCGGCAACCCCGGCGAGGCCAACCCACTTCGTTCGCTTCATCCCTATCTTCTGGGCGCACCGACGCCTGTAGACGGCTTCATCCGTCCAAGTGACGCGCCCGGCATCGGCATCACCATCGACCCCGCCGCCTTCGCAGAGGTGTGACCGTGACACTGCGAAGTTGGGCAAGGAGGGTGGAGGCGGGCTTCATCCTGCCGGTTCTTACGCTGGCAGGCTGATGAACCTTACCGACTTCATCCGGTAGGTGTCCCGTGGAGGCAAGCGTCTCGCTTGCGCATAAAGCAAGCGGGACGCTTGCCTCTACCACTCCCCAGGTACGTTTTCAATGTTCATCAGCCCGCCTCCACCGGAAAAACCGAGCGACACACCGATGTTAGTGTGTGAATTTGGAAGGGAAACAGCATGAATGAGCGTGCAGATCGTTTGGCGGTGGGAGTGGAGCAGGCAAATGCGGAGGCGATCGCCTTTGCGGAGTCCTGCCCGGAGGCGATGTGGACCGCGCCGTGTGTCGATGATGGACGCACCGTCGCGGCGGTCTGCCGACACGTCGGCGGTGCCTATATCGTTCACGCACGGCTCGTGCAGGCGGTCGCGGAAGGTGCGCCGATCCCGACGATGTTCACTGACTGGGAGATCATCCACGCGGGCAATGCCCAGAGCGCGACGAAATACGCGAATGCCGACCGGGGCGAGACCGTCGCCTCCCTCCAGCGCAACGGCGGCAACCTCAGTGCCGCGATCCGCGACCTGACCGACGAGCAGTTGAACCGCACCGCCATCGTCCCGATCTTCGGCAGCGACGCGCACACGACGGAGTGGATCATCGCCACTATCGTCACCAACCACCCGCTCGGGCATCTCGCCGCCCTCCGCGCGACCGTCGCGGGCGAGGGGTAGCCTATTATTCGTACACCACGACGCCCGTCTGGTTCTTCGTGAGGTAGTCCCAGTCATATGCGACGCCGAGACCGGGGCCGGGGAGGACGGGGACGCAGCCGTTGCGGTCGATGGCATCGAGGCCGTCCGCGTAGTCGCTTGCATAAATCGGCGGCTTTCCCCCCGCGACCTTCGGATGGACGAGACCCATCTCGTAGTAGTTCGTGTTGCGGATCGCCGCCATGCAGGCGCGCTGCGCCGGGCCGGGGGCGTGAAGTTGGACATCGAGGCCGAACCCCTCACAGGCATGGGCGATCTTCATTACGCCGGTAATGCCCATGTCGTAGTTCGGGTCCGCATGGACGAGGTCGGTCGCCTCCGCGACCATCAGATCGGTATGCGTCTCGAAGCCGCGGGCGTGCTCCCCGATCATGATCGGCGTGCGGATCAGTTGCCGCAGCTTGCGGTGCGCCTGCGCGGAGATGCCACCGTCCTTCATCGGGTCCTCGATCCAGAGGAAGTTCGCTTCGTCGCACGCGCGGCCGACCTTGAGGGTGTCCGCGAAGGTGTTGTACTCGCAGGCCGGGTCGAGCATCAGATCGAAGCCGTCGCCCACCGCCTTGCGCGCCGCGAGCACATTCGCGACCTCCTGCGTGATCGGCGCGCGGCCCCAGGGATGAATCTTCATCGCCGGGTAGCCCATCGCGCGGCACTGCACGGCAAATTCCGCGAACGCCTCGGGGCTGGAGAGGCCATCCTTCTGGTGATCGCCGTGATAGGTGCTCGCGTAGCAGGGGAGTTCGGTGCGCCAGCCACCGAGCAGTTGCCAGACGGGCGCGTCGTAGAGCTTCCCCGCGAGGTCCCAGAGCGCGCAGTCAATCGGCCCCATGCCCATCCGGTCGTTCTTGCGGCAGGCACGCTTGATGTCGTTGTGGATCAGTTCGCGCTCCAGCGGGTTGCGACCGAGGAGGTAGTGCGTGAAGATCGGCAGTTGTGCCAATGCTGCGGCGTCGCCTCCGTTGTACTCGCCCGTGATCCCCGCGTCCGTCTCGATGGCGACGATATGGCCCGTGTAGGTGAATGTGGCCCCTGGCTCGTAGACCTGATTGAAGCCATTGTAGTCGGGGCCGAGATTGTCCACCGTGTAGGTGTACTGATGAACACGGATGCGTGTGATTTTCGGCTGCCGCACGGGGTCCTCCTCATCATACGAGCGAGCGTTACGCAATGCGCCGACGGTGAATGCGGGGAGGGTAGCATATCCGTGGGGAAGGTGCCTGCCCATCGCACGGATTCCATGACCATCGCTCGCAGTCGCGCGGTGGCATTTCATGTGGTAAAAATGCACGTTGCGACAGCGGGCGATTTGACCGTCGTGACACGATTGCGGGATGGTGGAGGAACGGGGCGATGATCGTATCACCGCGTGTATCGGATGGGAGCCGTTACGTCGCTGCGCGCGCGCGTGGCTGGCTCACCGATGCGCGGGCGGTTGACGTTTCGCCTCTCGTGCCGGTGATCGATCTCGGTTGGGGCGAGTTGGACCGGCCGACCCCGCCACATGTCATCGCCGCCGTCGGCGAGGCGCTCGACCGGGGCGAGACGCACTATACCTCCCGCCCCGGTATCGCCCCCCTGCGACAGGCCATCGCGGCTCACCTCATGGCAGAGAGCGGTGTTGCCTACGATCCGCAGAGCGAAATCCTCATCTCCTCGGGCGGGCAGGAAGGGCTGTTCGTGACGGTGCAGATGCTCGTGCGCCCCGGTGACGAGGTGCTGCTGGCTGATCCCGGCTATCCGACCTACGGCGATGCCGTCCGGCTCGCGGGTGGAGTGTGTGTGCCCATCCCCGTGACGCCCACAGATGGTTTCGGTCTGACCGCCGCAGCGATCGCGGCGCGCATCACCCCGCGTACCCGCCTCCTCGTACTCGTCTCGCCGGACAACCCAACGGGCGCGGTGATCGACCGGGCGGAAATAGCGAAGATCGCCGCACTCGCGGTGGAGCGTGATTTCCTCGTTCTGTTCGACGAGATCTATAAGGCATTCCTCTTCGATGGTGCGGAGCATGTCAGTATCGCCGCCTTTCCCGGTATGCGGTCGCGGACGGTGATTGTCGGCAGCTTCAGTAAAACCTATGGGATGACGGGGTGGCGCATCGGCTATGTGGCGGGGGAGCCGCAGCTTATCCAGCCGATTACGGACCTCAAGCTCGCGCTCTCCATCTGCTCGGCGGCTCCGTCGCAGTGGGCGGCGCTCGCGGCCCTCACCGGTCCCCAGGATGCCGTGACCGAGGTGCTTGGCGATCTCCAGGAACGCCGTGCCGCGCTCCTGCCCGCGCTGACGGCGATGGGTTTCGCGCACGGCAACCCGCGCGGTGCATACTATGCCTTCGCGGACATCCGCAGCACCGGTCTCTCGTCCGACGCGTGCGCCCAACTCTTCCTCGCCCGCGTCGGGGTGCGGACGCTGCCCGGTCACCTCTTCGGCCCCGGTGGTGAAGGCTATCTGCGCTTCGCCCTCGGCCAACCTGTTGCCGCCATCCGTGAAGCCATGTCCCGCCTCGCCCCGCTTGTCCGGGAACTGAAAACGATTGAACCGCAAAGACGCGAAGGACACGAAGGACGCAAAGCAGAGAAGGAAGAAGAAAGTTTTGATGCGTAATTTCATTCCTCTCTTTGCGCTTTTTGCGTCTTAGCGGTTCATTTGGTTTCAAGGGGTATCACCGATGAGTAGCGCGATCGTACATGCCGATGCGGCGGGGTTGGTGGATGAGCGGGATCTGTTGATGGATCTGGCGCAGCATCTGCCGGATGTCATCTCGCTCGGTCTGGGGGACCCGGATTTTGCCACGCCCGCGCACATCATCGCCGCCGCGAAAGAGGCGATGGCGGATGGGCGGTGCGATCATTACACGCATCCCGCCGGGGTGATCGAACTGCGCGCGGCGATTGCCGCCAAACTGGCGCGTGAGAACGGCATCATCGCGGACCCCGAGACGGAGATTACCGTCACGACGGGCGGGCAGGAGGGGCTGTACGCGATCGTCCAAGCGCTTCTCAACCCCGGCGATGAGATTTTGGTGCCCGACCCCCGCTACAGCTCGTACGACGCGGCGATAGGGCGGGCGGGCGGCGTGATTGTGCCCGTGCCGACCCGCCAGGAGGATGCCTTCGATCTCGACCCGGCGGCGGTCGCGCGCCGCATCACGCCGCGCACGAAAGCGATCCTGCTCGTCACACCGGGCAACCCGACTGCGGGTGTCATTTCCCCGGCGCATCTGCGCGCCATCGCGGCTCTCGCCACCGCGCATGACCTCGTCATCATCGCGGACGAAATCTACGAGAAGTTCGTCTACGATGGTGCGGAACACTTCAGTATCGGCTCGCTGCCGGAGATGCGGGAGCGCACGATCACGCTCAATGGCTTCTCGAAGACGTACGCGATGACGGGGTGGCGGCTCGGTTACATCGTCGCACCGCCCGCCCTGACGCGCGCGATCCGCATGATGAAGCAATCGATCAGCATCGCCGCGCCCGCGATCTCGCAATGGGCGGGTGTCGCTGCCCTCACCGGCCCGCAAGAGTGCGTCGACCGCTTCCGCATCACCTACGATGCGCGCCGCCGCATTCTCATGCCCGCGCTCGATGCATTGGGGTTCACCTACGGCTATCCCTACGGTACGTTCTACATCTTCGTGAACATTTCCTCGACGGGTATGCCCGCCTTCACACTCGCACGCAAATTACTTGAAGAAGCACACGTCCTGATCTTCCCCGGCACCGGATTCGGTGCGGCATGGAGCGATTACCTCCGCTTCTCGCTCCTGCAACCCACCCCCGTCCTCCTCGACGCGGTCGCGCGGTTGGAGCGCGTACTGCGGGGATAGATTGACCTCACCCCCAGCCCCTCTCCATCGCCCGAAAGCCTCGGTATGGATCAGTTTGTACGGCGATAGAGAGGGGGTCGGGGGGGTGAGGTCAATCGCGCTTTTTCTGGTATACTCTCCATCATGGAAGAGAACATGCAAAACAAACCTGACGAATATTGGCGAAAGAAGCTCACTCCGGCGCAGTATCATGTGCTGCGGGAGAAGGGGACGGAGCGACCATTCACGGGGCAGTTCTATCTCAGTCACGATAACGGCACGTACGTGTGCGCCGCGTGCGGTACCCCGCTCTTCTCCTCCGACACGAAGTTCGACAGCGATTGCGGCTGGCCGAGTTTCGATCGGTCAGTCGAGGGGAATGTCACATTCCACGAAGATCGCGCCTTCGGGATGCTGCGGACCGAGGTTTTGTGCGCTACCTGTGGCGGGCATCTGGGTCACGTCTTCGACGACGGGCCGCGGGACACGACGGGGAATCGATTCTGCATCAACTCCGCCGCGCTCAACTTCAAGAAGAAGGATTGAGACTCTCTTCTCTGTGATGCGTGGTTCGCCCTAACCCCCCAACCCCCTTCCCCACGGGGAAGGGGAGCCGAGAATCGAACAGACAAGTCGCAAAGAAAGAATACGCTTCTTCATCTTCATTCGTCCCAGTGACCAATCTCCAGTAGTCGGGCGGCTGCGGTATCTACCGTGGCACAACCGAGGAATGCCCGAAAGTCTTCGATGTCTCCGCGGTAGGCTGCGAAGCACCTCGCATTTCTATCAGCTAGCCACGCCGCTACGAGGGGTGCCGCATCGCGCGGGGCCGCAACAACTGTAGAGCTCGGCGCGATGAACAAGGCTTCGGTCTGTATCGCCCCATTACCGTCGAGATGTTCATTGCGGTTCATTCGTTTCCCTCACTGCTCCCTCAAGGACCATTCTCACCAAGGTAACGATAGCCCATACCGTCGGGGGTATGACGACGACGAGACCAAGGGCCGCTCTGCTACTCAGACCATGGAGGTTGCGAAGGAAGTTGAAGCCGAATTCGCAGGCCCATGCACCGACCACGATGACGACGAAGGTGATGGCGGTGCGACGTGTCCAGTGCGGAGCGCGGTAGATACCCACGATCAGCAATCCCACAGCGATGATCGGCGGAACGAAACTCCGCGCGACGGCAGGCAAGGAAATCTGCACGAGCAACATGCCGTCCTCCGTTCGCTCCTCGATCACTTCCGAGATCACGCCCTGCGCCCTTCACCGACCAGTCCCGCGAAGTCCTACTGATCGCGATGCCTCATCCTGGACTCTGCAGCCTACGGGCCGTACGACGGCACCACCATGTTGATATCAACCAGTCGGACGAGGATGGCATACGCGAGCCACCGTAGCTGACGGTCTTCTTTCGCCGTGTCCGCAGTTGCGAACGCTCCTTCATGCGCCAGGTTGTTGCGAGTCTTGATTACCTCTGGGAGAAAGGCACAGGAGATATTGAGGTCTCCGACAAGATGCTCCAGCCGCTGGCGAAACGCCCCTTTGAACCCGGTGATGGTTGCGTACTGATTGGCGACAGCATCCAGTAACGATGCGGCCGTAAGGCCAAGGGTCTCCGCAAAGGTCCCACGCGCGCAGGTATCGAGGAAATGGGCAATCCGCGCCGATAGATCGTCCCTCGATATCGAATTTGTCCCGCCATGCGCTCCCCATGCCGACACGAGCTCCGCGATGTCGCTCAATAGCCGCTGTGTCAAGCCGATAGTCGTGTAAGATCGCGAAATGCTGCTCGTGTACTGGGTAAATTGTGGGATTGTCTGTCCGGAATTTGCGATTGATACAGCTTCATACGAGACCCAGGTCACGCGCGTGCTGCGCGCCAGAGAAAGCGGGTTGCATAGATCAAAGAGCAGGTCTGCGATCTCGTCTTCGTTGAAGGTCTGACCATCGACCCTCCCTACTATGACTTTCGCGGTTTGGAGCACACCGCCGATGCCCTGCAGCCGTTCCCACACGCGGATATAGTTCTCGACAGGCACGATTTCCAGGTTGTACCCGCGAAAGGCCACCTGCATTGGATCGGGTACGATCATGAGGCCGAACGGATCGAAAATAAAGTTCGCGAGGGCACCAGTCACGCGATCAACCGGCCAGCGATTTGGCGTATGCATCAACCGCAGCCTCGTGAACGAATAATGCATCTTCGCCAGATAGCCGGAACCACCCGATAGGAGATTCGCGCGCTGGCCGTTGATCTCAATCTCATCGTAGTCGGTCGTGTACCCAATGATCCGTTTCGCATCCCTTTGGAGAGCCGTCCCGCCTTTCGCCATACAGCCGACGACAATGCTCCCGTCTTCGAGTTGTCGGGCGTCGAAGGCGATATCGGCACGGCTACCACTCTCGAACTCCACGACTCCTATGCCCTCAAAGACCTTAATAGGTGTGCCGTATTGATCAAGCTCGATCACGTTTCCCACCTCCGATACAAATCCATTGGTGGTTCATCTCCCCGTCGTTTTGAAACAGGCTTCTATCCGCTGATCACAAGCGTGCGCGGGGCTTTGCTCAATATGACCGGCCCTTCCGCCGTGATTTCGACGCATTCCTCGACGCGGACGCCGCCCCATGCCGGGTCGTAGATACCGGGTTCGGCGGTGGAGAACATGCCGGGTGCGAGCACGACATTCTCCTCTTCCGGTGAGACCGACGGCCATTCGTGTACGGAGAGGCCGACGCCGTGCCCGAGGACGTGTTCCGCTTCCATTCCCCGCGCGCGGATGGCTTCGATTGCGGTATTGGCGGCGTCTCGGGCGGCAATGCCCGGTTTCAGCATCGCGATACCCGCCTCCATGCCCGCCACGATGGTCGCGTGCGTCCGCTGCAGTCGGTCGTCTGCGTGGCCGAGGGCGAAGGTTCGGGTGAGGTCCGCGCAGTAGCCATCGACCTTCGCGCCGATGTCGATGATGATTGATTCCCCTGCGCGCAGCGGCGTGTCGTCCGGTATGTGATGGGGGCTGGCGGCGTGTACGCCCGCCGCGACGATCGTCGGGAAGGCGTTTCCTTCCGCGCCATGCTCGCGGAAGTAGCGGTCGATCACCCAGGCGATCTCGCACTCGGTCTTCCCCGGTCGCATTATCGCCACTGCTTCCGCCATTGCAGCATCGGTGATCGTGACCGCGCGGCGGATCGCGGCAATCTCCGCGTCGTCCTTCACCATCCGCACCCACTCCACCAGCCCCCAGATCGCTTCGAGCGTCATATCGGGGAGCGCGTCCGCCAGTTCTTCGTGACGATGGAAGGCGAGATGGGGCTCGAAGCCGAGGTGGGCGATGCGGAGGGTGCGAAGATGCTCTGCGACGGCGTCCACGATCCCATCAGCCAGCGGCGCGGGCACGACCTGAATCGCCGCATCGCCGACGTCCGCTTCCGCTCCCCCCGCATTCGTGGCGGAGCAGAAAAGCGTCGCGTCGCCATCCGCCGTGACGACCACCCAACCCGCCGACTCATCTACCTGATCATCGTCCTCGCGAAAGCCCGTGAGATAGCGCCGGTTGCGGGCATGAGAGACGAGCAGGGCGTCGATTTCCTGCTCCCGAATCATCGCCGCGAGGCGTTGGAGTCGGTGTGCGGTCTGTGTCTTTGTCATCCCTGACCCCCTCGGAGAAGCGGTTACAAAACCCCTGTGACGACGACGGAAACTGATTGAACCGCAAAAGCGCAGCGGACGCAAAGAGGGTTAGAGCGGGATTTAACCACCAAGACACCCAGAACACGAAGAACACCAAGAGGGAAATTAAATTATTCACCTCAGTGTCCTTGGTATTCTTGGTTGTTCGTCGTTTCGTCGTTTTGAAACGGGCGCTTAACCACGAAGGGGGGAGGAAAATTGATTCAGGCCGCCCTTCCTGCTCCTTGAGGTGCGGGGAAAGCGGGTGTATCCTACGTGCGCCGTCTCAGGGTTCCACGCGACTGGTGCCGAGGCCCGGTGGGGCGGGTAGGATGGAGAAGCAGACGATGCACGCACGCCCCCCGACTGCAACCGTGGAACCGCGGACCGCCCGATCGCACCGAATGGTCATACTCGGCAGGCTGACCGTCCTGTTACTGCTCCTGGCCCCTCTCGCGACCATGACCGCCGGGATCAGCGCCCGCGCCGCCGCCTGTGTCTCCTTTAAGGAGACCGGGCAGGCCCTCTGCGACCGCTTCCTCGACTACTGGAATGCGCACGGCGGCCTGGCGATCAATGGCTATCCGCTGACTGCGGCGCGCACGGAGACGTTGGAGGACGGCAAACAATACCAGGTGCAGTGGTTTGAGCGCGTGCGCATGGAATATCACCCGGAGATTGCCGACCCGCAATATCAGGTCCTGCTCGGTCAGTTCGGGCGCAAGATTCACCCCGCCGATCCGGCCGTGGCCTCCAAGCCCGGTCAGCGCTTCTTTGCGGAGACCGGGCATAACCTCGGTGGCGACTTCCTCGCCTACTGGACGGCGCAGGGCGGGCTGGCGCAGTTCGGCTACCCGCTGAGTGAGGAAATTCAGCAGACGCTGGACGGCAAGACCTACACCGTGCAGTACACCGAGCGCGCGCGTTTCGAGCGGCACCCGGAGAATCAGCCGCCCTACACCGTCCTCCTTGGGCAGTTTGGACGGTTACTCCTGAACCAGGGTGGGTCGCCTTCGCCCATGGTACCTCCGTCAGCGGCAGCACCACCGCCAGTGGCAAATAGCGGCATTGCCTCCACTGCAAGGTGGCACACCGTATCGCGACCAGTTCGGGCGCTTCACGACGCGCTATCCGGCGGGCTGGAGTGTGCGCGTCGATGGCGACCGCATTGTGAATTTCCTCGCGCCGCAAACGCCCCCCGCTGCGGGGCTCAATGTGAACCCCTACCTGATAAACGACGACGTCACACTGGAGAGCTTTCGCAAGGGGGACTACGACTATCTGATCCCGCGTCTGAAGGATTACCACCAGATCAGCGACACGAAGATCATGGTCGGCCCCTATAACGGGTACAAACGAGTCTTCACGCACACGAATGACGAAGGGCAATTCGAGGAGATCGTGCGCTACCACATCCGCGCAAAGGGCTACGGGTTCGTGGTGAATTGCTTCACGGCACCGCAAGACGAGGGGCGCTATATGCCGCTCTTCGACGGGACGACCGCCGCAATCGAGCCCTTGCCCTAGCGCGGCAACCTGGGGAAATGGCCCACTTGCGCAGACCGGGAACAAATCGGAATTGTTGCGGCAAGCGCTGGCGCAGAAGCGGGATAGTGCCGGGCTATCGCATACGAATATGAGGGCGCTCCTTCTCGCGCAAGAATCGGATAGATTGTCTCCCCATGCTCGGTTACGCTGGTCGCAGACATTCTCGCCTGCGAGTTCGCGGGCGAAAAGTGCGCTACGATTCGCGACGCAAGGAGGAGACGATGATGCATGATGCCTGTTTCTGCGGCTGGTCCGGCGAACTTGCGGACCGGGAGCCGGTCTCCGTGGGCAATCGCACATTGGGGCTGGCCTGCCCTGCCTGCGGCCACCTCGATTGCCTGGAGTGGCTATCAGAAAAGGAGACGCACCTCCTTCTGGCGGAGGCCACGCGACGCCAGCACGAGTGCGCCGACGAGGCCGTTGGTAATCTGACGGACAGTGCGCACCCGTAAGAGGGGGATGACAACGGAATAAGGCGCGGGGCGGGGATCGTTTCTCGCCTCGTGATAGTGAGTGGAGGCGGGCTTTAGCCTGCCAGAGCAAGGGATTGCAGATAATGCCGTCCTCCACCAGAGCCCGCCAGCCAATTGCAGGGCTCAGTGTCACTGGAAACCGCGCTAACGCGGCGTGAGTGTGACGGATTGTACCTGCACACCGAGGGCGCGGTCATCATAGATCGGGGCGTCCGGTGGGGCGTAATCTTGCGGGGACCATGCTTTGCGGCTCTCGATATGGAGGAGGACCGTGCCGTCGTCCGAGAGGGGCAGGGCATTGGGGGGGATCGTGACGGTGTATTCCGCGAAATCGCGCGTCAGATCGAACTCTGCGAGCGTCGGGCCATCCTCATTGAGGCCCGGATCGAGCGCGATACGGACGTGTGCGGGGTCGGTCAGTGTGGCGGGCCGCTTGCCCCCGGCGAGGCGAAGCGTGATCGTCCCGCCATGCTGGGCGAGTGAGGCGGCCCACGGTATGCGGAGGAGGGCGACGGGGCCGGTCCAGCGATAGGGCGTCGGGTCGTCGCGGTCGCGCTCGATACCGTAGAAGCCCGCGACGTCGTACTTCTCGTCCGCCTGCCCCATCGTCACCGTCAGTGGTGCGGTGCCTAGTGGTGGGTCAGACTGAGCCGGTTCGTAGCGATAAACGGTGTAGCGCAGTTCGTTCTCTTGCGGGTTGTGCGGCTTCTGGAGTTGAAGCGATTCGAAGTCATGCAGTGTCACCGTAAAGGCCGGGCCGAACTGCGTTTCTGGCACGAGACGGGTATGGGGGAAGAAGAGCTTGCCGCCGTCATTGCCCATCAGGATATAGATGGGGTGGGTCGCGCTCTCGCGGTTTAGCCAGCTTTCGAGCAGGCCGCCGTCCGGGTTGTTCGTGCTGATGACGAACGCGGTGCGCCCATAGATGAACTGAAGCGGTGTCGCGAGGAGATGGGGCTGGTCGCGGTCAGCCGCTGAAGAGGAGCAGGCTGTTCTCCGGGAACTGCGCCGCGATCTGCCGCAGTTGCGTATCCACGCCCGCATATCGCTGCACCGTCCATGTCCCGGCCCGCGTCGCCACGAAGAAAAGCACGAGCAGCGCGGCAGCGATGAGACCGATGGCACGGGTGAGGGCGGGTAACCCACCCAAGGAGGGCGCATGGCTATGCGCCCCTACCATCTCCCCCTCTCCATCGCCAATGCAACCTGTCTTTACCCCGGTTTAGGGTCGATGGAGAGGGGGTTAGGGGGTGAGGAACCGCATTCCACACCGCATACGCGGCGAAGAGCGCGAAGATGGGCATGACGATGGGCACATAATGGCGCAGCGCGTAGATATAGCGTTCGTCGGTGTAGGTCTCGTTGACGAAGATCGCGGTGTGGACGAGTGCGAAGGCGAGCAAGCCACCCGTCAGCCGGTTCAGATGCCGCCCAATGAGCAGTGTCGCGCCGAGGGTGATGAGCAGGATACCGAGCGGCGACCAATACCAGCCGAGGCGAACGAGGTTCGCATCGTGGCCCGCCGGGGTCGGCGCGCCGATGTAGGAGGAGAGCGAGCCCGCGCTGCCCGTCAGGATGTGGGGCCGGAGGATATAGCCGTAGACGGCGTAGAGTGCCGTTCCTGCCGCGAGAGCGTAGCGTACATATCGCCCGGTGCGCGGATGCCTGAGCAGGGGGAGCCAGCGCGCGCGCAGTCGGTCAATAACGACAAGCGCGATCATGCCGACGAAGGCGGCGGCGAAGAGCGGCACGCGCTGATGCCAGATATTCCGATAGACGTGGTGCCAGAGTCCTTCCGTGTAGCCGAGCGCGAAGACGCCTGCCTGCACGACCGCGAGCGCCATCAGCCCGCCGAACAGCACGAAGAACCAGGTATGCGCCGGTCGCCATGCGCGCAGGAGCACGAGCGCGAGGCGTAGGCGACGACGAGGGGCAGATGAATATCGTCTCCTCATGCGTCAGGGCGGCACTGCCGAGGGCGAGGGCGGCGACGACCGCACCGAGCCGCATGATCGCCGGGTCGCGTCGCTCTTCGAGAAGCACGAACCCAGGAGCGTCGCAAGGAGGGCGAATTGCTGGTATGGCTCGGTGTAGGTCTGCCGCACGAACCAGACCTCGATGCCATTCAGCGCGAGGAATCCGCCCGCAATCAGGGCGACCGGCCAGCCAAAGAGCCGCCGCGCCAGTAGAACGAGGCCCAAAAGGCCGAACAACCCGAAAATGGTGGGTGCGTAGGCGGGGCCGAGCGTGCCGAAGAAGCTGTAGAAGATCGCGATCCACGCCGGCCAGAGGTGGAGGAACTGCGGGATGATTTCGCCGCTGGTATCGTCCGTGAAGAAGGCCGTGAGCCGCTTGTCACCCTGATACAGGTAGCGGTGATTATCGAGTGTTGATGAGCAGATGGCGGACGGTCTCTTTGTCGCCATCAATGTCCGCCAACACAGGGTCGTGGAGGAAGATGCTCCCCTGCTTCGCCATCGCGACGCCGCTGTTGTAGTAGATGCCGGTGTCTTCGCCACCGATCAGTGTCTCGCCGGGGCGGAGGAAGAGCGCCGCGCCGACGACGAGCAGGGCGAGGCAGAGCCATGCCCCTCGATCCCATCGCCACGCGACGACCGGCAGCGCCTTGCCCCGCGCAATCACGAGGAGCGCGACCGAGATGATCGCGACGATCAGCGCGAGGAGCCAGAGCGTATAGACGCCGCACATCGCCAGACGAGTGCAACCGGCCCAATGACGAAGATCCCGAGCGCGAGCGCAAGGTAGGCACATTCGAGCGGCAGGAGATCGGAGATGACGCGGGGCGCGATTCCGGGCCCACCCCCATCTGCCCAGAGGGCACCCGCCTCCCTAAAGGGAAGGGGAACCTGATTCCCCGCATTTCTCCCCCTTCCCTTTAGGGAGGGGGGTTGGGGGGGTAGGAGGAGCAACAATCGCAAGAGGAGCCAGCCGGGGACGCCACGAGGAGCAGAAGGAGCGGAATCCCGACAATGACCCGTACCACACCCACCGCGCTCCGCCTCTCGCCACGCCCATCATTCCCTGCCGCAGTATGCGCGAGGGGTTCGGACGTGTCAAAAGGATGACGGCTCAGGTGTCGCGCTTGCGGCCACGTTTCTTGCGGTACTGCTCGGGCATCTCTTCCTCGCCCTGGCGGTCCACCCAGGCGCCGAGTTCCTTGTCGATCCAGTAGCCAAGGAGGGTGAAGAGGCCCGCGAAGAAGAGCGCGCCCGCCACCGCCATCGCCGCGCCGGTGATCGCCTGACCGGCGGTGCGGTTGAGATGGTCGCCGACGATGCCGCCAAGCCAACTACCGACGATGAGGAGCGCGATACTGCCGAGGAACATCGCCAGCCACGGCCACCACGCCGGGCCGCGATGGCTCCCCGGCGGACGCAGATGCGCGAATTGGAGGAAGAAGAGCGATCCGCGCGCCTCGATAGAAGGCGGCGACGAAGATGATGGCGAGCAGCAGGAAGGCGACCAAACCCCCGAGCGGCCCCGTCGCGGCGTACCCACCGAGAATGCAGAGCGCAGGGAAGGACCAGCGGGCGACGCGCCGTGCTTCGATGGGGTCTTTCCACCACTGCTCAGGCATCGGGCACATCCGGTACTCGGTGGCACAGGCTGAAGCCTATGCCACCGGTGGCAGCGGGCTTCAGCCTGCTGTGCACTATCATGACATTCAGGCCGGAGTGACGGGGCGCATCGGCAGACCCTGGGCGGCGAGATACGCCTTCGCTTCCGCGATCGTGTAAACACCGTCGTGAAAGATGCCCGCCGCGAGGACCGCGTGCGCACCGCCGATCATCAGAGCGTCCGCGAGGTGTTGAAGCGTGCCTGCGCCGCCGGAGGCGATCACCGGCACCGAGACGGCGGCGGCGATCTGAGACGTGATCGCGAGGTCGTAGCCATCGCGCGTGCCGTCCGCGTCAATGCTGTTGAGGACGATCTCGCCCGCGCCGAGGGCGACGCCGCGCTTCGCCCATTCCAGTGCGTCCATGCCGGTGTGCTGCCGCCCGCCATGCGTGACGACCTCCCAGAACGATCCGTCCGGGCGGCGTTTCGCATCAATGGAGAGGACGATGCACTGCGCGCCGAACCGTCGCGCGCCGTCCGCGATCAGTTGCGGGTTCGCGACCGCAGCGGAGTTTACGGAGACTTTGTCCGCGCCGCCGCGCAAGAGGCGCGCGATGTCGTCCGTCGTGCGGACGCCGCCGCCAACGGTGAGGGGGATGAAGACCTGCCGCGCCGTCGCCCGGACGACATCGATCATCGTCTCGCGGCCGTCGCTGGAAGCCGTAATGTCGTAGAAGGTCAATTCATCTGCGCCCGCCGCATCGTAGCGCGCCGCCAACTCGACCGGATCGCCCTGATCGCGCAGTGCCGCGAACTTCGTCCCCTTCACGACGCGCCCTGCCGTCACATCGAGGCAGGGAATGATGCGCCGCGTGAGCGTCGTCATCGGTGCTCCGGTGACCATCTCAGCCCTCTTTCAAAATGATCGGGAAACGAAGCACAGAGGACACAGAGGACACAGAGGACACGAAGACCACAGAGGAATCATTCATTGTCTTCTCTTCTCTTCTCTGTGCTCTCTGCGTCCTCTGCGTCCTCTGCGCTCCGTTATCCTCTTCTCTACGAACCCTGCCCGGTGGCGTAATCGCGCTGATCGAGCGGAGCGGAGGGTGGGGCGCTGCGGGGGGGTCTTCCACCATGCTGTCGCTGGTCACGATGCGCCGGTTCAGTTCGACCACTTCTTCGAGTTCCTGCTGCACCTGCTTGAAGCGGGCGCGCACTTGCTGCTCCGAGGCGCGCGCCAGTTCCTTGCGGACATCGGCGATGCGCTGGCCGACTTCGTCGACGCGTGTATTGACGAGGCTGACCCGGTGCGCGACATCGCGCAGGGCATCGTCCGAGAGATCGACGCGGCTGGCGAGATAGGCGTCGCGCTCCTCGGCGGCATGGCGCAGATCGCGCGCCACGGCATCGCCCTGCTGGCGTACCTCTTCGAGCCGTTCCAGGACGAGATCGTGCCGTTCGAGCGCTTGCTCGTTGTAGGTGAGATAGACCTCTTCCTGGCGTACATCGATGGCCGCGAGGTTCGTCAGGTTATTGTGGATGCCGGCCGAACTCATCCCCGAGGCTCTTGAAGGCGGTCTCGATGGCGGCGATCCGCTTCAGGGATTCCTCCACACGCGGCGGGATGACCTCGATACGCTGTTCCACCTCGATAACGCGCCGCTTCGCTTCGCTGTCCACGATGCGGATCGCATCTTCGACGCGCTGGATAATCGCGTCGGGCCTGCGCCGCCTCGACGCGCACCTCCTCGATGCTCTCCCGCAGCCCCTTCATTACCTCGACAAGCCGGTCCTGCTGGGCGAAGGTGCGGCTGATTTGCGCCTGCAGTTCGTCGAAACGGCGGTTCGTTATATCGGTCGTGTCGCGGCGGGCGCGCGTCTGCTCGATCAGTTCCGTCGTCTGCGCCTGGAGGGTGCGGATCGCGGTATGCGCCTCGCTGATACCGCCGTGCATATCGGCGAGCGCACTCCGGACGCGGTTCTCATCGAGTTGCCGTGCCTGGGAATACTGCACGGAGCTGCGGCGATGGTCGTCGAGGTCCGCCCGAACATCCGAGACCATCACTTCGACATTCTTGAAGATTTCATCGCTGCGCCCAACCCGTGCCACCTGATCGCGCACCAGGGCACGCAGTTCGTCGATCTGTTGCTGGAGGTTGTTGATCGTTACGGCATCGCGCCGCCGCCGCTCTTCATCGCGGTTGCGGGCATCCATTGCTTGTCGCGCGTCCATCGCGCGGGGGTCCTGTCGTGGGTCAGGTTGACGTGTCTCCACTGATTGTCACTCTCCGTCACGACACCCCCGGCGCGGGTCCCGGATTCCGCGCTTCCCCATGCGGTTCGTCGTGTGCGCATTGTACTCCATGTTGCCATAACATCAAACTCCTTTATCATGGCGGTATTGTTATGAAGTGGGTAGTAGGCAGTAGGCAGTAGACAGTAGACAGAAGGGAGGTTACTCCCTGTGGCGGTCGAGATTTCACAGAACGTTACATGATTGCGACAGGTCCACTGACTACTGACTACTGGCTACTGCCTACTGCCTACTCAAAGGGGGAGGTTCCGGTGGCTCAGACAATCGCGGGTCGTACGGTCACGAATGACGATCTCTTCGCCCTCAGCATCATCGGGGAGTTTCAGGTATCGCCGGATGGGTCGTGCGTGGTCTTTGTGCGGACGCGGACGGACACCGAGAAGGACCGGACTGTTGCGAATCTCTGGATCATCGATACCGCAGGCGGCGACGCGCGGCAACTGACGACTGCCTATGCGAACGATACCGCTCCACGCTGGGCACCGGATGGCCGTACGATTGCCTTTGTGTCGGATCGCGAGGAGCGGAAGGAACTCTGGCTGATCAGCGCCGACGCGGGCGAAGCGCGCCGCCTGACTCATGGGTCGAGCGATGTGGGCCAACCCGTCTGGTCACCTGATGGGCAGCGGCTCGCGTATGTCGCGAAGACGGAGCGACCGCAGCAGGATGACCCGACGCGCGCCCCGAAGGAGGGAAGCGATGTGCGCGTCATCACGCAGCTTGGCTACAAAATGGACGGCGAAGGCTTCTGGGACGGGCGCTACAAGCATCTCTTCACCGTCTCCGTCAGTGATGGCGCGGCGACGCAACTGACCGATGGCCCGTGGGATGACATCCAGCCCGCCTGGTCGCCGGACGGATCGCGCATCGCCTTCGCCTCGCGCCGCACCCCCGACCGTGAATGGACGACCATTGCAGACATCTACACGGTCCCGGCAACGGGCGGCGAAGTGCAGCAGTTGACGCAGAGCGCCGGATCATTCGGCGCGCCCGTCTGGTCGCCGGATGGCACGCAGATCGCCTTTCTCGGTCACGACTTCCCGCCGGAAACCGGCCCGAACACGAACGATTCGGTCTGGATCGTCCCGGCAGACGGCCACGGCACGTCGCAGTCGCTGACGCGCGACTACGATCGCTCCGCCACCGGCGGGGTAATGGGAGACATCGGTGCCGGGGGCGGTCAGTTCCCGGTGCAATGGACGCCCGATGGCACGGGCATTCTCTTCGTCTCGGAGGATCGCGGCACGGCGCTCATTGCGCGCACCTCGCTGACGGGCGGTGTCGGCATCGTCGTCGGTGGGGATCGGAACTGCATCGGTTTTCACGCGGCGGGGGGCACGCTCGTCGTGCTGGTTTCGCATATGGCGCTGCCGAACGATCTCTTTGTGACCGACCTCGCTGGCGCGAACGAGCGCCGCCTGACCGATGTCAATGCAGAGGCGCTCGCGGGGGTGATCCTGCCGGAACCGGAGCGCGTGCAGGTGCCGATCGATGAGGGGATCGTGATGGACGGCTGGCTCCTCCATCCGCCCGGTTTCGATCCCGCGCGCGAGTATCCGCTGATCCTGGATATTCACGGCGGGCCGCACGGTCAGTACGGGTCGAGCTTTATGCACGCCTTCCACCGCTACGCCGCCGAGGGGTACGTCGTTGCGTACTTCAATCCGCGCGGCAGCACCGGCTACGGTCAGGCATTCACCTCCCGCCTGACGGGGGATTGGGGCCGGGTGGATGTCCATGATGTACTGGCGGGGCTGGATTACGTGCTTCAGCGGCCCTATCTGAACCCGGAGCGCGTCGGCGTGACGGGTGGCTCGTACGGCGGCTATCTGGTCAATTTCCTCCTCGGCATCACCGACCGCTTCAAAGTGGCGGTCACCGAGCGCAGCAACCTCAGCCGCATCTCAGCGTATGGCACGAGTGACATGATCTGGCGCGCGCTCGATTGGGAATTCAAGGGGCCGTTCTGGGAGCACCGGGATTTCTACTGGGAGCGCTCGCCGATTGCCAATGTCCAACACATCACGACGCCGCTCTTGATTATCCACAGCGAAAACGATCACCGCTGCACGATCAGCGAGGCGGAACAACTCTTCACCGTGCTGCGGCGATTGCGGCGTGAGGTCGTCTTTGTCCGTTTCCCGAACGAGAGCCACGGCCTCTCCCGCTCCGGCAAGCCCGGCCACCGCCGCGAGCGGTTGGAGCGCATCGTAGGCTGGTTCCAGAAGTACCTCAGTAGCGAGCAATGAGCGATGAGCAATGAGCAATGAGTGAGAACGCATTGCCGTTGTGCTCCCCTCTCCATCGCTGACGAAACCTGTCCGTATCTCGATCTATAGGCGATGGAGAGGGGTCGGGGGTGAGGAATGGACCCTCATTGCTCATTGCTTACGCTAGCGGCTAGTCAGGAGGCGCGAGCGCTTTCCGTGATCCTGCGCGCGATGGCGTCCGCGACTTCGTCGGTGGTCGCGGTGCCGCCGAGGTCCGGGGTGCGGATCGTGCCTGCGGCGAGGATGGCACGCATCGCGGCTTCGATCGCGTCTGCGGCGCTGGTTTCGCCGAGATGGCGGAGCATGAGCGCGCCCGCGCCGATCGAGGCGACGGGGTTCGCGATGCCCTGCCCGGCGATGTCCGGCGCGCTGCCGTGGACCGGCTCGAAGAGTGAGGGCGCGACGCCTTCCGGGTTCAAGTTGCCGCTCGCCGCCACACCGAGACCGCCCGCGAGCGCCGCGCCGAGGTCCGAGAGGATATCGCCAAAGAGGTTCGTGCAGAGCATTACATCGAAATCCTGCGGGCGCAGCACCATGCGCGCCGCCGCCGCATCGACGTAGAATTTATCGAGCTGCACGTCCGGGAACTCCTCCCCGACGCCCGCGATCACCTCGTCCCAGAGGGTGTAGGCGTGGCGCATCGCGTTGGATTTGGTGATGTTCGCCAGTCGCTTGCGGCGCGAGCGGGCGAGCTTGAAGGAGTAGCGCGCCACCCGTTCGGTGTTCGCGCGGCTGATGACCGTCAGTTGCGAGGCGGTCTCCCACGGGGTGCCGGTGCCCGTGCGTCCGCCCGGCCCCGCCAGTTCTCCCTCGACATTCTCCCGCACAATGACGAAATCGATGTCCGCAGCTTTCGCCTGCGCGAGGACGGAGGGGATGCCGGGCAGGAGCTTGCAGGGGCGCAGGTTGATGTACTCATCGAAGGCGATGCGGAAGGCGTAGAGGGTTTCCGCGAAGGCGACATCGTCACGGACGCCGGGCGTGCCGCCATGCGCACCGAAGAGGATCGCATCGAACGCGCGCAACGTGTCGAAGCCACCGGGTGGGATGATCGGGTCGCCGGTTTCGAGCGACTTCCGCGCCGACCAGTCAAAATCCGTCATCGCCAATCGATAGCCGCCGACCGCCTCTTCCGCCGCGCGCAGCACGCGCACTGCCGCCGGGATGACCTCCCGCCCGATCCCATCCATCGGCATGACCGCAATCCGGTGTGTCCGCATCCCGCTCTCTCCTCCCGTACGCCGCACATCACCCGCAGAGTATAGGGGAGAGGAACTTTCCCGGATACGGGACGTTTCCTCTGAGGAGTGGTTGCGTGGGGTGAACGTGGGTGCCGTATGGTTTCTCATCTTCCCTACGTTACACAGAGTGAATCGTCCGTTCATGCGCCGTTCATGTCCCACGCAGTAATTCTGGCGGTAAGAGTCCACCCTATCCTCGTGTCATGGTCGCCGGGTGCAACGTGCGTCCGTGGCGCGGCTTGTGCGAGGGAGGGTTCAGGACGGGAACGCGGAGTCGTCTGAGGAGTATGACCGAAAGGGTATCGCGTGCGGATCGGCGCGGATGCGAGTGCGGCGAATACGACGACGTTCTGGCAGCGGGTCTTCACCTGGCGGGTCGCGCTCGGCGTGATCCTCCTGCTTGCCGTGCTCGTGCGGATGCCCTTTCTCCATGTGCCGCTCATCACCGATGAGGGCGGCTATGCCTACACGACGCACTACGGTCTGAGTGGCAAGACGCTCTACCATCTCCTCTGGTTCGACCGCACGCAGGGCATCCTCTGGGTCTATCGCGTCATCTTCCAGACCCTCGGGCAGTCCATCGTCGCCATCCGCCTCTTTGCCGCGCTCTACAACGCCGGGTCCGCGCTCCTCGTCTATGTGATCGGTCGCCAACTGGCAGACAAGCAGACGGGTGTGCTCGCAGCCTTCCTTTTCGCGCTCTTTTCGGCCATGCCGCATGTCCAGGGGTTCACCGCGAACGCCGAACTCTTCATGACCCTCCCGGCGCTCGCCAGCCTCGCCCTGCTGCTCCCCGCTGACCGGGCGAAAATGCGCCCCGACAAGCGATTCCTCGCGCGGGAGAATGCCGCCGCGACACGGCGCATCTTCACGAGTGGTCTTTGCGCGGGTCTCGCGGTCGTCATCAAACCGGCGGAGATCGCCGCGATCATCATCGCCGTGATGCTGCTCTTCCGCTCGCGGCACGCGGGTGTCCAGTGGCGTGGGACGCTGCGCAAGCAGTACGTCCTCGGGGTCGGCATCGCGGTCGGTATCTTCCCTTCCGTCATCGATGGTTTCAGGCGGGATGGGCGCGAGTATCTCCGGCAGGTGCTTCTCTATCGCGGGGCGACGGAATCAATCATCTCGCCCCACGCCTTCGGGCGGCTCGGCCATTCGGTCTGGAACAGCCTCGTCGTCGGTGGCGATGTGCTCCCGCTCGTCATCCTGACGATACTTGCCTTCACTGCCTATCGCGGGACGCTCTCGGTCGATGCGCGGCAACTCGCCCTCTTGTGGTTTCTCGCCAGTCTCGGCGGAATGGCGCTTGGCGGCAACTGGTTTACGCATTACTTCTTCCAATTGCTCCCGCCGCTCGCCATCTACGCCGCCATCGGCATGCGTGCGGTCTTCGTGCGGGGTGCGGCGGTCCTCTGGCGTGTGCGGCTCGTGACGATCCTGAGTCTCAGCGTCATGCTCACTGCTGGCTACGCGGGGCATTACTTCGTGGCGGAACCGGCAGATATTTCGTGGGAGCTCTACCACGACCGCGCCTATCAGGCGCAGGGGCCGCTCGTGGAGTATCTGAAGGCGAACTCGCGTCCGAGCGACCGTGTCTATATCGCCTTCGAGGCACCGGAGATTTACTACCTCTGCCAGCGACAGAGCGCCTTCCCGGTCGTCTGGCGGCAACCGATTCTCAATGATCCCGCCACCTTCGACCGGCTGATCGCCACGCTCGACACCCCCGCCGGGCCGGAATTCATCATCGATCTCGACGCCCCCCGCTTTCAGCGCGCCCATGACCGCCTGCGCCCCGTCCTCGAACACCGCTATCGGCTCGCGGCAATCGTGCAGGGCGTGCAGGTCTATCAGCGCGTTCCCTCCCTCTGGAACACGAAGACGACGATGAAGGTGGACCGGTGAGGTAAAGTAACGAGTAGCGAGTAACGAGTAACGAGAGGGATCGTGCTCACTCGTTACTCGTTACTCATTACTCGTTACTCGCCAGGAGGGCGCACATGCCGACAATGGATTTCGAGATTTACTTGCCAAGTGAGGCGAGCGCGGCGGAGCGGCGGGATGCGCTGGCGGATCTCGCGCATTGGGAGGATAAAGCGGGCATCGCGATGGCCGTCGTGATGCCCGCGCCGACGCCTGCGCCCAATAATCGCGCGCTCATTGAGACACTGGCCGGTGATCCGCGCTGGATTCCCTGCGCCCAGGTCAATCCCCATGCGCCGGGAGCGGTCGCGGAGGTGCGCCGGGCGGTGACCGAAGATGGTTGCCGGATGCTCAAGGTGATGCCCGCGCTCTACAATGCGCCGCCGCTCGGTGCGTCGGTCCGGGCCTTGATGGACCTCGCGCGGGAACTCGGCATCCCGGTCAATATCCACTCGACCGGCGTCAACGGCGACCCGCTGGAAATCGGCGCAATCGCCCACCGCTACCCCGATGTGCCGATCATCATGGACCACATGGGTTATCGCAACGACGGTCGGGCCGCCATCGCTGCCGCAGAGGACAACCCGAATATCGTGCTCGGCACGACCATCGCTTCCTTCGAGCCAAGCTTCGTTGCGACGGCTATCGCGGCGGTCGGTGCCGAGCGCATCATCTTCGGCTCCAATCTGCCGAGTTGCTACCCGGACCTCGCGATGGAGGCCCTCCGGCGCGGCAACTTCGGCCAGGAAGCGGAAGCCCTGATCTTCGGCGGCAATCTCGCAAGGATGCTTCGCATCTGAAGCAATGAACAATGAGCAACGAGCAATGAGTGGGGAACACCCTTCCTCGTTGCTCGTTGCTCATTGCTCATTGCTCGCTAGCGCGGTGCGGTATCCCAGACGCCGATGGCGGTGTTGAGGGCCCAGACGAGGCCGCTGGCGGGGTCATCGATGAGCAGGCCACGGTCGAAGAACTGGACGGTGCCGACATAGGGTCGCTCATCGGTGATCGCGTAACCGACGGCCTGCTGCACGACCGGATTCTCTCGCCAGACTTTGCCGAAGCCGCGCTTCGGGAGATAGGTACCCGCACGCGGGCCGGGAACGAGGTCTCCGTTCGGGTCCCCCTCGTTCCAGGTGCTCGCATAGACCGTGAGTTGCACGCCCGTCTTCGAGAGGACGTAGATCACGCGCGAGCCCTTCAAGTAGTACATCGTGCCATTCTCGAAGCTTTCGGAGGTGAGGGTCTCATCATACGCGGTGCCGGTCGCGTTGCCGAGCGGTAGGACGCTCGAACCGCGGGCGATCAGGGCGTTGATCCCATTGGCGAAGATCAGCGATGCGCCGGTAATCGCGCCCGCCGGGGTGGGGGGGCGGGGTTGCGGTACGGGCACGGGCACCGGTGCGGGTTCGGGCGCTGATCCGCCGTAGCGCCATTGCGAATAATGCTGGCCGATATTGCCGAACTCGACGGCGAAGCCCGCCGGGTTGCCCGGTGTGTAGGTGAGCACGCGCCGCTCGAATGCCTGCACGAAAACGGGTCGTGAGACCCCGCCGACGACCAACTGCGTGCCGAACGCGGGGCTGATCGCGAACCCCATCACACTCTGCCAGGGGAGCGGCAAGCCGTTGAGGTAGTCCCAGAAAGCCGTGGGAATGTACTGCCCGAACCGCCCGCCGGGATCGCCGACATACTGCGCGAACGTCAACTGGGGATCGGTGGGGATGACATTCGATTGTGTGAAGGTGCCGCCGCTATAGGTCGTCGTCAATGCGCTGCCCGGCACCTGCGGCGACCGCTCCGGGAGCTTCGCGAGGTCGGCGTAGGTAGGCCCGGCCTGACCGGGATCACCCGCCACCCCGATGGAGGCGGGGAGACGTTGCTCGAAGCTGGCGTTGCCGATCTGGAGTTTCCCCGTCTTCATTTCCACGGTGAGGAGACCGTTGGTGACGGTGTTCGGCCCCGCCAGTTCCATGCGTGCCTTATCGAAATACTGGACGAGCCGCTGGCCGCCGGTCGCTTCCGCGTAGGGCTCCTGCATGCCGGGGCGGGCATTCGCCAGTGGCCCCCAGAAGTTCGGCGAGTTCAACTCGACCGATTCCCACTGAAAGCGAAAGACGGGTGCCGCGAAATCCGTTGCCGCGCGCACGCCACCACTCCCGCTGCTGGCAATCAGCCCCAGGAGTAGCACACACGCAAGCAGGCGTCGTACCATTCGTGCCCTCATAGCCTCTCCTTCCCTTCGGGCCTGCCGCACCACCAGCTCTCATGGTACTACAGAGCAATGAGCGATGAGCAATGAGCAATGAGCAATGAGTGGGAAAGAGATAGTTCGTGATCTGTAGTTTCTCGCCACTCCCTGCCAGATGGTCCCCACTCATTGCTCATTGCTCATTGCTCCCAGGGTTCGGGGTCGGTGAGGGCGTGGCGGAGGGTGTCGAGGGTGAGGTTGCCACCGGAGAGGATGACGGCGACCTTCTTGCCCGCCAGTTCGTCGCGCAACTGCATCGCCGCTGCGGTGGCCGCCGCGCCTGCCCCTTCGGCAAGGAGCCTGCCCGCGCGCAGGAGGAGCAGGATCGCCTGTCGCATCTCTTCCTCAGAGACGAGGACGACCGCATCGACGCCCGCGCGCATCGCGAAGGGCAGCGCGAACGCCTCGCGGGTGGCGAGGCCCTCCGCGAAGGTATGGAGCGAGTCGAAGGAGAGCAAGCGGCCCGTGCGCCAGGACTCGTAGACGGCGGGCGCGCCTGCCGCCTGCACGCCGATCACGCGGATGGCCGGGTTGATCGCCTTCGCGACGACCGCCGCGCCCGAAACGCCACTGCCGCCGCCGAGCGGGACGATCAGCACATCGAGGTCCGGCACCGCTTCGAGGATTTCCAGGGTGTAGGTCGCGACACCGGCAATGAGGAGCGGTTCATTGGCGGGATGCACGAAGCGCATCCCTTCCGCCGTTGCCCGTCGTTCGGCCTCACCGAGGAATTCACCGATGTCTTTCCCATAGAGCACGACCTCCGCGCCGAGGGAGCGCATCGCGCGGACCTTGTCCGGATTCGCGGCTTCCGGGCCATAGATAATTGTGCGCGCCCCGAACAGCCGGGAGGCATAGGCGATCGACTGGCCGTGGTTGCCCGTACTCGCGGTGACGATGCCGCGCGCCCGCTCCGCCGCGCTCATCTGCGCGAGCAGGTTGATGCCCCCGCGCAGTTTGAATGCGCCAATCGGCGTCAGGCTCTCGCACTTCACATAGACGGTGCAGCCAAGTTCCTCCTTGAGGAGCCACGGCTGGATGAGCGGTGTGGGCGTGAAATAGGGTGCAATCGTCGTGCGGGCGAGATAGGCATCGTGAAGCGTCGGGATGTGCCACGGAAGGTCGCGGTGTTCTGCGGGGGCGGTCGGTGCGGCGTGTGTCATGTATGGGGTGTCCCTTCCTTAATCCAACAGGCCAACGGCCTGCATCTCTTCCTTCAAGGCGCGGAGTGCGCGGTACTTTTCACGCAACGCGGCGAGATACTGCACCCACGCTGCGGACTCGTCCAGTCGATCAGAGAGTTTGCGTATCGTGACCAGATAGGTACATGCCTGCCGGTAGCTTTCGCGCGTCCGCCCCGCGATCAGGCTCTCGACATGCCGTTCGTAGATGGTCCGCGCGCTCTTGGGCCGCATCCCCTCCGCAGCTTTCGCGACCGCAAGCGCAGTGTTCGCACCGTACGAGCCATAATATGGGTGGCCGAACAGGGATGTACGCTTCGATGGCTTCAAGACGCAGTCGAGGGCGCGGTCGATCTCGCCCTCGTCGAGGTAGATGGCGACGAGCATTGGGATATGATCTGATCGAGTGAGGAACGCGATCAAATTCTGTTCGCAGGGTATCCCACGCGCCGCCCTTCCGCGTGAGGGTTCGCATCTCCGTATAGAGGTCGAAGCGCGGTTGCGTGCGGAAGAGCTTTTCCGCGAGATCGAGCGCGCCCGCTGTGTTTCCGTGCTTCGCGTAATAGGTCTTGAGCCATTCCGTGAGTCGGCTGTCCTGCGCGGTCGCGGCACGTTCCCGCATCAGGCGTTCCGCGACCGCTCCCTGTCTGTGCTCGACAAAGAGGTCCGCGAGCCCGATCAGGTCGTAATCGGAGGCGTCGGCCGTTTCACGCTCCGCGTCATCGATTCGACCGAGCGTGAGTAGCCGTTCGATCAGATCGCGCGTGCGGCTCGTCTCCCGGCAGAGGCGCAGAAATGCCTCATCATCGAGTTCGTCCACTTCGAGATCGAGGAGGAAGGCGCCGTACTCCTGACGATGATAGTCGTCCGCCCAGCCCTTCCCACCGGGTAACGCCTCGCGCACCCAACCCGCGACGGTGCGCCGCTCATCGGCGGTGAGGTGATCGACAAGCGCGGTCGCGATCTCATCGGAAAGGTTGCTCCGCCCGCTCTCGACATCGGCGTGATAGATCGCAAAGAGGGCCGGAAGGAGCATCGCGCGGGTCGCGGGCTCCACCGATAGCCCGGAGAGGGTATCGAGCATCCCCTCGACGCAGCGATAGAGAATCGCTTCGAGGCTGCCGTTTTCGTCGCTATACGAACCATACTGCGCGATGATCGCGGCAGAGACCGCCTCGAAAACGGTCGCGGCGTTCGTATAATCGCGCCGCTGGAGATACTCATTGCTCACTTCGATCAGCGGGAGGATATCCCGCGCAATTTTGGTCTCCGCACCCCAGTCGTGTCCACCGTGCTGGAAGGCAATGGCGACCTGGCGGGAGAACGTTTCGCGGCGCGCGGGCTGACCGGATGTGCCCACACCGGGCAACGGCATATCAAGGAGCGATTCGAGTTCGGGTTGCCGCCGGAGCATCTGCATAATCAGGGCGATCAATTCATCTTTATCGCGGCGTTGGAGGCTTGCGTGCGTCTCTTCGGCTTCGCGAAAGGTATCCGGGCGATCCAGCCAGGTAATCAGGAGCGCCGCGATATGCTTGCAGTATCGCTCCTCACCCACCGGGCAGGAACAGCCTGCCGAGGAGAGGCCACGCGCGTTGAAGGTCGCTTCGACGCGGTACGGTTCCGGGAGTGAACCGACGCACGCCGCTCTCAGCGTCCTGCCCTGCCTGCGCGCCTGGATGATCGCGCCATCGCGCGCGTATTGTCGCCCACGTTGCCAGCTTTGCGCGTCGAAGAAGGCGCGCACTGCTTGCTCACTCACCTGGGGAATATTTTCCATCGCTCACTCCGCCCGTCGCCGTATCACCCACGGATACTGTGAGTGTACTACAGCGATTGCGGCATGGATTAGGCGTAGATTGACAAAGGCGCACAAGCGTTCTATTGTGCGGTTGAGCGTACCGGGGCCGATGATACGATGTATGCAGGAGGATGCCCGTGCCAACCGATACCGCACTGCTTGTCATCGATATGCAGGTGGCGCTTGTCGAGGGTGCCTATCAGCAAGAGGTGGTGCTCGAGCGGATCGCGAGCTTGCTGGCGGAGGCGCGCGCAACGGGGACGCCGATCCTGTACATCCAGCACGATCACCGGACCTACGCGCCGATGAAACCGGGGACACCGGGTTGGGAGATTCATCCTGCCATCGCCCCCGCCCCCGGCGAATTGGTGATCCGTAAAGAAGCATCAGACGCCTTCTACGCGACATCGCTCCGAGCGGAACTCGATGCACGCGGGATCACGTGCCTTGTCGTCACCGGTATGCAAACCGAAAACTGCGTCGATGCCACCTGCCGTCGCGCGATCAGCGAGGGGTATGCCGTCACCCTCGTCGCGGATGGACATACGACCGGAGATAGTAAGACGCTCTCGGCGGCGCAGATCATCGCCCACCATAACGAGGTATTGAGCGGTCTGCCGAACCCCGATCAGATACTCACCGTCGTACCACGCGCCGCAGTCACACTGGTTCGCTCGACGGCAGCCGCTGCATCAGGAGATGCGTCTCCGTCTCACCCGTAACGATAAAGCCGAGCCGCGTGTAGAGTCGTTGGGCAGGATTGACCTTGAGGACGCGAAGGCGAACGGGGAGGCGGCGTGCATCTGCTTCCCCAAGTACTTGCCCGAAAATCGCCGCACCCAGACCGCGCCCTTGATACTCCGGCAGAATCTCGATGCGTTCAATGCAAGCCTCCGTCTCGCTCCACTCAACCACGATCATGCCCACCGCTCGCCCGTCAACCGTGACAATACGCGTGGCTGCGGCATCGAAGCGCGCCGCGAAGAACTCCTCCTGCTGCGTGTCGTCCCAGCCCCATACCTGCGCGACGACTTCCTTCATCGCCGCGACATGCAGCCGATAGAGGAAGTCGTAATCATCGTGTGTGGCCTGGCGCAGCCTGAAGACCGGGGCCTCCACTCTTTCCTCTCATCCTCTTGTCCGCATATTTGCACATCGCAGAGAGACGCAGGGGCGGGAGTCAGACGGCCCCATCCAATGCGCGCAGGGTGACGGCGACGCCGCGGGCGAGGGCATTGAGATCGTAGCCGCCTTCGAGGAGGGCGACGATGCGTCCGTTGCAGCAGGCATCCGCCCAGCCGATGACGCGCTCCGCCATCTGCCGAAAGCCGTCGTCCGTGACGAGCATCTCGGCCAGCGGGTCATCTTGTGCGGCGTCATAGCCCGCAGAGATGAAAAGCAATTCGGGTCGATAATCGAGGACGAGTGGGCCGACCAATGCATCGAAGGCATGCAGGTACTCCGTATCGCGCGAATGCATGGGGAGCGGGATATTGAGCGTATAGCCTTCCCCCGCACCCGTGCCGCGCTCCGTCGCCAGCCCACTGAAAGGATAGAGCGGATACTGATGCAGCGAGACGAAGAGGACATGGGGGTCTCGATAGAAGATGTCGTTCGTGCCGTTGCCGTGATGCACGTCCCAATCGATAATCGCCACCCGTTCGAGGCCGTACTGGTCGCGCGCGTGCTGCGCCGCGATGGCGACATTGTTGAAGAGGCAGAAGCCCATCCCCGTCTCTGCGGTCGCGTGATGACCGGGTGGGCGGACAAGGGCGAAGGCCCGCCGGGCGTCGCCCGTGAGCACGGCATCGACCGCGCGCATTGCCCCACCGGCGGCGAGCAAGGCAACATCGAAGGATGCCGCCGAGACGACGGTACTCGGTTCGAGCCACCCCCCGCCTGCCGCGCAGAATCGCTCCAATGCATCGACATACGCCGCATCGTGCATACGCAGGATCGCTTCGCGCGGCGCATTTTGCGGTGCGAGGAGTGGGCGGCCTTGTAATAATCCCTCACGGTCGAGATGATCCATAATCGCCACCAGCCGCCGTTCCGTTTCCGGATGCGGCCCCGTCTGGTGATCGAGGTAGTGATCGCTATAGATTATCGGCGTCTCATTCATCTCCTCAGTCTGTCATGCCCGGGGGACGGCGTCAATCGCGCGGGTGCGCAGTGCGCAGATGTGCGGAGATGCACATTGGCAGCCTCTCGTTTTTGTCTGATGAGGTAGAATAGCGTTGGGGAAACAGCGTACGCACGCGATACTTGTGGGATAGTTGGATCGGGGAAACGACGTGCAGCAGCGTAACCGACCGTTGCTCACCTTGCCACGCAATCAATCGGCGCGGCCACGGGTGTGGCGGTATGGGATGGCGGTTGCGGCCTGTCTGGTCGCAGCGATCATCTCGCATTTCTTCCACGGGCTCTTCGCGGGTACACCAACCCTGCTCTACTTCGTGGTCGTCATCATCAGCACGCTCTATGGTGGCTTCGGGCCGGGGACACTCGCGACATTGGCGAGCGCGGCGCTCATGCTCGTGTTCTTTTTCGATGTGACCTATCCGCTCTCGACGACGGACCTGCGTACTCTTTTCCTGCTCACGCTCTTCATCGTCACCGGCGTGCTCACCAGTTTCTTGAGCGCCGCACATATCCAGGCGGAGGAGAGCTTGCGCCAATCGCGGGATCAACTCGCGGTGATCCTCGAAGGTGTGGCGGACGGCATCACCGTCCAGGAGGCGGACGGGAAGGTCATCTATGCCAACAGCGCCGCCGCGCGGTCCAGTGGCTATGCGTCCGCTGATGCACTGATGGCTGCGACCGCCGACGGGGCCCGCGCGAAGTTCGACATCATGGATGCGGCCGGGCAACCGATGGAGTTGACGCAGTTCCCGGGGCGCCGCGCACTCCTCGGCGAGCAGGCACCGGAAATGATCGCCCGTTTCCGCGCGCGAGAGACGGGTGAGGAGCGGTGGAGCGTGGTCCAGGCGACGCCAATTTTCGATGCACGCGGCAAGGCCCGCTTCGCGGTCAATATCTTCCGGGACATCACGGCAAGTAAGCACGCTGAGGAGGCCCTTCGCGCCGCAGAAGATGCGCAGCGCTTCCTGGCGGAGGCGAGCGCGCTCCTCGGCGGTTCGCTTGAGTATGAGACGATCCTGGAGCGCATCACCCGCCTCGTCGTGCCCCGTGTCGCGGATTGGTGCGCGGTGGACATGATCGAGGAGAGCGGATTCCGCTCGGTCGCCGTTACCCATATCGACCCTGCGAAGGTCGCGATGGCGAGTGAGATCCGGCGGCGCTATCCGCCCGATCCCAACGATCCGGGCGGGCTTGCGGGCGTCGTCCGCTCGCGGCAATCGATCCTCGTCGCCGATCTTCCCGACGAACTGCTCGTCGCGGGCGCGCAGGATGAAGAACATCTGTGCGCGCTTCGCGAAATCGGTATGCGCTCTGTCATGATTGTGCCACTCATTGCGCGGGATCGGGTGCTTGGCGCGCTCTCGTTTGTTGCGGCGGAGTCCGGCCGCCATTTCGATGCCACGAATCTCGCCTTCGCGGAGGAACTCGCCCGCCGCGCTGCGATCGCGGTGGACAACGCGCAGCTCTATCAGACCGCGCAAGATTCCGAAGCGCGATTCCGCACACTCTTCGAGGGGGTGGCGGATGCGGTCGTCGTGCTCGATCTCAATGGCCGCTACATCGATGCGAACCCCGCGCTGACGGCGCTCCTCGGCTACAGCGTTGAGGAACTGCGGGAGATGCAGGTCGGTGATCTTTCCGCTGATCCTGAGCGCGCGCGGCAGTCTCATACGGACTTCGAGGAGACGGGAATCTGGCGCGGCGAATCGGAGTGGCGGCGCAAAGATGGCTCGGTTGTGCCAGTCGAGGGGTATCTGACAACCGTTTCGCTCCCATCGGGGCCAGTCTATCTCGGCACCTGGCGAGACATCTCGGACCGCCGCGCGCAGGAGCGGATGCAGCGGGACTTCATCGCGATGATCACGCACGAACTGCGTAACCCCCTCACGTCGCTCAAGGGATACGCGCAACTGATGCAGCGCCGGGCGACTTATGATGCGCGCGGTATGGAGATTATCTCCACACAGGCCAACCTCCTGGAGCGGTTAGTCGATGATCTGCGCGATGTCGCGCGATTGGAATCGCGGCGGCTCGATCTCGATCGATCCGTGGTGGACCTTGTGCTGGTGGCCCGTCGCTCCGTGGAGCAGGTGCAACCACTGACGAAAGGGCATACGCTGCGTGCGGACCTCCCCGATCGCCCCCTGAATGGATGGTGGGACGGTGATCGACTCGCGCAGATCATGCAGAACCTGCTCTCCAACGCGATCAAGTATTCCCCGGACGGGGGCGAGATCGTCCTGCGCGTCGAGGATCGCGGCTACGAGGCGCGCGTTTCGGTGAGCGATCAGGGCATCGGTATCCTCCCGGATGCCATTCCGCACCTCTTCGGGCGCTTCTATCGCGCGGCGGGTGCCCTGACGCTCAACGTGCAGGGTCTTGGCCTCGGGCTGTACATCACCAAAGCGCTCATCGAGGCGCATGGCGGGCAGATCCAGGTGGATTCAGAGGTCGGCGTGGGCAGCACTTTCGTCTTCACATTGCCCGCGACGCAGCCACCGGATGATGGGGCAACGCTAGAGGAGTACATCGGGTGAGGCGTATTCAGAGACACGAAGCGCCTGTGGATTGCTGGATTCAGGCGCTTGTCGTGAAAGGGTAAGTCGCCAGATGCCGAGTAATCCCCAAAGAAGCGAGATGACCGAGATTATCGCCTGGAAGACGAGAATATAGGCGATTGCGTCATTGCGTGAGAGACCAAAGGGGACGAGTACCGTGACCGCGACAAACTGATAAATACCCACATAGCCTGGCGTCGAAGGTACCGCACTGGCAAGGCCCAATGCGGACAGCAGCAGTAGCGCCTGCGGCAACGACAAATGCACTCTGAGTGCCCGCGCGATTTCCACCGCCATAGTCGCATCCAATAGCCAGATCACGACCGTGAGGCCAAGAAAATTTGCTGCTCTGCCGAGATGCCGCAGTGCGCGCATTCCGAGGAGGAACTCCTCGATCATCACGAGCATCCGCGCACGCAAACGGTCAGCGATCGGTAGGCGATTGACGATCTTTCGGAGCACACCTTCGAGGGCCGGTGCCGCAAACAATCCGGCAATCCCGACGATACCAAGGAGGGTCATGATCTGCGTCGCGCGATTCAACCAGCCCGGCATATCCCGAATCCAGAGGAGGGCAATGGAACTGATGAGCACGAGCGCAACGGTGTCGACCACACGCTCGATCAGCGCGGTCGCAACAAGATAACTCTTGCTGATGCGCGTGCGGCGTCCGGTTAGCATCACGCGGATCACATCACCGGCGCGTGCGGGCAAGAAGCTGTTACCGAGATACCCCACTGCCGTTGCGAGGAAGATCGTCAGCGGGGAGGTCTGTTTTCTGGCACTAAGCAAAACGCGCCAGCGTATGCCCCGAAGGAAATAGGAAAGAGTCAGTGTCAGCAAAGCGACTATCAGATAGTCTGCCTGACTATGGCGAATGGTATGAAATGACTCATGCCAATCGACGCCGCGCAACGCAAAGAAGAGCAGCACACCGGCCAGAAGAAGCGTGACTGCCAATGACCAGCGTGATACCCGCCTTTCGCCGATGATTGACCTAATCACGCATTATCCCTTTCGATACTCCCATGTGCTCCCGCTAGCCGTAGAAACGGTGCAGTTCCGGATTGCTCCGGAACCACTCGACCATCGCAGCGAATCCTTCTGCGAAGGAATAGTGGGGTTGCCAGCCAAGCGCGGTGCGGATTCTTTCATTGTTTGCTACCCACACATTCGTGTCCCAATGTCGATCCGGCATCGACCCCCATACGGGCTTTGCCGGAATCCGCAGGGTCTCGCGGGCAAGATCGACTACCTCGCGCAGGGAGGTCTGGATACCCGTCCCGACATTGTACACTGCGCCTGCTTCTTGCCCCGGCTCCGTGGCAGCGCGTATGTATGCCTCATTCACATCTTCCGTGTAGACATAGTCACGCCCAATGTCAGGATTGACGAGGGGCGGCAATTCACCTGAGAAGCCCCGCTGAATCAGCGTCGGCATGAGGCGCATTGGCTCCTCGTAGGGGCCATACACGGAATAGAGCCGGAGTGTCGGCATATGCACATGCCGATGCTGCGCGGTGTATCGGCAGAAGATCGTCGCAGAAGCCTTCGCGACCGCATAGTGGCTGTTCGGTTCCAGCCACTCCGACTCTGAAGGCGCATGATCCTTAAAGCCGTACTCCGATGAGGAGCCGGTATTCACGAACGCCTCGAAACCACATGCCAGGCAGGCTTCAACCAGATTGATCGTGCCGATCACATTGGTCTGCATGATGCGATGCAGACTGGTTTGGGAGGAGTAGGCTCCGTGTGCTGCGAGGTGAAAGACCCACTCAGGCCGGATCTGACCGACGACGTGCGTAAGCGCCTCCACATCGCTGAGATCGGCGATGTGCAGATGGACATCCGGCTGAATCGCCGCAATGCGCCAGGAGGCATACTCCTGACGCACCAACAGATGCACCGCATGACTGTCACGGATCAACCGCCGAGCGAGATTCGCCCCGACAAACCCCGTCCCCCCCGTAATCAGCACCCGTTTCATGGCGAAAGGAAGTTCTTGTAGTCGAAGGTGTCCAGATATTGATGGGTATAGGCGCGAATCTCATCGCGTTCGCGCGCAGACAACTCTTCTCCGGTGGCACGATTCGCTTCCGGTGTCACCTTTCGGAGGGTTCCCCACGGGTAGACTTCTTCCAACTCGGTCCCATTCCAGGTCGGTTTGCGGAGCGAGTCCGCAGGTTCGAGTCCGAGTTTTTCGCAGACTGCACCGAGCGTCGCATACGAATCGGCCATGACATCTTCTGCGCGGACAATATGCAGCCGATCTGGGAATCGCTCCTTGATAGAGGAGCGCGTGATACTGGTTCAGCGTCCAACCCAGCATATAGTGATGCAAGCTGAGGGGCACGGGGCGCTTCTTGGTGTCCGCGTATGCGGACCAGGGGTTGCGTACCACATGGAGGACATGCGCCTCCGGCATCTCGCTCAGGACTTTATCTGCATCGACAACAAAAATCGGGCTGTAGCCGACATAGACACTCTGCTCGCCTGTGCGCCGGTAATCTTTCCACGCATCGAACGTGGCGCGGAAGAAGGCGGCAACATTGTTCGCGCGTGATCGCCCGGTCTCCTGCACATATTGCTGATAGAGTGCACATCGTTCATCGTCCGAGAAATCGAACGGCATGTGGCGGAATTTGCTCACATTCGGCGTGCGTGAACGCACCTTGCCTTCCTCGTCGATAATCGCCTTGTAATCCTCATACGGCGTCGCATCCAGCGCGAACACAGGCCAGCGATATTTCACCGGGAACATCGACGCAAGATGGTCATTGACCATGCGCGTACCGATCTGTGACTCAAAAGGATAGACATACATCTGCGGATGTCCGTCAAGGAAACGATGGGTCGTATTGCCACCGTTCTCATACATCGCACCGAGCATCAAGAAACGAAATCCGTCACTCACTCTTGTTCCTCCTCCATATCAACACGCACTTTTCTCTACTCTCTACAGATGGCGGTGCGCGTCTCGCAGTATCGACACGGTCACCTGCCCATTCGCTCGACACGATGATCGGATGAATCCTCCGTACGAAAGGCATAGAACAGCGCTTTCTCCCGCGCAAACGCCCGACCTCCCCGCGCTGAAAAGGGAAAACCCGCTGATACGTGACCGGGGAGCCAGTCGATTGCGAAGATCTGGTTGCCATAGGGCCAGAATAAACTGCCAAGTAACCGCCCCGATACTGTGTCGATCGCGTGTACACCTGCCACACTCGCATCCACTTCGAGACCGGGGGCGTATTGCCGAAATCGCGGAATCACGCGTGAGGTGCCAACAAAGGCGATCTGCTCGTGGAAACAAAGGCCACGCGTCCAACCGGGAAGCTTCACCACCGGGATGAAGCGCCCGTCTGCTGCGATGCCAAGTTCACCGTAGCCACTGTTATCTACCCAGACCTGTTCCGCGTACATGCGTGCAGAATGGGGCCGCGTAAGGCCGCGTGCAACGACCGCACGGGTTGCGCCAGAAAAGATCACGCCGCGTTTGTCAACGGGGAAGTTTTTATGTCCGGGGCGGCAGCAGAGAATCTTTCTGGGGAAGCGAGAGAAAAAAGATGAGTCGAGATCGATGCCTGCGGCGATAGAGTCGAGTTGCAGATAGTTCTGACCGAAGCGGGGCCCGGCTTGGTTTCAATGCATCGTGGCCACCAGACGGGCGCGGCATATCCACCCTCATCAATACGCACGACGGCGTTTTGCCCAACGGAGTTGCCGTACAACGTGCCATCGATGATTGCAAGATCGTGGAGGTAGGTACATCCCGCGAGATAGCGCGAGCGCACGGGCACAAGAGGGTGATCTTCCACCGGAACGGGGTCTGCATCCAGTCGGGGCATGAGGCCACGCACGGGCATCAAATCATAGACCTGATTGGGATTGCGTGTGCTTGCAATGTGAACGATGTTCCGCTCGCGATCCACCACGAGGCCGGACGGATGGGGCATACGCATGAAGGAAATGGCGGGGCCGGCATCGGTGGAGCGCAACGCGATGATGAGATGTTCGTACTCGCGAGTGATGAGAAGGGTGATGCCCGCAGATGCTAAGGTGTCCCAGAAGGCTCCCTGGGTTGTGAAGCGGAGCAGATGGGGGTCTGTCGCACGTGCTTCCTCCACTGGCTGGCAATCTGCACCGGGTCGCGCCATTCCGCGTGGTGGCGTGACCAAAGTGTGTCTAACTCTGAGAGCGAGCGAGGATTCACGGATGGTCCTCGCGCATCGTCTTCCAAAGCCGGTACACACCGAGATACATATTCACCGCCGAGCGATAGTTCGTCGTGGATTTGCCGCCATGACGCCGACTACTCAGGATCGGCACTTCGAGCATTCGGTATGCCGCGCGGCGACACACAGCACTAAATTCTGCGTCGATGAGATCGTCATCTTGTCTGAGAAGGAGAAGTTGGGCGCAACTGCGCGGGAAAGACTTTCGGCGTGCCATTGATATCCCAGTTCGCGAGATCAAAGAGCGCCCGGCATTCGAGATTATATAAGAGTGATCCCAGCCTTCGTCGCCAATTGTCCCCGGATTTTCCGGTCTGCTTTCACGATCACTCCGGGGTACGCAACTGCATAGAGGAGGATGAGTAAGAGGTCTTCTGCGGTGGTGCGCGCGGAGTTGGTGTAGCACAGGATGTCCCCGCGTGCTTCCCGCAGGCCCAGCTTTACCGCTCTTCCCCAGCCACCCTTGTGGCTCACGACCACCCGCACGGTGGCGTATTGTTCCGCAAGTGCATGGCAAATCGATTCAGACTGGTCGCTGCAACCGTTTGGGACCAGAAGAAGCTCGTGTCGGTGGGGGAGGCCCGTGAGTGCGGTCTCGTATTCCTCTACGATTTCGCTGATGTGATCTGCCTGATCGTATACCGGGAGCACGACCGAAATGAAACGATCACTCATGCAGTAACCATCGCAAGGGCCGTCCGTGCACTCTCCACCAGCGCAGCACGGTCGAGATGATGACGGGCGTAGAAATACTCCTGGCTCCCTGACATCCCGTTCGGCGTCTCACTGACGGCATGACGGATCAACCGACAACCGAGCCCACGCTCCGCAATCACTTCAGCGACCAGAGATCCAACTCCCCCGACGGCATAATGGGCCTCCAACAGTGATTCCAGCGGAAAGCTGCGCAATAATTGCGGTCGAGATCCTCGAGAGGGGCGGGATTGAGGCTGGCGACAATGACAACGGTACAGGTGATACCAGGTGTGTCGAGTTCGGTAGCCGCAGCGGCTGCCTCGAGTCGCAATACTGCCCATCGCAACGAGCACAAGGTCTGCGCCCTCACGGATGACCTGCGCGCGACCGAGTTCAAAGCGACCATCCAGACCCGGCACACGCGTCTTGTCATCTTTGCCAAGTCGGTAGTAGATAGGACCAGGAAGATCCCAGGTGGCGAGTATCGCGGTCCGCGTCTGCTCGTAATCTGCCGGGGCAATCACCGTGATACCAGGTTGGATCCGCATGACGCCGATATCTTCCAACCCGTGATGGGTTGGCCCGGCAGTACCATACTCGTACCCCCCGCCGATTCCCACGATGCGTACCGGCAACTGATGAAGGATCGGTCCATTGCGGATGAATTCGTAGGGGCGCAGCGTGGCAAACGTCACAATCGAGTAGGTGAATGGGAGGAACCCCGCTTCGGCAAGCCCGGTGGCGATGCCCACCATATTCTGTTCAGCAACCCCAACATTCATAAATCGATCCGGATAGGCATCCGTGAACGATTCGAGCGCCATGAATCCGAGATCGCCCGTGAGCAGCATGATACGTGGATCATGGGCAGCAAGCTCCGCAAGCGTCTTCGCGAAGGCAATCCTCATTGCATTACCCCACGCCGATCTCATCCAGGGCACAGCGGTAGTCTGCTTCGGACATCGGCCAGTAATGCCACTTGATCTGGCGCTCCATATAGGAGACGCCCTTACCGAACACCGTTTTGGCAATCAGGACGTGTGGAACATCTGAAGTGGTGTCGAGTGCAGCGATTGTCCGAGCGATTTCGGCGCAATCATGCCCATCGACCTCATGGACATCCCAGCCAAACGCCCGCCAGCGCTCGGCCATTGGTGAGAGGTCGATTACCTGGCCGGTATAGCCGAGCGCCTGTTGACCATTCAGATCGACAATGGCGATCAGGTTCGCAAGCCGATGATGTGATGCGAACATCACCGCTTCCCAGAGAGAGCCTTCATTGCACTCGGCGTCGCTCAGAAGCGCAAATACCCGACGGGTGGAGCTTTGGAGGCGGGCAGCAATGCGGCACCCGTTGCCATCGAAAGGCCCTGCCCAAGCGATCCCGTCGAGAAGTCGATGCCGGGGAGGGCATGTTCAGGGTGGACGCCGAGCAGACTCGCATCCCCGCAGTAGGTGTTCAACGCTGCCTCAGTCAACCATCCCTTAAGAAAGAGCGCAGAATACAAGGCAAGAGACGCGTGCCCCTTCGACAAGACAAATCGGTCACGATCGGGGTCATCGAGGTGAGCGATCGCGAGTACGTCGGAGTAAAGCGTGGCGATAATATCCGCAATGGATAGTGCGGAACCAATATGGCCAACATTCGCGCGCTTTGACTGCTTAAGGATGATTCGCCTGAGAGTTCGGGACTCTATTGATTGCTCTCTCATAACTTTGCCGCCCCATATCACACTGAGTCTGCGCACAGAATCGCCTACCCGCACGATGCCTAGACGCCTTTGCTACGACGGACCCCAATTGAATGCACCAGAGATTGTAGGTCGAACACCTCACTATGCGAGGCGCACTGTAATCGACCCAATCCATTTACGAAAGTTGTCCGCCATTGACCGCAGAGAAGATTCGTGGGAATGTGGCGGGCAGCGACCGAGTTGATCTCCGTCGCGAGCGCATAGTATAGTCCAATCGCTTTTGGAATTCTGGTGAGTGTACGAAATCAACGCGGATAACCACTAAGTGTGTAATGCTTCTCAACGAGGACACCGTTTATGCATCATTGCGACACTTGCATCACAACTACGTTTAAGTAGTTATAGTTGTGGGAACTACTCCATGAAGGTACGCATCGTAGGACAGCATATAGACGAGTTGGTATCCTTCAGGTCGAAGTCCTTTGATGAGATTGTCAAGCACCGATATGTTTGTACATTCATCCCATTCATTCTTGCATGCATAATAATCTCGCCATTGGGCTCTGGACCATTCCGCCGCGCCGCGTACCAGCGAATATCTATGATGAACCTGTCTGGCTCTATCATAGCCTGTGTACTGAAAGCATCTTCACCGGGACGATACCCAGAGGCATGCCGTGAAATCAACGTCAGAGCCTCGACCATTCCGCAGGTGCGAAATATATCTTTGGCGCGGTGCGATGGCTCGCCGGTATCCCAGCAGAGTCCGTTAAGTATTATTATCATGGAGATGATGTCCATTCGTTGACGTTGACGCGCACATTCGCGCGACCGTTGTGTCGTTTATGACCGGACTTTCCAGCCTTTCGCTGCTCATTCTTTTCTTTGCACTGCGACGTACCTTTGATCCCGGGCGGCGGTGACCACGTTGCTTCTCATGGTTGTCACTCCCTACTGGCAATTTACTTTGCGTTCGATTATGGCTGAACCGGGCCTGATCTTCTTCAGTATCCTCGCCTTCGCAACCACACTCTGGCTTGCTCGCCTGCTCATCGCCGTTCCCCAGCGATCGCTCCCTCTCTGATTACCGCAGCCGTGTGTGTCGGTTTCGCGATCGGGATGGCGATAGGCGTGAAGGCAAATGCGGCAACGGTTGCCCTGAGCTTTGCGGTCGTGATGCTCTACATCGGCTTTCAGACACGCACCCAATGGCTGGTGATCTTCTGGCTATCGGCCATCGTCATACTTGTCGTGTTGCCTGTTTCATCTTTACGAACCCCTTTATCTGGCCCCGCGATTTCGTAGATCGCATCCGCATGTTCAGCGTCTTCCGCCCGTTCTTTTTTCGGGTTGACGGGCGCGAATACTCTTGGGCCACAGAATCGGTGAATGTGGCATTTGCACGAAGCTTTCATTCGCCCGACTATACGATCTTCCCTCTCCTGATCAGCGTTCCGCTCGCTGTCGTTGGCGTATGGCATGGGTTGAGCCGTCGTGACCTGCTCGCACGCGTTGGCTGTATCTGGCTACTGACGGTCGCGTTGTCTACCGCAGTCGTGGTCTATCAGGACCCGTTTCCCTTGGTATCATGGGGTCGCTATGTGGTGTATGTCGTTCTTGCCATTCATATCTTCATCGGTAACGGTATCTGGGCGATTGTTCGTGCGCTTTCTTCGCGCCAATGGGCATCACCATCGCGAGCGTCCGACCACCTTGAGCCAGGCAAACCGATGCCGCGCCGCAAACTGACGCCGATCAGCCTCAGTCTTGCGATTCTCTGTCTTCTCAGTGCGACCAGTGTGATGGCTGCGGGTGGAGTGATCACCCGCTCCGTCTTGGGCGAACGGGATCTCTGGCAAGAATACATCCTCGCTAAGCAGCCCGACGAACAAATCGATGCGCTAAATCGCATTCTGGCCAGGGATCCTCACGCACGCCAGTGGTACACAGACGACGCTCGTATCCCAATAAAGGCCGGGCAACCGCTCACGAACGTCCTCGCGATACTTTGCACTCTATCAACAGAGTACCGATCCCGGCATACTGCGCGCCATTACGACGACGGGGAAGCTCCTGCAATCGGTGAGCGACGATCCCGATCTGCGCGCGCGTATTGGTACGAGATGCCGCATCTCGGCGATGTGCTCAGCCGAGCAGATGCAGCCATCGATCGTGGTCGATCCGATCCAGAATACTGCTCCCGACGTGACGCTTCACGCAACTGGCGTCGAAGGACTGGCCGGAGAGTCCCCGTACAATGCTGTTCAACGGAAATCCTTTCATCCAATTCCCCGTGCGGGTACCACGTGATGGCAGCTATCAACTGATCGCAGAGGGCTTCAATCCTCCCCCACTCCCGTACGCATCGGTGTCACCATCGATAAAATCCCGGTCGAGTACGCTCGACTTACGATCGTGGCGACCGTTCATGGACACCGGCTTCGTTTGTGGCGTCCCTGAGCAAAGGGCCGCACATCGTGCAGTTCCAGTTGTTGAACGACTATGTGGATCCGGCGCGCAAGATTGACCGCAATGGTGCGATTCGTCGTCTGACGGTGATCCCGACGGGCGACAGTCGTATTTGCCGTGACCTCAGTGCGTCACCCGGTGGATCGACCCCTGCCGGTCTTTGTGCGACAGGGAAACCCTCCGTGATGCTCAGCGGATCATTGAGCGCAACAGTCACGGTCACCGCGCCAATCCCCGCAATGTATGATGTTCATCTCGAGGTTCTGAAGTCTGATGAACGCCCCCAGCATGTGAATGTGGCGATTGACGGTAGGCCGTCGGGCGGCGCACTATTGCTCACGAGCGCGGAGAAGAGCCCCTATAGTTCGCTCCAATTGCCACCGATGTACCTCACGGCGAGGCCCCACGCGATCACAGTCACACGCGTCGTCAGTGGAAGCAAGATGGCGGAAGATTCAACGCTCACCCTGGATGAGATTTCCCTCTTGCCTCGTTATCCAGACATTAATAGCCTGACACCCACGAAGTTCGGGAGCAGTGACCCGAGTATCGCCCTGATGAACCCGATGAGTACGATCACAGCGTCGTGGAAGTTGTATGGCTACAACTACGACTTCTATACGGTGCAGGCATTCGGTAGCACGAGCGACAACAAACCGACAACGCTCGAAGTCGTGGTGAATGGGCAGATGATCGGCACGACGATGCTGAGCCGTGATGGCTCCTCCTCGCAACCGCTGGCAGTTGAATTGGCGAATGGGGGCACACACACCATTGCGCTTCGCCCCCTCAATCTCGCCGATGACGCAAAGGCGATGATTTATAGCGTGCAGATCAAACCCTATGTGGGGTCATCAATCTATGCGGGGACCGCGATGCGATGGGCGAAAAAAGATAACCGTGCAGTGCAGAGCGATCAGAGCATCGTCCATTTTCCCGCAAATGTACAACTGACACAGACTGTCAACGTGAGTGTGGCGGGGATCTATACCCTTACTGCCCGCGGGCGGCGTACGGGATCCATGGACCAGGCTGCGATGCTGAGGCTTGATGTCGATGGCTGGCACATCGCGGAAGATGCGCTCCAAGCCGATGGGGACTGGACGACATTGACGTTTACTACCTACCTGCCCGCAGGTACGCACGATTTGCAGTTTACCTGGCAGGGTGGCACGAGACCTGATCGCCTCGATATTGCCTACACGACCCTGCAGCAACAAGGCATTGATCCGCCCTCCTGATGAGGGGATAGACCGCTGTAGCGAGAATGCAGGTATCTGTTCACCAGAACGGCCCGGCGAGGTCGATCGGGGAGTCGTACCACGGCGCGAGTGCTTCTTTGCTCGCCCGAAGCGGCAGGAGCAGGACCGGAAAGGTTTCCGCCTTGATCGTGCCGCGATCCTCGTACGAGACCGGCCCCTGGATGCGCTCCCAGCCAAGCCGACCGTAATAGCCGAGGCGGTCTTCGCTCGTGACGAGCAGGCCGAGATCGTCTCGCCCCTGGGTGCGCAGGGTCTCATCCGCGAAGGCGAGGAGGCGGGTGCCGAGGCCGTGCCCGCGCAGCGCGGCGAGGACGCCGACCTTGACGATCCCCGCCACTGCCCACGACCGCCCCGCAACAATGATCGCGCGCCGGTGAATACCGACATGCCCGATGATCGTTTCGCCGCGCATGAGCAGGAAATGATACGTCGCGGGTGCCCAGACCCGACCGGGGTCGCTGCCGCCACGAAAGGTCGCGGCGAACATGCGGTCCCGTTCGGTACGGAGTGCGGGCGAGAAATCCGCTGCGTCCAGATGGATGATGCGATCCCTCGCTTCGACCTCGCTCACGGCATCATTCCAGTACGGTCATCGGGCCAGGAGTGAGGATGGCGTAATGCGTCATCGCTTCGTTGGTCGTTGCGCCGTGCCAGTGCTTTTCATTCGCCGGGATGAGCACGACATCTCCTGGCGCGATCGTACGTTCCTCTGCCTCCGTCGCGATGATCCCCCGTCCCGCCGTGACGATCAGCACCTGATCTGCCGCGTGCATGTGCCACTTGTTCCGCGCCCCCGGCGGGAAGGTCACTTCCGTCACGCGTACGAGCGCCGCCATCGCGTCGCTGACCACATCCTGTGTCTCTACTGCCCCAATAAAGGCCGGATTATCGCTGGGTGCCCGCTTCTCCTGGGTGACCCGGATCACCTGCATACGTTTCTCCTTTCCCGTGCATTGTATCTACCGCGTCTCACTCCGTCGATCAGCATCGTGGGATCTCAGTTCGCTCGCGTTGACAAAGTGTACGGCGTATCGTTAGGATGCCGGTGCATCTTCGTCCTACGTATGGTTCTCACGCGCTCGAGGTACCACGACACATGGTTGCCCGTCCCGGTTCGCACTCGCCGCTCTCGCTGGCAACGCGCCTCGTACAGGCGGTGGATGCGCCTGATCCTGTCGGCGCGGCATTATCCGCGGTGAGTGAGACGGTCGGCGGCAATCCGACGGCTTTCTACGCCTTCAACCCGGCGGACGGCAGGATCGTCATGACCCATGCCACCATCGGGGATGCGCTCTCCCGCGACGCGCTCGCGCTCCATCACCTGGAGGATGCCAGTATCGCGGCGCAGACGCTCCGGGCGCAATCCCCCGTAATCCTCCCCCAGTACAGTCCATCGGACGATGTGCGCGTGGCATTAGAGGCAATCGGTGTCATGCCGCCGTACAACCTCGTCTCGTTCCCGGTGACGGTCGGCGAGTACCGCTTTGGCGTCATTCAGGCGCTGAATGTCGCGCCGCGCTCCGTCGGGCCGGATGCGGTGAAGACGCTCGAAGAGATCGGGATGCTGTTCGGTTCCTGTCTCGCGAGCGCTCGGCGGCGCACTGAGTTGATAACACTCGAACGAACCTTCGCACGTGTCAATCAATCGCTGGACCTTCAGGAGACACTGAACGCAGTTATCCGGGGAGTGATGGCGCTCGTTCCGTGCATCACCTCGTCCATCTATCTCGATGGTCTCGCGCCGGATGCGCTCGTCCCCATCGCCCTGCGGATCGAGAGCGATGAGGAACGATATTTCGCCATGCAGCCGCGCCCGCTCGATGGCAGTCTGACGGGGTGGGTCTACCGACACCGGCAATCGGTCAACATCCCCGATCTTTTCGCGGATCCACGTGCCCTGCGAATCGGATCGGACGGCCCATCGGTGGTGACGAGCGTCCATAGCTACCTGATGGTCCCGCTGATCGTCGGTGAGAGCCCGGTCGGCGTCCTTGTCGCGTCGCGGCATGGTACGGGAGCCTTCACGGACGATGATCTGCGCATCGTCGAACGCTTCGCCCCGCTGGCGGCGCAGGCAGTTGCCAATGCACGCCTCTATATTACTGCCCGCACGGAACTGGAAGGGAAACTCGCGCAGCAGGTTGCGGACGGCGAGCGCCGGGAGCGGGATGCAGCCTTCGTCGCGGCGGTCGCGCAGGCGTGCAATTCCGCCTCCGAAGGGCCCGCCACGCTGCAAACGCTCGCGGACCTCACCGCGCATTGGGCGGACTCTGCTTCGGTCGTTACTTTTGAGGCGGGAAGCGGTCGTCTCGCCGCGTACGCCTCCCGTACGCCCGTGGAGGACGCCGCGATCCGGCACATCATCGAAGAGCGGGCAACCCGGCAGCCGGATGATATCCAGGAGGCGCGCGTCGTCGCGGACAATGCCGCGCGTCTGCTCGATCTCCGTACCAATTCTCTGGCGATGCCCCTCGCGCAGGCGGCACGAGCGCGCGATTATCATACCCTCGCCTCCGTGCCGATCCGTGCAGTCGGGGAGATTGTTGGTGTGATGAGTGTGGCGGCGCGCGCCGCTACCCCGCCACTGGATACGCAGGCGGTCGCGACGCTCGAACTCGTCGCCGAACAGGCGGGGCTGGCGATTGCCCGGGAGCGGCTGAATCGGCAGGTGACGGCGCAAGTGGCGACCATGCGGCGGCGGGAACGCGATACCGCGTATGTCGCCGCGATTGCACAGGCGTGTAACTCCGCTGCGGACGGTCCCGCAATCCTTCAGGCGCTCGCGGACCTCACCGCCGATTGGGCGGACGATGCGCGCGTCATTACCTTCACCGATGGGCGACAGACGCTCACCGCCTATGCAACGCGCACGCCGGTGGAAGACGCCGAAATCCGCGATCTGCTGATTCGGACCTATGCGGCGGGAGTGCGGACGATGCGCGCAGTCGAAGCTGCGCGCGAGCGCTACGAGCCGGTGATCGAGGACCTCCACACGTTGCCGATGACGCCACTCCTTGCCGCGTTCCTCGCGCGTGACTACCACTCGAAGGCGTTCATGCCGATTCGGGCGGAAGGGGCGGTTGTTGGGGTGCTCGTCGCGGGAGTGCGGGCAGAAAGCCCGGCGTTCGATGTCCAATCACTGACGACCCTTGAACTCGTCGCCGAGCAGGCGGGGCTGGCGATTACGAAGGATCGCCTCCTGCGGCAGGTGCGGGCGCAGGTGGAGGAGTTGGAGGACGCCAACCGCCACAAGGACGATTTCCTCGCCTCCCTCTCGCACGAACTGCGTACACCGCTCAATGCGATCCTCGGCTTCGGGCGATTGATCGCCGATGGCCTGATCGATGACCCTCGGGAGTTGCATGAAGCGGCGGATGACATCGTCGCCAGTGGAGAACTCCTTCTCGCGCAAGTGAACGATCTGCTTGACATGGCGCGCGTCGGCGCGGGTCGGATGACGATTGGGCTGGACGCGGTCGATCTCGCCGATGTCAGCCGCAGTTGCGAGCGCGTGCTTGCGCCCCTCATCGCCGCCAAGCGGCAACACCTGACGATTCATATCCCGCCCCAGACGCCCCTGGTGCAGGCAGACGCCGCACGGCTCACGCAGGTCGTGCTCAACTTGCTGACGAACGCGCACAAATTCACGCCGGAGCGTGGCGCGATCCGGGTCGAGGTCAGTGTGCGTGGCGAGCGAGTCGCGCTTGCGGTGCGGGATACCGGTATCGGCATCGCACCGGAGCACGTTGCGCTGATCTTCGAGCCATTCCGCCGTGTCGAAACGGGCTACGCGCGCTCCCAGAGCGGCACGGGCCTTGGCCTCGCTCTCTCCCGCCGCCTCGTCGAACTGATGGGCGGCACCCTCACCCACACCAGCGCCCCCGATAGGGGCAGCATCTTCACCGTCACCCTCATGGCCCTCCCCATCCCATTACTCGTCTGAGGGAACTTAACGCAGAGGGCGCAGAGGACACAGAGAGCACAGAGAATTCAATTCCTTTTTTTCTCTGCGTCCTCTGCGCTCTCTGTGTCCTCTGTGCTAAATCCCCATCGTCAAGGTGCCCAGAGGACGAAGACCTGGCTGGTGGTGTGGTGGGCGTGGCCGAAGATGGTTTCGAGGTCAGTGATAAACTGCGCGGGGCTGCGCAGTACGTCCCGCATGGTGCGGTCGAGACCGGGGCGGCGGACGATCCAGAAGTGGAAGCGCGGGCCGTGCGGTGGTGCCGTCAGGGCATCCCGGAGCGCGGGGAGGGCCGCGAGAATGGCATCGCGCTCCCCGTCGGAGAAATAGAGCGCGCCTTCCTCGCTCCATGCGGGGTCGGCGTCCGGGCTGAGACGAGCGAGACGCTCTTCCGCTGCCTCGCCGCCGAGGGTAATGAGCAGGCGGAGGAGCGCGATTACCGACGGCATACTCTGGCTGACCGGACGTGGGCGGGAGCGGAGCACCCCAAAGGGGCCGCGCCGCGTCGGCTCCTCGGCAGGTTCATCGAGGAACTGCAGAACGAGACCCGCCGCCTCCCGTACCGAGTAGGTGAGGTGCGCATAGCGCTCCGTTGCGAGCGCCTGCACGAGTACCCAGGTCAGGTAGCCATTCCAGTACCCTGGTGCGTGACGCTGCGCGAAGGTGGCGTAGGTGGCGGCGAAGTCGGGTGCGACCGCGTCGCAGGACGCCGGGTTGGCGCGGCACTGCGCGATCGCGTCTCGTACGAGGGCCGCCTGCGCGACCGCCCAGAGTTCACTTGCCATCCGTTGCCCCTCCCCATTACCCACCGATTGTCCCGCGGGCATCCTACCGGGCAACGCAGGGAGGCACAAGGGAAGTGCCGGGGGTCGGACGATACTCGCGCCGCGCAGCATGACGTGATACGCTGACCACACGACACCGCATACATGAAGGAAGGGAAGCATCCATGAACGACGAAGCCAAATCCACCGCTCTACGGGAAATAACGTACGGCCTCTACTTGATTGGCTCGCGTGCGGGCGACGAACTGAATGTGATGACCGCGAATTGGCTCACGCAGACCTCGTTCGATCCGGCGTATGTCGTGGTCGCCATCCAGGAAGGCGCGCATACCCGCAAGTTGATCGACGCAGGCAAGGTCTTCAACGTCCAGAATGTGCCGAGCGGATCGAAGGATTTGCTCCTGAAGTTTGTCAAGCCCGCCGAACGCGTCGGGAACAAGCTGGAGGGCGAGGATTATACCGAGGCCCCTGAAACCGGGACGCCGGTGCTTGCCGCCGCACTCTCCTACATGGAATGTGCCGTTGAGCAGGTGATTCCGACGGGCGATCATGTCCTCTTCGTCGGACGCGTGATCGGTGCCAGCGTGCAGCACGAGGGTGCGCCCGTGACGATGGCCGAAACCGGGATGCATTACGCGGGATAAGTGAAGCGCCCAGACGCGAGAGTGGGATGTGAAATCGCACGTAATTGTCTGCGAGGATGGTTTCTTGCGTCGGTAAGGCAGCCACAGGCTCCCAGCAAATGTTGCAGCGGGGTCGTGCGGTGCCGGGACGGATCTCCGCGAAGCGGCCACAGCGACCAACGCGCTCTCCCTCGGCGGGGGTATGGGCAGCGACTCCCTGCCAGTGTTGGCAACTGCTACAGGTAAGGGGTTGTGGCATCGCCGACGCGGGCGTAATAACTTGCATCGAAAACTCCTCTCGATTCTTCGCCCTCAGCCCTCATGCGATGGCGCGTCGGTCTTCCCTCGTAGGAACGATGTCTCCCAAGTCGCGGGCGGCGAGTCAGTCGGTGGCCGGATCACTTTTCGGCATCAATATGGTACGAAAGTCGCAGATCGCGTACCTCTATTGTAAACGCTTTTAGGCCATTTGCAAGCCCTAAACATCCGGTTGTGATCGGAATGTAATCGCACTATTTTTCCGTTATTACGTTGGAAAGAGATTGTTGATCAGTCGCCTCGTGAAGCTATCGCTCGTTTCCGCGTCCGTGTATAAAATTGGCGATAAGAAAGTAATGGACACATTGGCGGCGCGCGGCCAATGGACTCCGGCGGGCAGAAGATTCGCTGCGCCAACGATTTGCACGGGGACGACCGGACAGCGTGCCTGTTTCGCGAGCAGTGCGACGCCGCGATGCAATCGCCTTTCATCCACCGCAGGCGCGGGAATCGCTCCTTCCGGGTAAATAACGACGGAATAGCCGCGACGTAACCACGTTATTGCATCGTGAAGCGATTGGCGGGCGGAGCCGGTGCGGTCGATTGGCACCGCGCCGAAGGCGAAGGCCACGAGTGGGCCGAATCCGGGGCGGCTGGGGACGGAAAAAGAAATCGCGCGCGGCGGTCACGATGAGCCGGTCCGCGCGGGTGCCGACCGCCCAGAGGATGAGCGGGGTATCGGCCATACTCGTATGGGTCACGGCGTAGATGACTGGGCCGGGCGGGATGCGCTCCCGCCCCTCGATCGTCAGCCGCCGCACCCAGATGCGCAGGATGGGAGAGAAGAAGCAGATCGTGACCAGCCGCCGCAGACGACGCACCGGCCACCACCCCACCCAGCGGTATGGCAGTGGCCGATGGCGCGCGGGCATCGATCGCGATCAGTGCGCGGGCGGCGTGGTGGCGAAGGCGCGGAGCAGGTTCACCGTCGCGGTGATATCGCTCTCCTCCACCATCTCTGTCGCCGTGTGCGTGTAGCGTGTGGGCGTGCCGATCAGGACCGCCGGGATACCGTGATCGAAGAACGCGTGACTATCGGAGCCATAGTTCGCGTAGACGCCATGTTGGAAGGGGATGTTGTTCGCCTTCGCCACATCTGCGAGCCGCCAGAGGAGCCGCCGGTCGTAATGCATACCGCCGTCTTTATGCACGAGCGTCGGGCCACCGCCGAGATGTGTCGCGTACTCCTCCTCCCGCACCGTTGGCACATCACCGACGAGACCGACATCGAGCGCGATGGCGAGATCGAAGTCGGAGCGGTCCGCCATCGCTTTTGCGCCGTGCAGGCCGCCCTCCTCCTGCACCGTCGCGCCGTACCAAAGATCGTAGTGCAGCGCCGTGGGGTCGAGGTCATCGAGCAGGAGGTCCATAATCGCGAGGAGCATCCGGTCGTCCATCGCCTTGCCCGCGATCCGCGTGCCGAACCGCCGCACCGGCCACGACCAGATCACGCCCGCACCGACATGGACGCCGCGCTCCTCGGCCTCCATCCGGCTCTTCGCGCCGATATCGACGAAGAAATCGTTGAAGTCGAGATGCGGCTTGTCGAGTTGGGGCTGAGTGAGGGTGTGACCGCTCGCAGTGGCGAAGATGCCCTCCGCGACGACGCCATGACGCCCGACGATCTGCGCCACCTGGCCGATCATGAAGCGGCGATCCGGCGACGATCGGCGCGCTCCCTGCGCGGTATCGAGGAGCAGGAAGCCCTTTTCCGTGATATGCCGTACGACGAAGCCGATCTCGTCCATGTGCGCCACCACGAGGAGCTTCGGCCCACTGCCGCCGACCCGGCAGACGATATTGCCCACGGGGTCCTCGTGCCACTCGGTCATGCGATCGCGCCATCGCTCGGTGAGCCAGACGCGCACCGCTTCTTCTTGCCCTGATGGGCCGGGAATTTCCAGAAGTTCCTTGAGGAGGTTGAAAATCCGGTCGTCTCCCGCGTACCCACCCGGCATAACGTGCTCCTTTCAGTCGCAAGTAGACAGTAGACAGTAGGCAGTAGACAGAATACGAGATGTGACATGTCTACACGGTCAATGTCACTGCTCTACTGCCTACCGCCTACTGCCTACTCCCTCTCACACGGTATACTATCAGTGCGGTGTCCACAGCGGAATCGGGAGTGAAGGCTGGCGATGGTTCAGGAGCAAGAACAAGAAGAAGGAATGCAGCGGGGGATCACCATTCCCCATTTCTGGGGATGGTTCGCGTTCACGATAGTCGCGGCCATCGTCGTGATGCTCACCGTGGTGCATCCGTTTATCGTGCCGAAGTCTATCGTGCTCTTCACAACGGCGGCCTTCGCTCTCTGGTGGCTGCTCGGAGGGCTTTTCTTCCGTGTCCGGTTCGCCAAGGCGATTGGCAAACGGCGGCGCTCCGGGTTGCGGATCGGCGGTTGGGCGCTCGATGGCTGGCACGCGCGGCAGGAGCGGCATGGCTCGTACTGGCGCGCGATGCGCTCGTGGGTTCGCTAGAGCGGAGCGCACCATGACCGACGCGGCAGCGGCTCCCTACCGCGCGTCAATCGCCGATGCCTTTCCCGCGCTCGCCATCCACACGATTCGTTTTCTCGCCGAGGGGTGGGATAGCACCGTCTGGGAAGTGAATGGCGATCTCCTCTTCCGTTTCCCGAAGCGCGCCGAGGTCGGGATGTGGCTACGCCGGGAGATTGCGATTCTGCCCCTGCTCGGCCCGACGCTCCCTGTGTCCATACCGCAGTTCGCGTTCATCGCGGAGACGCCCCGCGCCTTTCCCTATCCCTTTGTCGGTTATCGGAAACTCCCTGGTGTGTCGCTCGATCGCGCGCCCGCCGCCATCCTGCGACCAGAGCGACTCACCGCGCAAATCGCCGCATTCCTCACGGCGCTGCATCGCTTTCCCGTCGCGCACGCCGTCCGGTGTGGCGTCCCGGACGCATCGCCGGAGGGGTGGCGCGCGCAGTTTGCCGCGATGTGGGCGAAACTCCAACCACGCTACCCACCGATGACGGTACCGGAACGGGAGCGGGCCGACGCGCTCTTTGCCCGTTATCTCGATCAGCCCGCACACGCGCGATTCACCCCCGTCCTCCTCCATCGCGACCTCAGCGGTGAGCATCTGCTGCTCGACCCACAGACCGGCGATCTCGTCGCGATTATCGATTGGGGCGATCTCGCGATCGGCGACCCGGCGCAAGACTTCGCCGGCTTCCCTCCCGCATGGCTCCCCGATCTACTCGCTCGCTACGGTGGTGCGGTCGATGCGACCTTCACCGACCGTGCCGCCTTCTATCGCGCCATAGTGCCCTATTACGCTCTCCTATCGGGCAATGAGCAATGAGTCGACAGGATCAACGCGCCTCGTGTACTCGCGAGCGTTCGGGAATGACCCCAAGCTGCTGCATCATGCCGAGATCATCGCGCACACCCCAATGCTCAATCGCTTTGCCGTCCTGAAAGCGCACGAAATGCATGTGGTCCTGCCGCACCGAACGACCGGTCTCCGGCATTCCCATCAGCGGCCCGTGATGGGTACCGGTCATGGTCAGTCGCCCCGCGACGATGTCTCCCTCAGCAATCATCTCTTCGATCTCAAAGTGCAGGTCGGGGAAGGCGGTGCGTAACATGGCGACCAGACCGCGCATCGACGCGGGACCGCGATCCATGCCGGGAGGTGCCTCATGGTTGTGGAAGTCCGGGGCGACAACTTCCTCGACGCGGGAGAGGTCACCGCGATTGAGCATCTCCTCATACGTGCGGCGGAACAACTCCTTGTTGGCATCTTGTGTCGCTGACATCGATCACTCCTTTGCCTCGCAGATGCCGAACGTCTCCGCGCAACCGCCTCAATGATCCGTAGGGATGGTGTGAGTGGGGTGCCATCCCCCGCTCAGAGATAGGCGCGGCGCGCCTCCGGTCGCGTCACCAGCACGATGATGGCGGCGCAGACCAGCACGACGAGAACGCAAAGCACTCTCACGCCGGCACCCGGCCCGAAGGCGATCCCCGGTGCCGCCAGGAGCAGATTCACCGCCGACACGACGATGGTTGCGATGTATCCCCATTTACGCAGCATCCACAGACCGACCGCAACGCCGATCCCCAGGACACCAAGGACGAAGCCGATGACGATAACAGATGTCGGCACCTTGTCGTCCCCCGAGCCCGAGGGGAGCACTGGAGAGGCGAAGTTGGCGATGACCATGAGCGCGCTGAGGACGACGGCGACGGTGATCGCGACGGGGCGGGAGCGGGACGCGGGGAGTGAGAGCGAGGACATCATGCACTACCTTCCCGGATGGCGACCATCCGCTTGCATCGATCGGCCACATGCGTATGATCACCATACACGCAGTGTTTCCCAGCCGCATCGGAAGTTCTTCCGATCTTCCTCGGGAGAGGGTGGTCAATGCCCCGGCTCTCGGCGATACAGAACGAGGCGCGCGAGCGGATCAGTCGCCTCGCCCGGCAAGCTCTCCCGCCCGGCGAGCTCGGCGAGGCGATCATGGCGGCGATCTGCTCCGCGATCCCCTGCGACGCGCACACCCTCTATGCGGTCGACCCCGATAGCCTGCTCTTTACCCGGGTGCTCGCGGGCAGTAGCGGGCCGAACGGCGCCAGCCGTCTGCACTGGCTACGACATACATACCTCGTCCGGCAGCCCGGCATCTGCAACCCGCCGGGGATGATGCACCTGGGCCTCCCGGCGGTCGCGCTGCATGAAGACCTGCGCCGCTGCGTGGATGCCGCGCCCACGCTCGTGGGCACCGACTCACCGCTGGCATGGTGGCATCGCTTCCACGAGGTCGAGGGGGTGCCGTTCCGCAACATCCTCGCTGCCTTCTGCGCCGCAGATGGGCGGTGGGTCGCGGGGCTGACGCTGGTGCGCGCGGACCCCGACATCGCCTGGTTCAAGCCCTCTGATGTCGCCTTTTTGCAGGTGGTCACGCCGATCATCGGACGGGCGGTGCGCGCCGCACTGGCACGCGAGCGGGCGGCGGTTGCATCGAGGGGAGGACCGGACGCGGCACCGGGGACGGCGATCGGTGTCATCGTCCTCGGGCGAGATGGGCGGGTGCAGTCTCGCAACCCGGCTGCGGACGGCTGGATCGACGCGCTGCGGGAGACGTGGATACCGCAGTCCCCCGGCATCCCGCAATTGCCGACAGCGGTGTGGGCGGCGCTCGCCGCATTGCGGTCGGCGCGGGAGGAGCCCGAGGCGTCGGTGCTGCATGTTTCGTCCCGGCGCGGCATGGTGCGCATCGAGGCATCGTGGGGCGTGGGAGAAGAGGCAGCGATGGTCGCGCTCGCACCGGTGTCGCCGCCCGCGCCGCCCCGACTCCCGGACGATTGGCCCCTGACCCCACAGGAACGGCGTGTTCTCGCGGGGATGGCGCAGGGCTTGACGAACCGGCAGATCGCCGCAGGACTGAGCGTGAGCGAGCGCACGGTTGTCTCGCATCTCGAACACGCCTACGAGAAGCTCGGGGTGCATAGCCGGACGCAACTGCTCGCGCGCTTCTTCCACGAGGCGTATCTTCCGGGGATGATCGAGTGAACGAGAGCCGCCGATTCTTCATCAGACAGAGGAATCCCTCGAACCCTGAACCTCTCCTCATTGCTCATCCCTCATTGCTCCCACATACTGATGCGATGGAAAACTGGCGTGATCCCGATTACGAAATGATCGCATCCCTCTATGGAGCGGAATTCTCACCGGCGGAAATGGACGACCCCGACGCGGCGTTCTTGTTGCTCTTCGCCTCGCGCACAGGCGGGCCGGTGCTCGATCTCGGCTGCGGCGCGGGTCGGTTCCTCGTGCCGCTCGCGGCAGCGGGCTATGCCGTGACGGGTGTCGACACCTCCGCCGCGATGCTGGCGGAGGCGCGGGCGGTGGTCATGGAGTCCGGGCAGGAAGCGCGGGTATCGCTGCGGTGCGATGATTTTCGCTCGCTCTCAACGCTCGGGGACGAGCGGTACGCGCTCGCCTATTGCGCGCAGAATACCTTTCTCCATATGCCGGACACCGCCGCGCAACGTGATGCCTTGCGCGCGATTGCCGCGCACCTGCGGCCAGGCGGTCTTTTGGTGCTCGACCTGATCCACCCGAATCCGGAACTGCTCGGTGCCTATTACGGTGCGATCACGCACGAAGCGACCTTCGAGTCTGCCGAGGGGCATCGGGTGGACCGTTTCGTCTCCGCCTTCTACCGCGCCGCGACGCAAATCGTCGAGGCAACCTGGTTCTACGACCTCACCGCGCCGGACCACACATTGCAGCGGATCGTCGTCCCCTTCTCGATGCGCCTCATTGGCCGGTATGAAATCGAACTGCTGCTCGAAGGCGCAGGGTTCACTGTCGAAGGTATCTACGCGGACACGGACCTCACCCCAATGGACGATGGCACGGATCGGATGCTCGTCGTCGCAGTGAAGGGGAAGGACTGAGGACTGAGGACTGAGTAGACTCCCTCCTCATTGCTCAATTGCTCATTGCTGCATAGGGGGTGAGGGCTGAGATGGATGATGTCAGGCAGGAGCTCTATCTGATCGCGGATGAGATGCGGGGGATGGCGACGCTCAGCAAGCACTTCGCGGGCGATGTCTACGCGATTGAGCGGGCCCATCGCATCATGGAACTGGCGGCGAAGGTTGCCGCACTCGCTGAGGGCCGACCACAACGAGAGATACAGAATCTCTTCGATGCCGAGCCGTGGCTTCGCATCTCACCGGCGATTGGGGTGGATGCCGCCGTATTCAACGCGCGGGGCGAGATTCTGCTCATTCAGCGGAGGGATAATGCCCATTGGGCGATGCCGGGCGGCGTCGCGGAGATCGGGCAGACCCTCGCCGAGGCGGTGCTGCGCGAGTTGTGGGAAGAAGCGGGGCTGCGTGGCGAGGTGCAACGACTCCTCGGCGTCTTCGATGGGCGGCTCTGGCAGTCGCAGGACCGGGTACATATCGTCCATCCGGTCTTCCTCGTCGCCTGTGCGGAGCTTGAGCCTACTCCCGGTATAGAAACAGTTGATGCACGCTTCTTCCCGCCGGATGCGCTGCCAACACCGCTGCATCGCGGTCACGATGTGCGGGTGCCGAAGTGCATTGCGCTCATGCGAGATGGGGAGACCTTCTTCGATCCCGCCGCATCAACGGACCAAATCATGCCGACGCATCAGCGACCACCGGGTGCATAATGTGATATGGTTTGTGGGTCGGCTTTCGCCATCGTAGCCTTCGGGAGTCCTCGTTCTATGCAGAAATTCTGGCATATCCCCGTCTACCCGCGCCCCCGCCGCATCACGGCAACTTCCCTCCCCGTCTGGGACGAGCATGACACGAACGAGCGGGTGATGATCCGAAGCGAAGAAACGCTCCGCACGCTCATGCCCGCCTGGGCATTCACGATCTTCTCGCTCCTCGGCTTCTTCCTGCTCGTCGCCCTCTTCGGCTATGTGTTGAAATAGGGATTACCCACTCCCATCTGCCCAAAGGGCACCCCCGGGCGAGGGCACCCGGATAATGCACCGTGCTCCCCTCTCCATCGCCGCGCAAACCTGATACAGAGCATGATCTTGGGGCGATGGCTCCGTACGTGAGGAATGGCTCCTCCCCACTCAGTGCCCGCGCACGTCTGTGACGGTGATACGGATGGCGAGTGAATACGTCGCCGCGAAGCTCTCCGGTGTCATGCCGATACGCGCGATTGCTTCGCGATATTTCGCGACGTATGCGGGCACGTCAGTGGTCGGAGGAGCATCCGCGGCGACCTGCGCTTTGCCGGTGAGCACGATGATGTCGCCCCCGTGACCGTCGCCGTCGAGGTTGAGTGAGACGGTGGGGTTGCGGGCGATGTTGCGCTGCTTTTGCTGATTTGGGCGGCTATACATGAGGATCGTGTCGCCTTCCCGCAGGAACCAGACGGGTGTTGGTTGCGGCGTCTGATCTTGGCGGACGGTCGTCAGCCAGATAACCTCTGCCTCGCGCAATCGTCGCTCGACGCGCTTGCCGAAATCCGTCGACGTATCAATCTGCATCATGTGCTCTCTTCCCTGTGTATGAGAATCGGACGCGCCCGCACCGTGTGGGCATTGCGCTACAACGCGGGGCACGCAAGTTTTCATCCCTGGATTGGTTGCAGTTCCTCAGTCAGACGGCGCGCGGCACGCTGGCGGCGGGTCATTCGCGTGCGGCGGGCGGGATCGCAGGCCCGTTCGAGGAGGAGGAGCAACCCGTTCACTGCGAAGGCGAGCGCGGATACCGTGATCGCCCCCGCCCAGATCTTGTCGGAGCGATTGCCGGAGATGCCGTCGAAGAGCAGCCTGCCAATGCCGCCTGCGCCGAACTTCGCGCCGATGGTGGCAATGCCGATGACGACGACCGCCGCGATCCGCAGCCCCGCCAGCATGATCGGGAGCGCGAGGGGGAACTGAACGCGCCACCACACCTGCCACGCATTCATGCCCATGCCGCGCGCCGCTTCGAGCATCGCCGGGTTAACGGATTGCAGGCCGACGAGGATGTTCCGCACGAGGATGATCTGTGCGTAGATGACGAGGGCAATAATCACCGAACGCTCGCCCAACCCGCCGAACGGGAACTGGATGAGTAAGATGATCAGGGCGAGACTGGGGATCGTGTAAAGGATGCCGAGTGTCCCGACGATTGGCACGGCGAGCCAGCGATAGCGGTTGACGAGCAAGCCGAGGGGCAAGGCAATCGCCAACGCGAAGGCGAGGGAAATCGCCGTGATCTGAAGGTGTCGGAGCAGCAAATCCCGGACGATGTCCGGGTTATCGATGATGTATCTCATTCGCCTTCTCGGTGCGCACTGCATGGTGGATTTGGTCGAGCGTCAATGTGCCAACCGCACTCTCTCCGTCCATGACGGTGAGCGTGGACGCGCCAGTGCGCAGGAGGAGCGAGAGGGCATGGCGCAGATCGCTGTCCCGCCCGATCGTCGGGCCGTCGCTGCGTCGCACGCCATCCGACACAGCTTTCATCGTCTCCTCGACGCGCAGCAAACCTAACTGGCGGACCATGTCGTCCGTGCCAAGGAGGTCATGGACGAACGCATCCGCAGGCTGGGTCAGGACACTGAGCGGCGTGCCATGCTGCACGATCTGCCCATCGCGCATCACGACGATCATATCGCCGAGGCGCAGCGCCTCCTCCACATCGTGTGTGACGAAGAGGATCGTCTTCTTGAGCGTCCGCTGGAGGCGGGCCATTTCGTCCTGCAAGCCCGTCCGGGTGATCGCGTCGATGGCACCGAACGGCTCATCCATCAGCATCAGGCCGGGATCCGCCGCGAGCGCGCGCGCCAACCCGACGCGCTGCTGCTGACCGCCGGAGAGTTGCGCGGGGTAGCGGCTGCGGTACTCCTCCGGCGGCAGGCCGATCAGGGCGAGCAGTTCGTCCGTGCGGGCGGCGATCTTCTCGCGTGACCAGCCGAGCAACTGCGGCACGACGGCGATATTCTTCGCCACCGTCATATGTGGGAAGAGGCCGACCTGCTGGATGACGTAGCCGATCTGCCGCCGTAACTCCGTGATCGGCAACTGACGGATTTCGATATCGTCGATGAATATCTTGCCGCCCGTCGGTTCGTAGAGGCGGTTGACCATCTTGAGGAGCGTCGTTTTGCCGCAGCCGGACGGCCCGACCAGCACGACGAACGACCCCGCCTCGACATCGAGGCTGCAATCGTTCACCGCCGGGCGCGGCGCGCCGGGAAATTGCCGGGAGACATGCTCGAATCGGATTGCCCGCACGGGGTTCTGCCCCCTCCCCCAGCCCCTCCCCCGCCATGCGGGAGAGGGGTGACTCGCTCATATGATTGAGTGCGATAGGTTGCTGTCCGTATCTCACGCGATCGAGTGCCCCTCCCCATGAACGGGGAGGGGCTGGGAATATTACTTCTTCAGTAGCCCCTGGGCGGTGAGGAACTCCTTGGCGACATCGGCGGGCTCGCGCTTCTTGCCGTCCACCTCGTAGTTGAGGGTGGACATCACGGTGTCGGTCAGCAAGGGTGCGACCTTGTTCAGGGCGTCCTTGATACCGGGGCTGGCATCCAGCGCCTTCTGCGTCACGACGGGGGTGATCTGGTAGATCGGGAAGAGCTTCTTGTCGTCCTGCAAGACGACCAGCTTATTCACCGCGATATCGCCGTCCGTGCTGAATGCTACCGCAATATCGGCCTGACCGTCGATCAACCCCTTGTACTTCAGACCGGGATCGACACCGATATACTTCTTCAGTTTGAAGTTGCCGTACGCCTTCATGATGCCCGGCAGGCCGTCCTCACGCTGCTCGAACTCGGGTGGTCCGATCATCGTCAGTTGATCCGCCTTCGCCACGATGTCCGAGATCTTCGTGACCCCGAACTTCTGCGAACCCGCGCTCGTCATCGCCAGTGCCTGCGTGTCGTTCATCGGTGCGGGATCGAGCCAGGCGAAGTTGTATTTGTCCTTGTACCCCTTCGCAACTGCATCATAGACCTGCTTCGCGTCGGTATTGGAGGGGAGCTTGAGGACGGTGAGGAGGCCCGTGCCGGTGTATTCGGGATAGAGATCGAGGTCGCCCTTTTCCATTGCCGCCTGGCAGACGGGGGTGCCACCGAGGTTGAGCTTGCGGTCCACCTTGCCGCCCGCCGCTTCGATAAGCAGGGCGTACATATTGCCGACAATGAACTCCTCGGTGAAGTCCTTCGAGCCGACCTTGATGGTGCCGGCGAACTTGCCTGCGGTGCTGCTCGTTGCCGAACCGGCGGCAGTCGTGCCCGTCGAGCCCGTCGTCGCGGAGCCCGCCGCGGTCGTCGTGCCGCTCGTGGTTGCGGAGCTTGCCGCCGTGGTGCCCGCCGGAGCGGTCGTGCTCGCGGGAGCGGTCGTGCTGCCTGCGGTCGTGCTGCCCGCAGGCCGGGTGGCGGCGGCAGCGGAGGCCGCCGCAGTCGTTGGGGCCGTTGTCGCACTCCCTGCTTGCCCGCTTGCGGTCGTCGCAGCACCCGTGGCCGTGGTGGCTGCGGCGCTACTGGTCGTGCCCGCCGGTTTCGGGGTGTCGGTCGCCTTGCTGCCACCACAGGCCGCGAGCAGTGCCGCACCCGCCGTCGCGGCGAAGCCGCTCAGTACCGCGCGACGTGAGAGACGCCGTGCATTTTTCTCCATCGTCCGATCCATACGAGAAACCCTCCTGAGAGCAGTCGGCTGTGCGCCAGTCGGCGCAATCAATGGGTCGGCGGTTGTAACGCCCGTTGCAGTCCGCTCATTCCCACCTCCGCGATGAGCGCAAGCAGCGCGACGGGTACCGCACCCACAAGCAAAATCGCGTTGTCGTAGAGCGCGAAACCGCGCGTAATGTAAATGCCGAGTCCGCCGCCGCCAATAAAGGCCGCGAGGGTCGCACTCGCGATTACCTCAACGGTTGCCGTGCGGATGCCTGCGATGATCACCGGCATCGCCAGCGGGAACTCGACGCGGCGTAGGACCTCCCTTCTCGACATGCCCATCCCATATGCCGCCTCGCGGATGGCCGAGTCGATGGTACGGAAGGCGGCATCGGTATTAATCAAGATTGGCGGGAGCGCGAGGATCGTCAGCGCCAGAACGGCCGATTTCAGTGAGAGCCCGAAATACGGTAAGGCGAGAAAGAGAATCGCGAGGCTCGGAATCACCCGGAGGGCATTGAAGCCATTAATGACGGTGACGGAGGCAACGCGCGAGCGCGATGTGAGGATGCCGAGTGGCACACAGACGACGATACCGATGCCGAGCGCGATGCTAACGAGCAAGAGATGACGCTCGATGGCCGCCACTAACTCATCACGATGATCGCTCGCATATTCATATGCCCGTGAGACGACGTGCATGTACTTCGCCCTTGTATGGTCCTGAATCAATCATGCTCTGGCAACGAACGACGAGCCAGATTCGCATCGCAAGATATGGACCATGCATTCGATTATCCTACGGTGCGTATGCGTTCGGCACGATGAAGTATAGCATACGCTCCGTCGCAAGAATGATTGCCCGCAGCGCAACGGCATCGCTGGCGCGTACAATGTATCGGTAGCCATGCGTCGCGGTCGCCATGTAGGGGAGTGGTGGGATTGTGATTAAGGAACTCTTGCATAGCGATGGAACGGTGACGACGATTCCCGTCAAGACGGATACGCCTGCCGGTACGGCGGGTAACGACACGACCGAGACCGAGCAGGTGACGCGCTGCACGCGCATCGCGCCGCACCAGATTTCGGACATTATCGGCGCGCCAGGCGAGAAGGACATCCTCTGGCTCGACATCGAGAACCCGACAGAAGCCGATCTCACGCTCTTGCGAGAAGAGTTTCATCTGCATCTGCTGGCGATCGAGGATATTCGTACGCGCAACCAACGCCCCAAGGTGGATGACTATGGCACCTTTGTGCATATCGTCATCTACGCGGCCCAACGCACCGAAGCGGACGGAATGGTGACCCATGAAATCGACCTCTTCTACAGCGACCACTACCTGATTGCCGTCCACGGACGCCCCTCCCCGCGCTCGCGGAGGCGATTGACCGCTGGCAGCGCAACACTGACATCATCCAGCACGGCATCGGCGCGCTCATCTATGCGGTCCTCGATACGGTGATCGACGAGTATTTCCCCGTCCTCGATGGGATCGAAGACGAGATCGAGCAGTCTGAGGAGCGTATCTTCACACTCGGTCGGAATGTCGGCTATCAGAATGAAACGGTGCAGGCGCTCTTCCGGCTCCGTCGGGAACTGCTGCTCCTGCGCCGTGTCGTCGCGCCCGCACGGGATGTGATGGGCACGCTGACCCGCCGCACCCTCGCGCATATGCATGGTGATGTCGCGCCCTACATGCAGGACATCTACGATCATGTCGTCCGTACCCTCGATACCATCGACACCTATCGCGATTTGCTCTCCGGTGCGATGGATGCCTCGCTTTCGGTGACCTCGAACCGTCTCAATCAAGTGATGAAAACGATGACCGCCGGAAGCATCATCCTGATGGCGGACGCCCTCATCGCCGGTATCTACGGCATGAACTTCAAGAATATCCCGGAACTCTCGTGGCGATATGGTTATGCGTATGCCCTCCTCCTCATGGCGGGCATTACCGCGCTGCTCGCCTACTTCTTCCGCCGCGCCTGGTGGCTGTAGCGCGGCGCGGTGTGCGCGCTCGCAGGATTGGATCAGTCCCAGCACTCCCATCATCTGCTCCCTACAGCCCGCTCGTGTCCGGGGCGACGGGCGCGCCGACGGCCATGCTCGCGTGCGCGGCGAGGATGGCGGCGAGACCGGGGCGCATCGCCCAGGCGGCGGTGGCCGGTTCATCGCCCGCGTGGAGACTATCGAGAAAATGGCGAAGCTCCGCCGTAAAGGTGTCCTCTATCGGTATCTGCTCGATGCGCGTCTCGCCCGGTGTGACAATCGTGAGTACGCCATCGCCATCAGTCATCAGTGATCCAAGGGGGCCGAAGACCTCGACGCGAATGCGCTCGCCGTTCGGGGCGTGGGTGGAGAAGGATTCGGAGAGGATGGCGACGCCACCCCCATCCATTCGGAAGATGCCAACGCTCGTGTCGTCCGTCGTCATCGCCGCAAGTGTCTTGCGGGCGGCGGTCGCGTACACCTCGCGAATCGGCACATCGCCCATCAGCATCCGCACGGTCTCGATGTCGTGGATGCCCCCGCTCCACATGATGCCGCCCGTCGGGTCCGTGAAGAACCAGGGACGCGCGCGCAGCGCATCGTGCATATGGTGGTCCCGGCAGATGCGGCACAGAAAGGGCACACCAATCATTCCGGCAGCGATCAGTTCCGTCATCCGCAGGTACCCCGCGTCATAGCGGACATTCTCGGCTACCATGAGGATGCGCCGGGCCCGTGCAGCCGCTTCCACCATCGCGTCCGCCTCGGGCAGGCTGATCGCGAAGGGCTTTTCGACGAGCACATGCTTCCCCGCGCGCAGGGCGGCCTCCGCGACCGCCGCATGAAGCGTGTGGGGGAGGCAGATGTCGACTGCCTGGACATCGGGTCGGGCGAGCGCGGCGGCGAGATCAGCGGTCGCGAAGGGAACGCCCCACTGCCGCGCCCGTTCCTGCGCGATGCCGAGGCGTGTATCCATCACCGCGACGACCCGGCCTCGATCCGCGAGGGCGCGATAGCCGAGCGCGTGCCGATTTCCCGCCCAACCCACGCCGATCAATGCGATACCGATGGGGTTCATGCCTGCGCTACCTCCACGCTGTCGAGGCGGGTCGCCATCGCACGGAGAAAGGCGCGTGTCGCAGTCGCGGGGTGGTCCGGGTACGCGGCGAGATCGCGCGCGCACCGACGGAGGTCCGCCATCGTGTCGATGTCGTACCAGGGGGGAAGCGTCGCCAGCGTCAGGCCACTCGCCGCCGCCCTGGCGGCTGTCTGTGCATAGACGGCATCCGTGCTCCATGCGATGCCGGTGAAGAGTTCGGGATGCGGGGCGGTCGCCGCGACCAGATAGTAGCCGCCGTCTTCTGCCGGACCGAGCACGATATCCGCGCCCGCATCGAGCCGCGCGAATGCTGCCGTGATGTGCGCGGGCGGCAGGGAAGGGAGATCGCTGCCGATCAGTGCGACCTGACGCGCGTGGTGATCGAGCGCGCATTCAATCGCATAGCACATCGCCATGCCGACATCGCCCGGCGGCACGGCAAAGGTGGGCGGCAGTTTCTCACCAAGAAGAGCCGCCAATGGTTCCTCCGCGCCGGGCGGGTGCGCGAGCCGCAGCGTGCATTCCGGCACACTCCGCGCCACCGCCAGTGTGTCGAAAAGGGACGCCGCCGCGAAAGCCGCCGCTTCCTCGGGGCGTCAGATGTGGGCAGAGGCGCGTCTTCGTGGCTCCGGCGCTGGGCGCTTTCGCCAGGACAATCAGCGCGCGGTCTCGATGGGGGAGGGGGATCACACGGCTTCCTTCTCGCAAGAACGGACAACGCGGCGGCATTGTACTCAGTACCCAGAACTACGTGCGAATAGGGGGTAGTGAGTCAGTTTGAATCTGAACGTTGATGAACTCTTCGGACCCACCCAACTTCAGTCACAAAGGCCAAAGATCGCGAGCGAGTCCGCTGAGCCTCTCGGTATTAGGGGGTAAACAGCTTCCAGTGCCCCTCGGAGACGACTTCGACGGTGCCGTCAACGACTTTGATGGCGGTCTGATCGTCAATCGCGTACCCCGGCACCGGCATGCCGGCGGCCCATCTTTCTGCGTTGGCCATGGAATTGTCCGGCATCGAGGGGTGGTCCAGGTGCGGGAACATCGCAAAATCAACCAGTCCCAGCGTTTCTATCGCCACCGGTGGGCGGACGCCAGCGGACGAACTCCTCCCCGACGGTCGGGGGCCAGCACCATGCTCCCGGCGCTCAGTCCCACGTAGACCGCCTCGGGGCGCAGCGACGGCAAGAGATCCGCCAGTCCGGATTGCCGCATCCAGTAGCAGAGATACAGGGGATCGCCGCCTCCCACCAGCAGCGCATCAATCTCCTGAACCAGAGGGAGCCAATAGTTTTCCGGGATGCTGGGCAGCGCGGTGAGCTCCAGCAACCCCAACGACTTCCATCCCGCGTCGCAGAAGGGGTCGCCGATCTCGCCGCGGATCACCCGTGCGGCCAAGGACGCACCATTGGGATTGGCGTAGATCGCGGTGGGGATGTAGAGGGCGCTGGACTCGGCAATCGGTTTGCCCAGGAGGTCGACCAGCGTGTTATGGATGCTCGTGTTGCTGATGCCAGCGGAAGTGAGGAGTAATTTCATAGAGCCTTTCTTTGGCACTACTGTCGCCCTGCTCGATGAGCCTATTTCTCAACGTGAAACTGACCCACTACCGAATAGGGAGATCAGACGTATCTCTCTTTGCGCGTTTACAGCGAATTGATTCGGTGGAGGCGGGCTTCAGCCTGCCTCCACCAATACGGCATCCGCGCTTAGACGCTCGTAAACAGGCCAATTTGGTTGCCGGTCGGGTCCACGAAGACGCCGAACCAGCCGATGCCCGGAATCTCGGTCTTCGTGACGACGGCCTTGGCCCCGAGCGACTCCGCTTTCGCGAGGCTGGCATCGATGTCATCGGTGGAAACATAGACGAGCACCTGGCCCGCTTTGGTCGTTTCGCCTACCGCCGCGAAGCCGCCGCCAGCGCCAACTTTCGGCGCGAAGGTGACGTAGTTGAAATCCGGGAAAGACTGCGTAGGCCAACCGAATAGCTCGTTGTAGAACGTGGCAGACTTCGCGGGGTCTGCGGCGGAGATGTCAACGTGGCAAATCGCATGATCGGACATGGGAACCCTCCTTGGAACAGAACAGAGAAATAGCCGTCGAGATGCAGAGGGAGGATGCGATGACGACGATAGAATAGAACATCTGTTCGTTCTTGTAAAGGGCTGTCGTGTGTAGATTTAGTATCTCTCCGATAATGGCGTGCAGCGGTTCATGCCATCGCGGGTGCCGCGAGCCACGCGCGGATCTGTCCGGTGTGTTCCTCGTAATGACCGACAAGGGCGTGCAGGAAGCCCATATAGCCGGGTTGTGTCTCACGATCTGAAGGGGAGACATGCGCCAATGAGGCGGCGAAGGTCATATTGGCGCGCCGCAATTCGTCGACAGTCTCGTCCCACGATTGCCCCTGCCGCTCCTCGACCGCTGCGGCGTTGAAGGCGTCGAAATCGTAGGAACGCTTCTCCGTATTGCCTGCGTGGAACTCGCGGAAGCGGCGCTCGCTTTCCCAGTCCCATGCCGCCATATGCGCCACAGTCTCTTTCGCGGACCAGACGCCGCAGACGCCCGGTTCCGTCGCGCGGGTGGCATCCACCCGGCTCATGAGGGCGAGAAAATCGGCGGAAATGATGGCATAGTGCTCGCGAAGGTCATCCCAATTCTCCGCCATCGCTGATCTCCTTTGCTGTCTGCTCCCCCTTCCCTTTAGAGAAGGGGGCCGGGGGTTAGGTCGGCATCACGCTTCGGGCTTCCCGATCGTCCAGTCTTTCTGGAAGACGCTCGTCAGGCGACCGATGATCGCGGTATCAGCCGTCAGGATACCAATTTCGCGGTTCGTGTCGAGTGAGGCGGCGGAGAAGTTCTCACTGCCGACGAATGCAACGAGCCCATCCGCGAGGACGGTCTTGGTATGGACATAGGGCGAAGTCAGAAGGCGCACCGTTACGCCACCGGCAACGAGCCGCTTCCGCCCGATGGCATTGTCGTCTCGCTGTGGCCCAGTCGCGGTGCTCGGCGCGGTGGGGCCGATGTAGTGCACCGTCACGCCGCGTTTCTGTGCCGCGATCAGGGCGTCGATAATGGTGGAATCCTGCATCTCCTCGCTCTCAATCGAGAGCGATTTCGTCGCGCCGCCGATGAGCGCCAGGAGCTTCTGCCGCGCGTTCGCATTCGCGATGACGAGGTTGGGGTTCGTTGGTACGTACGCAGTGCGCCCCCAATCCGCCGCGAAGAGCGCGGTGAGTGTTTCGACATGGACAGGGTCGCGGTCGATGATGTTTGCTTCACGGTTGTAGGTGAAGGATGTCTTCGTCAGATTCTGCGACATGATCAGCGCGGTGCTACCGTCCACGATGGCCATTTTCGCATGGGTGAGGCGGAAGGTGGGGTTCGTCCACTGCACCTGCACCCGTGCCTCCTGCAACTCCCCGAAGATGCTGCGCTGCATCGCGTTGTTGGTCGCGCAGCAGGGGTTCTGTTCCAGCATCACGCGCACGGCCACACCACGCAGGACCGCATTCTTGAGCGCGGTGATCACGTCGCGGTCCGAGAGGAGATAGATCATCAGATCGATGCTCGTCTGCGCATTGTTGAAGGCATCAAGCACTGGGGCGCGGCCATCATCCGGTTGCACGAAGAGCGTCAGGGCGTTGGGTGGACTGGCGCGAAGATGCAAACGATCGGGGAGCGGCGCAGTCGTGGTAATTGTCGGGAAGGGAGTAAGTGTGGGGAGTGCGGTGACGGCAGGTGGATTCTCCTTTTCACCGGAAGCTGCGCCGCATCCGGCGAGGAGCGGCAACACACAAAGAAGAACCGCGATCGCGTGCAGGGTCCGGGGCCGCTGAATATTTCGTGCGATCCATTCTCTCACCACGGTCAGGCTCCGAGCGCTCTGCGCCACATGCTACGCTCCACGTTTCGGGCCACACCTTTCGCAACACCGGATTCGGAGTGCCATCCCTACTCGCTACTCTGGATGATGATGTTGCTCCCTGCCATATCTATTATCCTTCCCCTAGCGGTCCACGTCAAATCTCTCGCGCCAGTGTGATTGCATATTGCATTCCACTTGCCCCGGAGAAAAAGAATCATCGAGGACTCTTCATCGCTTCTTCCCTGTCCTTGACAATCACGCCCCGACAGGTACACTCTGTCGCATAGAGTTTGGAGCATTCGATGACTGTTTCGGAGCCCGTACCAATTAATACGCGTCCGATCAGCGCGCCTGAGGCGACGGCCGCGCTTGCCGCCGCCGATGTCGTGATGCGGCGTAGTCGTCGTGCGGCAATTGGGCAATGCGTGCGTGCGCCGCTCGTGTATTGGGGGGTGGTATGGATCGTCGGATATACGGCGGCGCAATTCCTGCCCGGTTGGCTCGCCTCTCTCACCTGGCTCTTGTTCATCGCAGGAGAGATTCTTTCTCAACGGTTGGGAAGCCGGGTGGGGGGTGAACGGGTCGTCATCAGCGGCTGGGAGGGGCAGATACGGCGCGCCTGGTGGGTCGTGGTCCTTGGCTCATCCGCCTTGCCATTCATCATCGAGCCGGTGCCGACCTCTGTCCTGTATCTGTTCTTCGGCGCGCTCTGGGGCATCGTCTACATGCTCTATGCGGTTATTTCAGAGGACCGGGAACTCACCTATTTCGGGGCCGGGATCGTTCTGCTCGCAGTTGTGGTGCGGATCGTCATACCGGATCTCTCCCTCCTGGTGTTCGGTGTGCTTGCGGGCGGGGGCAAGATGATCTTCGGCCTCGTGCGGATGCGGCGGCAATGGGATGCGTGAAACGGGTACCGCCGCTGGGTCGTTGCAAGACCTCCTCCTGACGCCGCTCGATCCGCTGCTCGCGGACGTGACGCGCCTCCGTCTTATGGCGGCGCTGATCGGCCTGCCGGAGCGTGGCCGGATGAGCTTCACCGCGCTGCGGGATCTCCTCGGGATGACCGACGGCAATCTCGGTATGCACCTGCGCGTGCTCGTCGAAATGGGGTATGCCGCGGTGACCAAGGAGCGCAGCGGACGACGCGGGCAATCGCTCTACGCCGCGACGCATCAGGGGCAGGCTGCCTTCTCGGCGCACGTCGCCGCACTGAAAGCGATCATCGCTGCTGCGGAAGGATCGTCCAAAAGGGAAATACGTGAACCGTCCAATTGAGCGACGCGCCGGGATGCGGACCGCCCGATACTGGAGCAGGATCGGTGAGCGTAGGGACGCTCGCAAGAGCTCGGAGGGACGGAGACGATGAACGGTTTACAGACAGCGCTCTTAGGTATCGCCCTTTTCGGTTACATCATGTATCGGCAGTGCGTCAAACGGCCGGTGACGCGGCGAGACATCCTCATTCCCGCTATCGGTGCCCTCTATCTCGGTACGCGCTATCTCGGTGGCGCGAGTTTGCAGATGCACGACGCGGCAATCGTGCTCACGGCCACACTGATCGGGATCGGCACGGGCCTGCTCTGCGGTCAGATCATCCGTGTCTGGCGGGACGATGCGAGTGGATTGGTCTATCAGTTCGGTGGCTGGCAGTATGCGGTGGCGTTCCTCAGTTTGCTGGTGCTGCGCGTCGCGATGCGCGTGATCGTCGATCGTTGGGGGATCATCGCGAGTGCGACGGCCCTCAACGACGCCTTTATCGGCATGATGGTCGGCAACTTTTTCGGCCGGGCAATCAATGTCGGCCTGCGTGCGCTCGCCCTGCTTGGTTGGAGTTATGACGCGCTTCCCAGGGGGCGCGATCTCCGGCGGGCACGGCGACATTCTTAGCGGGCAACTGCATCGGGAGGAATTTTCATGGTGACAGAGACGGCAGTGCGGACAGAAACGATTGTCGAGGCGCGCGATCTGCATAAGATGTTTGGCGATCGTGAGGCAGTCCGGGGTGTCAGCCTGACGATTCGCAGTGGCGAGATCTATGGTCTCCTCGGGCCGAACGGCGCGGGTAAGAGCACGACGATCAACATGCTTGCGACCTATCTCGCGCCAACGGGCGGCACGGCGACCATTGCCGGACTACCTGTCACCGCAGGGGCGCGCGTGAAGCGGGTGATCGGTGTCGTGCCGCAGGAGATCGCCCTCTATGACGACATGACCGCAGCGGAGAATATGACCTTCTTCGGGGAAATCTACGGCATCACTGGCAACGCGCTCGCAACGCGGGTCACCGAACTGCTCACGCTCGTCGGCCTCAATGATCGGCGCGATGATAAGGTCAAGGAATTCTCCGGTGGCATGAAGCGGCGGCTCAATCTCGCAGTCAGTGTCATCCACCGCCCGCGCTTCTTGATGCTCGACGAACCGACCGTCGGTGTGGACCCGCAATCCCGCGAGGCACTCTTTGAACTGACGGAGAAGCTGCGTGATGAGGGTATGGCGATCCTCTACACGACCCACTATATGGAAGAAGCGGAGCGACTCTGTGACCGCATCGCCATCATGGACGAGGGGCAGATCGTCGCGCAGGGGACACTGGAAGACCTCCTCGCCCTCCGCACCGCCGCCCCGATCCATGTCGAGCGTCCGCAAGGTCTCAGCGAGGTCTTCCTGCAACTGACAGGCAAGCAGTATCGGGATTAGCCGACGAGCAATGAGCAATGAGCGATGAGCAATGAGGAGTAGCGAGTAACGAGTAACGAGCGATACAAATGCCTCATCCCACCTCTCGTTACTCGTTACTCGTTACTCGCTACTCGTTACTTCCTGAAAGGATCGGTTGATGCATACGACATGGGTGATTTTACGCAAAGAGTTGATGCGGATGGTGCGGGATCGGCAGGCATTGATCCTCAGCCTCTTTATCCCCTTCTTCTTGATGCTCATTATCGGGGCGGTCTTCAATGTGAGTGACAATGGGGGTGGGAACGCGAGTGTCACGGTACCCGTCTATGTGGAGGATCAGGGGCCAGTTGGTCAGCAGTTGCTTGCGACGATGCAGCAGACCCCGGCGCTCCAACTCGAACCGAAGACGAGCGCTGCGGATGCCCGCAAGCCCGTCGAGGACGGCGACCGTTCGGCGGCGGTCATCATCCCTGCCGGGGTGAGCGATGCCGTCGCGCAGGGGAAGCCCGCCGCGATCACCGTTCTGACGACGCCAAGTAACCGCGATTACCGCGCACTGGCGGTGCGTGGCGTGATGGGCAATATTCTTCAGAACTTTACCACCGGCCAGATCGCCGGGCAGGTCGCGGTGGACGCCGTGAAGAACAGCGGGGCGAATGCGGACCCGAACACCGTCGCACGGCAAGCCAGCCAGCAGGCCATCCAGTTGAGCCAGAAACCGCTGCTGGATCTGCAAACACAGGTGGCGAAGCAACAACAGAGCGACAACAACTACGATCAGGTCGTGCCGGGATACGCCCTGATGTTTGCGCTCTTCGCGGTGGGGCGGGGCGGGAACGATCCTCGATGAGAAGGAAGCGGGGACGTGGAAGCGCCTACTGGTCGCACCGGTTTCGCGCTGGGCGCTCCTCGGGGGCAAGCTCGGCGCACAGTTCATACGGGCACTGACGCAACTGACCATTCTCTTCGTCGTCGGCAAACTCCTTTTCCATATCGATCTCGGCTCCATCCCCGCGATCATTCTGCTCATTATCGTCACCGCCTTCGCGGCGACCGCGCTCGGGATGCTGCTCGTTGCCGTCGTCAAGACACGCGATCAGCTTCAGCCGGTCACCACGCTGACCGTTCTCACCTTCTCTGCGCTCGGTGGCTCGTGGTTCCCACTCTTCCTGATGCCGTCATGGGTGCAGCAAATCTCGAAAGTGACGCTCGTGAGCTGGTCGATGAAGGGTTTCAATGACCTGATGATCTTCGGGAAAGGATTCACCGCCATCGTGCCAAGCATTCTCGCCCTCGTCATCTATGGCGTCGTCTGCTTTCTGCTGGCGATCCGTTTCTTCCGCTTTCAGGAAGCGACGTAAGGGGAACTCACCTCACCCCCGGCCCCTCTCCATCGCGTGGAGAGGGGTGCCTCGCTACAAGTGCCGTGATATTCCTCACATGCAGTGCCCTATCGAAGGTTGCTCCCCCTCTCTATCGCCGCACAAACCTGATCCATATCGAGGCTTTCGGGCGATGGAGAGGGGGTCGGGCGGTGAGGAGAAGACCCCAACGAAAAGCGGCCCCGCATGTGGGGCCGCTTTCTCTCTGTCACACGAGATGGCTAGCGAATGGCGTCGAGGTCGCTCCCGAGGCGGAAACGAACGCGCTTGCGCGCGGCAATCTGAATCTTGCTATTCGTCTTCGGGTTTCGGCCCTCGCGCGCGGCCTGGTTGGCGACTTCGAAGGTACCGAAGCCGGTCAGGGTGACCTTGTCACCGTTCTTCAGCGAATCCTTGATCGTGTCAAAGACCGCATTGACGGCTTTCTCCGCTGTCGGGCCGGTCATCCCGGAGTTTGTCGCGACCGCTTTTACCAAATCTGACTTGTGCATCTGATCCTCCTCCGTGCGGCGGCGCTCCCTCGACCGCACCTATTTTCCTAGTACGAACAGTATGTACTAGGGGTTCTTACCTCTCGTTATATCATGAATGTCAGAAAAGTCAAATATGGCGGGAAAATTTGGGTAATTCCGTACACACGTTCGCCTAAATTCAAGGTAGATGACATATCGCCTTTGCGCCTTCCTGATAGGGTAGATCGGCCTTGATAATCGGGTATGTAATGTGCGAATACGCACTTCTCGAAAAGTCGGTCACACTGCCGCATTTCTCCCCTCTCCATCGCCGTACAAGCCTTTCTGTTTCTCGCTCTGCGGGCGATGGCTCCGTACGAGAGGGGCCGGGGCTCCGTACGTGAGGAAGGGTTAATACGTCGCCCGTCCACCCGAAACATCGAAGACTGCGCCGGTGCTGAAGGAGCATTCGTCGCTCGCCAGCCACGACACAAGCGCGGCGACCTCAGTGACCTTTCCCGGCCTGCCCATCGGGATTTTTGCGACCATGTAGTCGATCGTTTCCTGCGTCATCTGGGCGAGAATTTCCGTCTCGATCACCGCAGGTGTCACGCAGTTGACGCGCACATTCGTCGTTGCCAATTCTTTGCCAAGCGATTTGGTCAGGCCGATCACCGCCGCCTTGGTGGTGCTATAGGCAGCAAGGAAGGGGTTGCCCTCCTTCCCCGCGATCGAGGCGATAGTGACGATGCGCCCCCAATCGCTCGCGAGCATCTGCGGCACCACGGCACGGCAGCAGTTGAAGGTGCCCGTGAGATTCACGGCCATCACGCGCGCCCATTCCTCATCGGTGATCTCCGCGAGCGGTTTATTGGGCCCGACGATGCCCGCGTTATTGACGAGGATATCGACGCGCCCCCAGGTCGCATGGAGATGCCAGACCATCGCATTGACGGCGGCGGAATCGGTGATGTCGCAGGTGATCGCCTGCGCATTCTCGCCCAATTCCTGCGCGGCGGCACTGGCGGCGGGCCCGTCACGATCGACAATGGCGACCCGGCATCCATCCGCCAGTAACCGCTCCGCGATCGCCCGCCCGATCCCCCGTGCTGCCCCGGTGACAATCGCTACCCGCCCCGCTTGCTGTCCGTCCGGCATCGGTCTCTCGCCTCCTGAATTATCGTGTGGGATGAACATCTGTCGGTAACGCGGAATCGAGATCGCGCCTGGTGAGCGTGAACCAACTGAGCGCGGTCTCGTTGTCCGACTTAGCCATAGAGGATTTTCCCTTGCGTGAGAATCTGACTGGCAAGGGACGCATAGACGTTGCGATGTCGCTCGACCTCAGGGCGTGTCCTAACGACGATATCGGTCGGTTCGACACGGATGCCACGCAGCGCGCGATAGGCGCGTGTCGCGCGCTGCGTGGGTGAGAGATCGCTCTCCGGAACGATGACGATCAAATCTACGTCGCTGTCGTCGTGCGGGGTGCCCCAGGCATGAGAGCCGAACAGGATGATTTGCTCCGGGTGGAATTCGTCCACCAGGCGGCGCGTCATCTCTTCCAGCACGTCGGTATCCAGCGTCTTCATGCACCTAGTATAGCATCCGCCCAGGATGGAAAAACGGCCCGACATTGCTGCCGGGCCGGAAGGAAGGGGAAGGGGAGGAAGGAGTGAGCGATTAGGGGGTCGGGGTGGTGGGCCGCTCGACGAGGGTCGCGGTCAGGGTCTGCGCTGCGCCGTTGCGGTCCACGCTCAAGGTGATGGTGTCCCCAACATTGAGCGGTGCTGAGGACATCACCGAGAGCGGTCTTTGTGTCCAGCTTCGTGCCGTTGACGGCGGTGATGACATCGCCATTCTTGAGGCCCGCTTTCTCCGCCGGGGTGCCGGGTTCGACTTTGACGACGTAGGCACCCTGCGTCAACTTCGTGCCGTACTGCGCCGCCTTCGCAGTATTGAGCGGATCTACCTGCACACCGAGATACGCGCGTGTGGAGATCACCGCGCCATTGCCCTTGCTGACGAGCGTTCCGGCGACCTGCTTCGCCTTGTTGATCGGGATGGCGAAGTTCAGTCCCTGCGCGTTGTCGTCGCGGATGCCGAGGGTATTCAGCCCGATGACCTGTCCGTAGGCATTGAGGAGGGGGCCACCGCTGTTGCCGTGATTGATCGCCGCGTCGGTCTGGATGAGGCCGACATAGCTATCGACCTGTCGGTTGATGCCGGAGACGATGCCTTCCGTGACGCTGTTCTCCAGCGCTTCCGGGCTGCCGATCGCAATGACGCGCTGACCGGGCTTGACGGCGGACGAGTCACCGAGGTCCGCGATTGCGGGCACCTTCGCCGGATCGATCTTCACGACCGCGACATCGTTCGATGGATCCCGCCCAACGAGCGTCGCATCGACACGGCTCCCATCCGCCAGTTCCACATCCATCGCGGTCGCGCCATCGACGACATGATTGTTCGTGAGAATGTATCCCGCCTTGTCATAGATGACGCCACTGCCGAGGCCCGTATCGATGGGCGTGCTCGTGCCGCCGGGAGCGGTAGGCGGTGTTCCCCCCGGTGTCCGGCGGTTACTGGCGTTGAACTTCTGCCGGTTGATGACCGTCACGACTGCCGGGCCGACCTGATCGACGATCTGCTCCGTCGTCAGGGTGCTGCCGCTCGGCGCGACGGGTGCATTGCGGGTAGTGGTCGTCCCACTATTGTCGATAGTTGTGGGGGCAGCCGCAGCGAACTGCTGGACCTGTGAGGCGATACTCGTATCCTTCCCGCCCCCGAAGGTCGCGCCGACGCCAAAGGCGACTGCCAAGGCGACAATCAGCGCGAGACAGCCACTGAGGATACCGAGGCGTTTCACGTTGAAACCCGTCATCCGATTCGCTCCTGTCGTGCCAAAATGTGTTCTTTATTCGATTTCGACTCTGTCGCGCCACTTTGGGCGTCTGCGTGGTGCCGCTCATAGTAAAGCGCATCATCCTGAGCAGCATCTGAGCGATTCCTGAAAACAAGCTGATCGCTTTTCCGCCTCGCGGAGGCCGGATTTGTGCGCTACCATCTTCGCGCATCGCGATTATACAAAACGACCAGAGAAAGGAATCGCACATGACCACGGTACGGATGATCCCCGACGAAGAAGCGACCGGCCTTGTCCGCGAAGTGTACGACGACATCAAGGCAACCAAAGGCATCGATTTCGTACCGAAATTCTGGCGCGCGCTCGCCGTGAACCCGGAGCATTTGAACGCGACCTGGCACAAGCTGAAGCAGACGATGGCGGCGGGCGCACTCGACCCGCTGACGAAGGAACTGATCGCCATTGCCGTGAGCGCGACGAATGGCTGCCGCTATTGCATCAACTCGCATACCGGCGCGGCGGTCAAATTGGGCATGGACACGCGCATGTTCTCCGAACTGCTCGCAGTGGTGGATGTCTTCAATGGCACGAACCGTCTCGCGGATGCCTATCAGGTCGAGCCCGATGCCTATCCCGGAGGTACCGCCGCCAAAGAGGTAGGACGAAGGGGAAGGACTGAGTACGGGGTATCCTCAGGCGACTTGTGCTTCGAAGCTGCGAATATCGCTCAGCCATATGCTGCCTAATATGGGCGATTTGCACAAGAATTTTCCTTGACACTGGTACTTTGCCATGCTACGCTCTCGGCAGATATGAGATAATACAAATTCACGTACTGAGAGCCAGCAAAGGGGTCATACGCGCTACCTACCGTGGGTGACGTATCGAAGAAGGGGTCAGCAAGGCCGAGGTTTCCGTATCGTTCGGTGTTGGAGTTGTGTGATAGCAAAGGAGCCGGTGAACATGTCTCAGCAGCATCTTCTGCATCGGTTGAGCCGTCGCGGTTTCCTCGGTGGTGTCGCTGCGAGCGCCGCAGCGGCTATTCTCGCGGCGTGTGGTGGAAGTAGTGCGACCGACACCCCGAAACCGTCTGGTGGGGCGAGTGGAACGACTGCTCCCGGTGCGACAACCGGCAGTGCCGCACCAACAACCGCGCCCGCGCAGGCAGCAGGTGGGAAGAAAAAGACGGTGCTGTTCTGGGGTCGCCAGCAGTTCTTGCCGGAATCGAATGACTATCTGACTGAATCCGTGAAGATGGCTGGTGCGAAGGGCGGCTTCGACGTCAAGGTCGAACTATTCAGCAACGACGAGCATCCGCAAAAGGAAGTCGTCGCGATGGAATCCGGCGTCGTGCCGGACATCACCTATACCTATGCCCCCGCGCTCTGGAACCAGAATGGCTACGCGATGGAAGTGCAGGCGCTCTACGATGAGATCGGCAAGACCGGTGGCGGCTGGCTCGATCTCGCGGACGGCAACTCGAAGGTCGCGGATGGGAATAAGCGTATCTGTGGTCCCGATGAATAACGAGCCGTGGTTCGTCCACCTTCGCAAAGACAAGTTCGACGAAGTCGGCATCAAGCTGCCGTTCACGTCCTTTGACCAAATGATGGAAGGCTTCAAGAAGGTCAATAAGCCCGACCAGAACTTCTATGCCTTCGACGGGCAGATGACTGAGGCAGACTGGACGGGCAACGGCCTTCAGTGGATGTGGATGTTCGGCGGGAAGATCTTCGATAAGGAAGGCAATCTGACGATCAACACGCCACAAAATATCGCGGGACTCAAGGCATATACGGACATGTTCAAGAACAAGATGATGCCGCCCGGCGTCGTCTCACAGCAATCGTCGGGGAACAATGATTCCTATCTCTCCGGACAGACCGCGTGTGTCTCCAATCCCGGCAGCATCGTCCTCGCGATGCGGAAGGACAATAAAGACCTTCTCTCCAAGACCTTCCTGATGGCATGGCCGTCGCAGGTGAACCCCGGTCAGTATGTTCAGACCGCCGGGAGTGCCGCACTCGTCATCAATAAGAAGAGCCAAGCGATTGACGAGGCAATGCAGATCGCCAAGATGATCATGTCGCCGGATCGCTACCCGACGCAGTTGGAGAAGGCGGGATCGTATTGGTTCCCGATCCTGAAGAGCTACGTCAATATCCCCTTCTTCACGAACGACGAGTGGAACAAGGAAGTCTCGCAAAATATCGTGCCGAACACGCTTGCTGCGACTGCCGACACGGGCCTCAGCCCGATCTTCGACCAGATCACGATCAGCGCACCGAAGGACATGATGCAGGCGGTTGTCGTCAATGGGAAGTCTCCGGAAGAGGCGATCAAGATCCTTGCGGACGCCGGGGATCAAGCGAAAGCAAAGTTCGCGAAGAAGTAGCGATGAGTAGCCA
>CAVXPY010000041.1:0-135366 GCA_963763655.1 uncultured Chloroflexia bacterium
ACGCCTCCTATCGCTCATATCGCCCCCGTTTCTGCGTCGAGGCGCACTTGAGTGCGCTATTCGCCAACGATCCGACCGACACCGCACCGGCCGAACACGAAGAAGGCGCGACGGTGCCACTCGCCATCGCGGATTTGCCCGTCGCTTCCGGTATCGATCCCGCCGCACTGACCGCCACGAACTAAGAGCGGCATGACTGGTTGGCACGTCACGGCCGTCCCCTGCGCGATCTGCCATCACCGTCACTACGTTGCACCGCCGATTACAGCATGAGCACGACCGATCCCGACGCCACCTTCATGCATCACAAGGATGGCGGGCCGCGTCTCGGGTACCAGACGCACTACCTTGTTGACGGCGGCAAGGCGCGGATTATTCTGAATGCCCTGGTCACTCCGGCGGAGACGAGGGAGAATGAGCCCTTCCTCGATCTGCTCTGGCGCGCGATCTTTCGCTGGCGATTACATCCCCGACAGGTGACGGGAGACAAGACCTATGGCACCGCAGAGATTGTCGCCGCACTCGAAGGGGCCGGGATCCATGCCTATGTCGCATTGCCGCGACCGCAATCGGGCCAGCGCATCTATGCCAAAGAAGCCTTCACCTACGATCCGGATCGCGACGCCTATTACTGTCCGGCGAATGCCGTGCTGACGCGGCGGCAAACCTTGTACAGTCAGCGGATCATTCGCTACCAGGCCGATCCCGCGATCTGCAACGCCTGTCCCCGCAAGATGAAATGCACGACAAGCGATTATGGGCGATCGCTGCAGCGCTCCTTTGCCGAGGGATCACTGGATCGCGTCCGTGAATATCGGGAGACCGAGCCGTATCGGGAGGCGCTGCGCAAACGGGGGGTTGGGTGGAACCGTTATTCGGGGAGGCGAAAGACTGGCAGGGGTTGCGTCGGTTCCGGTTACGCGGACTCATGAAGGTGAACACGGAGGCGTTGCTGACGGCGAGCGGACAGAATGTGAAGCGACTGCCGAGTGCGCGCGGCTGGGGACGCCGACCGTATCCGGGAGGAGCACTCGGGCTGGCAATCCAACCCTCCCGCTCCGTCGCGGGGTTGACGATCTGAGCGCGCGACTTCGAGCGGCGACAACGCGCCCTGCGCCGAATGCACAAAAAAGGCGGCCAAAAGTGGCCGCCTTGTGATTCGATGGCTCCCGGATCAGGATTCGAACCTGAAACCTAGCGGTTAACAGCCGCCCGCTCTACCGTTGAGCTATCCGGGAACGGCGCCCCGTGCATTCCCACGCCCGGGATCCTACACGTTTCGGCGCGCCCGCAAGAGTTACCCTGCTTCGCTAACGCGTCGCGCACGGCTTCCGCATGGCCCTGCGGCTTGACATTGAAAAAGACCGCCTCCACGGTGCCATCGCTGCCAACGACAAACGTGCTGCGGGCGACGCCCATGTACGTCTTGCCGTACATGCTCTTCTCGACCCAGACGCCATGATGTTGGGCGGTCGCGGCCCCTTCGTCGGAGAGGAAGAGGAACGGCAGGTCGTTCTTCTCCCGGAACTTCATGAGGGGCGGGATCGGGTCGGGGCTGATGCCGACGACATGATAGCCCAGTCGGTCAAAATCGGCCTTCAGATCACGGAAGGCCACTGCTTCGAGCGTTCAGCCGTCGGTATTCGCCTTCGGGAAGTAGAAGAGCACCAGCCCCCGGTGGTCGCGCACGAGATCGGCGACGGTGTGCGTCGCGCCGTCCGTGCCGGTCAGGGAGAAATCCGGCAGCGTGACCGACTTCGGGCAAAGATGTTGTCGGTCCGTCAATGAACCCTCCTTTCGTGAGCAACGTTTACCGTGGCGGCGGAGCACTTCAGCCTGCTACGGGCGTGAAGTCTGCCGCCACCAATGATTGCTACTTCTTGATCGCCTCGGCGAATGCCTGCTCCATCTTGGTCTGCGCGGCCTTGGCGGCGTCCTGCGGCGACTTGTTGCTGACGACGACATCCTGCACCATCTCGGAGTAGATGCGCTTCTGGCCCGCGGCGCTCAGTTGCGTGAGCAGGTCCGGCGTCGCCTGCGCGGGAAACCAGGTCGGGCGTCGCTCGTCATGATGCGTCCGGGAAGGCGTCGAAGTAGGGGCGATCTTTCCAGAACTTCGCGTTCGCGAGGTCTTTGTACACCGGATACCAGCGCCCGCCGACCTTCTCGTAGACGGCCTCCATTTTGTCTGGCTGCATGATGTCGTTGATCATCGCCTTGCCTGCGTCGACCTGCTTGGAGGCGGAGAAGATCGACCATGTCCAGGTGCCGACGTATTGCCGGTAGCCGCCGCCTTGCCCTTCGGGATCGGGGCCTGCGTCGTGTCCTTCAGCAGTTCCTTATCGTTCTGATCGAGGAAGGCGAAGATCGAGGCCGGGTTCAAGACGAACGCGCGACTGGCGGGACTGGTAGCCGCGTTGTTCTTGGAGTCGTCCCAGGCGGGGGAGTCCTGCGGGATCAGCTTATCCTTCCACCACTTCTGGACGCGCGTGAGGGCGGAGATCGTGCCGTCGCTATTGATCGCGGGCTTGCCGTCCTTGTCCACCAGCGTGCCGCCATCGGCGTAGATCAGTTGGGTGATATTGCCGTCGCCGTCGGGCGTGCGACCGAGCGTGAAGCCGATGCCGAAAAGCTTCGGCGGGGCGTTCACTTTGCGCGCGATCGCTTCGAGATCGTCCCACGTCGTCGGGGCGCTGCGCGCTTGCCGGTCGCCTTCTCCACAGATCGAGGCGGGCGTAGATCACGGAGAGATCGGCCTGCATCGGGATCGAGTAGACTTTGCCGTTCGACGTGCACGTCGGCAGAAGTTGCTCGTACATGCCGCCGCCGAGCCCCTTGATGTCATTGTAGACATCGGTCAGGTCCACGAGGCGGTTCTGCGCGGCGTAGTAGATCGCGTTCGTGCTGCCGAGCATCACGACATCGGGGATTGCGCCCGTTTCGACGGCGCGCCGCGACTTTCGCGTCGTAGTCGAGCCGTCGAGGGCGACGTATTCGACGTCGACCTTGTTCGCCTTGCCCCAATCGACCATCTGCTGGCCGAGCAGCGCGTCGCCGTCCTTGGTGAAGGAGACGATGCCCCAGGCGGTCAGCTTGCCACTGAAGGTCTTGACCGGTGCGGCGGCGCTGGCTGCGGCGTCCCGTCGTCGCGGGTGCGTCGTCCCGGTCGTTGCCGGCGTACTGGCTGGTGCGGAGCCGGCCGCTGGTCGCAGCGGCGCGTCGCGGCGCCGCTGTCGCGCACTGGTGCGTCGCTGCGGCGGCTGTTGTCGGCGGCCGCAGCGGCTCGCCGCAGGCTTCGGTGTGTCCGTCGCACTCGATCCGCCGCACGCCGCGAGGACCGCGCCGATCGCCGCGGTCGCCGCGAGTACGCGCAGCGGCACCGCGCATGCAGCGCACGGCGACTCGACGACGCGCAGTGTGCTCGAACCGATTGAGTCATCGCCTTGTCCGTCCACATACATTCCGCTCGCTGCACCATAACTCGCATTCCAGACGAGAACTCGCGCGTCGCTTATCCCTTAACCGCGCCACCGGAGAGACCGCGAGACGACCCATTTCTGCGCGACGATATAGATGAGGATCGGCGGGAACGACGACGATCAGCGACATCGCCATCAGTGCCCCCCACTGGAACACGTCGCCATTGATCAGGCCCGCGAGACCCGCCGGGAATCGTCTTCTCCGAATCGCGGCCGATGAGCAGGAGCGCGAAGAGGAACTCATTCCACGAATTCGTGAAGGCGAAGAGAGCGATCACCGCGAGCGCGGGGAGCGCGAGCGGGATGATGATGCGCACGAGCGACTGCAAGCGGGTCGCGCCATCCACGAGCGCCGCGTCTTCGAGTTCCGCCGGGATCGTGTTGAAGTAGGAGATCGCCAGCCAGGTGCAGAAGGGCACCGTGCAGATCAGGTAGACGACGATCAGCCCCGACGCCTTGTTCGTGAGGTGCAGTTGCCGGGCGATCTGAGAAGATCGGGATGAAGAGCAGCGCCCCGGCACGAGGTAGGTGACGATGATCGCGCGCGCCATGATCGTCCGCCCCCGAAAGGTGAGCCGGGTCATCGCGTATGCCGAGAGCACGCCGATGACCATCGCGATCACCGTCGTGCCGATGGAGACGAACAGGCTGTTCTTGAAGTAGGTGAGGAACTTCGTCTTGTGCATCACCTCGCTGAAATGCACGCCGGTGAGGTGCTTCGGCAAGAGCGTCGCTTCCTGGTAGAGGTCCTTGATTCGGCTTGATCGAGGTCTCGACGATCCAGAAGAAGGGAAAGAGCGTCCAGATCGTGAAGAATGCCGAGCCCGAAGACCAGTACCACCGTGCGCACGGTATACGTGCGAATCCGGTCCTCGCCCGGCGCTCTGCGCGTGCGAATGCGAGTCGCAGTCGTCACATCGTCCTCCCAGACACTCAAGAGCGGGTTTCAACCACCAAGACACCAGTACACGGAGACATGAGAGATAGCGTATTTCTCTTGGTGTCCGGTGTCCTTGGTGTCTTGGTGGTTCATCTATCGTCCTTATGAAGCGGGCGCTATGCGCGCGCTTCGGCTGAGAGCATCCGTTTCGTCAGGAAGAAGATCGCCACGATGAAGAGCGGGAAGAACATCACCGAGACCGCGGCCGCCGTGCCCAACTGGCGCGCGCCGTCAATGCCGATCTCGTAGGCGAGCATCGGGAAGGTCATCGTCGCGTTGGCCGGACCACCGCTTGGTGAGGATGTAGATGAAGTTGATGCTGTTCGCCGTCCAGATCGTCGAGAGCAGGGTGGTGATGATGATGACGGGCATGAGGCTCGGCAGGGTGATCGAGAAGAAGCGCTGGAAGACGTTCGCCCCGTCCATCGCCGCCGCCTCGTACTGCTCGCTCGGGATCGCCTGCATCCCGGCAAGGAACATCATCGTGTAGAACGGCGTGCCCTGCCAGACGACGACGGCGATCACGCGACCAGAGCGCGAGACGCGGGTTGGCGAGGAACTGCGTCAGCGTGTCCTGCTGGAAATAATCGATGCGAATGAGGTTGAGGAGGCCGTTCGGCGTGCCGTCGTAGATCCAGCGCCAGGTCAGCGCGGTGATCAGCGTCGGCATCGCCCAGGGGAGGAAGAGGATCGCGCGCATGAACGTGCGCCCGCGAAACTTCTCGTTCAGCAGCAGCGCCATGCACATGCCGAGGACGATCTTGACGCAGACCGCGACGGCCGTATAGAGGAACGGAGACCAGCACGGAGCGGCGGAAGATCGCCGTATTGCTTGCCAAAGAGCAGGTCAGGGTAGTTCTGCAGCCCGACCCACGTCGCCGGGCCGCCGACGACCTTGTGTTGTAAGACTGAGGATGATCGCCGAGACGAAGGGGTAGGCGATCAACCCGACCATCACGACCGTGATGCGGAAGAGAAAGAGCCACGCGAGCTTCCAGTCGCGCCCCAGCAGTCGTTGACTGAAGACTCTTTTGCGGCAGCGTGTCGGATCGCTTGTCGAGCGAGATCGTCGCCATACGCGCGGGCTCCTTCGGTTCACGCGAATCGCCAGGCATCAGCTACCGGGCATTTCTCCACCGTCATCTTTTGGATCGTAGTCTTCTAGCGGCTACGATACGCGACGAACCAGCGCGCGTCAACGTGTGCGATTGCCCGAAACCGACTGCGAGGCGAAACCGGGGAAAACCGCAAAGGCGCAAAGGACACAAAGAGCGCAAAGAAGAGAGAAGAATAGGAGTCTTTTCCCTCTTTGCGTCCTTTGCGGTTTTCCCCGGATACGCCCTCGGGTGTCACGCATTCATCATCGCGAAGAGCGTCGTCACGGTGCGCCAGTTTCGCCCAGTGCTCATCGTGGCGAGCATCGCGTCGAAATAGGCGTTGGTCAGCCTCGTTCGCCCCGCGCCATTCGGAAGACGGAGATAGATCTCCGGGCCACGCACGGCAAATGCGTCCGGTGGCGATCGGTCGGCGTCGAGACTGGCGATTCGTCTGCGTCGGGCGGTCATCCAGAAAGAGAACGTGCAGGGCCTCTTCGGCTACCCCTGCCGCGATGAAGGGATTGTGCGCAGACCGCACCGATTTGGGCGGCCGTGCGCATTACGACCGCCACACGATAGCCGAGTGTTCGGCTATCCGTGCGGTGATCAGACCAGAAGCGATGCCCGGACGATGCGCTGCCTTGAAGACGACATTGCCGCTCTGAATATAGGTCTGCACATCCCCGCATCCAGCCTCGACATACAGACTCCGTAGATCGCTCATGGGGATCTTGTTCTTGCCCCCGACATTGATGCCGCGAAGGAGGGCGACATAGGTGACGCGCATCGCCATCGCCTCTCACATCGCCGGTAGGAAGGCCACGCGATGCGGGGGGTGGGATGTCGTTTGCTTGCACCACGCATCGCTTGCCAACCCAGTATAACCCTCAGTATCGCCTCGATCAGGGGATTTTCAGGATGACGATGGGAATTTCGGTGCTCCTTCAGGAGCCGCATGCAAGAGTGGTTCCCTGCGGTGACTTTCGTCGTGACTAACGAGGGCGGTCGGCAAGAATTACCGGAATCAGACCGATGCGCATTGTCTCCTCGCGCATTACGCCCCGCGCGTGTTTCTTTCGCTGCGTGAAGCGGACGAGACGTTGTCGATCGGACTGTCGAAAGGGGATCACATGTCAGACAGCGTGACGACCATCGAGAGCGACAAGGATACGCGCGTTAAGCGACGCGGGCTGATCGCCGGGGCCGCAGCCCTGGTGGCAACGCTTGCGACCCGGCAGGCGGTGCAGCCCGTGGCGGCCCATGACGCGCAGGATGTCCTCCTGGGCGGACCAAACAGCACCGCGAATGCTACCTCGATCACGAATACGGCAATAAACAGCGCGAACGCCCTCGTCCTTCACAGCGATGCCTCGGCAAACGGCACTGGCCTCGTGGCAACAGGCAGTTCCTATGGAGTGCAAGGGACCGGTGCCACCTTCGCGGGTCTCTTTGGGGATACCTCCAACAGCAGCGGTGCCGGTGTCGTTGGCATTGCCCGATCATCGTCGGGCGGCATCGGGGTGAGCGGGAATTGTGAGGCCCCAGACGGGTTTGGTGTCAATGGAAGCTCACGGAGCGGGACGGGTGTCCTCGGCGTCGTGGGCCAGAAACCCAATGATTTTGGACCGCAGCCCGTCGGCATCTTCGGGCTGGCGACCACCGCGACCGGACTCGGCGGAGTCTTCCAGGGAGTGCGCGCGCCGCTCCGCCTCGTCCCGGTCGCCCAAGGCACCGGCAACCCTACCACCGGCACCCATCAGGTAGGCGAGCTCTTCGTTGACAGTGCGGGCGCACTCTTCTACTGCACGGCGGATGGCACGCCCGGTACCTGGGTCAACCTCAGTAGTCCCGCCACCACTCCCCCCCTCCTCCCACCGGAGTGACGAGCATCGCCGCAACCGGCGGCAGCGCGACCGGCGCGGTCAGCCTCGTTGCCGGACCCAATGTGACGATCACCGAGGCCGCTAACGCGATAACTATTGCCAGCACTGCCAGCACGGGTGGGGGGCCGTCCGGGCCTGTCCTGACGATCCTGCCCACGCCTGAACGCTTCGTCGATACCCGCAGCAAACTCGGTGGACTCCAGGGTCCGGCCGCAGCCAACACGACCCACACCTTCACCATGACGGGACGCAATGGCCAGAGCGGCAATGCGGCCCTGCAGATCCCGGATGCTGCGACGGCGATTGTGGGCAATCTCACGGTGGTAGGTGCGGCAGGCATCCCGCTGGGGTCGTTCCTGACGGTCTGGCCGGGCGGCACGCAACCGACGGTCTCGAACATCAACTTCGGACCGGCCACGGTCACAGGAGCAGTCGCGAACTCGTTTGTCAGTGGGCTGACGAGTGTGAGCGGACATGGATCGCTGACTATCTTCAACCTGTCGGCGTGTGACTACATCCTCGATGTGACCGGCTACTACAAGTGAGCGATGATTAATGAGAGATGAGCGATGAGCAACGAGTGCGAGCTACTGCTCTGCAAGCGCGCCGGATCACCCCGAAGAGGGAGCGCACTATGGACTGGCGGTGCGCACGAATCGGGCGGTGCAATACTCTGCCCTCACACGCGAACCACGCGAGGAGGAAGAGGCCGAATGCCCGGATGGGACATCCATTCTCATCTCTGGAGCCCTCAGCCAGCCGTGAACACCTTGGCGGATGGCTTTTCGTTTCCGAACGGAATATCCAGCGCGACATACTTACCCGGCATGAGATCAAACGTGACAACTCCGGTCCCGTTTGGCTTCAATCCGTCCATACCACCGTTCGCGGTGAACCACGGTGGTGGCGGCGCATCGGGCTTCGCCAGTTCCGCATTGACATCATCGATGGTCTTGTCCGCCGGGATGCCGCCAATGAAGAATGCGCGCGGGCCGCTTCCCTGGTTCGTGACACGGTACTGACTCTTGCCCACCGTTATCGTTGCGGGAAGCTCCAAGCCACTGGCGGCGCCGAGCGTGATCGCTCCCTTCCCCGCCGGAAGGGCACCCACCGGGCCGGAGGCCGCATTCACCTTGACAGGAAGGAGCATCCCTTTCGCAACATGCGGTTGGCCGTCCGGTGCGGCCACGAAACAGAGGAGGACGTACTGGCCTGGCTGGAAAGCGAGGGTTACCTCACTTGTCTTGCCCGACACGATCTCTGCGGGGCCACCCTCATAGGTGAAGATCGGCGGCGGCTCTCCGGCTCCGGACTGCTGAATCGCGGCCAGGAATTGCTCAAGCGTCACGCCATCGTTCAGGCGGACGAAGCTCGCTTCATGGTTTTCCTTACCAAGATTCTTCAGTTGGACCGTCGTTACCCCTGCGGGAATGCTGCCGAGCGTCTTGAAGCCGTACTCGACTGCTTCGATGACGAGCGTCTGCCCGCCAGCCCCCGCCGTCACTGAACCCGCCGCGGTCGTCGTTCCCGCAGGTGCCGATCCGCTCGTCGTAACGGTGGTCGCTGCGGCATTCACTGTGGGGGCCACGCTCGTTGCTGCGGCATTGACGGTAGGTGCTGCACTTGTCGCTGCTCCGATTACGGTCGTTGCGGCGGCATTGACCGTCGGCGCAATTGCGGTTGCGGCACTCGCAACCGTTGGTGCGACACCGGAGGCCGCGCTACTCACTTGCGTGACCGCCGCGTTGACTGTCGGCGCTGCGCTCGTTGCGGCAGTGCTTGCAGTCGTCGCGGCTGCGCGCGGCGTATCCGTTGCCGAACTGCCACCACATGCCGCGAGGATCGCGCTCCCTGCGATGCCGCCTGCCAGCGCGAGGAACTGGCGACGCTTGAGCACCCGCTGCACTGTCATACCTGATGTTTCCATCGCGCTCAGCGTCCGCAACCTGTTCACACGGTCCCTCCTTCGTGGTTGACCTTCTCTCCACAAGGGAATGAGCAGGAACTCACTCCGTCACTCTCACGGGGCTGACCATGCACGGCACGTGCCAGCGTCGGAGGTGATCTGTTGCTCCTACGGTCGGTGACCCTTGCGCATGTTGTTGTGGGATGAAAAGAATGCGATAGCGATGTACGAGGCAAGTGCGGAATGGATCAGCACGAAGTACAGGCAAAATACGGCCGCCACCCGAAAGCAGCGGCGAAGGGATTCATACACGATCAGGGAGTCACGAGCTTCGGGCTCTTCGGATCAATGGGGTCCTGAGGATCGATGCCCGTCGAGTCTCCCGATTTTACGCCTTCCTTTTTATCCTGGGGGCTATTCCCTTCGGGCTCCTGCGTCCCGCTTTTCGTTGGGGCGGTGTCGGCGTTGTCTGATTGCTGCTTCTCCGGCATCGGCTGGCCTCCATTGTGTGCGCTGTTCCCAAGGTAAGACGATTCCAGTGACGCAATCTCAGTGCCAAAGGACTTCCGCATGTCTTCCGCTTTTCGCTGAATTGGCGCGCTGAGTAGCACTACTGCCGATTGATTGACAGGAGAACTCCTCTCACTCTCGGATGTGTTGGTCTATTTTTCCTTACAGGGTAATGGTACGCCCGGAGGGACTTGAACCCCCAACCTTCTGATCCGAAGTCAGACGCTCTATCCAATTGAGCTACGAGCGCGCATGATGAGGAAAAGAAATGGGGTGCCTCACGGGGCTCGAACCCGTAACATCCGGCTCCACAGGCCGGCGCTCTGCCGATTGAGCTAGAGGCACCACAGTGCGCATCAGGGGTGTCAGGCGCGTAAGCCGAGTTCTGTTCACGCGCTTGCGCGCGCTGATGGCCATCTCTCTCCGCCCCAAGGAATCAGGACGGGCCGCGTCATCGCTTTCGCGGCTGCTCTCGACTTTCGGTCTCGGCGAGTCACCGTCAGCAACCGTTGCCAGTTGCGTACGACCGGATCGGAGATTGCAGCAGGGAGGATTGCCCGTTTCATCCGGCCCGCCGAAGCTACCGGCACGTTTCTGTTGCTCTCGCGCGGTTGCCCGCACGCCCACCGTTGTGACCCGAAAGAGTCATCGTGTGGGACTGTCGGCCTCCCCAAAAGGGATACCGCCCCGGCTTTCACCGGGCACCCTGCTCTGTGCTGCTCGGACTTTCCTCTAGAGCGGTCGCTCCAGCGGCCATCCTGCCCAACACCCCGTATTGCCTTGTCAATGCGCCACACCACGTCAGGCGGGTGCAGCTTCAGGGAGAAACGAGTGGTGCCGAAGGAGGGATTTGAACCCTCACGCCCCTACGGGCACTACGCCCTGAACGTAGCGCGTCTGCCGATTCCGCCACTTCGGCGCAACTGGAGCCGACGATCGGATTTGAACCGATGACCTGCTGTTTACGAAACAGCTGCTCTGCCGCTGAGCTACGTCGGCATCTTCATGCCGCAGGAGATTCTACCATGCACCCCCTATGAACGCAAGCACGGCGATTGGGCGTGGCGTAGGGGAAACCTCACCCCCCAACCCCCTCTCCATCTTCGTGGAGAGGGGAGCGACCTTCGCGAGAGTCAGGATATATCGGGAACGCCGCGGCACATGCAGCGAGGCACCCCTCTCCACTAGATGGAGAGGGGCCGGGGGTGAGGTCTCCGCATTTCAGCGAATTTACTGACAGACACAGATGTGCCCAGCTGGCAATGACTGAGAGACAAGCATGTGTCGAGTTGTCACTGCATTGACTCGACGGCACGGGGGGCGTACACTTGTTCCGAAAATGATTGAAACGGGAGGCTTTCCTATGGCGCAGCATGAGGTCAACGACGCGGCGGTCCGGTTCGGTCAGACGCTCACGCGGCTCCGCACGGCGCAGCGGCTCTCGCAGAACCAACTGGCGCAGCGCGCGGGGTTGAATCACTCGTACATCAGTCGCCTGGAATCGGGCGGGCGGGGCGATCCCTCGCGCACCGTCGTCGAGCAGTTCGTCGGGGCGCTTGGGCTCGATGCGGCGGGTCGCGATGCCGACGACCTCCGCATGGCCGCCGGGTTCTTACCCGTCGATCCCTCACATCTCCTGACCGGCGAAACGTCCCTCGCGCGGCTCTCCGCCCTGCTCGACGATCAGCGGTTGCCGGATAGCTCGCGCGCGACCCTCCGGCGGATTCTCGCGCTCCTGGTGGAGGAATATGCGCGGATTGCCGGAACGCACGAGCCGTAGGGCTTGTATGGACAGTACGTACGTGCGAGAATGGGCCGAACGTACAGGGTGATTGGGTACTCTCGTTTTCGCACGCTGGCACCGTCGTGAGCGATCGGTTCATCTTCAAGGCTCGAGGGGGACGTGGATGGTGGTTGAGACGCGGCAGACGGTGGATTTCGCGCATCTTCACCTGCACTCGGAGTTCTCGCTCCTCGATGGGCTTGGCAAGATCAACGACTACATGGGGCGGATGCAGGAACTCGGCATGACCGCTGCGGCGCTCACCGATCACGGGGTGATGTACGGTGCGATGGACTGGATCAAGGCGGGCAAGAAGCACGGTGTCCGCACGATCGTCGGGTTGGAGGCATACGTCGCGCCGGAAGGCCGGCATGAGCGGAAGAAATCGCCGATCCACCACCTGACACTCCTGGCCCGCAACGAGACGGGCTACCGGAATCTCCTTGAACTGGCGAGCCGCGCCAGCCTCGAAGGGTTCTACTACAAGCCACGCATCGACTATGACTTGCTCTCGAAGAAGGCAGAGGGCATCACCTGCCTCTCCGGTTGCCTCTCCTCGCATGTCGCCGCGCATATTCTCCATGAGCGCGACGACGCGGCGCGGCAACTGATCGATGACATGACGCAGTGGTTCGGTCGCGATCACTTCTTTCTTGAGGTGATGGACCACGGCATGACCGAGCAGCGGAAGATGACGACTTTTCTGATCGAGGAAAGCAAGCGGACGGGGCTCCCGCTCGTCGCCACGAACGATGTCCACTTCGTGCGGCGGGAGGATCATCCGGCGCACGATATCCTCCTCTGTATCCAGACCGGCGCGACGATTGATGACCCCAACCGCTTCGCCAGCAAAACCGATCAGATTTACATGAAGAGCGGCGACGAGATGCTCGAACGGTTTCGGGGAGATCCCGATGGCCGTCGCGAACACGATGCGCGTCGTCGAGCAGTGCGACCTGCAACTGGCAAATCCCGGCTTTCTCATGCCGCATTTCGCCGTCCCCGAGGGCTTCACCCCCGCGACTTACCTCGAACATCTCTGCCGCGAGGGGGCGCTCCGCAAGTACGGGCACATTACGGGCGACGTGGCGGAACGGCTCGCCTATGAGATTGGCGTCATCAATGACATGGGCTTCCCGACGTACTTCCTCGTCGTTTGGGATTTCGTGCGCTACGCCAAGGAGCACAATGTTCTCGTCGGACCGGGCCGCGGGAGCGCGGCAGGCAGTATCGTCGCCTACAGCCTCGACATCACGACGGTCGATCCGCTGGCGCACGGACTCCTTTTTGAGCGCTTCCTCAACCCCTCGCGTATCTCGATGCCCGACATCGACATCGACTTCGCGGACGATGGCCGGGACCTCATCATCAAGTACGTGACCGAGAAGTACGGCGCGGAGCAGGTCTCGCAGATCATCACCTTCGGGACACTGGCGGCGCGCGCCGCCGTGCGTGATGTCGGGCGGGCGCTCGGTATGCCGTACGGCGACGTCGATCAGGTCGCGAAGCTCATCCCCCAGGTGCCCGCGCACCCCGTCTCGATTGCGATGGCGCTCGAACAGGTGCCGGACCTGAAGGCGCTCCAGGAGCGCGACGCCAATGTCCGCCGCCTTCTCGATACCGCGCAGAAGTTCGAGGGCGTCTCGCGGCACGCCTCGACCCACGCGGCGGGCATCGTCATCTCACGCGATCCGCTCGTGCAGCATGTGCCCTTGCAGCGCACCGGCACGGGCGACAACGCCGGGATCACCACGCAGTATCCGATGGGCTGGCTGGAGGAGCTTGGCTTACTCAAGATGGACTTCCTCGGCCTGAAGACGCTCACCGTCCTCACGAAGGCGCTCCAACTCCTTAAGCGGCGGGGGATCACGGTCGATCTCGACGCCCTCGACCTCGAAGACCCGGCGGCCTACGCCCCGCTGATGCGCGGCGAGACGATGGGCGTCTTCCAACTCGATCAACCGACCGGGCAGCGCATCTGCGCCCTCGTCAAGCCGCGCAACTTCGCCGAACTCGTCGCCGTGGGCGCGCTCGCCCGGCCCGGCCCGATGGAGCACGCACCGCGCGTCGCCGCCCGCAAGGAGGGGCGCGAGGAGGTCACCTACGCGCACCCGGACCTCGAACCGGTGCTGCGTGAGACGTACGGCTTCGCGCTCTTCCAGGAACAGGTGATGCAGATCGCGCGCGTCCTCGCGGACTACTCGCTGGCGGAGGCGGACAGCCTCCGAAAAGCGATGGGCAAGAAGTTGCCCGCCGAGATGGCGAAGCACCGCGACCGTTTCGTGCAGGGGTGCGCGAAGAAGGGCGTCCCCGCGAAGGTGGCGACCCCCCTCTTCGAGGAGTTGGAAAAGTTCTCCGGCTACGGCTTCAACAAGGCGCACTCGACCTGCTACGGGCTGGTCGGCTACTGGTGCGCGTGGCTCAAGGCGCATTACCCGGCGGAGTTCCTCGCGGCGATCCTCACGAGCGAGCAGGGCGACACCGCGCGCGTCGTGCAGTTGATCGCGGAATGCCGCCGCATGAAGATTCAGGTGCTGCCGCCCGATGTCAACCGCAGCGAGCGTGATTTCAGTGTCGAGGTCGTGGGGCCGGGGCGCGATGGCGGCGAACCGGAGCGGGCGGTGCGCATTGGACTCAGCGCGATCAAGAATGTCGGCATCGGCGTCGTCGATGCGATCGTTGCGGGCCGGGCAGCGCAGGCCGAGACGCGGTTCGCCGGTCTCGCGCAGTTCTGTAGCGGCGTCAGCGGCCAACTGAACAAGCGGGCGGTCGAATGCCTCATCAAGGTCGGCGCGATGCGCGATCTCGGCAACCGCCAGCAACTTGTCGCTCGCGCTCGACAGTGCGATGGCTGCCGCGCAGTCGGCGCGCAAGGCGGCGGCGGCGGGGCAGTTCGGCCTCTTTGGCGCGGCCATCCCCGGCACGACCGATCTCCTCGATGTGCCGCTCCCCAATGTGCCCGACTGGCCGCTCAAGGAGCAACTCGGCTACGAGAAGGAACTGCTCGGTATCTATCTCTCGGAGCACCCGCTGACGGCGGTGACCGCGCGCGTGCGCGGCAAGCAGATCGTCAATCTCGGCACCGTCGATGAAGCGATGGCGGGCCAGCGCGTCACGGTCATCGGTCTTCTGATCGAGCCGCGCGCCATGCTCACGAAAAAGGGCACGATGATGCTCCGCGCGACGCTCGAAGGGGTCGATGGCGTCAACCTCGACCTGATCGCCTTTTCCGAGGCGTACGAGCGTTGCCGGGAAAATCTGATCGCCGATGCCGTCATCGAAGTGGATGCGCGGATCGATTTCCGGGGCGAGCAATTGCAACTGATCGTTGAGGCTGTCCGTATCTGTGCAGACGCGGAACCGGAGATCGCGCTGCCGCGTGAGGAGCGCCGCATCCAGATCTGGTTGCCGCCCACTACGGACGATCACCTCTCGCATCAACTCTATGAACTCTGCAAAGCCTATCCCGGCGACGACCTTCTCTACCTCCATTGCCAGGAGTCGGATGGGCAGTGGAAGAAACTCCTGCCACGCATGAGAGTCGATGCCGACGAAGGGCTCGCGGCGGCGGCACGCGCACTCGTCGGCGCGGAGGCGGTGCGGACCGATGTGGTCGTGTTCATGCCGGAGCGCGCCTACGAACCGTTCAGCGCGGATTAGTGGGGCGAGTCGTGCGCCTTCTTCAGGTAAATTGCGGCAACACTTCGTTGATGACGCGCGTCAGTTGGCCCCGCTGATCCCAACCAGTGATGCGCAACGTCACCTCATCGAAGCCCAACCGCTCGAAGACCTTCAAGTGCTCGACGCACTGTGCGGGCGACCCGGTGGCGACCCAACTCTCGAGGAACGCGCGCGCGTAGTCCTCGGTGTAATAGAGGTCGAGGAAGCGCTTCGATTCCGCAATAGCCGCCTCTTGATCCTCATTGATGTTGATGTTGTGGTAGAGGTGCGTCTCCAATTCGTCCGGGTTGCGGCCCATGCTCCTGTGCTTTCGCGCGGATATCGGCCAATCGCCAGTCCAGTTCGGACGGATCGGAGAGCGAGGTCTGCCAGCCATCGGCGTGGCGGGCGACGCGCCGGTGCGTCCGCTCGATCACCGCGCGGTCCCCGTGCGCGTTGTTCGCGATCCAGATCGGCGGGCGGGGTTTGGCGGCGGGTTTCGGCTCGACGGTGACGTTCGCGAACTGGTAATGTTTCCCCTCATGCGTCACGTTGTCTTCGGTCCACAGGCGCTTGAGGATCGTGATCCATTCGGTCAGCCGCTCGACGCGCGCCTTGTTGTCCACATGGTACGTGGCCGCCTCGACGTTCGCCTCCCGCCTGCGGGACGATGCCCGTGCAGCCGACCATCACCGTCCGCCCCTCGGCGAGGAGATCGAGACTCGCCCATTGATAGGCGAGCAGGACGGGATCACGCAGCGTGAAACTCGCCATGCACGCCGGCGCCGAGGCGCACGTGCTTCGTGCGCGCGGCGACACCGGCGAGGAGCGTGATGGACTCCATGCGCGGCTTGCCGAACAGGCTATCGCCCACCCAGACCGACTGGAACGCGCCCGACTGATCGGCGATCTCCGCGAGGTCAAGCATCTCCGCCGCCGTCGTCGCACCGAACAGGACGCCACGGTTCGGCAGCGTCAACCCAATCTGCATCAGACACCTCCTTCTTCTTCGGGGCCTGTTTCACGACTTCGGTCATGGCATGAATGATAGTGGCGCGCGGTTGTCGCGATGCGTCGCGCACGGCGAGCGAGAATGTCGCTCGCCTCCCAACAATTGAGGACTTGCGCGGGCCGTAGCCAGGCGCGCCGCGCAGTCATGACGCCGAAGATCATGTTCGAGAGTCCTTGCGCGCTGTGCGCGTCGCTATTGATCGTGATGATGACGCCCGCTTCCGCTGCGCGCTGCGCGATTGGCGCGTCGAAGTCGAGGCGGTGGTAGTCCGCATTGATTTCGAGCGACGTTTCCGTGCGCACCGCTGCGGCAAAGACCGCGTCGAAATCGAGGTCCATCGGCTCGCGATGGAGCGGCATCCGGCCCGTCGGATGCGCGATAATGTCGATATACGGGTTGGCAATCGCGGCGAGAGTACGCTGCGTGACGACCGCCCGATCCCCGCGCTGACCGCTATGCACCGACGCGATCGCGTAATCGAGTGTGGCGAGCGTGGCATCGTCCAGGTCGAGATGCCCGTCGCTATGCACTTCGATTTCGCACGCGCGCAGGAGGGTGATATTCGCCGATACGGCGCGCACCTCCGTCGCTTGCGCGCGCAACCGCGCCGCATCGAGGCCATTGGCGATACGCAGGGAATAGGAATGATCGCTGACGCCGTAGTACGCGTAACCGCGCGCGGCGGCCGCGGCGGCCATCTCTGCGATGGTCCCGCTCCCGTCGCTCCACTCCGAGTGGGTGTGGAGATCGCCTTTGATGTCGGTCAGTTCGACCAGCCGGGGGATGCCGGTCGCCTGGATGCGGGCGAGCGCGTCCGCGCCTTCGCGCAGTTCCGGCGGGATGAAGGGGAGCCTGAGCACGGCAAATGCCGCCTGCTCATCGCCCGCCACGAGTTGCCCGTCGCGATGCAGCCCCGCGCTGTCAAGGAGGAACCCGCGCGTGGCGGCGTATTCTGCCAGCGCATCGCGAAAACCCGTGCGATCGTCCGTGCTCTTGTCGCCCGTCAGCCAGAGGAGGGCGCCACCGGCGGTCGCGGCAGGGCGCGTAATCAGTTCCGCGTACGCACCGTCGATCAAATGAACGCGCACACTGTCCGGATCGCGCCGAACGACCTTCAGGACATCCGGCAGCGCCGCGAAGGTATCGAGTGCAGTTTCCGGGTCATCGGTCGCGGCGAGGAGGTCGACATCGCCCAGTGTCGGTGCCCAGCGGCGAAGGCTGCCAATCGGCGTGATGGGGACGTCCGGCAGGTGTGTGCGGAAATCGGCGATCATCTGAGTGGCGATGGCGGCACCGGTGCCGAGGAGGATACGACCCTCGTTGGCGATGCGCGCGCGCAGGCCGCTGATGATTTCCGCTTCCCGGCGTACGCCGATCCCCTTGATGTTGCGCAGCGCGCCATTGGCGAAAGCGTCCGCATAGGCGCGCAGGTCGGGGAGGTTGAGGCGGGCGTGCAGTTGGGCCGCCGTCTTCGGGCCGATACCCGGCACACGCATGAGCGCCATCATCACCGCAGGCATTTCCAGACGCAGCGCATCGAGCCGCGTGAGCCTGCCGGTCGTCAATAACTCCTGAATCTCCGCTGCAATGGCGGGCCCGATGCCGGGGAGGGTTTGCAGCGCGTGGAGCGACCGGAAATCCGCGAGGGGTCGTGATTCGTGGCGGATCGTGTCGCTCGCGCGGCGGTACGCGGAGACACGAAAGCGATCTTCGCCTGCCAGATCGAGCAGGTCGGCCAATTCCCGGAACACGGCGGCGATGTAGCGGTTGTCCAAGCGTGGCTTTCCTTTTCTTTGACGGCGTACACATGTGCTCTCCGCAGTTTATCACTTCGCTGGCGGTTGCCGTCGGCATGATCGTGTGCCATACTAGGTGTACGTACGGAGGAATGGTGATGCCGATAACCGTGATTCTCGCGACCAATAATGAGGGCAAGCTGCGGGAGTTCGCCGCTCTCCTTGGTGACCTCCCGGTGCAGTTGGTCGCGGCGCGCGATGCCGGTGTGACGGAGTTTCCGCCCGAAACAGGCGACACATTCGCGGAAAATGCCCGCGCGAAGGCGGAATTTGTGCGAACGGTGACGCAGGCCCCGGCTATCGCGGACGATTCGGGCCTCATTGTCGATGCGCTCGGCGGTGCACCCGGTGTGTACTCAGCGCGTTACGGTGGGCCGGGACTGACGGATGTCGATCGCTGGCGCTTGCTCCTTGATGCGCTGCGTGATGTTCCGACCGCAGCACGAACCGCCCGTTTCGTCTCCGTGCTTGCATTGTCGTTGCCAGACGGCACGACGATTGACGCGGAAGGGCGCGTGGAAGGCGGGATCGCGTCGGCAGCGCGCGGGACGTACGGGTTCGGCTACGATCCGGTGTTCATCGCGAACGGTCATGCACGTACGCTGGCGGAAATCCCGGACTGCGAAAAAAATGCGATCAGCCACCGTGCGGTCGCCCTCCGCGCCTTGCGACCACGGCTCATCGCGGCGCTCGCCGAGTATGCGCAGTCGCATGGCTGAAGCCGCACCCATCGACGCGCCGGAGATGACGATTGCTTCGGCAATTGACGATTTCCTGCTGACGATGCGGAAGAGTCCGCGTACCGTGACGACCTATCGCTATGGCCTCCGGAAATTCGTCGCCTTCCTCGCCGCAGAAGGTCTGGATGCGGAGAATGCGGCAGTCTCTCAACTGACGACGCAGCAAGTTGTCGATTTTGTCGCCTGGCTCCTGCCACGCGAGCGCCAGACGCGCGAAGATGTGGGCGCGACGCGGACTGCGTATACGTACTGCGCGGCGGTCCGCAAATTCTACAAGCACCTCGTCGCGAATGATTTTCACCCGCATCTCTCGCTGGAGAAGATGGGACTGCAACTCGCAGCGCAGCAATCCGGGTTCAGCGCGCCACCGCCCGATGTGCGCACGCGCGATCTCGATCGCATCCTCGCCTTTCTCGGTCAGCAGCCAAAAGGGGAGAAGCCGGAAGCAGAGTTGCGGCGACTGAAGGTCGCGGCGCTCATTCGTTTCCTCTATCGCACCGGGACGCGCGTCTCCGAGTGCTGCGCGATGCGGCGTGGCGACATTGACCTCGAAGATGGTACGGCCTTCGTCTTCCGTGGCAAAGGGGGCAAGAGCCGCCGCGTCTACTTCGATACTGAGACCGCGCAGGGGCTCCGCCGCTACTGGACCGCTCGCCTCGATGGGAGCCAGCCGGTATCGCTCGCCACCTTGCCCGCCTTCAGTGGGCGTGACCAACCAGGAAAGCCGGGGAACCGGATCACGCCGCGCACTGTCGAGCGGATCGTCAACGAAGTGGCGCGCCAGGCAGGCGTCGAGGCACACATCACACCGCACTCGTTTCGCCACGGTCTCGCCACTCAATTGGTCGAGGGAAAAGTGCCCGCGCCCGTCGTGCAGCGCGTCCTGGGACATGCCAACCTCGCAACGACGCAGGTCTATGTCCATCTCGTCGATGCCGAGGTGCGCGCGGAATATCAAGAAGCATTTGGTGAGTACCGCCCGGCGCATTCAACCGAACCCATCGCACCGTCGGGCGATACAGAGGTGAGGTCAGGGAACGGATAGCGCGAATCATGCGCCTATCAGCCTACTCCTGCGGTGCGTCGAGATAGATCACGAAGTCGAGCAAGCCGGGAGAATGTCCGAACTGCGTGAGCATCGCCGCGATCTCGCTGCGGTGCTGCATGGCGTGGTTCACGTGCTGGAGCATCAGTTGCCAGAGCGGTTTCGACCACGTCTGCCCCCGCATATTCGCATAGGTCACCATACGCGCGGGATCATGTTCTTCGTCTGAACCGAGCTTGGCAATGAATGCCTGCGTTTCCTCTTCGATTTCTCGCCATCGAGCGCGAATCGCGGCAAGGTCCGGGTAGTCCGCGGTATCGCGCACATGCACGGAGGAAGGGTGCTGCCAGCGAGAGAGCCACAGGGACTGGGCGGCCATCATATGCACGAGGGTTGCATGAATGGTGCCGAAGCTCGCGACACCGGTCGTCTGCATCTGCGCGGGCGTCAGGGCTTCGGCAGTGTCGAGGATGCGGTGGTTCGCCCATACATCGTAGCCGTAGAGGGTGCGGAGCATGTCGAGGTGGATCATGGCGTTTCCTCACGTACGGAGCCCCCAACCCCTCTCCATCGCCCCGAGGTCACGATTGATAACAGGTTTGTGCGGCGATGGAGAGGGGGGCATAACGTTTGTTTGTGTCGCTACTCCGCGTGGACGCCGTTGATGGCATTGCGGATCACGCGTTCGATCTCTTGCAGGGTGACGCGGCGTGGGTTGATGGCGATATTGAAGCGACTCTTCATCGCATCCGCTGCGATATTGGCGACGTGCTCTTCACGGACGCCAACCTCACCGAGTGTTGCCGGGATGCCAACATCGCGGCTGAGGGAACGCACCGCGTCGATGCCCGCGCGGGTCGATGGGCCGCCGCGTGGGGTGCCCGTGGACGCCGTCAGCGCCTGACCGATGGCGGCGATGCGTGGGCCTGCACCGATGGCGTTGTATTCCATGACATACGGCAGCAAGATCGCGTTCGCGACCCCGTGCGGCGTGCCGACATATGAGGTAACGGGGTGCGAGATCGCATGGACGATCCCCAGCCGGTTCTGGCTGAAACCCATGCCTGCCATCGTCGCAGCCACTGCCATGTACGCCATCGCCTCGCGATTGCCATTGGCGACCGCCGGTCGCAGATAGCGACCGATGAGCTGGATCGCCGCGATATCGAACGCATCGGCGAAGGGCTGGACGTCTTGATTCGTGTACGACTCGATGGCGTGCGTGAGGGCGTCCATCCCGGTGGCGGCGATCAGCCCGGCGGGCATCTTCAGGAAGAGGTCGGGGTCGATGATGGCAACTTTCGGTACCTCGCGTGGCGAGGCGATCGACATCTTCCAGTGTCGGGCTTCGTCGGTAATCACGGCGAACGGCGTCACTTCCGAGCCGGTGCCACAGGTTGTGGGCACGCAGATAAAGGGGGGCAGATCGACGCCAATCGCGTCGGGCTTGCCCTCGTAGTCGGCAATCGCCCCACCGTTCGTCGCGATGATCCCGACGGCCTTCGCGACATCCATCGGACTGCCACCACCGACCGCGACGATGGCATTGCAGTTGCCTGTGTGATACGCGGCGCTCGCCGCCTCCACGGTGCCGATGCTGGGGTTCGGCTCGACCGCATCGAAAACCGTCACTGCGATGTCCGAGGCGGCGAGGCTCGCCCGCACTGCATCGAGCAGCCCCGCCTTGACGACACCTCCATCGGTGACAACGAGCGCCGATCTGCCGCCGAGCGTAGCGAGCTCACGCCCGGTCGCCTGCACCGATCCGCTGCCAAAGACGACGCGGGTCGGCGCGTGGAACACGTATTGTCGGGAGAGGTCCATCAAACATCACCTCCGCTCGCAAAGCCATCGATCACCGTCGCCGTATGCTACCGCAATTGAACCACGAAGGACACGAAGGACACGAAGGGGAAAGAAGAGAACGATTTTGTTCTTTGTCTTTCTTCCTTCTTCTTCGTGTCCTTCGTGTCTTCGTGGTTCAATCTCTTCTCTCTGAGTCCTCTGCGCCTCTGCGGTTCAAGTGGCTTCTTCCTAGGAGTGCGGTTTGTCGTAGCCGGTCAGTTCGACGTATCCCGAGCCGGTGATGGGGCCGGAGCCTTTCGTGCCGGTGATCGTTGTGTCGCCTTCCCAATAGATGACGCTCGTCGATTTGCGCGTGTCCAGTTCCGCATTCGGGACAACCGGGGTGTAGGTGAGGTCCATCGCCGGGACGTTGCCCTTCGCGGCAATCGCCACATGCCAGGTGCTCGGGTAGATGATGCCCGTGGTCGGACTCGTCCATGTGCCGAGGGACGTGAGGGTGAACTGGTCCGGTGAGAGTTCGATTGAGGGAATTGGTTTCGGGCGGGGGAACAATCGCGCGTGCAGGGCGGCACATACTCCCCGAAGGTCTGGATAAGTTTGCCTGATGCATCACGGAGGTTGTAGATCATCATCTCGCTCTGGTCATCGAGTTGGGTGCTGAACCAGTCCCACCCGCCATTTGACGGCAGGAAGTTGCCCCACTGATGATCGAACCAGAGCGTTCCCCCGGTAATTTGTTTGGTCGTGTCGCCAACGATGATCGACCCGGACGGTCGCAGCCGCGTGCGGCTGTAGTAGTAGCTGCTGCCCCCAGGCCCGTAGCTGAACTGCCCGCCGCCTTGCAGGACCGGGCCCTTCTCATCAGTGGCGGAGATGTTTATCGCATACGCGCCGCTCTTCATGCGGGCGTGCAACTGGTCCACCCCATTGAGTCCCCGCATCGTCCAGTCATTGACGCGAAGCCGGAAGCCATCGGCACCGCCGAAGCGGGCATCGCGGGAAATCATCGCGTCCTCATCGAAGGTGAAGGCGGGCTTTTGGGGATCGATCACCGCGAAATGCGCGGCGTACCCGATGGGGAAATCCGCGCGGCCCCCCTGGAAGATGACGTACTCGATACCGTAGCGCTGACCATCGCTCGTCGTCACATGACCGGTGTAGTACCACCATTCAGTGATGTCCGGGTGTGGCGCTTCGTCTGCCGGGAAGCGGACGACTGCGCCGCGCACGGGGCCGGGCGTATTCCCGGTGACGATGCTCGTGTACGGGCGCACCCCTGGGGTCGGGAATGCCTCGGAACTGCCACCCCCACCGCACGCGCTCAGGAGCGCCACGAGTGCAAGTGTGAGGAGGATTGAGCGGGTATAACGGCGCATAGCGAGGTACTCCTTCGTCTCTTATCGCGGCGCGACGGGTTCGCGCTCGCGTTTCGCGCGCGGGGATGCATCGGAGTCAGGCAACTCGCCTTCGAGCGCGAGCGCGTGACGGGGCAGGAAGCGCAGGAGCCAGCGCGGCGCGTACCAGTTCCAGTCACCCAGGAGCCGCATTGTGGCGGGGACGAGGAGCGCGCGCACGACCGTCGCATCGACCGCGACGGCGACCGCCACACCGAGGCCGAGCGCCTTGACGAGCACGATGTCCGCCGTCACAAAGGACGAGGCGACGAGCACGACGATCAGGGCCGCGCTCGTGATGATCCGCGCGCTCCGTTCGATGCCGATCGCGACGCTGTGCGCGTTATCGTGCGACGCATCGTACGCCTCTTTGATCCGGCTCAGTAAGAAGACCTCGTAATCCATCGAGAGGCCGAAGAGCGTGCAGAACATGATGATCGGCAAGGTCGGCTCGATGAAATGCAGGGCCTGAAAATTGAGCAGGCGACCGAAATGACCATCTTGGAAAACGAAGACGAGCATTCCGTAGCTCGCGATGATACTGAGCGCATTCATGGCAATCGCCTTGAGGGGCAGGATGATCGAGCGGAACAAGAGCAGCAAGACGATATAGGTCGTCAGGACGATGAAGAGGAGGGCGATGGGAAAGGTATGATACAACCCGTTCACGACATCGATGACGCCCGCCGTGCCCCCCGTTACCTGAAAAGTCATCTCGTTGCCAATCCGGCTGTTCCGCAGCTTGGTGACGAGCGCGCGTGTTGGATCGGCATTGGCGGGGTATTTGCTGATGATCGAGAGAAGCGTCGTATCGCCGCGCGCATACTGCTTGACGAATTGGGTCAGAAAGGGGTCCTGAAGTGCCGCAATGTTGGCATAGTAGACCTGATACTGCGCGAGCGTCAGACGCGAGTCAACGGAGATGATACTGTCCACCCGCGCGACGCGAGGATCGGCCTGCACATTCGTGACGAATTCGGAAAGCGCGGCGAGGTTCGTGGCATCGAAGGCCGTCGTGCCCGGTTTCGTCTTGACGACAACGAGCACCGGTGTCGTTTCGTCCGCGTTGAACTCAGTGGTGAGGATGTCGTTGACTTGCCTGCTCTGCACGGAGGGCGGCATGATCGAGGCGTCCGGGCTGCTGAAGACGATGTGCAGGAACGGCTCGCCAAGCACGAGAAGCAGTGCCAATGTCGGCACAAAGATGGCGACGGGGTGACGCATGACGAGGTGCGCCACGCGCGCCCAGATGCCTACGGGCGTGCGACCGGGCGACGGCTTGCGAAACCGGGCAAAGAGCTTCGACACCGAGAGCGCATCGATGCGGGTGCCCGCGATCGATAAGAGCACGGGGAGCAGCGTCGTCGCAGCGAGAACGGAAACGACGACGACGACGATCCCGCCGATGCCGATCGAGACGAGCAGGTTGATGCGGAAGGTCAGGAGCGCGCAGAGGCCAATCAGGACGGTGAGGCCACTGTAGACGACGGCCTGGCCCGCCGTCGCGAGCGTCCGTGCTACCGCCTCCGGCACATCGTAGCCGTGGGCGAGTTCTTCGCGAAAGCGGCTGGCGAGAAAGAGCGAGTAATCCAGCCCGAGGCCGAGGCCGAGCAAGGTTGCCAGATTGACCGTGAAGATGGACAACTCCATCAGCGTACCGAGCGCATAGATGACCGCGAGGATCACCGCCACACCGACGCCGCCGACGAGTACGGGCAGCCCTGCCGCGAGCACGCTCCCGAAGACGATTAGGAGCGCGATCACGGCGATCGGGAATGCCACTTCCTCCGCGCGGGCGAGGTCGTGCTGGCTGACCGTCTCGACATCGGCGTAGAAAGCCGGGCCACCGCCGATACGCATCTTCAAAGCCGGTGGTGGTGTGAGCGCGGCGGTGATCGCTGGCATCAGCTTCGCCGCCGCCTCATTGTCGGTGTCGAGGGTGACGACCTCGAAGGCGGTCAGGCCATCGCGCGAGATCTGACGCGGGTTCGCGGCGTGGGAAATGATCGTCGTGCGCACGCTCAGGCGGGAGAGGCCGGCGAGGGCGGCGTCGGTTTGCGCGATGAAGCGGGCGTCCGTCGCACGCAGACTCGGGTCGGCACTGCTGAAGGTGACGATCACGCTGCTCGTGCTGTAGCCGAGATCGTTCGCGAGCGAGGTTGCCGCTTTCGCGCTTTCCAGCGACGGATCGGCGAAACCGCCGACGCGCAATGGCTCTGTCACCCGCGGCACAAAGGGGAGAGCGACAAGGAGCAGGACGGACCACACGGCGAGAATGATCCAGCGGTAACGATAGACGAAGCGACCAAAGGCATAGAACACAGGTGGACTCTTTCCGTCGGTGCAGTGACGATGTCGCGGCGCTGCGACCGTAAATGCGCTCCGCGCGGGCAACTCCCGTGCCGCACAATCAAGCATAGCGCGTTTCCGCCTGCGCGGATGCATTCACTCGCTGATACGTGCTTGCACGCACGGCAGTTCATTTCGGTATCGGCTTGTGTTTGGCGGATGGGGCGCGCACAATGACAGGAAGTGGTGTTTCGTATCGGGGAAGATACGCCAGAAATCAGGAAAGGTGCGAACCGATGGCGATGGCAGTTGGTGCACGGCCGATCAAGGCACCCGGTTGGTCCGGTAAGGCGCACACGGATATCGCGCTCGTCGATTGCGATGTGCATCAGACGGTGCAGAAGCTCGATGAACTGATGCCGTATTTGTCGCGCGCCTATCGTCAGCAGGCGGTCGAGCAGGGCATCAAGTTCCCCAGTTCGGGCTATTTCAATGTCGCGAACGACGCCGCGCGTCGGGACCTCGCGCAGGATTGCGATGCCGCCATGCACGATGGCCGCCAGATGGGGACGACCTACGAACGGCTCCGCGATCAGCACCTGGACATGTGGAATGTCGACAAGGTCCTCCTCACCGGCGCGAGCGTCTACGGCGCGTCCATCTTGCCGGACCCCGATTTCGCTGCGGCGCTCTGCCGTGCCTTCAATGATTGGACGGTCGAGAATTGGCTGGAAAGAGATGACCGGCTCGTGATGGCACTCACCGTCGCGACGAGCGATCCGCGCCTCGCCGTCGCGGAGATCGAACGCCATGCGGACGATCCGCGCGTCAAAGCGATCATCCTGCCGACCGGCACGCGAATGCCCTATGGCAACCGCCATTACCACCCGATCTGGGAGGCGTGCGAGCGGCACGGACTTGCGGTCGCCATTCATCCCGGTAATGAGGGCTCCGGCATGGCCGGGCCGCCCACGGGTGTTGGCTACCCCACCTACTACATCGAAACGCGCATGGCGCGCCCGCAGATGGCGATGGCGCACGCGGTCTCCTTCATCGCCGAAGGCGTCTTCGAGAAGTATCCACGCCTCAAGGTCTTGTTCGATGAGGTTGACCAGTTCTGGGCGGTCGGGCTGATGTGGCACATGGATGCCGACTGGAAATCGCTCAGGGATCAGACGCCGTGGGTGAAGAAGCTCCCCAGCGAATATTTCCGGGGTCATATCAAGGTCGGCTCGCAGCCGATGCTCGAACCGGAAAACACCGATCAGTTCTTCACGATGCTCGACGCGATGCACGCCGAGGAAACGCTCGTCTTCTCTTCGGACTGGCCGCACTGGGATTGGGATGACCCCGCGACGACCTTCCCGAAGCTGCCCGAGCGATTGCATCAGCGCGTCTTTGCCGACAACGCGCGCGATCTCCTCGGCCTGTAGCGGCGGGGCCGAACATGCCGATTGACGATACTCGACGCGTCGTGGTTGGTCCGGCGGATGAATTTCCGCCGGACACACGGCGAATCATCGTGCCCTTTCGCGGGCGCGCGGGGATCGGCGTCTTCAATGTGCACGGCACCTATCACGCGATCCGCAATCTCTGCCCCCACAAAGCGGGGCCGCTCTGCACCGGCCGGGTCAGCGGGATCGTCGTCGCCGATGCGCCGCCGACCGCAGCGGATGCGAACCTCGATCTCGTGCGCGAGGGTGAAATCATCCGCTGCCCGTGGCATCTCTGGGAGTTTGACCTCATCACCGGCCTCTGCCTCGTCGACCCGAAGGTGCGTGTTAAGACCTATCCTGTGAGTATCGAGGCGGGCGAGGTCGTCGTCTATGCCAATGCTGCGGACTTGCCCGAACAGCCGACCACACAGCGCAGTGATGCCAAGGGCGCTGAAACCGACACGATGCCTGACATCGCGGCCTCGGCACGCGATTTCGCGTGAGGATCGGTGCTTGACAGGCGCTTGTGGCGATGTTATTCAACCGTAGTCTGCAAGCGCGCTGCGTGGCTAGGTGCATGATTGCGCCACCTGCCGATCTACTTCGTCGTATCTGTATAAGGAGTGAGCACTGATGGCGACCTTCGAGGTTTCAGAGCAGGCATTGCGCACGCGTCGCGGTGCGAAGTGGCACTACTATGCGGATGATGTGATGCCTGCGTGGGTCGCCGATATGGATTTTGCCGTCGCGCCGCCCGTACAGGCGGCGATCGCACGCATCGTTGACGAGCAGGATTATGGCTATCCGTATCGGGATGGCGAGGATACGCTCGTTGCTGCCTTCGTCGAGCGGATGCAGTCGCGTTTTGGTTGGACGGTCGATCCCGATCTGGTCCAGCCGGTCACGGAGTGCGTGCAGTGCATGTATGCGACCGCGCTCGCGTTCAGCGAGCCGGGTGAGGGGATCGTCCTCCAGACACCGATCTATCCGCCCTTCCTTGGGGCGGTGGAGAAGACGGGGCGGCGGCTGGTCGAGAACCGCCTCAAGGATGATGGCAGCCGGTACGTCCTCGATGTCGAGGGCTTGCGTAGTGTGGTCGATGAGACGACGCGGATTCTGATGATCTGCAACCCGCACAACCCGACCGGACGGGTTTTCACCCGCGAGGAACTCATGGCGCTCGGCAATCTCGCGGTCGAACGTGATCTGGTCATCCTCTGTGACGAAATCCACGCCGACCTGCTCTATCCGGGTGCGCGCCATATCCCGATGGGATCGCTCAGCCCCGAGATCGCCGCCCGGACGATCACGATCACCTCCGCGACGAAGGGCTTCAATATCGCCGGTTTGCGCTGCGCGGTGATGCACTTCGGCTCGGCCGCACTTCGTGACCGGATGGCCGCACAGATTCCTTCGTACTTGATGGGCCAGATCGCGATCGTCGGGACGGACGCAACCGTCGTCGCCTGGCGGCAGGCCCAGCCGTGGCTCGATGACGTGATGGTGCAGCTCAAGTCGAACCGCGATTTCGTCGCACAGTTTCTCGCCGAGGAGTTGCCCGGCGTGCATCACTACTCGCCCGAGAGCACCTATCTTGCCTGGCTCGATTGCCGCGCGCTCGATCTGCCCGAGACCCCGCATAAATTCTTCCTCGAACAGGCGAAGGTTGGCCTGAACGATGGCGCGGCCTTCGGTGAGGCGGGCCGCACCTGCGTGCGTCTCAACTTCGCCACCTCCGAAACGATTGTCCGTGAAGTGCTGACGCGCATGGCGACTGCTGTACACCGCCTCCACGGCTGATCGACGCGCGGATTGCCCATCATGGCAATTCGCTCCCTTTCAACTCCCATAAACTCACCATTTGCGGCGACCATCCTCCGATGGCCGCCGTTTCGTTCTTTGTGCGCCGCAGTGATTAGTAAAGGCTCATGCATTTCTCAAACTCCTTTAAGGAGTGCTTCAGGTTGGGAAGGCATACTGCGCCCGATGTCTGTCATACCGTTCGTGATCCTTGGGGTGCAGGGTGGTGCGATGAAGACGAGAGTGGATCATATCCCCAACACGGAAGCGCGATCTCCCTGGCAGGCCAGGCAGATCGCCGTGGTGGCCCTGACGCTGGTTTTCGTTTTCCTTCCTGCCCTCATGTCTATCCCGCCCCCTCGACCCCCAATGGGATTCCATACCGCGCCGCCGATGATGCCGATGCAGGCGCGCGCGAAAGAGACCTGCCCGCCGGGCGATCACTGCGGGGAGGCGTTCGTGGCGCAGGCGCTGCCGCGCCTTCCCGTGCCGCCGCTTCTCCTGCTTGCTCTCGTGGTGGTCGTCGTCTTTGCCACGCGAGGATTCACCCTTCTCCGGACTGCGCCACACGACTGGCTCTGGCCTCCTGACCGTCGGCGCGCCTTCCTGCAAGTCTTCCTGATTTGATCGCCCGTTTTCCTCACGACACCTGACCGCGTGTGCGTGTCAGGTTGATGTGTTGCTGCCTGCTTGAGGCAGCAGCGCGAACGGATCACGGGAAAAATAAGGAGACTCAGATGAAGAAGAATCGGACGTTCGTCGTACGCATCGTGGGTGCGCTGGTCGGTGTCGGCGTGCTCGTCGCGGTCGGTGCCTACGTGCTCTTTCCGCTCGCCGCACAGGGGAAGCTGCCGGGGCAGTCGCACCCAACCGCGATCCCCGTCACACCCTTCGCAAACCTCAGTGCGACCGCACCCGCGAGCGTGGTCGCTGCCTCCGCGCTCTCGACGACAACCGGCGCGACGCCGGTCGCCGGCACTGCGGCTTCGGGCACCGCAGCGAGCGCGTCATCCACCGGGACGACCTACGCCGTCAATGCCGATCAATCGCAGGCGAAGGTGACCGTCAATGAGAAGCTCGCCTTCCTGCCCTCGAACAGCGATGCCGTACTCTCGACGAACGCGATGCAGGGGCAGATCGTGCTCGGTGCCGATGGCAAGCCGATGGCGGCATCGAAGATTCAGGTGGATCTCCGCACCCTGAAGAGCGACCAGACGATGCGCGACAACTACATCCGTGCGACCACACTACAATCGGACACCTACCCACTTGGTGAGTTCGTCGTTACCGGCGTCGACGGCTGGCAGGCGCCGTTGCAAAACGGGCAGCAATCCACTTTCAAGCTGCTCGGCCAGATGACGATTCACGGCGTCACGAAGCCTCTCAGCTTCGATACCACCGCGACGATGAATGGTGGCACAATTAACGGCACCGCCACGACCACCTTCACGTTCGAGGATTTCGGTATGACGCCCTCGAATAAGGCGAATATCGTTACGGTCAACGACTCGATCAAGTTGCAACTGACGATTATCGCCACGAAGCCCGCATAGATGCGTAGGGCGCACCCCTTGTGGGTGCCCTCCGAGAGGGCACCCACAAGGGGTGCGCCCTACGCATTGGGTCAATGCTCCGGCAAAATGCGGTTGCCTACGAAGAGCGTGTGGCGTGCGCCGGAACCTGCCACGGGCCGTCAATAGTATCTTCGGACGCGGGTTCGGCTCGGCCTTCTACGTGCAGCTTTTCCAGGTGGGCGAGGACGGTCGCGGCGGCGGCACGGCGGAAATGGGGCAGGACGTCCGGATAGAGCTCGACAACGATCTCGGTGATGGTAGTCGGGGCTTTCGCGATCACGGTGTAGATTTCCTTCTCGCGGGTCAGCCGACGCTCGATGTATTGTGCAAAGAGGTCGGGGGGCTGGGTGAGGGTCAGGCCGTGGCCGGGGATGACGATCCGCGCATCGAGCGCCTGCGCGCGCTCCAGCGAGGCGAAGTATTCCGTCATCTTGCCGTGTGGCGGGAAGATGCCGACGGTGCCGTGCCCCGAGACGAGATCGCCCGCGATCAGCGTGCGCGAAAAAGGCTCGTAGAGGGCGACGTGACCGGGTGAATGACCCGGCGTGTCAATCGTTTCGAGCTGGCCGTTGTCGATGGGCAGCTTCATGCCGCCCGTCAGAGGCAGATCGACATCGGACCAGTCGAGGAACTGACGGAGGATGGGCTGCTCTTTCGGGTTCAGCATCACCGGGCAACTGAGGATCGTCTTGAGCGGCCCGGCCGCCGTCGCATGATCGGGGTGCCCGTGCGTCAGGATGATCGCCTTGACTCGGACGGAGCCACGGCGGGCGAGCGCCGCCTGGATGATTTCGACGCCCTCGGTGTCGCCGGGGTCGATAACGAACACCTCGTGCGTGCCGACTATCGTCGCGTTCGTCGGTTGGTCGCTCATGAAGCCGTGGTTGGGAATCTCAATCGTCTCGATCGCGAGGGCATCTGTCATCGTGTATCCGATCTTCTTTCGGTCGTGGAAAACCTCGATAGCGTGCACCGCCGACGCGCAGTGCGATTCCTGACATTATGCCGTCGGCGTCTCCGGTTCGGCTGGGGCGATCATTGCTGCCGCGACAAGTTCCGCGATGTCGCGGACTTTGAAGCGGTCATCGGCACCGACGCCATTGATACCGTCCTCGAACATCGTCATACAAAACGGGCAGGAGGCGACGAGCATCTCGGCCCCGGTCTCCAATGCCTCGGTGACGCGCGCTTGATTGATGCGGCTGCCGCGCGTCTCCTCCATGAAGAGGCGACCGCCGCCGCCGCCGCAACAGAACGATTGCTTGCGGTTACGCCCCATCTCCGTCAGTTCCACGCCGGGCAAGGCATGAATGGCGCTGCGCGGCTCCTCGAAGACGCCATTGTAGCGCCCGAGGTAGCAAGGGTCGTGATAGGTGACTTTGCCGCGCGCGACATCGGATGCCGGATCGAGATGAATCCGTCCCTCCGCGATTAACTCGCTGATCAGCTCGCTATGATGGACCACCGAATAGTTGCCGCCGATTTGTGGGAACTCGTTTTTGATCGCATTGAAGCAGTGCGGGCAGGCGGTGACGATCTTCTTGAAGCGGTACTGGTTGAGTGTTTCGACCGTCTGTTGGGCCATCATCTGCGCGAGGTATTCGTTGCCGATCCGCTTGGCCGGGTCGCCGGTGCAGGTCTCTTCTTTGCCGAGGATGGCGAAGTTGATGCCCGCCGCCTGGAGGATGCGCGCAAGCGACAAGGTCGTGCGTTGATTGCGGCTGTCGAAGGAGCCGAGGCAGCCGACGAAGAAGAGCACTTCGACCGGCTCGTCCGCTGCCGCAGCCTCGGCCATGATGCGCACCGGCGTGTCCAGCTTCTTCGTCCAGACGTCGCGCTGGTCAGGGGGGAACTGGTACGGGCTGCTCACCCGTTCGAGATTATTGAAGACATTCGTCAGTTCGGGCGGGAAGTCGCCTTGCTCAAGCACGAGATTGCGCCGCATCCCGACGATCAGCGGCACATGCTCGATCAGGACGGGGCACTGTTCCATGCAGGCACCACAGGTCGTGCAATCCCAGAGTTCGTCGGTGGAGACGACGCCACCAATCAACTCGCGTTCCGGCCCCTCACCCCAGCGAAAGCGCGCGCTGTTCGCGCCTTCGCCGAGTTCGCCGGAGAAAAGGCCACCCTGATCGGCCATGTAGCCGCCGATTTCGAGGATGAGATCGCGCGGGCGGAGCGGCTTGTCGGTGTTGAAGGTCGGGCAATATTCGAGGCAGCGCCCGCAATGCATACAGGCGTCGAGATTCATCAGTTGCGGCCAGGTGAAATCCTCCAGTTTGGCGATGCCGAAGGACTCCGCCTCTTCGAGGTTCTCGATTGGCGTGAGCGCGCCGACCGGCTTGAGCCGTCGGAAGAAGACATTGGCGAGGCTCGTGAAGGGGTGGATCATCTTGCTGTACGCGAAGTAGCCGATGAAGGCGAAGGTCGTGAGGAAATGGATCCACCAGTTCAGTTGATGGAGGGCGCGGAGCCAGCTATCCGATAGCCCACGGAGTGGTGCAGCCAGTGCGTACGAGACGAACGACCACGAAGACCAGCTATCGTGCTGCACCGCGAGGCGCAATGCCCCAAGCACATATCCCTGAACGGTGAGGAGGACGAGAAAGGCGAGGAGCACCAAATCGTCCGCGCTCGTGTCCTGCGTCTTCGGATGCGTCACCAGTCGGCGGTAGAAGGCCATCAAGACGCCCGCAATGAGGAGCAGCCCCGCAATATTCATCGCAAGTTTGTAGCCGAGGTAGAAGTTGCCGCGATAGAAGCTGTAATGGAAGATCGGCACGGTGATGTCGTCCTCGATCATCACGATAAAGGTGCCAATCAGCAGTGTTACGAAGCCGATGAAGATGAGCAGGTGCATCAGCCCGCCATACTTGTTGCGCGGGCGCGCAATCCGACCGTGCAGGATACTCTTCGTTACCGTGCCCCAGAGGCGCACGCCCCACTGGTCAAAACGGTCCTCCGCCTGACCTGTGCGCCACATTCGTACGCGCCGGGCGAGGCCGTAGGCGAGGAAGCCCATCGGTAATGCCAGCAGCGCGTAGACGGCGATCTGCCCAACCGTGTGGACATTCCATTCGATCTCTCGCGTCGGGATCACGGGCGAACTCCCTGCGGATCGTGCTCCGCGTTCGCGTCATGCGCATTCGTGCGCGTCGTCAGGGCGCGATAGGTGGCGCGAAGGGCAATGATCGCGCTCGCGACGGTCGCGGCAAGAAGCGCAAGCGCGAGCACCGTGCCGCCCGAGGCGAGCGCGGTGGAACCGGAATCGTTACGAAGGAAAAGACCGATGACGCCAGCCCCGAGAGCGAGCACGACGGGAAGGACGAGGATGACGCCGAGAGCGACCGCAATGACCCGTCGTCGGGCGTGCCAGGCGGCGCGCAGCCGCTGGCGACGCGGCTCAAAGAGGCCGATCACGATACCGAGACCGCCCCCGCCGATGACGATCAGCGTTGCCCCGATCAGCCGCGTCCAGCCCCAACCCGCAATCGCGCCCGCAATGATGAGCGCGACACCGAGCGCGACCGCTGCGATCATACCTGTCGCGAGTCTTGCCTGCTCCTTGCCCACGGATCGTCCCATCACGGCGGTCACGGCCCCTCCTACGCGAAACGTTACTGCTGCCCGATAGCCTCGGTGAGTTTCGGCAGGATGGTCAGGGCGTCACCGACGACACCGAGATCGGCGAGATCGAAAATCGGTGCGTCCGGATCGTTGTTGATGGCGATGATGTACTTGCTCCCGCCCATGCCCGCGATATGCTGGATCGCTCCGGAGATGCCGCAGGCAATGTAGAGTGTCGGCTTGACCGTCTTGCCAGTCTGTCCGACCTGATAACTGTACGGCACCCAACCCGCATCGACGACCGCCCGACTCGCGCCGACCGCGCCACCCAGACGTGCTGCAAGCGCGTCCAGCAGGGCGAAGTTCTCCTTCTTCCCCAGGCCGCGGCCACCTGAGATGATGATAGCCGCCTCTTCGAGGTTCGGGCCATCCGATGCCTGCACGACGCTCTCAAGGACGCGCACCCGACAGGTCGCGGGATCGACGGGCACCGTGACCGGGCGAATTTCCGCCTGACCGCCGACTTCTTCCGCCGCGAACGCCTTCGGCCGCAATTGAATGAGATGCGGGCCGGGGCCGTCGATGGTCACCGTGCCGACCGTCTCCGCGCCATATGGGACGGTGACGCGCAGCTGATCGCCCTCATAGGCGATGTCGGTCGCATTCGCGATCACGCCCACACCGAGCCGGCCAACCAGCCGGGCGGCGACATCGCGCGCGGCAAATGTGCTCGGAAAGAGAATGAGGTCTGGTCGCTCGGCCTCGATGAGCGCCGCGAGGGTCGCCGTCTGCGGCTCGGCGAGAAATTCGCCGTAGGCCGCATCGTCACCGAGGTGGATGACCGCCGCGCCATGCGCGCCGAGCGTATCGGTGCTCGCCGCGCCGGTGGGATGGAGCACAATTGCTTCGGCAGCGCCGAGCTTGCGTGCCGGTACGAAGAGTTCGAGAGAGAGTCGGTGGGGCGTCCCGTCCATCACGTCGGTCCAGACCCAGATGCGTCGTTCAGCCATACTATGCTCCTTCGGAGAGTAGTCGGTAGTCGGTAGTCAGTAGTCAGTAGTCAGAAGGGAACCGGATTCGCTGACTACTGACTACTGACTACCGACTACTGCGTCAGATCACCTGAATCTGTTTGAGGAAGGCCACGACGTCCGCGACGCTCTCGCCACTGCCATCGTCGGTGACTTTCCGTGTCTGCTTCTCCTGATGCGTGGCGGCGATGGCGAGGACGCGCTCGCGTGCGCCCGCTTCACCCACCGTACCTCCGTCCAGACCGAGGGCGGCGGTATCGCGCGGATCGAGTGGCTTGCGCTTCGCGGCCATCATGCCCTTGAAGGAGGGATAGCGCGGCTCGCCGATACTCGCGGTCACGGTCAGCAAGGCGGGCAGTTGCGTCTGAATCATCTGATAGCCGGTTTCGGTATCGCGCTGGACGGTGATGGTTGTTCCCTCGACCGTCACCGAACGCGCGAAGGTCACCTGGGGGATGCCGAGGAGCGCAGCGAGCGCGCCGGGGACCATGCCACTGTAGGCGTCGGTGCTCTCGGTCGCACAGATGACGAGATCGGGCTGCTCGGCGGTGAGTGCGGCGGCGAGCGCGCGTGCGGTGCCCAGGACATCCGAACCGCCGAGGGCGTCGTCCGTAATATGGACGGCGCGATCCGCGCCCATCGCCATCGCCCGGCGCAGGGCGACCTCCGCAGCGGGCGGGCCCATCGTCACCGCGACCGTTTCTCCCCCGTGCTGCTCGACCAGGCGGAGGGCGGTTTCGAGGCTGTACTCGTCCGCCGGATCGAGGATCGACTTCGCGCTGTCGCGGAGCAGCCGCCGCGTCGCGGGATCGACGCGCATCGGCAAGGTCGGATCGGGGACATGCTTCACACAGACGCAGACCTTCATACCTTCATATCCTTCGTGACACCCTTTCGACAGCGATACGGAGGCAAATCGCCCGGAGTGGACTCTGCCATCTCCGTCGCCATCCGCGATTCTCACGCGCGCATGTGACCGTGCGGTACAAACGCGGGCAATGATAGAGAACGACCGATAGTTTTTCAACACGACCTGTTGACGGGTGCACGAGAAGCGGGTAGCGTATTCAGGTAGGATGCATAAACCCAGGAAATGCGGCGCATGCACGCATTGTACACGGATCGTTTGGGAAGAAGTGGCCGGTATCCGGTCGCAGGCGACCAACGATGAGAGGGGGTATCTTCATGGACCTCAATTACACGGCGGAGGACACGGCGTTTCGTCTGGAAGTACGTAGCTGGCTCGAAGAAAACATGCCCCGCACCAAGCTGGAGACGCTCGAAGAGCGTCGGGCATGGCACCAGAAGCTCTATGCGGCGGGCTACATCGGTATGGGTCTGCCGAAGGAATATGGCGGTCGCGAAGCACGCCCGATGGAGCAGGCGATTGTCGGTGAGGAAATGGCGCGCGCCAATGCCCCGGCGGGCCTCAACGGTCTCGGTATCTCGATTTTCGTGCCGACACTCATTCACCACGGCACGGAGGGGCAGAAGAAGGACCACGTCCTGAAAATGCTGAAGGCGGAAGAGATCTGGTGCCAGCTCTACTCCGAGCCGAACTCCGGCTCCGATCTGGCGAGCTTGCAGTGCCGTGCCGATGTCGATGGCGATGAGTTCGTCATCAATGGGCAGAAGATCTGGACCAGCGGTGCCATGCATTCCGATTGGGGCATGATCCTCGCGCGGACCGACCGCAACGCGCCGAAGCATCAGGGCATCTCCTGCATCATGATCGATATGAAGCAACCGGGCGTCGAGGTGCGGCCGCTGAAGCAGATCAGTGGCAGCCAGGAGTTCTGCGAAGTCTTCTTCACCAATGTGCGCGTCATCGCCGATAACCTCGTTGGTGAAATGAATGCGGGCTGGCGCATCGCCCAGACGACGCTCTCCTACGAGCGCGGGGGGAACACGCTCGGTCGGGTCGCACGGCTGCAGGAATCCTTTAGCCGCATCGTCGAAGTTTGCAGCAACTTGAAGCGCAACGGCGTCCCGGCAATCGATGATCCCATCGTCCGGCAACGGCTCGGGGAGATCTACGCGGAGATCGAAGTCTTGCGATACGCCTCGCTGCGCATTCTCGGGCGGCTCGAAAAGGGGCAGCGACCGGGGCCGGAAGCCTCGGTCTCCAAGCTCCACTACTCGGAACTCGACAAGCATGTGCAGGAACTTTTCCTCGATATTCTCGGCCCGTACGGGCAGCAGATCGGCGGCGTGCCGGACGCCATCGCCCTCGAACCGGGGGTCGAGTTTGGCGAGCCGGGCAGCTGGGCCTATGCCTTCTTCTGGTCACGCGCCGGGACGATCTACGCCGGTTCGTCGGAGATTCAGAAGAATATCCTCGGCGAGCGCGTGCTCGGATTGCCGAAGGAAGTACGACAGGACCGCATCGCGTTGGCTGAGAAGGCCGGCGCGGCTGACTAGAAAGGGGCATCCCGGTGGACTTTGATTTCAGCGAAGATCAGGTCATGCTGCGTGGCCTCGTCCGCGAGTTCCTCACCGAGCAAGCGCCGATCTCGTACGTGCGCGCGATGATGGACGACGCGCGCGGCTACGAACCCGACAACTACCGCCGCTTCGTACAACTCGGTATGTTGCCGTTCCCGGAGACGTACGGCGGTGCCGGGCTGGGCCTGGTCGAACAGGCGATCATCCTCGAAGAGATGGGCCGCATTCCCTATCCGGGGCCCTACTTCGCGACGGTCATCCTCGCGGGGGGCGCGATCATGGCATCGGGCGACGCGCAGGCGATGGCGCGCTATCTCCCCGATATCTGTAATGGCGACCTGACGATGTCCCTCGCCTTTCTGGAAGATTCCATTGGCTGGGGTCCGGATGAAATCGCCCTCTCCGCGACCAAAGACGGCGACGGCTATCTGCTGAACGGCACGAAGCGGTTTGTGCCGTCCGGCGGCACGGCGGATATCATCCTCGTTGCGGCGCGCATGGGGAACGGGAGTGGTGCGGAGGGCATCTCCCTCCTCGCGGTGCCCCGCGACACGGACGGCCTGCGCATCGAGGCGGACGTCATGGCCGACCTGACGGAACGCAGCGCAACCCTCCATTTCGCGAATGTCCGCGTCCCCGCCGAGAATCTGCTCGGGGCGGAAGGGGACGCATGGCCCGCCATCCGCACGACCCTGCAGCGCGCCGCAGTCGGCGCGAGCGCGGAAATGCTCGGTGCGGCGCGCAAGTCGCTGGAGATGTCGACGGACTACGCGAAAGTGCGGCGGCAATTCGGTCAGTACATCGGGCAGTTCCAGGCCGTGAAGCATAAACTGGCGGAAATGCTCGTCGCGGCAGAAAACGCCCACGCCGCGACCTATTACGCCGCCTGGGCGATTGACGACGATGCACCGGATGCCGTGCTCGCGGCTTCGGTGGCGAAGTCTTTCGTCAATGGCGCAGCCCGCCAGGTCTGCGGCGAAGCGATTCAGGTGCATGGCGGCATCGGCTTCACCTGGGAGTTCGATCTGCATCTCTACTTCAAGCGGGCGAAGCATTTCGAGCCGCTCTACGGCGATGTCGAGGATCACCGCGAGCGCGTCCTTCAGGAAGTGCTCGCCGGGAATGTCGCGGGCGTATGAGCTACGAGGCTACCGTGATCGGGAAGGGAGCACTGATGAGTACCTCAAATGCGGAGACCGGGCGCGTCGTTACGACTGTTGCCGAACTGAAAGAGTTGATCGGGCAGGAGATCGGCGTCAGCGACTGGCTGGAGATCACCCAGGAACGGGTCAATATGTTTGCCGACGCGACCGGCGATCATCAGTATATCCACGTCGATCCGGAACGCGCCAAGACGACCTTTTTCGGCGGCACTGTCGCGCATGGCTACCTCACGCTCTCACTGATTCCCCATCTCGGCGGTATGCGTGCGTCCGGGACGAAAATCAGCCTCGGTGGGCGGATGGGCGTCAACTACGGCCTCAACCGGGTCCGCTTCGTCTCGCCCGTCCGTGTCGGCAAGCGCATTCGGATGCGCACGAAGTTGCTCGCAGTCGATGAGATCGGCGACCGCGCCGTCCAGATGACGAGCGAGCAGACTATCGAAGTCGAGGGAGAGGACAAGCCCGCCTGCGTCGCCGAGACGCTGGGGCGGACCTATTTCTAGAGGTAGTGAGCAGTAGGCAGTTGGCAGTGGAGCGCTGTTTATCGGCAGTAGTTGGTGTGCGAGAATGGAATGGAGATTACTGCCCGCTGACTCACTGCCCACTCGCCCAGGGGGAGTGTGGATGGCGACGACAGCGCAATCAGTACAGGGAGCGGCGGGCGAGGATGCGAGCGTCGATCGCGCGATGCGGGCGCTCTTTCATCCGAAGCGGGTCGCCATCGTGGGCGCGACGCCGCGACCGGGTTTCGCGTACAACATCCACCGTTTGCTGCTCGCGAACGGCTATGAGGGAGAGGTTTTCGGCGTCACGCCGCGGCATCAGGAAGTGCTTGGGTCACCCTGCTACCCGACGCTCGATGCGATCCCCGGCAGCGTGGACCTGGCGATGGTCGTCGTGCCGAGTAGTCTTGTCCTCGATGTGCTCGGGCAGGCCGAGCGCGCGAAGGTCGGGGCGGTCAATATCATCACCAGCGGCTTCGGCGAGCAGAGTGACGCGGAAGCGCATCAGCGGCAGGAAGAGGTGCAGGCATTCGCCCGTCGCACCGGTGTCCGCGTCGTCGGCCCCAACTGCCTCGGTCTGATCAGCACCCCCGCGAAACTCGTCGCGAAATCGGGCGCCTATGCCGGTGTGCGCCGTGGCCCGATTGGCATCATCTTCCAGAGCGGTCTGCTCGCCTACAGCGTCGTCATCCCGCCCCTGGAGCGCGAGTTCGGTTACTCCTACGTCATCACCACCGGCAATGAGGCGGACCTCGACGCGACGGATTTCATGCGCTACTACGTCGAGGACGACGAGACGCAGGTGATTGGCTGCTTCATCGAGCAGTTCCGCGACCCGCAGAAGTTCCTGCGCGTCGCTGAGATGGCGGCGGAGCGACGGAAGCCGCTGGTTATCCTCAAGATTGGACGCTCGGAGGCAGGCAAGCGGGCGGCGCAGGCGCACACCGGCTCGCTCGTCGGTTCGGACGCCATCGCCGACGCAATCATGCGGCAGTACGGCGTCGTGCGCGTCTACAACCTCGATGAGATGATCGAAACCCTCGCCGCCTTCCACACGAAGCGATTGCCCAAGGGCCCCGGCCTCGGGACGATCTTCGTCTCCGGTGGTGCATGCGGCCTCGTCGCGGACCTCAGCCAGGACCTCGGCATCTCCCTCCCACCCCTCTCACCGGAGACGGTGGCGAAACTGACCCCCGTTATCCCGGAATACGGCACGGTCGGTAACCCGCTCGACACGACCGGGCAGGCGGCGACGCAGCCGGAGATCGTCGAAGGCTCACTCGTCGCGATGGCCGAGGACCCGAATATCCACACCGTCATTTATGGGCAGGCATACCCGAGCCGGGTGGACATGGCGACCCCCGTCGGTCAGGTCCTGAAGACGATGCCGGAACGTTTCCCGGACAAGGTCTTCCTTATCACCTCGCTCGTCACCGGGCGGGTGCAGGATGGTCGCCGGTACGATCAGGACCCGGTCGAGCCCGCGATGCATTGGGATGGGGTACCGTTCATGCAAGGGATGGAGAATGGGCTGCGGGCCGTCCGCTCGCTGATCCGCTACGCGGATTTCCAGCGGACGCGGGAGGCAGGCGGTCGTCCGGTGGCGGCGATGAGCGCGATGGCGGCGCGCGCGCAGGCACTGGTCGCCGCCGCGAACGGGCGGCCACTCGTCGAGCGCGCCGCAAAAGAAGTGCTCAATCTGTACGGCATCCCGGTGACGCGCGAAACGCTCGCAACGACCGCCGATGAAGCGGTCGCGGCGGCGAACGCCATCGGCTATCCGGTCGTTTTAAAGATCGAATCGCCCGACATCGCGCACAAGACCGAGGCGGGCGGCGTGCTGCTCAATATCGGTGATGAGGGCGTCGCTCGGGCAGGGTTCGAGACGATTCTCGCAAATGCCCGCCGCTATAAGCCGGAAGCGCAGATCGCGGGCGTGCTCGTGCAGGAGATGGTCTCCGGCGGGCGTGAACTGATCCTCGGTATGACGCAGGACGCCGCCTATGGGCCTGCAATCGCGGTGGGGCTGGGCGGTATCTTCGTCGAAGTATTGAAAGACGTGTCGCTCGGCGTGCCGCCGCTCTCGGCGGACGATAGCCGGGCGATGCTCCAACGACTGAGAGGCGCGGCGATTCTCGATGGGACGGGCGCGCGCGGTGCCGGGCCAGCGGATACCGATGCGGTCGTGGACATTCTCGGTCGCTTCTCGCAGTTGTGCATCGACTTGCGCGCGGTCGTCCGCGAGATCGACATCAACCCACTGCTCGTCTTCGAGCGGGGAGGGGGCGCGCGGGTGGTGGACTGCCTGATTGTGCCGGGAACGACCGAGGCCGAATGAAGCTCGGCACGGTGGTGGGAGTCTTCGCGGACATCCACGGTACCCATGAGACATTGCGGCAGGCACTGACGCAGTGCCGCGCAGAGGGAGTGACGAGCATCGCGCTTTTAGGTGATCTGGTGGACCGCACCGAGCAGGCGGATGCGTGCGCGCGATTGCTCGCCGATTGGCCCGTCGTGGGTGTCTACGGCAATCACGAGCGGGAGATCGCGCAGGCGGCGGCCCGCGGCGAAATCGACCTCGATACGGAGACGGTGGCACTGCTCAGTGGTTTGGAGGAGCGCATCCAGATCGACGATGTCTGCCTGACGCACGATGCCGACGGCTGGGGGCACGCGAACCCGCTCGCGCGCGTCTTGCAGCGGAGCGAGTCGCACGGTCGGCCCGCAGATGCGCGGGTCACCTTTGCGGGGCACACGCACTTCCGCCACGCGCGCGACGAGCGCGGGCCGCTCGACATCGGGCATGGGAAGCTGACGCTCGATCCGCGCCGTCGCTACCTCATCAATCCCGGCGCACTGGCGGCGGGTCAGTTCGCGATCTGGGACCGCACGCAGCAGGTGATCCAGTTCCGTCAGATCGAATGGTAAGCCGAAGGGGGCATGGCAGATGGGCAAACTGGAAGGGAAAGCGGCGATCGTCACCGGGGCGGGCCGTGGCATCGGGCGCGGGGTCGCGCTTTTACTTGCGGCGGAGGGCGCGTCGGTCGTCGTCAATGACCTCGGTACCGGGTTGGGCGGCGAGGGCACCGATGTCTCGGTCGCTCAGCAAGTCGTCAACGAGATCGAGGCGGCGGGGGGCAAGGCGGTCGCCAACACCAGCTCCGTCGCGGACTATGAGGCGGCAGGCGACATGGTCCAGCAAGCAATTGATAGCTTCGGGCGGCTGGATATCGTCGTCAATGTCGCGGGTATCCTGCGCGACCGGATGATCTTCAACATGAGCGAAGATGAGTGGGACATCGTCGTCGCGGTGCATCTCAATGGGACGTTCAATCTCTCCCGGCACGCCTCGACCCACTTCCGCGCGCAGGGGAGCGGCCGGATCATCAACTTTTCCAGCGTCTCGGCGTGGGGCAGTCCCGGCCAGCCGAACTACGGCGCGGCGAAGTACGGCATCCTCGGCCTCACCGCCGTGCTCGCTAATAGCCTCGAACGGTACGGCGTGACGGCGAACGCGATTCTCCCCGGCGCGACAACTCGGATGATCGACTCGACACCGCGCGGTCAGCAGTTCGCGCAAGAGCACGAGGGCAAGGCACCGAGCGAACTGGCGGCGGGGACGGAGGGCGACCCCGCCAATGTCGCGCCGATGGTCGCCTATCTGGCAACGGACGACGCGGCAAGTGTCAATGGTCAGTTCTTCGGCGTGCGCGGCAATGTCATCCAGATGTACTCGCATTGGGAACTGGCTGACGTTTTCCAGGCCGAGCGGCGTTGGAAGCCCTCGGAACTGGCGGAGATCGTGCCAAAGCAGATCGCGGACCTGGTGAAGCTGCCCGAACCCGTGCAACTGCCGGGCATGGAGCGGCCCGCACGCGGCACCGCCGCCATGCAGGCGGACCCGGCGAGTTGGGAGGAGATCGCACCCGGCGTGGAACTGTGGGAGCGCACATCGTACTACGACGCGAAGAACAAGAGTAAGAAGAAGTAAGGGGGCGGCGTTATGGGACTCCTTGAGGGAAAAGTCGCACTCGTCACGGGGGCGGGCCGCGGGATTGGTCGGGGCGTGGCGCTCCTCCTCGCGCAGGAAGGGGCGTCGGTCGTCGTCAACGACCTCGGCGCGAGTCTCGATGGGCATGGAGTGGACACCGGCCCCGCCGCGACCGTAGCGGCCGAAATTCAGGCGGCGGGTGGCAACGCAGTCGCGAACACCGATTCGGTGACGGATTATGCCGCTGCCGAGGGGATGATCGATCAGGCGGTGGAGACCTTCGGCAAGATCGACATCGTCGTCAATGTCGCGGGCATCCTGCGCGACCGGATGATCTTCAACATGACCGAGGAGGAGTGGCTGGCAGTCATCAATGTCCATCTCAAAGGGACATTCAACACTTCCCGCCATGCCTCGGTGCGCTTCCGCGAGCAGCGGTCAGGCCGGTTAGTCAACTTCTCCTCCACCTCCGCATTCGGTGCGCCGGGTCAGCCGAACTACGCGGCAGCGAAGGCGGGCATCATCGGCCTGACGCTCAGTTGCGCGAACGGCCTCGGGCGGTACGGCGTGACCGCGAATGCTATTCTGCCGACCGGCCACACGCGCATGATCGACTCGATCCCGCGCGCGCGGGAGGCGGTCGCGCATACGGGCAAGCTGCCGAGCGAACTGGCGAAAGGCACCGAGCGCGACCCGGAGAATGTCGCGCCACTGATCGCCTTCCTCGCCAGCGACGCCGCGCACGAGATCAACGGGCATATCTTCGGTTCATTTGGCTACAACATCGCTTTGATGGCGCAGCCGAAGATCATCAAGACCCTGCGCGCCGATCATCGCTGGACGGTCGAGGAACTCTGCACGGTCATCCCGCAGGCCCTCGGCTCCGACCTGGAGGAGCAGAAGAACCGCTCGAACTTCGCCACGGAGATCGAGCAGATCCCGGCAGGCGAGTGGATCGATGTCGGCAACGGCCTCAGCTTCTGGGGCACGAAAATCGAACCGTATCACGAGTTGACGTGGGTGTAACAAAGTAGCGAGTAGCGAGTAACGAGCCAGACCGAACCCCTCGTTACTCGTTACTCGCTACTCGTTACTGGAAAGGTGGGTATGCATGGAGAGTATTTCGGGGAAGACCGCCATTGTCGGGGTGGCGGAGTCGGACCAGATCGGGCGGGTGCCCGATAAACCGGCAATCATGCTCCATGCCGAGGCGGCGCGCTCCGCGCTGGCGGAGGCGGGGTTAACGAAGAACGATGTCGATGGCCTCTTCACGGCGGGCATCTCGACGCTCGAACTCGGTGAATACCTCGGCATCGAGCCGAAAGTGACCGATACGACCGCCGTGGGCGGTTCATCCTTCGTCATCCATATCGCCCATGCCGCGACAGCGATCGCGACGGGGCGCTGCGAGGTGGCACTCGTCACGCACGGTGAAAGCGGGCGGTCCCGCGTCGGTATGGCCCGGGTGGCGGCATCACCGGACTCGTTGCGCGGCCAATTCGAAGCGCCGTTCGGCTTGCCGCAGCCCGTCGGTGCCTATGCGATGGCCTGCTCGCGCCATATGTACGAGTACGGCACGACGAAGGAGCAACTGGCGGAAATCGCCGTGGCGACCCGCAAGTGGGCGATGCTCAACCCGAAGGCGATGATGCGCGATCCGATCACGATTGAGGACGTACTCAATTCGCGCCCGATCTCCTGGCCCTTCAATCTGCTCGATTGCTGCCTCGTCACCGATGCGGGCGGCGCGTATGTGATGACCTCCATCGAGCGGGCCCGCAGTTTGCGGCAGACGCCCATCGCCGTACTCGGTGTCGGCGAGGGACACGATCACGCGATGATCTCGCAGATGCCGAGCCTGACCAGTTTCGCCGCGCGCCATTCCGGTCGCCGCGCCTTCGAGATGGCCGGTGTCACGCACGCGGACCTCGACCTGGCGATGATTTACGACTCGTTCACCTATACCGTGCTCCTGTCGCTGGAAGAACTGGGCTTCTGCGCGAAGGGCGAGGGCGGCGCGTTCGTCAGCGGGCAGCGCACTGCGCCGGGCGGCCCCTTCCCGATGAACACGAACGGCGGCGGATTGTCGTACAACCACCCCGGCATGTACGGGATGTTTGCGATCATCGAAGGCGTGCGCCAACTGCGCCATGACTATCAGGATCAGGGCATCCGGCAGGTGCAGGACGCGAAACTCGCGGTCGTCCACGGCACGGGCGGCGTGCTCTCGTCTGCTGGTACCGCCATTCTGGGGAGGGTGTAAAACGATGGCTGAGTACGTCAAGCCGCTGCCGCAGTCGGACCCCGTGACCGCGCCCTATTGGGAGAGCGTGAAAGCGCACGCGATGCAGATTCAGCGGTGCAATGACACGGGCAAGTTCTTTTTCTACCCGCGTGGCCTCAGCCCGTTCACGCTTTCCGGCAATATCGCGTGGGAACCGGTCTCCGGTAAGGGCGTCGTCCATGCCTTCACGATTGTCCATGCCTACCGCGCACCGGGCTTCGGTGATGAGTTGCCGTACGTCGTCGCCTTGATCGAACTCGACGAGGGGGTGCGGCTGATGTCGAACCTCATCGATGTGCCAGCCGATCCCGATCATGTCAAAATCGGCATGGCGGTGGAAGTCGTCTACGACGATGTCACCGACGCGGTCACGCTGCCGAAGTTCCGGCCGGTGTCAGCCGCTTGAGGCTGTCGAGCGCGCGGAGGTAGCCATCGCTCGGCGCATCGAGCGGCTTCGGTGTTGGGAAACCAATCATATCCACCACTCCCTCGTATCTGGCCTGGATACGGGGGATGATTTCGTCATACGTCCCGGCGACGCAGAAGGTATCGAGAATGTCATCCGGGATGACGGCGGCGAGATCGTCCCAACGCTGCTGGGCGATCAGCCGGCGCAGGGCGGGGTTGAGCGCTTCCCAGCCATGATGGGCAAGCACCGGCAAATAGGTGCGGGTGGAGGCGTAGAAGGCGATGCGGTAGCGCACCTGCTCGCGCGCCGCCTGCACCTCTTCCTCCGTCGCACCGGTGGCAATGAAGCCACCGCCGATCATCGCGAAGGTGTCGAGCAGGCGACCGGCGCGTTCCGCCCCGATGCGGACATTCGGCCAGATCACTTCGCGCGTGTATGCCGGAGTCGAGAAGGGATGGATACGCAGGCCATCGCAGATTTCACCCGCAAGCTGGATGTTGTAGGTATTGACCGCCGCGATGTGGACCTGCGGGGGCGGCACGTCGAGCGGCGCGGGGCTGAACTCCGGCGTCATGAGGTCCATCGCGTAGAACTCGCCCTTGTAGTTGAGGGGCGTACCGTGCTGCCAGGTCTCCCAGATCGCGCGGAGGGCGAGAATATATTCGCGCAGGCGCGGCCCCGGCGACCCCCACGGTGTGCTGAAGCGGCGTTCGATGTGCCCCTTGACCTGCGTGCCGAGGCCGAGCACGAAGCGCCCGTGCGACATTTCCTGAAGGTTCCAGGCGGTGTACGCCACCGCCGTGGGGCTACGCGGAAAGGCGATCGCGACGGAGGTTGCTAACTGCGCCGTGGTGGTCGCGACGCTCGCCAGGGTGAGCGGCAGGAAGGGGTCTCGCCGCAACTCCGCTTGCGCGATGCTATCGAAGCCGAGGCGCTCGATTGCCTGCGCTGCCGCGCCGATCTCTGCCCAGGGAACGTCGTGCAGCGCTGCCTCGATACGCATCGTGCGTTTCTCCAATCTGAGCCATACACGGCGATGCCGCGAACGGTGCGCGAACGCCGCTCTCTCATCGTATCCGTACACATCTCGTATGACGCATCATATCATCGAACGGATTGGAAACCAAAGAGTGGCTCCCCCTAAAGGTGGTTCCCCCCTAAAGAGTGGCTCCCTCTGTAGTATGAGGCTCCTCATGCGAATTGCCATGCCGAACTACCCACGCAAATGGTCACCGAAATTGCGATCTGCCCGGGAGCGCGCGTTGTCGGCGGTAGAACATATGTGCGATAATCGGCGGATAGAAGCGTACGAACAGCCTTTTGGGTTGGGAGGAGGTATCCCGATATGAGCGATTCGCCGATCACGCCGGAAGCGCGCTTTGCCGCGATTGTTGAGGAATTCCTGGGTCTGCCCGATGTCACACCACCGTCCGGGACGGGGTTCGGCTCGTCTGCACTCAAAGTGCGCGGGAAGATCTTCGCCATGCTCTCTTCCGACGGTGCCTTCGTCGTTAAACTGCCCCGGCAGCGCGTGGACGCGCTCATCGCCTCGGGAGAGGCGACCCGCTTCGACCCCGGTCATGGCCGACTGATGAAGGAGTGGATCAGCGTCGCCCCTACAGATGCAGCGCAGTGGCTACCCCTGGCGAGAGATGCGATGCGATTTGTCGCCGCGAAAGCCTGATTCTGGCCCTTTTCCGCAAATCATTGAGTGTTCATCAATTCGACGTAGCACCAACGGCCCTATGCCCTATGGCGAGGGCGTCCCGGTCCGTTGCGTCTGTCGCCACGTCACCGTTCCGGTCTTTCGGTCCATCTGTGCTACCCAGCCTAATGCGCGCCATTCCGCAACCCAACGGTGACACGATGACCGCCAAAATGAACTGGTGATTTGCATGGAGACCGCTAATGGCTTCCCGGTTATCTCGGTGATCTGGTCATAGGTCAACGTGAGCGTCGCTACCGATGATCGGGCGAGGATGGCGACAATCGGCGCATAGATGCCGTCATAAGGTCTGGGTCGTGTTGATCCTCGTCGCATATCGCCCTATCCGACCTCACGCATCGCCGTTCATATCCGCACGTCGCCAGCAAGGCACGCAGGACGCCGATCCTGTCGCTTTCGGGCGGCCAGAACTCCATCGTACCGAGATCGACCAGACCGGGCATCGTCTGAAGTGCGTATCTTTCTTTGTCGGGGGAATGGATGAGTACTATTGCGAAGGGGAAGAGCGATATCGGGGACCGCTGACGACTTGCGCCAAGTGCTGGAGACGGACAGCTCCCATCGCCTGTGCTGACCCTTTCAATGAAGAAGTGAATCCATTAGTATATTTCCCAGATGAGCGCATTTCGAACTAACAGATTTCGTTAATTCGAGCGAGAGAAGGTAAGTTTGGTATGGCAGCTACAGCGAAAACAGTAGAAGTGCGCGAGAAACGAATCGGACTACGTGAAGCAGTAGATGCTGCCCGTCGATATATGAACATGGCTTTTGGAGGAAGTCTGGAAGATGTTCAACTCGAAGAGACAGAGTTGTCCGACGATGGTAGATACTGGTTGATAACGCTTGGTTATCTCCGCACGGAACCGCCCGCAAATCCAGTTTTTGTGGTTGCGGCAATGCCGAACGAAGTGAGAGTCTACAAAACCATAACCGTTGATGCTCGAACAGGCGACGCAAAGTCGATGAAGATTCGCAAACTGTGAGGGAATATGTCGCGAACTGGTTTTGCGCCATCGCTCACCATGGTGTGATTGTCGAACCAACCTGCTCCTATTATTGCTCGTCGGTGATCACATCGAGATCGAATCAAGGGTTCAAGTCCACCGCATCGCATTTTGTTGCAGCAGACTATGATCGTCTCAAGGAAATATTGGCCCCTGTGACGCAGTTCGTTCTAACTCCTCAAATCCTGACCAGGTAAGTAACCTTCTCGGTCAAGCCATTTCTAGGAGCCCGCTTTCTTCGCAAAATATTGACCAAAATGTATCCGATTTGACATCCAAGATATCCATTTTCCACATTGTTCGCTCCACCTGATTTGATCGATTTGGAGGAGTTTCGTAAATATGGCTTGACAGACGCTGTCATCATCCATCTCACACGCAAAGGCATCATGCGTTTACGATCGATTTCTCACTATCCAACTATATCAGTCCTTGGGCAAGGCAGCTTTAACTATACTAACCGAACTGTATCAGTACCCAGAAGCAAAATGGAGATAACGCTTGTAAAGAGGTCTTGCGCAAGAAACGTACCTATAAAGAGTCTGTGAACAAATCGTGACCAAATACCCCGAACGCGATAACTGACGTTCGAGGTGATACTGGTTTTACTGATATACAAGGAGAAAAATGGAGCGGGAGATGGGATTCGAACCCACGACAGCCTGCTTGGAAGGCAGGAACTCTACCACTGAGTTACTCCCGCACGACGCGATAAGGTAGCACGCCGGACGCTGCGTCGCAACTCGCGATTGACGCGGCGCTGTCGCCTGCGCGCATACTGCGGGGGATCGGAAGAGGTCGCGATGGCGGCCCTCACGTCTGATGCTGCATGGACCCTACCGGCGAGGATTTGCTGTGCCGCGACCACTGATCGCTACGATCATTTTCACGTCCACGCTCGGCTGCACCCTCTTTTTTGTCTGGCAGGTGCGCCGGATCGCGGTGCGGCTCGGCCTGTTCGGGCGGATGGGGGACCGGCATCTGCATACGCGCGCCCTGCCACGCCTGGGGGGTGTCGGTATCTTCCTCGGCTTCTGCCTCGGCGTCGCGTTCTCGTTTGCGCTTCCGGTGCTGCGTTTCCCGAGCGAAGTCGCGCGGATCGTCCTCATGCTCGTCGGCGGCATCATCATCTTTTTCGTGATGTTGGCGGATGACCTGATCGACCTCCCGCCCCTGCCGCGCCTCATCTGGCAGTTCGGCGCGGCGGCGCTCGTCGTCCTGCCGCGCTTGAATGGACCGAATGCGGGCATCGTCATCGGGGAAGTGCCGAACCCCTTCCATCTGCGCGTTACCGAATCGCTCACGTTGCCGCTGGTGATCGCGATTCCCTTTACGCTCTTATGGATCGTCGGGATGACGAACGCGATCAACTGGATCGATGGGGTGGACGGTCTCTCCAGTGGCATCGTCTTCATCGCCAGCGCGGTCCTCTTCATTCACACCTACTTCCGCCCGCCGGGAAACCCGCAATTCACGATCTCCCTCCTGCCGCTTGCGCTGGGCGCGGCAGTGCTCGGCTTCCTGCCCTTTAACTGGCATCCCTCGCGCATCATCATGGGCGACTGTGGTGCGATGTTCATCGGCTACGCGCTCGCCGTGGCGTCGATCATCGGTGGGGCAAAGATCGCGACGACGCTCCTTGTCCTGATCGTGCCGCTCCTCAATATCGCCTGGGTCATCCTCGACCGGCTGCGGCACGGCGCGAACCCGATGCACGCCGACCGCCGGCATCTGCATGACCGTCTGCTTGATCTCGGCTGGTCCCAACGGCAAGTCGCGCTGGCAGCCTACGGCATCTGTGCGGCATTTGGGGTGATCGCGCTCTTGTTCGATAAGCGCGTCAAGTTCTATATCTTCAGTGCGATTGCGATTGCGCTCGTGATCGCACTCATCCTGCTCGTCTTCCGCAGCCCACCCCGGCAGGCGGTATCAGATTCGCATATCGACGACCCGAAACCGGGGCCGCCGCAGCCCGGAGCGCCGACCGCAAGCACCCTCGGCATCCGCGGCGCACTGAGCCCGCCCCAAAGCACCACGGCTAGCAGGGCGAAACCACCTGAACCGCAAATCGCCCGAGGGAACCCGAAAGGACACAAAGGACGCAAAGAAGGGAAGAGATTTTCATCTTTTCTCCCCTCTTTGCGTCCTTTGCGCTCTTCGGGTGCCCTCTGGGCAGATTTGTGGTTCTCTCCGGTTTCCGATTTCCGGTTTCCGCGTATTTTTATTGGGCGAGGTACTCGAAGTGGGGTTCGTCATCGGTGCCGAAGCGACGGCGCAGGGAGCGAACCGCGGCGGCGATGGGGCGCGCGAAGAGTGAGCCGACAATCGAGCCGATGGTGAGGCCCACCAGCATCCCGACCGCGCCCCCCGCGAGGAAGGCGCTCGCCGATCCGCTCTTCGGTGTCTCAGCCCCTTCGTGGTTCATCTGCCTGACCTTTCGCCGCAGATCACGCCCGCAGCGCTACTGGATGACGAGAATGCGCGGCGCATCCGCCCAGAGCCGGTCGAGATCGTAAAACTCCCGCTCGTGCTTGCCAAAGGCGTGGACGATCACATCGCCAAAATCCATCAGGACCCACCCGGAGGCGGCGGTTCCTTCCTGTCGGTTGAGGTGCGCCGGACCTTTTTCGCCAAAATCACTGAGTGCGCGCGTGATGGCGCGCAGCATCCGCTCATTGTCCGCCGTGCAGAGGACGAAGTAGTCCGCAAGCGTCGTGAGATCGGCGATATCAAGGACGAGAATGTCACTGCCATGTGCATCGGAGGCAACGTGCGCAAGGTCGCGAGCGAGCGCCTGTGCTTCCATACTGACGTCATGAACCTGTGCCGACATTCATTCTCCTTGATCGCTGCGATGGTCCCATTCCACGTATACCATACCGCACGGGGCCGCTCCACGCAACCGAATCGGTTGCTTCCAGTAGTCGGTAGTCGGTAGTCGGTAGTCAGTAGTCAGTGAGATAACCGAGGTCTTCGGTCCCATGCGACCGGGCGCACGTTTCCTTGCAGAAGAACGAAGGATGGCGATCTCGGGATTCTGAGTACTGCCTACTGGCTACTGCCTTCTACTACTGGCTACTGCCTGCTTGTCCTCTTCCCAGTGGTCTGGTATACTGCGCGGCGGTGGAGCATGGGGGCATAGCTCAGCTGGGAGAGCGCTACAATCGCACTGTAGAGGTCGGGGGTTCGAGTCCCCCTGCCTCCACCACATTCCTCTCGTGGGGCACCTCAAGATGGCAATCCGTATCCTCTCGCCCGAACTCGTCAGTAAGATCGCGGCGGGCGAGGTCGTTGAACGTCCGGCATCGGTCGTCAAGGAACTCGTCGAGAACGCACTGGATGCGGGTGCGCTCACCGTGCGGGTCGAGGTTCGGCAGGGTGGTCGCGACCTCATTCGCATCACCGATAACGGTGTCGGCATGACGCCCGAGGATGTCCGCCTCGCGGTCGAACCCCATGCGACGAGCAAAGTTGCGGCGCTCGCCGATCTGCAGAACATCACCACACTTGGTTTTCGCGGCGAGGCGCTCGCCAGTATCGCGGCGGTCTCGCGCTTTACCCTGCTGTCGCGCCCGCTCGGCAGCGACGAGGGCTTCGAGGTGCAGATCGACGGTGGCCGCCTCGTCACCGAGCGGGCGCGTGGCTGCCCGCAGGGGACCGCAGTCACCGTGCGCGATCTCTTCCAGCACGTACCGGCGCGCCTCAAGTTTCTCCGCTCCGTTGCGACAGAGACCGCCTTCATTACGCGCGTTATCCACGCCTATGCGCTCGGTCGGCCCGATGTGCGTTTCGAACTCGCTATCGATGGGCGGAACACGCTGCGCACGACGGGGGATCGCGATCTGCGGGCGGCAATTGGCCAGGTCTTCGGCCACGATGTCGCCTCGACGATGCTCGATCTCCCCGCACAGGAGCCGATCGCCGAGATGCCTTTCTCGCTCAGCGGCCATGTCTCGCACCCGTCGCGCGATCGCGCCGACCGGACGCAAATCCTCTTCTTTGTCAACGGTCGCTGGGTGAATCATCGCAGTATGACGTACGCGCTCGAAGAGGCGTATCACAGCCTGCTGATGGTTGGGCGACACCCGACTGCCGCCGTGTCGCTCACGGTGCCGCCGCACCTCGTTGATGTCAATGTGCACCCCACGAAGCTGGAAGTCCGCTTCGTCAACGAGCGCGACATGACGCGGGCGATGGGTGCGGCGGTGCGGGGGGCGCTTCTGGGGCAGACGATCTGCCGATGCCGTCCCACTGGTGAGCCTGCCATCGGCTTTTACGCGCACCGCGCCGGAACGGGCGCATCCATCGTATGCGTCGCCTGCGCCCGCGTTTCGCCCCCTACCGCCGATGCCGGAGGCCCCGGCACGGAGCGCGCCACCTCCGTCGGCGACGCAGTCATCGTGGCAGCGGGTCGATCCTGTGCCCGATGCCGGGACGCGCACGGTGGCGTTGCCGAACGCGGCGCGGCTTCGCGTCGTTGGGCAAGTCGCGAACACCTACATCATTGCGGAAGATCGCTCCGGGATGTACCTGATCGACCAGCACGCGGCGCACGAGCGGGTCATGTTGGAGCGGATGCGCGAGCGTCTCACGCGTGGCGAGGTGGATACGCAGTGGTTGCTCGCGCCGGAAACCTGCACCTTTCCGGCCGCAATTCAGGAGGTCGTTGAGACGCATCGCGCGGACCTAGCCCGCCTCGGTTTCAATCTGGAACCGTTCGGTGACGGTACGTGGTTACTTCGCGGTGTGCCGAGTGCGCTGCGTGGGCAGCATGACCGCGATCCGGTCGCCGCGCTGGAAGGTGCACTCGCCGAACTCGCTGCGGGCGGCGCGGGCGATGATGTCGTCGAGCGGCTCGCGGCGCTCCTTGCCTGTCACAATGCGATCCGCGCCGGACAGCCGCTCACCGACCCCGAGATGCGCGCCCTGATCCGACAACTCGAAGGGGTCGAGGTGCCGGGCCATTGCGCGCATGGCCGCCCAACGATGCTCCACATCAGTCAACACGATCTCGAACGGGAGTTCTCGCGGCGGTAGCGCGCTGGATCGGTATGCGCGCATCGACTGCGCTACACTACGAGGGTGATGAAGACGACGGCGAACCTCCGACACGCACGCCATGCTCCGCCGACCCTAGAGGTGCGGCCACCGGTCGTACCGCGGCGGCGTGGTCTTCGCTTCACGGCGCGGCGCGTGGGCCGCTCGCAGTGGTTACTCATTCCCATCGTGCTCCTCGCACTGGCGCTTCGCCTGCACGGCCTCAAGTGGGATGGCGGTTATCATCTCCATCCGGACGAGCGGTTCATCACCATTGTCATCACCGACCGCATCCTGCCCGACTGGCCGCCCGCGTGGCACACGCTGTTCGATCCCGATCACAGCCCGCTCAATCCGCGCTCGGATGACTCCCTGACGGGCCAACCACGCGATTTCGCCTACGGCAGCTTGCCGCTTTTCGTCACGAAGGCGGTCGCGGGCGGTATGACCGTCGTCACTGGTACGGCGTGGACGGATTACGATCACATCTATCTCGTCGGTCGGGTGCTCTCCGCACTCCTCGACATCGGGACGATTCTGCTCGTCTATGCCCTCGCGCGGCGCTTTGGGCGCGCCTATGCGAACCTGGCTGCCTTCCTGCTCGCCGTCTGCGTCCTCCATATCCAACTTGCCCATTTCTTCGCCACCGATACCTGGGTGACCTTCTTCGCCACCGCTGCGGTGCTCGCCTGTGTCCGGGCGGCGGAACAGGCGCGAACGCGCGACTTCGTCCTCGCGGGAGCACTCGCCGGGGCGGCCGTCGCCTCGAAGGCGTCGGTCGCCTTTCTCGCCTTTCCAGCGCTCGCGGTGGTTATCTTTGTCTGGTTCAGGGCACAGGAGCGCGCGGATGCCGAACCGTCCGATGCGTCGCCCGCATGGAGCGCCACCTATGCGGGCCTGACGATGTTCTGGTCCGCGCTCGCCACCTTCGCCGTCGCCGAGCCCTACGCGCTTGTGCGGTTCCATACGTATCTCGATGCGATCGGCACCCAGGCACGCCTCGTCCGGGGCGACCTCGATTACCCCTACACCCGCCAGTATGTCGGCACTGGCCTGACCTATCACCTGCGCAATCTCGTTGAGTGGGGGATGGGACCGGCGCTCGGCATCCTGGCGCTCACCGGGCTCGTCTGGGCGGTGGGCCGGGCGCTGCGGAAGCGATCGGCTGTCGATGTCGTCCTGATCGCGTGGGTCGTGCCGTACCTCGTCTACACCGTGCCGCAGTCCGTGAAATTTATGCGCTATTTGCAGCCCGTCTATCCAGTCCTCATCGTCCTTGCGGTCGTCTTGATCCGTGATCTCCGGGCGCTGCGCAGCGTCAACCTCTTCCCGCGCGTACGGCACTATGCGTCGTGGGTGCGCAATGCGGGCCATGCCCTCGCGGTGATCGTCATCGCGGCGACAACTCTCTGGGCGCTCGCCTTCTCGACGATCTACGATCAGACACATTCGCGCGTCGTGGCAAGCAACTGGATGGCGAAACATATCCCTCAAGGTGCAACGGTGGCGACGGAAGTATGGGATGACGCCCTGCCACTGCCCGTCGCAGGGGTGCCGCCGTACGATTGCGTCAAGCTCGGCACCGCGAATGGCTCGCAGTGTACGGGGCTCGATTTCTACCCGGACGAGGGGAGCGGCGACGCGCGGCTGCAATACGTCGCGCGCGCCTTGGCGCAGTCGGATTACATCGTCATGTCGAGCAACCGGCTCTACGGCTCGATCCCGAAGTTACCGTGGCGCTATCCGGTGACGATTCGCTACTACGACCTCCTCTTCGCCGGTCAGCTTGGCTTCACGAAGGTCTATGACGAGACGGTGTCGCCGCATCTCGGGCCGTGGCAGATTCACGATCAGCACGCCGATGAGAGCTTCACCGTCTACGATCACCCGCGCGTGACGATCTTCCAGAAGAACCACACCCTCTCGCTCGATGCTTTGCGTCCGCTCTTTGCCGATGTGCTCGATCTGCCCGCTAGCCCGCAACGCGACCCACCGGGCAAGTCGCTGCTCCTCTCACAGCCTGTCGAGACGTTGCCGACGGTCGCGGATGCTGGCTCGTTCGGTGCTTTTGGGCGACATGCAGTGGTGGCGGTCATTGCCTTTCTCGTGCTCTTCGAGGTGCTTGGCGTGATCGGGTGGGCGGTGGCCGCGCGCATCTTTCGGCGTTTCCCGGATCGCGGCTGGGGCGTCGCGAAGCTCGTCGGGTGGCTGATTGCAGGCTATCTGGTCTGGCTGGGCGCGAGCGTCAACCTCACCGCCTTCACCCTCGCCTGGTGCATCGCCGCCCTCGCGCTCTGCGCGGTGGTCGCGGCCATCCTGTACATATGGCAACGGCAGTGGTACCGGGACGCGCTGCGCAGTGTCGTGGCGTGTCATCGTCGCGTCGGAAATCGTCGACCCTCGCGGGCTTCGCGCTCTTTCTCGCCTTCCGCCTGCGCAACCCGGATCTCTGGCAGACATACTGGGGCGGCGAGAAGCCGTTCGAGTTGGCCCATCTGGGCGCGATCCTGCGCAGCGCGCACTTCCCGCCCTATGACCCCTGGTACGCGGGCGGATACATCAATTACTACTACTTCGGCAGCTACCTCCAGGCATTCGCGATGAAGGTGACGGGCATCCCCACCGAGGTCGCCTTCAATGTCGCGCTGCCGATGACGATGGCGCTCGCTCTGGAGCGCGGCCTTCTCGGTCGGCGCGGCACTCTGGGTGCGCGTCCGCCGACACCGCACCGTCAGCCAGGGTAGCGCGATCATCGGTGGCGTGAGCGCGACGGCAGCGGTCGGCCTGTTTGGCAACCTCAATGCCTTCGGTCAGGTGATGGGCGCGCTCCGCGACGGATACGGCCTGCGGGGTGCGGTCGACCGCTTCGATTTCTGGCAGAGTACGCGCATAATCGATGGCACGATCAACGAGTTCCCCTTTTTTAGCGGCCTCTGGGCGGATCTGCACGCGCATGTCGTCGCGCTGCCTTTTGCGCTCCTCGCAATCGCGCTCAGTGTCGCCATCGCCACGCACCAAGACGGCGGCGTCACGCGCGATCCTTCTGCCTCCTTGTGGGCAGAGGCGCGGATCGTTCCCTGGCTCACGCTTGGCATGGCGGGCTTGACGATTGGCGCGCTCTACTGCATCAATGCCTGGGATTTCCCCACCGCGCTCGCGCTCGTCGGCCTCGGCTTGCTGGCGGCGTTTCGGAGTGCCCGCCGCTCCTGGCTCGTCAGTGGCGCGGTTGCGCTCGTCGGCACGTCGATCACCGCACTACTCGCCTATCTCCTCTACCTGCCTTTCTTTCGGCATTTCCAATCCCTCTACGGTGCGCTGGCGCGGGTGCGCACTCCGACGCCTTTGGGGCAGTTTCTCGTCATCTTCGGCTTGCCCTGCCTGATTATCCTGATCGGTCTCGTACTCTCTGCACCAGCCGGTGGATGGCTCTCGCTCCTCCGGCGCGATCGACGTGCAGCGCTCATCGCTGCGCTCGGTGTTATCGGGATGGTTGTCGCCGCCTTGACGCACCGATTCGTTCTTGTGGTGACGCTGCCGCTCCTCGCCGGTATTGCGATGCTGTGGTTGCGCGCGGATCGGCTGCCGGGGCGGCGCAGCGCCTTCGGCATCGCGGCGGTCGGCCTCGGGCTCCTTTCCGTGATCGAGATCGTCTTTCTCGCCGATGACCTGATTGGTGGCGACTTCGAGCGGATGAACACCGTCTTCAAATTCGACTTTCAAGCGTGGACCCTCCTGCTGCTCGCTGCGGTGGCAATGCTCGCGGTGATCTTTGAGCGCTGGCGGGCGACACCCGCCGGGTATCAGACGGCGATCCCCTGCCTCCTCATCGTCAGTGTCACGCTCTCGCTCTTCTACCCGCTCTTCGGCACGCCCGCGCGCCTGCGGCAGCGGATGCCGCCCACACCGGTGGGTGCGGGGCTGGACGGCTTCGCGTGGATGGCGACGGGGAGCGTTCCGGCGGACCAGTTCAACAACAGCGGCAGTGGTGAGCCCGTCTTCTTCGCGGACGACCTCACCCTCATCCGCTGGCTCAACGCGACGATCACCGGCACGCCCGTCATTGCGGAAGCGAGCATCGGGCCGTACCGGGGCAACGGATCGCGCATCTCCAGCGCGACCGGATTGCCGACGATCATCGGCTGGGAGCGCCATGAGGAGCAACAGCGCGATCGGCTATTGCTCCCGGCACGGGTAGACGATGTGCGGCGCATCTACACGAGCAGCGAGCCCGCCGCAGTACAGCAAGTCCTCGACCGCTACCATGTGCGGTACATTGTCGTGGGTGAGGTGGAGCGGAAGACGAAACTCGGCGCGGGCCAGATCGGGGCGACACAGATGGGCGAACCCTATGCCTCGCCCGTGGGGCTGGCGACGCTCGACCGGATGAGCGCACAGGGCGCGCTCCGCATTGCCTGGCAATCGCACACGACGATCCTCTATGAAGTGATGACAGGTTGGCGTGAGGGGGCATCGGGTGGTCGTTAACTCGTTCGGGTGGGCGATAGCCTGGCTCGCCTGCCTCATGCTCCTCGGTGTGGTGGCGTTTCCGCTCACGCACCGGCTCCTGATTGGGCTACCGACGCGCGGGATCGCGTGCAGCCCGGCGGTTGGTCTCATCCTCGTCTCATATCTCGCCTGGATCGCGGCATCGCTGCATTTGCTCCCGTTCGGGCGCGCGTCACTACTCGTCGCGGTCATTGTCGTCGCACTTCTCTCGGTCGGATCGGAGATCGCGTCGCGCGGGGCCGCGATTCGCTGGATCGCGCGCCATGCCGGGATGGCCGCCGCCTTCGGCGTGGCGTTCCTCGTCGTCTTCGCCCTCTTCTTCTGGGTACGGGGCTACTACCCGGATGTGCGCAGCACGGAGAAGCCAATGGAAATCGGCTTTCTCACCAGTACGATGCGCGCGCACTGGATGCCGCCGAGCGATGCCTGGCTATCCGGCTATACGATCAACTACTATTATTTCGGCTATGTCGAGGCGGCGACGCTCGGCATTCTCGCCGGTCTGCGCCCGGAAATCACCTTCAACATGATGAGCCTGACGCTGCCCGCGCTCACCTTCTGTGGTGCGAGCGGTATCGCCTGCGATCTGTTCATGCATTTCCGGCGGGAGCGGGGAAGCGCGAGGCTGCGCGTGCGACCGCTTCTCGCCTCGCTCGTCGGCGGGCTGATGGTCGCGATTGCAGGCAATGCCTATGGGTTCGCCCGGTTGGTGACGGCACCGGCGGACGTCCTCCGTGCGAATTTCTGGACGGGTATCGGGTGGAATAGCACGCGCGTCGTCATCGATCATGTGGTTCCGGGTAACACCCTGCAAATGATTACCGAGTTCCCGCTCTTCAGCTTCCTCCTCGGCGATATTCACCCGCATGTCCTGGCGCTGCCGACCGTCCTGCTCGCCGTGGCGGTCGCGCTCAGTTACTGGCTGCGCCCGGCGGCGTGGGGTCGCGCGGCGATTGGGCGCGCGCTCCTGACCGCGCTCATCATCGGCGCGCTCTACCCGACGAACGCCTGGGACCTGCCGACCTTTACGTTGCCGATCCTCGCGGCGATGACGCTCCGACGCCCGGAAGGATGGCGGCGCGGCGCGATCAAAATCGGTGCGGTGGTCGTGCTTTCGGTCGTGCTCTTTCTGCCCTACTATCTCCACTTCACCAGTCTGGTCGGGAACAACGGCGACGAACCGGCCTTCATCCGCAGTTTGGAGGATATCCCGGTCCTGCGGACGATCATTCGCATGTTCGGCATCGTGACCTGGCCGCATACCGATCTGCGGCAATTCCTCGCCGTCTTCGCGCTTCCCCTCGCCGCCGTCGGCGCGCTCGTCCTGCGCGGGCTGGTTGGTCGCAGCACCCCGATCCCCGCAGAGCAGCGGCGCATCGCATTCATCGCCGGGCTGATCATCGCAGTCGTCGCGCTCATTACCCGCACGGCGATGCTCCTGCCGGTTGGGGCCATCGTCGTCGGAGGGTTTCTTGCCCTGCGCCGACCGATCACGCGACGCGGGACGGATGGGACATTGTGGGCGATGTGGTCGCCGCTCGACCGCACGATGACGGCGGTCGCGCTCTACGGGGCCTTGCTGCCGGTTATTCCGGAGTTCGTCTTTCTTCGTGACGCGTTCGATAACCGCATGAACACGATGTTCAAGGTGGACTACCAATCCTGGGTCCTGCTCATGCTGGCGGGGACGTACGGGATCGTCACATTGGTCTGGACCGCGCGTTTTCCTCTGTCGTTCCTGCGCGCCCGTACCTCTCGCCAGCGTTTGACGTCGGTTTCGGTCGGTGTCGCCCTTTTCGCGCTGATGGCCGCGGTCTATCCCGCGATTGTCCCGTTTCAGCGTACGGGTCATTTCGGGGCGGAGGGGACGGATTTCGGCGGACCGGGAGGAGGCTGGAAGGGGTTCGATGGCTTCGCGTACGTAGGTGAGACGAACCCGGACGAATACGCGGCGCTGCTCTGGCTGCGCGATCACGCGCAGACGGACGACCGGCTGATCGAGGCGGTAGGGAACTCCTACGGGGACTCGCACGGCTGGTTCCAGAGCCGCTTTTCCGCCGCGACGGGCGTACCCAGCGTGCTGGGCTGGTATTTCCACGAAGTGCAGTGGCGCGGCGGCACCCCGCAGATTAACTCCCGCGAGTTGCCGGAGCGCGCGGCGGACATTGGCACGCTTTACACCACGACGAGTACGGTGGAGGCGAATCGCATCCTCAGCAAATACGGCATCAACTGGGTGATCGTCGGCCTGACGGAGCAGGATGGCGAGGGGCAGTGCACGGTGCCGCTCGGCTGCCCTCCCTACAATGCGCAAGGGCTCGCCAAGTTCAAGGACATGCTGGACCTCGCGTTTCAGCACGGTCGCGTCTCCATCTATCATGTGTCGTCGCAATAGGAGTCGCCGCAATGGTCGTTGCTCGCCCGGACGCTCCCGTATCCCGCCCCGCGCCGATCGTTTTCTTCGGCACGCCGGTATTCGCCGTGCCGACCTTCCTTGCGCTTATGGCGGATGCGCGCTTCGCGGTGCGCCTCGTCGTCACGCAGCCGCCGCGCCCCGCCGGTCGCGGTCAGACAGTACAGAGAAGCGCGGTACATGAGGCGGCGGATGCGCACGGCATCCCGGTCATCACGCCGGAGCGGTTACGCGGCACGGATGCCGTCACACCGATAGCCGCCGCGCAGCCCGCGCTCTTTGTGGTCGCCGCGTACGGGAAGATCCTCCGGCCGGAGATGCTCGCGATGCCGGATCATGGCACGCTCAATGTCCATGCGTCGCTCTTGCCGGCCTATCGCGGCGCGTCACCGATCCATGCGGCGATCCTCGACGGTGTGCCGGAGACGGGTGTGACGATCATGCTCATGAGTGTGGGGCTCGATACCGGCCCGATCCTCGCCCAGGCGCGCGTGCCCGTTGCGTCGGCTGCGACGACCGCACAGTTGACGGACGAGCTCGCACACGTCGGCGCACCCCTGCTCGTTGATGCTGCGGCACACTGGCTTCAGGGCGCGATCACGCCGTACCCGCAGGATGATACCCAGGCCACGATGACGCGACTGATCGTCAAAGAGGACGGCATCGTCGATTGGGCGGTGCCCGCCGCCCGGATCGCCCGGATGGAGCGCGCCTATCAGCCGTGGCCCGGCGTCGCGACCTATCTTGGCGAGCGTCGATTGATCCTTCATGCGCTATCTACCCGCGCGGCGTCCTCTGATGCCCTTCCCGGTACGATTCTCGCGGTGGAGGACGGCGCGCTGCTCGTCCGCGCCGGTGACGGGGTCGTGGTGGTCGGGGCGATACAACCGGAGGGGAAGGCCGCGATGCCTGCGCGGGCGTTCGCAAACGGTCGCCCGCACCTCATCGGGTCGCGCTTCCAATCGATTCCGCCGAGCACAACTCGCAAAATGCAAACGGACGTGCGATAATGGAGCGTTGCCAGGAAGCGCGAAAGGACGCCGTATGCACCTGATTCTTCGGATGATTCGCTACCTTCGGCCGTACCGTCGGCAGGCGATCTGGTCGTATGCGGCGCTCATTATCGCGATCCTCCTCCAGTTGGCGGTGCCGCTTCTTGTCCGGCAGATCATCAACACCGCGATTGCGGCGGGGGATCGCCGCTTCCTCGTCATTTCCGCAGTGGGCATCGTCGCCGTGACCCTCGGTCAGTCGACCTTCATGTACACCCGCTCGTACTGGCTCCAGTATCTCGCCGAACGCGTCGCGTACGATGTGCGCAATGACATGTATCAGCACCTCGAACGCCTCTCGTTCTCGTTCTACGACACCGCACAGACCGGGCAACTCCTCTCTCGCGCGACGGAAGATGTCAATAACATCCGGCGCTTCTTCATGTTCGGCTTACGGATGGCGGCGCAATCGGGGCTCCTCCTCCTCGGTGTGGCGATCGTGATGTTTCGCCTCAACTGGCAGTTAGCACTTCTGGCGCTCTCGACCGTCCCGTTCATGCTCTGGGTGACGCTCTGGTTCAGCATCTCGATTCGCCCGCTCTTCCTGCGCGCGCAGACGCAGTTCGGCGTCGCGATGAATGCCCTGCAAGAGAATCTCGCCGGTGTGCGCGTCGTGCGGGCGTTCGCGCGGGAGGAATTCGAGGTCGCGAAGTTCGAGCGGGAAGCGCGGGCGCTCTACGATCGGCAAATGGACGCCGCGCGCCGCTGGACATTTGTGTTTCCCCTGATGTCATTCATCACCGGCCTCGGTACGGCGATTATCATCGCCTATGGTGGTTCGGCCGCGATCCGCCAGGACCTTCAGGTGGGGACACTGCTCGCCTTCTATCTCTACCTCAACATGCTCGCCGAGCCGGTGCGGAATGTGGGCTGGATCGTCAATAACGTCGCGCGCGCCCAAGCGTCGGCGGAGCGCGTCTTTGAGGTGCTCGACAAGAAGCCGCAGATCGTCTCGCCGCCCGAGGCGTTTCATCCGGACGCAGTGCAGGGGCATGTGGTGCTCGATAATCTCCAGTTCGCCTACTCGGAAGGTGGCCGGGAGGTGCTGCGGGGCGTCTCCATCGACGCGCCGCCGGGCTCCGTGACGGCGCTGCTCGGTGCGACCGGCAGTGGGAAGAGCAGCATCATTCAGTTGCTGCCGCGCTTCTACGACGTGACGGCGGGGGCGCTCCGGGTCGATGGCGTCGATGTGCGCGCGTGGGACCTCGAACTGCTGCGGCGCAATGTCGGGCTCGTCTTGCAGGAGACATTCCTCTTCTCGGTGTCGATCCGCGAAAATATCGCCTACGGCAATGCCGATGCGACCGATGCGGCAGTGGTCGCGGCGGCGCAGGCCGCGCAGGCGCACGATTTCATCAGCGAGTTGCCGCAAGGGTACGATACGCTCCTCGGCGAGCGCGGCGTGAATCTTTCGGGTGGGCAGAAGCAGCGGATCGCTATTGCGCGCGCGCTGCTCCTCAATCCGCGCATTCTCATCCTCGATGACGCGACGAGCAGCGTCGATATGGAGACCGAATACCAGATCCAGCGCGCGCTCAATGTGCTTATGCACGGGCGGACGACGTTTATCATCGCGCAACGGTTGAGTAGTGTCAGGAACGCCGATCAGATTTGCATTTTGAGCGAAGGGCAGATCGTCGAGCGCGGCACGAATGCCGACCTCTTGGCGCGCGGTGGCCTCTACACCGAGTTGTACGCGTTGCAGATGCGCGACGAAGACCTGATTACGGCGGACTTCCATCCCGACGTGCCCGTCGAGGCTGACGGTGATTGAGAACTAAGAGCGAGGCCCGCCGATGATGCATTTCCAGGGTGACCCCGATGATTTACTCGGCAAGGCGTTCGACACGAATATCGCCCGGCGGCTCTTCGGGTTTCTGAAGCCGTATCGCTGGCAGGTGCTCGTTGCCTCGGTTGCGGTGCTGATCGGCACCTTCTGCGATCTCTCGCTCTACTGGCTCTTCGGTCGCGCAATCGATCATGGGGTGAATCGCGGCGATTATTCGACGCTCTTTGGCATCGTCGGCCTCTTTCTTGGCTCGCTGGTGATCGCCTTTCTCTCGCGCTGGTTGCTCTTCTTTCTGATGGCGCGAGTCGGCAACCGGGTGATCTTCGATTTGCGGGCGGCGCTTTTCCGACACTTGCAACTGCTTGGCCTCAAGACCTACGACCGCATGGGTGTCGGGCGGATGATGTCACGCATCCAGAACGATGTGACCGTGCTGGAAGATTTCCTCTCCACGGGCATGATAAGCGTGCTCTCCGATGTCTTGACGCTGGTCGGCGTGATTATCGCGATGCTTGCCCTCAATGTGCGCCTCGCCTTGATCTCGTACACCGTGCTGCCGCTCATGTTCATCGTGATGTACTTCTGGCGTCGTCGGGCGATTCAGACGTATCGCGCAACCCGCATCACGATCAGCCGCGTGACGGGGAACTTTGCGGAGAACATCAACGGGATGCGCGTCGTGCTCTCCTTCGGGCGCGAGTTGCGGAATTTCGTCGGCTTTCGCGCGATCAACCAGGACAATCTCAATGCGAACGCGGATGCCGCGCGGCTCTCCGCCTTCCTGTTTCCGGCGGTCGAACTGCTCAGCTCGCTCGCCGTCGCCATCGTCTTACTTTTCGGTGGGCTGACGGTGATTGACGGTTACCTGACCGTGGGTGCCTTGATCGCCTTCCTCGGCTATGTGACGCGATTCTTTCAGCCCGTGCGCACACTCTCCGACCGCTATAACACCTTGCAGGCATCGACGGTCGCCGCCGAGCGCATTCTTGAGTTACTCGATGAGGTGCCGGATATTGTCGATGTACCGGGGGCGTATGCGCTCCCGCCGATTGAGGGCACGATTCGGTTGGACCATGTCACGTTCGGCTACAATGCCACGGCCGTACTGCATGATCTGGACCTGACCATCGAGAGTGGCACGACGGTCGCCTTTGTCGGCGCGACCGGTGCAGGCAAATCGAGTCTCGTCAATCTCGTGCCGCGCTTTTACGATGTGCGTGAAGGCACAGTGCGTATCGACGGGCACGATGTGCGCGATGTCCGTCTGGAATCGCTGCGTAGTCAGATCGCCGTGGTTTTGCAGGACCCCTTTCTGTTTGCGGGCACGCTCGCCGACAATATCCGCTATGGTCGCCTCGACGCGACCGATGCGGAGATCGAGGCGGCAGCGCGCGCGGTCGGTGCACACGCCTTCATCGCCCAGCTACCGAGTGGCTACGAAACGGAAATCCAGGAGCGCGGTGGCGGCTTGAGCGTCGGGCAGCGCCAACTGATCGCCTTCGCGCGCGCGCTCCTTGCAGACCGCCGGGTGCTGATTCTTGACGAGGCGACGAGCAGCGTCGATACCCAGACTGAGCGACTGATTCAGGAGGCGCTGAAGCGTGTCCTGGCGAACCGTACCGCCCTCGTCATCGCCCACCGACTGAGCACGGTGGTCGATGCGGACGAGGTCGTCGTGCTCGATCACGGTCGGATCGTCGAGCGCGGCCGACACATCGATCTCCTCGCCCGCCGTGGCTATTACTACAATCTCTATGCGATGCAGTTCCGTGCCCAGCATAAGGAAGCAGACGAGACTGCGGCGGACTAACGCTGGTTTCATAGTGGATATCCATACTGTACGTAGGAATAGCATCTCGTAGAAGGCATAAGTAGCGCGCAAGATCACCGCGTAGAGCTGCCGCGTGCGGGATTTTAGCGATGAACGGAAAAGGCGGCACATTGCGAGCGGGAACCCAATCGGGTATTCTTCCACATACATTCTCTTCGACGGAAAAATGATCCGCACACATCAATTGTGGGAGGGTAAGCCGTGGTCGTCGCTCGCGTGTCGCGCTGTCTGTCCGTGCCGCTCGCCCTCGCGTCGCTCATGCTTCTGCTCGCCGGGGTCGTCCCCCAGCCCGTACGGGCGGCGACGCTCACGGTCGCCCCGACCGGGGTGGATTCCCCCACATGCGGCACAGCCGGAGCGTGCGCGACGATCAAATATGCGATCACGATTCGCGCGAGTGATGGCGATACGATCAGTGTGGCGGCGGGGATGTATCACGAGGCTGACATCATCGTGGGGAAATCGATGATGATCGTCGGCGCTGGGGCGAGCGCGACGATCCTGGACGCGGGCAGCACGACGCGCCGTGGGTTCTACATCAACAGCGGCGTCACCGTGATGATCAGTGACTTCACGGTGCAGGGTGGAAAAACCGTGGATTCCGGCGGTGGTATGCAGAACAACGGCACGCTGACACTGATCAACAGCACGATCAGGAACAACAGTGCCAGTACGGGCGGCGGCATCGACAATCTCGGCACATTGACGGTGACGAATAGCGTCCTGTCCAGTAATTACGCGACTGGCATGAGCGGCGGCGGCGGCATCCACAGCGGGGGCGGCATAGTGACGGTGACGAACAGCATGTTCACCAGCAACACCGCGAATGGCTTCGGCGGCGGCATCTACAGCGTCGTCGGCACACTGACGGTGACGAACAGTACCTTCTCCACCAACACCGCGACTGGCCTGGGTGGCGGTATCCGCAGCGGCAGCAGCACGATGACGGTAACGAATAGCACCCTTGTCGGCAATCACGCGGACGATGGCGGCGGCATTGACAACGGCGACGGCACGCTGATGGTGACGAATAGCACTTTCTCCGGTAATACCGCGAATAACAACGGTGGCGGCGTCTACAGCGGCGGCATGTTCAGCCTCGCAGTGACCGTGACGAACAGCACCTTCTCCGGTAATACCGCGAATAGCGTCGGCGGCGGCATCTACAGCGTCGGCGGCACGCTGACGGTAACGAACAGCACCCTGTCCGGCAATCACGCGGATGGGGGCAGTGGTGCTGGCGGCGGCATTTACCATGTCAGCAGCTTCACAATGACCACGATCAACACCCTGATCGCTGGGAATACGGCAACAGGCAGCAACGGCCCCGATGTTCTTGGCCCCTTCGACCCGGCCAGCAAGAATAATCTGATTGGCGACGGCACCGGCGTGACCGGCATCAGCGACGGCAGCCACGGCAATCTCGTCGGCACGACCGCCAGCCCGATCAATCCCCTACTCGACACCACGCTGCGCGACAACGGCACGACCAACGGCACCCAGACGCTCGCCCTGCTCACCGGCTCCCCCGCCATCAACGCCGGGGACGATCCCACCTGCGCAAACATGACGGGCACCGCACCGGTTGCAGGCAAGGACCAACGCGGTATCGCCCGCCCCCAACCATCAAGTGGGCGGTGCGATATCGGTGCCTTCGAGTTCGTCTTTCCCGCCACCGCGACCGCCCTCACCTCCGGCCCGAACCCCTCCACGGTTGGCCAGGCGGTCACCTTCACCGCGACCGTCATGGGTGTCGGCACCCCCACGGGCACTATCACGTTCAAGGACGGCGCCACGGCGATCGGGGGCATCGTGGTGATCAGTGGTGTGGCGTCGTTCACCACCGCTGCGCTGACGGTGGGCAGTCACAGCATCACCGCCGTGTATAGTGGCGACGCCACCTCGCCCCCGAGCACGTCGGCGGTCCTCACCCAGGTCGTCAACCCCGCCGGTGGCGGTGGAGGTGGTGGGGGCGGCGGCGGTGGGGCGACGGGCGGGTTGCAGTTCTTCCCGCTCTCCGCTCCCGTCCGTCTCCTTGATACCCGTCCCGGTCAGACCGCTGTCGTCCATCCCGGCGTTCCTCTTACCCCGAATCAACCCTTGAGCCTGCCGGGACGGTTCTCGTCGGGTGGGGTCTCGGTCCCTGCCGGTGCCCAAGCTCTCGTTGGCAACGCCACCGTCGATAACACCGTTGGCGCTCCTGCGGGCTTTGCCACACTCTATCCCAGTGGATCGGCGCTACCGCTGGCGAGCAATCTCAACTTCGTGCCCGGTACCGTGCGTCCCAACGCCTTTACCGTCGGGTTCGGTGGAGATGGGAAATTCAATCTTCTCTCCAACACGGGGGGCAACTTCATTCTCGACATCACCGGCTACTACGCGCCTCCCGGCACCGGTGGCCTCTTCTTCCATCCCCTGAGTGCGCCGGTCCGCCTCCTCGACACGCGTGCAGGGCAGAGTGCCTTCGTTCATCCCAGTGCCGCGCTCACCCCCGGTCAATCCCTCAATCTCCCGGGCTCCTTCACCGCGAACGGGGTGACGGTGCCACCATCCGCGAAGGCGCTGGCAGGCAATGCCACTGTCGACAACACCGCCAACGCTCCGGCGGGCTTCGCCACCCTCTTCCCCGGTGGTACCACCCTCCCACCAACGAGTAATCTCAACTTCTCCCCTGGCACCGTCGCTCCCAACGCCTTCACGGTCGCACTCGGTGGTGATGGCTCGTTCACCCTCTTCTCGAACACGGGGGGCAACTTCATCCTCGACATCACGGGATACTACGATGCAAACGGTGCGGGTGGTCTGCTCTTCTATCCGCTGAGTGCGCCCGTGCGCGAACTCGACACCCGTTCCGGTCAGCAGGCATTCAAGACTACCGGTGCAGCACTGACGGCAGGGCAAACGCTCAACCTGCCGGGCAACTTCGCCTTCAATGGCGTAACGGTCCCGGCGGACGCGAAGGCACTCGTCGGCAACGCAACGGTGGATAACAATATCAATGCACCGGATGGCTTCGCGACGCTCTTTCCCGGTGGGACGAGCCTACCGCTTGCCTCGAACCTGAACTACAGCAAGGGGACAGTGGCACCGAACGCCTTCATCGTGGGGATCGGCGCAGATGGGACGTACAATCTCTATAGCCTGAGTGGTGGGAACTTCATCCTCGACATCTCGGGGTACTTCGCTGCCGGACCGGGAACGAGCGCAGTAAAGACGTAGGCGCCATTAGCAGAAGTGGTACCGCGTTGATCGCACAACCGCGCAACCGTACCTGCATGTACTTAGCGAAAGAGCGTCAGTTGCTGGTGTCGGATGCATTGCCAGATCGGGCCGTTGGTGTAGCGCGGCAGGGCCGTGACGCAGGTCTGTTGTAGGCCGATTGAATCCAATGCCTCGGTGACGGTGCGCACCGCGATTTCCGGGGTATTGTTGTTTTGCGAGAGATGCGCCAGCCAGACATCGCGCGGGCGGTCATCCGCAAAGGACTGCGCGAGCAGTTCGGCACAGTCCGCATTTGAGAGATGACCGTTCTTGCCCTTGATGCGGGATTTGAGAAACCACGGGTATGACCCGGTATCGAGCATGACGCCGTCGTAGTTCGCTTCGATGACGATGAGATCGGCGCTGGCGACAGCGTCGCGCACGTCGCTGTTCGCGCTGCCGAGATCGGTGAAGAGTGCGAGCGCGCAACCGTCTGTGCTCGCGAGGAATCCGTACGCCCCGCCCGCATCGTGGCTCACAGCGATCGGCGTGATTGTCAGGTCGCCAAAGGTGCGTGTGGTCGCCGGATCGAAGGCGTCAGTGACGACATCCGCCAACCAGGGGGCATCGCGGCGAAGTCCTGGCCCGCCGATGATGGGCGTATGCCATCGCTCGCGCAGGAGGCGCGCAGCCTGCGTGTGATCCGAGTGCGCGTGGGAGATCATGACTGCGTCGATGGCGTCCGGTCGGATGCCGATCTGGGCGAGGTTTTTACAGAGCCGGGGATACTGGACGCCGCAATCGATCAGGACGGTGCGGCCTGCCGCGCTGCGGACGATCGTTGCATTACCGCTACTGCCACTCCCGAGACTACAGACAAACACCCGCTGCTCCTGATATGACGGATCGGGCCGCGATGCCGCTCAATTCCCTTGCATTGGTGGTATCGTATCAGCGGCATCATCTTCATGAAAGAGAGCAGGAAATGGTATTCGATTTCGCTGGCAGGCCGCGACCGATTCGCCCGGAGGGGGGCGGATCGGCAGGGGCTGGGGTGGGTGGCCCGACGCACCGGAGTGGGGAACGCCCGTGGTGGCTCTGGCCGGCGGCGGTGCTCGGTGCGCTCGCGCTGATTGGCATTCTGCTCCTTGCCACGGCAGGGTTCTGGGCGAACCTCTGGTGGTTCTCCAGCCTCGGCTTTCGCGACGTCCTGATCACGCGCTACGTCGCCACCGTCGTTTCGTTTCTGATCGGCTTCGTAGTCGCCGCGCTCTTTATCGGCATCAATCTGGCGGTGGCGCTCCGCTCCGAAGGCGGCTACGGCATCACGGTCGGTGATGTGCAGATCGGGCGCCGCCTCAGCCTTGCAGCGCTCATTGCCGTCACGGTGGCCCTCAGCGGGCTCTTCGCGATCTCAGTAGGAGCGGAGTGGGAACTCTTTCTCAAGTTCCTCAATCGCACCTCATTCGGCGTCACGGACCCACAGTTTCATCAGGATGTTTCGTTCTACGTCTTCACCCTCCCGGTTTTCGCCTTCTGGCGATCGTGGCTGATGTCGCTCGTCATCCTGACGGCGATTGGCGTCGCGGCGGTCTATGCCGCGAAGTTGGGGGCGGATCTCGCGGGCGGGCGTTTCCGCTTCCCGCCGCACATGCGCGCGCACCTCTCACTCCTTGGCGTCTTTTTCCTCACCGGTATGGCGCTCGGCTATTGGATCAACACGCGGGAACTCGTCTACTCGACACGCGGTGTTGTCGAGGGTGCGTCGTACACCGATGTGAACGCGCAGGCCCCCGCGAACTATATCCTGCTCGGTATCTCGCTGGTTGCGGCGGCGCTCCTCGCCGTCAATGCCTTTCGGCGGCAGTTACCGCTCTTTGTCGGTACTCTCGGTGTCTGGTTGGTCGCCGCGATCCTGATCGGCAGTGCGTACCCTGCCGCCGTGCAGTCGATCCGGGTCCGGCCGAACGAACTGAGTAAGGAACGCCCCTATATCGAGCGCAACATCGCCATGACACGGCGGGCGTTCAACCTTGACACCGTGGATCGCCAGCAACTGACCGGCATTGGCGACCCGACGCGCGAGGGGTTGACTGCGAATGCGCCATCGATCACCAATATTCGCCTCTGGGATTCCGATATCCTCCTCAAGTCGTATCCGCAACTCCAGCAGATTCGCCAGTATTACACCTTCCGGGATGTAGACATCGATCGCTATCGGGTCGATGGCCAGTACCGGCAAATCATGCTCTCCGCACGCGAGTTCGATTTCGGTCAACTCGCTGCCCAATCGCAGACGTGGCAGAACCAGCACCTGATCTACACCCACGGGTACGGCGTCGTGGCGAGCACGGCGAACGAAGTGGTCGGTGGTGGCAATCCGAACATCATCCTCGGCGACATTCCGCCGCGCGGGCCGAGCGACCTGCAAATTCAGGAACCGCGCATCTATTACGGTGAGGTCACAGGGGATTACGTCTTCGTCAAAACGAAGCAGCCGGAGTTTGACCGGCCGTCTGCGGCATCATCGCCCACCGAAGGCGAAAATACGACCTACACCGGTGGTCATGGGGTCGCGGCGGGCAGTCTCTTGCGGAAAATCGTTCTCGCGGCCTATCTGGGTGAGCCCAAGGTGCTCTTGAGCGGCGACATTACCGGGGACGCCCAAGTGCTCTTTCGCCGCAATGTCTCCGATCGCTTGCATACGATCGCGCCCTTCCTCCATTACGACGCGGATCCCTATCTCGTGATTATGGACGGTCGGCTGATCTGGGTCACCGACGCCTACACCGAGACGAGTCAGTATCCGTATGCGACGAAATCAGCGGGCACACGCACGATGCCCGGTGGGTTCAACTACATTCGCAACAGCGTGAAGGCGACCGTCGATGCCTACGACGGTACGGTGAAGCTCTATATTGCTGATCAGACGGATCCCCTGATCCAGACCTACGAAAAGATTTATCCCTCGCTCTTTGCCCCGGCAGATGCCGCCTCGCCCGCACTGCGTGCCCACTTCCGATACCCGGAGGACTACTTCAATATCCAGACCTCGATGTATACGCGCTATCACGTCACAGACCCACAGGTCTTCTATGGCAGTCAGGATCAGTGGGCGATCGCGAACGAGCAGGTGGGCGAGAACAAAGTGGTCCAGCCTATCGCGTCGTACTATGTACTGGTCAAATTGCCAGGGCAGCAGAAAGAGGAATACGCGCTCGTCCGGCCATTCACACCGGGTGGTGGGACGAATAATCGGCAGAATATGGTGGCGATTCTCGCCGGGCGGAGCGATGGCGAAAACTACGGGAAGCTCGTCGAGTATGAGTTCCCCCGCCAACTGACCGTTCAGGGGCCGCAACAGGTGGAGGCGCGCATCAATCAGGAGCCGGACATATCCAAGGAGGTCACCCTCCTCGATCAGGCGGGATCGAAGGTGATATTCGGGAACTTCCTCATCATTCCGATCGAGAACACCCTGCTCTATGTCGAGCCGCTCTATGTGCAGGCGACCAATAGTCCGTTCCCGGAACTGAAGCGGGTGATCGTCGCGTCGCAGAACAGGGTGGTGATGCGGCCGAGCTTCGATGAAGCGATCAATGCACTGGTCGGGGGCGGTCCGACCACGACGGGCGCACCGATCACGGGCGGGACGCCACCGCCCGGCGCGACCACGCCATCGACCCAACCGGGTTCGAGTGTCGATACGCGCACGGGCGGCTGACGCGCTGAATCACTATCAGCGCGCGCAGGATGCATTGAAGACAGGGGACTGGACGACGTTCGGTAATGAGCTCGCACAGGTGCAGCAAATCTTGCAGCAACTCGCCGGTACCAGCTGCCACGCCGGCCGCAGGACGCCGGTACTGCGTCGCCGCCGGCGAGCGGCTACGGCACCCCGCGCGCAGCCCGAGCGCAACGCCACGGCCTCCGGGATACCTCCCTTAGGTGGGGGAGGGGAGCCCGACAAAGAGGGCGCGACCGACACGGATATGGGTCGCGCCCTCTTCAATGGCGATAGGGAAGTCATTCGACATGCCCATCGAAAGCATGTTCGAGGGCGCACTCGGTGTAGGCTAGTCCGGAGTTCATCGCGTAGTGTCGCGCAGACGCCGGAACGCTGGCGCGCGATCGTCCTCCATGTCGGCGACATTCGGGGCAATCGTCATTAGGCCCGGCACACGCAGCGACAGGCAATTTTGACTACATATCCCATAAGCTCTTCCACATCCTCCGATTGCAGCTCCTTGCTTCGACTGATCCCCTGCAGTATTGACTTCGAGCAGGACCTCGAGCGTCTCGCCGTGCCGTGTCACCGCTGCATTGCGAGCGCATCGGCAAGGGCAATAGCGATTCAAGGAGTGGACTGGAGGAAAAGAGGCCGACGACATCGCGCGCCTTGTTCGTTTGAAGGTTGCCGATCATGTGCAGCCGAATATCGGAGGCAAGCGGGGGAGCAGCGCTGCGGCGGCCGAACTTCGCGACAGCATCCTGTACGCGGTTCTCGGCGATGTCGTGGCACGCCAGCGGCGATCAGCGCATCGGCAGCCGCGCGGTCGACGCTCTTCGTCACGCCAATCAGCGTCACATCCGTCACAGTCACGCCCCGCCCGGCGGCAGGCGGCGGCGATCTCTTCCCGAACGCGCGCGACATTTGCCTGCACGATTCCATCGACGGGCGCGGCCATTGGTCTCTATCCCTCCATCGTGAGCAGCGATCGCGAAGCGCCCCTCCGTCTCGTGATGCGCCTGGGCATAGCGATGGGAAAAGAACCGATCGCCATGCGTAAAGGTGCAGATAGTCCGCACACGATGACGGCACTGCGCTCGAGAGCCCCGCACGCATGAACTGGCGAGCGATTCGCCTCCCAGAGATCGAGTTGCGTGCCGCGTGCGTTCGTCGTGAAAAGAGGCGTCGTCGGGATATGCCTGCGGTAAAGGCGGAGACGACCTCATCGCCGACCGTGTACGACCTCGGGGCCGATACTGGGGCCGATTACTGCAAGGAGAGAGGCGGAGTCGCTGCCACACTGCATCCTGCATCGCGGTGACGAGCGCGCCAGCCATACCCGCCAATGTGCCCCGCCAGCCGGCGTGTGCGAGGCCAATGGCGCGCTGCGCGGTATCGACGACGATGAGCGGCACGCAATCCGCGAAGCACATCATGAGCGTCAGCCCGGGTTCTCTGGTAATGATGCCATCGGTCTCGCGAATGGTCGATTGGTTGATGGGAGGATACCGCGACCGGCATCCGCGCGCAGCAACCACCTGAACGGTCGTGCCATGCACGAGACCGCACATCACCGCTTGATGCGGGGAGGCGACCAATCTGTCCGAGCGCCTGGCGACGATTGCGACGACGCCTTCCGAGTCCGCTGCGCCGGTCGTGAAACTCATATCCCCGCCAACCGGCGGGAGCAGCATCTCGCTCCGTGACGTGGTAGCGCAGCCAGGGAATCGTCATCCAGTGATGGGAAGGTGAGCGATGCGACGGTTGCCATCTGTTCATTCACGCTCATTCGCCATTCCGCGCGTAATCGAGAAGGATGCGGTCGATCAAGTCCTCCACGGGCGCGAGATCGTCGGTGAAGACCATCGGGCCCGGGCATACCTTCGCGGAGACGTCCGTCGCGGATCGCTTCATCACCGAGTGTGACGAGCGGTGAGTCGGGTGTGCGCGCGCGGATGCTGTCGATATTCTTGGCGAAGTTCCCGATCACCGAGGAGTCGCGGGTGCCGATCACCATGGTATTCGTGTAGGCGGGGGTATCGATCAGGTAGACATTCGGGAAGACCGAGCGCATCGTCTGGCTGATCACATCGACGAGGCGATAATCGGTGGCCGTTCGCCCCGCATTGACGACCACCGTGCCATTGGTGTTGAGATGATCGTAGACCTCCTGGAAGAACTCCTTGCGTGGTCATTTGGAAAGGGATGTACGGCTGATGATAGGCGTCAACCGCGATCACGTCGTACTTCTTCTCGGTGGAGCGCAGGTAATAGCGACCGTCCTGGACGATAACGTGCACGTTCGGTTCATTGAGGTTGAAGTACGTGCGGGCGACATCGACGATCTTCGGGTCGATCTCCACGCCATCGATCTGCATATCCGGGCCGAACTCCTGTGTCATGCGCGTCGCGCGACGGTGCCGCCGGCGAGCCCGATAACGCAGACAGTCTTGATCGCGTCCGGTCGCTGATTGGCCACGAAGAACGGCGCGACGGCGAAGTAATCCCACGGGCCATTGCTGAGAGGTTGGGGCGATTGGTCCGGGTAATAGAGCGAGTGGATCGCGTGCCCCTCATTGAGATAGAGTTCGTACGCGCCCGTATCCGCGATTCTCGCGCCACCTGGATGAAGTTATAGGCGGACTCGCCCTGCCAGATGATCGCGCGATTCCCCTCAACCGGGCGCACGAAGCCACGATGCCCGAACGCCGCGATCAGCATCATCACGCGCAGCAGCATCAGCGCGACAGCGATCAGGAGTTGGGTTCGCCGCCGCGTCACGGGGATGCGGAGGAGGCCAATGACGCGAGGCCGCGAGCAGGGACGAGGGCGAAGAGGTAGAAGGTGCGGAAGGTGCCGATACGCGGGATGAGCAGGAAGGTGGGAACGAAGGTGCCGACGATGCTGCCGACCGTGCTCAGTGCATACAAGCGAGCCCGAGGTGTTGCCCGCACCGGCGACCGAATCGAGCGCGAGCCGGATCGCAAAGGGCGAGACGCAACCGAGCAACGTGACCGGAATCGCGAAGAGGATCAGCGTACCGACGAGCGAACTGTAGAAACCGCCGAGCGAGAGCGCGGTAAAGGCATCCAGGCTCTTCGCCAGGATCGGCCCCGCGATCAGCGGGATCAGCCCGGTGACGAAAGCGGCGACCGCCGTGATCGTATAGAGAAGTGACATCGAGGGCCAGCGGTCGGCGATCCGCCCGCCGACTGCGTAGCCAATCGAGAGATAAATGAGCGTCAGGCCGATGAGGTTGGCCCAGATGAAGAGCGACGTACCGAAGAATGGCGCGAGGAGGCGCGAGGCCGCCAGTTCGATGCCGATGCTCACGCCACCGCCGACAAAGACGACGACACGCAAATACCAATCGACTCCGGGCTTGTTGACGGCGCGCGTCTGTCACTGCCGCCGGTGGATCGAGCGTGCGAGCCAACCGGCACTCCTCTATGGTTTTCAACCGACCGCACTCGCGCGGAGTATAGCACAGGGGAGTGGGCAGTAGGCAGTAGTGCAGTAGGCAGTAGTCGGTAGCTAGTGACGAAGGAGCGACGAGCGGGCGTATTCTCTTCCCATCTGACTACTGACTACCGACTACTGTCTACTACGTTGCGTTGTGCGGGCCGGTCGCATACCATGATTCGCTGTGAAGCAGCGCGGCATATGCAAAGCGAGGATGACGTGGAAGACTACAAAGATCTCTTGATCCAGATGATGCGCCTTGCGGACCGTGTGACGATGGCCCGGCTCGGGCTGATCAATGAGATGACGGCGGACAGCGACGATGCGAAAGCGACCGCGATCAAGCTCGGTGTGGCGGCGGCGGATGACTGGGAAAAGTATCCGGCCTATTTTCGGCAGACCTTCGCCTACATCGCCGCCTCGATCCGTGACGGGTTCGCCATTCTCGATGGCACACCCCACCCGGTAGAGGTCGAATAAGAGTCCGGTTCAGAACGACGGAGAGATGAAACACCAAGAACACAGAGTACACCAAGAAACTCTTCTGTATCCCCTTAGTGTTTTTTTCTTGGTGTTTCTTGGTGTCTTGGTGGTTTTGCGTCCCGCTTCACGTCTTGCACACGAATGTCGCATAAGAGAAGTTAAGCGACATTCATGCGTGTCCGCCGCAGGCGATCTTCTCCTGCTGCACGTTGCGGCACCTGCTTGGGTGCCGCAAGACATCACGCTCCGCTCATCTAGTTGACAGAATGTCATAACCGCACGTACAATGTGACAAGTATGCCGCGTCCGTTCAAGCGTCCCACAGCGCTGATCTGCCGTGCAGGATTGGGGAGGAACGTATGAGTGCCGACACGTCACCGTTCCAAGAGACGATCGATAAGACGCTCCGTCTCGTCTACAGCCAGATGCACCGGTATCACCTGAAGCTTTTCGGCAAGGCACCGGATGCGGTTTCAGTCGAGGGGTTGCGCGAAGGTCCGCTTGGGCAGGACCTCTACCGTCTCGGGCGGTTGGCGCGCGGTGAAGAGCAAGCGAACCAGGAAGATGTCTTCCGCGCCGTCAATTCGGTCCTCGAACTGCTTTTCTGGCCTGCCGGTGAAGATCAGTATCAGGTGCCGCGTTCGTTCTGGGAAGAATCGCTCGGCAAGATGCTCTCGCAGGCGAAGCTGCGCGCGGTCGATGCGAGCGAACTGATGAGCATCGGCAATGCGGCGAGCCGCCTCGGCGTTACCCGCCCGACCATCTATCGCTGGATGGACGACCACACGTTGAACTATGTGCGTGACGAGATGAGTGGCCGCACCTTCGTCTTCCGCCATGATGTTGAGCACATGGCCGACGAGGACGATCGCAGCTCTCGCACGATCAGATCCTGCCCCGCTCGCGATGATTCGTACCTCCGTATGGAGCGGGACGACATTCAGTAGCGAGTAGCGAGTAACGAGTAGTCCGCAATCACCTATGGGGCTTGCGATATCATGGAAACATAAAGAATCGCCAGTGCTAATGCACTGGCGATTCTTCCATTCTGGTTACTCGCTACTCGCTACTCGTTACTTCTTCACTCCACGGGTACGAGTTGCGTGACGCCCGGCACCTGCTGCCGTAGGAAGCGCTCAATCCCATACGTGAGCGTCATGGTAGACATCGGGCAGCCGCCACATGCGCCGTGCAAGCGGACCATCACGACGCCGTCATCCGTTACCTCGACAAGTTCCAAATCGCCGCCATCCGCCTGAAGGGCCGGTCGCACCTTATTAAGGGCCGTCAAGACCTGATCTCTCATCTTGAAACTCCTCTGTTGTAGTAGACAGTAGGCAGTAGACAGGAAGGGATCAATCCCACGACTACCGACTACCGACTACTGCCTACTGTCTACCGACTACTGTCTACTATCTACTCGCCACCGATCCTACGCGTGCCCGCCCCGTCCGTCAAGGTCATCCTCGCGCCGTCGCCGACGGTCGAGATAGCCCTGGAGGATCAGTGCGGCGGCGCGTGCGTCAACCGTCATGCGGCCCGCCGGATCAGCCCGCTTGCGCCGCGTGCCACCTTTTGTCTGCGGCAAGCTGCGCGCGGCCTCGACCGACGTAAGGCGTTCATCGTAGAGCACCACGGGTACCCGTTCGGCAGATAACGCCGCCCGCAGGTTCACGACAAATCGTTCCGTCCATTGTGCTTGAACGCCGCGCTCGCCTTTCATATTCCGGGGCAAGCCGGCAACGACCCGGTGTGCCGCAAAGCGCTGCACGATCGCGGTGATCGCGATCATCGCCTCCCCTTCTCCCGTCGGGCCATCGGCAACGGTGATCGTCGTCTCCGGTGAGGCGATGATGCCGAGTTCATCACTGACCGCGACGCCGATGCGGCGCGTGCCGATATCGAGTCCGATCACCCGGCGACGCTCCGCCCCGCTCGGTGTCATGCGGGGCGTTCGACGCGGAGATGGATCTGCGACATTTCTCGTGGCATCCCGACACGGAATCGCTTCGGAAGCCATGAGGGGCCGTAGGTGATCGTAAAGCGCCCGACGAGCGGTTCCGCACCGAGCAGTTGCGTGGCTCGCGCCGCGTTCTGCCGGGCGAGCGATTTTCGGATGCGGGCAATGTCCGCATCACTGATCACGGCCCGCGTTTTCCCACTCACGGTCGCGACGTACCGCACAAGGGGGCCTTGCACATCGACGAAGACGGGGTTTGATCGCACGATGCTTTCCGGCAAGACCTGCCGATTCCCGGCTGCCGCACCGCCCGCGTCCCGGACCGCATCCGAGAGGCGGGTCTCGATCAGGGCGTCGAAGTCACTATTCTGATAGACCGGGATCTGCGCGCCGACCGAGACACGGACATGCACCGAGTCCGCCTGCGTTCCGGCGACCGGCTGCGCCACCGCGACCGCCGGTCGGAGCACGAGGTAATCATTGAGGGCGGTCGTCCCGCCGGTGAGGGCGGTATTGACCTCGTTGAGTGCATGGAGGCGGATATCCCCTTCAAGACGGGCGCGGACACCGGCAATGTCGTCATCGGTGACGACTGCCACCTGCTTTTCCGTACCGCCGGTGATGTCGCCACTGATATAGGTCAGGTTGTCGGTGAAGCGATTCGAGAAGCCGGCCGCGAGATTACCGCTCGGGCCGGGTTGGTTGGCACGGACACGCCCCGTCGCCTCGCCAAGTTGCCCACGCACAAAATCGAGCCCCGGCACGACGACATCGGCGGTAACCAGATAGGCGACATCCTTCGGACCCTTCAGCGCGGTACCCGCCTTGATCGTCGTCGCACCATCGGCGCGGCTGCGGAAGGTCATCGCGCCGCTGGCGGTGCCGTCGGGCACGGTCGCCTTGCCGGTCGCGGCGGCGTCTGCCTCACGCACGAGGGTCGTTTCAAACAGGGTCGTCTGGAGGGCGTTCGGATCGTTTGTCGGCGCGACCGAGACCGCAAACGGGACCATGCGCGAGAAAACCTGCTCCGCCGGTATCAGCGTCACGTCCGCAGTATGGACGCGCCCTACCAGCGCGGTGCTCCCTATCGCCAGCACGATGAGCACGGCACAGGCGGCAAGCAGCGATTTCCACACCCAGCGATACCCGCGCCGAGCCCGGAGGTATATTTCCTCCTCGCTAATCGTGTCCGCCGCATGGGGTGAAGGTTCCACGGCACTGAGAGGTGCGGAGAAGCGTGGGTGAAGGGGGCGTGTCCCGATTGGCGATGACCGTACGACATCAGGGACGGGCGCGGTCGCGGAACGATCGCCGGTGCGTGGTGGACGCGCGGTATAGCCAAAGGCGAGGGCGAGACCGGTGCGGTGCGCATCCGCCACGAGGATCGTGATCGCCAGTCGTCGGGCGACACGCACCGTATCGAGGGCGCGAAAATGATCGGGGGTCGAGAAGAGGAGGGAGAGTGGGTCGAGGAGCAACGCGACCGGCCCCGGTGGGAGATCCCGGAGTTGGTCGAGCACGCGATCAAGCGTGGAATGGGCGGTGATCGCAATGATCCGCTCGGTTGCGTGCTCGACCATCGTACTCCTCTCTCGCCTCAGTCCGTATGCCCCAATTGCGCGATAATGTAGGTGCGTGCAGTCTCCAACGCTTCATCGAGCGCGGCACCATTCGGGCCGCCACCCTGCGCGCGCAGATCGCCCCGCCCACCCCGGCCACCAATCACCGGCGTTGCGGCGGTCAGAATCGCACCTGCGGAGATGCCCTTCTCGATCAGTTCCGCCGAGACGAGTGCGAGGAGTTGGGCCTTGCCTCCGGAGGCATTGCCGAGTACCACCACACTCGTACCGATATGGTCGCGGAGCTGATCGCCGAGTTTGGCGAGATCGCCCGCCTCCGCGCGTGCGACGAGCACCTTGGCACCATGTACCTGGTGTGCCTGATCGAGGAGATTGCCGACCGCCGCGCGGGCGATCTGCGCCTGAAGCTCAGCGATCTCACGATCCTTCGCCCGCAACTGCTCGCGCTGCCCCTGGATACGGGCGGGCAGTTCCTCCGGCTTGCCACGAAACTCTTCCGCGAGTTGCCCCACGAGCGCCTGCAGCGCCCCAATGTACTCAATTGCCGGTACACCAGTGATGGCCTCGATCCGGCGCACACCCGCCGCCGAGCTCTCTTCACCGACGATCACGATGGGGCCCGATCTCGCCGGTGCGCCCGACATGTGTGCCGCCGCAGAGTTCCTGTGAATAGTCGCCGACGCGCACCACGCGGACGACATCGCCGTACTTCTCGCCGAAGAGCGCCGTCGCGCCACCGGCGACCGCTTCGTCATAGGAGCGAATCGTCGTCTCAACCGGGAGTATCGGCAAGCACTTCATCATTGGCAATCGTTCTGCGACTTCCTTCAATTCGGTCGCGGTCAAGCCCCCCGAGTGCGAGAAATCGAAGCGCAGGCGGTCCGGTGCGACGAGCGAACCCGCCTGCTTCGCGTGCTCACCGAGGACGATATGCAGCGCGCGATGAAGGAGATGCGTCGCGGTGTGGTTCCGCCGGATCGCACTGCGGCGCGCGAAATCGACGCTTGCGCGTACCGCGTCCCCCACCCGCAGCGAGCCTTCGAGTGAGATGCCCACGATGCGCGACGAGACAGGCGTTCGGCTTCCGAGTATCGACCACCGCGAAGACCCCCGTCTCTGCCGTCAGAAGCCCCGTATCACCGACCTGCCCACCGGACTCCGCGTAAAAGGGCGTGCCGTCGAGGAAGATGGTGACATCCTCGCCGACGTCCGCGCCCTCTTGCGGGCCGTCTGCGCCGAGAATCGCGACGACCGCCGCATCCGCCTCCGTCGTCTCGTAGCCGAGGAAGCGTGTCGCTGCCAAGACCAAGCGACCCGATCGTCTGCATATTCGCCATCGCCGCCTTATCGAAGGTGGCACGCGGCCGGCTCTGCTCGCGCTGGGTCGTCATCGCCCGCGCGAAACCCGGCTCGTCAATCGTCAGCCCCTGCTCGCCCGCCAATTCCCGCGTCAGGTCGGGCGGAAAGCCGAAGGTGTCATAGAGCCGAAATGCCTGCTCGCCGGGAATTTCCGTTTTGCCCTGCCGCTGCAACGTCCGCGGCGAGCGGTCGTCGAAGCGCCCAAGCCCCGCCTGAAGCGTCTTGCGCGAAGGCCTCTTCCTCGCGCTCGACGACGCGGAGGATGTGCGCTTCGCGCTCGCGCAGTTCCGGGTAAGCTGCGCGCCATCTTGTCGATCACCGCACCGACGATGTCGGTCGCGAATGGGCGCTCGATGCCGAGCGACGCGACCCTGCCGGATCGCCGCCGGAGCACGCGCCGCAGGACATAGCCGCGCCCCTCGTTGCTCGGCAGCACGCCATCGCTAATCAGGAAGGTCACACCCGGCTGTGGTCGGAGATAATCTTCAGTGCGCGGTCGGCCTTCGCGTCGCGCCCATAGACGACGTTCGCCACTGCTCCGCCGCCTTCGCAATGATCGGCTGCATGCAGGTCGGTCTCGTAGACCGTCGGTACGTCCTGCAGGATGCATCGCGATGCGCTCCAGGCCCATGCCGGTATCAATGTGCGGCCGCGGCAAGCGGCACGTTCGTGCCGTCTGCGCCGCGCTGAGTACTGCATGAAGACGAGGTTCCACGATCTCCAGGTAGCGGTCGTCATGGTCCGGCCCGCCCGCCGGGAAGTCCTTGCCGTACTGGCGTGCCACGGTCAATGTAGACTTCGGAATCCGGGCCGTTCGGTCCCACGGGACCCGGCGCCCACCAGTTCTCCTCGAGCGGCACGATGCGGTCGCGGACGAACCCGATGGCCCGCCAGAGGTCGCGCGCCTCTTCGTCGTCGGGGTGAATCGAAGGGTAGAGCCGCGCCGGGATCGATCCCGTAGCCATTCGTGAGGAGGTCGTACGCGAAGGCAATCGCATCCCGCTTGAAGTAGTCGCCGACGGAGAAAGTTCCCCAACATCTCGAAGAAGGTACGCGTGCCGCTCGTCGCCCACTTCCTCGATGTCGTGCGGTGCGGAAGCACTTCTGCACCGTGACGAGGCGGGGGCGGGGGTGGCTCTCCAGGCCGAGGAAGATAGGGCGTGATCTGCTGCATCCCGGCGATCGTCAAGAGCGATCCCGTGTCGCTCGGCGGGATCAGTGACGCACTCGGCAAATGCCGGTGTCCGTGCCGGACGAAGTAATCGACAAAGGTGTGGCGGATTGTCTCACTGTCCATCTGTTTCATGGCGTGCTACTCCTCGTGACGGACGCTCCCCGCATTGTAGGCGGTGGCGCTCCGAACTGTCGATGGATAACGAGTACGTACTGTCCGTACCGCACAGGAACGAGGATAACTTACGATAGGTAGAAATGGGCCAGAGGGGCGGCTGGCCAGCCGCCCACATACCACCGCCGTGCATCGTTTGTGCGCTTTCTCATCGCCGTGCCAAATTCCGGCGATGCTGCCGATAGCGCGCCACTTTGATACAATCATAGCCATGGATGCGGAAGCGACGACCCCCCTGACCCACAATGACGACTGCGGACGACGAAGAGGCACGGGTATCGGGTGTCGCGCTCGAGCAGGCCCGGCGCACCGTGCGTGCTCGAAGCGCGCGGGTGAGCCGCATCAGTTCACTGACCGGCTCGCGGCGCTCGCCGCTGCTCCCGGTGTCTATCTGATGAAGGATGCGGAGGGGAAGGTGATCTACGTCGGTAAGGCGCAGATCCTGCGCGACCGTGTGCGCTAGCTACTTCGGCTCGCCGCGCTCGATGACCGGCAAGACGCGCGAGCTCGTCCAGCATATCGCCGATTTCGAGGTGCATCCGCACCGATACCCCGCGCGAGGCGCTGATTCTCGAAAACGAGCTGATCAAGCGCTACCAGCCGCACTACAATATCCTGCTCAAGGACGACAAGACGTACCCGTACCTGAAGATCACGAACGAAGCCGTGGCCGCGCGTCGTCATTACCCGGCGCGTGCTGGGTGACGGCGGGCGCTATTTCGGGCCGATCACGACGGGCGGATCGCCGCAGCGGACGCTCGATCTGCTCGAACGGCTCTTTCAGTTCCGCAAATGCACGATGAGATCACGGGCGACCAGCGCCCTGCCTGTACTACCACTGCATCGTTGCCTCGCGCCCTGCGCCGCCAAGACGACGTCGCGGAGTACGAGGGCGAGTTGCGCCGGGCCGGGCTTCTGCTTCGGGCAAGGACGAGACGATCAAGCGGACCTGATCGCCAAGCGCGACGAAGCCAGCCGAGGAATTGCAATTCGAGCGGGCGCAACGGTATCAGGAGGATATTCGCGCGCTTGAGCACGTCCTCCAACGGCAAAAGATCGTCTCGCAGCCGTGACGCCGACGCGGATGTCGTCGCGCTCGCGCGTGGCGAAGGCGGCGATGCCGGCGGTACAGGTGATCAACGTGCGCGGGCACAAGATTCACGGCACGGAGCATCTGCGCCTGCGTCGGCGCGCGGATAGACGACGCGAATGCGGCGCTGCTTGCCGCATTCGTTGAGCAATACTACAGTACGGCGCGCGACAGTGCCGCCGCTACTGATCGTGCAGCACGCGATTCCCGCGGATGATCCGCCCGCGTTGCTCGATTTCCTCCGCGCGCGGCGCGATGGCAAGGTGGAGATCGTCGTGCCGCAGCGCGGCGAGCGCGATGCAACTCGTGGCGATGACCGCGGAAAGCGCGGCGGAAAATCTCGCCCAGGAGCGTTTGCGCTGGCTGACGGACGAGCAGAAAATGACCGCCGCGCTCTCAGCGAGTTGCAGGAGGCGCTCGGTCTCTCCGGCTGGCCGCGCCGCATCGAGTGCTACGACATCTCGAACACGCAGGGCACCAACAGCGTTGCCAGCATGGTGGTCTTTGAGGATGCGCGCCCGAAGAAGAGTGATTACCGCAAGTTCGCGATCAAGACCGTCGAGGGGCCGAACGATTTCGCCTCAATGAATGAGGTGATCGGTCGTCGCTTCAAGCGGCTGCAGGCTCCCGATGCAGCGGCGCGGCAGGCTGGTCTTACTGGCCGGACCTCATCATCATCGATGGTGGCAAGGGACAACTCGGTGCGGCGCTCGATGCGACTGCGCGCAACTGAATCTCGACAATATGCCGACGGTTGGCCTCGCCAAGCAAAATGAGGAGTTGTACTTCCCCGGTCGGCGAGACCCGGTCATCTTGCCGCGCGATGCGCAAGCGCTCTACTTCGTGCAGCGGGTGCGTGATGAGGCGCATCGCTTCGCCCTCACCTATCACCGCCAGAAACGTACCGTTGCGGGCTTGAAGTCGGTCCTCGACGATGTTCATGGTGTTGGCCCCAAACGCAAGAAGCAACTTCTCGCGCACTTCGGCTCGGTCAAACGCATCAAGGAAGCAACTGCGGAAGAGCTCACGGCGATTCCGGGGCTCACCATCGAGGTTGCGGAGCGGATCAAAGCAGCGCTAGGTTGAGTTTTTCGGTCTAAGGGGATATGTATCCTCACGCTATCGCCGCATTTGCTAGACTGCGACGACGATACGACGATTGATGAACGATAAGGGACGGATTTGTGAACGACGCGGAACACCCTGCTCCTGATACCTCGATCCCCCTGGAAGCGACTGAGACTCCGGCTGAGACTCCGGCCATTGTGGTCGATGAGTATCGAGACGATCAGGTCCCCTTCCCCGTTGCGGAGTTGCCCGAACCTTCCATCTCCTCGGCAACACGCCGCTCGGTTATCTGGTTGTTGATCGCGGGTACATGCGGCGCGGCGCTTCTTTTTCTCTTGGGATATGTTTCGCGACACCTCGCAGCACAGGGCGATCTCGCCTTCACCTTGCGCGCGACGAACGGATGGCGCTATTGGTTGCCCGGTGCGTGCCTGACGCTCGCCGTCGGTGCCGTGAGTTTTCTCGTCGCTGGCAAAGCGACGCAACCGGAGCTTCCACGCCTCACGGCACCGATCTTTCCGGCGGTGGCCCTGCTCACGGGCCTCCTTGTCATTGCCGTCTATCACGACCGCCGCTGGTGGATTGTCGCGCCCGTCGTCGTCTGGCTCGCGACACTGATCGGCACGATTGCCCGCGCCCTGCTCGCGGAGCCGGAAGGGTTCGGGCACGATGTCGCCCGCACCTCGCTCACGGTCGTGACCTACGTGATCGGCTTCATCTCGCTGGCGATGATCTACATCAATAAATATCGCTCAGTCTTCTCTGCGTCATCGGTGGCAATCATTTGCTTCTTTTTGCTCTTACAGATGACGGACGGTGAGCACGTCATGCTCGCCCGCCGCGTCGTCTACGCGGTGGTCGGTGCGCTCGTCGTCGGGCAAGTCACCTGGGTCATCAACTATTGGTCCGCGACCGGATGGACCGGCGGTGCGTTCCTGCTCGCGGTCTTTTATCTCGTTGCCGGGCTCAGTGCGGCCCAACTCCGCGATCGTGTCCAGCCGTTTGACGTGGTCGAGTTCGGCGGCGTTGCGCTCATTGCCATCGCCATCGTCTCGGCGGCCGTGTGGTATCAGACATAAGGCGGAACCTGCCATGCAAGAGACCCCGCTCCCTAAAGGCGAATACGAACTGATGGAACGACTCGACCGCCTGGAAACACTCGTCGAGGATTTGGACGAACTCGGCGTGCAGACGCGCGCAGAGGCCGAGCAGTTGATTGCCGCGATCCACACACGACTCGATCAACTCGAACAAGGCAACGGATGACGCTTCCACTCGTACCGCTTGCCATGACATCCGGAGAACCGCTCGCCTCACGGATGCGCCCCCGGACGCTCGCGGAATATGTCGGTCAGGAGCACTTGCTCGGACCGGGTCGCCTCCTGCGACGCGCCATCGAACAAGACACGGTCCGTTCCTGCATCCTCTGGGGGCCGCCCGGCACGGGAAAGACGACCCTCGCACGCATTATCGCTGCGGAGTCGCGCGCGCACTTCGCGCCGCTCAGTGCCGTCTCCGCAGGCGTCGCGGACCTGCGCCGGGTTGTCGCCGAAGCCCGGGCCCGACAAGGCAATGAGGGCGCGCGTACCTTGCTCTTCATTGACGAGATCCATCGCTTCAATAAAGGGCAACAGGACGCCATTCTCCCCTATGTCGAGGACGGGACGGTGATTTTCATCGGCGCGACCACCGAGAACCCGTCATTTGAAGTCAATGCGCCGCTCCTCTCCCGCGCCCGCGTCTTCGTTCTCCACGCCCTCACCGACGATGACATCAGCGCGATCATCTCTCACGCACTGACCGACACCGAGCGCGGCTTGGGCAAGGAGAACCTGCATCTGACCGAAGAAGGCCGAACCACCCTCGTCAACCTCGCCAACGGCGACGCGCGGTTCGCCCTCAATACCCTCGAAATCGCCGCCATCGCCGCCGATGCAGCAGAGGGCGGCACCCTGCGACGCATCACCGATGAAGCGGTGATGGAGGCCGCCCAGCGCCGGGCGGCGGTCTACGATCAGGGCGGTGACGCACACTACGATACGATTTCTGCGCTCCACAAGTCCCTGCGCGACTCCGATCCCGACGCGACGCTTTACTGGCTCGGGCGGATGGTCGAGTCAGGTGAGGACCCGCTCTTTATCGCCCGCCGCCTGGTCCGCGCCGCCTCTGAGGATATCGGGTTGGCGGACCCGCAGGCGCTCGTTGTCGCGATGGCCGCGCAGCAAGCGGTCCATTTCATTGGGATGCCCGAAGGTGCCCTCGCGCTCGCCGAGGCGGCACTATATCTCGCCATCGCCCCGAAAAGTAACGCCCTCTACCGCGCATACAAGGCGGTGCAGACCGATGTCGCGCAGACGCGCAACGATCCGGTGCCGCTCCATCTCCGCAATGCGCCGACGCGACTGATGAAGGGGCTCGGATACGGCAAGGACTATCAGTACGCGCACGATGCCGATGATGCGGTCGTTGCACAGGACCATCTCCCCGAAAATCTCCGCACTCGCCGCTACTATGTACCGACCGAGCGTGGCGTCGAGGCGCGCATCGGCCAACGACTCACAGAGCGGCGGCAGCGGATCGCCGCGCTGAAACAAGCGAAACAGGATCAGGAAGAGGAGCGCCCGACATGAGCGTGCCACGCAGCAATCGTACCGCGCGCGATCTGCGCCCGGTGCGCATCGAGACCGGCATCGCGGCCTTTGCCGAAGGGTCCGCCCTGATCGCCTTCGGGAACACCGAGGTGCGATGCACCGCGTCAATCGAAAATCGCGTGCCGCCCTTCCTCACCGGCAAGGGTCAGGGCTGGGTAACGGCGGAGTACGCGATGCTGCCCCGTGCCACCTTTACGCGCACTCCGCGCGAATCGGTGACAGGAAAGATCGGCGGCCGCACCCACGAGATTCAACGCCTGATCGGGCGATCCCTCCGCGCCGTGGTCGATCTCAAAGCGCTCGGCGAGCGCACGGTGACGATTGACTGCGATGTTCTTCAGGCAGACGCCGGCACGCGCTGTGCGTCGATCACCGGAGGATATGTCGCCCTTGTCCTCGCCCTGCGTTCGCTCGTCGATGGGCGAACGACGTTGCGACCGCCGGTGCGGAGCGCCGTCGCGGCAGTCAGTGTCGGCATCGTCCGTGGCGAACCGCGTCTCGATCTCGATTACCGGGAAGATAGCGCCGCCGATGTTGATGCGAATGTCGTGATGACCGGCGCGGGTGCCTTTGTCGAGGTTCAGATGACCGCCGAACATGACACCTTCGGTCGTGATGCCCTCAATGAAATGCTCGCCCTCGCCCAGCACGGCATCGACGAACTCTTCGTGATTCAGCAGCGCGCCCTCTCCGAAGCTAGTAGGCAGTAGCCAGTAGACAGTAAAGAGTAGAAAGTGACGAGCGGGCGTATTCTCTTCCCATCTGACTACTGTCTACTGCCTACGGTATACTGTGTGCGCGTAATGAGAACAAATCAAGGAGGGAACCGATGGATGACGAGACACGTCCATCCGCGCAATCAGGCAATGATCGTCAGATCTCACGGCGGCGCTTCCTTGCCGCTGTGGCGGCGAGCGCTGGTGTCGCAGCCCTCGCCGCGTGCGGAGGAAGCAGAACCGCAACCGATACGGCAAAACCCGCCACCGCCGCAAGCGGAGCCGCGACGAGCGCCCCCACGACGAGTGCTCCCGCCACCGCGGCGACCGGCAGTACGCCCGCTGCAGGTTCGTCGGCAGTGGCGATCGCACCACCGGGCAAGGGCAAAGTCCTACGGATGGCCCGCAACGAGGAGCCGGGATATCCCTTTATTGGCTGGTCTTCGGGAGACAACTCGAGCGAGTTCACGATGCTCAACATCTATGACGGCCTCGTGCGCCCCACGCGGGACGGGCAAGGATATGAACCGGCCCTCGCCACCAAATGGGAGACGAGTGCGGACGGCAAGGCGTGGACCTTCACGCTGCGGGACGCGAAGTTCTCCGACGGCAAGCCCGTCGTCGCGGCCGATGTCAAGGCATCCCTCGACATGGCGCGACTTTCGCCGAAGTCGGATTGGAAGTCGACGTACAAGCAGATTACTGATGTGCAGGTCGTCGATGACAAGACGGTGAAGATCGTCCTCAATCAACCGCATCCGCCACTGCTGGCGGAACTGGGAATGTGGATCGCGCAGATCATGCCGGCCGATATGGCGAATGCCATCGATAAGGACGGCTACGATACCTACCATACGCGCGGTGCCGGTGCCTATTTCGTTGACGGCTGGAACAAGGGCGACGTGATGGTCCTCAAGAAGAATCCGTTCTACTGGAAGACCAACAACGGCCCGGATGAGGTACGCATCGAGTTCATCCCGGACGACAACACCCGCGTCCTCAAGCTGCAGGGCGGCGAGACCGATGTGATTGACTTCGTACCGTTCAGCCAGATTCAGACCCTGAACCAGGGGAACATCAAGGCGCAGCCTTTCATCATCCAGACCTACTTCACGCTGACGATGAACAACACGATCAAGCCGCTTGACGAGAAGAATGTCCGGCAGGCGCTCAACTACGCGCTCGATAAGGATGCGATTCTGAAGGCCGTCTTCTTCGGGCAGGCTCAGTTCCAGAACTCTCCCATTCCTCCCGGCATCTATTGGGACAAGACCCTCAAGGGGTATCCGTTTGATCTCGACAAGGCGAAGCAACTGCTGGCGGCGTCCTCCGTGCCGAAGGGCTTCACGTTCAAGCAAACGGTCACCTCCGGCAACTCGGTCCAACTACAGGTCGCGACCATCCTCAAAGATCAGTGGGCAAAGATCGGCGTCACCGTCGAGATCGTGCAACTCGAACGTGGCCTCTATACCTCTCAACTCAGGGACGGGACGTCGATGTCGTGGTACGGTGGCTGGACGAATGACATGAGCGATCCGACGGAGGTAGCGAACTCCAAGCTGCGCGGCGGCGCGCCCCAGTTCGCCGGATACACACGCTACGACAACCCGCAGGTGGACTCCATGATCGATGCTGCGGACACGGAGCAGGACCCGAAGAAGCGTGAGATGTTGTATCAGCAGATTCAGAAGACCTTCCTCGATGACGCCCCGCAGGTGTTCATCGCCTATCCACCCGCCACCGCCGCCTGGCAGACCTATGTTTCGGGCTTCAACATCGACAGTCTCTCCTTCTACCGCTTCGAGGATGTCCGGGTGAACAAGTGAGGCGATAGGAGCGCGCACGTCTCTTCTGCTCTGTAGAGCGCACTCCTTGTGGGTGCGCCCTACAGAGTGCATCAAAGCTTCTGCAAATCGCTGGAGGGTCAGCCGATCTCCTTGTGGAAATACTGCTGTGCTTTGACGATAGCGTAGCCGAGTCGTTGATAAAAGCGGTGCGCGTCCGTGCGGAGAACGTTCGAGTGGACAATGATCGTGGGGAAGCCGTTCTCCCGCGCCCACGCCTCCGCCGCCGCGACGAGCAGTTCCCCGATCCGGCGGCCCCGATACCGCTCATCGACGATCAGCCCGCCGAGTTCCGCACATGGATCGCGCTGGATCGTGTAGATGCCGCGACAGGTGACGTACCCGACGATCGCCTCACCCACCTCAGCCAACGCGAGCATCCACACCGACCCCTGATCGAGAGCGGCGAAGCGCGCCCGCACCTGCGCCACCGTCGAGGGGTATCCAAGTTGCCCGGAGAGGCGCGCGATCTCCTCCGCATCGTCCGGCGTGGCAGGGCGAATCTGGACATCAGGCGCGATCGCGACCATGCAAATTCCTTTCCATACAACGCCGTAGGCGAGTAGTCGGGTAGACAGTAGGGGAACCGGATTCACTGACTACTGTCTACTGTCTACTGCGTCTCGATCACACCTTTGGAAGATGGCACGGTCGATCCCAGGCGTGGATCGCGCTGGGTGGCGAGATCGAGCGCGCGGCCAAAGCCCTTGAAGATCGCTTCCACCTCGTGATGCGCATTCGTGCCGTAATGCAGAAGTACATGGAGGTTCATGCGCGCTTCCATCGCCAGCGAATGGAGAAAGTGCCGGATGAGATCGGTCTCCAGTGTGCCGATCATCGGCGCGGAAAATGATCCTTGCTGCACGAAATAGCCCCGCCCACCGAGATCGACCGCGACGGTCGCCAGCGCTTCATCCATCGGCATAATCATATGCGCGGCGCGGCGAATGCCGCGACGGTCGCCGAGGGCCTGACCAATCGCCCGCCCGAGGCAGAGCCCGACATCCTCCACCGTGTGATGACCGTCCACCTCGAGATCGCCATTCGCTGCGACTTCGAGATCGAAGAGGCCGTGTCGCGCCCAGAGGACGAGAAAATGATCGAGCGCGCCTACACCCGTCGCGATTTCAGTCTTCCCGCTGCCATCGATGCCGACACTGACGACGACATGCGTTTCCGCCGTCTCGCGTTCAACAGTGGCGGTCCGTGCGTCCTGTATGCTCATCACATCTCCTGCGCATAGCGCTGCGCCAATGCCGTCATGCGACGCATCAACCGGTCGGTATCCTCGGGCCGCCCCACCGAGATGCGGACGTAATCGGCCAGATCAGGCGAGGAATAGCGACGAATGAAGATGCCGTCCTCCTCCAGCCATTCCTGGAGCGCCGCGCCGCCACCATACGTCACCCGCACGAGCAGGTAGTTCGCTTTGCTCTCAAGGGGTTTGACGAAGTTCAGCTTCCGCAGCGCGCGATACATGCGCAGCCGCTCGAGACGAATACGGCGGATCGTCGCGCGGAAATAGGGCATCTCCTCGAAGACCGCCTGCACCGCGACCTGGGCGGCGACATTGACGTTGTACGGCTGCTTGACCCTCCAGGCGGCATCCGCCATCCAGCTGGGCAGAATGCCGTAGCCGATCCGCAGGCCCGCCAGCCCCGCCCACTTCGAGAAGGTGCGCAGGACGACGAGGTTATGGAACTCCCGGATCAGCGGCACGACCGTCCGCCCGCTGAACTCGAAATATGCCTCATCCACGACGACGATGATCTCATGCCGCAGCAGCCGGATGATGTCTCGCTCGCGACAGAGATTGCCGCTCGGATTGTTCGGTGAGGCGAGGAAGATGAGCTTGGTTTCCGGCGAGAGTGCCGCCTCAATCGCGTCGATATCGAGTGAGAAGTCCGGCCGACGCGGGACGTTCCGCGCCGTCGCGCCGAAGACTTCCGCGCGCGCCTGATACATCCCGAAGGTCGGTGTCGGGATAATGACGGCATCGCCCGCAGACACAAACAGCCAGAAGAGCAGATCGATGATCTCATCAGAGCCATTGCCGACAAGAATCCGGCCCGCATCCATGCCCGTGTATGCCGCGAGCAGCCGACGCACCTCGCGACTCTCCGGGTCGGGGTAGAGATGATACTGATCGAACGAAGCCAGCGCCTCCTGCACGCGCAGCGGCGTCCCGTACGGGTTCTCATTCGCGTTGAGGCGGATGATCCGGTCGACCGACAACCCGCGCTGCGCCGCAAGTACCTCGATTGGATCGATCGTCCGATACTGCGCAACCGCTGCAATATTGGCGCGCAGCAGGCGCTGCATTTCTGACGGTGCCTCCCTCATCGGGGCACCTGCATTCCCATGCGTACACGAGCGCGCATTTCCGCTGCCCGCGCATGACCGTCGAGTCCTTCCGCCGCCGCAATCGCTGCCGCTGAGAGAGAAAGTAAACTCGCCGCTGCAGGGGTCAGACCGACCACACTCATCGTGCGGATGAAGTCACCGACATGCATGGCCGACGAGAAGCGCGCCGAGCCACCCGTCGGCATCACGTGACTCGGACCGGCAATGTAGTCCCCGAGCACTTCCGGGCTGTCTTCACCAAGAAAGACGCCGCCCGCGTGTTCGACAAGACCGAGATAGCGCCACGGCTCGCGCACAAGCAGGCAGAGATGCTCGGGTGCGTATCCATTGGCCAGCTCGATAGCGGTCTCGATGTCCGGAACGACGATTGCCCCACCATTCGCTTCCAATGCGGCGCGTACCACTACTGCGCGTTGCAGGTCGCGTAGTTGCTCCTCGACTGCATGGCCGACTTCTTCCGCAAAACCGACACTCATCGCGAGCAAAATCGCTGAGGACGTTTCACCGTGTTCCGCCTGGGCAATCAAGTCCGCCCCCACCCAGGCCGGGTTCGCAAAGTCATCGGCGATCACCACCGTCTCGGTCGGGCCTGCGATCTGGTCGATAGCGACTTGACCATAGACGTACCGTTTCGCCGCGCTGACAAAGGGGTTACCGGGGCCAACGATCTTATCGACGCGCGGGATCGTCTCGGTGCCATAGGCGAGCGCCGCGATTGCCTGTGCGCCACCGATCGTGAACACCCGATCCACACCCGCGATCGCGGCGGCAGCGAGAATTACCTCCGCGACTCCCGTGGGATGCGGCGGCGTGACGACGATGATTTCCGCAACCCCCGCGACACGCGCGGGTATCGCGGACATGAGGAGCGTCGATGGATAGGCGGCGGTCCCTCCCGGCACATACATACCGACCCGCTGCAAAGGCCGGATCACCTGTCCAAGCGTGCCCTCCGCCGTGCTATGGAACCAACTCTCGTGCCGCTCATGCAGATGATAGGCGCGGATACGGTCGGCGGCACATTCGAGGGCGTCACGGAGCGCGCCCGAGATGCGTCCGCGCGCCGCATCGATCTCCGCGCGTGGCACTTCCATCGCTTCGAGCGTCACGCCATCAATACGCGCCGTGTAATCGCGCACCGCCGCGTCACCCTCGCGTGCAACCGCATCACAAATCTCCGCAGCGACGGCGGCGACAGAGAGATCGCGCCCGAAGACGCGCCGAATCCCTTCACGGACACCGACCGGCAGCATCGCCTCTTGCGCCGGAGTGCGCGTCAAGAGCGCGGCGCGCCCTTCAGTGGCATCGGAGAAGATGCGGATCACGTCGGCACCTCATCGTGGAGACCGAGCGTTTCTAACATCGATACATAGGCGCGCGAGACCGGCTCGAAGACGTATTCCGGCGCACTGACGGTGATTCCACCACCACTCCCTGCACGGCGCAGGTGATCGATCGCGGGCAGGAGCAGATGTTCTTCTACCACGATACTGACGGCGTACCATCCCGTTTCGAGCGCGGTGATGACTGGCCCGGCCTGCATCCCAGGCACCTTCGGGAAGACCGGCGCGACCGTTGGCCCAAGCGTACCGGCGGTCTCGATCTGCCGGATGACGTGCTCCGCGACCTCGGACGCCCTCTCGCCGCGCACATTCGCAGTCAACATGCGGAACCGCCTGCTGCGCAAGTGCGCCTCCATGAACTCCATCATCTGGCGCAACGCCTCACGCTTCTCGCGCGAGGCACGCAGTTCGCGCCGGTTACCGATCAGACACGCCTGCGTCTCCATGATCGTTCCGCCCTCGATCTCCTTCAGGCGGTTATCGCGCAGCGTCGTGCCCGTCTCTGTGCGATCGGCGACGATGTCCGCCGTGTCAATCGCGGGTGCGGCCTCCAACCCCCCTTCACCCTCGATCACGACGAAGTAGGTGACACCGTTCGCATAGAGGAAGTCCTTGACGAGATTTGGCGAGTCCGTGATGACGCGCAGGGTGCGACCGCGCGCGCGGAAGTCTGCCGCAATCTCGGCGAGATCGGCGATCGTCGTCACATCGACCCACGCTTCCGGCACCTCAAGCACGAACCGGCAGCGGCTGAAGCCGAGATCCGGCATCAACACCACCACTGCATCGCTATCGGCCTGATACTCCGCGACGAAGTCGAGGCCCGTGATCCCGACATCGGCGAGGCCACTCTCGACCTTCGTGACGATGTCCGCAGCCCGCTGAAAGAGCACGGAGGCACCCGCAATACCCCGGAGTGAGCCGACATATTGGCGCGCATTCGGTCGGCGCACCGGAAAGCCGACGCGCTCGAAGAAGAGACGGGTTCCCTCTTCGATCCGGCCCTTACTCGGCAGCGCGACACGCAAGGTGGTTTCAGTCATGCGCGGCCCCGTTCTCCGTTAACTTTTCCTCCGGTCGTGGAATCGACTCCATCGCTATTGGGATATGTCGTTCAGGCGTGCCATTCAACGGCACCCACCGGATCGCCGTGCCATCGGTGTTGATCTCCGCGTACACATCGGCACGCACCCCACGCGCATGTTTCAAGGCGGCGTTCGACTTGCGATCGCGTACATCAAGGAGAACCGTCCACCCCGCCGCACGCAGCACCCCGGCGATGCGCGCGGCGCGGGCCGCATCTCCCGTCTCCCCTTCACCGACGACGATCGTCGGCACGGCGCGGGACGTTCTCTCCTGTGGGGGTGATGACGCCTCAAGAATGCGTTCGAGGCCGAGCGAGAACCCGACCGCCGGCAGCGGTTGACGCGCGCCGAGGATCGACGCGAGGTCGTCATAGCGACCGCCGCCACCGAGTTGCTCCGTACCATCGGCGTAAATCTCGAAGAGGATGCCGGTATAGTAGTGCAGCCCGCGACCGAGGCCGAGGTCGAGGGTCAGTTGACGCGGCTGCACATCGTACGCTTCCAATAATGCGAGTACGGAGCTCAACCGTTCCACCGAACTGGTTTCCATCCCCTCCGAGATGAGCAACGCTTCCAGTTCCGGCAACACGGCATCCGGCTGACCGCGCAACATGACGAGGCGGCGCAAGAAATCGAGCGCGCGCCGCACGTCATTCCCTTCGGCACGGCGCGCGACCTTGCGAATCAGCCCATCCGCGATCTCCTCCGGGGTGCGCCGGTTCCCTTCCAGGGAAATGCCCGCCTCTCGTAAGAGGGAGAGGAAGACATCGCGGTCCGGCGCGGTGACGAGTTGGCCGCTCCCCTCCGCGCGCTCCTCCGCGAGCATTGCCGCTAGTGCGGGATGGATGCGCTCGCCGCGTGGATCGTCCGGGCGCAAGCGATCCATGCTCCACACAAGCCACTCGCGCACGCGCTCATCGAGCGCGAGGCCGGCGAGAAAGCCGCGTACGATGCCGACATGACCGAGCACGATCTGCGGCTCCGCGATCCCGGCAGCGCGCAGGGCGGCGACTGCGGTACCGATCACTTCCGCGTCGGCGGCAGGGGTCGCGGCGCCCAGTAACTCGATGCCCACTTCCGTGAACTGACGATAGCGCGCCTGACCGGGCCGCTCGTACCGAAAGACCGGCCCATGATAGGCGACACGCACCGGCAAGGGCGCACTCTGCATCGTCGCGACCGTACTGCGCACGACTGAGGCCGTGAACTCCGGGCGCAGGCAGAGGTCGCGATTGCGATAACGGAACGCGTACATCTGCTGCACCCGCTCCTCACCCGCCTTGCGCAGAAAGAGTTCGGTAGACTCGATCACCGGAAAATCCATCACCGCGTATCCCGCCCGCGCGCAGACCGCGAGGATACGCGCGGCCAATCGCGCATGTGCGGCGTGGAGCGATGGTGGGACATCGTTCATGCCGCGCACGCGGTCCACAGTGAGGGAGGTGATTTGACGCATCGCCACGAGTGATTTCCCCTTCGCCAGGGCCTTCCGCGTCGGCAGGCCGAATCGTATCTTACCACGCTTCACCCATGCTACGACCGGAGCGACGCCTTCAATCGCTTCGCCAGCGCCTGCGCGACACGGTTGCGAACCTTCGTCACTTCCACCTCGGTCAATGCGCGGTCGGGTGCCTGCAAGGTCACGGCGAAGGTCAGGCTCTTCTTACCGGGCGACACTTGCTGCCCGCGATAGAGGTCGAAGAGCCGCACGCTCTGACCGAGTGTGCCGACCGCCTGCCGCAGTACCTGCGCGACTTCCGCCGCCGGGGTCGCTTCATCGACAACCACGGCAAAATCATTCGTCGTCGCGGGATAGCGCGAGACAACGGGCAACTGACGGAGCACGCCCCGGTGCATCGCGACCGCCGCGACGATGGATTCCAGATCGAGTTCCGCCAGGAGCACGCGCCCGGTCAGATCGAACGCTGCCGCGACCCGCGGATGGACTTCGCCGATCACGCCAAGCTCTTGTCCGTCGGCAGAGACACCCGCGACTCGCCCCGGTTGGAAGACAGGATCGTCTACGGCCGCGAAGGTCAGATCAGCGATGCCGAGCGTCGGCATCATCGCTTCGATCACCCCTTTCAGGTCGAAGAAATCGTAGGGGCGCGGCGTGATGCCGAGCGACACATCGGCATCGAGGCCCGCAAGCACGATCCCGAGCGTCAATCGCTCTGCGGGCAATTCGCCGCTGCCCTGCGGCAGATAGACATTCGCGACCTCGCCAATCGCCAGCCCCGATACGAACTTGAGGTTGTCCGATGCAGTCGTGAGCAGGCTGGCGCGCAGTGTCGGGCGCATCACCTCCCAATCGCCCATCGTATTCACGAGTCGGACGGTGGGGACATCCGCCCCGCGCGGCCCACCGACGGTCGCGAGGCGATCAAGCGCATCGACGCTCGTGAACGAGTACGTCTCGACGTGCGCGATCCCCGCGTTGGCGAGCGCATCCCGCACCGCCTCCCGCGCGATCCAGCGATCCGTCCGCACGACGTGCGGCACCGTGCCCGTGAGCAAGGTTGCAGGGAGCGTCTCGTACCCGATAATGCGCGCGACCTCCTCGATGATGTCCTCCGGGCGCGAGACATCGGAACGATGCGCCGGGATCGTTACCGTCAGCAGTGGATCGGCATCGTTCGAGAGGTCGAGACCGAACTGCAAGCGGGTGAGCACATCGCGCACTTCATCGAGCGGATAGGCGACCCCAAGGACTGCGCCGATCTTGCTGAAGCGCAGTGTGAGGGTGCGCACCGGGGGCGGCGCGGGATAGACATCCGCCCAGCCGGTGACGCGCGCGGCAGGACAGAATTGGGTGATGAGCTCGGCAATCCGCCGCGCGGCGGGCATCGTCAGCGCCGTTTCCAGGCCGCGTTCGAACCGCGCGGACGCATCGGTGCGGATGTTCAGGCGTTGCCGCGTGTGGCGGATGCTACGCATCTCCCACGCAGCCGCTTCGAGAAGGACGGTCGTCGTTTCGTCACGAATTTCCGAGCGGACACCGCCGATAATCGCGCCGATACTCGCCACCCCCGCATCGTCACAGACTGCGAGCATTTCCGTATCGAGGGTTCGTTCCTCATGATTGATCAATTCCAAGGTCTCGCCGGGATGCGCGTGTCGGACGATCAGGTGCCCACCAGCCAGTTGATCCCGGTCGAACGGGTGAGTCGGTTGCCCATATTCGAGCATGACATAGTTGGAGGCGTCCACGATATTGTTCACCGGGCGCAGACCCACAGCCCGCAACCGCTGTTGCATCCATTCCGGCGAGGGCGCGACCGTGACACCCTCGATCACCAGGGCCGAGAAGCGCGGGCAGAGGGTCGTGTCCTCGACGCGGACAAGGTCAGCGATGTGCGGGGCGGCGATGGCCTCCGCAGACCAGCGTGGCAGCGGATCGCGGAACGTCCCACCCGTCACCGCCGCCGCCTCCCGCGCGACGCCGATGATCGAGAAGTCATGGACGAGGTTCGGCGTGATTTCGAACTCGATGATCGTATCTCCGAGATACTCAACGAGCGGCACGCCGATGGGCGCGTCATCCGGTAAGACGAGGATGCCTTCGTGCTCGTCCGAGAGGCCAAGCTCCTTCTCCGAGCAGACCATCCCCTCACCCGAGATGCCCATGATCGCGCGCGGCTTGAGGGTACGCAGGATCATGTCGTCCCGATGCCCGTCGTAGAGCCGGGCACCAATGAGCGCGAGAGCGATTTTCTGCCCGGCGGCGATGTTCGGCGCGCCCGTGACAACCATCACCTCACGCTCCGGCAGGGCGAGGATCACCTGCACGACCCGGTCCGCGCCCTCGATGCGCTGCACATCCTTCACCTGCGCGACGCGTACAAGCTCCGGGTCCCAATCCGCCCCGATCTCCTCGATCTTCTCCGCTTCCAGGCCCGCCATTGTCAGACGTCGCGCCAGTTCACGCGGCGAGATGTCGAGATCGACGTACTCTTTCAGCCATCGCCATGAGACTTTCATCGTCTATTCCCTCCCACAGGACGAAGGACTGAGGACTGAGTGAGGCACCCACTATGCCACTCCCTCCCGCTCCCTACTGCCTACTGTCTACTGTCTACTTCCCACTTCTCAGAGCCACGCCCGGTCCATCTGGCGCAACCAGCGGATGTCGTTCTTGTAGAAATCGCGGATGTCCGTGAGGCCATACTTCAGGAGCATCAACCGCTCCGGCCCCATGCCGAAGGCGAACCCGGTGTACTTGGATGAGTCATAGCCGACCATCTCCAGGACACGGGGATGGACCATCCCGGCGCCGAGCAGTTCGATCCAACCGGACTGCTTGCAGAGCCGGCATCCCTTGCCGCCGCACTGCGGGCAGTCGATCGCGAAATCGACGCCTGGCTCGACGAAGGGGAAGAAGTCGCACCGGAAGCGCGTCTTGCGCTCCGCGCCGAACATCTGCCGCGCGAACTCCGTCAGGGTGCCCTTGAGATCAGCCATCGTGATCCCTTCGTCCACCGCCAACCCCTCCACCTGGTAGAACATCGCGAGATGCGTCGCGTCGGTCGCCTCGTAGCGGTAGCACCGACCCGGTACGACGACGCGCACGGGCGGCTCCTGTTGCAGCATCGTCCGCACCTGCATCGGCGAGGTGTGCGTACGCAGGACGATCTCGCCTTCGCCGGACTCGATGTGGAAGGTGTCCCAGACATCGCGCGCCGGGTGATCCGCCGGGATGTTGAGCATGTCGAAGTTGTACTTCGCGTACTCGACCTCCGGCCCCTCGACCGTCTGGAAGCCCATTTTGCCGAAGATGTCGCAAATCTCGCGGATGATGCGCGTCGTCGGGTGCAGAAAACCACGCGGCACCGGTCGCCCCGGCAAGGTGACATCGAGCGCCTCAGACTGAATGCGGCTATCGAGCGCCGAGGCTTCCAGCGCCGTTTGCCGCTCCGCGAGCGCGGACCCAAACTCGCCCTTCAGCGCATTGACCGCGATCCCGAACGCCCGCCGCTGCTCCGGGGGCAAGGTCGCGATGCGCTTTGTGAGGGCAGTCACTGCGCCGTGATCGCCCAGATACTGCCGATACCATTCGCGCGTCTCCACGAGATCGGTCGCCGCGTTCAGCCGTGTCAGCGCCTCGGCGCGCACATTGATAATCGTTGGGTCTGCGGACGCCATTTTGCACTCCTTCTTATGCACACAAAAAGCCATGCCACCCCGTCAGGGGCGAAGGCATGGCCTGCGCGGTACCACCCTGATTACGCCTCTCGGCGCATCTCGTGCCAGCCACAGGCACCGAATGTGCCGATGGTGGCGTCCCGGTAACGGGGGACGACCGTGTGCGGCTACTCGCGTTCACCGCCACGCTCGGGAGGGAATGTTGTGCATCGTTCGGCAGTGTCGCGGGTCTCAGTCTCGCCCGCGCATCCCTGTATCACCGACCGGGCTGCAGCCCATGACGCACAAACGCGCTCCGTCATCGCGTTTTCACCGTAGAGTGATACGCGGATTTCGTCTCCCTGTCAAGCGGTCGTTGCTTGGAAGTAGCCAGTAGGCAGTGCGACCGAGCGCACGTTTCCTTGCAGAAGAATGAAGGATGCTGCCTACTGCCTACTGACGTCGCCGCTGGCGAACCGCCTCGAAGAGCAGAATCGCCCCCGACATCGCTGCATTGAGCGATTCAACGCCCCGCGCCATCGGAATGGCGACCGTTCCGGTGCACCATTGTCGTGCCGCATCACTCAAGCCGTGATCCTCGTGCCCGATCACGACCGCGACGCCGGTCGTCCAGTGCGCCCGGTCATAGCGGTCTGTGGCGTGCCCATCTGCACCATAGACGGCGGGAAGCGATGACAGCTGCGGCCCAAGCGATTCCCACGACACATCCGGCAGGATGGGCATACGAAAATGCGCGCCCATCGCCGCGCGGACCACTTTCGGCGCGAAGGCATCGGCGGCCGCGGCGGTAGTAATGGCTGCCGTGCAGCCCGCCGCCGCCGCCGCCCGACAGAGCGTGCCGACATTGCCGGGATCGCGCAGGCCATCGAGCACAAGGACGAGCGCAGTCTGCGGGTCGAGGGCGGGAAAAGCGACCACAGGCAGATCCACAACCGCGAGTGCACCCTGGGGCGTATCGGTGTCGGAAAGCGAGCGCATCACCTTCGCATCGACCACGATGAGGCGCGTGCTGCCCCGGATGAGTTCGACCAGGCCACTTGCGGACTCTTTGAGCAATTCGGGGCAGTAAACGACCTGACGCACGCGCGCGTCGGTCAGGAGCGCTTCGCGCACGAGGCGCACGCCTTCAACGAGGAACGCCCCCTGCTCGCGCCGGGCTTTCCGGCGGTGCAGGGAGCGAATCTCAACAATCGTTGGATTGTGAATGCTCGTGATGCGTGTCTCCGTGCGCCCCTCCGACGGGTTACGCGGCTGCCGCACCCGCGCCCTTCGCGACGGTCACCAATTCCGCGAACGCCGCGCTGTCACGCACGGCGAGATCGGCGAGTATTTTTCGGTCGATCTCGACACCTGCCGCCTGGAGGCCACTAATGAAGCGATTGTAGGGCATATCGTGCTGCCGGGCGGCGGCGTTGATGCGCGCAATCCACAAGGCGCGAAACTCCCGCTTGCGGTTCTTGCGGTCCCGCGTCGCGTACATCATCGCCTTCATACGCGATTCGATCGCGGTACGTTTCCAGCGCGAGCGTGCGCCCTTATGTCCCTTGGTCGCGGCGAGAATCTTTTTCGTGCGTGCGTGGGCCGCGACGTTATTGGTAGCGCGAGGCATTCCTCTTCCTCCTAATCGACGCCGTACGGCAGGCTGCGACGCACGCCCTTGGCGTTCGCGCTGCTGAGTGGCAACATCTTGTCAAATGCCCGCTTCACACGAGCCGACTTGCGGCGGCGGAAATGGCTCTTCATGCCCTTCGTCCGCATGATCTTTCCCGTACCCGTGATCTTAAAACGCTTCGCCGCCTGCTTATGCGTCTTCAGTTTCAGCTTGGACATCCCGAGCTTCTCTCCCCTACTCCGTCAGTTCCGACGCCGTGTCGGCCGGTTCCTTCGTTGCCTTAACAGTCGGCGCAACGCGCGGACTCACCAACATACTCAAAATGCGGCCCTCTTGGCGCGCCGGTGACTCGATGATCGCATCCTGTTCGAGCATCGCAACGAGCTTGCGCATCAACTCGTCCCCGATTTCGGGATGGGACATCTGCCGCGCGCCGCGATAGATCACCGACACGCGGACCTTATTGCCTTCCTTGAGAAGCCGCTTCACATCGCGCGCTTTCGTTTCAAGGTCGTGTTGATCGATCAGGATACCCGTAACGCGGACTTCTTTGATGTCCTGCGTCTTCTGGTTCTTACGCGCTTCGCGATCGCGACGACTCTGATCGTATTTGTAGCGACCAAAATCCATCAGGCGGCAGACCGGCGGCGTCGCATTCGGTGCGACCTCGACCAGGTCGAGCCCAAGCTCACGCGCACGTTCGAGTGCGTCCCGCGTCAGCATTACACCGAGTTGGTTACCTTCTTCATCGATGACACGGACATCTCGAACACGGATACGATCGTTGACGCGAAGTGGTCTACTAATGCATTTCCTCCTAAAGCTCCCGGTCGGTGCGCATGCACGACACTTTGAGCCGACCTATCGTAGGTCAGCGGCACATTCTAGCACTCGCATAGCGTCCGCGTCAATGCGGCGCGGAGGGTATTGGCATCGTCCTGGATTGGCAAACCGCAGGGGTTGGCATGCCGCAGATGGTGTGCTATAGTGCCACAGGTCTCGGGGAGTAGCTCAGACCGGCAGAGCGCACGGATCGGGACCGTGAGGCCGGAGGTTCAAATCCTCTCTCCCCGACCACTTTCTTTTCTTCTAATTGCCGGAGGTGGCCTCCTGCATGAGTCTTGCTACCGCGCCGCCGTCGCTTCGACCTTCGCAGATCGTCAACCTCCACCCCACGCTCTCACGGTTTCGGTGGCATCTCCGTATCCCGGCCCTCTATCTCCTCCTGACGATCCTCCTGCTCTGGCCGCTCGTGGGGCATCTTCGTTCTGCCGTTCCTGACACGATCAGTGATCCGCTCCTGAACACCTGGACCCTGCGCTGGGTGCAGCACGCACTCGTGACCAATCCGACCCATCTCTATGACGGCAATATGTTCGCGCCGAACGCGCGCAGTCTCGCCTTCTCCGAGTTACTCTTGCCGCAGGCAATCATGGCGTGGCCCGTCTGGCTCGTGACGCATAACGCGCTCCTCACGTACAACCTCTCCGTGCTCATTACCTACCCCCTCTGCGCCGTCGCGATGTATGCGCTTTGTCGCGCGCTCGGCGCAGTCCGTGGCGCAGCGTTTGTGGCAGGGGTGCTCTTCGCCTTCGCCCCCTTCCGGCTCGATAACAATGCTCACCTGCAAGTGCTGTCGATGCAGTGGATGCCCCTGGCGCTCCTGGCGGTCATCCGCTACATGCAGCGCCCAACGCGATGGCGCTTCACGGCAGTCGCTGCCATGATGACACTCGCGGTGCTCTCCTCGGTCTACTACACCATGATGTTTGGCACGGCATTGGCGGTCTTTCTCGCGGTCGAGATGATCCGGCAGCGGCGGCTTTTCTGGTCGCGTGCGGCGCTCGGCCTGCTTGGGGCGCTGGCAATCGCGGGCGTCATCGTCGTGGCGCTCGACGTGCCCTATCTCACGATGCGCCACGAGCACCATATCGTGCGCACGCTTGACGAATCCTATGACAACTCCGCTCGTCCGGATTCCTTCGTCACGGTGACGCCGGGGAGTCTCCTGTGGCGGCATATTCTGCCGCATTCAGGCGCGGAACGTTCCGCGCTCTTTCCCGGTGCCCTCCTGCTCCTCCTCGCACTGGTTGGTCTCGCCTCGGTGCGCTGCCCGTGGATGGCGGGGCTTGTCGCCCTCGGCATTGTCAGTTTCGTCCTCTCCTTCGGCCCGACCTGGGGGGCGAAAGATCAGGGGGCGCCGCTTCCCTATCGCCTCTTGTACGAGCATGTCGCAGGGTACAAGGGCATCCGCGGCCCGGATCGTTTCGAAGCGCTCGTGCTCCTCGCGCTCTGCCCCATCGCCGCGCTCGGGGCGACGCGCCTCTGGCGATCCGTGACGTGGTGGAAACCGGCGCTCCTCCGCTACGCGCCGCTCATCGCGGTACTGATCGGCGCGCTCGCGGTCGGCGAGTGCGCGACACGCCTCCTGCCAACTGTACCTGTCGATCAATCGGCTGCGACCCTCGCGCCCTATCGCTGGCTCGCCGCCCATCCGGGAACGGGGACCGTGGCGGAGTTTCCGGTCGCCAATACGGAGTTGCAAACATCGTTTTACTCGACTTATCACTGGCGCAGGGTGCTCTGGGGCCACTCCGGTTTCATCCCCGCCGCGACCTATCAACTGCGCGGGAAATTCGTCGATCGCGAGGACTATCCCGGCACGGATGACTTCGACGTGCTCGCGGACATGGGCGTGGATACCCTGGTCATTCATCGCTCCGCCTATCCCCCGGATCAAATCAAAGCATTCACGCAAACCCTCAGAGAGAGCGTCTCGCGGGTAAAATTCCTCGCGACCGTCGGTGATTGCGACCTCTATCAGCTTCTCCCCAACGCCGCGGTCCCCCCGCTCACGGCGACGGCATCCTTTAAAGTCAACCCCGCAGGCAACCTCGACAAGTTGCCGGGGCAGGTGACGATCACGAACGCCGGGGCTGCGGCCCGGATGCTCTACACGCACGGCAGCTTCGACCTCGCCGCCGACATCCGCGACGAACACGGTACGCGTGTGTCGCACCAGCCTGCGACGATCATCATCCCCGCCGTCATCCCCGCAGGCGTCACGACCGTCCCGCTATCCGTGGAGTTGCCCCGAGAGCCAGGGACGTATTCCATCGACCTCCAATCGTCCGCCGTGTCGCTCCTCGACATGCAGCCACCGACGACAGTGAAAGTTGTCGGACTCACCGTATTGCCGCATCTCACCCTGAGTGGCAACAGTGTGACCAGCCCGCCGATGTACGAGGCAGGCGAGACCGTCGCGATGTGGGTGACAACGAAGGACGGCGCTACCATCGCATTGCGCAATACGATCGCACTCCCGGACGGCACGCTGGGCGTGATGATCGATCCATTGCCGCCCGGCGCAGCCCAGGTTGTCGCCCACGGCAAATCGAGCGGCGTCGAACTCTGGGTCGCGCCGCCTTGACCGCCTCCCTTTCCGCGCGTACGCTCTTCGGTGGGAAGGGGCGAAACCAATTGAACCGCAGAGGACGTAGAGAGCGCAGAGGACACAGAGTAGAGACGAAACGAACCTTCTTCCCTATCTGCGTTCCTCTGCGCTCTCTGCGTCCTCTGCGTCGATCCGGTTTGACAAGTCGCGATGTGATTGCGAGGAGCGAGAAGAATGGCTGCGAACGATGAAACCACGTATGACGTCGCGATTATTGGTGGTGGGCCGGGCGGATACGTTGCGGCGATTCGTGCCGCGCAGGAGGGGCTGTCGGTGGCGCTGATCGAGCGGGCGGCGCTCGGCGGCACCTGTCTATCCTGGGGCTGCATCCCCACCAAAGCGCTCCATCACACCGCCGAAGTCTGGCGCACCGTCCATGAATCAAGCAAATACGGCGTCAATGTCAGTGGCGCGACACTCGACTTCGCGCAGGTGATGGCGCATAAGGATGAGGTCGTGCGCGGCCTCGTCAGTGGGGTCGAGGGGCTGGAAAAGGGCAATAAGGTTGCGGTCATACGGGGCACAGCGCAACTGCTCACCGCCGCCCCCCCGCACCGCATCTCAGTTGCAGACATCGACGGCGGCAGCCACGAGGTACGCGCGCAAAACGTCATCATCGCCACCGGCTCGGTTCCGGCGATGCTCCCGATCCCCGGCCTCGATCTCCCCGGCGTCGTAACGTCCGACGGTATCCTCGCCCTCACCGCGCTGCCGAAACGGCTCGCGGTGATTGGTGGCGGCATCATCGGCATGGAGTTCGCAACGATCTTCGCGGCGCTCGGCAGCGCGGTGAGCGTGGTCGAGCGATTGCCGAATATCCTCACCGGCATCGAACCGGAGCTCGTCCGGCGCGCCCTGCCGCTCTATCGCAAACTCGGCCTGAGTATCACCGTCGATGCCTCGGTCGAGGAAGTGACCTGGGGCGACGATGACGACCTCGCCGTCCATTACCGCACGGCAGAAGGGGCCAAATCGGTCGAGGCAGACGCCGTACTCGTCGCCGTCGGGCGTATCCCGCTCACCGAAAACGTCTGGGCAGCGGACGTGCCCCTCACGATGGATCGACGCTCAATCAAGGTGGATACTGCTCTGCGCACAAACCTTCCCGGTGTCTACGCGATTGGCGATGTTGCACTGATGCCGCAACTGGCCCACACCGCTTCCATGCAGGGCGAAATCGTTATTGAGAACCTCAAAGGGCACGACAAGCATTACGATGCATCGGTCATTCCGAACTGCGTCTTCACTTTGCCGGAACTCGCGGGCGTCGGCCTCACGGAGGAGCAGGCGCGCGAGCAATTCGGGGACGTGGTACGCACGAGCGTCTTTCCCTTCGCGGCGATTGCCCGGTCGCAAATCCTCGGTGAGACGGCGGGCGTCGTCAAGTTCGTCGTGGGTGCCGATGGCAAGCTCCTCGGCGCGCATATCCTCGGCCCGCGCGCCAGCGATCTGATCGCCGAACTCGCCCTCGCCCTGCACCTCGGCGCGAATGCCGCTGATGTGGCCGATACTATCCACGCGCACCCGACACTGCCTGAGGCGATCCATGAAGCGGCCCTCAGCATCGTCAACGGTCGCCCCGTCCATGCGTTGCGCTAGCCGCGTGTGCTACGATGTACGTACGAGTGCGCGGCAACAACTGGCGTCGCAGGGGCAGCATTGATGACGCTTGTGCGTGAGAATCTTGGAACGATCGATCAACGAGAAGCGGCGCTTGCGGCACTTGTCGATCGGTGGACGGCGCACATGCGCTGGCGCAAGGATTATGACCGCTGGCGGGAGAACCGCCTTTGGCAGGAGGACGGTCAAGCACCCCGCATCGCGGCGATCCGCCGGGAAGCCGGATCGGTTGCAGGTCTCGATCTCCTCGATATCGGCTCGGGTATGGGCGGCTTTCTCGTCGCCGCCCGTCGTAATGGCATGAACGCGGTGGGACTGGAGCCGAACGCGGACTACTGCACGATCACGCGCCTGCGGGCCGAACGGTACGGGATGCGCGCCGCCGTCACGCGCGGCTACGGCGAAGCCCTCCCCTTTGGGAACGCATCCTTCGATGTCGTCCTCGCGCAGGACATTCTCGAACACGTCCGCGATCCCTTGGTCACGCTCGCGGAGATCCGGCGCGTCCTGCGGCCGACGGGCGTCGCACTGGTAACGGTCATCAATCGCTTCGCGTGGCGCGATCCGCACTACCATCTCTACGGCGTCAACTGGCTGCCCCGCGCGGCCGGGGAGGCGACCGTCGAACGGGTTGGCCGCTCGAAGCGCGCCGCCGCCTTCGCGGATAATCAGCGGCTTTCCGAAATGTACTACGACACCTTTCGCGGCTTCGTGGCGCGCGCCTATGAGATCGGTTTCACTGCCTGCGATACGAAGGAGCGCGCATTTGCGGACCGCACTGCGGCACCTGCCGGGCGCTACCGCTTCGTCGTCCGTCTCCTCCGCCGCGCGCATCTCGCTCTGCCGGTCTATCGCGCCCACCGCCTCGCGGTCGCGCCGGTATATGAGATCGCGCTGCGACCGGCACGGATAGCCCGATGACCACACCCGCAATGGACGCCCCGCCCCAGGATCGCACCGCCAGCCGAACGGCCCTCGGTACGCATGCGACGCGTGCCGCCTTCTGGAACACCGTGCTCCTCCCGGCAAAGCTCGCCTCGCACTTACTCGCACAACTGGTGCTCGCCAACGCGCTGCCGAAAGCGGAGTTCGGCGTCTATGTGCTCGCGCTCTCAGTCGGCGTGACCTCAGGCTCGCTCGTTGACCTCGGTACGGAACGCAGTGTCGTGAAATTCCTCCCCGAAGTGGCGGGGCGGCAGGGCAGGCGCGGCGTACGCACCCTCCTTACCTGGGTGTTCGGCTTCAAGCTCATTGTGCTCTTGCCGATCATCGCGCTCGCCACACTGCTGCACGGCTACTTTTTCCGCTATCTCGACCGGAGCGTGCCCGCGATCCCCGCCGACAAACTGAACGACGTCGCGGCGGTCCGCGAGCATGACCGACTCGCCTCACTCGTCAGCGCCCAACATTGGACGATGTTCTTCGCCATCGTGTCGCTCGTTCTCGTGGGCGCGTTCTATGACGTCGCAATGCAGAGCCTGGTCGCCACCTTCAAGAATAAGAGTTGGAACGTCATCACGATCTTCGTCACACTGCTCGATCCCATCGTTGTCACCGTGATCGTGCTTACGGGCGGAAACATTGCCGTTGTCCTGGTCGGGCGGGTCGTCGTCGCCCTCGCCGCGATGTTCCTCGCCGGTACGTTTGCGGTCGTGGCGGTGCGCCATGCCTCGGATGAAGAGCGTCAGTTTATCGTAGAGGAAGAGCGCGACCGACCCTTACCCGTGCGGCGCTTCGCGCTCTATTCGAGCTTGCAGTATGCTTTGCAGGTGACCAGTTTCCTCACCTCGTACGCTTTCGCTGCGATCATCCTCACGAACGCCGATGAAGTCGCGGGCTACCGCATCGCCTCGGGATCGGTCCGTGAGATTCTCGGCGCGCTCACCACGCCAATTATTGGCATTCAGGTACCGATCTTCACGCGCATCTTCACCGGGCGTGACGAACAGCAACTTAATGTCGCCTACGCCCTCGTCGCTCGCTTCCTCGCCCTCGTCCTGATCCCCGGTGGCGTCGGCCTTGCCCTGCTCATCCCAAATCTGTTCCGCATCTTCTATCCGCAATATCTCTCGTTCACGAATGTCTGTATCGTGCTCATTGTCTTCCTCTTCAGTGAGGCGTGCCTGAGCACCGGCACGACGGTCCTTCTCACCTACGAACGGTATGCGCCCGTGATCGGCGCGCGGGCCATCGCCCTCCTCGCACTGCCGGTGATGTTCATTACCGCGCATCGCTACGGCGCGATGGGCGCCGCCCTGACCTCCGGCGGCTTCGCCTTCGCCGCCGCGCTCGTCGGCACGATCGCGGCGGTGACCACCCTGCCGATCCGTTACCCGCTCGGCTTCGTGCGGCGCGTTAGTATTGCCGTCGCGGCGATGGCAGCGGTCGTCGGTGCGCTCTCATTCACGATCGGGCGCGTGCCGGTAGACGCGGGGGGCGGGTTCCGGCGGCTCTTCTGGCTCGCCATTACCGGCGCGATTGGCGCGCTCGGTGGTATTGTCTACGTCGTCGTCTTCCGGCGCGTCGGCGGCATCGAACAGAGCGACATCGACCGGCTGCGCACGCTGCGCTTGCCGATGAAGGGGCTGATTCTCCGCATCCTCACCGGGAAACCCGCCTGATGCGCGTCGCGCTCGTCAATGTCACCACGACGACCAAAATCGGCGGCGTCGAGACCTTCGTCTGGCAACTGGCACAATCGCTCGCAGGCCGTGGTATCTCGGTCACGGTGTTCGGTGGAGCAGGAGCACATGGCCCGCTTCTCGAAGCCACCCCCGGCGTCTCCGTCGTCACGACGCCGTACGTGGATCGCACGCGCCTCCGTCGTGTGCCGGGAATCGGGCGGCAGTACGGCATGACGAAGCTGATCGAGCGACTCTCATACGGCGCAGCGGCCCAGCGACAGATCGCGGACGGTGCGTTCGACATCATCCACATTCACAAGCCCTTCGATTTCCCGCTCGTCGCGTGGCTCCGCCGCCGGACGAGCGCGCGCATCATCTACAGCTCGCACGGGCGCGATTTCTTCCCTGGCGACGGGCGGTTCGCGAAGGCCGTCGATCTCTTCACCGCCTGTAGCGCCTACAACGCTGCGGAGGTAGAGGCACGGTACGGTCGCGATGCCATCGTCATCTACAATGGCATCGACACGGCGCAGTTCGCCCCGCGCCCGCCGGATCGAGCCTGGCTGCCTGCGGGTGTGACCGTCGATGGGCCGCTCCTCCTCTGGGTCGGTCGCCTCGAACGATGGAAGGGCACGATTGACGCAGTACGCGCCCTCGCTCTCCTGCCCGGGGCCGTCCATCTTGCAATCGTCGGCAGTGGGCCGGAGGCATCGCGCCTCAAGGATGCCGCGCAATCGCTCGGCATCGCCCATCGGGTCCATTTCACGGGTGCGCTCCCACATGAGACGCTCGCGCGTGTCTATGCGGCGGCGGCGGTCGTGCTCGGCACGAGTTTCGCCAACGAAACCTTCGGAATGACACTCGCGGAAGCGTCCGCCTGCGCACGTCCAATCATCGCTACCCGTTTTGGTGGCTTTCCCGAGGTGGTGCGCGATGGTGTGACCGGCCTTCTCGTCCCCCCACGACAGCCCCCGGCGATGGCGGCAGCGGTGCAAGGACTGTTGAGCGATCCCGAACAGGCACGCGCGATGGGCGAGGCGGGTCGGGCCTTCGTCACCGCGCACTTCGCGTGGCCGGTCGTCACCGATCGCGTCCTTGCGGTCTATTAGGAGGCGCGACGTGCGCGTTGATTTCGTCACCACCTTCGGTATCATCGCGGGGTTCCCGTCCTTCCCGGAAGCGGTGCTGGCGCGTGCCCTCACTGCCGATGGTCACACCGTGCGCGCCCTCACCTACTACGCGAAGTCGTCGCCGATGATCGACACGCACCATGAAGTCATCGATGGTACACAGGTGCATCGCATCCGGCGCAAGGGAATGATTACCCCCGGTACGCTCGGCTGGATCGCCCGTCAGACCCCGGATGTCGCGCACATCCACCATCACAGCAACCGCCTCTCCGTCCTCGCGCTGCCCGCCTACCACGCCCGCCGCGTGCCGGTCATCTTCTCACCCTACGGTGTCCTCCATGACCCGGAACTCGTCGTCGATACGGACCGACCGCTGGATGCGCCGCTGCGCGCGGAGCGCATCACGCCGTCGCTTCCGGCATCCGCACGCACGCTCGGTCTCCGTCATGGCAGCTTCGTCTGGGCATTACACCGCCCGCTCTTCGTTGCGGACGCCATTCATGCGATGTCGGCGCACGAGGCGAAGATTCTCGCGCAGATCGGCGTCCCGCCGGAGCGCATTCACTTCATCCCCGTCGGCATCGATCCAACCCTGCTCGCCGCCCCGGCACCCATCGCGCGCACGGCGCATCCGACGGTGCTCTTCCTCGGTCAGACGAAGTACCGCAAGGGGTGGGACGTCCTGATGCGCGCCATTCCAGATGTTGTTCGTGCCTGCCCGGAGGCACGATTTGTCTTCGTCGGTCATACGGGCCGGGATCGCGCGGATTTCGATGCGCTCGTGCGCGAACTCGGCGTCGCAGCGGTGATCGACGCGCCGGGGCGCGTGGATGAAGCGGAGAAAGTCCGCCTCCTGCACTCGTCGTGGGTGCTCACGCTCCCCGCCCGCTATGAGGGATTCGGCATCCCGCTTGTGGAGGCGATGATGGTTCGCACGCCCGTCGTGACGACCGATGTGGCCGCTTGCAACGAGATCGTCCAGAATGAGATTACCGGCCTCACCGTGCCCCCCGATGATCCCGCATCCCTCGCCGCCGCACTTATCCGTCTGCTCGGTGACCGCACGCTACGCGATCGACTCGGTGCGGCGGGCAAAGCCGCCGCCTTCCAACGCTATGATGCAGGCGTGGTGGCACGACAGTTCGAGACGCTCTACGCGCGCGTACGCCAGGGGCGTCGGTAATGCGTGTCCTCTACTTCACCGGCGCGTACCGGCCCGACTCGATGATCAGCCACACGCATGGCGATCTCGTCGCGGCCTTACGCGCGCGCGGTATCGCGCTGGAGATCGCCACGACAGGCCCCAGTGCCCCCGGTGCAACCGCGACCGAGAGTGTGGATCGGCACGGGACAACGGTATGGACGCTCCCGGTCCATGCGGGCCGATTCAATCGAGCGGCACGAATCTACAGCGCGCGTGTCTGGGCGTTCGCGCCCTTTCTCGGCCTCGTCCACGCCATGCGACAGTTCTTTACCCCCGAACGCCTCGCCACCTTCGATCTCATCCAGGTCGGCATGGCGTACCCGTACGCGACCGCCCTCCGTCACGTGCTGAAGGGTGTCCACACGCCGCAGATCCTCGTCACGATCACCGGCGGTGACATCGTGACCGATACCGAGACGGGCTACGGCTACGGTCGCTTGCGAACGACCCGCACTGCGATTGGGCGCACGCTGCGGTGGGCGACCCTCGTGCAGGCCAATTCACCCCGCACGGCGCGCATCGTGGAAGGCTACGGTGTGCCGGGAGAGCGCGTCGCCGTGCAGCCGCCCCAATCACCCCACGAACCGCTCCCGGCAGCCGACCTCGCCGCATTCCGGGCGGCGGCGCGGGCGCGACTCGAATCGACCGGCGCGATCCCCCCCGGTCGGCTCCTGATCGGCCTCGGTCGCATGGTCGCGATCAAGGGGTACGACGATGTCATTCGCGCCTTGCCAGCGATCCGCGCCGTCCAGCCAACGACGACGGTCCTCTTCGCCGGTCCGGCGCGCGATGCGACCGCCGCCGCCTACGTTTCCTCACTCACGCGGCTCGCCGCTGAGGAGGGCGTCGCGGACGCTGTGCGCATCCTGCCGCAAATCCCCTACGATGAGGTGCCGGATTATTTCGCCGCCGCCGATCTCGCCCTGATCCCTTCACTCATCGACGGATTGAACAAGACGGGGATCGAGGCGGGCGCAGTCGGCACACCCTCGGTCATCAGCGAGACGGCGGGACTTGCCGATTATGTCACTGAATATCGGGCGGGTGCCGTCATCCCATCCCGCGATCCAGCCGCCCTCGGTGCGGCGATCCTCCGCTTACTGAGCGACGAGCGCGAGTGGCAGACCGCCGCCGATGGCGCGCGCCGCATGGTGGAGGGCTTTTCACTCGATGCCACTGCCGACGGCGTCCATGCGCTCTACCGCCGCATCGCCGGGCCATGACCGACTGCCCGGCTATGCTATACTCCGCTCCGATGATGGGGAAGAGCGGAGGCACGCGCGGGTGATCGGTACGACAGAGGTTCATGGGGTGCAGACCGATGGAGCGCCCGCACAGCCACCTATGCCGCGCCTGACCTACGTCGCGTATCCGTCCAGCCTCGTCCTCCGCGCGGCGAACGCGGTGCAGACCTTTCATACCGCGCAGGAACTGCGCCGGATCGCTCCCGACTTTCAGTTGTTGATCCCCCGCTTCGCCTTCCGGGAGAGCGCGTTCACGGCGGTCGGCGCGACGCATCTCGTGCGTCTGCCATTCAACGCCGGGCGCCACGCGATCCGCTCCGTCGTCTGGTCGTACATGGAGCGCACCTGGTTCGCATGGCGCGTTCTCGCGCATATGCTGCGTGCGCGGGCGCGACATCAGCCGCCCGCCGTTGTCTATGTGCGCGACATCGTCTGCGCGGCGTGGTTCGCCCTCCTCGCGCAGCGGCTGATTGGGGCGCAGGTGGTCTTTGAAGTGCATGATCTGGAAGCACAGAACCCCTCCGCGAACTCGGGGCCGGTCGCGCGCTGGCTTGCACGCCGTATGGATGGGATCGCGCTCAGTCGTGCGGACGGCATCGTGTCACTGACGGCGACCTTCCTGCCCCAGATCAGCGCTGTCGCACCCGAGACGCGCACTACCCCGATCACGGTGATCCCCGATGCGTACGATGACGCGGTGTACTATCCTCAGCCGCGCGACGGTGCCCGCGACGCACTGGGCATTGCGGCGGATGCCTTCGTCGTCACCTATACCGGCCTCACCTTCTCCTATCACGGCGTCGATCTGCTTGTTGATGCCTTCGCGTCGTGCGCGGCGACGTTGCCGAATGCGCTCCTTATCCTCGTCGGTGGGCGCGACAGCGAGCGCGCGGCGATGCACACCCAGGCGGCGGATCGCGGGGTGCAGGATCATCTGCGGATCGTGCCACCGCAGGCCGCGCCGACCGTCGCCAGCTATCTCGCTGCCGCCGATGTACTGATCATCCCGGATACCGTGTCGAAGGCGAGCGCATCTCCGCTCAAGCTCTTCGAATATGCGGCGATGCGCCGCCCGATCGTCGCTGCGGACCTGCCCGCCCTGCGCGAAATCCTGCCGGATGATGCGGCGCGCTATGTCGCACCCGGTGCAGTGACTGGCCTCGCGGATGGCATTCGTTGGGTGGCGGCGCATCCGGCTGACGCGGCGGCGATGGCCGCGCGTGCGTCTATTGCGGTGACGCCCTATACCTATCGTGCGCGCGCCGCAGCGATTGCCCGCTTTGCGCGCCGCCTCACCGGGTCGGACGAATGAGCGAGGCCGCCGTGCATGAGCGCACACAGCCAGGGGAGCGCGCCGGGTGGTCACGCGCCCAGGTACGCTCGTGGTGGCGCTCGATCGATCACGGTCTGGCGATCCTCATCATCCTCTGCACGCTCACGCTGCCCTTCGTCGCGCATCGCATGACTGCGTCAGATGCGATCGAATATTACGTCTATGATCGCTCGCTCTACTTCGATCACGACCTGGATTTCACCAATGACTATCAGGGTTTCTATGACCGAAATCCGTCCGGCCTGGAGAATTTCAAAACAGGGTTCATCGACAAACGCAACCCGTCCGGCAACGCGATCAACAACGGCCCGTGCGGTTCGGCGATCCTCTGGTTCCCCTTCTTCTTCGCGGGGGATCTCGCCGCCCGTGCAGGTCATGCCGTGGGTCTTTCGGTCGAGCCCAACGGCTATAGTGCCCCGTACATCTGGGCCGTATCGCTTGGCTCGGCGGTCTATGCCGGGATTGCGCTCGTGCTCACCTATCTGCTTGCCCGGCGCATCACCGATCCGAAAGCGGCATTTTGGGCCGCCCTCGTCATCTGGCTCGGCACCCCCGCCCTCTTCTACAGCCATCTCGCCCCGACCTACGCGCACGCGACTTCCTGGTTCGCGGTGGCCCTCTTTCTCACCGTCTGGTTCCGCACGCGCGACCGACGCACCTGGATCGGATGGGCACTGCTCGGCGCGCTTGGCGGTCTCGTGGCGATGATCCGCGAGCAGGATGCCGTCTTTCTGCTCGTTCCCGCGGTCGATGAGGCATTGCGCCTTCTTCCCGGTCTCAAAACTCACGCGCGACCTTGGCTGCGCGATCTTGCGCGGACGCTCGCGGGTGGGATCATCATGGGCTGCTCCGCCGTGATCGCCTTTGTCCCGCAACTGGCGGTCTACAAGGCCCTCAATGGGAACTTCCGCCCCTCATCGGAAGTCTCGGACAAGCTGCATTGGAACGCGCCGAATCTGCTCCGGGTCCTCTTCGACCCCGCACATGGCATGTTCTTCTGGACACCGATCCTCCTGTTCGCGGTCGCGGGCCTCGGCCTGCTCATCTGGCGCGACCCTCGCCTCGGCATCGCCTTGGCAACGGGTTTCGTCCTCACCCTCTATCTCAACGGCGCCTTCCAGACCTGGACCACGGCAGGCTCGTTCGGTGCGCGCCGCTTCATCGTCTGTAGCCCGGTCTTCGCCATCGGCCTCGCCGAACTCTTTCGTCGCTACGGCGAGTATCGGCAGGGTGAGGCGACGAAGCTCGCCGCCTGGGTGCCCGCCCTCGTCATCCTCGCGATACTCTGGAACGGGGGCTTGATTATTCAGTTCGTCCGGCAATACATGGACCGTCAGCAGCTTGAATGGCCGCTCGTACTCGTGAACCAGTTCACGAAAGTGCCAAGCCATCTGGCGCAGGACCTCTGGCGGTTCGTGCGCGATCCCGGTTCCTTTTACCAGGGAGGGAAATCGTGACGCAGGCCCCACCCCACACGCCGATGCGTTCCGTGTACGGCGACGATTATTTCACCGTGCAGATCGCCAAATCGGATGCGAAAGTGACGTGGGAATACTCGCGCCTGCTGACGATGGGCGGTATTCAGCTTCGCCCCGATGCACGGGTGCTCGATGCGGCGTGCGGCGCGGCACCGGGCTTGCGTTTCTTCGACCGGCGCGCGGCCCTCACCGTCGGTCTCGATGTCGCGCCCGCCGCATTGCGCGCCGCCCGCCGCATTCTGCCGGAGGCAGCGCTCGTGCAGGCGGACCTCGATCAACCCTTGCCCTTCCGACCGGCCAGCTTCGATCTGATCATCCTGCGCGAGGCCATCGAGCACGTCCGCGACGGTGCGGAGACCCTGCGGGCCTGCCGCGATGCACTCCGCCCCGGCGGGTGCGTCGCGCTCACCACACCGAATCTCTGGGACATGCGCCGCCCGCTCTCCCGCGTGACGGGGCAGACATGGAGCGGCGATGCGGACCCGACCCATACGCACATCTTTGCCCCGCGTGAGATGGCCGCCCTCCTCGCCGGGCTCGGCTTCACGCGCGTCCGGGTGCGGACCGGCTTCAAGCCGATGGTGCGGATCGGCGGCAAACGGCTCCCCTTTCCGCCGCCCTCCCCTATCCGCCGCTGATCGGTAACGGCCTCGTCGCGTTCGGTTGGCGGGAGGGGCGCGGATGATTTCGCCCTGGCTGCTCTCGGTCCTGCGTTGCCCGGACTGTGTACATAAGCACCCACATGACGCGTCCGCGATGCTGACGCGCGACGGAAACGCCCTCGTCTGCCCAACCTGTCACGCCCGCTATCACCTGCACGCCGATTACGTCGATATGCGACCGCGCGCCGCGCTCGTCGGCAAAGAGACGATCTACAACGACCCCTCCGTCGATCTCGATGACCCGGTGATCCGCGCGCCGGTGCTCTCGGCGGGCGTCCGGCAGCGCGTCCTGCAACTGCTCCTGTGCCCTGTCAAAGCGGATCGGCTGCTCGAAATCGGCTGCGGGAACGGGAAGTTTGCCGTCTGGAATCAGGGCACGGTGCGCCACATGGTCGGTCTCGACCCCGCCGCGCGCTTCGCGGCCAAGGCGCGCGCAACGATAGACCTCGTGCAGGGAGATGCGCGCGCCTTGCCCTTCGCGCCCGGCACCTTCACGGGTGCCTACTCCATCGATGTCTTCGAGCACCTCGATCACAACGCGGTTCGGGCACATCTTCGCGAGACGTGCCGGACCTTGACACCGACCGGGCGCTATTTCTGTTTCTCGAACACGCGCGAGCGGTCATGGCTCAACCGGCTGATCGACCCCGGTCGTTGCGCCGCCGAGGCTTTGCACCGCGCGGGCCTCGTCGACCGCACACGCGACCATCTGCGCAAAGGCGATCACGTCAAAGCGGTCGAGACGACCGACGCGCTCGCAGCACGAATTCGCCGCAGCAGGTCTCGATGTGCGGGCGATCTGGTATTTGAACCCCCTCATCGCCACCTATGTGGAGACCCTCGGCTTCGCGATGGTCGAACGCGCCTCACGCGTCGTCGCCCAGACAATCACGCCGCGGCCGAGAGCGCACCGATCACCGGGAACGACCCTGCGGGACACGTGCCGGGCACGCAGCCGGTCGTGCGCATCGCCTTGCGACTCGCCACCTCGCTCCTCATGGCCGATGTCAGCTTCTTCCGCGCGGTCCGAACAGGGCCGTTTTTCCTGCTCGCCCGGCCCGCGCGACGCCGATGAAGATTCTCTACTGCGCCCTCGCCATCGATCTTCGTGGCTCGCATGGCGGGGCGACCCACGCGACCGAAGTGACGCGCGGGCTTGTGGCGCAGGGGCACGAGGTCTGGCTCATCGCGCGCGGTGCGGCGCGGATACCACCGCCCGCGACCTCGATGCGCGGGTCACACTGGTGCCGACCCCGCCGCAGGCGGCGTGGCTGATGACCCCGCGCGTACGTGCCATCACCGAGCGCGTGGCGACCCGATGTCGTTATGGAGCGCTTCTACACCTTCGCGGGGGGCGGCATCATCGCGGCGCACGCCCGCGGCATCCCCTCAATCCTCGAAGTCAACGCGCCCGTGATCGACCCTCCGGGGACGCGCAAGGACCGGATTGACCGGCGCTCCGGTCAGTGGATGCGCCGTTGGGCGACGCAACAATGCCGCTGGGCAACCCGCATCGTGACACCACTCGCGACGACCGTGCCCGCCGCAGTCCGCGCGAAGGTGATGCCGCTGCAATGGGGCGCGAATGTCGAACGCTTCGATCCGGCCCGCTTCCCGCGCACCGGCAGCCAGGTTCAGGCGCTTCGCACGAAGTATGCGATTCCCGATAGCGCGCCCGTGATCGGCTTCGTTGGCAGCTTCCGTGCGTGGCACGGGGCGGCAGACGCGATGTACGCGTTCGCCCAGGTGCAGCGAACCATTCCGGACGCGCGTCTGCTGCTCGTGGGAGACGGCCCCGAACGGGCAGCAATCGAAAGAGAATGCACGGAACGCCGCCTGCACGGCGTGATCTTCACCGGCACAATCCCGTACGCCGCGGTGCCCGCGCATCTCGCACTCTGCGATGTTGCCGTCGCGCCGTTTGCCCCGCGCCTCCACCCGCCCTTGCAACACTTCGGCTTCTACTGGTCTCCCCTGAAGGTCTTCGAGGCACTCGCGATGGCCGTGCCAGTCGTCACGACCGCGATAGCACCGCTCATCGAAATGGTTGCGGGCTGTGGCTTCGCCGTCCCCGAAGGTGATATGCGGGCCTTCGCGGACGCAGTGGTGACGCTCTTGCACATGCCGGACCGAGGGAAGCAAATGGGTGAGATCGGGCGCGCGCGCGTTATCGCGCAGTGGTCATGGCAAGCCCATTGTCGCTCTCTCGATGCTGTCCTGCGCGATGTGGTGACAAACCAATGAACCGCCCATTGCGCATCCTCTTTCTCACCGATGCCTTCCCACCACATGCCTACGGTAGCGGGTGGAGCACCTATCATCTCGCCCGCGGGCTACGCGCGCAGGGGCACAGCGTGCGAATTGTCCTCGCACACGCGGGAGTATCGGTCGAACAGACCACCTACGACGATTTTCCTGTCTGGCGCGCCCCCGCGCATTCCCGCGCCTACAATCCCGCGTTCCTGAGCGTGACGGGACTCGGCCCCGGACGCGCCACGCGCCAGATCATCCGTACCTGGCGACCCGACGTGGTTCACGCGCAGCACGTCCAGTCTGTCCTCGTCGCGCAGCAGGCGGCACGCACCACACCGACAATCATTACCGTACGGGATCACTGGCCCAACTGCTTCTATGGCACCGCCCTCTCGGACGCACGCTGCCCGGCCTGCCTCCAGGGAACGTGGTCGCCGTGCAACGCGCGGCGCGGCTCAGTCGATGTCCCGCGTCCGCTCCATACGGCGAAAGCGGTGACGATGCGCCTCATGCTCCGGCAGCGCCAGGACGCCCTGCGGCGGGCGGGCGGCGTGATCGCCGCCAGCGAGGCGATCCGACAAGATTGACGGCACTTGTCTCGCCCGATCGCCTCTTCACGATCCCGAATGCCGTCGATCTCAGCGCCTTCGCGGAGACGGATACCCCTGCCGTCGTCGATCTGCCCGACCGCTTCTCTCTCTATGTCGGCAAGCTCTCCGCGCATAAAGGGGCGGACCTCCTCCCGGAGATCGTTCGCCAACTGGGAGACGATGCGCCGCCGCTGCTCGTCCTCGGGGATGGAGAGGAAGCGGCGGCGCTGCGGACGAGCGATGTCAGCGGTTCGCGGCTGCGATTGCTCGGCGTGCTTCCCAATACGAGCGTTGTCGCGCTGATGCGACGCGCGATTGCCCTCGTCACGCCCGCGCGCTGGCCGGAACCCCTCAGCCGTACCCATCTGGAGGCACTCGCCGCGGGGTGCCCGATTATCGCGACCGACACGGGCGGCACCCGCGAAATTGTCGAACCGCGGTGTGACCGGCTTTCTCACGGCGGTCGGCGATACACAGGCGATGGCCGATCATCTCCGCGCACTGACGCGCGATGACACCCTCCGCCACCGGATGGCTGCCGCCTCGCGCGAGCGATCCGCACGGTTATTCAGCCTCGACGCAGTGGCAACGGCAAATGTCGCGGTCTACACCGCCGCCATCAAACGAATGCGGGGCGAAACCGGGGAGAACCGCAAAGACTCCAAGAGGGCAAAGGACGCAATGAAGGGGAAAGATTAATGTTCTTCTCTCTTCTTTGCGATCTTTGTGTCCTTTGTGCCTTTGCGGTTCTCCCCGGTGCCTTCCTAGTCGCGCATTATTCCTTGGGGCGCAGCTTGAATGGTCCGCTGAGGTCGCGGCGGAGCATCTCCGGGAGGTCTTCGGTGGGCACGGGCAGATTGGCGAAGGCTTCCGGCGCGCTCTCAAGGAGGCCCGCCAACTCTTCTGGATCAAGGTCCGCGAGGGGGTCCCAGGCGTGTGTCTTCATCACCACGCGCCCCTTCTCATCGAACGTCACCCCTTCGGCACGCAGTAGCCCCGCCATCGTGTCGGGATGGCCGAAGGCCCATGCGCCCGTCAGCGTACCTTCGCGATTGACCACCCGGTGCGCCGGGATCTTCGCCTCGGCGGGGACGCCATTCATGATCCAACCGATCAAGCCGGGCGTGGCCCGGCAGGCCGATCGCGCTCGCCAGCCAGCCATAGGTCGTCACCCGACCGGAGGGGCAGGCACGCACCAGCACGAAGACGCGCGCCCGTGCCCGCTGCACATCGAACGATTCTGTGGTCATGGCTTCGCACCTCCGATGGTGAGCACCGTCACGGTCTCGACATGAAACGTCTGCGGAAACAAATCAACCAATCGGCACGATTCGACGCGATACATGCCCTGTAGGGTGCGCAAATCACGCGACAATGTCGCGACATCACAGGAGACATAGACGATTCGCTGCGGGCGCAAGCGCTGCAGGCCATCGAGCACAGGCGGCGCACACCCGGCGCGCGGCGGATCGAGCACGACCGCGTTGATCCGGTCGGTCAGCGTACCGAGCAAATGCTCGGCCTTGCGCGTATGCACCTCGACATTCGTGACGCCCGCCGCGTGCGCATTGTACCGCGCATCCGTCGCGGCGGCAGGCACTTCCTCGACCGCGATCACCCGCCGGGCGTGCGGCGCGGCCAGTATCGAGAAGGTGCCAACGCCCGCATAGAGATCAAGCACCGTTTCGCTCCCCACGAGCGCCAGCCCGTCGAGCACCGCTTGCGCGAGCAAATCCGCCATACTCCGCGTGTCACCGGCCAGGTCCGGTCGGGCTTCGGTACGGGTATTCACCTGGAAGAATGCGCCGCCCGAAACGCGGAACGGTACCCCGAGCAGGGATTGATGGACCGGCATTCGTTGGGTAGGGGTGAAGGCGACCGCCGCGCCCGCATCGTCCACGCGAACCGTCGTCTCCGCATCGACGCCCGCATTCACAAGTGCGGCTAACGTCGCGCTGATGGCTGGCTGGCTGATCGGACAGTGATCGATCGCGACCAACGCCGCGCTGTGCAGGTGATGAAATGCGGGTTTGCGATCATCGGTCGGTTCCACCGTGATGACGTTCCGATACGCCCACGGGTCCACCATGCCGATGGGCGGCAGCATCAGCCCATCGACCTCCTCGGCAGAGAAGCCGAGCGTGCGCCGGAACTGATCGCGCACAATCTCCACCTTCGCCGCCAGTTGGGCGGGATAGGAAAGAAACTGCCACTGGCAGCCACCGCAGACGCCGAAATACTCGCACGCAGGCGGAACCCGCTCGGGCGCGGGTTCGATGACGGAAACGACCGCCCCGCGCGCAAAGGTGCGTCGATGATCGGTGATGCGGACACGGACGCGTTCGCCGGGTGCCGCGCCCGCGACAAAGAGCACGAGACTACCCAGACGCGCGACCGCCGCGCCACCGTTCGCCATCGACTCGATCCGCACCTCGACAACGCTGCCGACCTGTACGGCTTCCGCCTCGCTCTCACGCTCGGACATGATGCGCCACTCTCACGAAAAACGGGACCGGAGTTCCGGTCCCGCACACTATCACCGACAGTCTATGCGACGCCAGGCGCGTTCCGGAACCGGGGTGGTGGTGCCGGGCCGTTCGTCGCGGGCTTCGGAGTCGCGCCGTTCGGCTGCTGACTGAGCGCCTTCTGCTCGGCGGCAAGGACCGCCGCAGCGACCGCCTCCTTCGCCCGCTCGGGGATGACGTAGTTCGGTGCGGGCTTCGGCTCGTGGAAGAACGGCTCGATCTCCTCGCCGTCCACCGTCTCTTTTTCGATCAGGAGCGCGGCAGATCTGGTGCAATTGCTCCATATAGGTCGTCAGTACCTGCCTTGCCCGCTCGTACGCTTCTTCGACGAGCTTGCGCACTTCCTTGTCGATCTGAAAGGCGACATCGTCCGAGTAGTTGCGGTGCTCGCCCAGATCACGCCCGAGGAAGACCATCTCCTCACGCTTGCCGTACTGGATCGGGCCAAGTTCTTTACTCATGCCATACTCAGTGACCATCTTGCGGGCGAGGTTCGTCACCTGCTCGATGTCGTTCGATGCGCCCTGTGCTCACTTCCTGGAAGACAAGTTCCTCGGTCACATGCCCGCCGAGCGCATAGGCGAGGCGGTCCTTGAACTGCGCCTTCGTCCAGAAGAAGCGATCCTCGTCCGGGAGGATGCGCGTGTAGCCGCCCATCATGCCGCGCGCGACGATAGTGATCTTATGCACGGGGTCCGAATTCGCGAGCACCCGCGCCACGAGGGCATGACCCGCCTCGTGATATGCGGTCATGATCCGCTCGCGCTCGCTGATCAGGCGGCTCTTGCGTTGCGGCCCGGCGATGACGCGGTCAATCGCCTCAGCCACTTCGTCGCGTCCGATCACTTTCAGGTTGCGCCGTGCCGCGAGGATCGCCGCCTCATTGACGAGGTTTTCCAGGTCCGCGCCCGAGAAACCGGGTGTCTGGCGCGCGATCTCTTCGAGCGTGACCGTGTCATCCAGCGGCTTGCCGCGCGTGTGCACTTCGAGGATCGCCTGCCGACCGCGAATATCCGGGTTATCGAGAATGACCTGTCGGTCGAACCGACCGGGCCGCAGGAGCGCCGGATCGAGCACATCAGGGCGGTTCGTCGCGGCAATCACGATGATGTTCGTGCTGCTGTCGAAGCCATCCATCTCAACGAGGATCTGGTTCAGGGTCTGCTCGCGCTCGTCGTGGCTGCCGCCGAGGCCCGCGCCACGCTGCCGACCGACCGCGTCGATCTCATCAACGAAGATGATGCACGGCGCATTGCGCTTCGCCTGATCGAAGAGGTCACGTACGCGGGACGCGCCGACGCCGACGAACATCTCGACAAACTCGGAGCCGGAGATCGAGAAGAAGGGCACGCCCGCCTCACCCGCTACCGCGCGCGAAAGCAGCGTCTTGCCGGTACCGGGAGGGCCAACGAGCAGCACACCGCGCGGGATGCGCGCGCCGAGGGCGGCGAACTTATCGGGGTACTTGAGGAACTCGACGACTTCCGCCAGTTCCTGCTTCGCCTCATCGACCCCCGCGACATCCGTAAAGGTGACGGTCGGTCGGTTGCCGGTGAACATCCGCGCGCGGCTCTTGCCGAAGGACATCGCCTGATTGTTCGACCCCTGCGCCTGCCGCATCATAAAGACGAGGATACCGACGAGGAAGAGTGTCGGCAGGAGGAAGCCGAGGGTGCCGAGCCAATTACCCCACTGGCTCGCGCCCTTGGCGGCTATCGCCGGGTACTGGTCCGGGAGGATCGCATTGTCCTTGAGGATTTCGTAGATCGAGCTATTGTCCGGGAGCCGGACGTTCTTCTTGCTATTGTCCCGATACTCGACTTCGGCATTGCTGCTGCCATTGGTGGTGGTGATCTTCGCGACCTGATTGGCGCGAACTGCGGAAACGACGGCGCTGATATCGGTGGTCCGATTGCCACCGGGACTTTGTACGACCGTAAACCAGAGCGCAATCACCGCAACGATAATAATCAAGTACACGAGGCTGTTCTTCAGCCACTTGTTTTCACTCATCAACGAGCCTCCGGCGCCGCAGCGCTGTGTGGATTGGTTCCCTTGCGAGCCGCGCAGCAGTCGCTATGACGGCCGCGCGTCCCCTCATTCTATCACACGCGCGAGTGACCGAAAACGCGATTGTGCGGAGCCGAATGCCGCGCCGCGTCATGACGAGATCGCCGCCGCATCGAGGACACCGACGAACGGCAGCTGCCGGTACAAACCGGCATAATCGAGCCCGTAGCCGATGACGAAGGCATTCGGAATCTGGAAGCCGACGTAGTCGAGGACGACATCGGTCTCGCGCCGCTCGAACTTGTCGAGGAGGACGCAGGTACGCAGGGAGGCAGGCTCGCGGGCGCGCAGGAGGCTTTGGAGGTAGGCAAGCGTCAATCCACTGTCCACGATGTCCTCGACAATGATGAGGTCCCGCCCGGTGACCTCACTGTTCAGGTCCTTCAGGATGCGCACGACGCCCGTCGATTCCGTGCCCGCGCCATAGGAGGAGACGGCCATGAACTCCATTTCCACCGCGCCCTGCATCTGGCGCACGAGGTCCGCCATGAAGATCGTCGCACCGGTGAGCACGCCGACGAGTACCGGCGTCCGCCCCACGTAATCGCGGTCGATTGCCTGCGCCAGCTCAGCAACTTTCGCGCGAATCATCTCCTCCGTCAGCAAGACCGACATCGGCATTCCGGCCGTTCCCTGCATCGGTTCGGGTGCATCGCTCTTCGCCATCGCTTATTGCATTCCTTTCGCTCTCTCTTCGTGATCGACACGTTCCAGCGCGGCAACATGCGTGGCATCCTGCCGATCCGCCACGTAGCAAGCGCTGACATCGAATCCGAGTACCCAGGCAATCGTACCGTTCACAACGAAGAGGGGCAACCGATCCCGAATGGGCGCGGGCACCGCCTGCGCGGTGAGGTATTCCGACAATCGTTGCGGCATCCGGCGACCGATCGGATGGAACGAGTCGTGCGGTGCGCGCCCTCGGATCGCGAGGCGTGCCGCTTGCGGGAGTTGCAGGATGATCCGCGTCGCGTGTACCGGGCCGGGCTGGTCTGCCACGATCGCCGACCGTGCCGAGAGACTGAACCGATACGCGCCTGCACCTTCATCTCCAAGCAAAACCGGCACATCGACCGAGACTTCAATATCGCGATCGAGGAGCGGATGCCGGCGCAATGCCTGCGCGGTGATCCAGGCAGACACCGCCGCAGGGGCACCGACGATCAGACAGTCATAGGCCCGGCAGCACGCGACGTCATCAAACGCGTGTATCCGGGATGACCCTGCCGCAGTCAATGTCCGATGTGCCACATCGACGGCATCCGCACGCGGCGCTTCCAGCCGACTACGCTGCATCAGGTGCCAGAGCATCCGGCGCTGGATCGTGGGGTGTTCCGCGAGAAAAGCGGCGACATCGAGCACGTGGACCGAAGCAGATTCCCGCAGATCACCACGCGAGAACGCCTGCGCTGTCTGCGCTGTCAGATACTCCTCCGCGTCGCCAAGGAGCGCCGCCGTCCGCGCCAGGGTGCGCGTGATGTCAGGATTCCGACCACGGAGGGCGGGCAGAATGGTCCCGCGCACCCAATTACGGGTATAGGCTTCGTCGCCGTTGGTCGGATCGAATATCGTCGCCAAGTCATACGCCGTGCAGTAGGCGACCGTTTCCTGCCGCCGGATCGCCAGCAGTGGGCGGACGACGCGTACGGTGGCTGCATCGTCGTCGAGATGGAAGGTCAGCGTCGTATCGGGTTTCATACCCGCCAACCCCTTGAGGCCAGCGCCGCGCACGAGATGGAGGAGCACGGTTTCGGCCTGGTCGTCCATCGTGTGTCCGGTGAGCACCGCGTCGGCATCCGTATGCGCAGCCATCTCGCCCAGTGCGCGATACCGCGCAGCGCGCAGACACGCTTCCGAGCGATGGTCGCGCTCCGTTCCCTGCCAATCGAGTCGCGCGGATTCGCATGGCACGCCAAGCTGCTGCGCGAGGGCTTCCACAACTGCCGCATCGCGTTCGTCTCCCGCGCGCACCTGATGTTGGACGTGGCCGAGAGTGACGCGCACGCCGATACGCGCTGCGACCGTCGCCACGGCATGGGCGAGGCAGACACTATCCGGGCCACCGGAACAGGCGACCAGCACGCGCGAAGGGCGCGCATCGCGGAGTGCGCCTCGCACGGTGGCGTGCAGATGTTCGCTCACACGATTCGTGGATTGTGGCCGGTACGGCATAGTGAGGAGTGTTTCTGTTGAGCGACGAAAGAATATGGTGCCGACGGCGGGATTCGAACCTGCGACCAAGGGCTTATGAGTCCCCTGCTCTGCCTCTGAGCTACGTCGGCACAACGCACGCGGCGCGTGGTGCATGGTGCAGGCGAGAATGTAGCACCACAGGATGCCATCGTCAAGCGCCGAGGCGGGAAACAGCGGCGCTTCGCGTCCTCATTATTTCGCGCGCAAACATTTTTCTCACGGAAGGTTGTACGCTAGCGACGCTCGAGTATGGAGAGTGAGCGCCCAGAGCGCCAAAAGGGAGAGGCCGTATGGAATCGCAGCGCTATATCCGCCCTGATTGGTTCACGACGAACATCTTCAATCGCCTCGTCGCCGGGCTGACACGCATCGGTATCAGCATCTATGGGTCGCGCATCCTGGCCGTGCGCGGTCGCAAAAGCGGCGTGTGGCGCACCACTCCCGTTAACCTCCTCACGTACGAGAACGCGCGCTATCTCGTCGCGCCGCGCGGTGTGACGCAGTGGGTACGCAATATCCGGGTCAGCGGCAAGGGCGAGTTGTGGGTCGGGCGGCGACGGGAGACGATTCACGTCGTCGAACTGAGCGAAGATGAGAAACCCGCCGTGTTGCGATCCTATCTGAAGCGCTGGAAGTTCGAGGTCGGCATGTTCTTCCAGGGGGTCGGCCCCGACGCTCCAGAAGCAGATCTGCGGCGAATCGGGCCGGAGTATCCGGTGTTCCGGATCCAGCCGAGCCGCAAATAGAACGGATGAACCCCGGTATCACGGAGAATCCGCAGTAGCCCACAACGACGATCACACACAGATTTTCGGGAAACCCTTGACAGGGCACAACCCGCGCGGTAGTATCTCCTTCGCTGCCGGAGAGCAGCCTACGGCACCTTACCAGCAGAGGGGAAGGGAGAGAGGCGGAAACGTCTCGGAAGCAGGGCGTTGAGCTCTGTAGAGATATTGATTTGAGAGTTTGATCCTGGCTCAGGATAAACGCTGGCGGCGTGCCTAATGCATGCAAGTCGCACGGAGTGTCTCTTCGGAGGCATTGAGTGGCGAACGGGTGAGGAACGCGTGGACAACCTACCCCGGCGTGGGGGATACCCACCAGAAATGGTGGCTAATACCGCGTACGGTTCTCTGGCGACGGGCTGGGGAAAGAAAGCAGTAATGCGCGCTGGGAGGGGTCTGCGACCGATTAGCTAGTTGGGGGGGTAACGGCCCACCAAGGCGATGATCGGTAGCTGGTCTGAGAGGATGATCAGCCACACGGGGACTGAGACACGGCCCCGACTCCTACGGGAGGCAGCAGCAAGGAATTTTCCGCAATGGGGGCAACCCTGACGGAGCAACGCCGCGTGCCGGATGACGCCTCTTGGGGTGTAAACGGCTTTTGCCGAGGGAGAGAATGGACGGTACTCGGCGAATAAGGACCGGCTAACTACGTGCCAGCAGCCGCGGTAATACGTAGGGTCCGAGCGTTGTCCGGAGTTACTGGGCGTAAAGCGCGCGCAGGCGGTCTGTCAGGCGTCACGTGAAAGCCCCGCGCTTAACGCGGGAGGGTCGTGGCGAACCGGCAGACTTGAGGCCGGTAGAGGTGGGTGGAACTCCTGGTGGAGTGGTGAAATGCGTAGAGATCAGGAAGAACACCCGTGGCGAAGGCGGCCCACTGGGCCGGTACTGACGCTGAGGCGCGAAGGCGTGGGGAGCGAACGGGATTAGATACCCCGGTAGTCCACGCAGTAAACGATGTCGACTCGGTGTGGGCGGTCTTGACCCCGTCTGCGCCACAGCTAACGCGACAAGTCGACCGCCTGGGGAGTACGGCCGCAAGGCTAAAACTCAAAGGAATTGACGGGGGCCCGCACAAGCAGCGGAGCGTGTGGTTTAATTCGACGCGACGCGCAGAACCTTACCAGGGCTTGACATGCGGTGTTCAGTGGGTGAAAGCCCATGGCCGCAAGGCGAACCGCACAGATGCTGCATGGCTGTCGTCAGCTCGTGTCGTGAGATGTTGGGTTAAGTCCCGCAACGAGCGCAACCCCTGTGAGCAGTTGCATGTTTCTGCTCAGACTGCCGCTGTGAATGCGGAGGAAGGCGGGGATGACGTCAAGTCAGCATGGCTCTTACGCCCTGGGCGACACACACGCTACAATGGCCGGGACAGAGGGTTGCCAACCCGCGAGGGGGAGCCAATCTCACAAACCCGGTCTCAGTTCAGATTGGGGGCTGCAACTCGCCCCCATGAAGGCGGAGTTGCTAGTAACCGTGGGTCAGCCATACCGCGGTGAATGTGTTCCCGGGCCTTGTACACACCGCCCGTCACGTCATGGAAGCTGGCAACACTTGAAGCCGGTGCCCGAACCCGCAAGGGGCGGAGCCGTCGAGGGTGGGGCTGGTGACTGGGACGAAGTCGTAACAAGGTAGCCGTAGCGGAAGCTGCGGCTGGATCACCTCCTTTCTAGGGAGCGACGCGCCTGGTAACAGGTGAGCAATCCTAGGTCAAGCGCAGGATGATGAGGATGGAGAAGAGGCTGGATCGGGCATCGGTCTGCTGCTGTATGCGCAGGCAAAGCGGTGAGGACGCCAAGGAGGGTCGTCGCCGGGCAGGATGTGAGTGATTCGCCGTTCTCGATCGGAGTCGTGCGCCTACCCATACCATGCCCTCTCCCCTTCCCCTCTGCTCGCAGAGGTGCCATACTCGGCGGACGTTTCGGCGTCCGCCGTTTCTGTTGTCTGTTATCCGTTTTGGCGGTGCGGATCGTTTGTTGATGGGGAGGTAGCTCGCGCATGGCACATTGCCCGGAGTGTGGGTCTGAGGTACCGGTGGGCGCGCGCTTCTGCCAGAACTGCGGCGCAGACCTCGCCAGCCCCCAGGGAGCACTGCCCGCGCCCGCGATTGAGACTGCGCCTCCACTGGCACCACCGATACCCTATAGCGTACCCCCCGCACCCTATCCGCCGCTTGCGTCTCCGCCGATCTACCCGATGCCGCCGTACCCGATTGTGCCCGGTCAGCCCTATGGGCCGACGAAGAGCGGCAAGGCGATTGCCGGGTTTTGGCTCGGTATCGTCAGCTTTATGCCGGGGATGTTCCTCAGTTGGGTCGGCATTCTCATTGGCATCGTCGGATTGATTTTCAGTATTCTCGGCCGGAGCGAAGCGCGACAGCGCGCGTCGATACCGGGGCAGCCGCGCGCCGATTTCGGCCAGACGCAAGCGATGATCGGCATCGTTTTCTCGATTCTCGGTATCATCGCCTCAACCATCTTTCTCGTCTACATCCTCAATAATCTCGATAAATACGGCATCCACCTGACCCGATAATATCGGTGCGCGCGGCCCTACCGCACGCACCCGCGAGCGTGTACACTCCCGTATGTGGGGTGTCTGTACACACGCGCATTCGGTGAGCGACCACGACGGGCGAAGGGCAAGCAAACGGCATGGCCATTGAAGAGACGATCCTTACGGGGCTGAACGAGCAACAACGCGAAGCCGTCACAACCACGGAAGGCCCCGTTCTGATCGTCGCGGGGCCCGGTAGTGGCAAGACGCGCGTCCTGACGCACCGGATCGCCTACTTGCTCGCCGTCCGTCACGTCGATCCGCATCAGATTCTCGCCATGACCTTCACAAACAAGGCGGCGAAAGAGATGCGGGATCGGCTCGACCGCATCGTGGGGCCGCAGATGAACGGTCTGACCGTCGGCACCTTCCACTCGTTTTGCGCGCGCGTCCTCCGGCGCGATGGCGAGCGCGTCGGCATCGCGCAAGACTTCACGATCTATGACGACGCGGATCAGATCAACATTATCAAGCAGGCCCTGCGGGACCTCAACCTCGACCCGAAGCAGTACGGGCCGCGCACGGTCCTGAGCACCATTTCAGCGGGCAAGAGCAATGGCGTCAGTGCGGACGAGTTCGCGGGCCTCGCATCCACCTACTGGGAGGAGGTCGCCGGACGCGTCTACCCGACCTACCAAGATCTCCTCCGGCGGCACAATGCCGCTCGATTTCGACGACTTGCTGCTCTCCACCCTCCAACTGTTGACGACCCAGCCGGACGTGCTCAACCGTACCAGAACCGCTATCGATATATCCATGTTGATGAGTATCAGGACACGAACCATGTCCAATATCGGCTGGTGAAGGAAGTCGCCGCCGCCCATCAGAATCTCTGCGTCGTCGGCGATCCCGATCAGAGCATTTATGGCTGGCGACACGCGGATATTCGCAACATCCTCGATTTCGAGCGCGATTTCCCGACCGCGAAAATGCTCCTCCTCGAACAGAATTATCGCTCGACAAAACGAATCGTGGACGCTGCGCAAGCCGTCATCAGCATGAACACGCAGCGCAAACAGAAACGACTCATCACGGAGAAAGATGACGGCCAGGCGATCGCGATCCGTGAGTATATATGACGAAGGACAGGAAGCGCAGTTCGTTGTCGAGGAGATTCAGCGACTCGTGACATCGGCAAATATAGGCGCGAATGACTGTGCGGTGATGTACCGCACGAACGCGCAGAGCCGCATCCTAGAAGAAGCGTGCATCCGCTTCGGCCTACCCTATCAACTGATCGGCGGCACACGATTCTACGAGCGCAAAGAAGTGAAAGATGTCCTCGCGCTGATGCGCCTCGTCCACAACCCGTCGGACGGTGCGGCCTTCGAGCGCGTCATTGACAATACCCCTCTTGGGCGGGGGATCGGCAAGCAATCTGTCGCCGCCCTCAATGCGTGGGCACGCACCCACAACACCGCGCCCATTGCCGGGTGCCGCGCGCTGGTCGAAGGGATGGAGCCGCTGCCGCCCATTTCGGGCCGCCCCGCAGACGGTCTCGCGGACATCGCCCGTTTCGTCGCCGAGATGCGCGCGACGATGCTCGACACAAACATCCTCGCCTTCTTCGACGTCCTGATGGAGCGGTCCGGCTATTTGCGGATGCTCGAAGAGGGCGGCGTGGACGAGGCTCGACCGCGTCGAGAATGTGCGCGAACTCCGCACCGTCGTCGCGGACTACGAATCGCTCGATCCGCAGGCCGCGCTCGCGACCTTCATCGAGGAAGCCGCCCTGGTTTCCGATCAGGATATGTACAATCGTACCGCCGCGGATACCGAGAAGGCGACACTGATTACGCTCCACGCCGCGAAGGGGCTGGAGTTTCCCGATCGTCTTCATCGTCGGCGCGGAAGAGAATATCTTGCCGCATATCCGCGCGCAGGAGAGCGCCAGTGAACTCGAAGAAGAACGGCGACTCTTCTTCGTCGGCATCACCCGCGCCAAGGAGCGGCTCTATATCACCCACGTCTTCAAGCGCACCATCTGGGGGAACGAGCAGTACGCGACACGCTCCCGTTTCGTGGATTCCATTCCGCCCGACATCATCGAGGAGACCGGCGCGTCGGCACGGCGACTCCCCGCCATCTCGCCCCCCCAGGTGACCGCGACCCGCTGGGAAGCGCCACGCAGCGCACCCGCGCCGCTGACCAACGGGACCGCGTTCCGCGCCGGTGACCGGGTTTCGCATCCCAAGTTTGGTGATGGAGCGGTAGTTGCGGTGCGGGACTTAGGCGACGATCAGGAAGTGACCATCGCATTTGTCGGTGCGGGCGTCAAAAAACTCATGGCATCACTCGCGCGCATCGAGAAGCGCCGGGCGTGACGAAGGACTGAGACTGAGGACTAAGTAGTAACGTAAGCGTTCCAGCCTATGAGAAAGTTCGCATACTGGAAAGCCCGCGCTACCGTGCGGTTGACTGATCTCCCATACTTATCCTCAGTCCTTAGTCCTACCGACGTAGGAGGTACTTGTGGCGACACGCTGGGTCTATTTGTTCCGTGATGGCGATGCGAGCCAGCGGGATTTGCTCGGGGGGAAAGGAGCGAACCTCGCAGAGATGACGAATGCGGGGCTCCCTGTGCCGCCCGGCTTTACGATCACCACCGAAGCGTGCAATGCGTATCTTGCGAACGATGACCCAACTCCCGGACGGACTGTGGGAGCAGACGCTTGCGGGCATTACGGAGATCGAGCGGCAAATGAAGCGCTCGTTCGGCGGCGAAACGAAGCCGGGCAACCACGGGGGGTTGCCCCTACTGGTCTCGGTCCGTAGCGGCGCGAAGTTCTCGATGCCGGGGATGATGGATACGATCCTCAATCTCGGTCTTTCCCCCGCCTCACTCGCCGGTCTGATCGCGGAAACAGGCGATGAACGCTTCGCCTACGACTGTATGCGGCGGCTCATCCAGATGTTCGGCAAAGTCGTTCTTGAGGTCAATAGCGAGTTGTTCGAGGACGCCATCGACCGTGTCAAGCGTCGCCTCAATGTGACAAGCGATACCGAGATCCCGGCGGAGGATTTGCAGCGCCTTGCGGACGAGTTCCGGGCGATGTCCAAACGCGAGAGTGGCATGGACTTCCCCGATGACCCGACCGATCAACTCCGGATGGCTGTCGAGGCGGTCTTCCGCTCGTGGAACAACACCCGCGCGATCCGCTACCGCCGACAGAACAACATCCCGGACGACCTCGGCACTGCGGTCAATGTCCAGTCGATGGTTTACGGCAACCTCGGGGACGACTGCGCGACCGGCGTCTGCTTCACGCGCAACCCGAACACGGGCGAGCGCGGCTTTTTGGTGAATACCTGCCGAACGCGCAAGGTGAGGATGTCGTTGCCGGGGTGCGGACGCCGCAGCCTGTTGCCGGGATGGGCAACGATGCCGCCCTCGCGGAGGCGTACAGCAAGCTCCTCGATATTGCCGACCGTCTGGAGCGCCATTACCGTGACATGCAGGACCTTGAGTTCACGATCCAGCACCGCGAACTCTATATGCTCCAAACACGTAACGGCAAGCGGACAGGTGCGGCGGCAGTGAAGATCGCCGTCGATCTCGCCAACGAAACACTGATCGACCATCGCGAGGCAGTGAGCCGGGTCGAGCCCGCTCAACTGGACCAGATGCTGCACCCCACCATAGATCCGAGCGCACGCGTGCAGGTACTGGCGACAGGGTTACCCGCTTCACCCGGCGCGGCAACGGGCAAGGTCGTCTTCGATCCCGATGAGGCGCAGACGCGCGGTCAGGCAGGCGAGGCGGTCATCCTCGTGCGGATCGAGACGAGCCCGGAGGATTTTCATGGCATGGTCGCGGCACAAGGGGTGCTGACCGCGCGCGGCGGCATGACCTCGCACGCGGCGGTCGTCGCGCGCGGGATGGGCAAGCCCTGTGTCTCCGGTTGCACGGCGCTGCAAATCGACTACGCCAAGGGCGAAGTCCACGTTGCCGAATATACCTTCCGCATCGGGGATTTCATCACCATCGACGGCGCGACCGGCAATGTCATGCTGGGCAAGGTGCCGACCGTTGAACCGACCGTTGGCGGCGACCTGGCGGTGCTGATGCGCTGGGCCGATGCCGAGCGGCGACTGAAGGTCCGCACGAACGCCGACACACCGCGCGATGCCGAGATCGCCCGCGAGTTCGGCGCAGAGGGTATCGGCCTCTGCCGCACCGAGCATATGTTCTTCGAGGGCAACCGGATCGGCGCGATGCGCGCGATGATCCTCGCGGTGACGCGCGAGGAGCGCGAGCGCGCCCTGGCAGAAATCGAACCGCTCCAGCAAGCCGATTTCGAGGGCATCTTCCGCGCGATGGATGGCTTCCCGGTGACGATCCGCACCCTCGATCCGCCGCTGCACGAGTTTTTGCCCAACACGCCGGAGGAGCAGGACGATCTCGCGAAGAAACTCGGTATCCCTGTCCAACAAGTCCGCGATAAGGTGAATGCGCTGCACGAGGCGAACCCGATGCTTGGCTTTCGGGGTTGTCGGCTCGGCATCCTCTACCCGGAGATCACGCAGATGCAGGCGCGCGCGATCATCAACGCGGCGATTGCCGTACAGGACGACGGCGTGAAAGTCGAACCGGAAATCATGATTCCGCTTGTCAGCACGGTCGAAAAATTGAAGCGCCAGCGCGCCCTCGTCACCGAAACGATCGACGGCATCTTCACGGCGACGGGAAAGAATGTGCCCTACACGATCGGTACGATGATCGAGTTACCCCGCGCGGCCCTCATTGCGGACGAGATCGCGGTGGAGGCGGACTTCTTCTCCTTCGGCACCAACGACCTCACCCAAACGACCTTCGGCCTCAGCCGTGATGACGCGGGGCGCTTCCTGCCGCTCTATGTCGATCGCGGCATCCTGCCCGCCGATCCCTTCCAGGTCCTCGATCAGGACGGCGTCGGCAAGCTCGTCTCGATGGGCACCGAGCTTGGCAGAGCGACGAAGCCCGGACCTCAAGGTCGGTATCTGCGGCGAGCACGGCGGCGAACCCTCGTCCGTTGCCTTCTGCGACCGGATCGGTCTGGATTACGTCTCCTGCTCGCCCTTCCGCGTCCCCATCGCGCGACTCGCGGCAGCGCAAGCAGTGATCGCGGGCGGTGACCGGGACCGCTAGTCACCATGCCTCACCCCCGACCCCTCTCGTAACGGAGCCATCGCCCTGAGATCGGGGAATGGATCAGGTATGTACGGCGATGGAGAGGGGAGGAACACGGTTCGGCAACCCGCGCCTTATTTCCGAATGTACGTACATCGCGTATACTGGCAATGGCAGATGATGGGAGAGGGAAAATCGGATGAACGCTCCGAACGTGCGTGGGGCCAGTTCCAATTTCGTTCCCGACCCCTCTCCATCGCGGTACATACCTCTCCTCACCGTGTTCGATTGGCGATGGAAGGGGTCGGGGGTGAGGAATCCAAGTGAGCGCTAAGGCGACTACGGAACTATTAGTAAGGATTCGCGCGCGGCTCGAAGCCGAGGAGGTAGCCCGCCTGTCTCCCTATGCGGCGAAGAGCGGGAGGAGCGCAGGGACGTCAGCACCCGGACGACGTCGCCGATGCGCACGGCCTTTCAGCGCGACCGCGACCGCATCCTGCACTCGCCCTCGTTCCGCCGACTGAAGCATAAGACGCAAGTCTTCATCGCGCCGCACGGGGATCACTACCGCACGCGCCTCACGCACGTGCTGGAGGTATCGCAGTCGGGCGCACAATCGCCCGCGCCCTGCGCCTCAACGAAGACCTCGTGGAAGCGATTGCGATGGGCCACGACCTCGGGCATGGTCCCTTCGGGCACGCGGCGAAGGCGGCAATCGCCAAGGCGATGGGCGTGCCGTATCGCCACAACATGCAGAGCCTGCGCATCGTGGATGTGCTGGAGAAAGCACGGGCGCGGCCTCAATCTCACCGCTGAGGTGCGCGACGGCATCCTCAACCACTCGAAGCCCCGTGCCGGGCTGCTCGCGGACGGCGGCCCGGCTGGCCGATCACGCTCGAAGGGCAGATCATGCGCCTCGCGGACGCGATCGCCTATATCAATCACGACGTGGACGACGCGATCCGCGCCGGTGTGATCACGTTTGCGGATGTGCCCGCCGAGGCGCTCGCACGTCTCGGTGAGACGCACGCGGCAGCGCATCAACACGATGGTGGCAGACTGCATCGTCACGAACTGGTGGGCGACTGGCGACGACGGTGCGCCGCCGAAGAAGGGCGGCATCGTACTTTCGGAGCCGGTGCTCCACGCGGCGGATACCCTGCGCGATTTCATGTTCCCCCGCGTCTACACCGGGCCGGAAGTGACGCCGGAACGGCAGCGTGCCGAGCGTGTCGTTACCGCCCTCTGGCGCTACTACGAGGCGAACCCGGACGGTGCTCGCCGCCCGAGTCCGAGCATGGCGGAGCGCGAAGGGTTGTCCGTCGCCCTCAAAGACTACATCGCCGGGATGACCGACTGTACGCGCTGCCTGTTTCGATGACATTCACCATCCCCATTATTGGGCCTAGGGAGCAAACCCAGATGGCCAACGACGACGCACCCGCTAGATCCGCGGGCGCCTCGACCTCGTCGAGGTGGTCGGGCAATACGTTCAGCTGAAGAAGACAGGGCAAAACTTATCCGGGAATTCGCCCTTCCGCACGGAGCGGACGCCGTCGTTTCACGTCTGGCAGGACAGCCAGCGCTGGCGCG
>CAVXPY010000042.1:0-122746 GCA_963763655.1 uncultured Chloroflexia bacterium
GCTACCCAGGTCGTCCTGGCCCCGGACCCACTCCTTGCCGTCGGGGTAGTGCCACGAGACGAGTTGCCACTGGCGGCCCTTCACCGTGATGATTGTGCCTTGAACTCGCGGGTGGCTGCCCCCTTTGAACTTGTAAGGCAGGCCCAAATAGAAGGCGTCGAGTGCGTGCCCGCGTCGGACGCGGCGGGGATGGCGACCAGGATGTCGTGAGCCGACTCGTCCCACAGTGCCGGGACCGGCATCCCCCGGCGGATGCGCGTAGCACCGGCCGCCGGCCTCGACGGCTTCGACCAGACGCTGCGCTCCACCAGCGCGGCGATCTCCTCCGCGAGTCGTTGCGGCACGCCACCGGCCCTCCCCGCATGGTGTCGCTCAGCCTCCAGTGCCTCCCCTCGCTTGAGGTGGATGGGCTTGTCGAGCGGCAGCGGGTCGCTGCTCCCCGGCAGGTAGAGCGTGTACTGCTGGTAGTCGAGGCCGACTCCCGGCAGGGCCAGGATCTGCTTCGGCGTCATCACGGGGCTCGTCGCGACGGCCCATGCGTGTTCACTCGGAAGGCCAGGACCAGTTCGATGCCGAAGTCCTTCGTGGTCCCTTTCCCCTTCGAGTACTCGCCGACCGACTGATCGAGGTCGCCGATGACCGGCCCGACCTCGTCGTGCTTGACGATGTCGTGCAGCCGATCGAGCGGCCGCAGGGGCGGCGGGGGCAGCAGTTGAATGCCCAGGTGCCGCGCCCCGTCTTCGAGCAGTTGCAGCAGCGGGGCGTTGTCGGCGATCTTAAACTTCGTCGGCGAACCCCCGGGCAGGACGCGGGCCGTCACCGTCAGGTCGTGTGGGCCGCCGGGGGCGTGTTCGTCCGCCGGGCCGGCGTGCCGCCGACTTCGGACTCCTTGTTCAGTTCCATCGCAATTCTCCTTGTAAAAGGCGTTGTTCGTCATGTATAATGTGACGAACTCGTCAAGCAGTGGCCGCGAAAAATGCAGGCTCGCTGCCTGCACTAAGTCGTCTTGTTTTACTATACGAAGTCGTCAACAGGAAGTCAACGCGGTATGGCACAAGAATTTGGCGACCTGCTCCGCAAGGCGCGGGAAGACAAGGGGCTGACCCAAGCCGAATTGGCCCAGCGGGCCGGTCTTCAGCCGTCCGCGATCGCCCACTTTGAAGCCGGCGGGCGGTCACCGTCCCTTGACAACCTACGGCGACTGGCCGACGCCCTTTCGGTTCCCCCTCGACTACCTGCTGGGCCGCGAGACCGAGCCGGGCAATGCCGGACCGGTCGCCGAGCAACTGCTCCGCGACTTCGCCCGGATCGCGGCGAAGGATCAGGACACCGTGGCCGACTTCGCCCGGATGCTGGCCGAAAAAGGAAAGCCGCGAAAGGGCGACAAGTGAAGCGGCTGGGGACCCAACCGCAGGGGAAGGACCGAGCATGGTGATCCGTGGACTTTTTGTCGGCATTGACCGCTACGCCCACCCCCAGGCCAACTGGTTGCACTGTGCCAAGCGCGACGCCGCCGCATTGCAATGGCTCTGTTCACGGACACCCTGGGCGAGGCCTGCTCTACTCCTGACCGACCAGCAGGCGACCCGGTCCGCCGTCGAAGCCCAATTGCAGTGCTCGGGCAGTGCAGCGCAAGCGACCTGGTGGTCGTCGCCTTCTCCTGCCACGGCACCCCTGGCCACCACCTGGCCACCTACGACACCGACCCCGCGGACTTGGCGACCACGGCAATCCCGCTGAGCCTGTTGGGCACGTGGTTCGCCGGCATCCCGGCCCGTCGGCTCCTCTGCGTCATCGACGCCATGCTTCTCCGGCGGGATCGGTGCCAAGGTCTTCATCCCCGCAACCGCCGCCGCCGGCCCGCCGGGTACTCCGTTCGACCAACTCTCCGGAGAAGGCCGGTTAGTGCTGACCGCGGCATGTGCGTCGGAACCGGCCTGGGAGACGAACCGCTACGGCCACGGCCTGCTGACCTACCACCTTCTGGAAGCCCTGCAGGGCGCCGAGGAGGTGCGCGAGGCGGGAAGGTGCGGTATACCGCCTGCTCGAGTACGTCACGAGGCGCGTCACCACCGAGCGGCCGCCCGGCTTCGGGCAGGCCGCAGCACCCCACCCTCCGAGGCCAGCTCGACGGCGAGCTGACCTGGCCGGTCTTCCCCCGGCGCCGCGCTACCGCGCCGCTTTCCCCGAGCGCGGTGCGCGCAACCGGTCACGGCCGACCTCCAGAGCCTGGAGCCTTCGGCTTCCCGCCGGAACTGCTCGCCGCCTGGGCCGGCTCCATCCCGGCGCTCAACGAGCTGCAGCTCGACGCCATCAACGAGTTCGGCCTGCTCGGGGCGAGCACCTGGTGGTCTCGGCGCCGACCTCGTCGGGCAAGACGATGGTCGGCGAGCTGGCGGCGCTGCGGGGTGCCTGGAGCGCAGGCGCGCGCTCTTCCTGCTGCCCCTCAAGGCGCTGGTCAACGACAAGCACCGGCAATTCAGCCGCGACCTACGCGCCGTTCGGCATCGGACCATCCGCGCGACGGGCGAAATTGCCGACGACATCCCGGCCCTGATGCGCGGGCAGCTACGACATCTGCCTGATGACCTACGAGAAGTTCGCCGCGCTGCTCCTCGGCAGCCCCACCTCCTCGACCAGGCTCGGCACGATCGTCGTGGACGAGGTGCAGATGATCGCCGACCGTCGCGCGGGGCCGAACCTCGAGTTCCTCCTGACCCTGCTGCGGATGCGGCGGCGACGACGGGCGTCGAGCCCCAGCTCATCGCGCTCTCCGCCGTGATCGGCGACACGAACGGCCTCGAGGGGTGGCTCGGCGCCCGGCTGCTGCGGCGGACCGAACGCCCGGTCCCCCTGGACGAGGGCGTCGCTGCGGCGCGGACGGCGCTTCCGCTTCGTCGACCGCCGAGGCCAAGAGCAACCGCGCCCGTGCATCCGCGCCTGAGACCGCAAAGGGTCCAGCCAGGACTGGGTCATCCCCCTGGTGCGCAAACTGGTGGGCGAGGGCAAGCAGGTGATCGTCTTCCGCGAGCACGAAGGGCGAGGCGCGCGGGTGCGCCAGGCTACCTGGCCCGGGAGCTCGGCTTGCCGCCGGCGCGGGCGGCGCTCGGCTGCGCTGCCGACGGCGACCCGTCGCTCGCCTCCGCGGCGCTGCGCGCGGCCTGGGCGGCGGGGTCGCCTTCCACAACTCCGACCTCGATCGCGACGAGCGGCCGGTCGTCGAGGAGCAGTTCCGGCGCCCCGGGAGCGAAGCTTCGGGTCATCGCCGCGACGACCACCCTCGCGATGGGCGTCAACACGCCGGCCGAGGCGGTCGTCATGGCCGGGCTCGAGCACCCGGGTACGGTCCCGTACACTGTGGCCGAGTACAAGAACATCGTCGGGCGGGCGGGCCGGCTCGGTTACGCCGAACACGGCACGTCCTACGTGATCGCCCTCGATGCGAACCAGGAGAACTACTACTGGGCTCGCTACGTGACCGGAGTGCCCGAGGACCTGTGATCGCGTTTCATCGCTGAAGGGGCCGACCCCGGACTTTGATCCTTGCGGTGCTGCCGCGGCCAGGAGGCCAGGCGTCAAGGGGGTCCCTGCAGGGTGACGTCATCGACTTCCTGGAGGGGAGCTTCTGCGCGTTCCAGAGTAAACACACCGCCGCGAACTGGAACTGGGACCTGCAGAAGATCGCCGTGCGGCTGGCCGAACCCGCCGCCCACAAATTGGTCTAAGCCGTGGGGGACGAGAACCTACCACCTGACGCCGCTCGACCGCTACGCCGGAAGGGCTGGCGTCGAAGTCCGTTCGATCCTCCGTGTGGTGGAAGCCCTGGCCCCGCTCACGGCGGAACAGGTCACCGACCCCGCGTTGATCGCGACCGCCCAGCTCACCGTGGTACTCGATCAGCAGGGGTTCCCCCGCATCAAGATGAGCGCCTTGAAAAGTCAGCCCGGCAAAGCTGGTTCACCGAGTTCGCCGGCAAAACGTCCCGGCGGAGATCCTCAACGGCCTGCACCGTTCGGTGGCAGAACCCTACGAACCGGTGCTGCGTGCAAAGAAGGCGGCCGCGTGTCTTCTCTGGATCTCCGACTGCAGGATGACTATTCTTGGCGTCCTCTGGAGTGATACAAGTCGGCCTTGAGTAAAAGTCCCCTAGTGGCGGAGGATAGGTGCTTCCCCTTCGGTCCGTATTCGGGAGGGCCAGCATGCGCCCGACGTATTCCTTTTCCGAGGCCGTGGTCGAGGCGATCACGCACCACCGCTACCACCACCCGGACCCGCGGGTCCAGGAGCGGATGGAGATCCTGTGGCTCAAGAGTCGCAACGAGCCGCACGGACATTGCCGAACTGGCCAACGTGTCGCGGTCCACGGTGCAGCGGACTTTGCGGATCTACGCGGCCGCGGGCCTCGACGGCGTCCGGTCGTTCGGCTGGAGGGTCGGCCAGCGCCCTGTCGCCGCATCGAGAGACGATCGAGGAGGACTTCTGCCAGCACCCGCCGCACACCGCCCACGACGCCGCGCGGCGGATCGAGGAACTGACGGGCGTCCGGCGGAAGGCGTCACGGGTCCGCAAGTTCATGAGGGAGGATCTGGGCAATGAGGTGCCGCAAGGTGGCGCCGATCCCGGTGCCACCCAAGAGGACGGTCGAGGAACACGCCCGCGAGCAGGCGGCCTTTTTAAAAGACGGAACTCGAACCGAGGTTGGCCGACGCTCGCGGCGGTAGGCGGTCTGTGATACTTCGTGGACGCGTCGCACTTCGTGTTGGCGTCGTTCCTCGGATGGGTCTGGTGCCTCGTCCGGCTCCACGTGCGGGCGGCGTCGGGTCGGCAGCGGTACAACGTGCTTAGTGGAGGTCGCGCAGTTCGCTGGCCCCCGGCTCTCCTGCGGCGATTACCACCGACTCGCCAAGGCCGGGCTCGGCACCGCCTCCGCGGTAGAAGGGGCCACGGATGAAACGCTCGCGGCCTGCCTCGGTAGCAACGAACGAGCGCCTCGAGATCGTCCGCTACGCGGTGGCCTATTCCGCGAACAGGGACTCGGAGCGACGATCCCGGAAGTCCCCATTACGAGGGGTAACATGCCGGTCGCCCACACCGGCTTAGGTGGGAATCAACGGGTGCTGCTTGGCGGGAAGAGCTTTGCCACCGCCCGCTCCTCCCAGGCACCGTAGCCGGCCGGGTCTCGCCAGAATTCTTCCCAAGCCTGGTTGAGCACCGTGTAAACCTCTTCCAGGAGGACGGCGAGGCGACGCGGCAGCCCGGTCCCTGCGACGCCCGTCCCTCCGCGGCCGCAGGTCTCCTCCAGCAGTGGTCGGGGAAGCACCGCCGGTATTCCGGCTCCGCCCGCCCGCCACCGAGCGCCGCGAAGTACTGCCAGCGTCGCTCGACGCGGGCGGCCTCGGCCGCGAACCCACGTCTCGCCAAGGCCGTTGAGCATACGGCCATCCGCGGCGGCGTCGGGCGGGTGGGAGGTCGGCGAGTAGGAGGGGACGAGTACGGGTCGCCGCCGCGCTTGTGCGCAGGTGCAGGTGGGACCACGCGAACGCCGGCCCGACCGTGAACGCCCCGAACAGGTCGCAGAGGAACTCGACCGACCACGACACCCAGGACCGCACCCAGCACTCCAGCGTGTAGGACCATCTGCGCGGGCCCGCGGCGGCGCTCCTGGGCTCCGCAACTCGGCGTCGAGGTACGTCATCGCCGCTCTGCATCACCCGGTCGTGCGCCTGCCGGAACGGCTCGACCACGGGGTTGTTGGCGGCCCGCAGCAGCGGGTGCCCGATCTCGTGGTACAGGTCCGGCAGGTGCAGCAGGAAGCGGCCTTCCGTCAACGGCACGCAGAGCAGGTTCAGGCTGGGGAAAATCCCGAAATAGGCCCGCGAAAGCGAGGTGACAACGGGCGGCAGCAGCGGGTAGGCGATCTCCAGCCGGATGCGGTCCATCAGGGCGTTGAGCCGAAGGTCTTCCTTGTTCGCCCGCTCGATCGCCGCGAACCCGACCGTCTCGACCAGGTCCAAGTCCGCCACCGCCCGGCGGAACATTCGCAGCCGTCGGGCTGGTTCGCCGGCAGTCGCATCGCCGGCTCGTCCAGCAGGAACCGCAGGTTGCCGTGATGCGGGCCACTTCCGCCTGGCAGGCGGCCACCAGCGTGTGGAACTCCCGCGGCCAGGTCGCGCGGGACGCGCGTGTTCAGGTGGCCGGCCCGCGCAGGAGTTGCAGCACCGCCCCGGTGAAGTAGTCGTCCATCACGCCTCGCCCCGAAGCCTGGCCAGGGCCGCCGCCTGTTCCCGCTCCAGCGCACGGGCAAGCTCCTCCAGGCGGTCGATGACCGCCCGGCCCACCGGTCCAGCCGCAGCGACTGGCCGATCTCCGCCCACCCCTGCTGGACGGCCGCCCCTGGCTCTGGAGCAGGACGCGGATCATCCGCGCGAGGCGTCCGCCGTCGGTGCCGCCCCGAGCGACACAAGCCAGGCGGCGAGCCGCTGGCGCTCGTCGTCCTGCCGGCGAGCTGGTGCCGGCCTTGAGCCGCACCAGCACCCGGTCGAGCAGGTCGGCATGGTCGCGGATGCCCTGGTAAATTCCGGAGAACAGGCCGGTGTCGTTCATGCAACCTCCTCCTCGTCATGGCCTGCCACGAAACTCAGCGCGTCGCTGTCGTACTCGCCCGCGTCCTCCCCGAGCCGGCGGTCGTTGAGCTTGATAGTGACCGGGTCGCGGGTGCAGTCCTCCGGCCGGGTCCAGGCCAGCGTGGTCAGCGCGTACAGGTCCTCCAGGCAATCGCAGGAACGAGAAGCGCTCCCTCGACGAACCGCACGTGCAGCGGATTGACCGTCCCGGGCCGGCGAACGCCCGGCCCGTGGCGCACAGATAGGCGTCGGTCGCGTCGGCCAAGTGGTAGGTTCCGACCTCCGGGTTTTCGACCCAAGTCGGCCTGTCTGGCTTAACAATCACGTCAAACAGGCGGAGCGAGGCCGGGCGAAGTTTTGGACACCTCCAGCATCGTCAGCGTCGCGTCTGCAGGCAGGACAACCTTCTGCCTTGAGCCGCTCCACCGCGCGTGCGCCGCACGCTCCGACGGCCAAAGCCGCCCGTCGCGGTGGAGGACGATGGTGCGGATCTCCGCGTACTTCGCTTCTGCCCGCAGCAGTTCCATAAGGTAGGTCGTCACCTGGTCGGCAAGAAGCATCTCCTTCTGCCGCGACTTCCGCGAGAGCGTACGGACTTCGCTGCCATGCTTGCCGATGACCGTAAAGCCCGCCGTGTGGTGCTTCACGTCGATGCCGACGATCACGTCGGCGTGTAGCGGCGTGGCCAGCACGAACGGCCAGCGCTCGTTGGTCAGGAGCACCTTGTTGAGGGCAACGTTACGCAGGTAGCCGTCGAACCGGCCCCGGCGATCGGGCCGGACCCGGTACGGGCCTGCCCGTTGCGGCCGTTCTCCAAGACGTAAGCCATTCCTGCGCCCGTGGCGGAGTGCATCACCGGCGGATGGCAGATCGAATTGTTCCCGCAGTTCGCGCAGCACCGAGGGCAGCGAGCTGGTCCTCTGCCCGCTGTCGCTGGTCATCGGTGTGGTGGATCATGACCACGGCGTACCCGGGCTTGGTGCAATGCTCCTGCACGGCCGGATGATCTCCCGCCCCTGGCGGCACCGCCGTCCGCGGCACGCGGTCGTTGTAGGTCACCAATACCGGCGTGTAGCCGTCTCCTGCGGGAAGAGCTCGTCGACCGAGCGCGAAGGTCGGCTTCGGTAATGCCTCGCCCCAACTGTCGGCGACACTCTGCGGCAGGATCAGGTACTGCCGGTCCAGGGGTGACTGCAGTAAAAGCCGGCCGACTTGTCCCGCAGGAGCCCAGTCGGGTGCGGCCCAGTTGGTCGAGCCCGACATGCTGGCGCACCGCGGTTCCGCGGACGGAGAGTATCGGTCCGCCGCCGAACCGAGGTCCGGAACCTGGAACATCTGCGGACGGACACGCACCGGCTCCACGCCCAGCCGGAGCTGGACGCCACCAAATCGCAGGCCTTGGAGGTGGTCGCGAACGAAGGCATGAATCAGTTTTCTGCCGCTCGTGCGGCGGCAGAACGTCTGGCGTCTGGAGCGCTTGGCGCGCGGGTCCTCGCGTCGAGACGACGGGGTAGCAGAGGCCCGGCGGGAGCTGCCCGTCGGTCGTCCTGGTTGTTGCGGTAGTAGACCACCGCCGGCGTCGCAGGCAGCCTGGCCAGATCGGGCGGAATCGGCTTGCGGCATTCCGCGGCCACCCATTCGAGCAGCGGAATCGACCGCCCGTTGAGAGGGATCAGCTCCTCGCTCGCGGTGAGATCGGAGATCTCCGCCAGGCGGATGTCGTACCAGAGTGGCCCATGCGGTAGATGCAGTGCTGGCCCTGCCACCGCCGGAAATCCTCGCCGGGCAGGCGGACCGGCAGCGGGGACTCGCTGCCAAAGGCGTGCTTGACATCGACGCACAGGCCAAGGCCGCCGCCCGGGGTAAGCACCGCACGGATCGCAAAACCCCGGTACTGACACACCCCGTGCTGCGCGTGGCACGGCTCCTTGAAGAAGTACGGCCGGCCCGAAGAGGGCTGCCACAGCCGGGTATCCTGTCGCAGCGGCTCCTGCAGCACGAACTGGGAATCGCAGGCAGATCGGGTCGGTCTCCGGCGAGCGCGCTCGCGAAATCCAGCCGTAGGTCGCCCGGCACCCGGTCGAGATAGGCGGTCGCCCGCACCAGGGATACGGGTGAGGGCGGCTCCGGGTCGTCACTCCCGGATCGCCAGGTGCGGCTCGCCGTCGCGGGTGACGATCGTGACCGGGCTTTGCAGGCGGTAGCTCAGCCGCCGGACCAGCGCCTGTTGGTTCTGGAAGAACTCGGCCTGCTCCGCCCGCAGCCCGCGAATGCGGTACAGCCGGTAGCCGGCCGATAGCTCGGTCGAGGTTCGTGATCGGGAAGACGTTGGTTTCAAGCGCGGTCATCGTTGCCCTCCCAGCAGGGCTGCCGGAACGGGCAGTCGGCACAGTTTTCCGGCCGGCTGGTGACGGGAAATCCGCCGGCCGGAGTCTCGGCGGGTTTGCGGCCGTCGAGGGCCAGAGCTCATGGCGCGAGGTGCTGTCGGCGATCATGTCCTCGACCTCCCCTACGTCGTCCTCATCGAGCGTGTGTCGCGGATCCGGTTCGTGAGCAGCTGTACTTCCGCGAGCCGGATCGTGGTCGGGTCGCAGCCCTGAAACACTCGCGCAAAATCTCTGTGCACGGTGCAGCGGGTGAGAGCCAAGCGCGTAGGTGACCAGTTGCAGCCAGTAGTCCTTGGTCCCGAACGCGTGCACCTTCCAGTCGACAATCAGGGGCGGAGCGTCGTCGTAGAAGGCGATGAGGTCCGGAACCGCCCGCATGCTCACCCCTTCGTGGTCGAAGTCAACGCCAGCGTTGTGCAACGCAAAGACGGTTGCGGCACGTAACTGCCCAACTAGGGCGTCCATACCGAATAGGTTGGCTGAGTGCCTGTCCATCTCGACCCACGCTCGGTCCAGTTCGGCATCAGCCAGCTCTCCCCGCGCTCGATCGGAAGAAAGGCGGCGAACGAGTCGCCAGCCTTGGCCGGGACCATGCCTGCCTCACGCAGCCGGTGCCGCATCGCAAACACCCGCTGGCCGTCGAAAAGATCTGATAGCGCCGGTTCAGGCATCGCCGGAGGCTCGGAGCTTGCCGGGCGTTGAGTGTGGGCACCAATGTTGTGGTGATGCCAGGTCGACGACCTGACTGCGCCAGGCGCGACGCTCTGAAGCTTCGAGAGGAGGTAGGCCTCCCAGCGGACGGGAGTCCTTCTGGGTCCAATAGCCCGAGCACCGCGTCAAATACCAGCGGCGCTGACACTTGGTGAAAGTCCGGCTATCGGAGAACGACCAGATCATCCGCCCTCCCCGTGCGTGCGGCGGGACCGAAGGAACCGCAGGTATTCCTTAAGTTGTGCTCCTCATCGCTGTTGATCGGGCCGAGCCGGGAGTCCACGATAAAGGGTCCCGCCGGCGACAGTATCCGCGGTCGGAGACGGGGTAGCCCGCCCGCTCCAGCATTAGGCTGTAGGGAACCTCGTACAATCCGGCGAGCTTGTGCAAGACGAGCGGCGAGGGTCTGGCGGATCTTCCCCGATTCGAGTTGGCTCAAGTAAGCATTGAGACGCCGGCCACCCGCTCAACCGCACGTAAGGCTGAGGCTCCGGCGTTCGCGAGCCGCCCGAAGAAAAGCCCCCAGAGTCTGCATATGCCCCTCCATTTGCTAGAATACACAGGCTGCTAATTATGTCAAGCAGACTTACAACCAGTACCGCCGTTTGATAAATAGCTTGCCCCATGGGGATCGAATACCGTTACAGACTCACGAGCCCGCGCGAAGCCCGTGGCGAAGGCGGGACAGCGTGCTCTCACGATGCGCAACTGTAGAGCACTGCCGTCCCTCCCTTTCACAGTTCCTCATTGGCCAGAGCACGCTCAGAGGAGACGACCACTTGGATGCCAACCAATTCATTCCGCCTTGCCGAGGGGCTTACGGGAACGCCCGGTAAAAGACGTCACCGACACAGACCGAGTGATTCTCAACGGCCTGTTGGGGAGACGATACTCGCCCGATCGGACACTCGCAGTTAAACGAGCTCCCGCTCCTCGTCAACAAGGACCGGATGGAGTGGGCCTTTTTCGACTACTTTTTCGCGGGAGCGGCCACCGTCGGCACCCTGGGGCCGGGGTACTCAAGTTCCAAACGACAGCCATGCTCCGTTACGGGAACTTTATCTACGCCTACAGGACCTCGCCGGTACCACTCGGTGGCCGACCTTAAGGCCGACCTTGCCGAGTGGGCGTGCTCTCCGGGCGGAACGCTGACAGCCCGTTTCGGAGAACGGAGCCCCAAACTTGTTGACATTGACCTTATCCCCCGTGAGCACACCTCGCTCGTCGGCTATATCTCTGCCGGCGAGGTGGTGGCCGAAGACGAACGCTGCGCGTTCCTGCGGGCCCAACTCCCGGCCGCGGCCGCACTCCCCGCGGCGGCCTGGCCGGCGTTTGAAGCGGCCGTGCTGGCGGCGGCGGGGGCCGCGGAACGCCCCGCACTGACGGTCCTCTTGGTGAACTTCCAGAAACGAAATGCCGGAGCCACCGTCGCCCAGTTCGCCGCGCACCTCGAAGGCGTCGCCCCGGTGCTCAACGCGAACACCTCCCGGCTCGCCTCGGTCCGGACGACGAACTGGCACTTAGATCTCCGCAAGTCGAGATGCGGGGGCGGCATGGGCACAGCGAGCCTTCCGTGGGAGGATGGGGGGTGGCAACCATCCCCCGCCGCCCAGGAGGCCCACCATGTGCCCTCCCAACCGAGGTGCCTTTCGTGATCAGGTGAACTTCCTCAGGCGACCGTTCCTCCAGGACGGCGGCCTGCCGTTCACCGATGTCCTCACCGAGGACGTCATCGGCAGAGGGATGGCCACCGTCGGCCGGTGGCTGGACCGGGTGTTCCCGCACCGGCCGCCGAACAGCCCCGGCCCGCGAAGATGATGGCTTCGAGGGCCACGGCCCGCTGCGCCCCGGGGCGAGCGGTGCGTCACCGGGGTCGGCTTCTCCCCGGACGGGACGGGTCTCCAGAGTGGCAGCATGGACCGGACCCTCAAGCTCTGGGACGTGGAAACGGGGAAGCTTGTGCGGACCCTGGAAGGCAACAGGGCCCCCGTGTCGGCCCTGGCCTTCTCGCCGGGCGGAACGCTCTTCGCGACCGCCGGCCCGGGCGCAGGCGGCTCTATCGAGGTGCTCCTGTGGGATGCGAAGACCGGCCGACCGAGGGGGGCATTCTCGGAGCAAACCGAGCCGGTCGGCTCGCTCGCCTTCTCCCCGGACGGCACTGTGCTGGCCATCGGCGGCGGCGCGGCCTTGAGGAGCGCGGACGCCGCGGAACCCGGCCCCGCCCGGACGCCCGGCGGGTTCAAGCTCTGGAAAGTGGGGTCACCGCCCGCCGAAAAGAAGTAGCCAGGGGCCGGCCCGACGGCGACACGTGGGTCGGCCTCTCGAGGGAGTCCCACCGCATTGCTACTCCGCGGGCCGGCATGGCCGCCCTTCAGATACCCGTCGGGACCTGTGGCCTCATCGCTCCCGCACATCGCTGGAACAGTTGCCGCGGTGCGCGGCTGTACCCGGTTGTGACAAGCCACCGGGGTCGAGAGCGGGGCGGCCGAGAGCCGAGTTGAGCCAGACGACCACCGTGCGACTGACTCGTTTTGGGTCACCCGATGGGCCGGGTGTCGCACGTCCCGCGCCGCCGTCCGCACGCCCCGCGCCGTCCCGCGCGTTGCCCGACCGGGGTGCGGTACCGCCCGTCGCTCCCCGCACCGCACGGTAGCAGGAACAGGGGTAGCCGGAAGCGGCCCGAGGTGTGATCGCTTGCGCGGTGCCCAGACCGGCGAGATTCGACTCTCCTGTCCGCATTGCCCTCCTCGGCACGGACACCCGGCTGGCCGGCCAAGCCGGGGCCTGGCAAACTGCCGTTTCCGCGGCGTGGTGCCGGGCGACCGGAGTGGCCGTTGGTCCGGGAGGCCCTCGCGAACAAGACGTTCCCGACCCTGGCCGCACTCACAGGAGCCGTTGGGACGCCGGTGCGGGGTGGTTGGCCGATCACCCGCGAGGGTGAAAGGAGCGGTCGGGTTCCACTGGGCCGTCAGCACTCGGGTGACTACGGATCAACGAGATTCGGTATGACGTCTCGCGCCGGTTCACGGACCCGCGCCCCGTCGGCCCCGGGCGGGGGGGCCGCCGGCCGGGACGGCCCGACCGGGCCGGAGGGCCCGCGTCGTCGGACAGACTCACCCCGCCGAACGGCTGCAACTAAGTTCACCTCCGAGGCGAGGAGGTTCTTGTGGTCCTCGTAGTAGTCCTGCCAGCCGTCGTCCTGTTTGAGCTCGTGCCAGGCGCTGTGCAGGACTAGCGGCCCGGATTCCCACTGCTTGGGTCCACAGTGCCGCCCTAGCTGTCCCCCTCCTTCTTGTGCTTCAACAGCTCCTGGAACCGGTCGCGGATCGGCTGCTGGAGCCGCCAGCGCCACCGGTAGTGTTCGTAAACGTCGAGCAGGCCGCGTACGCTCGGCCACCGCCCGGTCGTCTGCGATGATCAGCATATTCTCGTCGTTGGCGTAGGACGCCTTGAACCCCAGGTTGTGGCTCCCGGTGATGACCACGCTGTCGTCGGTGAACGGGTCGAGTACCACGATCTTGTCGTGGATGACGGCGTGCCCGACCTTGTACAGCTCGGCCTCCCACCTGGCGAACGCGGCGAAGATCCCGGCGACCGACGGCCAGATGCCCCGCGTTGGGTTTAGTGTCGGGCGGGTTTTCGACTCCCCGAACGGTCGCGTCGGACCGCGAGGTCCGGTGGTAGAGGTCCACCCGGAATGCACTGGCTGGGTCGGGAGAGGTCGCCGCCCCACGGAGGTAAAACAGTTGCTTGGCGTCCCGCCGGGTGTCAAACACCTCTCGCAACTTCGACACGATACTCGGGTTCCCCGGGATGAATGCCAGGAACAAGGCTCCCTGCTTGGCCTCCTGAATCAGTTCGAAGACCTCCGCGAGGTCGGGCGGAGTCTCGGGGGCGACGGGGGTCCCGTCTTCGTCCTTCCGCCGCGGGACGGACTTCTGGCGAGTGTTCGGCGAGAACCAGACTTGGACATCGCCGCCGGGCTGGCCCTCGGAATCCTTCAGGACGTGGCGCGGTTTATCCGATTTTTTCCCGTTGTCGGAGCGGAATCCCCCGGCCTGGAGTTTTGAAGGGTCGCCCTTCGCATCTTGGGTATCGTCCCTGAGTGCCTTCCAATACGTGTAGTATTCGTCGGCCAGGGCCGGGGACTCGATCAGGATGGCGTTGTTGCTCTTGCGCACACAGGCCCGTCGGCGTCCAGTTCGTACTCCCGGTGAGCACAGCCTGGGCCTTGCCACTTTTGTCGACGTATACCACGAACTTGTTGTGCCCGATGTGCCCCTTACGGAGCATCCGGTCCATCACGTTGATTTCCAACGCGTGGAGATCCTGGCGGGCCCGTTGGTTCGTACTGTCGCCGTCGCCGTTACCCTCCTCGGTGTCCTCTCCGGCGTTCGACAGGATGATCTGCAGGCGGCCCTTCGTCCCGTGCTCCATCGCCCCCAACTCCTTGAGGGCGTCGATCAACTCGGTGTCGGACAGCTCGTACAGTGGCCGGTAGCACTCCCCACCCTCGTCATGCGCACGCTTGATCAGAGTGAGGACGCCCTCAATAACGTCGCCGGCGAGCCTGGCTCGGAGCGAGTCACCCGGCCGTTCGATGGGCGCTTCTTGAGGTCGGCTGAGGACGGGACGCCCCGTTTTGTCTTGGTGTTCGAGCTTACTGAGCACCTCGCGTGTGAACCGCGCCCCCGGCACGAGCAGCGCGTCCGCATCGTGGCAGTGCTCGATCAACTGCTCCGGTGTCGTGAGATTGCCGTAACTGACGAGGCCATCGGCGAACTCCGCCAATCCCTCACGCTCCTGCGGCAGCGCCGCACCGGGCGGTGCGCTCGTGTGTACAACCTTCATCGTCGCATCCCCTTCGGGGAGGACTAAGGACTTAGGACTAAGGACTAAGTGGAGATTGGCCCACTTAGTCCTTAGTCCTAAGTCCTTAGTCCTCCCTAGTACTTGATTACTTCCGACTGCGTGATTGGGACCCAGCCTTTGACGGATTGCGCTTCGATGGTCGCCTCGTGGAGCATGAAACGCGCTTCGGAGGCGAGGGCGAGATATTGATAGCCCTCGGCGATGCGGTCGCTCACCGCTTTCGCGTCCGCGCAGTGGATGCCGGGTGCCACGCCATGCTTCTTGCAGGTCTGGAGGATGTGCTGCATCCCTTCCTTGAAGACCTTCGCTTCCGACCACATCGACGGCGTTTCGCCCATGTTGCCGAGCATGTCGTTCGGGCCGACGAAGACGCCGTCGATGCCGCCCTCTTCGAGCATCTTGTCGAGGTTGTTGATTCCCTCCGGCGACTCGATCATGATGACGACGCAAATCTCGTCGTTGGCGTACTTGTTGTACTCGCCCGGTTGCGCGTCGAAGGAGGCGTTGTAGCGCCCGCCGCCGAAGGAGCGATTGCCGATAGGCGGGTGCTTCGCGGCGCGCGCGATGGTCCGGGCTTCCTCGACGGTGTTGACCATCGGTGCGACGATCCCCCATGCGCCTGCGTCGAGCACGCGCTTGATATTCTCATGGTGGCCCTGCGGCAGCCGCACCATCGGCGCGGACATCGTGCCGCGCATCGACGCCATCATCAGGGCGACGGTCTCGATGTCAATCGCGTTGTGCTCCCAGTCGATCGTCAGCCAGTCGAAACCGACGGTCGTCATCGCTTCGACCGCGAGCGGTGCCCCGTAACTGAGCCAGGTACCAACCGAGGGCCGACCCTCGTTGAGTGCGCGCTTGACGTGGTTCTTTCGCATCCTCTTCTCCTTCTCCGCTCAGTGTGCGGAGCCGAGTAACCCGATCATATGGCCGCTCGCATCTGCGCGGAGCGGTTCCAGTGCGCCCACAATTTCCAGTCCGTCGTTCGCGCGCACCTCATCAAGGAGGGCGGGGGAGACGGCGAGGGTGTCGAGATGCAAGGTGCTATGGATGCGGGCCACGCGCGGCGCACGCTCGACGCCGCGCAGGGCGGAGCGTATCGCCCACTCGATCGCGTCCACATCGTTCGCGCGGATGATCGGGATTTTCGCGGCGGCAATCGCTTCCGCAGTGATCGCGTTCATCATCAGCGCGTGATGGTCGATCTGCGCGAAGACGCGCTCGGTCGTGAAGTCGGCGAAGCCGATGCCCATCGCGTTGCCGTGCGTTTCCAGGGTCAGACCGAGGATGACGATGCGCGTGAAGTCCGGCACCTTCGGCCCGCCGAAGCGCCGCCACATGCCGATGATATTCGGGTCCATCCCTGTGCCGCTGATATTCTTGCCCATCGTGTCGATAATCAGCACATCGAGTCGGTCGAAGGGGACGCGCGGCAGAAGGGTGTTCGCAAGGGTGAGGAGGGCCGCGTCGGTGGCGATGATCTCTGCAGGGCGCGATACGCGGATGGTGTGGACCTGCTCGTACGCATTCTCGACAATGTGGATGCCGGCGATGATATTCGCCTGTTCGATGGCGAGGGCGGCGGCGTCGGTGATGTGCGTGCCGAGGCCGACGGAGTGCATCTGCTCCGCGCCATGCCGCTTGCCCATGCCGACGGCAATCATCTTCGCGACGCCGCTCTCGACCTCGCCCCGAAAGGCGGTGTGTGCCTTGACGCGATTGACGACGATCACGCCGTCCGCCTCGCGCGCCATGCGGTCATAGAACACGGTAATGCCGCGCGCCGTCTTGCCAAGTTCGATGACGTCCATCGTCGCACGGACGGGGCAGCCAAGTGCTTCCTCGGTCATGCCGTAGCCCGCCATCATCTCGATCTGGCCCGCTGCGGTCGCGCCACCGTGCGACCCCATCGCCGGGATGAGGAAAGGTTCCGCGCCCCGCCCCTTCAGTTCTTCAACGACGGTGCGGAGAATTGGCGCGATGTCCGCGATGCCGCGACTGCCACCCGTGATGGCGATCTTCGCGCCGGGCTTGATCTGTGGGATGTCCCCGAGCGCCGCGATACCGGCACGGATCGCCCCCGGCACATCATCGAGATGATCGGGAGAGAGCTTTTGACGGATGCGGGCGAGAGGAGGAAGGGTTGTGACAGGTTGCGTCTGCGGCGGGGCGGCGACCGTAGCGTGCATCGAATCCCGGACCGTGCTCATCGCCCGCGCTCCCTTCATCGCATACCAGAAGGTGCACCACCAGTCGGTGCGCTCGTCCGGGCGTTAGCCTACCACCGGATTGCACGGAGCGAAACCCTTTACGACCGCCCACCCGGCAGATCCGGTCGGCTCGTCGTGGTTGGTAGTGCAGGTCGAGAATCAGGAGGTGCGATGAATGGCGGGAATGTTTGCGCTCCGTCGGGACTGCGGGGCGATGGTGGCCCGGTCGTTGGCGGCGGAGTAATCACGGGAGTCGCCGCGTGCAGGACGATCAGGGTTACAGCGTTCGCGCCGAATGTCATGGTCAGCCCGCTTGTGGATAGAGGAGTATCGGCCTGACGAACGATCGCGCTCAGGTTGGCGCTCGAATAGGTGTAGACCGCCGCGCTTCCGCCGGGTGTGAAGCCGTCGAGGGCAATCGTGCTGCTCAATGGATTGGCGGACTTGTTGATCACCATCAGGGTCACGGCGCCGTCACCGCTGCGCTCTGCCCCGTAGATCGCGAGGACGCCCTGATCGGCGCTCGTCGCGCGAATGCTCGTCTCGCCGAAGGCGCTGCCCTGCCCGTCGTAGTTGCGGTAGAGGCGAAACGCGTACGCACCCGGTTGTGCAGCAGACGGGGGGTCCCACAAGGTCGCGAGATCGACGCGCTCGCGGCCAAAAATGCCGAGGACATCCGCCTCAGCGAGCGCGCCGTTGATCGATTCGAGGCCGCCCCAGTTGTACTCCGTGATCGCGAGCTTCGTGCCCGGATAATCGGCATCGATCCAGCGATGAAGCAGCGGCAGCACTTCAATCGGCGCATTGATCCAGCTTTCATCGACATAGGTCGGATCCCAGAGTCCGCGCGTCGAGCGTAAGCGGCGCGCCTGGGTCGCCGCGTTGCCCGCCGGGCTGAGTGACACGCCGTTTGCTTGTGGGTAGAAGTGTTCGTCGAAGTAATCGAGCAGGCGCACGCCGTGGGTTTGTTCAAACGCGTGCAGTTGCTGGAGATACCACCGCCCAAGTTCGAGGTTGCCGTGCGCGGCGCGGTCGCCCGCAGTTGGGGTGTCGAAATATGCGGGCCAGCCCCAGTCGGACGGCCCGAGGGTCAGCGCGGTCGGATCGGCGCTCTTGATCGCTGCGGCATACAGCATTGCCCTTGCCACAAGTTCGTCATAGGTCAGCGTGGCCGGATGGACATCGCGATGGCTGTCATGCCAGAGGCTGGGCTCATTGTCTAACTCATAGAACGGCACACCGCCACTCGCCGCATTGCTGTACCGCGCGACAAAATGCGCCACCCAGTTCTGCACGAACGCTGGGTCGATAGCGATGCTTGTGTCCAGCGGGTTGTTGCCGGTTACGAGCGTGCCATTCGGGCGGATACCATTCCCACAATCATGGTCGTAGGGATCGACGGCCTTCTGTGCGCCGTAGATGCTGACCTTGAAACCGCAGGCGAAGGGGTGATCTGTGGGGCTTGGTTTGGAGACATACCCCATCAGTGGGACCGTGACAATCGACTTCGTGCCGTGCGCCCGGTCGGCATCAACGAACTGATCGGTCGTTTCGCCCCCGGCGATGTTCTCGAAGAAATAATCCGTGCCCGTGTTGTAGACATTCGCCTGCCAATTATACCGGCTCGTCGCATTCCCGCCCCAGCGGTCGACCGGCAGGTGCAGTTCCTGCGCGAACGCCGGGTCCGCGAAGTTCATCCCGTAGATGTTCGGGCTGATTGGATGCCGATCCGCCGCGATATTGACCGCCAATGCCGGCCCCGCCGATGCAACGTGGACGTTCCCAACCGGCAGGATGGCGAGCAGCGCGAGTATCGCTCCCAGCAGCATTCGACAACGAGTAGTCGCGGGCCTTCTCATCTGCATCATCGGCGCACACCTCAGCAGCGAATCATTGTGGACCCGAGTTGATCGTACATGCGAAGTATATCCGAACCTGCACCGTCTCAGGGATTATGCATTCTCGCTCAACCTCACCCCCCAACCCCCTCTCGTACGGAGCCATCGCGTGGAGAGGGGAGAAATGCAGGGAGGCTCGACATATGAGGAACGCCACGGCAATTCAAGCGAGGCACCCCTCTCCACGCGATGGAGAGGGGCCGGGGGTGAGGTTAATTCCAAGGCCGCATAAGCTCTGCACTGCCTACGCGCGTAGCGGGAGCGAGGAGAGAATGTTAGGATAGCGCAATCTTGCGATCTACCCTGCGCGAAGCGCGAAAGGAGCGACTGCCATGATCCGCCCGCATGTCCTGCCTGGAATCGGTGTCGGGGCCGATCTCGGCGATTACCTCGATGAGATCCCGCTGCCGTCCGTCTACGCAGTGGAGGATCACGCGCCGCAGCCGACGATCAGCGATGTCCGCAGTGCGGTACGACGCGCGCTGGCAGAATCCGGCGCGCTGGAGCGCGTGCGACCGGGGATGAAGGTCGCGGTCTGTGCCGGGAGCCGGGGGATCGATCAGATCGTCCCGACCCTGCGGGAAGCGGTCGCGGCGGTGCGGGAACGCGGCGGCGAACCGTTCGTGATTGCCGCGATGGGTAGTCACGGTGGCGCGACTGCCGAGGGGCAGCACGAAATCCTCACCGGCTACGGCATCACGGACGAGTCGATGGATGCACCGATTGTGACGGGCACGGAGACCGAATGCGTCGCGACGGTCGAGGGCACGGTGCCCGTCTGGGTGAATGCGCGCGCGCTCGCCGCCGATGCGACCCTCGTTGTCAACCGCGTCAAGGCGCACACGGACTTTCGCAGCACGATCGAGAGCGGTCTGGCGAAGATGTGCGCGATTGGCTTGGGCGGGCCGCGCGGTGCGGCGGTCTTCCACCGTAGCGGGCCGCAGATGCTGGCGAAGCTCATCCCGATTGTCGCCAAAGAGACCGTCCGTACGGCAAAGGTGATCGGCGGCATCGCCCTCGTCGAGAACGCAGCGGGGACGCTCGGTGAGATGCACGGCGTGCAGCCGTACGACATCGGTGGGCCGGCCGAGGCGGCGCTGCTCGACCGCGCGAAGGCGCTCCACCCGCGCATTCCGATTGACCAACTGGATGTCTTGATCGTGGATGAACTCGGCAAGGACATGTCTGGTAGTGGCCTGGATTCGGTCGTCATCGGCAGGATGATGATTCACACGGTGCCGGAGTTTGCACGCCCAGACATCAGCATCATCACCGTCCTCGGGGTGACAGACGCCTCGCACGGCAACGCGGTGGGCATCGGCTTCGCCGATTGCATCCCGGCGTCGCTGGTCGCCAAAATCGACTGGCGCGCGATGTACATCAATGCCGCCACCTCGGGACTCGGCGGGCCGCAGCGCGTGAAAATGCCGATGGTCTTTCCGACAATGCGGCAGACCGTGCAGGCGGCGATTTTCATGTGCGGTCGCAGCGATTTCGCGAACGTCCGTCTCGCGCGCATTCGCAATACCCACGATGTGCGCGAACTCTGGGTCTCGCCATCGGTCCGTGATGAACTGGTCGGTCAGGAGCATTTGCGCGTGGCGGAGAGCCCGGCGCCGCTCTCCTTCGCGGAATGAGGCGTGCTGGTTCACCGACGGGGCTGGTTGCCGTCGTCGCGGATGACCTCACGGGCGCGTGCGACGCCGCCGCACAGTTTCGGCGTGCGGGCGCGCGGACGGTCGTCCTCCTCGGGGACCCGGAGCGCCCGATCCCGGACGGTTGGGACGTAATTGCCGTCACGACGGAATCGCGCCGCGCCTTGCCGACGATTGCGGCGGGGCGGACCCGCGACGCGGTCGAGCGCGTCCGTGCCGCCGGGGCGGAACGTCTCTATGTGAAGATCGACAGCACGTTACGCGGTGCACCGGGCGGGATCATCGAGGCGGCGGCGCTCGCCTTCGGCGTCCCCTATGTCCTCGTCGCGCCCGCCTTCCCGGAGCAGGGGCGGGCGGTGCTCGGCGGCTGGGTGCGCCGCGATGAGACGGCGATAGTCGATGGCATGGCACGGCTTGGCGAAACCGCCATCGCCTCCATTGGGCATATCCCCTTGCGCGCGATCCGTTCGAGCATGACTGCCATTGCCATTTCGCCCGGCTTGCTTGTCGATACCGTTGCGCTCCTCCTCGCGGATGCCGAGCGCGACGACGATCTCTGGACGCTGGCGGAGTATGCCGCAACGACCGAACTGCCACTCGTCGCCGGTTCGGCGGGGCTGGCGCGCTTCATCGCGCCGTTCTGGTGTTGGGAAACATCCAATGCCGATGAGGAGGACACCGCATGGGTGGAACGCGAAGGCCCGGTCCTCGTCGTGGTTGGCACGCGCAACCCGATGACGGTGGCCCAGTTGGCGTATCTCGATGAGGCAGACGATGTCGCGATTGTGCCGGTGATGCAGGGAGACGTTGAGGCCGCCCTCCCGGCGATCCGGGCCGCGCTCGACACCGCGCCGGTCGTCGTGGCCGCGCTTACCGTACCGCCCGATACCGCCGTGACGAATGAAGCCCTCGCGGGTCTCGCCCAGATCGTCGTGCAAGCCGCGCGGGAACGTGGCGACGATCTCTGTGGCCTCGTGACGACGGGTGGCGCGACGACCCTCGCCATATGCACCGCCGCCGAGGTCCATCTGCTGCGCGTCGTCGATGAAGTGCTGCCGGGTGTGCCCTGCTCGGTGATGGACGACGGCATCCTGGCGGGCGTGCCGATTGTGACGAAATCGGGTGGGTTCGGGCAGGACGATGCGCTGGCCGTCGCCTGTATCTGGCTCCTGAGCGGGGACGATGACGAAGACGACGACACATGGGACGATGATGAGGAGCGCGACGAAGCGCAGGAAAGCTGATCGCTACGGAAATCCGGTGGTAGAGGGCTTTCAGCCTGCCCTATCGGCGTCAGGGAAGCAGGCTGAAAGCCCTCTACCACCAGAAAGAGGAATCCATGCCATTCAATTCGCTTGTGCCAGGGGTTGGCAAAGAGATCATCGCGTCCGTTGACGGCGCGTCGCCGCCAGAAGGCTTCCTCGCCGTCTGGTTTATCGGTCAGGCGGGTTTCATCCTCAAGTTTCCCTCCGGCGTCGTCTGCTACATCGACCCGTGGCTCTCAGACCTCGCGGGCGGGCCGCGTGCCTACCCCATTCCTCTCGATCCGCATCTCATTACCCACTGCGATCTGCTCCTGACCTCGCACGATCACGGCGACCATATCGACAGCGATGCGGATCCAATCATCATCGAACGCTCCCCGCAAGCGACATGGATCGCCCCACAGGGTGCGGAGACGCTCGTCCGGCAGCTCGGTGGAACACCGGAACGGATGGTGCTCCTCGGTGGTGATGACGCCGTGACGATCAATGGGGTGAAGATTACCGCGATCCCGTCCACGCATTACGGCTTCTTCTCGGAGGAGCATTTCACGCCCGCGGAAGAGGAGTGGTACCGCGAGATTCCGGCGCGTTTGCCTGCGGAACGGCGGGGGACGGAACGCTTCATTGGCTTCGTGCTCGAATGTGACGGCTTCACGATCTATCACGCGGGCGATAACATCGGTTATCACGGCTTCCTCGAACGGCTCGCCCGCTGGCCGCGCTTCGATCTGATGCTCCTTCCAATCAATGGCCGCGACTGGTTCCGCGAGCAGGACCGGGTGATGGGCAACTTTACCTATCGTGAGGCGGCCCAGGTCGCCCATGCCGCCAACGCCGCGCTCCTCATCCCCTATCATCATGACGGCTTCACCGCGAACAACGAGTACCCGGATGCACTCGTTCGCTATGTCCAAAGCGATGGGCCGCACGTCCCGGTGCGCGTCCTCAGTGTCGGGGAGCGCATCCTCGTCGAGCGCGCCGTGGGTGACTGAGAGTTCGTGTTGAGATGCCTCGTGAATGAGTTGGGACTTATGCAGAGGGAGCTTTTTCCTGGTGGTAGCAGGCTTTCCAGCCTGCCCCTCGGTGCCAGAGAGGCAGGCTGGAAAGCCTGCTACCACTGGTTTTTCTCTGTTGAACTGCGTAACTCCTCCTCCGAGTATCAGACGACGAATTTGCCATCCTTTGCGAAGGTCTGGCCGTCAACGGTGATCTCGCCACCAGCGCGGAGGTCACAGACGATGTCGGTGTGGATGGCGGACTCGTTCGTGCCGCCGGTTTCGGGATAGGCGCGACCGAGTGCCATGTGAATCGTGCCACCGATCTTCTCATCGAAGAGGGTGTTTTTCGTGAAGCGCTGGATACCGAAGTTCGTGCCGAAGGCGAACTCCCCGACCCGCCGCGCGCCCGCATCGGTATCGAGTAGCCGGTCGAGGTATTCCTGGCCGCGTGTCGCGGTGGCCCTGGTCACGGCCCCATGCTCGAACGTCAGGCGAATATCTTCGATCTCGCGACCGCCGAGATTGGCGGGGTAACTGAAATGGATGTGGCCGTTGATGCTGGTTTCGACCGGCCCGGTGAAGATTTCGCCATCGGGGAAGTTGCGTGCGCCGTCCGCATTGATAAAGATGCGGTCCTTGATCGAGAGCGTCAGGTCTGTATCCGGTCCGACGATATGGACCTGATCCTTGCCCTGGATCCAGTCGATGAGGCGCTGTTGCTCCGCCCCCTGCTTCTTCCAGGCGGCGACCGGGTCCGGCTCATTCAAGAGGCCCGCACCGTAGACGAAATCCTCGTACTCCGCGAGGGACATATCCGCATCCTGCGCGAATGCCTCGGTGGGATAGAGGGTGAGGGACCAGCGCAGCGCGCCCGATGCCGCGCGATCCATGTAGGTTTTCGTCAGGTCGTTCATCGCGGCGGCGCGCTGCATCTGTTTCGCCGGGTCGGTGTTCGTGAGCGACTTTGTGTTCGTGTCCGCGAGGATGCTGAAGGTAGCGTCCGCCTGCTCGATAATCAGTCGTTGGACGGGTGATACCCACTTGAGTTGCGCGTCCGTGGCGTTCTTGACGAAGAGTTCCGCGAGGTTCGGTAGCCCAATCGACGTGATCGGGAACGCGCCCTTCTTGAGGGCGCGCAGATACAACGCCTCGACGAGCGGCGCGGCAATCGGCGGGCTGTTGATCGCGAAAAAGTCACCTTCCTTGATGCCGAGCGAGTAGTCGATGATGACATCCGCAAGTTTGTCGATCCGAGGGTCCGCCACGCTGTCCTCCTCTACGGTCAACGGTGAGTCTCGAAGGTCGAAGTTCGTTGCGGGCAGCGTAACACATACGTTGCCATCGCCTCTGACGCGGTCAGGTGTCGTACCGGCGCGCCCGTTGCTGCGCGCGGCCCCGTGCGACGAGGGCAAGCCCGTGGCGCTCCGCCTCCACAAGAATACGCTCCTCATCGAGGGTGAGGAGTTCGCCTTTTCGCATCAGGACGCGACCGGCAACGATCACGGTGTCCACATCGCCGCTTTGCGCGGCATAGAGGAGATTGCCCGCCAGGCTGGTGCGGGGCCGCAGATGGGGCTTCCGCTCATCGAGGGCGATCAGGTCCGCTGCCATACCGGGCGCGAGCATACCGCACTGTGGGAACCCGGTCGCGATTGCGCCACCCCGGGTCGCCATCCGCAGGACCGTATCGCCCGGTAATATGGTCGCGTCGCCACTCTCGTGGACATGCAGCAGCTTGGCGAGTTGCGCTTCGCCGAGGAGGGCGAGATCGTTGTTGCTCGCCGCGCCATCGGTGCCGAGGGCGACGTTGACCCCCGCATCGCGCATCGCGGGCACCGGCGCCGTGCCCATCGCCAGCTTCATCGCCACGGTCGGGCAATGCGCGACGGAGACATGGCGTGCCGCGAGAATTTCTATGTCCTCGGCCGTAACGCCAACGCAATGAGCGGCGAGCGTCGGCACGGAGAAGACCCCGCAGGCGTCGAGATGCTGCACAGGCGTCTTTCCGTGCTTCTCCATGCTGACGCGCGTCTGCTCCCACGTCTCCGCGACATGAATATGCAGGCCGACGCCGAGGCGTTGGGCGCGCTCCGCGATCAGCCGCAGATACGCTTCCGGGCAAATGTACGGCGAATGTGGCCCGAGCACGGTCTGTATCAGGCCATTGCCCGCGCCCTGCCATGTGTCCACGAATGCCTCGGTCCGCCCGAGATCCGCGACGGCCGCGGATTCGCTGCCGAGGCCGAAGATCGCCCAGGCCAGCGATGCCCGCACCCCCGCTGTCACGGCGGCCTCCGCCACCAGGTCCATCTCGAAGTAATGGTCCGCGAAGATGGTCGTGCCGCCGCGCAACATCTCCGCGACCGCGAGGAGCGCGCCCCAGCGAATATCTTCGGGCGTCAGCCCCGATTCGAGCACCCAGACGCCCTCGTTGAACCACCGTGCAATCGGCAGGTCATCGCAGGACGAACGGAGAAGCACCATCGGGCCGTGCGTGTGCGCATTGACGAGGCCCGGCATGACGAGATGATCGCGGAGATCGAGAGTCTCGGCGGCTGCGAAATCGGGTGGGAGGGGCAGCGGTGCCGCACCGAGGGCGAGAATTGCGCCATCCCGGATCGCAATGTCCGCGTCACGGTGGATCGTGCCGGGGTCATCGAGGGTGAGGATGTCGGCATGGCGAAGATGGAGATCGGTCATCGCGCCCTCCTTTTCGTCCGTAGCGCACCGCCGATTGGCGGTTGCGGAATCGCCAGCGCGTGATTAAACTGCGAAGGTGACTATACCGCGAAAGCACGTACGCGCACGCCACCGAAGCCCGGACACGATGCGAACGCGAGGGAAAATGGCGCGCAAAGGGCAAGACGGCAGAGGCGACGGAGGGCTAATTGGTGGCTGACGACACCTACGAGCGGCTCGTCGAACTCCTGGACAAGGGAGGGGCGCGCTACCGCCTGATCGACCACGCGCCGGAGGGTAGGACCGAGTTCGTCAGCCCGATGCGCGGCAATGTACTCTCGCACGCCGCCAAGTGCATGGTCGTGATGGTGAAGATTGGCAAGAAGCACACGCGGTACGTCCTCGCAGTGGTGCCGGGCGATGTGCGCGTAGACCTCAACGCCATCAAGGCGCTGTTCGGCGGCACCTACGCCTCCTTCGCTTCTCCGGAGATCGCCGAGCGGCTTGCGGGTAGCGTGGCGGGGACGATTCTGCCCTTCTCCTTCGCGGAGGAGATGGAGTTGATCGCGGACCCTAGCCTCCTTGAGAACGAGGAGATCTTCTTCAACGCCGCGCGCCTGGACCGCTCAATGGCGCTGAACACCGCCGATTACCAAACGCTCGCCCGGCCGCGCCTCGAACGTATCGCCGCACCGGCCGGTGAAGCAGGTGCGCCACAATAGGGTGGAAAAGAGGTGAAGGGGGAAATGATGAGCGAACGAAGAGACTACGCGATCAATCTGGACAGCCGATTCGGCCCGCTCGAGTTGATCGACGTCCAGACACTCGCCGACGCATGCACGGATCCTTGGTATAATCAGACGTTGTGCCCGGTGAACGACTGCGTCGTGCGGCTCGGCGTGATGCAAGGCGAGTTCCACTGGCACAAGCACGACGACGAGGACGAGTTCTTCTACGTGGTGGATGGTCGCTTCCTGATCGACCTGGAGCACGAAGACCGGACCGTCGCGTTGACCCCAACGCAATGCTTCATGGTGCCCAAAGGCGTGATGCATCGGACCCGCGCACCCGAGCGCACCATGATCCTCATGATTGAGGGGGCCGGGGTCGTGCCTACCGGCGACGAAGACTCCGCGCCCTCCGTTGCGGGAACGGAGGCAAAATGATTCGTCGCGACGTCTCTCGCGTAAGCACGTACCCGCACGCCGCCCTCTGCCATAAAGGACCAATGGTATGACCTCACGAACGACGACACTGCCCCTCTTTCCTCTCTCCCTCGTGCTCTTCCCAGGGATGGCGTTGCCGCTGCATATCTTTGAAGAACGGTATAAGCGAATGATCAGTCTCTGCCTGCGCGAAGGGCGGGACTTCGGAGTCGTACTCGCCGGTGCGGGGGCCGGAGCGACGGGGCATCCTCTCACCTATCCGGTCGGAACCACCGCGCATATCACCGGCGCGACGCGTTTCCCGGACGGCTGCATCAACCTCACCGCGATCGGTGAGCAACGTTTCCGTATCCACGCGCTCGATTGGGACCTTGCCTATTGCATGGCCGAGGTCGAGTGGCTGACTGAGCCGACGGCGGATGCCGAACCGCTGCGGGCGCGGGCGGCGCGGCGCTGGAATGCCTTTCGGCAACAGATCGCGGACCTGACCCGCGAGGCGCATACGGAAAATGACCTCTCCACGCACCCCACTGAAGCATCGTACGCGCTTGCCGCGGCGTTGCCCGTGAACACGACCGAGAAACAGGCGCTCCTCGAAGCGACCGATACCGCCGCGCGCCTACGAGAGATCATTCGCCTCATTAACCGCGAGCACGGCGTCCTCAATTACCTCCTCGAACCGCACGCAGAGGCGATCCAGCCCCCGGACGAGTCGGAGATTTACGCGAACTAGCGCGCCGATTCACTGTAAAGCGCGCCGAGCAGTTTCTGCGCGAACTCGATCTCTTCGCGCCCGGCGACGCTGTGCGGCGTGCTCAATGGCAGGGTGAGGTGCATCGGGTCCGCAGTCTCCAGCACGAAGCGGTACTGGATCGCATCGAAGCCCGCGACATCCGTCATGCGGGATTGCGTGCCGTCCATAGACCCGCCAACGAAGCGGACCTGCGTGAGCGGAATGGAGAGGTGTTCCGCGGACTGGCCGGCAAAGCTGAGGCGCACGATACGATGGAAGTTCGTCAATAGCCAGAGAGTCACCGCCTCGTGATCGCCTCCCGTGATGTAGGCAATCACCGCTTCATCCGGCGCGAGCGTCGCCTTGCGAATCGCTTTCGTCTCGGTGATGGCGGTCGGGTCATCCGGTCGGAGGGTGTTCGCAACCTCTTCCAGCGCCCTGTACCAATACCCATACGGTGTTGACATCATCTCCCCCTTGCTCCATCCCTGAACGGTGGCATCAATCTCGCATTCTCGTGCGTGAGTGTACCCTGTTGCCCTTAATGAGGTGAAGCAAAAATGCCGTGGATTCTTCGTTTTGTCGCGCTCCGTTTCGGTGGATCGTTGCTCCGTTTCGTGTGGCGGCGTGTGCAGCGCAGGAAGGCGTTGGCCAGCGTGCCGAACACCTCGGGTCAGTCCCAAAAGATGTATTGATCCCCGTTTATTTTCCCGCCTGACACACGGAGATCGCAGCACTTTCCCGGTGGCGGCGGGCTTTCGTCTGCCTCTGTGGGGCAGGCGCATGAATCTTGACAACGTAATCGGGTAATTGTCTGGTAGAGGCAAGCGTCCCGCTTGCGCATCAATCAAGCGGGACGCTTGCCTCTACCACTACCTCGGTAAGTTGGTGGTGTTCATAAGCCCGGTGGCGAGATGAGTTGTGTCCGAATGTCAGTTCCTGCCCCTTGACGCATATGCGATACTCACGGTGCTGGGCATTTCCGTCCGGGAGGACACGACCATGAACGTCATCGACGCCCACAACGACGCATACCGCACGATGCCTGCCGCGCCCGCCATCCTCGGCACGCGCGACGGGTCGGGCGATGGCGGCCTACCGGCACCGTCCCGGCAGGGGCGGCTGCTCCCGGTGCGCTAGACTCGCGAACCCCCGCTGACCCCTGCCTTCTTTTGAGTGCTGAGTACTGAGTACTGAGTGCGTAGGTTCGTGCCTGCCACTTGTTGCCTGCGGCGTGCCGCCGATAGAAAGGGTATCGAAATGAGCATGAACTTTATCGAAGAGCCCATCGATGTCGATGATGACGAGTTCGATCAATGGTATGTTGATGTGGTCAAACGCGCGGGGATGATGGACAACTCGCCCGTCGCCGGTTGCCGCGTCTTCAAGCCCTATGGGTACGGCCTGTGGGAGAACATGCAACGAAAGCTTGATGACCGTTTCAAGGAGACGGGCGTTGAGAACGCGTATTTCCCCCTCCTCATCCCCGAATCGATGCTCAACCGTGAGGCGGAGCACATCGAAGGCTTCGCGCCCGAGGTGGCGTGGGTGACGATGGGCGGAAACAAGGTGCTCGAGGAGCGCCTGGCGATCCGCCCTACATCGGAGTCGATCATTTGCCCCATTTATGCCGAGTGGGTGCAGAGCTACCGCGATCTGCCTATCCTCATCAATCAGTGGTGCTCGGTCGTCCGGTGGGAGGAGCGCCCCCGCTCGTTCTTGCGCACGCGCGAATTCCTCTGGCAGGAGGGGCACACCGCGCACGCGACCGCCGAAGAGGCAGAAGCGCGCGCCCTCCAGATGGCGGATGTCTATCAGGATTTCTACACGAACGAACTCGCGATCCCTTCCGTGCTCGGGCGGAAAAGCGAGTCCGAGAAGTTCGCGGGAGCGCTCAGAACCTACACGCTCGAAGCGATGATGCGCGGCAAGAAATGGGCGCTCCAGTCCTGCACATCGCACAATCTCGGCGACCATTTCGGCAAAACGTTCAATATCCAGTTCCTCGCGCCCTCGGGCGAGCGTGAGTTTGCCTGGAACACCTCGTGGGGTCTCAGTTGGCGGGCGATTGGGGCGATCATCATGATGCATGGCGATAAGAGCGGCTTGCAGATGCCTCCCCGCGTTGCGCCCGTGCAGGCAGTGGTCGTGCCGATCTGGCGTACCGATGAGGCGCGGGAGCAAGTCTTTGATGCCTCCGGGCAGATCGAAAAGGCATTGAAGGCTGCGGGCGTCCGGGTCAAAGTCGACCGTGATTCCGAGCACACCCCCGGTTGGAAATTCAATGAGTGGGAACTGAAGGGCGTACCGTTGCGTATCGAGGTCGGCCCTCGGGACGTCGCGGCAGGTCAAGCCGTCCTTGTCCGGCGCGATAACCGGGTCAAGGAAGCTGTTCCCCTCGAAGGACTCGCCGCGCGCGTCCACGAACTCCTCGATGATGTCCACTCGACGCTCTACCAGCGCGCGCTCGACTTCCAGAAGGAAAATAGCGCGATCGTCACGACCTACGACGAGTTGAAGGAGCGCGTCGCGGCGAACGCGGGATTCTCCTATGTGTTCTGGGATGGTGACCCTGCCACCGAGGAGAAGATTAAGCAGGAAACCAAGGCGACGATCCGCTGTATCCCCTTATTCGATAACGACGACGAGGGGCCCGACCTCTTCTCCGGCAAGCGAGTGCGCGGCCGCGTCATCATCGACCGCGCGTATTAACGTCCGGGGACGAAACCGGGGAGAACCGCAAAGACGCAAAGGACACAAAGAGCGCAAAGAAGAAAAATATCTTATCTTCTTTGCGCTCTTTGCGGTTCTCCCCGGTTTCGCCTTATGCCTTGCCCATCGCCTGAAGGTTCAGGAAACTGGTGCGCGCGGCATCGATCGCGGAGCCTTCGGCGCGATCTTGCTCGACGATGTACCAGGCTACGTTCGCGCGTTCGGCGGCGCTGAAGATCGGGCCGAAATCGACTGAACCCGTCCCGACGGGGGCGAAGGTCTGCGCGGCGTCGGCGGTCATGTCCTTCAGGTGAACGAGATGAAGGCGGTCGGCGTACTGCGCGATCAGCGCAGCGGGGTCGCGGCCCGCCTTCTGGGCCCAGAAGGCATCAATTTCAATCTGCACGAGCGCGGAATCGGTTTGGGCCATCAGCCAGTCGTACGCGGTCGTGCCGTCGATGTCGGACTCGAACTCAAAGGCGTGATTGTGATAGCAGAAGGTGAGTCCCGCCCCATGCACCGTCGCGCCGATGGTGTTGAGTGTGATGGCGAGCGCGTGGTAACCCTCCTCGGTGCGCCGGTCCGCAGGCAGTACGGGGCAGACAATCGTCGGGCAACCGAGCGTCCGGCATTCCTCAATCACCTGCGATAGCTCAGATTCGAGCCGGGCGAGTGCGACATGGCTGCCCGCAATAGTGAGCCCCAGTTCATCGAGCTTGGCACGGAGCGCCTCGGGCGTGAGTGGTCCATATCCCGCGAGTTCGACGCCAGGGTAGCCAATCGCGGCTACCTGTTCGAGCGTGCCGACAAAGTCACGCGCCGCATCTTCGCGCACCGTATAGAGTTGGAGTGCGACGGGAATGGTTGCCATTGTTGTCTCCTTCGTTTGCTGAATCCGATGTTATTCCTCACCCCCGACCCCTCTCCATCGCAAACGAGCAACGAGCAATGAGTGAGGAAATAGCGCTATCTCTTAGTCCTCAGTCCTCAGTCCTCAGCACTTCAGAAGGGTGGTTCGTCGTCTTCCGCAGTGTCGTCGGTGCGCTCCAATGTTTCAACTCGTAGCTCCGCAGCGTCGAGGAGCGACTGGCAATGCGCCGCAAGTGCCATGCCTTCCTCGTATGCCGCCAATGAATCATCCAGCGTCATGTTGCCCATCTGAAGGCGAGAGAGCACTTCGTCCAGCCGTTCATATGCTTCTTCGTAGGTGAGATCGTCCCATGATGCCGTCTGTTCTTGTGTCGTCATCGCTCCTCCACACTCCCCGTCGCCGTTGCACCAAACCGACCGTCCGCGACATGGATGGAAAGCGGACGGTCGCGGTATCCATCGCGCGCGCGCCGCACAACCGCGCCGGTGTTCGCATCATAGATCAGTGCGTAGCCGCGATCGAGAACCGCTTGCGGACTCAAGGCGGCGAGCGCGGCTCGGCGCGCGCCGAGCCGTTCCTGATGGACGAGCAATGCGCGTTGGATGTGGGCCGTCAGCGACCGCGCGCGGTCATCGACCCGCTGGCGGAATTGCGCCGCGCGGAGCGCGGGCGAGAGCCGGAGGAGATTGCGACGGAAAACGGCGAGGTCTTCGGTGCGCTGTTCCAGATCGTCCCGGACCAGTGCCGTCAGCGCGCGCGTTGCGGCATGGAGATCATCACGTATCGCCTCGATGTCTGGCGTGCAGAGTTCCGCCGCAGCGGAGGGAGTCGGCGCGCGCACATCCGCGACGAGATCGGCGAGCGTCACATCGGTCTCGTGGCCGACGGCACTTACGACCGGCACGCGGCAGGCGAAGATGGTGCGGACGACCATCTCGTCATTGAAAGGGGCGAGGTCCTCGGCAGAACCGCCACCCCGCCCGACAATGATGACCTCCGGGCGCCCATCCACCTGCAATGCGCGGATCCCTTCCGCGATCTCCACGGGCGCGCCGCTGCCCTGCACGGCAGCGGGGGCAAGAAGCAGGGAGGTGAGAGGATAGCGGCGGGCGACGACCGTTTGAATGTCCTGCCAGACGGCCCCGGACGCGCTCGTGACGACACCGATACAGCGCGGCGCGACCGGCAGCGGGCGCTTGCGCGCCTCATCGAACAATCCCTCGATTTCCAATTGCAGCCGCAATCGCTCGAACTCCGCCGCGAGGATGCCGACGCCTTCCGGCTGGATAAGATCGATGTAGAGCTGGTATTGGCCGCTCGCCTCGTAGATACCGATCCGGCCGTGCGCGAGGATCGAGTCGCCATCCTCCGGCAGGTGCGTGAGATAGCGCGCTTGCTGCTTGAAGCAGACGCAACGGAGGGATGCATCGCGGTCTTTGAGCGAGAAATAGAGATGGCCCGATGCCGGACGCGAGATATTCGACGCCTCGCCACGCACCCAGAGATCGCCGAGCACCGGGTCAATCTGAAAGAGTTCCTTCAAATACGCCGTGATCTCGGAGACGGTTACGAGCGTCACGACGACCCTCCTGGGAAGTAGTCAGTAGTCGGTAGTCAGTAGTCAGCGACGAAGATCGAAGAGCGGGCGCATTCTCTTCTCCTCTGGCTACTGACTACCGACTACTGACTACTTCCCCACTGCCTACTCGCGCTACTGCGTCAGGCGCATCAAGGGCTGATTGTATTCGACGGGTTGGCCGTTGGTGGCGAGCAGTTCTTCAACGACGCCGCCGCGCTCGGCCTGAATTTCGTTCATGATCTTCATTGCCTCGATGATCGCGACCGTCTGGCCCGCCGCGACGAGATCGCCGACCCGCACGAACGGATCCTCGCCGGGGCCGGGCGCAGTATAGTAGGTGCCGATCATCGGCGACGTGACGAGATAGCCCTGTATCGCGCCATCGGGCGCAATCGCAGGGAATTCGTCGAGATCGCTGGCGATGGTTGCCGGAATGGCCGACCCGCCTTTATGCGTGCGCGGTGCACTGAGGACGATCTTGATGCCATTGGCATCGACCTGAATCTTCTCAAGCCCATGATCTGCCATGACCGCAGCGAGCGCGGCGATGTCATCGGTCAGGCCGAGGGGCAGGCTGTGCTCGTCGCGTGTGTTTTCGTCACTCATCCGTTCGCTCGCTCGATATAGGTGTTCGATCGGGTGTCCACCTTGAGGGTATCGCCGGTATTGACGAACAAGGGTACATTGACCACGAGCCCTGTCTCCAGCGTGGCCGCCTTGACCGCGCCGGTGGCGGTGTCGCCCTTGATGCCCGGTTCGGTCTCAACGACCTTCAGGAAAACGGTGGTTGGGATGATGACGTCGATCGGTTCGTCCGCGAAGACCTGCATATCGACCGTGTCGTTCTCGCGGATGTAATGCACGGCGTTGCCGAGCGTACCTGGTGAGAGCACGGGTTGTTCGTACGAATCGGTGTCCATAAAGACGTAGTTGCCGTCTTCATCCTTGTAGAGGAACTGCACCGTCCGTCGCTCTAACTCCGCGACGGTGAAGCGTGTCCCGTTCTGGAAGCTCTTCTCAGTGATCGCGCCCGTCCGGAGATTGCGGACGGTGATCTTGATCGTCGCGCTACCCCGCGCGGTCTTGATGTGCTGATAATCCATCACACGCAAAAGCGCGCCCTCGTACTCGATGACGATGCCTTTTTTCAGTCCACCGGTGTCGATGACCATGCAACCCCCGCCCAATCGCCTGCCGCGCACGGTGTGCCCCATGCCAGGCGGTACGCGCGGCACAGACACGTTGGCATAGGGCACTTTACACGGCACACTCGCATTTGTACACGGGTTCGGTCAGACGTTCATCACCGGCGCGTCGGTGAGATTGACGATACCTGCATCGGTGAAAACAACCAAATCCTCGATACGGACGCCGCCCCAATCCGGAAGATAGATGCCCGGCTCGATGGTGAAGGACATTCCCGCCGCGAAGGGGATTGCTTCGTCCTTGCGGGCGCTCGGCCCCTCATGGACCTGCAAGCCGATGCCGTGTCCGAGGGGGTGAATAAACGCCTCGCCGTAGCCCGCTTCGCTGATGACTGCCCGCGCGGCGGCATCGAGTTCATCGCCCGTCATGCCGGGCCGCGCGACTTCCTCCGCGTGCCGCATGGCGCGCAAGACGACATCGTAGACGCGCCGAAAGGTCTCATCGGGCGCACCGACGACGATTGTCCGCGTCAGGTCGCCGCTGTATCCCGCATAGCGCGCGCCCATGTCGATGACGATTGGTTCACCCTCGCGGATCGGTCGGTCCGTCACGGTGTGGTGCGGGCGGGCGCCGTTCGTTCCCGCACTGACGATCGCCGAGAAGCCCATCCCCTCGCCGCCGTGCGCGCGCACCGCCTTTTCGAGTTCCCACGCAACTTGCTTTTCGGTCATACCCGCGACGATGCGCGCGGAAACATCCAAGAAGGCCGCTACCGTGATCGTCTGCGCCTGCTGGAGGATCGCGATCTCCGCCGCGTCTTTGATCAGACGCAGATCGCTGATGAGTGCGCCGATTTCGACCAACTCGACACCCGGAAGCGTTTCGCGAAGCCAGGTATGCGTCGTATAGAGCAGAGCGCGCTCATCAAAACCGAGCCGCGTGATCGCGTGGCGGCTCGCGATCTCCTGTATCTGCGCCTTGGCCTCGTCCGCGCCCCGGTATGCGACCACCGAGAAATCGGGCGCCTGATCCGTCGCTTGTGTCGCATTGAGGACGCTCGTACGCAAATAGGCGGTGTCCGCCGTGATGAGGAGCGCCCCGGCAGATTCGTCCGGTGGATGATCTTCCCCGGTGTAGCCTGAGAGGTAGCGGCGGTTCGCGGGGTGCGTCGTATAGATCACGGGGAGATCCGCAGCGGCCATCGCGGCGCGCAGGCGGGCCAGGCGGGTCGCGTGGATGCTTTGGCTCTCGGTCGTCATGGTTGCGCGCCCTCGTCCGCGAAGATGGCGGCGAGGTAATCGAGCGCGAGCAGGTAACCGCGCCAACCGAGGCCAACGATTTGGCCGCGCGCGACCGGCGCGATCACGGAGGTATGGCGGAACGCTTCACGCGTATGGATGTTCGAGAGATGCACCTCGATGATCGGGCAGGGGAGCATCGCCAACGCGTCACGGATGGCGTAGCTGTAGTGCGTGAATGCGCCGGGGTTGATGACCACGCCGTCCGCCGTCGGGCCGTTAGCCTGAATGGAGTCGATCAGCGCGCCTTCGTGGTTCGATTGGAAGAAGGTCGGCGTCATGTCCCGCGCGACCGCGTGCGCGCGCACCATCGTCTCGATGTCCGCAAGCGTCGTGGACCCGTAGATCGCGGTTGTCGTGTGCCGAGCATATTCAGGTTCGGCCCATTGATCACCAGTACCGTCTGCGCCATCGATTGCCTCCTTATGGTCGGCGCATGATAGCACGGTTCGTACGATACGAACAGTGCAGCGCAGAGTTTTCGATTTTTCCACTGGCGCAGGTTCGAAGCCTACGCTCCGTAACACGGCTTTTCGCTTGCGATCTCTGCCGGATTGCGCTCACCCGGTCGTTAGTGCACCCAGCCGCGCTTGCGCAGCAGTTCGGTACCAAGCACCGCGATCTGCACGCGCTCCTGGAGGGTCGTGCCGGCGGGATTGTATTCCAGGCGACCAAACTCGAAGTACTGGACGGTCTTGCCGTTCTCCGCGACTTCCTCGCCGAGGGGCAGGCCAAGGAGTGTTTTGCCGTTGTAGGTGTCCCAGAACTGCTTGAAACTGCCCGCGAGCACATGCCGTGTTTCCGGGAAGTAGCGCTTGTCCGGGGTCAGGTTCGGGGGTGGATCGATGCCGGTGCCCGCCGGTTTGTTATTGGCCGTGAAGACTTCCTGGCCGATCTTGCCGAGGGCGACGGACGATGTGTCCGGATGCCACTCGAAGCGGGCACGCTCGAAATACTGGACGGTGTAGGTGCGGTCGTCCGCCGGGTTGCGCTCGGTGAACTCTTCGGTGAGTGGGTAGCCGAACTGCGCAATGCCGCCGTTCGCCTCCCAGAACTGCTTGAAGCCATTGAGGAGGTTGTGCCCGGTCTCCACGAAGTAGTTGCGGTTCGCGTTGTCGTCACCGATCTGCGGCGCGCGCGCGGCGGGTTGATCGCTGCGCTTCATCACGTCCCAGACGCCGCCATCTTCCTGCCCGATGCGCCAGAGACCGAAACCGGCGGCCCCGGCTTGCCGGACGAGCGCGAACTTCGCGTCGAAGGTCGCCGCGCTCTCGAACCAGACCTCGTGCTGGTCGCCGTTGCTCTCCTTGTAGCGGACAACCTCACTCTGCGATGCGAGGTCGATAGAGCGCGTCGCGCCATCGCGTTTCGACCGTTCGAGCGCCTGCGGGTAGGTTACCGCCTTGGCGACACCGCCGCTCGTGATGTTCCAGTCGTAGCCGTAGAGGGGGATGCCGAGCAGCACTTTGCTCGCGCCGAAGGTCTTGACGGCGAACGTTGTCACGTCACGCACCCAACCGATCGGTGCGACCGGACCGGGATCGCCACCCGCGTAGTGATAATCGTAGGCCATGAAGAGCGCGAGATCGAGGGAAGGCGCAAGCGCGGCATAATCGAACGCCCCACCGTAGCCCGTGGTGGAGTCACTCGTTTTGCCGACAATCGCCTGTGTGACGAGCTTGCCGGACGGACGAATCTTCGCCGCAATGCGCGCTACCGTATCGGTGAGCAGGGCACGGTCCTCGGGGCGGACATCCTCGAAGTCGATGTTGATCCCGTCGTAGTTGCGCGGCACGACGAGGTCCGCAATGGTCGTCGCCAGTTTCTCGCGCGCCTCCGGTGTGGCGATCTGCGGGGTGAAAGCGGCGTTATGCGCCTCGTTCTTTACCATCGGCAGAATCTTGACGCGTGCGGCACGAAGGAGGGAGTTCGTGTCCGTTTCTTCCATATTCTTCACCGTGCCGTCTGCCCCGAGCGAGAAGTAGTAGGGCGAGACCATATCGAGCGCGCCCATGTTCGCTTGCAGGGCGGTGAAGGAATCCTTCGCGTACGTGACGTAATAGGCCCACCGGATCACGGGGGCTGCCGCCACGGTTTGTGAATTCGCGGAGAAAAATGCTCGCATTCGGCAAAAGGAGCGAAAGCGCAACGAACCCTGTGATGACCAGTGACGTGCAAAAACGCGCGTGCCTCACCGGCGTGCAAAAACGTGTCACCCCGTGCCCCTCCCATTGTTGCCATCAATTGGCAGACATGCACCGCCACTATCCTATGCACGTACACCTGTTACGTCAAGTCATCGGTTGGTATTGCACGAAGCGATGCCAGAGAGGGACATAACGCAGAGAGCGCAGAGGACGCAGAGAGCACAGAGAAGGAGAATGTTTGATCTTTCTCTATCTACGTTCTCTCTTTTCCTCTTTGTGTCCTCTGTGTCCTCTGTGTCCTCTGCGCTCAATCCCTACTCATGCGAGATTTAGGATGCGGGGAGCGATTCCGTCGAGGTCCGGCACGACGAGATCCGCGACACAGACGGCGCGTGATTCCTGTTTGAGGTTGAGCCAGACGGTACGCATGCCGATCTGGTGCGCGGCTTCGACATCGAAGCGATACGAGTCACCGATATGAACGACGGTTTCCGGCGGGACGCCGAGCGCGTCGAGCGCGCACTGATAGATACCGCAATGCGACTTGTAATAGCCGCACGAGGCGGACGAAATGATCGTGACGAACGATTCGGACAGCCCCCAATCGTCGAGGCACCACTCCAGAAAGGGGTGATAGACGGCGTTCGAGATCACCGCGAGTGGCACGCCCGCCGCCCGGAATGCCCGGACCGCTTCGATGATGCCCGGTCGCGGCTGCGCGTCCGCGCGGACGGAGGCCATGAGCGTGTCGATGGCCTCGGCAATTATCGCATCGGGGAGATCGACACCCACGGCACGGAGCGCGTGCTGCACGCCCGCCAATGCGTCCGATTCCCGCCCGTGGTCCTGAATCGCCAACCGAAGGGCGCGGTAGGGTTCCGTCGCGCGCTCCATGCGTGCGCCATCATGCGCGAGATGGCCGGATGCCGCGAGAGTGTGGAGTACCATGCCCGGTAACTGACGCACTTCCAGCGCGAACCACGCGGGCGCGATGGCGATGGTATCGTGGAAATCGAGCGTGATCGCGCGGGGGAGCGCCATTAGCCCATCAGGCCGGGGATACCGAGGCCGCTCGTCAGGCCACCGAGTTTGCCCTGGGCCATCTCATCGGCCTTCGTCATCGCGTCGTTCACTGCCGCGACGATCATATCTTCGAGCAGTTCAGGGTCGTCGGGATCGATTGCTTCGGGCTTAATGGCGATGCCGCGCATCTGCTTCAGCGCGGTGACCTGCACCTTGACAAGCCCGCTCCCTGCCTGCCCCTCCACGAGCGTTTCGCCTAGTTCCTGCTGGATTTTCTGCATCTGGCGCTGCATTTCTTGCAGCATCTTCATGTTCGGTTGCATCGGTTATCGCTCGCTTTCTTCGCGTCCGTTGGCCGCCGCACCCCCGCAGTATACACGCTCGAAACTTCGAACTGCGAAATCAGCGTGTCGGCGCGGTCGGCCAGCGCGCGCCGCTGATGTCCACCCATTTGTGTTGCTGCTGCGAGCGTGAGACGGCATCCAGCGCTTCCTGCACACGCAAACCGTCCGCGAATGAGGGCGACGGGCTCGATGCGGTGCGGATACCCTCGGCCCAACTGCGGGCCAACCGGATAAAGGGCGGAATGAGGGTGTGCGTGTCCGGTGAAGCATCGACTTCGGGGATACCGCTGCCGTGCAGGTGTTCGGGGATGGGGATGAGCGCGGGCGTGGTGTCGTCGTGGCGCGCCCCCCAGAGCGCACCATCCGGGGTGATCGTCAGCATCCCTGCGCTGCCAAAGGCGCGGATCTCTTCACCGGGGCCATGCCAGGCGGTCGCGGAGCAGGTGATGTTCCCCATCGCGCCGGAGGCGAAACGAAGTAACATACCGAAGGTATCTTCCGCCGATACCGCGCGGATGTCGCCGTTTACGGTCATGCGCTGGGGTGTGGTGACGGCGGCAACCCCCGCGACCTCCGTGATCTCTCCGAACCACCAGCGGAGCGCGTCGACGAAATGCGAGCCGAGCGCGCCGAGCATCCCACCGCCCGCGTCGGCGTCCATCAGCCAGTTCCAGGCCCGTCCCCGCGCGGTGGCGACGAGCGGACGCAGGAAGGTCAGTTGAATGAGCGACGGCGTGCCGAGATAGTTCTCATCGAGGAGTGCCTTCATCTGCGCGCGTGCCGGGACATAGCGGAACTCGTGACAGAGCATCGCCGTCACGCCGGTCACTTCCGCCATCCGCGCCATTTCCCGCGCCTCGTTCGCGTTGCGCGCCATCGGTTTCTCACAGAGCACATGCTTGCGGCTGGTGATCGCCTGGATGGCGGCGGCGTGGTGAATTGCCGGTGGTGCGGCGATGGCGACTGCCTCGACCGCCGCGCAGGCGATCAACTCGCGGAAATCGGTGAAGACATTGCGGATATCATAGACATCGGCGAGCGCTTCGACCTTGCGTGCATTGCGCCCACAGAGCGCGACGATCTCAAAATCGGGCAACGCAGCGAGTGCGGGGAGATGGACCTGCGCGCCGAAGCCCGTGCCGATGACGCCTACTTTAATTCGCGATCCCTGCATCCCCATCATCCCTCTCCCTGCGCCGCTCTCCACGACGGGCCAGTATAGCGCGACGCGCGATGATCCGCGATTGACACCGCACATCACTGGCGGGATGATAGCGTGGGTGCGACGTCTCGTGATCGAGGCGTCGCCTATTGCGTTCTCGCCCGTCGGAAATGGAGCCGAAACGATGAATACGCCCTCGCCGACCCGCTCCGGTCCGGCGCTTGTTGGCTTTCTTGTCGGTGTCTTCCTCGCCCTCAGTGGCTTCGGGTTGGGGATCATCGCGGACCGCGAGTTGTTCAGTACATCCTCGTCGACCCCTGCGACCTCCTCCGCCTCGGTCGCCGCAGTGATTCCCACCATCCCACCCGTGCCGACAGACACGGTCGCGCCCGGTCGGCCGACCTCGACACCGCGACCACAAGCGACACCCGTACCGACGGTAACGCCGCGCCCTTCAGACCCCGCGATCAGTGTGGATCCGGCGAAGAACACGACGCCGGACCAGCTTCGTGGTCAGTTCGACAACTTCTGGCGGGCACTCGATTTGCTCGAAAAGGGGTTCTATTACCGGCCACTGGACGAGCAGAAACTGATCCAGGGCGCGCTGAAAGGGATGTTCAGCGCGACAGGCGACGATTACACCGTCTACCTCCCACCGGATGCGGCGAAAGAACGTAAGGACTCCGACAACGGGCGCTTTGTCGGCATCGGTGTCTATGTTGATAACACGAAAGACGACCTCCTGATTACCGGGCCAATTCCCGGCGGGCCGGCGGAGGCAGCCGGGATTAAGGCGGGGGACATCGTGATTGCCATCGACGGCAAGCCCCTCACCACGCTCGCGAAGGAGGACCGCCCGACGGCGATCCGTGGGCCGGAGGGGGTGCCGGTGCGTTTGACGATCCGCCGCACTGGGACGCCGGGGACGATAGACATCTCGGTCACGCGCGCGAAGCTGACGATCCCGGCCGTCACGCTCGATGTGATGCCGAACGACATCGGCAAAATCACGATCACCTCCTTCAATGATTTCACGAATCAGGAGCTCGACGATGTGCTCAAGCAAGTGAAGGAGAAACAACTGAAAGGCGTGATTCTCGATTTGCGCAACAACGGTGGCGGCTACGTCGATGGCGCGCAGCAACTCCTCGGGCGATTCCTCCCGAAAGATTCGGTCGCGATGCTCGAAGATCGCCGCCCGACGGGTGGGAAACTGACCCCGCTCTATGTGAAGAGCGATGGTCCGCAGCTCCTTGATCTGCCGCTCGTCATGCTCGTCAATGGCGGTAGCGCGAGCGCGACGGAGATCGTCGCAGGCTCGTTTCAGGATTATGGCCGCGCCGTGCTGGTCGGGACGAAGACCTTCGGCAAGGGGTCCGAGCAGGAAGTGACCGCACTGAGCGACGGAGCGAGTGTGCGGATTACTGTCGCGAACTGGTACACGCCACGCGAGCGCACCATTCAGAAGCAGGGCCTGACGCCCGATGTCGTGGTTGATCGGCCCGATACCACGCCGGGTGCGAGCGATCCACAGGTCGATAAAGCGGTGGAAATCCTGCGGGGAAAGTTCGGGGCATAATAGGGTTTGAGGGGTGGTAGCAGGCTTTCCAGCCTGCCCTCTCGTCACTGAAAGGCAGGCTGGAAAGCCTGCTACCACTGGTTTTTATGCCTCCTTTATGCCGAAAGCGAGTGAGTGTGCTTCCGCAAGCGTGGGGAGGGAGGCTTGGGAGCCGAGGGCGCGGGTGGCGAGGGCACCAACGGCGTTCGCAAACTGCGCGCAGCGGGCGATTTCCCAGTTGCGCAAGAGGCCAAAGATGATGCCAGCGGCGAAGGCGTCGCCCGCGCCCGTCGTATCGACGACGTTCACCGCCGCGGCGGGGAATGTCTCAATTTGATCTGCGGTGATGACGGTGCATCCTTCCGCACCTTGCGTGACAACCGCGATGCGTGACCCGGTCTCTGCGACGACCGACGCGATGCGGGCAATCATTGCGGGGCGGTCGGATTCGCCCGTAATCAGTTTCCATTCCCATTCACCGCCAACGAATACATCGTGCCGCGCGACGAGGGCCAAGGCGTCATTCGGGGGCAATATCCCCGCGACGTAGACTGCTTGCCCCACGACGCGGGCGCGCGTTTGGTCATCTGCGTGCATCTGCGCGCGGGCGTCGAGGATGCTGCTCCACAGCGTGAGGTCAACGATGTCGAGGTAGACAATGGGGTGGCTAAAGATGAGGGGCAGGTCGATCGCGTCGGAGGGCGCGATGACCGCACCCTTGATCCAGAAGATCGTTCGCCCACCGGAGGGGCTGATCGGGATGATCGAGCGGTCTGAGTCCTGCCCGACGCGCACGCCGAGGGTGTCACAGATCACCCCTGCCGCTTCGAGCCCGGCGCGCAGCCGTTCGCCGCGCCAGTCGTCGCCCACCACGCCGACGAAGCGCGGGCGCGCGCCGAGCCGTGCCAGCGTGATCGCCGTGTTCGTCGAGGTGCCGCCCGGCAGTTCGATCTCCGCAGCGGCGATGCAGTATTCCCCCTCGGGTGGGTAACGATCCACAGGTAGCAAGGTGTCCCATGAGGCGCATCCGACAATGCAGACTTCCGGCTGTCGGCTCACCATGTGCATTCGGCAATCATCTGGCCCGCTCCTTCACGAAATCGAACACGCGCATGAGGATAATGGACCTCTCACGATGCACGCAACCTTCTCACAATGCGATAACAATTCGGATGGTACACTGCGCGTAATTGGTCGCGTCGAGACCATTCATAAGGGAGGTCGGGTCCATGATAGTCGCGGAGAAAACCGCTTCGATCCTCGTCGTCGATGATGAAATCCCGTTCCTTGAATCGCTGCGCTTCTCGTTCGAACGGCAAGGCTACCGCGTATTGACCGCGACGGACGGCCAGGCCGGTTTGCGCGTGGCGCGCTCCGAGCGCCCGGACATCATTATCCTCGATGTGATGCTACCGGGGATGGACGGGTTCAAGGTCTGTCAGGCATTGCGCCGTGAGAGCGATGTGCCGATTATCATGCTCACCGCGCGGGACGACGAGACAGACAAGGTCGTTGGCCTCGAACTCGGTGCGGACGATTACGTGACGAAGCCGTTCGGCCTGCGCGAGTTGATGGCACGAGTGCGCGCCGCACTGCGGCGGCGGGAAGGGTTGCCCGAGACAGGCCCGCAAGCGATGGACGGGGTGATACCACGCACTGAGGGGATCACGAACGGCAACCTCGTCGTCTCTCCGCAGGAGCGGCGAGTGCTCCTGAGCGGCCTGGAAGTGCCGCTACGGCCCCGCGAGTTCGATCTGCTCACCTATCTCGTGCGGAACCGGGGGATCGCCCTCTCCCGCCAGCAACTGCTCGATAATGTCTGGGGCGTCGATTACTATGGTGATCCGCGCACGGTGGATGTGCACATGCGCCAACTGCGCGAAAAGCTCGAAGCCGATCCCGCCACGCCGATTCGTCTCGTCACGGTGCGTGGCTACGGCTATCGTTTCGAAGGATAGTGACGGGTGGGAGTGCTCGGGTGGGTCGTCGCCGCGCTGTCGATCGTTGCCTGCATCGCGGTGCAGCGCGCATACGTCATGCATCGGCGTTTCAGCGATCTGGAACAGGAACTGCGTGACCTCGTACCCACGGTGGTCGATGGGGAGCCGGTGCGGGCGGTTCGCGATGCGCTGATGCAGGCGCGGCAGCGCGAGATGCATCTCGATACGGATAATCATCAGTTGCGGACGATCCTCGCCGCGCTCGATGACGCGGTGATCGTGGTGGGCCGGGTGCAGGAAATTCTCTCCGTCAATGATGCCGCGCTCGCGCTCTTTCCGACGAGCCTGACGACGGTGCGCGGACGGACGGTGATCGAAATGACAGGGGATCACGAGATCGCTGACCTCGTGCGCCGCTGTCAGGCTACAGATGCGCGCCAGGAGCACACGATTGAAGTCTCCGGGAGCGGTCGGATCGTCCGCGTCATCGTCGTTCCTGCCGACGCGCACGACGGCAGTGTCTTGCTCATCGCGCGCGACATTACGCAGGTGCAACACCTCCAGACCGTGCGGCGGGAGTTAGTCGCGAACGTCTCGCATGAGTTGCGTACGCCGCTCGCCAGTATCAAGCTCTATGTCGAAACGCTGCTCGATGGCGGCCTCGAAGTGCCCGGCATGGCGGAGGACCGGCTCAATAAGATCAATCGGGAGGTGGACGAGTTGACGCAACTCGTCCGCGAGTTGCTCGAACTCGCCCGTTTGGAATCGGGCCGCGATCAGCCGAACCTCGTTGCGCTCGATGCTGCCGAATTAGGCCGGAGCGCGGCGGAGCGACTGGAAGCGCAAGCGGAGCGCGCGGGCGTCGAACTGTTTAGCGATTTCCCGCCGGATCTCCCGCCGCTGCGGGGGGACCGGCGGATGTTGGAGGGCGCGATCGTCAACCTCATTCACAACGCGGTGAAGTTCACCTCCTCCGGGGGGAGTGTGACGGTGGGGGGGCAACACAGCGCGGACGGCTGTGTCGCGCTGTATGTCGAGGATACGGGCATCGGCATCCCGGCAAGCCATCTCCCGCGCCTCTTCGAGCGGTTCTACAAAGAGGACCCGGCACGGACGGGCAGCGGTACCGGCCTTGGCCTGGCGATTGTCAAGCACGTCGCCCTCGTGCATGGCGGCACCGTCTTCGTGACGAGCACGGTGGGGCGGGGCTCGCGCTTTACGATCGTCCTTCCCGCAGACTCCCGTTCCGCAGTCGCCCCCCGCACGGGCCGCGAGCCCGCCGCGTAACCCCACCGGGCGGCGTTCACGTTGCTATTACATTGCGATCACACCCCGCTAAAGCCTGACTGGTAGCTTGAGAGCAGGCGACACAACGATGTGTCGGATTGTGGGACGAATGATGGACGATGATCGGTCATTGACCGACATCGAGAGGAGGACGACCTTTGGTGGCGCGATGTGCCTCGCAGATGCGATCAGTCGGTGGGCTCGCGGTTGCGGGTCTGGTATTGACGGTTCTTCTTAGTGCGTGCGGTGGCAGTGCGACCGCGACGCCCGCACCGGCGGCGACGTCGGCAAGCGCGGCGGCGACGGCGACCAAGCCTGCGGCAGCGGCGGCGACGACTGCGCCGAGCGCGGCAGCGACCACTGCACCTGCGGCCGCGACGACCGCACCGAGCACGGGGAGCGCAACGACCGCTGCCAGCAGCCCGGTCACACAGGGCACGGTGGCCTCGGCGAGCGGCAGTGCCGTGGCGGGCGCGCAGCCGAAGGGTCCGGCGGCCTGCGTCGATGGCTCGATTGTCACGCTCGGCTCGACCGCGCTGCAGCCGCTCGTTGAGGCAGCCGCGAAGGCGTACACCACGAAGTGCCCGAACGCGAAGATCAATGTGCAGGGTGGCGGTTCCGGCACGGGTCTGACGCAGGTCTTCCAGGGTGGCGCGACGATTGGGAACTCGGACATCTTCGCGGAAGAGCGCGAAGGGGTCGATCCGAAGCAGGTCGTCGATCACCAGGTAGTTGTCCAGGCATTCGCGATGGCGGCAAACCCCAGCATCAAGGTCGATAGCCTGACCCAGGACCAGGTAATCGGCATCTGGACGGGGAAGATCACGAACTGGAAGGATGTCGGCGGGAACGATCAGAAGATTACGATCGTCAACCGCCCCACGTCATCAGGAACGCGCGCAACTTTCAAGAAGTACGCGCTCAAAGGTGGCGCTGAAGCGCAGGGCGTGGCCCTCACCGAAGATTCGACGGGCGCGGTCGCGAAGGCGATCAACGACACGCCGGGTGCGGTGGGCTACCTTGGCCTCGCATACTTCGCGACGAACAAGGACCTCAAGCAGCTCAAGTTCAATGGCAAGGACTCGTCAACCGCGAATCTCTCCGACGACTCGTACCCAATCTGGTCGTATGGGCACATGTACACGAAGGGTGAGGCGAGCGGCCTGGGTAAGGCATTCATCGACTACATCCTCTCGGACGACATCCAGACGACGCTTGTGCCGCAGTTGGGCTACGTCCCCGCCAACCAGGTGAAGGCGAAGCACACGCCCTAACGCGGTGTCCGCAGAGGTATTGGGTTCCTGATGGCGGCGGGCTTATGAACATTGAAAACTTACCGAGGTAGTGGTAGAGGCAAGCGTCCCGCTTGCATGAAGCGCAAGCGGGACGCTTGCCTCTACCAGACAATTACCGGATCAAGTTGGTACGCTTCATCAGCCCACCACCACCAGGGAGTTTGGCAAGGCCAGTGGCGGTGCTTGTTCGGCAGTGGTGCGTACGACGGAGGTAACGAGACATGGCGGAGGCGGTTATTCCTCCACGACACCGGTCGCGGCAACGGTCCTCACTCGAAGCGACGACACAGCGACGGCTGTGGAACCGGGTCACCTATCTCGTCTTCGCCGCGTGCGCCTTCGCACTCGTCGGCGTAATCGTCGCGATCATCCTCTATATCAGCTCCAAGGGGCTCACCACTTTTTTCAAGAATCATGTGCCGCTCTCGCAGTTTCTCTTCTCGACCGTCTGGCAGCCGGATGAGCAGCCCGCCAGTTTCGGTGCGGCGACCTTCATCGTCGGCTCCCTCGAAGTGACGCTGCTCGCCGTGCTCATTAGCACACCGCTCAGTATCGCCGCCGCGCTCTTTCTCACCGAGGTCGGTCCGAAGTGGGCGCAGAGCGTCTTGCAACCCGCTGTCGAGCTTTTCGTCGGTATCCCGTCCGTGGTCTATGGCTGGGTGGGGCTCAGTGTTCTCGTCCCATTCATTCGCAACCATGTCGGTGGCCTAGGGTTCAGCATTCTCGCCGGTTGCACCGTGCTCTCAATCATGGCGCTCCCCACCATCACGACGGTGGCGACGGACAGTATTCGTGCGTTGCCCGTCGGCCTCAAGGAAGCCTCGTTCGGCCTCGGTGCGACGCGCTGGCAGACAATTGCCCGCGTCCTGCTTCCCGCCGCCCTCCCCGGTCTGATGACCGCCGTGATCCTCGGCATGGCGCGGGCGATCGGTGAAGCGCTCGCGGTGCAGATGGTGATCGGCAACACGCAGATCATCCCGAAACACCTCACCGATCGCGCCTCAACGCTCACAAGCATCATTACGCTCGATATGGGCAATACGGTGGGCGGGACGCGCTGGAACAACTCGCTCTGGTCGATGGCGATGTTGCTCTTGCTGATCGCGATGGTGCTCATTCTTTCGATTCGCATCGTCAGCGCGCGGAGGGTGTACCAATGAACGCACGGATCACGGACCGCATCGCGACGGCGGTCATCTGGACGCTTTCGGCAGGGATCGTTGCCCTCCTCGCCTCATTCCTCGCCTATCTCGTCGTGAAGGGTGGCCGGTATATTTCCTTTCACTTCCTCGTCAACGGGCCACGGATCGTCGTAGGCGGTGGGGTTGGCCCGGAACTGTTCAACTCCTTCTACTTGCTCTTCCTGACGATGCTCATCAGTATCCCCCTGGGTGTCGGCGCCGGCATCTATATGTCCGAGTTCGCGCCCGCGAACAAGGTGACCGAAGTGATCCGCCTGGCGACGGAAACGCTCGCCTCATTGCCGTCGATTATTGTTGGCCTCTTCGGGTTGCTCCTCTTCGTGCAGCGCCTCGGCCTCGGCTTCTCGGTGATTGCGGGTGCGCTCGCCCTGGCGGTCTTCAACTTGCCGATCATCGAGCGGGTCGCGGAAAACTCGCTGCGCGCGGTGCCCGCCGGTTTGCGCGAGGGGAGCCTGGCGCTCGGCATGACGCGCTGGCAGACGATCCGGACGGTATTATTGCCGTCGGCATTGCCGGGCCTCGTCACGGGGTTTATCCTGACGGCAGGGCGGATTTTCGGTGAGGCGGCCGCGCTCTTGTTCACGGCCGGGCCAGTCGAGCACATCGCTCAACTGGCACGACATCAGCCTCTTCAGCGACACCTCACCGATCGGCCTGCGCCGCCCGGCGGAAACGCTGGCAGTCCATATCTGGAAGCTCAACTCCGAAGGGTTGGTGCCGGATTATCGCCAAATCGCCGATGGCGCTGCGGCGTTGCTCATTATTTGTGTCCTCGCCTTCAATATCATCGCGCGTTTCTTTGGCCGGTGGCTGCACCGGCGTATCACCGCCACTCGCTAATGCCGGCAATCGGGAGGAAGGGATGGGGTCATGGCAGTGAGTCCGTTGAACGAAGTGCGCTCCCATGATGAGTTGCCGCCGCCTGCACTTGTCTCGATGCCGGTGGCGACTCCGAGACGCAGCCTGTCAGCGCAGTCGCAGAGACCGCGGTGCAATGTCGAAGATTTCGCGCTCTATTACGGCAGCTTCCGCGCGGTCGCGGACATCAACATGGAGATCGCCGCCCGGCAGGTAACGGCAATCATCGGGCCGTCCGGTTGCGGGAAATCGACGCTCCTGCGGTCGATCAACCGGATGAATGACCTCATCCCCGGCGTCCACGCCGATGGCGACATCATGATCGAGAATCAGTCCATTTATGGGCCGAACACCGATGTCGTCGCGCTCCGCAAGCGCATCGGCATGGTCTTTCAGCGGCCCAATCCCTTCCCGATGAGCATTTTCGATAATGTCTGCTACGGCCCGCGCCTGCACGGCCAGCGCAACAAGCGCGCGCTCGCGGAGACCGTCGAGAAGAGTTTGCATCAGGCAGCGTTGTGGGACGAGGTGAAGGACAAGCTGCACCAGTCCGCGCTCGCCCTCTCCGGTGGTCAACAGCAACGGCTCTGCATCGCGCGCTGCGTCGCCGTGCAGCCGGAGGTGATCCTGATGGACGAACCGGCGAGCGCGCTCGATCCGATCTCGACGCTGAAGATCGAAGACTTGATGCGCGAGTTGCGCGTCGCAGTACACGATCGTGATCGTCACGCACAATCTCCAGCAAGCGGCGCGCGTCAGCGATATGACCGCATTCATGCTCGGCAATGCGGTCGAAGCTGACCGCTCGGGGCGGCTCGATCGAGTACGCACCGACGACGGTGCTGTTCACGAACCCGAAGGATCCGCGCACCGAGGAGTACATCACCGGGCGTTTTGGCTAGACGACGCACGCTCAGTGGATCAGTCCTGCGATCGGCCGGAGCGAGAAGAAGGGTCACGACGATGCCACGAATTGCGCTGGACCAGGGGCTCAAGGGGCTCCATGCCGATGTGCTGACACTCGGGAGCATGGTGGAGAAGGCCATCCAGCGCTCAACCGAGGCGCTCCGCACGCGTGATGCCTCGCTGGCGCGGCGTGTCATCAATGAGGACGCTGAGATCAACGCCCTCCGCTTTCAGATCGAGGATTCTGCCCTGCTGCTGATCGCGACCCAGCAGCCCCTCGTCCACGATCTCCGGACGATTGCGGCGGTCCTCAGCATTATCACGGACCTCGAACGGATGGGTGACCATGCGGAGGGGACGGCAACCATCTCACTGATGATCGGTGACGAACCGCTCCTCAAGCCGCTCCTCGATATGCCGCGCATGGCGGAAACGGTCACCGATATGCTCCGTCGTGCCCTGCTGGCGTTCACCGATAACGATGTCGTCGCTGCTCGCCGTGTCGCCGGGGAGGATGATGCCGTCGATGCGCTCTACAATCAGGTCTACCGTGAGCTCCTTACATTCATGCTCCAGGACCCGCGCACGATCCAACAGGCGACGCTCCTCCTCTGGGCCGCTCATAACCTGGAGCGGATCGGTGACCGTGTGACCAATATCTGCGAGCGCGTCATCTTCACCGAGACCGGGCGGATGCAGGAATTCCGCCCCGCCGCTGCCGTACGGGTGCCGGACGAGCTACGCTAACAGGGCGTTCCTCACCCCCGGCCCCTCTCCATCGCCGTATAAACCTATCGTTACCGTGGTCTTTGGGCGATGGAGAGGGGGAGGGGAACGTGGTTTGAATGCCACGGTACTCTTCTTTCGTCCACTACACCCGTATCTCTCCCTCTCCATCGCCGCCGAAATCTCTCTTTACCTCGGTCTCAGGGCGATGGAGAGGGGGCCGGGGGGTGAGGAACGCTCTCACGCCCTTCAAATTTCGTATACCGACTCGCCACCGATCCAGGTCATACGGACGGGGATCGCCGCGATCTCATCGGGAGGGCAGGTGCGCGGGTCGCGTGCGAGGACGGTGAAATCAGCCAGCATCCCCGGTGCAATGGAGCCCTTCTGGTGTGCTCCTCGAAGGTGGCGATAGGCACCCGCGACCGTATAGGCGTGCAGCGCTTCGTTGACCGTGATCTTCTCGGCGGGGGCGTATTCCGCGCCGGAGCCGGTGCGCTCGGTGACGGAGACTTCGATGCTCTTCAGGGGTTCGTAGGCGGATACCGGGCTATCGGAACTGAAGACCATCGGAATGCCGGCATTGAGCAGGGACCAGAAGGGGTAGGTGAGGGCGGCGCGCTCCTCACCGAGATGGCGGATGAAGGAGTCCCCATATTCCGTGATGAAGATCGGCTGCGTGACGACGACGAACGCCGAGCGCCGCGATGCGCGCAATCAGATCGGGCCGGAGGATGCCGCAGTGCTCGATGCGGTGCCGGTGGTCCGGCGCGCGGGATGGGCGGCAAGCGCGCGCTCGTAGGCATCGAGGACCATTGCGATGCCGCGATCGCCGATGGCATGCACCGCGATCTGCCAGCCCGCCGCGTGGGCATCCATTACATATCCCTGGAAGACCTCTTCGCTCATCATCGTCAGACCGAGATTGTTCGGGTCGGGATCGTGGCGGAACGGTTCGGTAACTGCCGCCGTGCGGCCAATCAGGCTGCCATCGATGAAGAGCTTGATCGGGCCACAGCGGAGCCGGTCATTACCGAAGCCGGTTCGGATGCCGATCTCTGCGAGATGGGGGAGCAGGTTTTCCCGCAGCATCAGCGTCGTGCGCAGGGGATTGATGCCGCTCGCGGCTGCCCGCTGGAATGCGCCGAAACTGCGTATTCGTGTGCACACTCGCGTCCGCGCTGCTTGTGATCCCGGCGGCGAGGTAGCGCTGCGCACAGCGGCCCAGCGCTTCGACGAGATCATCCTCGGTCGGTTCGGGGATCAGCTGGGTCACGAGTTCTTGCGCGGTTTCGAGCAGCAGCCCGGTCGGCGATCCGTTCGCATCATGGACGATGCCGCCGCCTTCCGGCGGTTCGGTTTCATCCGTGATGCCCGCAAGCGCGAGGGCGCGCGTGTTGGCGACGCAGAGATGACCCGACGCATTGGTGATGACGACCGGATGATCGGGCGCGACGGCATCGAGATCGTAGCGGGTCGGATGCCGCCGCTCGGCGAATGATTGGTCGTCGTAGCCCCGACCGAGCACCCATCGCCCCACCCGGCGTCTCGGCGGCGCGTTCCGCGACCCGCCGTTGCAGTTCCGGGATCGTGCCGCAGCCGGGCGCGCGGCAATCGACCTGGCCCGAGGCGACGGCCGAAATGCAGCATGTGGTTGTGCGCCTCGTTGAAGCCGGGGAGCAGCGTCTGCCCGGCGAGGTCCACGACCCGCGCGCCGGGTGCGGCGAGGGCGTGCATATCGCCCGCCTGCCCGACCGCGACGACCCGGTCGCCCCGAACGAGGACGGCCTCCGCCTCCGGATGCACGGGGTTCATCGTCACGACGGTTCCATTGACAAAGAGCGTGTCGTGCAGTGGCACCGGCAACTCCCTTCCCGATCTGCGTATCGTGCGATTCAATCGCGGTGGCGCGTGATATTCTGTCAGTGGATCGGGTTCGACGAGATTCGGCGAGCAGGACTCTGGGGCGGTTCCCCATTTTTGCGGCCTGCGCGGAGAGCAGGTATTGCAGTTTCTTCGTGCGATAAAGATTGTCTTCGATCAGCCGACGATTATTCGCGGTCAGGTCCGCAAGGAGGGCGACCGCGAAGAGCACCGCGCCGATCATCGAGAAGATGAGCGCGATAATCAGCGATTGAATGTGCCGCGTGCCCTTCTCGCCGATGACGAGATAGAAATAGAAGAACCGGCCGACGAGCGCGCGCACCGATCAGGAGAAAGAGCGTCGCGAAGAGCGCGAAGGTCTTGAGCGGTTCATACATCGCCCAGATCCGCAGCATCGTCGCGGCGGAGCGCTTGACGTAGCTCCAGACATTCGGGAAGAGCCGCGAGGGGCGCGTCGGGCGGGTCGAGATCGGCACACTGCGCACGCTGAGGTTCTTCTTGCCCGCCTGGATGATCGTTTCGAGGGTGTAGGTGTAGCGCGTCACGACATTGAGGCGCATCGCCGCCTCGCGCGAGAGGGCGCGGAAGCCGCTCGGCGCGTCGGGAATCGTCGTGCCGCTCAGGCGGCGCATCGTCCATGAGCCGACCGCCTGCAGCCGCTTCTTGAGCGGGCTGAAGTGCGCGACGTCCTGCGTTTGGCGGTCGCCGACCACCATATCGCAGTCGCCATCGAGGATCGGTGTGATGAGGGCGGGAATGTCGCCGCCGGAATACTGATGATCGCCGTCGGTATTGACGATGATGTCCGCGCCGAGGGTCGAGGCAGGCATCGAGGCCCGTCTGGAAGGCGGCGGCCAGCCCCTTATTGCCGGTATGCCGGACGACGTACGCGCCGAGCATCGTCGCGAGGTGGCGGTCCGATCGGTACTGCCGTCATCAATGACGACGACTTGAATCTCGTCAATGCCGGGCAACGCGTTCGGCAGGTCCGCGAGGACTGCCGGCAGCGTCTCTTCCTCGTTGAAGCACGGGATCTGGATAATCAACTTCACGCGTGCGCGCCTCCCTGCTCGAACCCGACGGCACGGAGGTAATCCAATCCTTCCCGGATATCCGCGACTTCCTCGTAGTAGTCGAATTCGCACGCGGGTACCGTATCTGCCCGCAGGTAGGATACAACCATTGCGAAATCCACGCGACCACGACCCGGGATCAGATGATCGCGCAGCCCGATGCAATCATGCAGATGGAAGCCGACGAGCCGGTGACCGAGTTTTTGCAGCCACGCCTCATGCGGCGTGTAGCCGAGATTCGCCTGCCGCTGCGGCGTGGCCCGTGTCGTGCCAGTAGCCGAGCATCGGCGAAGCGATTGCTGCCGAAGATCGTGTCGCAGTCATCCAGAATCGGGATGTCGCGATAATCCTGCCGGGATTCCAGGCCGAGCCGGACGCCGGTTGCTTCCGCGTACGGGACGAGATCGCGCAGGCTCTGCGATCAGCCGTTCCAGCGCGCGGGCCGGCGACGGCGCGGCGCGCGGTGACGATCCGCTCGCGTAGCGGTCGCGAATTCGTCGCGTCTCCGCCTGCTCCCGCGCGGAAGAGATCGTCAAGGCGCTTTTCGTCATCCGGGAGCGACGACGAGTTCACCGGCATGGACGACAATCGCGTCCGCGCCGAGCCGGCGCGCGAGGTCCATCGTCGCTTTCGTCGAGCGCGACAGCATGCGCGCGCTCGGCGTCGTCGGCGGCGACGAGTGACGGGTCGGGGATGCGATTGCCGCGTCGCGTCGGTCGGGCGCGGGCAGATATTGTGGACGCTGGAGACGACGAGATCGGGGCGGGCGAGCAGTTGCTCGAGTTGCGCGCGCGTCGGCATGTAGTTGATTTCGATCCGCTCGCCGCCTGCCGCCCGCACGCCATCCACCATGTCGCCGAGATCGGCATACGCCCCTGCGCGCCCCACATCGTGGAGACGGAGAGTGTCGCCACGGACTATGATCCTCCCACGCGATCGCGCGCATGCGTGCGAAATCTTCGGGGATCATCGCGAAGACGAGCGTATCGCGAATCGTCGCCGTCCGCGCCGAGCGAATCATGCCGCGTGGCGTCCCTCGAAGACGGAAGCCGAGCCGTTCCGCGACACGCCTTGCTGCGCGCATTGCGCGCATCGCACGGATCATGACCCGTTCTGCGCCCAACTCTGTCGAAGCGAAGTGTGGTGACAGTCGGACCGCCTCGCTCATGTAGCCGTGCCCTTCGGCGGACTGGCGCAGCCAGTAGCCAATCTCGAAGGACCGGTATCGTGGCTATCGTGACATGGTGAGCCCGACGCCACCGAGATGCCTGCCATCGCGCGAGCGAAGATGCCGATGCCGACATGCTCATGCAGCGACCCAATGGCCGGAGTGACGGCGAACGAACTCAACCGCATCGTCGACGCTCGTGGTAGCTGTCGGCCCACGGCAGCCACGCGACGGATATGCTCGCGCGATTCGATGATCGCATCGAAGAGCGGCTGCGCATCCTCATCACGCCAGCGGCGCAGGATGATGCGCGGGCCGCGCCATTCTGTCGGCAAGATCGAGCAGAATCGGTCGTGTTCAATCCCCATCTGCACTCCACTCATCGCCGATAACGGATGCAAGTCCGCAACGATGGGAGCGATAACGCAGATACGCTACGATCGCAGAGAACCGGAGAGGATTCTTCATCTGTCTATCTGTTCTGCGCTATGGCTCTACACGCGGCGTCATCGCAGAACGCAATCTCAATCCGCTGGGACGAGTTCTGCGGCGTTCTCCGCCTCGCGCTCGCGGACGACGGTGTCAATCTCCTCGCAGATCGCGCGGAAGAGGTCGGGTTCCGGGACGGTGCGGACGATCTCGCCGTGGCGGAAGATGACGCCCTTATCGCGCCCGCCGGCGACGCCGACATCGGCATCGCGCGCCTCGCCGGGGCCATTGACGACGCAGCCCATCACCGCGACCTTGATCGGCGTCTGGATATTCTTGATGTACTCATCCACCTGCGCTGCGAGCTTGAGTACGTCGATCTCGACCCGCCCGCAGGAAGGGCAGGCAACGAGCGTCGTCCCCTTCTGGCGCAGGTCGAGGCTCTTGAGGATTTCGTACGCGGTGTAGACCTCTTCGACCGGATCATCGGCGAGCGAGATGCGGATCGTGTCGCCGATCCCCTCATGGAGCAGGATGCCCATGCCGACCGCCGAGCGGATCGAACCGGCGCGCGCCGTGCCCGCTTCGGTGACGCCGAGATGGAGCGGGTAGTCGCATCGCTCCGCCATCAGGCGATAGGCGGCGACCATCGTCGGCACATCGAACGCCTTGAGCGAGATGCAGATGTCGCGGAAGTCGAGTTCTTCGAGGATGCGGATATGCCCGAAGGCGACATCCACCATCCGCTCCGGGTCGGTCATCGTTTCCTGGCCCGGGCTGGACGGGCGGCAGTGAGCCGTGATTGACGCCGATGCGGATCGGCACGCCTTTCGCCTGCGCGAGCTTGACGACTTCCTCGACCTGCGACCGCTTGCGGATATTGCCGGGATTGAGGCGCAGTTTCGCGACGCCCGCATTCAGCGCGGCAATCGCCATCTGATAATGGAAATGGATGTCCGCGACGATCGGCACGGGCGAGCGCGCGACGATTTCCGGCATCACCGCCGCCGCCTCTTTGTCCGGCACGGCGACGCGGACGACTTCGCAGCCGTTGGTCGCGAGGTCGTAGATCTGCTTGATCGTCGTCTCTTTGTCGCTCGTGTCGGTCGAGCACATGGACTGGACGACGATGGGCGCGCCGCCGCCGATCTGGATGGTGTTGCCCTTGCGATCATTGAGGAAGATCGGGCGGGTGAAGCGCCGGTTCGAGAGGGGGACAATGGTTTCGAGCACGATTCGCTCCTCATGGTGACGCGGCTTAGCGCGGCAAAATCGAACGACCGTCGAGCAATCCGCTGAATATCGACGAAGGCGACGAGGACGAAGATGGTGAGCAGAACCGCCATGCCGATCAGATGGACCATTCCCTCGCGCTCCGGCGGGACGCGCTTGCCGCGCCGCACCCACTCGATGAGCGACGAAGAGCAAGCCGCCCGCCATCGAGCGCGGGGATCGGCAGGAGATTGAGGATGCCGAGGTTGATCGAGATGAATGCGGTGAGATTGAGGACGACGACCCAGACCGGGATCGTCGCCTGCTGCACGACCTCACCGACGACCTGCGCGATGCCAATCGGGCCGGTGACATTGCTGACGCCGCCCGGTTGGCTGCCCCGCACGAGGCGCACGAGGCCGCCGAAAATATCGCCGATGCCCCGGAACATCTCGCCGAAGCCGTGCGGGAATCGGCCCGCCAGACGGCTCGCGCGCGACGATCGCCTTGCGCCGCGACGCGTGATGCCCGTCGCACCCTGCCCCTCGGGTCGTCTGCCGCGGGCGGACGTGGCGTCACCGTCGTCGTGACCGTCTGACCGTCACGCAGCAAGGTCGACCTGCACGGGGTTCCCGGTCGGCGGCGTCGATGGCGTTCGGAGAGGTCCTGCTGCGAGGTGATGTCGGCCGCGCCGACGCGGACGAACTGGTCGCTCGACTTGCCATCCGGCTTGCTGCGCGGGCGTCCCGGCGACGACATCGCCGACGAGCACTTTCTCCTTGTCGCTCGGTGCGCCATGGACGGCGAAGATGAAGGCGAAGAGCAACGCGGCGAAGATGAAGTTGAAGACGATCCCCGCGATGAGAATGATCGCGCGCGCATAGGCGGGCTTGGTCTGAAAGGAGTCGTCCGCATCGCCGCTCGTGTTCTCGTCCTTCATGCGCGCGAAGCCGCCGAGCGGGATCGCATTGAGCGACCAGAGCGTGCCCCTCCATTTGCGCCCGATAATGCGCGGCGGCAGGCCGATGCCGAATTCCTCGACTGCGACGCCGAAAAACCGTGCCGCAAAAAAATGCCCGAACTCATGGACGGTGACCAGCACTGCCAGAATCGGGACGATCAATAACCAGGTGAAATTACCCACGCATTACCCTCACAATACCGCGACCCGCACCGACCGTTTGCATAGACGACCGCCACACTCTGTATTTTACTTCCCACGACGCAAAGCGTCTACGCTGGGGAGCAGTAGACAGTAGACGGTAGTCAGTAGTCAGTAGTCAGCGGACGTGCGGCGTCGCATCCCCTCCCACTGACTACTCCGAGCAGAAACCCTTGTCAATTGCGGCGATGTGACGGTACACTGTGTGCGTTACACGACAACTGCGGCGGGAGTGCGACCCAGGTGCAGCATGGCGCATCGGTATCGATCCCAGAGGAGCATCGCCGCTCATGGACACAGCAGTCCTCGTTCTGAACCAGAACTATGAGCCCTTACATATCTGCAACGCGCGCCGCGCACTCGTCCTCGTCTTGGGCGGGAAGGCGGAGGTGTTGCAGGAAGAATCGGACGTGCACTTACGTACCTCAGTGCGTTCGTATACCATCCCCTCCGTTGTCCGTATGGTCTACCTCGTCCGACGCCCCCGACCCCGCGTCAAACTGACCCGCCGAGAAGTCTTCCTTCGTGACCACTACACCTGCCAGTACTGCGGACGCTCGTCGCACGACCTGACGATCGATCACGTCATGCCGAAGTCACGCGGTGGGAATCACACCTGGGAAAATCTCGTCTCCGCCTGCAAGGAGTGCAACCACCGCAAGGGGGGGAACACGCCGGATGAGGCGCGGATGCGCCTGCGTCGCCCGCCCTTCGAGCCGCACGCGGGCGCGTACTACGCGATTCAGCGCCGCCTCGCGGAGCGACCGCGGGCCGACTGGTTGCCCTTCATTCCCGGCGCGGAATCGTTCGCGGCTGCCTCCTGACACACGGCGTGCGATCCTATGCGATACTGACCGCCTGGATTCGCCGGGTGGTCACTGGCTGCCCGCAGCAGAGAAAGAGAATGTGATGCTCGATTTGCGGCTGATCCGCGACCAGCCGGATTTTGTCAAAGGTCAACTCGAGAAGCTCTATGCCGATCCCGCGATGGTTGACACCGCGCGTCAGCTCGACGAGCAATGGCGCGATCTGCAAAACGAGTTGCAGGAGTTGCAGACAGAGCGGAATGCGCTCTCCAAAGAGGTGAGCCGCACACACGATGTCGCTGCACGGCAGGCGCTCATCGAGCGGAGTCGCATGGTCGGTGAACGAAGCGCCGCGCTCGAAGCGCAGGTCGATGCCGCGAAGGCGGCACTCGATGCGGTGATGCTGGACATTCCCAACCTGCCCGATCCCGATGTGCCCGTCGGCAAGGACGACGCCGAGAACATCGTCGTGCGGATCGAGGGCACGCCGCGCGTGTTCGATTTCGCGCCGAAGGCGCATTGGGATCTCGGCTCCCGCCCTCGGCATCCTCGATTTGGTGCGCGGCGTCCGGCTCGCGGGCTCGCGCGGATACGTGCTGATCGGCGCGGGGGCGCGGCTCCAGCGCGCCCTCGTCCAATGGATGCTCGATGTCCATGTCGATCAGGGCTACAGGGAGATTTTTCCGCCCTATCTGGTCCATCGCGAGATGCTGGTTGGCACCGGCAACCTGCCGAAGTTCACCGACAATCTCTACAGCATCGCGGAGGAACCGGACAAGTACCTCATCCCGACCGCCGAAGTGCCGCTCACGAACTTCCACCGCGAAGAAATCCTCGACGGCAGCGACTTGCCGATCCTGCTCACCGCGAGTTCGACCAACTTCCGGCGTGAGCAGTTCTCGGCGGGGCGGGATACGCGGGGCATCAAGCGCGTCCATCAGTTCGACAAAGTCGAGATGGTGCGCATCGAGAGGCCCGAAGACTCGAAGGCGGCGCTCTTCACGCTGATTGAGCACGCGGAAGTGATCCTGCGCGATCTGGGCATCCCGTATCGCATCCTCCAGATGTGCACAGGCGACCTCTCCTTCGTTGCGGCGGAGAAGTTCGACATTGAAGCGTGGGCGCCGGGCTGTGATGAGTGGCTGGAAGTCTCCTCGTGCGGGAACTTCACGGATTTCCAGGCACGGCGTGCAAACATCCGCTTCCGGCGCGAGCCGGGCGCGCGGCCCGAATATGCCCACACGCTGAACGGTCGGGTCTGGCGCTGCCGCGTCTGATGATCGCCATCATGGAGAACTACCAGAACGCGGACGGCACGATCACGATCCCGGAAGTGATCCGCCCCTACATGCGCGGCATGGAGCGGATCGAGCCGGAGCAGTAGGCAGTAGGCGGTAGACAGTACGCAGTAGACGGAAATAAGGCGACCCATCTGGCACATCGCTCGTCGTCATCGCGATGCCTCACTGTCTGAATCTCTGCTACTGTCTACTGCCTACTTCCCGCTCTTGCGAATTCGGCCCTCGTGCGGCATACTGCAACGTGCCACATGCGTGGAGAGGTGGCCGAGCGGTTGATGGCAGCTGTCTTGAAAACAGCCGGGTGATGAGCCCCGTGGGTTCGAATCCCACCCTCTCCGCCAGTCAGTCGAATATGGGTAGGTGCCGGAGTGGTCGATCGGGCTCGCCTGCTAAGCGAGTGAGCGCTAACGCGTTCCCAGGGTTCGAATCCCTGCCTACCCGCCAGTCTCAACATCGTCGCGTTGACAGCGCACGCCGCCTGTGTCATACTCTCCGTCGGCACGCGCGCCCGTAGCTCAGTGGATAGAGCGTTTGGTTGCGGACCAAAAGGCCACAGGTTCGAGTCCTGTCGGGCGTACCACTTCTCCCATGTTATAACAGTAAAACTGGTGCCGCTCGCAAGGGCGGTTTTCTTGTCCGGGGCCATTGCTTCATCATTACTTCACAGGCGGTTTGACTACTTGCCTATTGACGAGCTTCCTGTACTCGCCAAATCGTCGTTTGAGTCTGTCGTGGATGTGGTGAGGATTCGCGAGTATGAGCCTGAGCGCTTCGACTACACGGCTGTAGGCGTTACGACTGATTGGGAAAGTGCAGCCATAAGGACGCGATAACCGACAGCGGTTTTCTCGGCCACGTTCGTGCGAGGTGTTTGGGCGCAGCGTCAACGGGCGCGCATCGGACTGACTGAGGGAGCATCGGCTTGACCATTTTCGCGACCGCACTCGGCGACACTTTCCATTCGCTCCTCGCCGCCCATACCCTCCTCGTCATCGCCGCCCTGATCTTCGTCGAGGAACTCGGCGTCCCTAGCCCCGTCCCCTCCGACCTGATGATGCTCCTCGCCGGGGTTGAGGTCGCCCAGCATCGTCAGCATCTCTGGATCGTCCTTCTCGTCATGACACTTGCCACCATCGCCGGCGCTTCCGGCCTCTTCGCCGCCAGCCGTCGCGTCGGGCGACCTTTCGTGGAACGGTATGGCCGCTTCATCCACCTCACCCCCCAGCGACTCGGTACGGTCGAGGCGCGGCTCGCCCGTCACGGCTTCCTTTCCGTCGCCGCAGGCCGCCTTATCCCTGGTCTTCGTGTTATCACCCCCATCGCCGCTGGCGTGCTCGGTGAGCCGTACGGAGTCTTCTTTCCTGCCCTCGCCCTCGGCGGCTTCGTCTACATTCTCGCCTTCACGATGGTCGGCATCTTTGTCGGACCCGCTGCCCTCTCTGCCTTCGAGCGACTTTCACTACCCGTCGCCGCCCTCTGCTCCTTCGCCGCTCTTGCCGTCCTCGTGTATGTTGCCAGGGAGGCGCGGGGGGCGTTGCGAGCGGAGCGGGCAGTCGTGCTGGGCACGCTGGCAGGGGTGATGGCGCTGCTGGCAACCAACGGAGTAGTTGGTTTCCTGCGTTTTGCCTTTCGACTCTCTGGATACGCGGGGGTACTCGCCTCGACGGGCGTGGGGAGCGGCTGGCGGCTCCTCCTCGGTTGGCCAGTGTTCCTGACGGCAGCAAGTTTCTTCGGTGTCCTCTATCACATCTTCGATCTGCATCGTCTGCCGAACCTCGCCCGCGTGGCGCTGTTCACTCTGCCGCCCCTGCTGCTTGTGCTGTTGGTTGTTTACCCACTTGCTGAGATACGGGAGGGGGGCGGGGAGACACGGCGGCAGGAGGTGCTGGTCGCGGTAGAGACCGTACGCTGGCTGGCGTACGGCCTGGCACTGAACGCCCTGATGGAGTCGGCGCTGCCGGGGATACGCGGAGAGCGGGACATCGGTTCGACAGCCACTCCCGCTATCTGACGCTGATACCGGGCAATGGCGAGACAGCTAGTCGGTCCGTTCGGGGCACAATGATGTAAACTCGACTGCCTACGGTCCTTTCGTCTGGTTCACAGAGGAACCGTACAGAACAGAGACAATAGATATTCTCACATGTCTCCTCAATGCTGCTCTTTTCGGAGCGGCGGTCGTCCACACGTAACAGAAAAGAGTCGGCCTATGGTTTCAGAATCCACAGACCGACGCCAAAGCCTCACCATGGGGCGATTACAGAGTGAACACAAAGGTTCTGCCTTCGCTTCGTGGTGAGGCGTACGTGAAGCGAGGAAGCCATACATGCATCGCGCCAAGAGTCCGCAACGGACGAAACCAAATTGAAGGGATATCATGCCTGTCTTTGACCGCGCAACGGCCTACCACGAAGCGGCACAGGTTGCGGTCTGGCAACTGGAAGAGGGCATGAATGTCGGCGTTGTCCTCGATGCAAAGAACCCTCACGTTATCCCGGATGGTTGGCGGATACGCATTGAGACTCGCCATGAAGGCGTGCGCCGTGCCTACGTCCGGATGCGAGCGGGCCTTGCGGGCGCGTTTGCCGAATATTATCTACTCGGTGATTCGACCGTTTGGCTCCCGACGATGAGAGATGCTGCCCCGGTAGATTCTGACCTCAGCGCTATCGACTGGCATACGACCATGTACGAGCTAAACCGGGCAATGCAGCAACACACTATAGAAGAAACTGAAGCCGATGCATTGTATGATCGCGCTGTCGCCGAACTTACATCGTTGTTTCAGGATCGTGCATTCACAGATCGCGTTCGACGCATCGGGGACTACCTCGCTATCGTGGAGCGTCGATTGTTTATCGACGATGAAGAACTGCGTGCCATCTCCGATGGAATCAATGACGAACACACGAGCCAGCGACCGCCGAAGAGAACAGATATGGACAATGAGCGCACGATGACGATTATGGATGTCGGGTGGTACACATTGGTATGGCGTCCACCGGGCACATCCTTTCAGCGTGCGAGATATTGGCAGCATGGACCCTTTGAGACACGAGAACAGGCGGTAGAGCGCGGGCAGGAAGAGTATCGCGCTCATACGGGTGTCAAGGTCCGCCTCCTACGTCACGAGCAGAAGCCGTCGCCGCAACGGGATTGGGATCGTGGCGAGCCGCTGGATGAAACGTGAGTACGCAATCAGAAGGGATAGGACGTGACGCAGGGCATGGATACGCAGCGTGTGCGGGCAACCCGTGCCTTGCACGTCATCGCACATTTCCTTCAGATTCCGATTGGCTTCATTGTCACACAGCTTTTCTGGGTTGCGTGGCTGGTCGCCGGGATACTGACGCACTGGAACAATCAGTGGTTCCTCGCCTTTACGCTCTTCCTCGCGATTCTCGCGATCGCCATGTCGAGCGTCATCCTCGTCGCGGGACACTACAGCGAACAGGCGATTCATGCGAAGCTTGACGCCCTACTCATCCATCTGCCGGATGCACCTTCTGAGGTTGCGGGAATTGAGAAAGGGATAACGAACGCTGAAGAAGGTAACGAGCAGTAGCTTGGACACGAGGGCTGTGTACCCTTTTGTGTCCGGCGCGAGAGGAGGTTGCGCCCGGAACGGCACCCTCTCAGCGCACTCACACGGCGTGATACAAACTTGTCGCGTGAAGAGAAAAATCATCATGGCATCTATCGTGCCTTATCACCTGTAGCGTAGGGTTCGAGTCCCTCAGAGTGGCAGGATGGTGCGAAATGGAAAATACTCCCCAAGAACCGCAGGCCCTCATTGATATGCGTACGCATCTGACCGTGGCGACGCTCGCCCTCGCACAACTTCGGCGGCGTCACGGAGATTCGAATGATGTTGAGCGGTTGTGTTCGTATGCGACGAGTGCAATGCAGCAACTGACCGAAGACATCACCGCAGTAGAGAGAATACTTTTGCAGGCTGAGCAGCGCGAAGAGTCTCGACAAGCACATCTCGCCTTGCGACAGTCCTATGCGGATCACCCACATCACTATCCCATGCCGAGATGAATATCGTCGTGAGGTGGCATAAGCAGAAACCGAGAGAAGTGGCTCAGCGAAGAGACGTCTCGTAATCTCCCCGATATCTCCCCGTTATTGGAGTATTTCTTGTCTGTGCGCGCTGCGCGGGTGGCGTGACTTTTGATGGTATCCTCGTGGGATCAATTCACGTACGCATACGGGGAGGGACACTATGGTGGAGCAACGGCAGGCGGATAAACGCATCGATGAAGCGGGCGCGGGTAAGAAATTGAAGCGGCGGGGCATCCTCGCGGCGGCGGGGGCAGTCGTCGCGGGGATCGTCGCGGAGCATACCGCCCAGCCAGTGGCAGCGGTGGATCCGTTCTCGGTTCCCGGCACCTACGCGGTGTCGGACTCGAACGCGCTGTGGACCATCGAGAACACGAACATGGTATCGGCCACTGCCCTGGCAATACACGGGATCACTCATGCACCGCCAGGGCTGATCCAGGGCGCTGCCGTGCTTGGAGACACGTTCGGTATTGGCGCGACCGGTGTTTTCGGGCGCGGGCTGGCCGACCTCGCGATCGGCGTGCAAGGTCGCTCGGCGAGCTTCCTTGGCGTCGTCGGGAAATCGGACACCGGCATTGGCGTGTATGGGACGATTTCCTCCGCCGGGGGTAGCGGCACGGCGAATACCGCCATCAAGGGAGAACTGCCGAACACGGTCACTGCTCCAAATAGCGTCAGCCTGCATGGCAGCAACCAGTCCGTTGGCGCCGGTGCTATCGGCGTCCTGGGTGCGTCTGCGGTCGGTTACGGCGGGCAGTTCGATGGCGGTCTCGCACCTCTTCATCTCGTCCCGGCCGCCAGTGGCACCGGGCACCCTACGACGGGCGCACATACGACAGGTGAACTCTACGTTGACAACGCGGGCACGCTCTTTTATTGCACGGTTGGCGGTTCGCCCGGTACCTGGGTTAAATCTTAGCACTCCGGCTGCTGCGAGCGGTGTCACGAGCATCACCGCACCGGGCGGTACCGCTACCGGCGCTGTTACCCTCGCTGCCGGGTCCAATGTCACGCTCACCGAGGCAGGCAACACGATCACGATTGCCAGCACCGCGACCGGCCCGGCTGCCGGTCCGACGCTCACCTTCCTGCCTACCCCCGAACGCTTCGTTGATACCCGCATCAACCTCGGTGGGCTGCAAGGCCCGGTACCCGCTGGCACCACCCACACTTTCCCGATGACCGGGCGCAATGGCCAGAGCGGCAATGCGGCACTACAGATCCCGGACACGGCGACGGCTATCGTCGGCAACCTCACCGTGGTTGGCGCAGCAGGTATCCCGCTCGGCTCGTTTCTCACGGTTTGGCCGGGCGGCACGCAACCGACGGTCTCGAACATCAACTTCGGACCTGCCACCGTGACGGGAGCGGTAGCGAACAGCTTCGCCGTGGCGCTCACGAGTGTTGGTGGGCATGGAGCACTGAATGTCTTCAACCTCTCGGCGTGCGACTACATCCTCGACGTGACCGGCTACTACAAGTGAGCAGCGAGCGGGTGCCCTTTGGGCAGGAGAGCCGTTGAACGCGAGTTTATGGTCACCATCGATGATCGTGCCGCCACTGAGTCTCTTCGTGGAAATGAGGGGAGTGATCTCATGAATTTCCGATCGCTCTCTCTGCTTGAGAAGGTGGTATGACCGCATTGTTTCCCCTGGCTCAATCCTGTATACTCAAGATCATTGGATTTTCCGAGTTGAGCGAAATTGTGCGTGGCAGAGTGTGACAACCGTACCGCTGCTATCGTCAATCGCTTATGCCAGGGTCCATTGACGTGGGGTGATGAGGAGGGGGAGTGCTATGGGAAAGTTACGCATTCACATCGGTCAGCGTGTCTTGCGGGCGATCATCGCCATTTCGTTCGGTGCTTCGGCACTGCTTTTCTCACTTACATCAGCGCTGCCTGTCGGGGCTGATGCGCCTGGTGCGGCGGTATCACCACCCGGTGCAGGTTCAGGCAGTACTCCGTCTGCGGGCCCTGCCATCCCCGGCAATCATCAGGCACAGGACGAGTATTTCGCCTCCATGCGCCAGGCACCGGCGGGCACGTCTCCGGGTCTTGCCCGGGCGGACGCCGTGCAACAGGCGAATTCCGTTCCCACCACGTCGGTGCTGCCACCGACAACGACCCTCAGTGCGCGGCCATCGGCACCAACCGGGCAGGCGCTCGGCGCGCCGAGCGGCAATTGGCAGCCGCTTGGCCCCGCAGCGCTAAATAGCGACACCGTGAATTCTCAGGACTTCTCAAGTGGACTCGTCTCCGGTCGTGGGACAGCGCTCATCGTCGCGCCCCATGTCGCGGGGCTGCTCTATCTGGGGACGGCGGACGGGGGCGTCTGGAAAAGTACCGATGACGGTGCCTCATGGGTGCCCCTCACGGACAATCAGCAGTCGCTCGCGGTCGGGGCGCTCGCCCTCGATGCGGCAGATACATCAGATCAGACGCTCTATGTCGGCACCGGTGAGACCAACTATGCCTTCCTGAGCGGATTCAACGGCGAAGCGTATTTCGGTGTCGGCGTCTTGAAGACGACGGACGGCGGCGCGACCTGGACATTGGTCGGCACGGGTCTGCCGGGGTTTGGTACCTATTCCGCCACCTCCGTCGGTATCGGCGCGCTGTACGCGAATGGCGCGACGGTCTGGGCGGGCACGACGAAAGGATTGTATAAGTCAACCAACGGTGGCGCGAACTGGACGCTGGTCGCGGTGAATGGCGGCACCCCGACCGCTCGCGTGACCTCTATCGCTGTGGACGGCGTCAATGTCTACGTCGTACTCAGTGAGGCCGATACGGGCCATGCGTACGCCGGGATATACAAGTCTACCGGGGGCGCATTCAGCGCGATTAGCGGCGGCTTGCCCGCAGCGACGAGCTGGGGGCGCGCTCAACTCGCGATGGCACCGAGCACCCCGCTCACCCTCTATCTGTCGATTGCGAACAGTGCAGATAACCTCTTCACACCGAACGGGATGTTCAAGACAATCGATGGTGGGGCGACCAACTGGCTTCCGACGACGCAGCCACCGAATTACTTCAATGGCGGTGGTGGCGGTCAAGGCAACTATGACACCTGTCTCGTCGTCGATCCCGCGAACGCGAACATCGTCTATGCGGGGGGCGTCTTCATTGTCCGCTCCACCGATGGCGGGGTGACGTGGGCGTACAACACCACGCCGGGGTATCCCCTCGCGCCTCCCTTGGCGCTGACTATTCATCCGGACCAGCACGCCCTCGTCGTCAAAGGCGGCGCGCTCTACGCTGCTAATGACGGTGGCATCTTCAAGGCGGCCAACCCGACGGTCGGCGTCGGCGCGGCGACGGTATGGACGAGTCTCAACCACGGCATCAATACGACGCAGTACTACGCGGGTGATTCGGCGAGCAACTTCCTGGCGACGCCGGTCATCTCCGGTGGCGCGCAAGATAACGGCACGTCGCGCAGCACCTCCGCCGCGACCAGCCTCTGGAACTCGATTCTCGGTGGTGATGGCGGCTTCGTCGCCATCGATAAGACGGACCCGAACATCGAGTTTGCCGAGTCTCAGTTCGGCGCGATTACGAAGACGACAAACGCGGGCGCGGGAACGGCGATCACCTGGACGGATCAGGTGCTGCCTATCCCAACACCGAACGGTCCTTGTAACGGCACATTATTCATTGCGCCGTTCGTCATGGACCCCCAAAACAGCAACCACGTGATCTTTGGTGGCGGTGGTATCGTCTGCGAGACCACCAATGGCGGCACCACGTGGCATAAAAGTGTTTCCGGTGTTGGCGCGCAGTTCTTTGGTTTCTACGTCTCGTCGGTCGCCATCGCACCATCGAACAGCGCGACACTCTACGCCGGGCTCCCCAATTCGCATGTCTGGGTGACGACCGATGGCAACCGCCCCAATTGCACTCCGTGCGCGACGTGGGCCGACCGTTCGACCGGGCTGCCCCCGCCTTCGACGGGATTCATTACGGCGATCGCGGTCGATAGCACTGACGCGAATACCGCCTACGCGACGGTCGGTAGCTTTAGCGCAAGCGGCAGCCATCATGTCTTCAAGACAACCAATGCGGGCGTCTTGTGGCAGGACATCACCGGCAACCTGCCGAATATCCCGACGACCGCGATTGTCACCTATCCGAGCGCCAGCGGCCCCACCCTCGTCGTCGGCACCGACATCGGCGTCTACATCTCCACCAATAATGGCGCGACATGGAACGCCCTTGTCGCGGGCCTGCCCAATGTCTCGGTCCTCGGCTTGTTCATGGACAAGGCGCAGACGACGCTCTTTGCCGCCACACACGGACGCGGGATGTGGCGGATTTCTATCCCCGGCCCGGTGAACCATTTCGGGTTTGCGATCGCCGGGAGCGTCCCGAACGGCAGCCCGCAGCCCTTTACGCTCAGCGCGCTCGATAGCAATGGTGTGACGGTGACGGAGTATGCGGGAACGGTACGGTTCACGAGTTCCGATACGCAAGCGATCTTGCCGCCGGACTATACCTTCATCCCCGCCGATCACGGGGTGCATACCTTCTCCGCCACCTTCAATAGCGTCGGGGTTACGACCGTGATTGCCACCGATGTGCCCAATACGAGCCTGACGAGCAGCACGAGCGTAACGGTGTTCGGTCCGAGTATCACGTCAAGTGGGCACGTTCTCACCGGTGTCGTGCCGAATAATGGCCCGACGACGGGTGGAACGACCGTCACGATCTCGGGAGCGAACTTGCAAGGTGCGAGCGTGAGCGTCGGCGGCCAGGCATGTTCGTCGGTGCAGGTGAATGGTGGTGGCACCAGTCTGACCTGTGTCACACCGCCACACGCTGCGGGCGCGGTCGCCGTGACGGTAACGACCACGGGACCAACCGGTGGCAGTTACACCGCGAACGGCGCGTTTACCTACTCGCCGCCCATTGCGCCATCACCAACCACCCGCGCGCCGGATAGCACAGGCAGCGGCGTAGTCCCACCACCTACAGGGCGATAGGAACGAGGCACAAAGGAACCAACGAAGGGTAGTAACGCAGAGAGCGCAGAGGACGCAGAGGACGCAGAGGACACAGAGAATGGTTCCCTATTTCTCTTCTCTGCGTTCTCTGCGTCCTCTGTGCTCTCTGCGCTCAATTCTTCTCCCTCTCTGCGTCCCCTGTGGTTCAATCGGGTTTGCCCCATCGCCTGTATAATCGCGACGGTTGACGAGTGACGTGTCGGACGTCGGGGTGTGAACTTATGGTGGTGTGCAGTGGACATGCGTATCGTTGGGCGGCTGATTCTTGGGGCTTTGGTGTTCGGTCTCATCTCGGCAGGGTTGTCGGTCTCGGCGGCATCCGGTTTTGCGAATGCCGCGTTCGAGACGCAATGGAAAACGGGAGAGGCAAGCACGCCCAACTTCTGGGGGCCGGTCGCCAATGCGACGAACGGCATGAGCGAGCAATACGCGGGCAGCAGTAACGCCGGGCAGGATGGTTACCGCCTCGTCCAGTATTTCGACAAGGGGCGGATGGAACTGACGAACCCGACGACTGGCACCGTGACGAGTGGACTCCTCGCGACGGAGATGGTGACGGGCAAGATGCAGATCGGTGATACCGCCTTCCAACCGAAGGCGCAGCCATCGATCCCCATCGCCGGTGACCCGGACAACACGGGGCCAACCTATGCCACACTCGCGACCAAGGCGAACACGCTCTTGGCGATGACCGCGAACCAGGTCGGTAAAGGCGTGTCCGTGACGCTCTCTGCCTCCGGTGATCCGACGAGCGGCGGGGCGCAAGGGGATGCCTCAACCACTCTCTCCGCCTTTGATGCGACGACAGGGCACAATGTAGCGAAGACGTTCGCGGACTACCGGGAGAAGGTGGGCCTGACGAATGTCGGCTACGCGATTGCGGAGCCGTTCTTTGCGACCGTCAAGGTGGGCGGACAGCCGCACAGTGTGCTCATTCAGGTCTTCGAGCGGCGCGTCCTCACCTATACCGCGTCGAACCCGGCCGCGTTCCAGGTCGAGATGGGCAATATCGGCCAGCATTATCATCAGTGGCGCTACGACGCGCAGGCCGCCGGGGCCACTGCCGCTTCGCCCGCACCCGTCGTGCCCGCGCCGTCAACGTCTCCTGCCGCCACGACGCCTGCCGTGAGCGGAACCGACAACTATCAGTTGACCGCGACGACCTCACCGGCAAAGCCGACGACCGATACGATTGTCACGGTGACGGCGACGCTCACCACTAACGGGAAGGGTGTCGCGGGTGCAGTGATGGATACGACCTGGCACCTGAACGGCGCGAACGTCTCCTGCTCGTTCGGGCCGAGTGGCCCCGATGGTGTCATGAGTTGCCAGCGCATCATCAACAAGGCGATACCCGGCCGCACCGCGACCATCGAGGTTTTCGTCTCCTATAAGGACCAGCAGTTCATGACAACGACGACTTTTGTGCCGCGGGTGCCGGTAGCGTAAGGCAGTTTCCGGAAATTACTCCTGTGTGATGGCGGCGGGCTTCAGCCTGTTGTCCCTTGCGGTTGCAGGCTGATGAACATTAACAACTTGATTGGGTGATGGTGGGCGCGGGCTTTAGCCTGCGCCAGGTGCGGCAGGCTGAAGCCCGCCGCCACCCGCAATTACCCGATTGAGTCGTTAAGGTTCATCAGCCCATCGCCACCGGGGACTTTGGCGCGCTCAGTGCGGGGAAAATGGCCGTCCGGTGCGCGGTGTTGTTGCGTAGTCCGTCGTGGGTACGTCGTAGCGTATCGCCTCCGCGAGGGCGACGGCTGCCGCAATGTGCGAGAGATGCGTCAGGCCCTGGGGAAAGTTGCCGAGCATTTCGCCCGAATGCGTGTCGAACTCCTCCGCGAAGAGGCCGAGGTCATTGCTTGTCGAGGCGACGCGGTCGAATATGTCGCGCGCTTCATCGGTGCGGCCTTGGTGGGCGAGGCACTCCGCCAGCCAGAACGAGCAGGCGAGAAAGGTGCCCTCGATGCCGCGCAGCCCGTCGTCTGTGTCAGTGATGCGGTAGCGCAGGAGCATACCGTGGTCATCCAGATTCTCGCGGATCGCGTCGGTGGTGCGAATCATACGCGGATCATCCCACGCGACGAAATCGACGGTCGGCAGGAGCAAGAGCGCGCTGTCGAGCGCCGAGGAACCGAACGCCTGCACGAAGATGCCCCGCTCCTCATCATAGCCCTCCTTCTCGATGGCGGCGCGAATCTCGCTACGCACCTTTTTCCAGCGTCGGAGCGGTGCCTGGCGCAGGCATTCCTCCGCGAGCCGAATGCCCCGGTCCAGGGCGGCCCAGCACATCACCTTCGAGTGCACGAAGTGCTGCGGTTCGCCGCGCGATTCCCAGATACCGCGATCCTTCTCGTTCCATCGCGCCGCAGCGGTGTCCACGAGATCGAGGAGGAAGCGCCAGTAATCGTCGTCCGGCGAACTGCCCCGCTGATGCCAGTGCCAGGAGAGGTCGAGCAGTTCGCCGTAGGCGTCGAGTTGCACCTGATCGGAGGCGGCGTTGCCGATGCGCACCGGTTTCGCGCCGCGATAGCCATCCAGGTAGTCGAGGTTCAGTTCCGTGAGCCGCCGCTCGCCACCGACGCCATACATGATCTGTAACTTGTCCGCGCTCCCGGCAGCGGAGCGCTGGATGAACCGCCGGAAGCCGTCTGCTTCCGTCACGCAGTCAATCTCCGCCAGGGAGCGCACACTGAGGGATGAGTCGCGGATCCAGCTATAGCGGTAATCCCAGTTCCGGCTGCCGCCGGGTGATTCGGGGAGCGAGGTCGTCGGCGCCGCGATGATCGCGCCCGTTGGCGCGTTGGTGAGCGCCTTAAGGGTGATGGCGGAGCGGCGGATCGCGGAGCCATCGATGCCCTCGCACTTGCCTTGCGCGGCCCAGCGGTTCCACCATTTCAGGGTCTCTTCCATGCGGTCATCGAGTTCCGCGCGCGCGGATGACCTGCGGCGGATCACGGTCGAGCGTGGCGGGGTCTTCGTAGGTGATCGCGGTGCGCACCCGTTCCCCGGCCCGTACCGTGATGGTGGCGTGCAGTTCGTGCCGATCTGACGAGCGTCAATTCGGCATCCGACTGGATGACGAGTGCGTCATTGCCCCCGATCGCACTGAAGAGCTGCATCCCATCATGGCGCATCCACGGTTCCAGCGCGCCATAATCGAAGCGCGGGACGACGCGCAGGTGCAACGTCAGGTGACCGCGCACTCCTTCGACGATGCGTAGGAGTTGGCGGCGGGGTTCCAGTTTGCCGCCGGTTCGCATGGCGAAGCAGTCATAGAGGGTCGCCTCGCCGGTCGCGGCGCGGAAGGTCGTTGCGAGGACGAGCGTATCACCGATGTATTGCCGGAATGAGGTATGCCCGCCATCGGTTGGGAGGATCGAGCAATAACCGCCGTGCTCCCAGTCCAGGAGCCGACCGAAGCAACTGCCGGAGTCGAAGCGGGGCATACAGCACCAATCGACCGAGCCGGTGCGCGAGACGAGGGCGGCAGCATGGCAGTCTCCGATGAGGGCATAGTCGCTGATCGGGCGGGTACGGCGAGTGTTCGGGCATCGTGGCTCACTCCTGATCGCAAATACGCGGCGGGCGCCAATCAAAGGACGGGGGCACCTGTAGCATACTCCATACCAGGGCGTGCAGGATGCCTCGCATGAACGGTCAGCGCGAAATTGCGAAGCAGTGCGGCGATTTGCTATCATCCACGCAGGCGACACCGCCGGAGGGAGAGGTGTCAGAGCGGCCGAATGAGCTCGTCTCGAAAACGAGTAAGGTGTAACAGCCTTCGTGGGTTCGAATCCCACCCTCTCCGCCACGCTGCCGCACCTCCGTCGGGCTGTCGCCGAACAATAGAAGCAGGGAAGGGTCGCATAGTTTGGCCTAGTGCGCGCGACTGGAAATCGCGTAGGGTGTCAAAACCCTCGCGGGTTCGAATCCCGCCCCTTCCGCCATTTCCCGCCATATCGCGGTCCGTCCTGGGCCGCTTTTCCATTGCGCCGATTCTCTGTGATCTCCGGGTCCAAGGATGTTTGGTGGCGGCGGGCTTCAGCCTGCTGTCCAGCGCTGCGATAGCAGGCTGAAGCCCGCCGCCACCGGAGGCTATTCGTATGTGCCCTGCCTGATCGCGCGCAGCAGCTTCTTGTTTCGCTTTCGGCATTGGCGTTGTTGACGACGAGGATCGCGTGAATCATGCCGGGGAAGTAGAAACAGAGGGTGAGGAGCAGGTTCAGGAGCGCTTGCAGCGGCTTCCCTTTCAGGAGCACTGCGAGCGGCGGAAGAAGGATGGCGAGGAGATAGTCCACGGCGAATGACCTCTCTGGTTTCATATCACGCGCATCATGTGCATCGTGCGCACTGGTAGGATCGTCATTCGTGCGATGTTGTTTCGTCTTTCCCTCCGTCGGGTGAAGCCGCGCAGCATTCGTGAAACACTGTGCGGGCGGGCAGTTTGTTGCATATCGCGTGGGGCCGTCCGAGGTGTATGTACACCCGATCGACCCACATTTCCGTTATCTGACGGAGAAAAAACCTCGACATATTCCCGGTTGGGTGGTATGCTTTGGAAGCGAATGCGTGGGATCGGGCAGCGTGAAACGCAGTGTCCGATGTTCCGCATGTGTTGCATAGCGTCTCTGCGTATGTGGTCACAGCGTAGTTGGCGCACCAGTTCATTCGATGACGTGCGCGCGGTGACGTGCGCGCGCCAATCTGTGCCATGGGCGGTGATACGTATATGTCAATGACCCTCATCGAAAAGGGCAAGCAGAAGGGGTACCTCCTCCACGACGAGATTATTGCGGCGTTCCCGAATGCGGAGCAGGATATCGAAGGTCTCGACGAGTTCTTCTCCACGCTCTACGAGCAAGGCATCGATATTGTCGAGCAGGAACCAATCGTCCGGCCCGACCCCCCCGCGCGCCCGTCGCGTGCCAGGAGCGAGCGTGTCGATGACGAGCGCCTCGATAGCCAGCAGGCCGCGCAGATCGCGGCGGATTCCGTGCGTCTGTATTTGCAGGAGATCGGTGAGACCGACCTCTTGACGATGCAGGAAGAGGTCTGGCTTGCCCGGCGGATGGAGCGTGGCCTTGCCGCAGAGGAACGGTTGGCGACCGACCTGACGCTGACGCCCGAAGACCGTGAGGAGTTCGAGTACGACCGCAAGGATGGTGAAGATGCCCGCGAGCACCTCATCCGCGCGAACCTGCGCCTCGTCGTCAGTGTCGCGAAGAAGTATGTTGGTCGTGGTCTCTCCTTCCTGGACTTGATTCAGGAGGGCAACATCGGCCTGATGAAGGCGACCGATAAGTTCGACTACACGCGCGGCTACAAGTTCAGCACGTACGCGACGTGGTGGATTCGCCAGGCAATCACCCGTGCCATCTCGGATCAGAGCCGGACGATCCGCCTGCCCGTGCATGTCGGTGAGACGATCAACCGTGTGAAGAAGATGAGCCACCGGCTCCAGCAGATCTACGAGCGTGAGCCGACGCATGAGGAGATCGCCAGCGCGATGGACCTGCCGGAAGACAAGGTCCGCCAGGTATTGGAGGTCTCCCGCCATCCGGTCTCGCTCGAAGCGCCGGTCGGGCAGGATGGAGATGCCTTCCTCGGTGACTTCATCGAGGACGATTCGACGCCCGCGCCGCTCGAACTGGCCTCGCAGCAACTGCTGAAGTCGCAGATCGGCGAAGCCCTCCACAAGCTCACGGAGCGCGAGCGACGTATCATCATCCTTCGCTTCGGCCTTGAGGATGGTCGGTTCCGCACGCTCGAAGAAGTGGGCAAGGAGTTCGGTATCACCCGCGAGCGCATCCGCCAGATCGAGGCGAAGGCGCTGCGCAAGCTCCGCCACCCGTCGTATAGCCGCAAGCTGCGCGGATATCTCGACTAGGGTATAGCGTGCAGTAGTCAGTAGTCAGAAAATGGGAGCGCGGCGGCCAGATCTGGCCGCCGCGCTGTTTTGTCTGTGAACTTACCAGCGCGTATAGGTGCCGACGAACTCCGGGTGCGCCTGCTCCCAGAGTTGGCGCGTCATTTGCATGTGGCCCCAGTGCATCGCTGTATGCGTGGCCGCGTCGGCGATCAGTTCGCCGCTGCTCTGCGTCGTTTCTTGGCCCCACGCGGTCAATTGAGCGTTCATCCGCGCAACGGTCATCGTTGGCAGGATGCGCTTCATCACGGCATCACCCTCGGTGATGCAGGCGATGGCACGTGCACTGTCAACGTTGCTTTCCCAGAGTTTATCATCGGCGGCGTCATCCCACTCGACCGCCTCACCCGCAGCGCGTCGATAGCCGTAAACCTCGCCCGCCATCGTATGAACGATGATGCCCGCGAGTGAGGACATCGCGTTGCCCGGCTTCCAGGAGAGCGCGTCGGGCGGCAAATCCGCGACGATGGCGCACATATTCCGATGCGCGAAATCCATCGCCACCAGAATGCCGCTGAGGAGCGGCAGCGTCCCGTCCGGTACCTGATAGGTGTCGGGGATGCCCACGACTACCGCCCTCGCTTGGATCGCTGGTCCCAGAGTTGCCGCGTCAGTTCCATATGCCCGACGTGCCTACCCGCATGTTCCAGCGCGTGCGCGACGAGATAACTGATCGGTTTCGGTTTGCCGAGCCAGTCACGCTCGGTCCCCGGCGTCTCTTCCTCGAGCACGGAGAAGACCTTGTCGAGAAAATCGTCCATATTGCGGATCGCCGCGAGGAGCAAGCCCGGATCGTCGCCCGAGGATGCCAATTCGGTGGCCCGCTGCCAACTCTGCCAATGTGGCTCGATGTCCGCCGCCGTGGAAAGGAGATGCAGCGTCGTGCCGAGCGTGTGGAGCGTGATCGCCCAGAGCGAGTTCGTGTTCGGACCTGGTTGCCAGTTGAGCCCCGCCGCTGGCACGCCCTTGATGAGGAACTGCATATCACCGTGCAGGGCCTTCAGGGTCTGCCGGTTGCCATCGAGCCAGGTTGACCACGGCGCAATCGGTTCGATCTCGATCCCTTCATCGTCGCCAGATTCTTCGCTCTCCAACTCAGCGGTGGCAACGTCCATCTCGTCCGGTGCATCGTCCTTGACGAGTGTCAGCTTGCCTTTCGCGGTCTCTTTCCCCATCCCATTCGCCTCCCTATTCTTCGAAACGGCCGAAAATCAGGCCGGTGTTATGGCCGCCAAATCCGGAATTATTCGACAACGCATAGGTGATTGTCGCACAGCGCGGCGTATTCGGCACGTAGTCGAGGTCGCATTCCGGGTCGGGGGTCTCGTAGTTGATCGTCGGCGGGAGCATGTTGTCGCGCAAGGCGAAGATCGAGAATGCTGCCTCAATTGAGCCTGCTGCGCCGAGGAGATGCCCGGTCATGCTCTTCGTGCTACTGACCGGCGGGACACTCTCGCCAAAGACATGCTTGAGTGCCATCGTTTCGTGGGCGTCGTTGAGTTGTGTCGAGGTGCCATGTGCGTTGACGTAGCCGATGTCGCGGGGCGCGAGATTCGCGTCCTTGAGCGCGAGGCGCATGGCGCGCGCCAGTCCCTCACCTTCCGGTGCAGGATGGACCATGTCATAGGCGTCGGCAGCATTGCCGTAGCCCACCAGTTCACCGAGAATCTTCGCGCCCCGTGCGACCGCGTGATCTGCCGATTCGAGAATGACGACAGCCGCGCCCTCGCCGCAGACGAAGCCGTCCCGGTCGGCATCAAAGGGGCGGCTCGCGCGGGTCGGCTCCTCGTTGCGGGCCGTCAATGCCTTCATGTTCGCGAAGCCGACGATGCCGACGGGCACAATCGACGCTTCCGCGCCGCCCGCAACCATCACATCGGCATCTCCGCGCCGGATGACCTCAGCGGCATCGCCAATCGCGTGCGCTCCGGTGGTGCAGGCAGAGACGACCGAGTGATTCGGCCCCTTCGCGCCGAGCCGCATGGATATGAGGCCGCTCGACATATCGATAATCAGCATCGGGATCAGGAAGGGGCTGACGCGGTTCGGCCCGCGCTCCAATAGCGTCTGCACGGCATTGGAGAGGCTACCGATACCGCCAATGCCACTGCCGACGAGGACGCCGACTCGTTCGGGGTCTTCCTGGTCCATATTCAGGTTCGCGTCGGTCACTGCGTCCAGCGCGGCAGCAATGGCGAACTGGCAGAACCGGTCCGCGCGTCGGGCTTCCTTGCGGCCGAGACGGCCTTCCGCGTCGAACCCTTTCACTTCCGCCGCGATCCGCACATCGATGCCCGTCGTATCGAAAAGCGTGATCGGGCCGACGCCGCTCTCCCCCGCAAGGATCGCGCGCCAGGCATCGTCCGAGGTCTGCCCCACCGGACTGATGACACCGATGCCGGTCACGACGACGCGCCGTCTCCCGCGGTAATCTTCCAGAGTCATCGCATTTGTTCCTTCCATGCATCTCGCGGCGCATCACGAGTGGCCGTCGTGTATCTGCCGAAGTGTACGCAGGTCATGGCGCAAACGCAACGTCCGGTGGTTTGGGTGGCACAGGCGTTGCGATCCGCCTCCCGGCGCGGCATAATCGCGGCGGTGTCGCAAGGAGAATTTAGCGGTGGTCCAGGCGGAATCGCCGCACTCGTCGTAGAGAGAGAAATGAGGCGGAGATGCGCGCGGAAATCGTGAGCATTGGCACGGAACTGCTACTTGGTCAGATCACCGATACGAACGCGACCTATCTCGCACAGTCGCTCGCGGACCTCGGTATCGACCTCTACTATGTCTCAGCGGTCGGTGACAACCGGGGCCGCGTCGTCGATACGCTCCGTCGTGGGTGGGAGCGCTCCGATCTCGTCATCACGACCGGCGGCGTCGGCCCGACGGAAGACGACCTGACGCGCGAATCGATTGCTGATCTCGTCGGTGAGACGCCACAGGTGGACGCAGCGACGGTCGAGATGATCCGGGCCTTCTTCCGTAACCGCAATGCCGATATGCCGGAGCGCAACCGCAAGCAAGCATGGTTGATCCCCTCTGCGCAAGCGCTCCCGAATCCGGTCGGAACCGCCCCCGGCTGGTTCGTGCAGAAGAACGGCAAGTTGATCGTCGCGATGCCCGGCGTCCCGCGCGAGATGAAGCGCATGTGGGAGCAGGAAGCGATCCCCCGCCTCGGCAGCTACCTGCCCGAAACGGCGATTGTCAGCCGGAACATTCGCACGATCGGCATCGGTGAGTCCTCGGTCGAAGAGGTGCTCGGTGATCTCGTCCACGGCACGAACCCGACGGTCGCGACCTACGCCAAGGATGATGGCGTGCATGTCCGCATCACGGCGAAGGCGCGCACGACAGATGAGGCATGGGTGCTCCTCAAGCCGATTGTCGCGGCGGCGGAAGGCATTCTCGGCGACTATATCTACGGCTACGACAACGACGGACTCCCCGAAGCCGTCCTCTCTCTCGCGGCGGCACGTCACGAGACAGTCGCGGTCTGCGAACAAGGCACAGGTGGGGTAATTACGGGCGCGCTCGGGGCATATGTGTCGGCGGAGTCGCCATTTCGTGGTGGAGTCACCATTGAGGGCATGTCCGCACCGTTGCTCGACGAGGCCGGTTCTGAGGACACGGGCGAACTTGCTTCGCCGGAACGTGCACGGATATTGGCGACGAGCGCCCGCCGCCTCTTCGGTGCGTCGTACGGCCTCGGCGTTTCCGTTGATGTGGTGCAGGGGAGCCCAACCTATGGCACGGTCGCCTGTGCGGCGGATGTCAACGGCATCGTCACGGACCTGACGCGCGGTTACCGCACCCTCCCAACCGACATTCGCCGACGCGCAGCGCTCTGGGCGGTCGAGTACCTGCGCCTCGCCCTTCTGGGACGCACATAGCGTAGGAAATGGGTGGTGAAGCGGGTTAAGCACCTGCCTAGGGAGTGGTAGAGGCAAGCGTCCCGCTTGCACGTCGCAAGCGGGACGCTTGCCTCTACCGAGGCTTTGGTGGCGTCATCGGTGTGCGGCGCGGCCATGCGCCATGACCATTGCCAGCCGTGCGTGCGCACGCGCCAGAGGACGCCGACCGGGTAGCCGCACATTTTGGCGAAATCGCCGGTGCCCCGGATGATCGGTACAAGGAGCACCGCCCGGATGCGGGCGGGCGTGCTCATCTTCGGGAGTTGAGGGATGAGCCGCTTGTATGGGCGGCGCAGGTAGCCGATCATCGCGACGAGCGCGGCGGGCCAGAGCCATTTGCCGCGTTTCCCAGAGGCAACAAGAGCAATGAGTGCGCCATACGTCCCATAGCGGATCGCGTGACGCTTTGTCCAGAGCGCTGCCTTGCCATCGCCGCGCGCATACCGGAAGTATTGATGCCAGAAGGCGCGCAGGGTGCGGCGCGGGCGGAAGCGCGCGATCGCCTCCGGCGCGAGCGTGAAGCGCAGGCCGTGCGCGCGCAGGGCGAGGGCGAAGACGAGGTCTTCGCAGTAATCCAACCACTCCGGATAGCCGCCGACTGCCTCCCATGCGCGCTTGCGGAAGGCGATACTGCGACTGGACGGCAGGAACGTCTCGATGCGAATCTCCTCGGCGGCGGGCAGCACGGTCGCGCCCATCGCCACCTCGAACACCGTCTGCGGATCGGGAAGAAAGAACCCGGCGCTGACTGCGACGGCATCGTCTGCGAGCGGACGGATCAACGCCTCCAGCCACTGCGGATCGAGGCGAACACCGGCATCCGTCATGGCGATGATCGGGAAACGCGCCGCGGCGATGCCGAGGTTGCGCCCTTCGGCGATATTCGCGCCCGTCGCGCTCGATCAGTCGAAGGGGACAGCCGAGGCGACCATGCCACCATTCGACATGCAATTGCGTCCCATCGCGCGATCCGCCATCCACGATGATTACCTCGCGGGGGCGCACCGTCTGTGCGGCGATGCTCGCCATCAACGTGCTGACGGAGCCTGCTTCATTCAGTACAGTGCAGACGAGCGAGACATCGAGCGATGATGGATTAGACATGACCGTGCTCCAACCGCCGGTACACATCGATCAGCTTCGGCGTGCAGATCGACCAATCGTACTGCGCCCGCATTCGTAGGCGCCCTGCCGTGCCAAGCGCGCGTCGCCGTGCGTCGTCCCCCAGGAGCGTGACGACTGCCTGTGCATAGGGTTCCGGGCGCGCGTCCGCAACGATCAGGTCGGTGTCTGCGGTGACCGTGACGCCCTCGCACGCGGCGGGGGTCGCGACGACCGCGCAGCCCATGCTCATCGCATTCAGCAGCTTGACGCGCACCCCGGAGCCGAAACGGATCGGTAAGAGGTAGACGCCCGCACCCCGCATGGAGGGGCGGTCATCCGGCACCGCGCCGGTGACGCAAATGCCGCCCAGGCCGTCGTAGTGGCGAATGCGGGGGGTGGGGTTGCGACCGACGATGGCGAGGCGGGCGGTCGGCTTCGCCGCGCGGATTCGCGGCCAGATCTCGGCGCAAAGCCAGAGGGCGGCGTCTTCGTTGGCGTGGTAATTGACGTGCCGGTGAAGACGGCATCGAACGGCTCGAATCGACTGGGCGAGCGGAGCATCGGGCGCGTAGTGCGCGGTATCGACCCCGATTGGGACGACATCGATCTGCCGGTCAGCGGCCAGCGCGCCGAGCTGCGTCGCGTCTGTCTCCGACACCGCAAGCGTCGCCGCTGCCTGACGGATGACTGCGGCCTCGTAGCGCCGCAGCTTGCGCGTCTGGAGCGATGAATAGAGGCACGCACGAGGTCGACGATCGGCCACGCCTGCGCGGCGATGCGTGCCTGCAAGGTCGTTTCTGCGTTGTGCGCGTCGTAGATCGTACGGGTCGTCATTCTCGGCAGATTGGACCACATCTCCAGTCCTTCAACCTGCACGAGATCGACTGCGCCGCTCTCGATGAGTGCGCGGACGCGTGCCTCCATCGCGGCTGATCGGAGGCGAAAGGCGAGGTCCGGCTGCGCGGCGCGCGGCGAGATCGCGTGCACGGCGCGCCCCGCTGCGTGGCGGCGGCACGGGGAACGACTCAACCGGCCACGCAGCGCCTATGCGCGGGTGCGTCCCGAAAGTCAGCACCTGTGACTGGTGACCGGCAGCGGCGGCGGCGTGGATGAGGTGCCAATTGCGGATCGCTGCACCGCCCGCGTGGGATGGGGCGGCTGAGGCGTGAGAAAGAGGATGCGCAGCACTCAGTGCGCGTCCGCACCCGCAGCGAGGAACTGCGTGAGGATGGCGTGCTGGCGGCGATGCATCGCTGCGCGCTCCGCGTCGGTCGCATCGTCTGCACCGAGCAAGATGGAGGAGACCGTGGAGGGCGAGAAAGGCGACCTCGCGTTCGACGGGCATGTCGGCCTCCGGCCCCTGGATCGCTGCGGTATCCCACGAGACCGCGATATCGCCCAGGTAGTTGCCGAAGCCCGCTTCGATGGGGAAATCTTCCTCACTCTCGGCGGCAAAGGCGAGGACATCGGTCGGTGTGTCATCGTTGAGGAAATCACGGTGCAGCGTTTGGATGCCCGCATCGTCGGTGATCAGGAGGGTGACTGCCGATGCCGGTGCGTCTGCTGCGCGGAGACCGAAACGGAGGAGTCGCGCGAGCCACGCCGGATCGAGACCGGCCGCGTCGGCAGCGGCGCTCTCGATCACGACGGTGATATTGTCTTGCTCCTCCATCATGCGCCTCGCTCGGCGACGCCCGCTGCGGGTTCGGGCGTCGCCCCGGCGGGAACGATGATCGACTGCCGATGATTCGACCGTTGTGGGTGCAGGCTGTACGGGTTCGGGATAGTCAATGCGCGGATGGTACATGCCGTCGAGGACGGCGACGAAGGTGCGCTGGATGGTATCGAGATCGCGGAGCGTGAGCGGTGCGTCCGCGAGTTGGCCGTTCTTCAGCCGGTCTTGAACGATGCGCTCGACAATCGTGCGGATCGCTGCGGTGCGCGCCGCTTCAACATCACCGTTCGGCGGCGGTGCTCGCCTCGACATTGAGCCGCCCGGCCCGATTCGCGGCACGGGTCGCTGCCTCGGTCGCATCGGCGAGCATGACGACCGCCGCTTCTTTCGTCTGTGGGATCGGGCCCGGGATAGCGGAAGAGTGCGGCGTCGACGGCTGTCCCCGTCGTGCTCCTTCGCCTTCTGATAGAAGACTTCGGTGCGGGTCGTGCCGTGATGCTGGGCGATCACGTCAATGATCGGCCGGGGCAGGTTCGCCTCCTCCGCCATCGCGATGCCGTCCGTCACATGCGCGATGATGACGCGCGCGGAGGTATACGGGTCGAGCGTGTCGTGGATATTGCGCATATTCGCCTGATTCTCGATGAAGTAGGCGGGATGGAGCGACTTGCCGATATCGTGATAGAAGACCGCGACGCGCGTCAGGAGGGGATCGCCGCCGATCTCCTCGACCGCCTTTTCCGCGAGGTTGCCGACGATCATGCTGTGGTAGTACGTCCCCGGCGCGTCCTGGGCGAGGCGCTTGAGGAGCGGCTGGCGCGGGTGGGCGAGTTCGAGCAATTGGAACGGTGTCACGATCCCAAAGAGCCGCGCGAGCAGCGTCACGCCGATAAAGGCGATCCCCGCACTCAGGATACCATTGAGGAAGGCGAATCCGACGCGTTGCGCGATGCCGAGCGCATCCACGGGCGGCGTCAGCAGAGCGCCAACTGACCGCGCTGATCGATCCCCGCGACGCCGATGCGCGGCCGCGCTCCAGAGGAACGCGACGGTCGTTTGCGCGCGCTCGGCGAGCAGCACGCCGACAAGCCCGGTGACGAGGATACATCGCGCCGAGCGAGAGCGACTGATCCGCGAGGTACGCGCAGATCACCGCGAGAAAGACAGTCGACGCGATCGCGAGTTCGAATCGAGCAGCATGGCGAGGATCATGCAGGCACCCGCGACCGGGAAGAGATAGGGTATCACCGCGTGCCCGGCAGAGCAACAGGCGCGCGATGATCGACGGGCGTGATGAGCGCGAAAGAGGATCAGCAGTGCCTGATTGCGTCGCCACCGCCCTGCCGTCGTCTTCCAGAGGAAGAGCGCGAGAAGCCCGACGAGCGAGACGCGTCAGACCGAGCACGCCGATGATGCGCTGAACGGAGAGCTTCGGGGCGCCGAGGCCCAGTGAATCCAGCTTCTCGACCGCGTCCGGAGTGACGAGATCACCCTCGCGGACGATCACCTCGTTTTCCAGCACCGTCACTTTGACATCGGGCACTGCCGCAGCGGCCTGCTGCTGCCGCGCGCGGGTCTCGGTCGGATTCTCTGTCATATTGGTGACGACGTAGGCGCGGGCGAGGTCGAGCGCGACGCCGCTCTCCGTCGCGCTGAGCGCGTCCGCGCTCGTCACATTCATTTGCAGTTGCGCGGCGGTCTCCCCGCCTGCGGGCACTTTCCGGTCCGTCAGTGTCGTCCGGAGCGTCTGGCGCGCGGCGTTCTCGATGCGCAGGCGCGAGGAATCATCGAGGCGATAGAGCGTGTCAATGTCATACGCAGGAAATCCCGCTGGCGCAACGGTTATGACGCGATCACGAAACTGCGCCGGGCCGAGCGTGGTATCGCGCCTGGCGCTCTCAACAGCGGTAATGAACCCTTCGAGCTTCTGTGCTTGCGTATCGGCGACGCGTGGGTCCTGGGCGAGGACGAGATTTGCGGGGGCCTCGATAGCCGCGCGTTTGGCCTCGTTCGTCCGAATGGCACTGACGTACTGGACGGTGCGGTTCGCTTTGACGGTCTGCTTGGCGACCTCGCCGACTTTGTAATCGATTGCGCCGGGTTGGTAGCGCCAGAGGAGCGTCGTGGCGACGACCGCAACGAGGATTACCGACATCGCCGCCGGATAGTGCCAATCCGCGCGCTGCAGCACCCCGCTGAAGCGGGGGCGCCGGAAGGGCGCAGCCGTCACCTCGACCTCGCTTGCACCGTTGTGGAATTCGTTGAGTTGTGGTGTGGGTGCGTTCATAGAGGTGCGTCCTGCGGCGTATGCGAGGGCGGGGCGGCGGAGCGCGCCGTTACGCGGAGAGCAATTGGCGCACGATTGTCGCGAGCGCGCTCCGATCCGCGCGGTCACCAACCCGCGCCAGGAGGGCAGGCATCACTTTGCCCATGTCTTTCGGGCCGGTTGCGCCCGACTGGGCAATTACTGCTTTCTGCGGCGTCTCGCATCGCGGAGGCGTCCATCGCCTGGGGCAGGTACCCCTGGAAGACGGCGATTTCAGATTCTTCTTTGGCCGCGAGGTCTTCGCGCGCGCCCTGTCGGAAGAGCGTCGATGCTATCGCGGCGCTGTTTGATTTGCTTCTGGAGCACGGCGCGGACATCGCTTCCTGCATCGGCCCGGCATCACTCCCGCGCCGCTCGATCTCCGCATTCTTCAATGCGGCGCGCAGGAGGCGCAATGCATCGCGGCGGGCTGTATCGCCCGCCCGCATCGCATCTTTGAGGTCTGCTTCGACCTGCATCGGGATCGTGGCCCAGTGGGCGGGGACGAATCCGGCATGGTCCCGCCGCTCCTCGGTAAGGATAAAAGGAAACTAGATGATGCGCGCCTTCTTCAAGAGCTTGCGCCGCCTCGCCGCTTCCTTCTTCTTCCGCTTCACGCTTGGCTTTTCGTAGTGCTCACGCCGCCGCGCCTCCGCGAGAATGCCCTCTTGCTGGACCTTCTTGTTGAAACGCTTGAGTGCTGCTTCGAAACTTTCGTTATCACCGACGACAACTTCGGTCAACCGCCGTCACCCCCCATCCAATGCCATGTTGCGCGCACGCAAGTATCGCGCGGTGCCCGCCGCGAATTGTTTGCTGAGTATAGGGACTTTCGGTCGCGATTCGTCAATGTGCCGATGCGCGCACGATCGCCGACGAGCGCGCCGAGTGGCCGTCCGCCGAGCAGGTGCACATGCAAATGCGGCACCGTCTGGCCCGCGTCGCGCCATGATTGACGATCAGGCGGTATCCCGAATGCCGCCACGCCGAAATCGTGCCCGAGGCGTGCGGCGACGACGAGCAGATGGCCGAGCATCTGCTCATGAGACGGATCGACATCGGCGACCGACGGGATCGGCTCAACCGGCACGATGAGGAGATGGACGGGCGCCTGCGGCTGAATGTCTCGAAAGGCGACGCAGTACTCATCGCGATAGATGATGTCCGCCGGAATGTCGCCCGCGATGATCCGGCTGAAGAGGGTCGGTTGCTCCGCCATGCCTACCGCCATCCACGAGTGTGGCGTCAATGATCGCGCCAATATTCGCGTCGCCGGGCATGAGGATCGGTCCGGTCGGGATCGGTCGCGAGGTCGAGGTGCTTCAGGCCGCCGGAGGTGAAGAAGCAGACGACTTCGTCATCTTCCGCCAGCCAACCCGATTCGCGCAGTTTCGCGCGCCGCGACGACCGTGCTGGAAGCCTCCGGGCAGGGCCAGATGCCGGTCGCGGCGGCGATCTTCGGCGTGAGGTCGAGCATCTCACGATCCGTCACCGTCACGCATGTTCCGCCGCTCTCGCGCACCGCGTCGAGGATCAGGTAATCCCCGACCGCGATCGGCACGCGCATGCCGGGAGCGAGGGTGTGCGCGTTTTCCCAGAGCGGGGCGTGACGCTCGCCATTCTCGAAGGCGCGGACAATCGGCGCGCAACCCTCAGCCTGGACGACGACCATCTTCGGTCGCTCCGGGCCGATCAGTCCCATCGCCTCGAGTTCCGCGAATGCCTTCCACATGCCGACGATGCCCGTGCCGCCGCCGGTCGGGTAGATGATGACATCCGGCACGCGCCAGCCGAGTTGTTCGACGATTTCGAGCCCGAGCGTCTTCTTGCCTTCCGCGCGGTACGGCTCTTTGAGGGTCGAGACATCGAACCAACCGCGCGACCGCACTCTGCTGGCGGATGATCGCGCCGCAGTCATTGATGAGGCCATCGACGAGGAAGACGTGCGCGCCATACGCCGCGCTCTCCGCTTTCATGGCGTCCGGCGTGTCCTGCGGCATGAAGACGAACGCCTCCATGCCCGCGCGCGCCGCGAACGCGGACATCGCGGAGGCGGCGTTGCCCGCCGAGGGGATCGCCACGGCGGTGACACCGAGTTCGCGTGCCCGTGTGATCGCCGCACCGAGGCCGCGGTCCTTGAAACTCGCGGTCGGGTTGCGGCTCTCATCCTTCGCCCAGATATTCGTCAGGCCCGTGAGCGGCGCGAGCCCCGCCATCGTCAGGAGCGGCGTCCATCCCTCGCCGAGCGTGACGACATGCGCGGGGTCGCGCGCGGGCATGATCTCGGTGTAGCGCCACATCGACGCGACGCGTCTTTCAGCGCTTCTTTCGTCATCGTCCGAGCGGCGCGGGCGAGATCGTACTGCGGCGCGAGGACGCGCCCATCCTTCGGGCAGAGCGTCTGCAACGTGTCCGCGTCATACTCCGCGCCGCAGTAGGTGCAGCGCAGGTTCGTCATCGTGCTGCCGATGGCTGCCGTCGGGGTCGAGTCGTCGCCATTTATTCCCCCACTTCCAGCGGGTACGCGGGCGCGCGTTTGCCGACCGCGGATAAAGAAGATCACGAGAATAATGACGACAATCGCGGCAATCGGATAATCGAAGGGGCGCATCACATTGCGGAGACGGTCCCAGTGCGTGCCCGTGTAATAGCCGCCGGTCGCGAGCGGCGGCGCACCAGATGAACGAGCCCGGCGAATGTGTAGAGGATGAAGCGCGGGAAGTTCATCCGTGCGATCCCTGCCGGGAGGGAGATGAAGGTCCGCACGACGGGCAGGAGGCGCGAGAAGAATGCCGTCGCCTCGCCTTTTTCGGCGAACCACTTGTCCGCGAGTTCAATGTGGTGCGGCGAAATGAGGACGTATTTGCCGTACTTGAGCAGGAGCGGTCGCCCGCCCGTCGCACCGATCCAGTACGTGATTGTCGAGCCGACGACACAGCCGAGCGCGCCAACCAACCCGGCGATGAGCGACAAACCAGACGGGATGCCCCTTGTCCTGGATCAGGAACCATCCCGCGAGCGGCATAATCACTTCGCTCGGCAGCGGGATGGCCGCACTCTCAATCGCCATCGCGATCAGGACGCCGAGCCAGCCGACACTGTCGTAGAGGTTTCTGCAGAAATCGATAATCGCATTTTCAAGTCCGCGTGGCACACACTACTCCTACATAATTGTCGTTTCTCCGCATCAGCGCGGCGGAGCCATGCTACACGAGATTGATCGCGCGCGTAAAGCGGACAGATTGTCGGATTGAAGAAGAGAGCACAGGCTGAAGCCTATGCCACCGGTGGAATGGGCTTCAGCCTGTGCCAACGATGATCGTATTCCGCTCACCTGTAGTCATCACCGCGATTGGCTGCCACGCAGGCGCGGGTCGAGCACATCGCGCAGGGCATCGCCGAGCATGTTGAAGCCGAAGACGGCGAGGCTGATCGCCAGTCCGGGCCAGATCGCCAGCCAGGGCGCGGTGAGGAAGTACTGACGACCGGAGCCCGCCAACATGCTGCCCCAGGCAGGCATCGGTGGCTTGACGCCGAAACCGAGGAAGCTCAAGGTGGACTCCGCGAGGATCGCGCCACCCAGTTGTACCGTCGCGAGGATCATGATCGGTGCGAGCACATTTGGGAGGACATAGCGAAGGATGATGCGGCGGTCGTCGCAGCCGATACAGCGCGCCGCTTCCATGTAGGGCATATCGCGGATGCCGATGACGGCGCTCCGCACAATCCGCGAGGAACTGCCGGTCACGACGAGGCCGAGCGCGACCGCGACAATGGCAATCGACGTGATCGGGGCGGTGGCGCGCGTCGTCAGGATCGTCACGAGGCAGAGGAGGAGGACCAGGGCAGGAAAGGCGATCCAGGCGTCGATAATCCGCTGGAGGATCAAATCGAACACACCGCCGATGTGCCCTGAGAGCACACCGAGCACCGTGGCGAGGCCCGTACCGACGAAGACCGCGCCGAAACCGACCGCGACCGAGATGCGCGCACCATAGACGATGCGGCTGAAGAGATCGCGACCGAGGTTGTCGGTCCCCAGGAGATGACGGAGCGACGGGCCTTGAAACCGATCCGTCCCGCGACCGGCATCATAGGCATAGGGCGCGATCTGTTGGGCGAAGATCGCCGTGATGATGAGGATCAGCACAATGATCGCCCCCGCCGCTCCCAGCGGCTTGCGGCGCATGAACGACAAGATCGCTTCGAGCATGCGGACGGGAGCGCGCGTATCCGTTTTGGTCGGCCACACTCCAACGGCGGACGCACTCTGCGGTTGCTCGGTTCGCATGGGACGGTTGCTCCTATCTCGTGTACCGCCATTTTCTGGTGGTAGCAGGCTTTCTAGCCTGCTGTTTTGCCGGGGAGGCAGGCTTCTGCCTGCTACTACGGAGTCTCCGCTTAAGTGTAGCGTATTCTCGGGTCCAGCCACGCATAGAGAAGATCGACGAAAAGGTTGACGAGGATGATCAGCGTCGCGAAGAGCACGACGATCGCCTGCACCACCGGATAGTCCCGATTATTGAGGGCATCGAGCAAATAGCGGCCCATACCGGGGAGCACGAACACGCTCTCCAGCACGACCGCACCGCTGATCAGAACCGTCACCTGAAGCCCAATCAGCGTGACGACCGGCACGAGCGCGTTCCGCAGCGCGTGACGGAAGATGACGGAACTCTCCCCCAACCCTTTCGAGCGCGCCGTGCGGATGTATTCGTGGCGCAACACTTCGAGCATCTGCGCGCGCGTCAGCCGCATAATGCCACCCGACAGACCGATGCCGAGGATGATCGCCGGGAGCATCATTTGTTTGAGGTTCGTGGCCGGGCTCGATTGCAGACTGGTGTAGCGCAGCGGCGGCGTCCACTTGAACCAGATGGAGGGGAGGGTGATCGCCAGCGTCGCCAGCCAGAAACCGGGGATTGCCAGCATGGCAATCGCCGCGCTCCGGGCGATGTAGTCGGAGAGCGTGTCCTGCCGGACCGCCGAATAGACACCCAGCGGAATGGCGATCACCAGCGAAATGAGCAGGCCAAGCAGGCCAAGCTCGAACGTCACGGGTAAATGGGTGGCGAGGTCGTGCGCGATCGGTGATTGATCGCGCAGCGACCGGCCGAAGTCGCCGTGAAGCATCCCTTTGAGCCAACTGAGATATTGCACGGGAAAGGGCCGACTGAGCCCGAGCTTATCCCGCAGGTCGTTCGCGTCCTTCGCGGAGCCGCCATAATCCTGCAGCATGAGTGTGACCGCATCCCCCGGCAACAGACGGACCATCGCCGAGACGATCAGGGTCACACCAAGGAGCGCGGGTATCGTCAGGAGTAATCGTCGCACGATATAGCGTTGCACGGCAGTCCTTACGTTGTTTCAGACAGGAACCTCACCCCCGGTCCCTCTCGTACGGAGCCATCAAGTGGAGAGGGGGGCCTCACGGTAATTGCCGTGGCGTTCCCCGAATGCCATGACCTCTCGAAGGTCGCTCCCCCTCTCCATCAAGTGGAGAGGGGGTTGGGGGTGAGGTAACCATCCGCCTATTTCGGCTTGCCATCGAGATAGACCTTCGGCACATACTCTGCGCCGCGGGCATAGTCGCTCTGGTAATTGAAATTCTTCACCCAGGGCTGCGTTGCCACGGTCGTTTGACCGACCGGGCCGATGACATAGAATTGCTGCTCGCTGATGTAGCGTTGGATGTCGAAGATCAGGTTCTTGCGCTCGCCCTTATCAAGCGTCTGCCCCTGTTTCTCGATCATCGGCGTCAGTTTCGGGTCGTTGACACCGGCGTGATTGCGCGCACCCTTGGGGTGGTACATGTTGTAGAGGTAGTCATTCGGCTCCGGGTACGGCGTTTCGAGGCCCCAGACCATCGTGCCAGGATCAAACTTGCCGAGGAAGGTGCTGCCCACATAAGCGGCATAGTCCTGCGGGCGCAGATCCGCCTGGATACCGGCGTCCTTCAGTTGCTTGACGACCAATTCGATGCCCTGGTTGAAGGTGTTGCCGTAGGCGTTGAGGCTCGAAATCATCGGCACCTTGAGCCCGCCCGCGAACCCGGCGTCGGCGAGGAGCTTCTTCGCGGCATCGACATCGCGTTTGTAATATTTCGCGTTCGGCCCCATATCCGCACTGCGTGGGTCGAGCCACCAGGTTTGCAGTCCGGCAGGCACCGCATTGTTGTAAAAGCCTTGCCCCTCGTACAAGACGCTGATCATCTCGTCCCGGTCGAGGGCGAGCGATACCGCCTGGCGGACGCGGATGTCGTTGAATGGCGGCGCGTCCAGCTTCCAGTACATGAAGGAGATGAGGTTCTGCGGGAAGTCGAGCATCTGAATTTCGGGGTTCGAGGACTTAAGCGCCTTGCGGTCGCTCTGCGAGATGCCATTGATGTCGATCTGTTTCGAGCGCATATTCGCGACAGCGGTCGCGTCCTCGGGGACGATCAGGAGGTCCACTTCATCGACGTACGGCGTGCCCGCGAAATAGTAGTCCGGGTTGCGTTTGGCGACGACTTGCACGCCCTTGTCGAACTTGTCGAAGATGAAGGGGCCGCTGCCGATCACACGCTTGCGAGCATCGCCATCGGCCTCGATCACCTCGCGCGGCATGATGTAGAGGGCGGGGGAGGCGATCAGGGAGTCGAACGGGGCGAAGACGGTATTGAGGGTGAAGACGACGGTGCGGGGATCGGTCGCTTTCACATCCGCGACCATACCGAAGCTGTTCTGCGTGGAGACCTTCTTGAAACGGTTGAACGACCAGACGACATCATCGGCGGTGACTGCCCGCCCACTCAGCGGCGGCAGATTCTGCCATTTCGCGTTCGCGCGCAGGGTGAAGGTGTAGGTCAGGCCATCTTTGGAGACTTCGTATTTCTCGGCCAGATCGGGCACCGGCACATAGGCATTGGGGCCAATGCCCGGCCCGTTGTCATACTTCAGGAGGCGGCTATAGAAAAACCCTGCGAACTCCTGGGCGCGGAAGGTGACATTCAGATAGGGATCGAGGTCCGGTGGGTCGCCGGTCCACCAGCGGATCACGAGTTTGCCGCCCGGCTTCGCCTGTACGGCCGCAGCCGACGCCGTCGTCGGTGCCGCAGCGGACGCACCCGAGACCGCTGTCGCTGCCGTTGCCGGTGCAGCCGAAGCAGGTGCGGCTGAAGCGGGCGCGGCGGAGGCTGCCGCAGCGGTTGTGGGTGCGGCCGTCGTTGCTGCGGCGGCTGTGGTCGGTGCGGCGGCACTGGGCGCGGTGGTCGCCGCGGCAGGCTTGGGGGTGTCCGTCGCGGTGCTACCGCCGCAGGCAGCGAGAATCGCTGCGGCGGCACTGGCACCCGCCGTGGTCAAAAATGTGCGTCGCGTGAGACGATACGGTGATCGGCCCGCCGGTATCAGCTTCATTCACCCCTCCTGGGTCGACAATGAACCTACACAAGGAGACGGCAAGCGACTCGCTCAGTCGCTGTGCAAGACCTGCCCATTTCACCGACAGCGTCAGTCGGTAGGGGAACCTAATTGCACGGACTTCCTCTGTTCGATCTGCCTCTCAGTATACGCATAGTGTCAAGCGGACACATCGTAATTTGTGCATATAGCTAGTGGAAAAGCCAAAGAGTGGCAAAAGCCTTCTCAATTTGGTGGGCATAGTAAACCGACCACACCATGACAGCAGCGTACGGCACCGGTAGCGACAACACCCATGCACGGCACTAAATTTATACTTTTTGTAAATATCTTTGTCGTGCCCTCGGCCAGGCAGCGGGAGATCACGCGAACTGCTTTGAAAGAAGCCCCTTCGCTGCCTCTTGCTGTCCAAAGGCATGCACACTGCTCGCATGAATGTGCGTTACGCCGTCCACGCGCTCTACGACGCCCGCAACCGCGAGCATGGAAGCGAGGCGCAAGGTCTGGCGCGATTTCAGGTAGAGGTCCGGCATCACCACGACATTGACGGTCCCTGTTTCGTCTTCGAGGGAGAGAAACATCACGCCCTTCGCCGTCCCTGGTCGTTGCCGCACCATCGCGACGCCACCAACACGTACCGATGCTCCATGCGGAACGGCGGCAAGATCATGGGCGGTGATGACGTTCCACTCCTCCATCTTTGCGCGATAAAAAGTCATCAAATGACGGCCACCCGGCGCGCAGCCAATCAATGCGTAGTCGAGTCGCACTTCTTCTTCCGCCGTGAATGGTGGCAACGAGGGAATGTCGAGCGGCGCATCAGGCAGCAGATCGTCGCGCGCCTCCACAACACCGATTGCCCAGAGTGCGTCCCGTCGCGTGAGACTGAGTGACCCGAATGCGCCTACCGCCGCAAGATTCGTCAGCGTGTCCCGTGCAAGTGGCAGCCGTCGTATCACATCCGGAAACGATTGAAACGGCCTGCTCATTACCGCCGCTTCGATCCGTTCCCGCTCCGCGCCACCGATGCCCGAGACGATCCGCAAACCAAGCCGCACTGCCCACGCACCGTCCGGCGTTCGCTCCATAGCGTGGTCGTAGCCGCTCCGGTTGATGTCGGGGGGCAGGACAATGACACCGTGCCGCTCTGCGTCCGCGATCAGGGCGGCGGGCGAGTAGAAACCCATCGGCTGGCTGTTGAGGAGTCCCGCGAGGAACTGCGCCGGATAATATCGTTTCAGGTAGCCCGAAACGGCGATCAGGAGTGCAAAGGCGACTGCGTGGCTCTCTGGGAAGCCATAGAGGGCGAACCCCTGGATCATCGACCAGACGGTCTGGATTACCTCGTCGGTGTATCCGCGTGCGCGACCACCCGTGACGAATCGCGCTTTCAAGGCCGCCATCGCCTCCACTGCTCGCTTCGACCCCATCGCGCGGCGCAGCAGGTCGGCTTCGCCTGCGCTGAATCCGGCGATGACCATCGCGGCCCTCATGCCCTGCTCCTGATAGAGCACCGTGCCGTAACTGCGCTTTAGCACGGGCGCGAGATCGGGGTGCGGATACGTGACCTCCTCGCGCCCCTTGCCGGCGGCGGATAAGTGGATGTACCGCGTCCCCCTGGATCGGGCCGGGGCGGATCAGTGCGGTTTCGATCACGAGGTCATAAAACTTCGCGTGGCTGCATACGGGGCAGGGTTGCCATCTGTGCGCGGGACTCGATCTGAAAGACTCCCATCGTGTCCGCGTGCGCAGAACATATCGTAGACGCTCGGATCATCGAGCGGGATGCGGTCGAGCGTGAGCGCGGTGCCCGCCGTTGCTCGGATCAGGTCAAAGCAGCGGTGGAGACAGGTCAGCATGCCGAGCGCGAGCAGATCCGTTTTGATGAAGCCCGAGACTCTCGAGATCATCTTTGTCCCAGATCGTCACCGTCCGCCCTTGCATCCGTGCTTTTTCCAGCGGGATCAACTCGGCGAGCGGTTGTGCCGTAACGACCATGCCGCCGTTGTGGATTGAGGCGTGCCGGGGTGTGCCGTCGAGGGCGGCCGTTAGTGTCGTGAGCCAGTGTAGGGTGCGGATTTTCCTGGCCTGCCACATCCGTCTGCAGCCCCGCTGCCAGTTGCGCGCCGGAGCTGTGGCCGTGTCGCTTTGTCAGCTGGTGAAGCCGGCCTGCGGGATGCCGAGCGCCTTACCGACATCGATCAGGGCGCTGCGGCCGCGAAAGGTATTCACATTGCAGACCATGCCGCGCGGTCGCGCCCCCACCGCTCATAGACGTACTGAATCACCTCTTCTCGCCGCTCGTGCTCGATGTCGACGTCAATGTCGGGCGGGCTGGCGCGCTCCGCCGACAAGAAGCGCTCGAACAGCAGGCCGTAGCGCGAGTGGGTCCACATTCGTAATGCCAAGCACATAGGCGACGACCGAATTCGCCGCCGCGCCACGTCCTTGCATCAGGATGCCGTGCTCATCGGCGAAGCGGGCGAGTCCGCCACAAAGAGAAAGTAGTCGGCGTAGCCCAACTGCTCGATCAGTGCCAGTTCCTTTGTCAGTTGATCCATCGCCTCGCGCGAGAAGGGCTGATACCGCTCGCGCGCCCCGGCGTGGCAGAGCGCGTGCAGGTGGCTGAACGCCGATTCTCCGGCAGGGATCGGGAAGGGCGGGGCGTGGAAGGCGATTTCGTTCAGGCTAAACTGGCATTCGTCCGCAATGTGCAGGGTGTTGCGTACGGCGGCGGGGCAACCACGCGAAGAGCCGTGTCATCTCCTCCGCCGGTTTCAGCCACGCCTCACGGTTCGGCGCGAGCCGCACGCCTGCGTCTGCGAGGGTCGATATGTTCCCGCACGCACGTCAATATATCGAGCAGGGGGCGGTCGTCAGGCGTTGCCATGCGGACGGCGTTCGTTACCACCAGTCGCGCGCCCTGCTCGCGCGCCCACGCCGCCACCGTTGCATTGCGCAGCGCATCATGCGTCGTACGGTGGTCGGTGAGGGCGAGATAGACGGCTGCTCGCCGTAGGCACGCGCGGTGTGCGTCGAGTGCGGCCCGTGCGCCCAGCGGCGTCGCCCGCCATCAGGCGCGTCGTCACATGACCTCGCGGCAGCGAGCAGGGCGGTGAGACCCTCCGCGAACTGACCGAGCAGGGAGGGATCGAGCTGGGGTTTTCCCTTTGTCCCCGCGAAGTTGGCGGTGGTACAGAGGCGGCAGAGGTTTGTCCAGCCCGTCGCGTCGCGCACGAGCAGCACGAGGGCGTCACCCGTCGTGGTCGTCACTTCGACGCCGTGCAGCGGCCGGATGCCCGCCTCCGCGGCGCGATGGAAGCGCGGTGCGCCGTAAGGGTTTGCGACGTCCGTCAGGGCGAGCGTCGTCATCCCCTGTGCAGTGGCAGCGGAAACGAGGGCTTCGGGGCTACTTGCGGCGGATAGGTACGCACATGACGAAATGACCTGGAGATGGATGAACGGACCGTCCATTAGTCAAATATCCCGTATCGAGTCCATAGTCCGGTTTGGCGATCTTCCGCGACGAGATGGAGTGTCTGATCTGCCGCCAGCAGGAGCCAGTAGGCGCGGATGTACGCGCCCCTATGCCACCACTCCCCGTCCACCATGTATGGACCAAGGGCGCTGATGATATCTCGATGTGTCGCGCCGTGGATGAAGGTGGCTGGTGCCTCGTACTGCCACGTCAAGGTAATCGCGTGCGGCGGGCGGTAGATCGTGAAGCCGGGGATCGATGACAGGGTCGATCCCTGTGGTGGGGTGATCGCGTCGGGAACTGGCGTGCCGATCCGCTCCACGATGTAGGGGCGCGTTATCCAGCCCGCTTCCGGCAGGTGCGCCGCGACGGGGATCGCCTCACGGACACTTTCGGGACCGAGCAGCATATGCAGCCGTGTCAGGAGTCGCGCCACTGCCTGCCGCCGCAGGATCGTGCCGCCGCCCGTCAATGGGAGTTGCACCCCTGCGTCCGGCGTGCACTCGGTGAGGGCGAGCGTGACGGCAGTGATGCGGGGCGGGATGCCGTCACGCGACGTTGCGGTCACGCGTGCATCGAGGGCGAGTCGCAAGATGTCCAGTTCTGCGGGGCCGGGAATGGTCGGCGCGCTCCATCGCTGCGCGATCACGAGTGGTTCACTAGCCTCGAAAGTGAGCGTCAGTTCAACCCCATGCGCCACCATACCCGCACGCCGGAGAGTGGAGGCGTGTTCGTGCAGTAACGCCTTCACGATGAAGAGGACAGGGGTGCTGTCCTCAACGGGAGGCTCGAATGTCTCTGTGCGGGTTTCGTGGTACTCGCGGGAGCGGGGGACGAGTGGGCGGTCATCCTGCCCGATGGCAATCGTGAGCGCCGCCATGCCGATCTGCCCAAACCGCCGCTGCACGTCGGAGGGGCGTAGCGCCGCGTAGCTACCGATGGTGGCGATACCGAGGAGGGCGAGTTCCTGCTGCATCGTCATGGGGAGCGGTAAGGCCGTCGCGGGTTGCCGCGCGAGGAAGGCCGCGCTCGTACCGCGCGAGATGATTGCAGCCTCGCCTTCCTTCGCCATGCGGTGCGCGGCGAGTGCGGAGACGAACGGGCCGTCCGCGATGGCAGCGCGGGCCGTGAGTTGCAGGAGCGAGCCGAGCGCGATGAGCGTTCGGCGCACCAGGAGCCGCTCGCTGCCATCGACACCGCTTACGTCCACGAGGGCTTCACCGAGCCCGGCATCCTCCACGACCGGGCCGAGCGCGTCGAGTTGGACGAGCACCGCATCCCAGATCGCTTGCACTCCCTGTGGGTCGTGGGGGACGAGCAGGACGTCCGCTGCGTGCGTGACGGCCTCTGCCACGCGCATTCCCACACTGATCCCCGCCTCCACCGCGCGCCGGTTGCGCGTGAGCACAATTTGTCCGTCGGTGATCGCGACAGGATGCGTGCGGAGCGTCGCATCATCCCGCGCCGCGCATTGCAGGGGCAGCCCCGGTATCCAGATCGCCGCGACGCGCCGCGCGCGTGCCATACCGACCGCCTTTCTGCGTCAATGCGTGCAAGGGAGGAAGCGGCTGCGGGAAGGTGATGGTGAGGGGGAAGGTCATGGTCTGCCCCCGCCGGTGATCCGTTGCATGGACGGAGAGCGTGCGACCACCGCATCCGGGGCGTGCATCCGCATCTCTCCACGCCGTGTGCGATACGCGCAGCGTCACGCCATCAATACCGAGACCGGCAGGGCATTCGTCACGGACAATAAACAGGAGCGCGCACCCACGCCGGACGAGCGGGCGCAAGCGATCCAACGTGGCGGCGGCAGGAGCAGCGTCGCTGTCCAGCACCACAAGCGGACAGGCCGCATCCCGAAGCGCAATTGTCGTGGCCTGCCAGAGATGATCGGGAGCCATTTCGCGTATCCAAAGGAGGTGCGGCAAATGGACGCCTGCGGCACATGCTGCCGGGGGATGGAAGCGGTTTGCGCCATCGAGCAAGAGAACGGGGTGTGTGCGGGTAATCGCCGCGAGACAGATATGCAGCAGCGACGCCATACCGGTGCCGTCGGTGCCGGTTAATAGGTGGGTACGACGGAGGGCCAGGCCACCGGAGAAGACGTCAAGTGGGGCAATGCCGGTTGAGAGTACGGCGAGCGATAGCGCCGGATCCGCAAGGCGGTGTTGCAAGACGGACGATGGCAGCGCCGCGAGCGATGCGGGAATACGCTGTTCTGGCACACGCTCGACCACCCTATCCGCCTCCTGTTGTTGATCTGCACTCCTTTCCCACCCCCCACACCCATAGATGTAGCACATTTGTTCTGTTTTCGTCAAGTGAATGATCCATACGACAGTAATGTCAAACGGTGGCGGTGACGATGCACTAATATCAAGAAATGGATGGTCGCCAGCAGATACCATTCTGAATGGTCAGGGTCTGCGCTGTTTCGGCAGAAATGGCATCGAAAGCTTCCCGCGAACAGAAACGCACGTATCGTGTCGCAAGGCGCAGTGGCATAACGCCGCTATCACAAATATAAAGGGAGAATCGTTGTAGGGTAAGGAATGGAGCGGGTGATCGGACTCGAACCGACGACATTCTGCTTGGGAAGCAGACACTCTACCAACTGAGTTACACCCGCGCGCCTTCGCGTCTGACGTCAGTATACGCATGTGCGGTGTCGCGCGCAAGATGCCTATCGCGAGGCTTTCGTCCCCGTGCCGCGCGTGTATGGATTGTCGCGGCGCGGTGTTTGCTAGAGGGAAGATGATACGTTCCTGCATGGTACACTGGATCGCGTATGCGATGATGCAGGATCGGTGCACGACGCAGCGATGCATGCTGACGAAACCGATCGAAGGAGGCACCCGTTGAAGTCCCGGTTTACTACGATACCGGCGGCGACATTCTCGATATTTCTCGTACTTACGCTCACGCTCACGGCGTGTGGTGGGAAAAAGGCTACCCCTACGACGGCTGCGGTGACGACGAATGCGACAACGGCTGTTGCGACAACGGCGGCCGCGACGACGGGAAATGCATCGGCGGCAGTGGCGACGAGCGTACCTGCCGCACCGGCAACCGTTATCCCACTGACGCCGACCCCGCTCGCCACCGGTATCCCGGCGACCGCGACAAGCAGCCCGGTTTCCGCCGCGCCGACAGCGGGAACGACGCCTACCGCGCCCACAGCGGCGAGTAGTGGCACTGCCTCCGACCCGAAGGCGCAGGCGACGGTCGATAAGGCCCACATGCGCTTCGATCAGGTGAATACGCTGCACTTTGTCGTCAGCATCGATGGGGATGTCTATCTCGATAAACTGCGCACCGAGAAGCTGAAGTCTGCAGAGGGCGACCTGATACGCCCGGACAAGGTGTCACTCACGGCGAAAGCGGCAGTCGGGCCCGTGAACGCCCAACTGAAGTTCGCCCAGATCGGTGACAATGCCTATCTCACCAATATCCTTACCGGCAAGTGGGAAAAAGCGCCGAGTGGGTTCGCGTACGATCCGCGCATCGTCTTCGATCCGGATCACGGCGTCTCGGCGATTCTCGGTAAAGTGCAGGGCTGGCAGTCCGTTGACTCGGTGAAGATCAATGGGGTCGATACGCAGCATATTCGCGCGCCCGTCTCGACGGCTGCGGTCAACGATCTCGTCAGTGCGTCGCTGCGCGGCGATATGGTCGATGTCGATCTCTATGTCGAGCCAAAGAACAATGATGTCGTCCGGTTGATTCTCTCCGAGCAGCCCGCCGCAGTCGCCGCAGGTACACCGACGGCGCGCTGGACGCTCGATCTCTCCAAACAGAACGACAACATCAAGATCGATGCGCCGACCCTCGGCAGTTAGGATGACGGACGTGGCTGGGAGTGTGCGCGCGGCACCAATCGCGACGGATGATCCGCACGATGCGCCGCACACCGAAATCCCGGAGGGGCGCGCGCGCTGGATTCTCGCGGCAGCGCTTCTCGCCGTCTTCGTCGGTTCGCTGGACCTGACCGTCATCGCGACCCTGCTCCCCAAGATGGTGAGTGACCTCCAGATCAACACGGCGGACATCAATCGCTATGTCTGGGTCGTTTCCGGCTACCTGCTCGCCTATATGGTAACCATTCCCGTCCTTGGCCGCGTGTCGGACATCCTCGGTCGGCGGCCCGTCTTCGCGGCGGCGCTCGTCATCTTCGTGATCGGCTCCGTCCTGAGCGCCCGCTCCGGTGGGTTGGCGGCGTTGGTGACGGGTCGGGCCATTCAGGGGTTTGGCGGTGGCGCGCTCGTCCCCGTGACGATGGCGCTGGTCGGCGATGTCCTCCCCGCGCGACGGCGGGCGGCGGTGATCGGCCTCGTCGGCGCGATTGACACGATGGGCTGGGTGCTGGGGCCACTGTATGGTGCTGCGCTACTTGGCCTGACGGGATCGTGGCGCGTCGTCTTCTGGATCAATGTGCCGATCACCGCAGTCACCGTGGGCGTCCTCTTCGTGACGTGGCGGGGCGTGCGGCAGCATACAACGCGCGAGCGGCTCGACCTGCTCGGCGCGTTCCTGCTTTCCGCCACATTAGTCTGCCTCAATCTCGCGCTCTCGTCCGGCTCGGAGGCTGGAACGGGCGGCGGGCAACTCGGCGGCTCCGCGAACCCACTGGCTGCGTATCGATGGCCGCTCCTCGTTGGTGCGTTGGTGGCGTTCGTCGCGTTCATCCTCTGGGAGCACCGGTCGCGTGCGCCGCTCATCCCCCTTGCCCTCTTTCGGATACCGGTCTTTTCCGCCGCAACGATCGCGAATCTGCTTGTCGGCGCATCGCTGATCGTCGTGATGGTCGATGTGCCGCTCTTCGCGTCGCTGGTCGAAACCGATCAGGACCGCGCCAGCATCGTGGGGGCGGCGCTCCTGACGCCGTTCACGCTGATGATGGCCGTCGGGTCGGTGCTCGGTGGGCTCCTCACCGGACGCTGGAGCGCGCGACCGACTGCCTCGCTCGGCGTCATCGTTGCGGGCGTCGGGCTGGTGCTGATGCGCTTCTGGCCGGACACGATTGCCCCACTGCCGATGAGCGCGACCTTGCTCCTCGCGGGGTTCGGCTTCGGCATCGTCATCGCCCCCGTCGCCTCGGTGGCGATCAACGCCGTCCGCCGGGCCTTCTATGGCGTCGCCTCCGGTCTCGTCGTTGTGACGCGACTGATTGGCATGACGGTTGGCCTGTCGGTACTCAGTGGGTGGGGCGTTGGCAGGCTCAGTTCACTCCTGCAAACGAATGCGCCAACGAAGATGACCGATGAAACGGATGGCGATTTCCAGACGCGGCTCTTTACGTACGTCGCCGAGCAGACCGTACACTACTCCTTAGTCGTCCTGCGGGAAACCTTCGTCGTCGCGGCAATCGTCTGCTTCGCCGCACTCATCCCGCTCTTCTTCTTCTCCCGGCACCGCGCCCACGCGCACGACACAACGGAAACCGGTTGAATCACAAAGACGCAAAGGAGACAAAGGTCGCAAAGGAGAAAGAGAAGGAAGGATTTCTTCCCTTCTTTCCGATTCTTTGCGTTCTTCGCGCTCTTTGCGTCTTTGCGGTTCAACCGGTTTCGACGCATCAGTGCATTGCCGCGCGTAGGGCAGCGATGTTCTGGACAACGCTGCCGTGGCTGTTGTAGACGGCGGTGCCCGCGACCATCAGATCGCAGCCTGCCTGCGTGACGGTCGCAATCGTCGTCGGATTGATGCCGCCATCGACTTCGATGAGGAAATCGAGGCCCCGCTCATCGCGCATCTCCGCGAGGCGCGTGATGCGCGCGGTGCTTGCCGGAAGATAGGTTTGCCCGCCAAACCCCGGATTGATACTCATCACGAGGACAAGCCCGACGAGCGGTAGCACCTCATCGAGCATAATGAGTGGTGTCGCAGGGTTGAGCGTTACCCCCGGCACCGCGCCCGCCTCGCGGATGGCGGTGAGGACGCGATTGAGATGCGCCGTCGCTTCGACATGAACCGTGACAATGTCGGCACCGGCATGGGCGAAGCTTTCCGCATAGCGTTCCGGTTCGACGATCATCAAGTGTGTCTCAATCGGCAAAATCGTTGCCGTACGGACCGATGCGAGGACGGGCAGGCCGATCGAGATATTCGGCACGAAGCGACCATCCATGACATCGAAGTGAATTGATGCTGCGCCCGCCGCTTCGGCCTGCCCCAGTGCGTCGCCGAGATGGGCGAAATCGGCCGCCAGGATCGAGGGCGCGATGCCCGGCCCCGCGCGCAACTGCTCGCGTAATGTGTCGTACCTTGCCATTGATGCTCCTTCGTGTGCGGCCCCGTTCACTTCATGCATTCTATACTCCGCTGGGATGGTGTGCCCTCCGGCACATGGTCGTTTGCCCCGATCTTGACGGAGTGGGGATGCCACCGCACAATGCCTCGACAGTGCGACCAACGACGATGCGTCACCATGACGCCGGAGGGGATGGGCAGGGGAGTGAGCACAGACACGGCGAAGCGGACGCCGCTTTACGAGGAACACGTACGACTGGGCGCGCGGATGATCCCGTTCGGGGGCTGGGACATGCCTGTGCAGTACACCGGCATCATCGAGGAGCATCGCGCGGTCAGGGCGGCGGCGGGCTTATTCGATCTGGGGCACATGGGGCAGGCACGCATCAGTGGGCCGGAGGCCGAACGCTTCGTCCAGTACGTCGGGACGAATGACCTGAACCGCATCCCAGCGGGCGTCTCGCAATACAGCATCCTCTGTCGCCCCGGCGGCGGTACGGTGGACGACATCTTCGTCTATCGCCTGCCGGACAGCTTCTTTATCTGCCTCAATGCATCGAATACCGACAAGGATGTCGCCTGGTTCCAGGAGCAGCAACGCGCGACGGGCATGAACTGCACGGTGGAAAACCTCTCCGATGCGGTCGGAATGCTGGCAGTGCAGGGGCCACACGCCATTGGCATCGTCCAAAAACTGACCGGCCTCGATGTAGACGCGCTGCCGCGTTTCGGTGTCACCGAAGCGACGGTGCATGGCGCGCCGACGCTTGTGGGCCGGACAGGCTACACTGGCGAGGACGGCGTCGAACTCTATCCGCCGATTGGTGCGGTCGTGGACCTCTGGCGGACCCTCCTTTCTGTGGGGGCGGCGGATGGCCTCGTCCCGATCGGTCTCGGCGCGCGCGATACGCTGCGCCTCGAAGCGAAGATGGCCCTCTACGGTCACGAACTGACTGAGGAGATCAACCCGCTCGAAGCGGCGCTCTCCTGGGCCGTTGCCTTCGACAAAGGCGATTTCGTCGGACGAGAGGCGCTCGCGGCGATCAAGGAGGCGGGCGGCCCGGCCCGGCGACTCGTCGGCTTCCGCATGGTCGGGCGCGGCATCCCGCGTGCGGATTATCCCGTTGCCGTCAATGGCGAGACGGTGGGCTACGTGACCAGCGGCGGCTACGCGCCGACGCTCGATGCCAACCTCGGTCTCGCGCTCGTCGCGCGCGCAGTGGCGGGGATCGGCAAGCCGCTCGACATCATGATCCGGAATCAGCCCGTGGCTGCGGAACAGGTCCGCACGCCGTTCTATCGTCGGCCCGAACCGACCGAGAAGGGAAACGCATAGCATGGAGACACCGGCAGACCTGCGCTACTCCGAGGAACATGAGTGGGTCCGCGTGGACGGCGAAGTCGCGACGATTGGTATCACTGCGTACGCCCAGGACTCCCTGGGAGACATCGTCTTCGTTGAACTGCCGAGTGTCGGCCGGACGCTGGCCTCCGGCGACGGGTTCGGTGTGGTCGAGTCCGTCAAGGCGGTCTCCGATGTCTACAGCCCGGTGCCCGGTGAGATCGTCGAGGTGAATGCTGCGCTCGAATCCGCCCCTGAATCCATCAACAACGCGCCCTACGGTGATGGCTGGATCATCAAAGTGCGGGTGAGCGACCCGGCAGCCGTCGATGCCCTTATGGACGCCGATGCCTACACCGCCTTCACGGCACACTAGCGAGCAATGAGCAATGAGGGAAGAGTAACAAGTAACGAGTATCGAGTATCGAGTATCGAGAGATGAGGCAGGGCGTTTGCATTGCTCATTGCTCGTTGCTCATTGCTTCCTAAGGAGCGATCTATGTCTTATGTACCGACGACGGATCCCGAACGACAGCAGATGCTTGAGGCGATTGGCGTGCCGGCGTTCGAGGCGCTCGTGCAGGCGGTGCCCGCCGATTTGCGCTTCCCGCAGTTGCGCTTGCCGGAGGCGCTCTCTGAGATCGAGGCGCTGCGCGAACTCGGGGCGCTTGCCGAGAAGAACGCAGACGCCGTGCGCTACCCGACTTTCCTCGGTGCGGGTGCGTATAACCACTTCACGCCCGCTGCGGTGCGACACACGGCGTTCCGGGGCGAGTTCTACACCGCCTACACGCCCTATCAACCGGAAGTCTCCCAGGGCACCTTGCAGGTCATCTATGAGTTTCAGACCTTCATGACTCAGCTCTATGGGATGGAAGTTTCCAATGCTTCGATGTATGACGGTGCGACAGCGCTCGCGGAAGCGGCGCTGATGGCGATCAATAGCACGAAGCGGCGGCGCGTGGTCGTGGCCGATTCGGTGCATCCCGCCTATCGCAAAGTGATGGCGACCTATACGAGCGGGCTCGATGTGGAACTCGCAACCGTGGCGTGCGTCAATAATGGTTCGCTCACGACGACCGTGGCTGATGTCCGCGCCGCACTCAATGAGGAGACCGCCTGCCTCGTCGTGCAGTATCCCTCGTTTGTCGGCACGATCGACGATCTTCAAGCACTTGGTGATGCCGCGCACGCGGTGGGCGCGCTCCTGATCGTCAGCAGCTATCCCGTCGCGCTCGGCATGTTGAAGCCACCGGGCGCGTTCGGTGCCGATGTGGCGGTCGGTGAGGCGCAATGCTTCGGTACGGGTCTCTCGTTCGGTGGCCCGTATCTCGGTGTCCTGACCTGCAAGCAGTCGCTCGTCCGCCTCATGCCGGGCCGGGTGGTCGGGCAGACGACGGACACGACCGGGCGGACAGGGTACGTCCTCACCTTGCAGACGCGCGAGCAGCATATCCGCCGCGAGCGTGCGACCTCCAATATCTGCACGAACGAGGGGTTGAATGCGTTGATGGCGACGATCCAGATGGCGATGCTCGGTGATGGCGGCGTGCGCGAGTTGGCAAGCCAGTGCTACCACAAGGCGCACTACCTGGCGGGTGCGATTGGCGCATTGCCGGGCTACGCAGTGCTCAATGCGGACGGTTCCGCGCAGAATGGTTCCGGCCCCGCCACGACCTTCTTCAATGAGTTCGTCATCAAGACGCCGGTGCCGCCTGCCGAGGTGAATGCCTATCTCCTCGCGCAGGGGATGATCGGCGGCTACGACCTCGGCAGGGACTATCCCGCGCTTGCCGGTCATATGCTCGTCTGCGCGACGGAGTTGCTCGACCGGGCGATGCTCGACCGGTTTGTCGCCACCCTCGCGGAAATATCGGCACGCTAGCGAACGCAGTGCGTACGGCCTCTGCTATACTGTGAGGCAATGTCTGCGATTACGCACTGCACCCTGTGCGATGCCGTGCGGGCGTTTTGTGCTGCTTGGAGTGAATGGGCCGGGAGGAACATTGGCTAAGCCGATTGTTGCCCTTGTGGGGCGACCGAATGTGGGGAAGTCCACACTTTTCAACCGACTAATCGGCGAGCGCCGCGCGATTGTGCAGGACGAACCCGGCACGACGCGGGATCGCGTCTATGGCGATGTCGAATGGAACGGTGTCTCGTTCGCGCTGATCGATACGGGCGGCCTGATCGTTAACGAGCGCGGCGAGCAACTCGATCTCAGCGCCATCCCGGCGGGGACGCGCAAGCAGGCCGAGCATGCTATCGAAGAGGCGGACGTAATCGTGCTCGTCGTCGATGCGGAGGTGGGCATAACGGGGGCGGACCTCGCCATCGCGGACATCGTGCGCCGGACCGCGAAACCGGTCGTGCTCGCGGCGAATAAGGCCGAAAGTAGCAGCCGGGCGGCGAATGCCGTCGATTTCTACGCGCTCGGTGTTACGGACCCAATCGTCGTCTCCTCGCTGCACGGCCGGGGGACGGGCGATTTGCTCGATGCCATCGTGCAAGCGCTACCGGAGCATGAGGAAGAGGGTGAGCCGGTCGGCCCGCGCATCGCGATTGTCGGCCGACCGAACGTCGGCAAATCGCGCCTCCTCAATGCGATCCTTGGGCAGGAACGCGCAATTGTCAGCGATGAGCCGGGCACGACGCGCGACTCCCTCGATACCGAACTCGAATGGGAAGATCAGCAAATCACATTGATCGACACCGCCGGCATCCGGCGGCGCGGCAAGATCGAACCGGGCATCGAGAAGTACAGCGTGCTCCGCTCGATGCGTGCGATCACCCGCGCGGATATCGCCCTGCTCGTCGTCGATGCGACGGAGGGGTTCACCTCGCAAGACCTCCATATCGCGGGCTACATCGCGGACGAGGCGCGCGGTATGGTGCTGGTCGTCAATAAGTGGGACCTGGTCGAAAAAGACGGTCAGACAATGGAGGAGTACCGCAAAGCCGCCGCTGAAGCACTCGACTTCATGCCCTACGTCCCGGCGGTTTTCATCTCCGCGAAGTTCAATATCCGGGTACCGCAGGTGATGGAACGGGCGCTGATGGTCATCGAGGAGCGGCAGAAGCGGTTGCCGACTGCGGCGCTCAATAAGATGCTGCAAGCAGCGGTGGAGAAGCACCCGCCGCCATCCAAGCCCGGGAAATGGGTGAAGTTCTTCTACGCGACCCAGGTGGACATCAACCCGCCGTCGTTCGTCTTCTTCTGTAACCATGCGGAGGACGTCCATTTCTCGTATCGCCGGTATCTGGAGAATCAGCTACGGGAGGAACTCGGTTTCATCGGCACCCCGATTCGGATGCGCTTTCGTAATCGACAGGAGCCTGCACCATGACGCGCATTTTGCAGATTGCCCTCGTCCTCATCGCGAGTTCCTGCATAGGCGGTATCCCGTGGGGACTTGTGCTCGTCCGGGCGATCAAGCACGTTGATGTGCGTGATTTCGGCAGTGGCAAGACGGGCGCGACGAATGTCCTGCGGCTGCTCGGTTGGCAGGGGTTCGTCGTGGTCGTCATCCTCGATGCGCTCAAGGGCGTCGGTGCCGTGCTGCTTGCGCGCTATGTGACCGGCAATGCCTGGGTCGAGGGCGCGGCGGGTATTCTCGCGATCTCCGGTCACTGCTGGTCGCCCTATCTCGGTTTTCGTGGTGGTGGGCGTGGTATGGTGACGGCGATGGGTGCGGCGTTCACGATGGCACCGGGCTTGATTCTGCTCGTCCCCATCTTCCTCATCCCGGTGTTGCTAACGCGCTACATGTCCCTCGGCAACGTCACCGCGTCACTCTCCGCACCGATAGTTCTCCTGATTGGCGCGCTCCTCGGCTGGTCGCCGTGGGCGTACTTCTTCTTCGGGACAGTGGGGTGCGCCCTCATTCTCATCAATCACTCCGACAATATTCAGCGGTTGCTCGCGGGTACCGAGCGGAAAATTGGTGAGAAAGTCGTGCCGCGCAACCCCGAACCGGGGGCACAGGCGCACTAGCTTTTCCGAGGTTATCCGTTGTAGCCATCCGGATGGCGTTGTCGCCATGCCCAGGCGCTCTCGATCATGTCGTCAAGCGTGCGCGTCGCACGCCAGCCGATCAGTTCCGCCGCCCGCGAGGGATCGGCGTAGACAACTGCGGCGTCCGCGCCGCCCGGTCGGCGTTGCCCTTCCACGACCGGCACCGGTCGGTCGGTCGCGCCGCGCACAGCATCGACGATCTGGCGCACGGAGATGCCATTGCCGGTGCCGAGATTGAGGGTGAGCGAGGCATGTTGGTCGAGCGCTTCCAGCGCGCGGACATGCGCTTCCGCGAGATCGACCACATGGATGTAGTCGCGGATACAGGTGCCGTCCGGGGTGGGGTAATCGGTGCCGAGGATGGTCAGGTGCGGCACCTTCCCTTCGGCCACGGCGAGCGCGAGCGGGACGAGATGCGTCTCGTGCGCGCGGTCCTCACCGAATCGGTCGGAGGCACCCGCCGGGTTGAAGTAGCGCAGGATCGCCGCGCGCAGCCCGCGCAGCTTGACGTGCCACTCGGCCATCTCCTCGATCATCACTTTCGTCAGGCCGTACGGATTGAGGGCGTGACGCGGAAGCTCCTCGGTCACGGGCATGGTCTCCGGCTGGCCGTAGACGGTGCAGGAGGAGGAAAAGACGAAACGGAGGCAGTCGTGGGCGAGCATCGCCTCGAAGAGGTTGCAGGCGCTGACGAGATTGTTCGAGAAATACGCCTCGGGCCGGTCCATACTCTCACCGACGAGCGAATAGGCAGCGAAGTGGATGACCGCGTCGGGTCGGTGCGCCGCGAACGTCTGCATGACGGCTTCTCGGTCACGGAGATCGACCTGCACGAACGTCGCGTCCTCGTGGACGGCACCGCGATGACCGAGTTCGAGACTATCGAGCGCGACCACCGCATGACCGGCGTCGATCAGGACTTCCGTGGTGACACTGCCGATATACCCCGCCGCACCCGTGACAAGCACCTTCATCGAAACTCCTTACGAAGTAGCGAGTAAGAAGTAACGAGTAACGAGAATGGGGCCGCGACCTCTTGTTACTCGCTACTCGTTACTCTTCTCTCATTGCTCATTGCTCATCGCTCATTGCTCGCTTTACTCGTCTGCGGCAGCGATTTCCGCACCGGCATAATCCGGGAAGCGGTAGGCCATGCCCTTGTTCAACAAGCCGCCGTGACCGAGCGCCGCGAGCATCGCTGCGTTGACGTGCTGGCCCGCGAAAAAGTGCGGCAGAATGAGATCGAGGACGGTCGCGCGGGAGAACATGCCGCAGGAGGCCATGCCGAGCACTGGCACGGCATCGAGATAGGCGAGCCAATAGGTGCTGCCGGGGTGCGCCGGGACCCCGCGCTTCTCCCATCGCGCGCCCATCGTCTCCAGTGCCTGCACCGTCACATCGAGCGGATCGGTCGAGGTGACACCGGCGCAGAGGATCATATCCGCGCCGCCGTCGAGGAGTGTGCGCGTCGCATCGATGACGCTCGTCACATCGTTTCCCGGCCTGACGATTTCCGTGATCGACGAGCCGAACCACTCGACTTTGCCGATGATCGCCTCTCGGAATCGCGCTCCCGCAGCGGGGAGCAATTCTTCGCGGACGAGGACGCCCGCCCGGCGGGGCACGAACGGCAAGACCTGCACAATGCGGTGATCGGCAGGCGCGGCATCCTCACCTGCGCGGATCGCCGCTTCGTGCGTGACGAGAGGGGTCACCTTCACGCCTGCCACCGCCTGGCGCTCCCGCACGATCTGCGCATCGTAGAGGGTCCAGACCGAGAGGTCCGGGATCATGTTAACCGTCAGGAGACGATCGACGGCGATGGTTAGGAGCCCCGAATGTGCGGCCCGCAGGGTAATCATGCTCTCGTGCGGATCGCCAATCACGATGCCTGTTCCGGCCACCGCACGAGCCAATCTTTGGGCCGCCTCGTCTTCATGGACATCACCGGGATCGAGGGCGATGATGTGCAAGCGTCGGTTCGCGGCAATCAGTGTGGGGAGATCGTGCGCGGTGAGCAGTCGCCCCTTGCGCAGGCGAATGCGGCCGTCACCCGTCATGGCTTCCACGTCATGCGCGAGGACCGTGCCGACGAGCGCTGTGGGAGAAATCTCCTCGGGCTCAACGACGAGTGGTCTCATCGTGGAAGTACTTCCTGCCCCGCGTGGGCGTAACGCTGCCAATCCGCGATGATCTCCCGGTCGTGGTCGAAGGCGAGGGACGGGAGATCATCGGGCGGGAAATAGCCAATCGCCATCAGTTCTGCCGCCTGGAGCGTCGGCTCAGATCCGGCAGGAACCGTGCCGGTATAGACGATCAGGACGACCGGGTTGCCCGGCTCGGAGTAGACGCCAAGCAGATGCGTGAGCGTCACCTCCAGCCCGATCTCTTCCTGTACCTCGCGGGCCGCCGCCCGCTCGACCTGTTCGCCGCGATCAACATATCCCGATGGAAAGGTCCAGAGACCTTGGCGAGGTTCCATCGCGCGTTGTTGGAGCAGGATACCCCGCGCATCCGCGATGATGACCGCGACGGCGACCTTCGGATCGCGATAGATCGGCGTCGCGCTCACGACGCACCTTCCATCCGCGCGCGGATGCGGGCGTAATCCTCGGCGGTGTCGATGTCGTCCAGGAGGGGACCGGCGACAGGCAGTTCGAGCACCATGTCCATATGCTTGCGGAGGATCGGGCGTGCCCCGGAGTCGCCCTTGAGATTGTCGAGGAGCGGCCAGGTCACGCGCGCCAGCAGGACGGGGTTGCCCCATTCGCCATCGTAGACCGGCACGATGAACGGCCCGCCCGTTTCTTCGTATACGCGCAGAATCGCGTCAATGACCGTCGCAGCGAGCATTGGCTGATCGCCGACGACCATCAGCGCCGCGCCCACTTCGTCGGGGAGTGACTTCACACCGGCCAGAACGCTCGTGCTCTGGCCCTCGGCGTATTTCTCGTTGCGAACGACGGCGACGCCGGTGAGGTCAAGTGCCGCTTCGATCTCCGCCGCCGCGTGGCCGATGACGAGGACGATCCGGTCAACGTTGGAGGCACGCAGGGCATTGAGCGTGTAGGCGAGGGCGGGTCTGCCGCCGATCGGCACCAACTGCTTGGGTTGCCCGAGGCGAGACGACGACCCGGCTGCCAGCACGACGGCGGCGACTGCCCCCCGATTGCTCATGTGCCTGTGCCCTTGTCGTCGCGCCGGGGCTGCATGAAGCCGCCTGACCGCCCGGAGCGGACCGCGAGCATCTCCGCGAGGATGCTGAGGGCGATTTCCTCGGGGGAGACCGCGCCGATGTCGAGGCCAATCGGCGCGTGGATGCGCGCGAGATCGCGATCGCTCACACCCTCGGAGCGCAAGGTCTCGATGCGATCTGCGTGCGTCTTGCGGCTGCCGATCGCGCCGATATAGCGGAGCGGGTAGCCGAGCGCATATTTCAGCGCGGGCTGCTCGAACTTGGGATCGTGCGAGAGAATGACGAGATAGGTCTCCGCATCGAGCGTCACTTCCGCGAGGCCCTTATCCGGCCAGGCGAGGATGCGCCGGGGAACGTGCGGAAAGCGTTCCTCGGTGAGAAACCATTCACGCGCGTCGATAAGCGTCACATCGAAACCGAGTTGTTGGGCGAACTGGGTGAGCGGGATGGCGATGTGCGCCGCACCGATCACCACGAGACTCGGCGGCGGCAGATAGGACTCGACGAAAATGCGCGCCTCGCCGGACGCGGTCGGTAGTCGCTGCTCCTCGGTGCGCCGCTCATTGAGTAGTTGCGCGGTCGTTGCAGCGAGTTGGTCATCGAAGGCCACATCACCGCTCGTCCCATGCAATATCGCCTGATCCTGACCGATCAGTAGTTGCGTCCCGATAAATGGCCCACCGACAACCGTCCCGGTGGCCACGGGCCGTCGGGCGGCGACGGCTGCTTCCAGCGTGCGCAGCAGGGTGAGGTCCATCAGTTAGCCTTGATCGGTTCCACGAAGACGTCGATCTCGCCGCCGCAGGAGAGGCCGACCGTGAAGGCCAGTTCGTCCGCAACGCCGTATGAAACGAGTTGCGGCTGGCCCGTCCGCAAGACTTCCTGCGCGACATCGACCACCGATGCTTCGACGCAGCCACCGCTGACCGAGCCGACAATACCACCGGACGCAGAAATTGCCATCTTCGCGCCGCGCGGTCGCGGGGCGGAACCCCACACCTTCACCACCGTCGCCAGCGCCACGGGCTCGCCCTGCGCCAGCCACGCATCGACCTGCGGCTGTACATCATTGAGTGTCGTCATTATGTCCCTCCAAATTGCGGAACTGAGAATTCAAGAGCCAGTTTCAATACTGTTTTCCTCCCCTCTCCATCGCTGACGTAGCCTATCTTGGCCCCGATCAATGGGCGATGGAGAGGGGTCGGGGGTGAGGCATTAACCTTTTCCTAGCGCGCGGCGACTGCCGCTTTCGCGACGGTGTCGCGCCCCTGTCTCCTGCTTGGCCGACGGCCCTGTACTTCAACGAGCAGCCGTGCCAGCGCTTGCAGACTGGCGAGGTTGTTCGCAGGCAGGAAGTCATCGCAATAGGGCAGTGCCGCTTGCATCCCGCGGGTGAGCGGTTGATAGCCGGACGTACCGAGGAGCGGATTGAGCCAAATCAGCCGGAAGCAGTTGCGCTGGAGATGCGCCATCGCGTCCCGTAAGAGCTCCGGTTCGCCCCGATCCCAGCCGTCCGAAATGACGATGACAATCGCCCCCTGATTGAGCACGCGCCGCGACCACTCATAATTGAAAGCGTGCAGCGATTCGCCGATGCGCGTGCCCCCGCCCCAGTCCTGGACGACCTTCGAGACATCATCGAGCGCGTCGTCGATGTCCTTGCGGCGCAGGAGCCGCGTGATCCTGGTCAGGCGCGTGCCGAAGACGAACGCCTCCACCTTGTCGAGGCTGTTTTCCAGCGTATGCACGAACTGCAAGAGGAGCCGCGTATAGCGCTCCATCGAACCGCTGATATCGCAGATGAGGACGAGCGGGCGCTTCTTCATCTTCGTCTCGCGGAACGTCAACTCCATCATTTCGCCGCCGTAACGCATGTTATTGCGAATGAGGCGGCGCATGTCGATCTTCGAGCCGTTGCGCGCGGGCTTCATGCGCCGCGATTCGCGCTGCCCGATTTGCAGCCGCATGAGCTGCATCACCCGGCGCGCCTCCGCGAGCTCATCGACCGTGAAGGTCTCGAAATCCTTCGCTTGCAGGAGTTCGGATGAACTATAGGTGCGCACGACATCCATCTCCGATTGCGCCTGATCGCTCTCGGAGGAGCTTGCCACTTCCTTCCGGCTCGGGTCGCGCCCCTTGTTGCTGCGGCGGTCCTCGCCCTCGCGCTCCTTCGCTTCGTCGTCGCGATGCTGCGCGTCCATCAGGCGGCGGCGAGGTTGGTTCTTGACGTTCTCGTCGTCCGCCATTACCAGGCCCTCGTGCCCCTGCGAGACGTCCGTTGCCCGCCAGAAGGCTTCGAATGCCTCATCGTAGAGGGGAATGTCCTCGTGGCGACTGATCAGCGTCGTGCGGCCCGATGCCTTCACATCGTCGCGCCGCTCCCAGCCGACAAATTCCAGCGCGTTGAGGAAGTCGAGCATGTGACCGGGCGAGACCTTGATGCCCATGTACCGCAAGAGGCGCGCGAAGCGCACGACCTGTACGAGGAGAACGGGTCCGGCCTCCTCGGTGAGCCCGGCAGGTGAGTACTCAGCGGCCATCTGCCCCGTCGCTTCCCCCAACCCCCGCGTTCGCGGCGGCGAGCAGCGAGTGCGCGCGCGGGCCACGGATCGCGTCAATATCTTCCTGGTACTTCAAGAAACAGCCGAGCGTCGCTTCCACCGTTGCATCATCCAATTCCTCGGAGCCAAGTTGGACGAGTGCGCGCGCCCAGTCCAGCGTTTCCGCGACACCGGGGAGCTTGTAGAGTTCGATGGTCCGCAGTTCCTGAATGAAGCCGCAGATCTGCCGCGCGAGCGTCGTGTGCGCTTCCGGCACCTTGGTGGTGACGATCTGGAACTCCTTTGCGAAGGAGGGGTAATCGATCCACTGGTAGAGGCAGCGCCGCTTCAGCGCGTCGTGGATCTCGCGGGTGCGGTTACTCGTAATGACGACGACCGGCGGCTGGTCGGTCGTGATCGTGCCGATCTCGGGCACCGTCACCTGAAAATCCGAGAGCAGTTCCAGAAGGAACGCCTCGAACTCGTCGTCCGCACGGTCGATCTCGTCAATCAGGAGGACCGGCGCGGTATCGAAGCCGTGATCGATGGCCTGCAAAAGTGGCCGCCGAATCAGGAATTCCGGCCCGAAGAGGTCCTTCAGCGTCTCCTGACGGTCGCCACCCGTCGCCTCGACGAGGCGGATTTCAAGCATCTGGCGGGCGTAGTTCCACTCATAGAGGGCGTTCGACACATCGATGCCCTCATAGCACTGAAGGCGAATGAGACGGGTTCCCAGCAGGTCCGCCAGCACCTTGGCGATCTCGGTCTTGCCGACGCCCGCCTCTCCTTCGAGGAGGATTGGCTTGTTGAGACGCAGCGCCAGGAAGATCGTCGTCGCGAGGGAGCGATCCGCGACGTAGCGGTGCTCCTGTAGCACATGCTGGATGCCGTCAATTGAATCGATCGTTGTCGCCACCGTCTCTCCTGCTCTACTCTCCCGATCCGCCGCGTCGCAGAACGGGCCGCGATTCCACTCTTCCCATAACGCACAGAGAAGCCCGGCCATTCCATCCCAGGGCCGGGCTTCCAAGTGTACCACGGAGAAGGGGCAGTCGTTACCCCTGCTGCGCCCGCGCGACCGCCTTGGTGAGCGCGCGCTTCGCATAGACCTTCGTCATGGCGAGGCGATACTCATCCGAGGCATGAATATCGGAGAGGGCGTAGTCGATCCCCTCAGTTGCATGGCTTGCCGCTTCGGCAATCGCTTCGGCGGTTGGCTGCTTGCCCTTCAAGGCATTCTCCACGCCGGTGCCCCGGATTGGCTTCGCGCTGACGCCGGAGAAGGCGATCGCGCAGTCCGCAACCGTGCCGTCACCCGCGAGCGTGACAATCGCCGCCGCGCCAACGACCGAGTAGTGGGACGCCTTGTTCGCCAGTTTCTCGTATGCGCTGCCCGATTTTCCTTGCGGTGCCTGAAAGCGGATTTCGGTCAGCAGTTCGTCTTCACCGAGTGAGGTGGTCATCAGGTCTTCAAAGAAGTCCGTTGCTTCGATGGTGCGCTCGCCATTCGGGCCCTTGGCAACAAACTGTGCGCCGAGGGCCACGAGGACCGACGGGAGGTCCGACGCCGGGTCCGCGTGGGCGACGCTGCCGCCGACCGTGCCCCGATTACGTACCTGCACGTCGCCGATGTGCGCTGCCGCTTCCGGCATCACCTGGACCGACTTCGCGAGGTCCGCGTTGGACTCGATCTGATAATGCGTCGTGAGCGCGCCGATGGAGACCGCGCCGTTGTTCTGCCGGACATAGGAGAGACCGGGCAGCCGACCAATGTCGATCAGGTGCCCCGGTTCGGAGAGGCGCAATTTCATCAGCGGCAGGAGGCTATGGCCCCCGGCGATGAACTTGCCGTCATCGCCATACTGCTGGATCAGTTGAATCGCCTCGTCAACACTGCCCGCACGGTGATACTCGAACTCGCCTGGAAGCATCGTTTCCTCCCTTAGTAGTCAGTAGTCAGTAGTCAGTAGTCAGTAACGCACCTGCTCGGCGCTCTCCGTCGCTGCCTACTGTCTACCGATTACTGACTACCGACTACTGCTCTACTGCCTACTGTCTACCGTCTACTCCGCGTGCATGATCCGCCAGAGCTTTTCCGCGCGTAGCGGCATATCGATGTGCGTGACGCCGAAGGGTTTGAGCGCATCGACCACCGCGTTGACGATCGCGGGCGTGCTGCCAATCGTGCCCGCTTCGCCCACGCCCTTGACGCCGAGCGCATTGACCGGTGTCGGCGTGGTGGTGTGGTCGGTCTCGAACGAGGGCAGACCACGCGCCGTTGGTAGGGCGTAATCCATGAGTGATCCGGTGACGAGTTGCCCCTGATCGTCGTAGACCACTTCCTCGAACAGTGCCTGCGCGATACCCTGAGCGAGGCCGCCGTGGACCTGACCATCGACGATCATCGGGTTGATGATACGGCCGCAGTCGTCCACCGCGACGTAGCGTTGAGCACGACTTCACCTGTGTCCCCATCCACCTCGACAAAGGCGATATGCGTGCCGAAGGGGTAGGTGAAGTTCGGTGGCTCGAAGAACGAGGTCGCCTCAAGACCTGGCTCGATGTCGGCAGGGATCGTGTCCGCCGTGTAGGCGATCCAGGCGATCTCACCGAGCGACTTTGCCTGATCCGGCGCGCCTTTGACGCCGAACTTGCCGTTCTCGAAGATGATGTCGTCCACCGAGGCTTCGAGCATGTGCGCGGCGATCCGCTTCGCCTTCTCCTGCACCTTCCCGATGGCGAGCATCATCGCCGCCCCGCCGACCGCCGTCCCGCGCGAACCAAAGGTGCCGACACCGTAGGGTGATCCCGCCGTGTCGCCGTGATTGATAATCACGTCATCGACGCCGACACCGAGTTCATCGGCGGTGATCTGCGCGAAGGTCGTCTCCTGCCCCTGTCCGTGCGGCGATGCGCCGGTGGTGACCGTCACTTTGCCCGTCGGGTCTACGCGGACGGTGCTGCTTTCCCAGCCGAACCCGGCGGGCATCGCGGCGGATGGCCCCATGCCGCAGACCTCGACGTAGGTGCTGAAGCCGATGCCGAGATACTTGCCGTTCTTGCGCGCCTCCGCCTGCGCGGTGCGGAACTCGTCGTACTTGACGTGACTGAGCGCCTTGTCGAGCGCGGCGACGTAATCGCCGCTGTCATAGGCGAGGCCGGCAGCGGTCGTGTAGGGGAACTTGTCGGACGCGATGAAGTTCCGCCGCCGCACCTCCACGGGATCGACGCCCGTCGCATCGGCGACGAGGTCGCAGACACGCTCGATCAGGTAGGTCGCTTCCGGGCGACCGGCACCGCGGTAGGCATCAGTGGGCACCTTGTTCGTGAAGATGCCATGCACCGTGCAGGACAGATTCTTGATCGTGTAGGGCCCGGTGAGCATCAATCCGGTCAAGGTCGGGATGACCGGCGTCAGTAACTGATGGTACGCGCCGAGGTCCGCGAGGATATGGACATGCAGCGCGGTAATCTTGCCTTCTTTCGTCACGCCGACATCGACGTAATCGACCTGACCGCGCCCGTGGATGCTGCCCGCCATATTTTCGGCGCGCGACTCGATCCACTTGATCGGTCGCCCGAGTTTCATCGAGAGTGCCGAGGCGATCCCCTCTTCCGCGTAGACATTGAGCTTCATGCCGAAGCCACCACCGACTTCCGGTGCGACGACGCGGACATGGTTTTCCGGCAGCCCGACAACCAGGCTGAGAAAGGTCCGCAAAAGGTGCGGGATCTGCGTGGAGGTCCAGAGCGTCAGGGATTTCTTGCCCTTATCGTAATCGGCCACCACGCCGCGTGTCTCCATCGGGATGGGGGCAAGGCGCTGATTGACGATGCGCTGCGAGACCTTGATCTCCGCATCTTCCATCGGCGTGCCGACTTCGTTGAGGATATTCCACTCGAACGCGACATTCGTGCCGAACGCTTCATGCACGAACGGCCCGCCCTTGTAGGCCGCTTCGACATCAACCACCGCAGGCAGCGGTTCGTATTCGATCTGCACGAGGTCCATCGCGTCCCGCGCGACATAGCGATCCGTCGCAACCACGGCGGCCACCGGCTCACCGACGAAGTTCACTTCATCGACGGCGAGCGGGATAGTGCGGCGGGACTTTCAGCCCCTCCCCGAAGCGATGTGCGACAGGGAGTGCGCCGACGCCGCTCGCCGCGAAGTCCGCGCCGGTCACGACCGCGAACACACCGGGGTGCTGACGCGCCGCCTCGGTATCGATGCTCTTGATCTTCGCATGAGCGTAGACCGAGCGCACGATGCCGCAGTAGAGCGTGCCATAGAGCTTCAGATCGTCAACGTAGATGCTGGTACCGGAGACGAGCCGGGGGTCTTCGCGCCTTTTGACGGGTTCGCCCACCAATTTCGGGAGTACCATCGGTCATTCCTTTCTCCAGGCACAAAAGTGGGTGCGTGATGCGGAGAATCTCCTGAATGGTCCCGTTAGTCTGCCGCTGCGCCTTCCTTCATGTGCTCCGCTGCGTGCTGCACGGACTTGATGATGTTGTGGTATCCGGTGCACCGACACAGGTTTCCCTGGAGCCCTTCGCGAATCTCCGCTTCGGTCGGGTGCGGGTTGCGCTCCAGGAGTTGCAGGGTGGACATGATCATTCCTGGTGTGCAGTAGCCGCACTGGAGGCCGTGCTCCTCCCAGAAGCCTTCCTGGATGGCGTGCATCTGGCCATCTTTCTGCAATCCCTCGATAGTGAGAACCTGCGATCCGTCCGCCTGTGCGGTAAGCATCGTGCACGACTTGACGGACTGCCCGTCCACCATCACCGTACATGCGCCGCACTGCGTCGTCTCACAGCCGAGATGTGCGCCCGTCAGGCCGAGCACTTCGCGAAGGTAATGGACGAGAAGCAAACGCGGCTCGACATCGTTCGAGTACTGGTCGCCGTTGACGGTCATCGAGACTTTCACGTCGATACCCCTCCCTACGATACAAGGATGAACACACAGCACCGGGCGACGTCGCCCGGTGTTCGGTCAGCTATTCGGTCGTCTTCAATTGCCCATTCATGCAATCGAAGAACTTGCCGATAATCGTGCGGGACGCCGGTGCCAGGAGGCGTTGCCCGACGCCCGCAAGCGGCCCCATCAGATCGGCCTCACCATCGTACGATAGTTCCGTACTCTCTTCCTTGTCCGCAAGGGTGAAGTGACCCACGCCCTTCAAGTTGCCGGTCTTCGCCTGCCCCTCGACGGTCAGGGTCCACGTCTGGAGCGGCACCTTATCGGTCGTCGTGATCGTGCAGACGTAGGTGCCTTTGATCCCTGCCATGCCAATCTTCAGTGTGGCGCGGTAGGTGTCTTCACCGATCTCTTCCATGCCCTCGCAGCCGGGTAGGCAGTGCGCGAGCGCATCCTTCGACATCATCAGGTCGTACACGGCCTGCCGGTCTGCTTTGAATAGGTATGAGCCGTTGACGTGCAAATGGGCGCTCCCTCCGGAGACGATGCGATGCGGATGCAAGAGCCGCTCGCCGCGAAACTCCTCGAATCCCCGTACCGTCGTGCCGTACGGGGATTGTAACAAGATGCCTCGGTCGTGGCAAGGTGCGTCAAATTGATGTACTGCGCCAGAAACAATGCCGGAATGGTTAGATACCAAGATAGGCGCGCCGAATTTCGTCGCTGGCGAGGAGGTCCGAGGCGCTCCCCTCGTGCGTGATCCGCCCGGTATCGAGGACGTAGCCCCGGCTCGCCTGTTCGAGCGCCGCCTGAATATCCTGCTCAACGATCAAGAGTGTGCGGCCTTCCGCCTGCACCGCGTGGATGACATCGAAAATAGTATCCACCATGATCGGTGACAGGCCGAGGGAGAGTTCGTCAATCATGAGAAGCGCGGGCCGCGCCATCAGCCCCCGACCAATCGCGACCATCTGCTGCTCGCCGCCCGAGAGTTTACCCGCCAACTGATTGAGCCGCTCCTTGACGCGCGGGAAGAGGGTGAGAACCTGCTCGTAATCCGCTTAATAGCGGCAGCGCCATCCGTGCGGCTGAACGCGCCCATCATCAGGTTCTCCTTGACCGACATACCGACAAAGAGCCGCCGCCCCTGTGGGACATGGCAAATGCCCGCCTGCACGAAGCGGCCCGATGTTGCGCGTGCAAGATCGACGCCATTGCACTGGATCTCCCGGAAAGCGGCACCATGAGGCCGGAGAGGGCATTGAGGAGTGTGCTCTTTCCCGCGCCGTTCGAGCCGACGAGCGCGACGGTCTCACCGGGATAAATCGTCTAGGTCGACATCCCAGAGGACCTGCACATCCCCGTAGGCCACGTTCAACCCGCGCACTGCAAGGAGTGGGGCTGCGTTCGGTGCGATCGGTGTGCGTGGGTGAGGTGCGCGGCGGTCGTCATTCTGCGTGCGCCTCCGGCGATCCGAGCGGCGATGCATGATTGCCGCGACGTCGAGGCCCTCATCGAGCACCTTCTCCGCGTATCGTTTGCCGAGATATGCTTCGATGACGCGCGGGTTGGCGATCACGTCAGCGGGCTCGCCCTCCGCGATGTTCGCGCCCGCATCCATCACGAAGACGCGATCCGAGACGCCCATGATCGCCTTCATGACATGCTCGATAATCATCACACTGACGCCGCGCGTCGCGGACAGTCCGCACGAGGTCCATTGCCCGCTCGATCTCGACGAGATTGAGGCCCGCCATCACTTCATCGAGAAGCAGGACTTCCGGCTCCATCGCCAGCGCCTTCGCCAGTTCCAGCCGCTTGCGGTCGGCGATCGTCAGTTCGTCGGCGGAGCGATCGCGCACGCGCGTCGAGCCCGACGAACTCCAAGCACTTCGTCCGCCTTCGCCGCCGCTGCGCTGACGCTGCTGCGATTGCCCTTGCCAAAGAGCGCGCCGACCGTGACATTCTCGCGCACCGTCATGCTCTGAAAGGGTTTGACGACCTGCCAGGTGCGCGCGATGCCCATCTGCCCGATCCGATAGGCGCGTGTCTTCGCGAGCCGCCGGAAACGCGGCCAAGCGTCCCGCCGCTGCACCGGACCGTGCATAGAGATCCTTGCCATGAAAGAGGATGTGCCCCGTCGTCGGCGGGTCGACGCCGGTGATCGTGTTGATGAGCGTCGTCTTGCCCGCGCCATTCGGCCCGATCAGCCCGAGGATTTCGCCCCGATGCAACTCGAACGATGCATCGCGCAGCGCCGTGACGCCGCCGTACACCTTGCTCACATGCTCCGCCGCCAGCACGACATCCGTCATGCCATCTCGAGCCTCCCTAAGACGCGCGATACTGGCGAAGATTGCGGGCGATCGATCTTCCACGAGAATCTTCTGGCGAATGAGATAGACGATTCCGCGCGGCATGAGCAGAACGACGACGATGATCGCCGCACCGAAGAGCATCGCGTGGAGGTTCGTGAAGTTCTTCCAGAGCGTCTCCTGGATCGCCGTGAGCAGAACCGCGCCGATGATCGGGCCGAGCGGCGTGCCGATCCCACCGAGCACCGCCATGATGATCAGGCGGACATTCGTCGTCAGATCGAAGACCGTTGGCGGATCAATCGTCGAGTGCCAGTAGGCATAGAGGCCACCCGCGAGGCCGCAGAGGAGCGCATTGAGCGCGAAGGCGATCACTTTGTACATCGTCGTATTGATGCCCATGACGAGCGCGGCGTCTTCGTTCTCACGGATCGCGACGAGGCCGTAGCCGAGTTTCGAGCGTGCGATCGATATAAGTGCTGACGATTGCGATGACGAGCAGCCCGAGTGCGACGTAGTAGAAGAGATTGGGGTCGTTCTTCAGCGGGCAGATTGACCGGGCGGCTCGCGCCGAAGATTTCAAGGTTGTTGCACAGCTCGCGGGTGGCAATCGCGACGCCGAGCGTGGCTATCGCGAAGTAATGGCCGCGCAAGCGGAGCACCGGCAGGCCGACGAGCGCGCCGTAGACGAGCATCGCCAGGCCACCGGCGAGCATCGCGGGGAGGAAGCTCCAGCCGCCTTCGTCATCAACTCCGCCGTCACATAGGCGCCGCCGCCAAAGAAGGCGACATTGCCGAAGGCGGCATAGCCCGTATAGCCGCCGATGATGTTCCATGCGCTCGCGAGGATACCGAAGATAAAGAGTTGCGTCAGCAGATTCATCCAGTAGCCCGTCGCGTGGAGCGGGACGAGGATCATGATCGGCAGCGAGACGAGCGCGCAGATCGAGCAGGACGCGATCGACGACGGTGCGCCGTCGTCAGTGCCGCGTCGCGCTCGTGCCCGGCGGGCGGTTCTGCGCGGTCGGGCTGCGTGGATGGCGGGTTCGGCGGTGCTCAGCCATCAGCGGTAATACTCCTTCCCCATCAGTCCATTCGGTCGGAGGACGAGGAGCACGACGAGGACGAGGAAGGTGATCGCGTCCTTATAGCCCGCGCCGAGGACGACCGAGCCAATCGTCTCGATCAACCCGAACAGCAGGCCACCGACGAGCACCGCCGGAATGCTGCCGAGCCCACCGAGCACGCAGATCACGAAGGCGCGGATCGTATACGACGAGCCAATCGTCGGGTCGAATGGCTGCGTCGCGCTGATCAGTGTGCCCGCCGCCGCTGCGAGCGCCGCGCCGAGCGCGAACGTCAGCGCGTAGGTGCGCGGGATGTTGACGCCCATCAGGCGTGCGGCGGTGAGGTCCATCCCCATCGCGCGGATCGAGGCGCCGATCTTCGTGCGGTTCATGAAGAGCGCGAGCAGGCCGGTGATGATGAAGGCGAGGCCGAGGGCGCCGAGTTTCGTGATCGGGATGATCGTGCTCGCCAATTTCGATGCTCTTTCCCGCGTACGCCGGCGAGACGGAGCGGATATCCGCCTTCCATTTGTAGAGCGCAAGGTTCGTCACGAAGATTTCGATGCCGAAGGTGAGCAGCAGCGTGACGAGCAGCGGCGCGCGGACGACGAAGTTGATGATCGCCCGCCTGCGTCGCGTAACCGACGACAAAGAGGATCGCCGCCGCGAAGGGCAGGACAAGAAACGGATCGAGGCGCGTCGCGTCCCAGATGAAGAAGGTGACGAATGCGCCGAGCATGATGAAGACGCCGTGCGCGAGATTGACGATATTCAGGATGCCCCAGACGATGGAGAAGCCGAGCGCGACGAGCACATAGATGCCGCCGATCAGGACGCCATTGACGATCTGCTGCGGCCAGAACGACGGGTGCAGAAGAAAATCCATCGCAACCTCACCCCCGGCCCCTCTGCCGATCACGTGGAGAGGGGTGACTCGATCGCAAATCCGTGGCGTATGCCGCAACGACCGTGCTTTCCAGAATTGCTCGCCCTGCTCCATCGGCGATGGAGAGGGGCCGGGGGTGAGGTTCAGCGCTTGTCCCAGGCGGGTGTCGGGTATTTGACGTCGCCGCTCGCCGCTTCCTTCGGCCAGACGGTGACCTTCTTGCCGCCCTGAATCTGCTCGACCGCCATCGGCTTATCCACATTGATGCCACGGCTGTCGAACTTCACATCGGCAAAGAAGGATTTGAACTGGAGCGTGGCAAGCGCGTCGCGCACTTTCTCTGTGTCGAGACTGCCCGCCTTGGCGAGCGCTTGCTGGAAGCACTGCCCGGCGCAGGTGGACTCGGCGTTCTGGTAGGCGGGATCATAGCCCGCGAACGCCTTGAAACTTCGTCGCGTAGTCCTGCGCACGTGCCGAACTGCTCGTCCTTGAACTTGAGCGATGGTGTCCACTGCGTGCCGCCGAAGACGTATTCCGACGCGTCCTTGAGCGTAGTCGGTGAAGTCCGGCAGCGCCGGGCCGACGCTGAAGCCGAACGCTTTCGGGTTGAACTTCAGTTCCTTGCCTGCTTCATCACGAGCGCCGCCGAGTTGTAGTGACCGGAGGAGATGAAGAGATCCGGGTTCTTCGGCTTGATCTGCGTCAGTTGCGCGGAGACGTCTTTCGTGTCCTCTGGTACCTTCTCGTAGTAGACGACGTTGAGGCCCTTCTCCTTCGCGTATGCCTGCGTGCCGTCGCGCGACCTCGACGGAGAAGGTGTCGTTGTCCGCGAGGATGGCGAGCGGTCTTCATCGTCGGGTCCTTATCGAGGCAGACATCGATGATGCCGCGCAGGTAGAACTTCGCGGGTGTCATCGGGGAGAAGACGTACTTGAAGCCGCGGTTGAAGATCGCCTCCGCCGCGCCGTTCGCCTCGACCATCGGCTTCTTGTACTTCTCGGTGATCGCGCTGGCGGAGAGCGTCTGGCTCGTGCCGTACGGGCCGAGGATGAAGTTGATTTTGTCTTCCGTGATCAGCTTCTCGGTGAGTTTCGCGCTCGTGTCCGGGCTGGATTCGTCGTCGTAGATACTTGATGTCCACCGTGTACCGCTGGTCGCCGACGGTGATGCCGCCCGCGTCATTGACGGTCTTCTTCCAGAAGTTATAGCCGTCTTGCGTCAGCTTGCCTTCTTGGCGTTCGCGCCGGTGAGCGAGACCGCCGCGCCGAAGCGTGAGCGTCCCGGCAACCGGGCCGCTCGGTGCGACGGCGCTTCCGGCGGCAGTGGTGGCGCTCGTCGTCGCGGATGCCGCGGGGGCGGTGGTTGCCGCGCTACTCGTCGTTGCGGCGGGTGCGGCGGTGCCGTTCGTTGCGCCTGCGGTCGCGGGCGTGCTCGCAGCGGCCTTCGTCGGCGCGGAGGTCGCGTTCGGCGTGGCGGTGGCACTACTGCCGCCACAGGCAGCAAGAATCGCGGTGGCGGCAGTGCCCGCAATGCCACTGAGGAAGAGGCGACGTGAGAGGTGGTGACTGACGCTGACCATGGTGCTGGGCTCCTCTTCTACGCAATAACGTCATTGACCCTGGCGACGTTCTCGCCGATTTCCGTGTCCATGCATCCTCACGTAGTGTAACACAAGAGTGTACGTGCACGGCGTTTTGGATAACGCGCGTGAGATATTTCGCTATAATGGTGGTACGGACGGTGAAATTCGACTACACTATGGGTGGCGAAGCGTGGTGCATCACGTTCTTTGCCGTGTTTGTGATTTTGCGTGCCACGTGCACCAGTGAGGCGAAGCGACTGTTCAGACGTTTCGCATTCGGTCGACAGTGGAGTGAGGCGAATGTTCAAGTTTCTTGGCAAGATGTTCGACAACAATGAGAAGGCGATCCGCGCCTATCATGCCCGCGTGGCGCGCATCAACGAACTCGAACCGGAGATGAAGGCGAAGAGCGACGAGCGAGCTGCGCGCAGTTACCGACGAACTGATCGGCCGGCTCGAAGAGGGCGAAATGCTCGACGACATTCTTGCCGGAGGCGTTTGCGGCCGTGCGCGAGGCGTCGCGGCGGGCGCTTGGACATGCGCCACTTCGATGTGCAGCTGATCGGCGGCATCGTCCTGCATGAGGGCAAGATCGCCGAGATGAAGACGGGCGAAGGCAAGACGCTCGTCGCCACCTTGCCGCTCTATCTCAATGCACTCACCGGCGAGGGTGCCACCTGGTGACGGTCAACGATTATCTCGTCCAAGCGCGACGCGCGCTGGATGGGGCGATTTATCACTTCCTCGGCCTCTCCGTCGGCATCATTCAGCACGAGAGCGCCTTCCTTTACGATCCCGACTATGAGATCGAGGACGAGAGTTGCAATCACCTCCGCCCGGTGCCGCGCGCCGAGGCGTATGCGGCGGACATCACCTATGGCACGAACAACGAGTTCGGCTTCGACTACCTGCGCGACAATATGGTCTTCGCGCCGGAGCAGATGGTGCAGCGCCCGCTCGTCTACGCCATCGTGGACGAAGTCGACAATATTCTCATCGACGAGGCGCGCACGCCGCTGATTATCTCCGGCGACGCCCAGGAGGCGACGGATAACTATGATCGGTTCGCCCGTATCGCGCGGCAGTTGAAGCGCGAGCGCGATTACACGGTCGATGAGAAGACACGCTCGGTCACGCTCACGGAAGAGGGCATGGACCATGTCGAAAAGCTCGCGGGAATCCCCGAAGGTTCGAGTATCTACGACGACCGCTATGCCGATCTGACGCATTACATTGAGAACGCGCTGAAGGCACAGGCCGTCTATCAGCGCGATAAGGATTACATCGTCCGTGATGGTGAAGTAATCATCGTGGACGAGTTCACGGGCCGCCTGATGGATGGTCGGCGCTACAGCGAAGGGTTGCATCAGGCGATCGAGGCGAAAGAAGGCGTGCACGTGCGAGCGGGAGACCCGGACGCTCGCCACGATCACCTTCCAAAACTACTTCCGGATGTACGAGAAGCTGGCGGGC
>CAVXPY010000043.1:0-261224 GCA_963763655.1 uncultured Chloroflexia bacterium
GCAGGAGACGAGCCAGGATATACCGCTCGTTGCGATCACCGGGCCGGGGCCACTGATAGCGCCGGAAAAGATGGTGGGCGATGTCGTCGATGTCTTTCTCTCCGACCGTCTCAGCGGGCCGCGTCCGGTCGGTGCGGACGGCGTCGTGATCGGCGTGCTCGATCTCGATACGAACGTCCGCCACGTACCGCGCGCGATCTGGGCCGAGACGACCGTCCGTGAAGCAATGACCCCGATCGCCGCCCTGCCGACGCTGCCGATCTCGCCCGAAATGACCCTCTATGACGGCCTGCGGATGCTCGAACGGACCGAGGCCCGCACGATCGCGGTCGTAAATGAGAAGGGCGAGGTCGTCGGCATCGTCACCCGCGAGCGCGTCGACCGCTGGGTCCGCTCCCGCCTGCGCGAGACCGGCTTCCGCGTCAAACGTCCACCCCGACAACCCTTCTAAGGCTGAGTACTGAGTGCTGAGTACGGGAGTCATCGTTCCTCCTCTCCATCGGCGCAAACCTGTCTTCACTCGATCTATGGGCGATGGCTCCGTCTGGGGGTGAGGTCCCTGTTACCACGCCCGCTGCGGAGACGATTGGCGTCTCGGTGAGATCGCCCTCGCCGTCGGCCATCTCTCGCCCCGGGCGGGGCGGATATAGCGCAGGGGATTGTACGAGAAGGAGAATTCCTGCGTCGCCAGCGGGTCCGCGAACTCGCGGATTTCCCAGTTGCCGTCCGGGTAGAGTTCGGCAACTTCGCGGGCGATCTCCTCGGCCTCGGCGAGGTCGAGGAAGACGTTGCGCTGAAACTCGTTGCCGACCACTTCCTGCACCATCTCCAGCCGCGCGCGGCTGATGATGGTGAAGCAGCGCGTCGACTCGATCTCGCGTGTCGTCTCGACGGGTACCTGCGTGTAGCAGGCAATATCGCCCTCGACATTTGCCTGGCAGGAGAGGCGCAGCGGCGCAGCCTTCAGTTTCTTTCGGCGTTCGTGCGGTCCGAAAGGTTCCAATCCGGCTCGACCTTCACTTTGCAGGTGCCGCAGAGGCCGTGACCGCCGCAATTGAGGAACTTCGCGGGAATCCATAGACATCGATGCCGTTATCCAGCGCGGCCCGGCGCAGATTCGCGCCGTACGGCACTTCGATGGTGCGGTTCTGGATCGGGAAGTACACCTTCGGCATCGCGTTGATCTCCTTTGACCGGCAAATGCAACGTGCGAAGTGCGAAGTGCGAAGTGCGCGACCGCAACGGCGCGGCTGCGCGGTACCGATAGCGTAGCATAATTGCTGCCTGCGGGAAACGTTGGACCGGAGCAAAAGCCCCCTCTCCGCATCGGGGAGGGGGTTTGGGGGAGGGGTTGCTTCGAGAAAAAGCGCGCCAATGATTGACGTATTCGCCTCTGCCCCTACAATCAGGCCCAAGCGTCGGGAATCTGGCGTGTGATTGTGTCATACACCGTGACCACAATGGTTTCGGTGAAGGAGGGTACGACGATGAAAGTGATGCTCGCATCCGTGCTGCACGTTCAGCGTCGCGGTCTCGCCTTCCGTTTGTGGGCGGCTCGCTAGCCCCTACTCCTGCAATGGCTCCTCAGCGCTGAACGTGTCTGCACGACCGGTGGGCATCGCCTGACCGGTTTTTTGCTGCCTGTTCATCTCCCACGCATCGTGGGAGAGTCGCACCCCACACGAGGAGCAATCATCAATTGAGCAAAACACGTCGTTCTGAGCCGGATTCCGTCCTTGATGCCGAGGATGTGGTCGCCTCCACGCTGCGGGAGGGATTGGTTACCGATGGCAGCCGGGGCATCTATCGCGTGGAGACGCCGGAAGGGGCGCTGCGCTGCGAGATTCGCGGGCGGCTGCGCAAACAACTCTAGTACGCGAAGACGAGCGGCACGACCTTCCGCAACAGCGTGCAGCGGGTCAAGGTGCATCATCACGACCCCGTCGCGGTCGGTGACCGCGTGCGCGTGCTCGTCACCGGGCGTGGGACGGGATGATCGAGGAGATCGTCGCGCGGGGCGGGGGCGCGTTCACGCGGCGCGACCCGGACGCGGGGCAGGGAACGCTCCGCTCGATCGTCGGGCTGGAACAACTGGTCGCCGTCCTCGCCGCGCGCGAGCCGGAGCCGCATCTCGGCCTGCTCGACCGCTTTCTCGTCACTGCCGAAGCGGAAGACCTCCGGGCGGTGATCTGCATCAACAAGGTGGACCTCGGTGTATCCGCCGCGGCTCGATGGCATTTGGCGATCTATCGCGACGCTCGGCTATCCCGTGGTGCTCACGAGTACGACAGCGCACGATGGCATGGATGCGCTGCGCGAGCATCTCGCCGGTCGCATCTCGGCCTTTCTCGGCCCGTCGGGCGTCGGGAAGTCGAGCCTGCTTGAATGTCTTGCTGCCGGGTGTGAACGAGCGCATCAGCGGGGTGAGCGGTTCGACGGGCAAGGGTCGCCATACGACGACCGGCACGCGCCTCTTCCCGCTCGGTGGGACGCAGGGCGGGTACATCGCGGACACAGCGGGTATCCGCTCGCTGACGCTGCAAAAGGAGACGCTGCGGCACCTCGATACGCTGCTTCCCGGAGTTTCGTCCCTATCCTCGGCGAATGCGCCCTCGGTGATTGCACCCACCTGCATGAACCGGTCTGCGCGATCCGCGATGCGGTTGGGATGGGGCAGATTAGCCGCGGGCGCTACACCAGCTATTCCCGTTTTCTCCGCGGCGAAGGGGATCCGGCGGATGCGTGCCGCGCGCGATGTCCCGTACCTCTGGTGGAGCGGTATCGCTGAACGAAAGAGCGGCGAGTAACGAGGAGTTTTCCCATGCACCCTTTTCGGGCACTGAGCCGCTACTGGCGGCTGTTAGCCCACTATCTGCGGCCGCAGTGGGCGCGAATGAGCCTGTTGACGGTGATTCTGTGCATCACTATCGGTGTGCAGGTGGCTACCCCATTGGTGGCGAGCCGCTTCATCGACCAGGCGACCTCCGGCGGGGCACTGCGCGGTCTGATCTTTCTGGCGCTGCTGACGATGGGGCTGGCCCTGGTAGGACAGGGTGTGACGGTCGCCGAAACGTACGTGGCCGAAAATGTAAGCTGGACGGCCACGAACGCGCTGCGCACCGACCTTGTCGCCCACCTTCTGCGGCTGGATGCCCCGTTTCACACGGCCCATACGCCGGGTGAGTTGATCGAACGGGTGGACGGTGACGTGAGCACCTTAGCCCGCTTCTTCTCCCGGTTTGTGGTCTCTGTGCTCGGCAACGGCTTGTTGATCATCGGCGTGCTTGTGCTGCTCTTTTTCCTGGACTGGCGTGTCGGTCTGGGGATGAGCACGCTTGTCGGGCTGGCCTTGCTCACGTTGCTGCACATCCGTGACATTGCCATGCCGGCCGCGGCCGCGCAGCGGCAGGCCAGCGCCGATTTCTATGGTTTCCTTGGCGAATATCTGTCCGGACTGGAGGATATCCGGTCCAGCGGGGCTGGCGCGTTTGTGCTGCGCCGCTGCGCCGAGATGATGCGGTCGTGGTTGGCCGCGACGCGCAAGGCGCAGATGTGGGGCTACGTCATGGTCGCGACCGGCCAGGGGCTGTTTACCCTCGGCATGGCGGTCGCCTTTGCCCTGAGTGCCATGCTATTCAGGGACGGCACGCTGACCATCGGCACCGTCTATCTGATCTTTCGCTATACCGAAGTGCTGCGCCAGCCGACTGAGCAGATCCGCAACGAAGTGCAGGACCTGCAACAAGCGGACGCCAGCATCGGTCGGATCGAGGCGCTCCTGAGAACGGCGCCGCGCCTAACCGATGGCCCCGGCATGGCGTTGCCCCCCGGCCCGCTGGCGGTGGAGCTGGACGGCGTCTCATTTGGCTATGCGGAGGACACCCCGGTCCTGCGCGACGTCAGCGTCTGCCTGGAGCCGGGGCGTGTGCTGGGCGTGGTGGGCCGCACCGGCAGCGGCAAGACTACGCTGACACGGCTCCTCCCGCGCTTCTACGATCCATTGGCAGGTGTGGTGCGCCTGGGGGGCGTGGACCTGCGGACGGTCCGCCTCGCAGCGGTACGCGCGCGCATTGGCCTGGTCACCCAGGAGGTCCACCTCTTCAACGCCAGCGTGCGTGACAATCTCACCCTCTTCGACGACGGTGTGCCGGATGAGCGGATCCGTACCGTGCTGGACACGCTGGACCTGGCTGATTGGCTGCGGGAGCTACCGCGCGGGCTGGATACCGTGCTGGGGCCCGGTGGCGGCGGACTCTCCGCCGGGCAGGCCCAGGTGCTGGCCTGTGCGCGCATCTTCCTGCGCGACCCCGATGTGGTGATCCTGGACGAGGCGTCCTCGCGCCTCGACCCGGCCACGGAACGGCTGGTGCATACGGCGCTGGGGCGGTTGCTCGATGGCCGTACCGGCATCATCGTGGCGCACCGGCTGTCCACCATCGCCTACGCCGATGACATCCTTGTTCTGGAGGACGGGCAGGTGCGCGAGCACGGGCTGCGGCTTGCCCTCGCCGCCGACCCCACCTCGCGCTTTGCCGGGTTGCTGCGGGTCGCCACGGAGGAGGTCTCCGCATGAAGAAACCGCTCCCGACCTGGCGCTATATGGTGAAAATGGCCCGCTACGCGCCCGGGCTCTACCTATCCCACGCGGTGTTGTGGGGCGTGATGGACCTGTCATTTCTCCTCCCCGGGCTGATCGCCCGTGCCTTCTTCGATACGCTCACCGGGCAGGCACACCTGAGGGTAGGCACGACGGGACTGCTCGCGCTGCTGGTGGCGATCGCCGTGGGTCGTGCGGCCCTGTGGCTCGCCGCGGGCTTTATCGAAATCCTCTGCCGGTTCACGATGAGCGGGCTGGTGCGCCGCAACCTCTTGCGGCACGTCCTGGACCGGCCGGGTGCCCATGCGCTGCCCTTCTCCATCGGCGAGATCATCAGCCGCTTTCGCGACGATGCCTACGATGCCGAGGACAATATGGATTGGACTGACGAGATCGCAGTCCATGCCCTGTTTGCCGTGGTGGCTTTCCTGGTGCTTCTGCATATCAACGTCCGTATGACACTGGTCGCCTTCCTGCCCCTACTGGTCGTGGTCGTCGTCGCGCGGCGGGCGAGCACTGCGCTGGGCCGCTACCGTGCAACCAGCAGCCAGGCGACGAGCCAGGTGACTGGAGCCATCGGCGATATCCTGGCGGCGGTGCAGACGGTGCAGGCAGCCGGTGCCGAAGAGCGGACCATCGCCCACTTCCGACGGCTGAATGAGCAGCGCCGTACCGCCATACTGGCCGATCGCCTGGCAACGCAGACGCTGGACGCGATCACGGCCAACACGGTGAGCGTGGGCACGGGCCTGATCATGTTGCTGGCCGCTGGCAGTTTGCGCGACGGCACCCTGACCGTGGGCGACTTTGTCCTGTTTGTCTCCTACCTGGGCTTCATCGCCGACTTCACTGACGGGCTTGGGAAATTCCTGGCCCACTATCGGCAGACCGGAGTCGCGTTCGCACGCATGGACGCCTTGCTGGGTGACGCGCCAGCCACTGCACTGGTCGCACCCACCCCCCTGCACCTGCGCGGACTCCTGCCTGCCGTGCCGCCGCCAGCGCGCAGCGCGACCGACCCGTTGATGCTCGTGGAGACGCGGGGGTTGACTTATCGCCATCCGCAGTCGGGGCGCGGTATCGCGGCGGTGGACCTCTGCCTGCCGCGCGGCACCCTGACGGTAGTGACGGGGCGCGTTGGTGCGGGCAAGACCACGCTCCTGCGCGCCCTTCTGGGCTTGCTGCCTCGGGAGGCGGGCGAGATCCGGTGGAACGATCACGTCGTGAACGATGCGGCCTCCTTCCTTGTGCCGCCTCGCGCGGCCTATACAGCGCAGGTGCCGCGCCTCTTTAGCGAGACGCTCAAGGAGAATATCCTCCTCGGGCTACCCGACGACCCTGCGGCCCTGTCCGCCGCTGTGCGGGGCGCTGTCCTGGAGTACGACGTCGAAGCGTTAGAGGCGGGGTTGGAGACGCCGGTGGGCACGCGCGGCGTCAAGCTCTCCGGTGGTCAGGTGCAGCGCACGGCGGCGGCGCGCATGTTAGTGCGCGATGCCGAGTTGCTAGTGATCGACGACCTGTCCAGCGCGCTGGATGTCGAGACGGAGCGTCTGTTGTGGGAGCGCCTCTCCACTGGCGGGCGCGGGCACCCTCTGGGGCGAGAGCGGAGCGAACCAATGGGCAGTGTGACGTGCCTGGCGGTCTCGCACCGTCGCGCCGCACTGCGCCGCGCCGATCACATCATCGTACTGAAGGAAGGCCAGGTCGAAGCCCAGGGCACCCTTGACTTCTTGCTGGCAAACTCTGCGGAGATGCGCTCCCTCTGGCACGACGCGGACGATCCCGTTGATCTGGTGTAATTCCTATCCCCCTCGTTACTCGTTACTTCCGTGATGGTGCCATTGACAGTCGCCCCAAGGGTCGCGTAGACTGCCATGCGCTGCGGGCCGCGTGGCCCGTCTTTACGATGCCTTTCCGCTCCATCCCGCGCGTGGCTTGCACCGCCGCGCGATCACAGTGGTGGGGCGATTACTCCAAGGAAAGGGAGGACCGGTGCGAAAGTACGAGTTGATGGTTATTCTTGCCCCCGATATCGCGGAAGACGAGATGCCCGCCGCGCTTGAGCGCATCAGCGGCTACATCACTACCGGGGGGGGCGAAGTCACCGAACTGATTACCACCTCACCGTGGGGTCGTCGCCGCCTCGCCTACGAAATTCGCGATTTCCGCGATGGTTTCTATGCGCTCTATCATTTCTCGGCTGAACCGGAGAGTATCGGTGATCTGGAGCGCGATATGCGCCTCAATAACCAGATCCTCCGCAGTCTCGTGACCTCGTTCGTCGCGCCGAAGGTGAAGAAGCCCAAGAAGGGTGCGGTCGAGGGCACCGAGGGCACCGAAGGTGAAGTAGCGGAAGGCGAAGTGGCGTCGCCGAGTGGCGCGAGCATGGATACCGATGCGGAGGTGACCACCGGGCCGCAGGGTGAAGACCTGACCGAACCGCCGACGGCGGAAACGCCCGCCGCCGAGGACGAGAGCGAACCCGCTCGCGCATAGCGCAGGGAGGAGCACGGCGATGGCGCGATATAGTGTGAACAAGGTCATCCTGATCGGTAATCTTGGCCGTGACCCGGAGATGCGGTACACGCCAAGCGGTCAGCCCGTCGCCAACTTTAGCCTTGCCACGTCTCGCAGTCGCCGGGATCCGAACGGAAACTGGGTGGATGATACCGAATGGCATCGCATTGTTGCCTGGGAGCGTATGGCGGAACTGGCGTCACAGAGCCTGCGCAAAGGCAGCAAGGTCTACGTCGAGGGACGTATTCAGTCGCGGAAATATACCGATAACCAGGGTGTCGAGCGCACGTCGTTTGACATCGTCGCGAATGACCTGACCTTGCTTGACCGGCGTGTCGATGCGGGTGAGGGTGCGGGTGCGGGTGCGGGCGACGAGTGGGGCGATGAGACGAGCACACCCGCGCAGCGACCGCAGCGACCGCAGAAGAAACCCGCCGGAGACGAAGAGACCTTTGCATCTGAAGAATTCGATGATGTGCCGTTCTAAACGCGCGGCACCGCACAAGATACCGAATGGACGGTAGGAGGAATGATCAGTGGCTGATGAGCAACGACCGCAGGCCGCATCAAGCGATGGCGCGTCTGGAGAGAACCGTTTCGGTGATCGTCCCCCGCGCTCCGATGATCGCCGGGGTGGCGATGGTGGCGGCGGCGGCGGTGGTCGCCGATTTGGTGGCGGTGGCGGTGGCGGCGGTCGATTTGGTGGCGGGGGTGGCGGTCGGTTCGGTGGCCCGGGTGCGGGTGGCCGCCGCCGGGTAGACATCTTCGCCGCCGATGGCGTCGATGACATCGACTACAAGGATATCGCGCGCCTGCGCCGGTTCATCTCAGAGCGGGGCAAGATCGAGCCGCGTCGCAAGACCGGTATGTCCGCGAAGCGTCAGCGCGCCCTCTCCATCGCGATCAAGCGCGCGCGCCACCTCGCCTTGCTCCCCTTCGTCGCCGGGGGCCGCCAATCCTAACGAGTGCTGAGTGCTGAGTGCTGAGTCCTGAGCGCGAAGAAACGATGCGCTCCCGCTCAGCACTCAGCACTCAGCACTCAGCACTTCGTGTTGAGGAGTCCCATGCCGCGCAATCCTCGTCGTGATTCGATTCTGGCTGCCCCACCATCCGGACCGGAGGCCCGCCGTCGCATGTCGCGCCGTGAGCGCGAGATGCGGCAACGGAAGATCCTCTTCATTAGCATGTCCACGCTCGGCGTGCTCCTGCTTTTTATCATTGGCTTCGGGACGCTTCGTTTCTACTATCTCATCCCCCATCAGACGATTGCGTCGGTGAACGGCCATAAGATCATTCGCAGCGATTACTGGAAGGTGCGGCGCAACACGCTGCTCGACCGGCTCCAGCAGTATTCTTTCCAGGCGCAATCGGGCCAGGGGGATCAGCAGCAAATCCAACTCGCGGCGCAGACCGCGCAGAACGAGATTCAAAACATCCGCGGGGCGGCGGTTGATCCGGAAACGCTGCACACAATGACGGAAGATTGGGTCGTCATCGACGGCCTGCCTGCGCTCGGCGTGACGCTCACCGATCAAGAGGTAAGTGAGACCGTCGCGGAACGCTTCTCGCCTGTGCGTCTGAGTTCCCCCACACCGGGGCCGACGCTCAATCCGACCAAGCAGGCGACGGCGGACGCCGCGACCGTGCAGGCGACACAAACCTCCGTGGCGATTGCGGCGGGCGCGACTTCGACCACACAGGCAGGGGTGATCCAGACCGCGACGGCATCCGCGCTCACGCCAACCCCGAATACGCCACCCACTGCGACCGCGCTGCCCACCGAAACACCCGTACCGACCCAGACCCCGACGAATCAGGAGGCTCGTGCGACCTCGACTGCCTCGCTCGCGGACTTCGTCAAGGAGCGCCAGAAGGACGCGAATATGGGCCTGAGCGATTACAAGCGGCTCATTATCCGGCCCGCACTCGCCCGCCAGAAGGCGCGTGAGGCTATTGAAGCGCAGACCCCGACCCACGGTGAAGAGGTGCACGCCTTCCATATCCTCCTGCCGACGGAGGAAGCGGCGCGCGATGCCCGCAAGCGCATCGTCGATCAGGGGCAAGATTTCCAAACCGTCGCGACGGAACTCAGCTCCGACACGACGACGAAACCGAACGGTGGCGATCTCGGCATCTTCCCGCGCGGTATCATGGTCAAGCCCTTCGAGGACGCGGCCTTCGCCCTGCCGGTCAATGGCGTGAGCGATCCGATCAAGACCGATTTCGGCTGGCATATCATCAAGGTCACCGAGCACGTCGCGGATCGCGATTTCGATGACACGGTCTATCGACAGTTGCGCGACAAGCGGTTCGCGGATTGGCTGACGGAGCAGGACAATAAAGCGAAGCTGAAGCAGTCCCTGCCGACACCGTTCCCTTCGCCGCCTGCCGGCTTCGAGGCACCTGCCGGTGCGCCCGCTACCCCGACGCCACCGCCTGTGCCGACGGCGGTAGACTCCTCCGGTACGCCCGGTGCCCCCGGCACGCCGGGTAGTGGATCTCCTGCGAGCCCCGGCGCGGCCGGAACCCCCGCAGGGACGAATCCTGCCGGGAGCGGTACCAGCACCGGCACCACCGCAACACCCGCCGCCAGTACCCCGGCGGCGGGAACGGGAACCGCGAAACCGTAATCGCTCACTCTTCCTCACCCCCGGCCCCTCTCCATCGCTGAGGAAACCCCTCTTTGCTTTGTCCTATAACCGATGGAGAGGGGCCGGGGGCTCCGTACGTGAGGAAGAGCGACGGCATGGTATGATAGGCAAATCAGTGGAGCGGGGCGTGTGGACGAAAGGATGGCAGGAGCGATGGTAACGACGGTGAGCGATCCGCTTTGTTATTTCAATGGCGGATTTGTCCCGCTCAGTGAGGCGAAGGTCAGCGTCATGACCCATGCCTTCAACTACGGTACGGGCTGCTTCGAGGGGATCCGTGGCTACTGGAATGCGGAAGATGAAGAACTCTACGTCTTCCATCTGAAGGCGCATTACGAGCGTCTTCTGCGCTCCTGCCGGACGCTGATGATCGATCTGAAGATGAGCGCGGACGATCTCTGCGACCTCACGCTCGATCTGCTGCGCCGCAACGACGCGCGCTACGATATCTACATCCGCCCGCTGGCGTACAAGGACTCGTTGGAACTCGGGCCGCGCGTTAATATCGCCGCCGATGCGCTGACGATCTACACCCGCCCCCTGGGTGACTACCTCGATACGAACAAGGGCCTCAAGGCGTGCGTCTCATCCTGGGTGCGCATCGAAGATAATGCCGCGCCCGCGCGGGCGAAGATCACCGGTATCTACGTCAACTCCGCCCTTGCTCGCACAGAGGCCGAACTGAACGGCTTCGATGAGGCGATTATGCTCTCCAGCGACGGGCATGTCGCCGAAGGGAGCGCGGAAAACCTCTTCATCGTCGATAACGGCGCGCTCGTCACGCCGCCCGGTGCAGACAATATCCTCGTTGGTATCACCCGCGCCTCGATCATCACCCTGGCGCACGATCTCGGTATCCCCGTGGTCGAGCGGCAAATCGATCGGAGCGAACTCTACGGCATCTCGGAACTCTTCCTCTGTGGCACGGGCGCGCAGATCTCGCCGGTCACATCGGTCGATCATCGCCTGATCGGTGATGGCGTCGTCGGGCCGGTGACGCGGCAATTGCAGGAAGTCTTCTTCAAGGCGGTACGTGGCAAGCTGCCCGCACATCGGGATTGGTGCACGCCCGTCTACGCGGGAGCGCGGACGCCGGCGGTCACACACTGATGCCACCCCAGGGGTCTGACGACCGCAAGGAGAATGCGCGGCGGCTCGAAGGCCGCGACGCACTCACACCAGCGGAGGGGCGGGATGAAGCGCCGACGGAGCGCGCGAAAGACGTGGGTGACCCGTCGAGCGAATCATCGCGCCGTGGGCAGCCACCGGGGATGTTTGATGGGCCGCAGCCCGCAGATGCTGCCGCAGCGCAGGAAGTCGGCGAGACTGTCGCTCCCAATGCAGACGCACAATCGTCGGCCCCTCGCGCACCGCGCGCCCAGCAGTCGCCTGGGCCGCCCGCCTCACCCCAGCGATACGATCGCTTTGGGTGGCCTATTCCCGAAGGGATGGAAAGCGCGGCGAGCGCGGAGCAACCAACCGACCCACATCGCCCGCCGCCTGCGTACAATCCCTATGACTCCTCTGCCTGGCAGGCGCGTCCAGGGCCGGACGCGCCGCGGCGTGGGTCGAACTCCGGTCAGTTTCCGAGGCAGGAACTCGCGCCCGGTCCGCCGCCAGGCGGGCCATACTCCGGGCAATTTCCCACGCAGGAGCCCGCACCGAATCAGCCACCACGCGGGCCGTATTCCGGGCAGTTCCCCGCCCCGCCGCCCCGCCAGACAGGCGCTTTCCCCACCGCACCGGGTGATCGCCGGAGCGGGCAGTTCCCTTTGCCACCCCCTGCGGTCTCTCAGAGTGGTGCATATGCTGCACCGCCTGATCCGGCGGCAGGCGGTTATTATCCCCCGGCATCCGGCCCAATCCCCCAGACACCCTACCGCAGCGGGCCAATCGCGCAGCCCCCAGCGATGCAGCAGAGTGGGCAGTTCGCCTACGCGCCTCCGGATGAACTGACAAGTACCGGCAGCCGACGCGTCGTTGTCGCACCGGACGCGGGGACGGGGTCACTCCTGATCGACGGGCCGGCACTCGCCTTTCTGCTCGCCGCAGTCGTGCTCGCGGGTGCGATGATCGCCTATATCGCCGTGCGGTACTCGCACTTCCCCGACCAGATCGCGCTGCATTTTGGGCCGGCGGGCTCGAACCAGCCGAACCGGATCGGGGAGAAGCGCGAACTGCTAACCATCCCGTTCATCGTCGGTATCGTGTTGGCCGCGAACGCGGCACTCGCCTGGGCGGTCTACCGCTTTGACCGCTTCGCCGCACGTCTTCTGACGCTCGGCAGCGCTCTCGTCGCCGCAATCGCCTGGGTCGTCCTCCTCACCCTCCTCCATCGCTAGCTGAGCAATGAGCGATGAGCGGGTGCCCTTTGGGCAGGAAGCAATGAGTGGGGAATTTCTTTCCTCACCCCCGACCCCTCTCCATCGCCCATAGACCAAGGTGCAGTGAAGTTTGTACAGCGATGGAGAGGGGAGCGGTAGGGGCGCATGGCATGCGCCCACTGCAGATGCCTTGTCCTCAGTCCTCAGTCCTCAGTCCTTAGTCCTCGCGTGCGCTATGCTATACTCAGTGCCGCGTTCGGGAATGACACGGCGATGCCGCAGGACCGCGCGGCGCGCCTCGCAGAGCGGATACGCGCGTGGCGAATCTGATAACCGTGATCCGGCTCATTGTGCTTTTTGGTACGGTGGCGCTGCTCTACACGCGGCAGCCACTCGCCGTGTCGTGCGTCGTGATCCTCGTTTATCTCATCATTGCTTCCGATGCCCTGGACGGCATCGTTGCGCGGCGACGGGGCCGGGCGGATAACTTCGGTGCCGTCTTCGATATTGCCGGTGATCGGGTCGTCGAGATGACCTTCTGGGTCGTCTTCGCCCATCTCGGGGTGATCAAGGTCTGGATTCCCCTCGCGATGATTACCCGTGGCTTCATGATCGACGCGATGCGCTCCCTCGGTCTGAAGGATGGCAAGACCGCCTTCGGTACGAACTCGATGATGCGCTCCCCCATTACCCAGTGGCTCACGGGGTCGCGTTTCATGCGCGCGTTCTATGGTGTCGCGAAGGTGCTCGCCTTCGGCTTCCTCGCCGGTCTATACGGGGCGCGATTGCCCGAGACCAATGGCTTTTTTTCGCCCTACGATAGCCAGATCGGCCGCTTCGCGACGTGGTTCTTCGTCTATAGCGCGGTGGTCCTCTCGTTCGTGCGCGGCTTGCCCGTGGTCTACGATTCGTGGGATTACCTGCGCGGCGAGGCACCGGAGCAGCGCCTGATGCGCGAGCGATTCAAGCGCGGGCGCGAGGGGCGCGTGGATGGCGAACTCCTTCCACCGGAGGCATCCGGTGAGTGACCAGCCCGCAGACCGCGTGCGCTCGGACCCCTCCAACCTGCCCGAAGCTGTCGAGACGACTGTCCCGCTCGTCGGCAATCGCGCGGTGGTCGAGGCGACCGAGATCGCGGTCGTCCCGCAGGCGGATGGGCTGGCGGCCTCGGTCGGGGCAGTGTTCGATGTCGATCGCACCCTGCTGCCGGGGACGACCGCAGAGCGGTTGTTTCTCCGCTACCTCTGGGAGAAGCGTGAACTCGGCCTGCGTGAGGCATTACTGACGGCCGGATTCGCCGTCCGCCACCTCCGCCCGACGCCCTCACGCATCGTGCAGAGCATTCGCCGCCACCGGCCCTACCTCCGGGGGAAGGACCTCGCGGAGATGCAGCAACTCGGTGCGGACTGTTTCGCGCGCGATATTCGCCCCCGGCTCGCGGCGCGGGGGATCGCCGCAGTCGCGGAGCACCGGGCGCACGGTCATACGACGGTGATGCTCTCGGGCTCGCTCTGGTTCCTCTTGCAGCCAATGGCGGAGTTCCTCGGGGTCAATCATGTCATCGCGACGCGCCTCGCCGTGAAGGCCGCCGCGAAGCCGGGGCGCGGGCCGAAATTGACCACGCGGCTGGAAGGGCCACATCCGTACGGTCGTGCGAAGGCGCTCCTCATCAAGCGGTTCGCCGACGACCGGCAGCTCGATCTCGCCATGTCGTACGCCTATGCAGATCATTACACCGATGCGGAAATGCTCGCGCTCGTTGGCCACCCGATCTGTGTGAACCCCGATGAACGCTTGCGGCGCGAAGCGGAGAAGCGCGGCTGGCAAATCGAAGCCTTTCTATGAGGGTTATGGCAGTGGTCAAGCAGTGGATTGATGCGCCGCCGGAATGGTTGCGGCGCTTCGGCAACTACGCTGCGCAGGCGGTCAGTGTTCTCCTGCTCGCGATACCCCGATCGGTGGGCTACTGGGTTTCGGATCGTTTCGGGGATTATTTTTATCAGCGCAACAAGAATCTGCGTCGGAACGTCGCCGACAATATGCGCCATGTGATGGGTGCGGGAGCGACGGAGACGGCCGTGCAAGGCGCGGTGCGCCGGGCATTTCGGATGCAGGCCCGCAACGGGTTCGATCTGCTGCGTGTGCCGCGGGTCTCGCTCAAGCGTATCGAAGCGCAAGTGCGGCTCGATGGAGACTGGAGCACGATTGACGACGCGCTCGCGGCGGGGCGCGGGGTGATTATTTGCTCCGCGCATTACGGCGCGTTCGACATGATGGGGCAATACATCATCAACCGCGGCTATGACGCCTCGCTCCTCGTGGGGCGCACGACATCGCCCTTCGTCCATGACTCCGTGACCTATCTGCGGCAATCACGCGGGTGGCATATGGAGCAGGTCGAAGACGCGGGCAGTGTGCGTCGGGTAATGAAAGCGCTCAAGGCGGGCAAAGTCGCGGGGATGGTGGTGGACCGCGACTGGTCGGGCACCGGTGCGCCCGTGACCTTCTTTGGTGCCCCGACGACCCTGCCCACCGGACATATCCGTATGGCACTGACGACCGGTGCGGAGATCGTGACGGTGATGACGCCGCGCCTGGATGGGAATCGCTACAGCTTCGTTCTCCGGCGGGTGGACTTGCAGCGCACCGGCAACACGGCGGCAGATGTCGCGGAGAATATGCGCCGCATCCTCGCCAATATGGAAGCGGTGATCGCGCACGATCCGGGGCAGTGGGTGCTTTTCCGCCCGGTCTGGCCGCAGCGATCGTAGCGCTCCATGCTGGTGCGTCAACCGTCTAATTCTTGACTCGCGCTAATCAGTTGACGGATACGCCGCATGGGGTGAAACTATGTGGAGGGGGAGGTGGTGGGAATGCCAGATGCCAAAGAGAAGGCAACAGGTAAGCATATCCTTGTCATCAATGATACACAGGAAATCCTCGATCTCTTCCGGATGATTCTGGAGGAAGAGGGGTATCAGGTCACGGTACTCGGCTTCGCCGTTGAGGATTTGCGGAAGATCATCGACATCGCGCCGGACCTCGTCATCCTCGATCTCGTGTTCGACCGCGAATACTTCGGCTGGCAGACACTCCAGAAGATGAAGATGCACCGCGAGACGGAGAAAATCCCCGTCCTCATCTGCACGGCGGAGATCCGCAAGGCGCAGGAGATTCAGGGCTACCTTACCGAGAAGGGCGTCGGGATGTTGCTCAAGCCCTTCGACATCGACGAGTTGATTTCGCAGGTGACCCGACTCCTCGCCGGAGAAGGTAGCCTGACACGAACGACGTGATGCTCTTTCACGAGGATGCGTCCCTACCGATACCTGCCATGTCGAACCGCAGACGGACCTATTGATGGCGGCGGCGCTTCGCTTGCGGGCGATGTGCGGCGCGGGGCGTGGCAGTGACCAGTTCGGGCGCTTCCCCCCAGAGATCGTACTCGTCCGCCTCGGTGACGCGCACCGGAATGATGCTGCCGATCGGATGTACACCCGCTACGAAGACGAGGCCATCGACCTCCGGCGCGTGCCGCTTCGCCCGCCCCGCACTGATCGGAACCGTCATCCCGTTCTCATCCTCGACATCGCCCTCTCCCTCGATCAGCACATCGAGCGTGCGACCGACGAGCGCGCGATTCTTCGCGAGAGAAATGGCGCGCTGAGTCTCCATCAGGCGCGCGTAGCGTTCCTGTTTCACAGTGGCGGGCACATCGTCCGGTAGGAGAGCGGCGCGGGTGCCCGGTTCGTCGCAGTAGGTGAACGCGCCGACGTGATCGAACTGCATCTCTGCGAGGAAATCGAGGAGCGTCTGAAACTGCTCCTCGGTCTCTCCCGGATAGCCGACGATGAAGGTCGTGCGCAGGGCGATATCGGGGATGCGCTCGCGCAGCGCGTTGATTGTCCGGCGGGTTTGCGTGGCATCGGAAGGACGGCCCATCGACCGCAATACGCTCGGATGCGCGTGCTGCAACGGGAAGTCCATGTATGGCACGAGTTGGGCGTGCGTTGCCAATGTCTCGATCAACTGCGGGTTGATATGTGTTGGATAGAGGTAATGCATTCGCAGCCACGGCAATGCAGGTGTCTGCTCGCAGATCCAGGCAAGCAGTTGCGCGAGCGTCGTACGTGGTTCGAGGTCCTGCCCATAGGCCCCGGTGTTCTGGGAGATGAAGACCGCCTCTTTCGTGCCCCCGGCGACGAGCGCCTGCACCTCTTCGAGCACCGCAATCGGGCGCTTGGAAACACTCGGTCCCTTGATCGAGGGGATCGTGCAGAAGGCGCAGGTGTGATTGCAGCCGTCCGCGATCTTCACGTAGGCGCTCGGCCTGCCCGCTGTGCGGGTGAAGGGCGCGATCAAACCATCACCGCTGATTTCGGCCAGCGGCAAGGGGATCATGCCATCTGCGGCGGCCTCGGCGGCGAGGCGGCTGGCGACCCACGTTTCCGGTGTGGCCTCTCGGCCCGTCATCTCGTCAACGAGGTCCGCAATCCCACTCCACTGCTGGGTTTTGATCACCGCATCGACGCCCTGTTCGTCCCGCACTGTCTGTTCCCAGCCCGGAAGGGCGGGGAGACAGCCCGCCGCGACGAGCAGTTGTCCCGGTCGCTTGCGTCCCGCCAACTCACGCAGCACGCCCATCGACTCATCGCGCGACGGCCCGATGAAGCCGCACGTATTGACGATGACGACCTCCGCCGCGCGCGGCGTCTTCACCGCCTCATACCCACGGCGGGTGAGAACGCTGTGCATCCCCTCCGAATCCACCGCGTTCTTCGCGCATCCGAGCGTCATAATGTGATACGTGCGCTGCTTGGGCATTGAGACTCCCTGATGAAAGATTGAACCGCGAAGGCGCGAAGGACGCGAAGAGCGCCAAGGAGAAAGAAGAATATTCTGTTTCTCTCTTCCCTTCTTCGCGTCCTTCGCGCCTTCGCGGTTCAAATTCTCTAACGATAATTAACGAATTGAAGGGCGATGGGATAGTCGTTTTCGTGCTCGCGGAAATACTGGATGACGCCCTGAAGGTCGTCGCGGCTCTTCGCCTGCACGCGGATCGCGTCGCCCTGAATCTGTGGCTGGACCTTCTTGAACTCGTCGCGGATGGTCTTGGTCATCTTCTTCGCGAGGTCTTCCGGCAGACCCTCTCTGAGGGTGAGAACTTGTTTGGATCGACCACCGGAGATTTCTTCGACCTTGCCCTGCTCGAGGATCTTGAGCGACAACTGACGCCGGAGGACCTTGCTCTCCAGCAGGTCGCGAATCGTCGAAATGACGAAATCCGACGGCGCGGTGAGCGTGATCGCCTTCTCATCGAGCGTCGATTTCGCTCTTCGTATCTTTGAGGTCGTAGCGCGTCGATCATCTCACGCTGCGCCTGATCTACCGCATTCTTCAGTTCTTGCCGGTCGAACTTCGAGACAAGATCGAAGGACGATGCGGATGCCATCGGGCGCTCCCCTCGGTGCTTCAGGACTAATGACTGAGGACTGAGACAGTATCGCGCCAGTCTCCTCATCGTAAACGGAGCGGATTCCGCCGCCGGAGGGAAAGTATACCATGGCTCCGTTGTTATTATCGGAGCGCACGAGGGCGGACATCAGCTCAGTCCTCAGTCCTTGTCATGTCGGAGGCTTGGTTGAACGAGTCGGACCCTCCTGATCGCCCTGAGAGACCGGGGTCATATCGTCCGCCGATACCCGGGCGCATAAATCTGCGGACGGGCGCGGATAACTCGGCTTTTCCGCCGTTGCCGCCCCCGCGCCGCCGGAGCAGCGTGTCTGGACCCCCCGCTCACGATCGGCGTGCTGGCCGATACGCATATGCCTTCCCGCGCGCGGGAACTGCCGCATCCCGTCGTGAGTGCGATGCGCTCCGTCGATTTGATTCTCCACGCGGGGGATACGACGACGCTCGACGCGCTGGAGCGTATCAGGCGGCTTGGGCCACCCGTGCTCGCAGTGCGGGGGAATACGGATTCGCCAGATGTGGCGATGACCCTGCCATCGCAGCGGATCGTCGCCGTTGGGCCGTGGCGCATCGGCATCGTGCATGGCGACGGAGGAATAGGGAAAACGACCGCCGAACGCGCCCGCGCAGTCCTTCAAGGGTGTGCAGTGCATCATCTTCGGTCACAGCCACCAGCCGATGAACGAGCGCGTCGATGACGTGCTGATGTTCAACCCCGGCTCCCCGACCGACCGCCGCACCGCCCCCTCATTCTCTTACGGCCTCCTGCATGTCACCGATGCAGGCATCACCGGGGAGATTATCCGCTTCCAGCGCGATTAACGTGCGAGTGGGCAGCAGCAGGTAGGTGGTAAGCAGTGGGAGGGAGCAGGGAATGCGTGTGGCGATTGTCGCGGTCGGGGGATTGCTCGGCGCGCTGGCCCGCTACTTCCTTCAGAACTGGATCATCGACCGCACCGGCCCGAGCGTGATTGCCCTCTTCGTCATCAATGTCAGCGGCGCGTTCGCGCTCGGGTTGATCCTCACGCTCGCAGAAGAACGCCACCTGATCGGCCCGGAGGCGCGCTTGCTGCTCACGACGGGGTTCCTGAGCGCCTACACGACCTTCTCATCGTGGATGTTCGAATCTGTCCAACTGATCCAGGCGGGCAATATCGCGCGGGCATCGCTCGATGTGGTCGGCAGCATCGTTGCGGGGCTGGTTGCCGTCTACCTCGGCATCCTTGTGGCACGCCTCGTGTAACGGAGAATGAGGGAATACGCACGATGGGTTTGTGCGTTGCAGAGAGAGCGGCCCGTGATTGAATACGGCCGCACGGAAGTCTTCAGCACAATCGGAGGGAGCGCGACATGGCGGTAACCCAGGAACGGTTCAACGAAGGACTGACGTACCAGCAGTACGTTGATCAGATTACGCAGAACAAGGATCGCTTCGTCGAGAACTACGACAAGGCAGAGGTAAGCGCGGAAGATGTTGCGGCGTTCAAGGGCCTGCCGGAGGCGCTCAATGTGCTCGCCATCGGCGAAGATTGGTGCGGCGATGTGGTTGCCGGTTTCCCGGTGCTCGCGAAACTGGTGGACGAGATCGGGGGAAGCTAAACCTCCGGGTCTTTCTGCGCGATCAGAATGAAGACCTGATCAATCAGTACCTGAATCAGGGCCTCTACAAGTCGATCCCGGTCATCGTCTTCTTCGATCAGCACATGCATGAGCTCGGCCACTTCATCGAGCGGCCCGCCGCGCAGACGGCGGAATCCACCGCGGCTCGCAATGCCTTCTTCGCCGCGCACCCCGAATTCGGGCGCCGGGCAGAATGCCAATATGGGTGATCTCTCCCCCGAGGCCCGGCAGGCATGGGGTAGGAGAGCACGAAACTGCGTGCCGAGCGCACGGAGGCGTGGAATCAAATCTCGTCGATGAACTGCGGAAGATCGCAGTGGCGTGCCCGCGTAACAGAAGAGCAGAGTACTGAGTACTGAGTACTGAAGCTCAGAATGCAGGTGAAGAGGGCGCTCCGACTGAATAGTCGGAGCGCCCTACTATCTATTATTCAGCGGACGGTTCGGCTTCGCCTTGGGCGTTCGCGTCCTCTGCTCCGATAGATCTCCATAGTGGGTGATTGAGGATCGGGAACGACGATTCCGACGGCGCGCAATTGCTCTTCGATCCGCATATTGTTGTAGCGCATAAGCGGAATAATAATATTGAGCAGATAGGCGGTCACGTACTCCGGGTCGCTCATCTCGTCGCCTTCCGGCCCGATGTCCGGCGTCGTCTCCGCCGCTTCGGCGATCAGTAATTGAATCTCTTCCATCGTCAGCCCGAGTGGCACGCGCGTCTCCTCCTCCGTGTCGGGTCCGGTCGCCCACCCGTATCCTTGCAGCATAGTGTACCCGTGAAATGCGCCGTTGCGTGCCCGCCGGAGTTCGCGCGAACGTAGGCACGGTCTGGTATCATGCGTGCAGACGTGTGCTATGCTGGATGCGCTGGAGTGCGAACGCGATGCAAGATTACCCGCGCGACCGATTTCCTGCACTTCCTGGCCCGTCTGGAGCCTCGCCCGTGGCATACGGCGGCGCGGTTTCTCCTGCGCTCGGGCGGCGCGCGCGTGACGGTGGACGAGTGAGCCGCCCGCACGCGGCGGCGGTGATGCGGCCCACATCGTCGCTCGAGCGGCGCATACTCATCTCGCTCGGCGACCCGGAAGCGCTCCTGGATTTTCTCGTCGGAGGAGCCAGCGATCAGCCGACTCTGGGTCTCGGATGCGGAAACGGAGCGACTCATCAATGAGACGCTCTTCGGCGATCAGCGCACGCGACATCACGATCCATCGCCGCGACCGAGGGATGGCAGTTGCCATCGCTGGAGCGGACAGACGTCACGACCCGCCCGCTCGGGCCGCCCGACACGGAGGCAGTTACACGGCTGCTGCTATGGCGAAGGGGAATGGCTGACGGATGCCTTCGGCAGCGTTACCGCTTTGCTCGCGGAGGGGATGGCGGATGGCGTCGAGGAGGACGGCAGGCTCGTCTCCATCGCCGCGACATGGGCCATCGCCGCGCCATATGCGGAGATCGGCGCGCACACCGACCGGAGCGCGCGCGGCAAGGGGTACGCGACAGCGTGCGCGCACTCCTCGATGACGGCGGTAGCGGCGAAGGGATTTCTGCCCCAGTGGACGGCGTTCACGGACAATGTGACCGCATTGGGGCTCGCCCGACTGCTCGGCCTCGTGCCGGTAGATACCGGGCGTCGAATATCGGAGGGACGAATAATGGCAGATGAGCAGGGTGACCACTCGCACATCTTCGACACGACCAAATGGCAGCGGATGGAATCTCCCGAACGCCTCGCGCGTCTCGATCCGCCCGCGATGATCGGGCGCTCGGGATTGCACCACGGGATGCACGTTGCGGACCTCGGCGCGGGCACCGGGCATCTTTACCGTCGAGCTGGCGAAAGCGGTCGGACCGACGGGGCGCGTCTTCGCGCTCGATCAGAGCGAGGAGATGCTGCGTATCGCCGGATCGAAGGAACTCCCGCCGTCGGTGCGGGTGATGCATGTGGACCTGCACCACGACCTGCCGATGCCGGAAGGAAGCCTCGATTGCTGCTTCATCGCCTTCGTGCTCCACGAGATCACTCCGCCGGAGCATATGCTCGCGCAGATGCATCACGTCCTGCGGCATGGCGGGAAGGTCGCCGTACTCGAATTCCGCGATGATGCACCGGAAGGAGCCGGGCCACCGAAGGAGCGCCGGATCGGCGCCGCCCGCCTCACGGAAATGCTGACCGCGCAGGGCTTCGATGCGCCCGAAGTTGTCTGGCAAAACGACCGCGAATATCTGATGGTCGCCACCCGCCCGGACCCGGCGAGCAATTTCAGGATGAGAATCGGTGGCGTAGGCTTCAGCCTGCGCACTACGCGAGAGGCCGCAGGCTGAACTTGCCCAAAGGGCACACGGCGCCACCGACATGGATTAGGCGACGAGGTCGCGCCCGATGGCGAAGACTTCGTAGGCGCGTTCGTCGATGATTGCCCGCAGATGCTGGGCGGCCTGCCAGCACTCGTCGTACGACGTATAGAGGGCGATTGGGGCGAGGCGGACGATGTTCGGCGGGCGGAAGTCGGGAATGACGCCTTTCGCTTTGAGCGCCTTGCCGATCCGGGCCGCTTCCGCGTGCTCGACGGCGACATGGCCGCCGCGCCGGGCATGGTCGCGCGGGGTGCCGATGCCGTAATGATAGGGCGCATCGGTGAGGCCCATCGCTTCGATGAGGGCGATCAGGTAATCCGTGCGGGCGAGTGAGGCGGCGCGGACCTGGGCGATGCCCGCTTCCGCGAACATCTGGAGCGAGCCATGGAGCGGCGCGGTGCTGAGGAGGGGCGGCGTACCGATCTGCCACGCGCCCGCGTTGCCCGCGCCCGTGAAGGTGTGCGACATATCGAACTGCGTCCCCTTGTTGCTGCCCCACCAGCCCGCCATGCCGGGCGCAACGCCGAAATGCCGCCGGTTCACATAGAGGCCCGCCGTGCCGCCCGGCCCGCTATTCAGGTATTTATAGGTGCACCAGAAGGCGAAATCGACGCCCCATCGGTCGAACTGATGGGGGACGAGACCAACCGAGTGACAACCATCGATGCCAATCAGGAGACCGCGCTCATGGGCGGCGGCGGTGAGCCGGGCAATATCGAGGAGTTGACCGCTGCGGTAATAGACGGCGGGGAGAATGACCATCGCGACCTCTGCCGTCATCGCCGCGATGATGTCCTCCTCCTCGATTAGCCGCCCGTCCCGGCTCGGTACGATGACGAGGTCTACGCCGGGATCGCCACCGTGCAGACGAATCTGGCTCTCAAGGGCGTAGATATCGGAGGGGAAATCGAGTGCGGTCGCGATGATCTTGCGCCGCTCCGCCGTCGGCTGATAGAAGGTGGCGACGAGCGTGTGCAGGTTGACTGTCGTGCTCGCGGTGACGATCACCTCGTCCGGCTCCGCGCCGACGAGCGGGGCCATCAAGGCACCCAACTCCTCCGTGAAAGTGTACCAGGGCGGGTCCGCACTCAGCCATGCATCGATCCCCTGCCGCTTCCACTGATCCAGCACGCGCAGGACTGTCTCTTCCGCGTCGCGGGAGCAGAGACCGAGCGAGTTGCCATCCAGGTAGATCGCGCCGGCAGGCGTGTAGAAACGGTCGCGGTAGGCGCGCAGCGGGATCGGCGGCATCGCGGCGGCGCGCCTCGTCACGGCTGGTATCCATCAAGGGTTTTCCTTTCTGCAGGCACGATCAGGACCGGGCATCGCGCATGGCGCACGACATGGGCGGTGATTGACGATTTTCCTCAAGCATAGCAGCCTCCGCAGCGAGGACGATCAGATCCGCACCTTGCTCGTCCGCGACTTCAAGGATCGCCTCGCGCGGCGTGCCATCCATGATGAGGTGCTCGACGCGCGCGACACCCGCCCCGCGCACGATCCCGCTCGCCGCCTCGATCGCTGCCTGTGCCTCCGCGCGCAGTCGCTGATATGTGGCCATACCCGCCGCACCGAATGTGAACCCCGCACTCGTGTCCATCACCGCGAGGATCGCGACCGTCGCATCTGTTGCACGGGCAAGCATCGCGGCGTGTGTGGCGGCGGTGAGTGACGCCTTAGACCCGTCAACAGGTAATAAGATGAGGCGGTAGCGTGGTACCTGCATGTTATGCATCCGCGCCGAAGCGGTCGAGGATGCGAGCGATGTGTTTGAAGCCACCGATAGAGTCGAAGACGGCCTGTATCCCTTCCGCCATATGCTGCTCTCTTTCTGCACTCGTCACGCTATTCGTATTGTGGGTTGCCATGCTATCACACTGCCTCGTCGCATATCGGGCTGCCTGCAACCATTGCGTCGGCGGCAACGTTTTTATTCGTAAGATGGCTGAAGTGTCATGCGTGTGAAGTTCCGGCATCATTTATGCGTAAGCGAGAGGGTGTTGAATGAGGTTGCACGTTGGACGTTACGCGAAGCATGGAGAACAGCACCGACGCCGTTCTCCCCACGAAGCGCGAAGATAAGGGAGCAGACCGATGGCAGCGAAAGCGAAGAAGCAGGCACTCTACGTGGTCAATCGCTTTGGGAGGGATACATTCATCTGGGCATCGAGTGCGGCGGAAGCCCGTGCGGAGGCAGAAAAGCCCGTGCCGACGACCTTTATCGCCGACATCTCATCGCCAGGCGCGGCGAGTGCAACGGCACCCTACACCGGCGTGGAGACCGCGCGGAAAACGAAGCAGGCTTCATCGCGGTCATGAATTTCGATTATCAGTTTGAGCTTTTTCTGGTGGTAGCAGGCTTTCTAGCCTGCCTCCCCGACGCCAAGAGAGCAGGCTAGAAAGCCTGCTACCACTGGTATTTCCTGTTGAAAAGGGCGGGGCATGATGCCCGCCCTTTGTCGTTGCCACTATGTCGGGTTAGCTGAAGACTTGCCAGGTGCCCTTCGTGAGGACATAGACATCGCCGCCAACCGAGAGGATCGTACCGCCCTCGAAGGTCTGGACCGTTCCGCCGCTGCCTGACTCGTTCGCTGCTCGTGCGTAGCCAAGTCTGCTTTGCAAGTTCTGGGCGGTCCAGACGACGCCGAAGGCTCCCTTTGGCTTGAAGAGACCACCCGGTGCGGTGCCACCGTCGCTCCCCGCGCCACTGTTGCCGGGATTCCCATAGGTGTTGTACGTCCGGTCGCCACTGTAGAAGACATAGATCGGTTGACCATCAGCGTAGACCATGAACCCATTCTGGAAGAAGAGGAGCGAGGTGCCGATGTTCGCTGCCGGGCGGGTCGGGGCACCGAGACGGTTCGCGGTCGAGGCATACGCCCCCTGGAACTTCGGTGCGACCGCAATGGCGGGTGCCGTCGCGGTCGGTACGTCCGTCGGCGCGGGTGCAGCGGTTGGTGCGACGGTCGGGGCCGGTGTCGCCGGTATCGCCGTTGGTGCAACGGTTGGTGCCGTCGTCGCAGCGGGTTCGACTGCCGCGATCACCGTGCCAGCGGGCTTCGATGGCGGGACGGGTGTGTTCGTCGGCTTCGGCGCGGGCCGGACCGTCGCGGTTGGTGCCGGTGCGGGCGGATCGGTCGCCGCCGGTACATCCACGGGTGCAGACGGTGCGGATGGCACATCGGTCGCGGTCACGCTCGGCGCGGCACTCGGCACGGGCGACGCTTCCGCCGAAGGCGTCGGGGCGGCGGCAATGACGAGCGGCGTCGGTGTCGGGATGACCGTCACGGCAGGCGCGGTCGGTTGATTCGTGATGCCCGGCGTGACATTGCTGACGTAGAAGCTGAACGATCCCGGCGTCACCTCATTGCCCTCGGCATCTTTGAGGCCGTAGGGGATCTGCACGGTATACTGCGTCTGCGGTTTGAGCGGATTGCGGCTTCGTGCTGAGGATGAACTGGTCTTTGTCGTACTGAAGCAGGCTCGGGGCGACACCGCGGGGAGAAGATCACCGCGCTCTTCACCGTTTGCTCGTTCATCGGGCGGGTGAAGCGGATCTGTGCCGGTTCGTCGAAGCGGATATTCGGATTGAGCACCGTCGCGGTCGTCGGCGCGCTATTGGCGATGGTGATGATCTGGTTTGTCTGCCCGGTGCCCGGCGAGACATGCGAGAAGTGGTTCTGCAAGCCGAAGCCGCCGGTGAAGACCGCCGCGAAGGTGGCGGCGAGCGTGGCGGCGGCGGCGGTGATGCGGGCGACGCGCTGGCGGATATTGAGGACCGCGCGACCGGGCTGCATGACGGCGGCACGCGCGCGGATGGTCTGCGAGACCGACATGGGCACTTCGGGCCGTGAGAGGGCACGCAGGTCCATGCGAATGCCGCGATAGGAGGCATAGACTTGTGCGTATGCCGGGTCTTCGTGGATGCACCTGCCGACGTACTGCGCGTCATCGGGTGGCAGTTCACCGTCGAGGTAGGCGGAGACGAGTTCGCGGATTTTATCTTGCTCGCGTGACCGTCCCATTACGAATCCTCATCCTCCAACGGAGCATCGAAGCCAAGTTCTACCGAGTACTTCCGAAACTCCTCACGTGCGCGGAAGAGAACGGATTTCACAGCGGAGCGCGAGATACCCATGACGACCCCGATGTCCTCGCAGGAAAGGCCCTCATATTCGCGGAGTACCAGCGCCTGCTTGTTGCGCGCTGACATGCGATTGAGGATTTCCTGCACCGTTCCTTCCGCTTCCCGGCGGAGCGTCGAGCGTTCGGGGTTCTCCCCCGCACTCCCCTGCAACAGCCGGTCGTGCTTCATGATGTCCCACGGCTGCCAGCGAATCCGTTGCCGCCGCCGCAGTTCATCGAGGCAGGAGTTCGAGGCGATCCGGTGCAACCAGGCCGAGACATTGAGATCGTCGGAAGTCCTACTGAGCGCGCGATACGCCTTGAGGAAGGTGTCCTGCGTCAGGTCCTTCGCGTCGTCGTCATTGCCGCCCATCATCCGGTAGATATAGGCATAAATCTGCCGCTCATACCGAGTGAGAAGTGCCTCGAACGCCGCCGCATCCCCACTGCGCGCGCGTGCTATCCAAGTGGCCTCGTCCGTGGTCGTCACCGGGCCTTCCACCCAGCCTCCCAATCATTACAACGAGTGACCAAGGCGGTGGTTGCGCCGCCTTGCAAAATTTCTCCACAATTGCGCTGTGCACGCCAATTTCGCTGCACGATGCTTGCTAGAGTAGCGTACACCGCCCGCAAAGGCAACCTTTCGCCGGACTGTACGGACACATCGGCTCGGAAATAGGGCGCTTTTCACCCACCCCCGGCCCCTCCCGTTTCGGGAGAGGAGGAGAGGGCCGCGCGTCGTGAGCTGGCCGCCTCGCGTTCTTAACAAATATTCCCCCTCCCGATTCGGGAGGGGGTCAGGGGGTAGGGAGCTTACTGGGGTGCGCTGCTGCGGTCGGGCGTGTCTGAGGGGTCTGCGGCCCTGCCTTCGAGGGTTGCGAGCTTTTCCATCGCCTCGTCAATCGTCATCTCGCCCCGCTCCACGGCCTGGAGAACGGCGAGCGATTCCGTGTAGTCATTCGCGGACTCGTCGCGTGCAGCGCTCTCGTTTGCTTGTGCCGGTGCCGTAGGAGGCGTTGGCCATGCGGGTGGTGTTGGTGGTATTGGCGGGCGGCGGTGTCGGCGGTGTCAACGTGTGGTCGGGGACACCGTTGTCGTGATCGGCGCGAGGTTGCCGCTCGCGGCGCGGATGGTGCAGTCGCCGCTGACGCTCTTGATGCGCACCGGCACGCCGCCACCATTGACGGTGAGGTTCCGGTTTCGCTTGCCGCCATCCCTCGTCGCGGGCAAGCGCGCAGGAGAGGTCGCCGCTCACCGTCTTCATTGTCACGGTCATGCGCGTCTCCTGCGGGACCAGCAGGTCAAGATCGCCACTGACGGTGCTGAAATCGTACTCGCCGTTCTGCGCGAGGGGAGTGGTCACTTTCAGGTCGCCGCTCGCCGTTCTTCGCCCGGCAGGAGGTGAGCGCGGAGGAGCGGACGATACAGTCACCGCTCGCAGTCGTCACCTCGAGCTGTGCCGCGGATCTGATCGAGCGTGGCATCGCCGCTGGCGGTTTGGATCGTCAGGTCGCCCTCACCGCGTTCGAGATTGATATCGCCACTCGCGCTCTGAATGCGCATCTCACCCGTGAGGCTGTGGGCGCGGATGTCGCCGCTGGCGCTCTGGATGTTCACAGTGTGGCCCAGGCGGTCGGCGCGGATATCGCCGCTCGCGGTGCGCACGCGGATGGAGCCATCGAGTGCTCGGCGCTCACGCTCGGCACTCGCGCCGTCTGCCTCGATATTGCTGTGGATCGGGGTACGAATCTCCATCGTGATCCGGAGGGAATGAAACCCGCCGCGTAACCAGCCGAGCAACGAGTCGCCTGACCCCCGCCCGCGCACTTCGGCGTGGATCGTATTGCCGCGCTCCTCCACCGTGATCTCGATCTCGCGGCCAAGGAGATCGGCGGGCGTGCAGGTCACTGTCACCGCGACGTCGCTGCGCTCCTCCCCTTGAATGTGGATCGTGCCAATCGGGCTGCGCGCGACGATCGTCGGCACCGCGCCGGGTGAGAGGGTAAAGGTCCGTTCAATGCGACCGGGTTCCATCATTGTTTCTCCGTTTCCGGCGTTTCACGCTCGTCTCGCCTGCTCTTGCGGCCAATGCGCATTTCGATGTCGCCGCCCTTCTTGCCGCCACCGACGCGCAGGTAGAAGGCAGCTTCCCGCGCCGGGATGCGCCCTGCCGCGACGTCCGCGAGGATCGCCCGCCGCTCCTCCTCGGGATTGAGAGGCGCGCCCTCGACGGGCGGCGGGGCGTCGTCGTACGGGGCATACCCGAGGGCGCGGATCACTTCGTCCAGCCGGGCGCGCACGGTGGGGTAGGAGATGCCTAGCTCCGCCTCGACATCCTTGATGATGCCGCGATTCTTCAGGAAGACCTCGACGAACGCCATGTGCTCCGGGCGCAGGGTGTCGAGGCGGCTGCCACTCCCGAAGGAGAAGCGTCCTTCGATGGCGATGCCGGTTGTCGGCCCCTCCAGCCGCGTGATGACGAGCGGTTCGCCCGTGACGGGGTCCTGTCGGGGCGCAGGGTAGATCGGTTTCTCATCGGCCATCGCTAGAACATCCTTCTGAAACTCAACAACGCCTCTTTCTCCCAATTGTACCGCATCGTTTCCATCTCTTCGCGCAGATTCCGGGCCTGCAAGAGCCGGAGAAGATCGACCGATGGCTTTGTGGTCGGTTTCGTGGTTGGCATCGTTACCCGTGCAAGCGATTGTACCTTGAAGCTTACCCGCCAGCGTGCCGCAATTGTCAGGGTCATTGGTCACCCTCCTTCAGTGGGGCGATAGATCAGCAGCGATTTGCTGACACTACGGATCATAGCACCCGATATTGATTTTGTCAATACTGATATTAATATTGTTTAGATGAGGTGCGGTGCGATGTGAGAGAAGTGTCAAAACCGTGGCGAGATGAGAAAGCCGCCCGGTCGGGCGGCACTGCGAGCCCTGTAAATGACTGGTGGAGGCGGTCTGATGAACCTTTCGTTGGCAGGCTGAAGCCCGCCTCCACCGAGCATAGTGATTTCCGGAAACCGCTCTAGTCGTTGGCGGCGAGCGAGGGAGCGGTGCGTGGGGTGTCGCGTTCGGGGGCCGGTGTCCGCGCCTGCCCGTCGCTGGGGACACTCGCGATGCGGGTGATGAGACTGGAGATCAAGTCGATCGGCAGCGGGAAGATCACGGTGCTGTTCTTCTCGACGGCGATTTCCGTCAAGGTCTGAAGGTAGCGCAATTGGATCGCGACGGGTGTCTGACCCATGACGAGTGCTGCGTCGTGAAGGCGCTGCGACGCCTCGAACTCGCCTTCGGCATGGATGATTTTCGCGCGCTTCTCGCGCTCCGCTTCCGCCTGCCGTGCCATCGCCCGCTGCATCGATTGAGGCAACTCGACATCCTTCAGTTCGACGATGCTCACCTTGACACCCCACGGCTCGGTCTGCTCGTCGATGATCGTTTGCAGGCGTTGGTTGATCGCCTCGCGGTCGGAGAGCAGTTGATCGAGTTCGACCTGACCGATCACATTGCGGAGCGTCGTCTGGCCGATCTGTGAGGTCGCGCGGACGAAATCGGCGATCTGCACGATCGCGCGCTGCGGATCGAGGACGCGGAAGTAGGTGACCGCGTTGACGCGCACCGTCACGTTGTCTCGCGTGATGACCTCCTGGGCAGGTACATCCATCGTGATGATGCGCAGGTCCACCTTCACCATCCGCTCGACGTAGGGAATGAGCAGGATGATGCCCGGCCCGCGCGCTCCGACGAGGCGACCAAGCCGGAAGACCACGCCGCGCTCGTACTCCTGCACGATCTTGATGGCGGAGAGAATCGTCACGATCACCACGATGACGACCGCGACGATGACGGCCAGCGCTGCCTGATTCATGGGGTACTCCTTTGTTCCGGTGATGACGCATCGTATGCGCCGGGAAGGGGCGGGAGGGTCGTCGCGGTATCCGGCGCATACTGAACAATGAGTGTCAGGTCCTGGACGGCGACGATGCGGACGGGTGTGCCGACTGGCAGCACGTCCCCATCCTCCATGACCGCCCGCCATCGTTCACCATGCACGAAGACCGTCCCGACCGGTGCCAGTTCCTCGCGCACGATGCCGATTTCATTTTCCAGGCCACTCATCCCGGTCGTCACCGGGCGATGGCGCGCCATCACGATCTCGAAGACCGCCAGGGCGGCGAAGGCGATGAGGGCGAGGACGAGGGCGACAATCAGGATGACCGGGACGGCGCTGCCTGTCCCCTGAGCGAGGACGATCAGACCGACGAAGAGGATCACCAACCCGCCGACTGCGACACTGCCATGTGTCGGTGCGAAGAGTTCCGCCACGAAGAGCGCGAGCGCAAGGGCAAGCAGCGCGGCACCGGCGATGTCCGCGCCGTGATTGCTGAGTTGGTCAGTAAGCGAGGTTGCGATGCTCAATGCATTCATCGTCTACACTCCTGGGGTACCACCCACAGGGTACAGACCTAGTATACGACGGAACGGGAGTCGAGGTTCAAGGAAGAGCCACACCGAATCTCGAACCCCGCACTCGTCACGCCCCCTTGATCGCGTCCTGGTACTCCTTGCGGATCTGATCGCCGCCCCGCGCGCGCCAGTCTTTGATGTAGGTGTCAAGCGCGGTCAACGGTTCGCGGCCGGTAATGAGCGCATTGAGGCGGTCGATGCGTAGTTGCCGCAGCTCGCCTCCCTTCGTGGTGTTCGTCGGGGAGTAGTAGCCGAGCGTCGGATCATTGACGCCAATGGCGATCAAATCCCGCGCGAGGTTCTGCATCAGTTGGGCATCGCCGGGCGCTTCGGGAAAGAAATAGGCTGGCACATTGTTCGTCTGGTTGTTCAGTTCGCCGATTTCAGCCTTGCCCGCGTTGGTCAGGATGCGCGTGCCGTCCGGTTGAACGGTGTGATGGATGCCCGCGATACCGTACTGAAGGAAGATCCGTTCTTCACTGCCGAAGGGCGCGGCGTAGTAATCGAGGACGCGCAGGAGTTCCTTAACCCGCTCCTTGTCCTTCCCTACCTTCGCGGGGATCGCCGTGAAGCCGAAGAAGCCCGTGCCGAGATGGGCGCCCGCCTTGCCACCATCGAAACCGGGTGGCACGAAGCCGATGATGTTCGCTGCCGGATTCGTATCTCTGGCGCGGCCACGGATACCCGTGCCGCCAGCGGCGCTCTGGAGGCTGTCCCAGAGCGATCCGACTTTCCCTGTAATCAGCGCGTCCTGCCCTTGCGTGGTGGACATCGTGATCGCGTCCGGGTGGTAGATGCCCGCTTCGTAGAGGCGGCGGACGAAGGTGACGGCCTGCTTGTATTCCTCCGTCTCCAATGCACCGATGAGCGTGCCATCCGGGTTCAGCCGCCAGCCGTTTGGGGCGCGGAACATGCCCAGATAGAAGTCGAGATTGAAGATGCCCGTGCCGTCCGGCTTCGCGGTCATCCCGTAGGTGTCCGGTTTGCCGTTGCCGTCCGGGTCATTTTTCGTGAAGGCAGTCATCAGGCCCAGGAAGTCATCGGCGTTCTTCGGGCGCGCGATGCCGAGTTTGTCCGCCCAATCCTGCCGGAAAAGGAGGGTGTTCGAGGAGAGAACACGCGGGCGGGGGACACCGTAAATCTTGCCGCGCACAGCGCAATTCTTCCAGATCTGCGCCGGGAAAAGGGCGAGGTTCGGGAACTCCTTGAGTCCGTCGCCACTGAGGAAGGCGGTCAGGTCCGTGTAGGCACCCTGCTGGATCGTTTTGTTCTGATCCGGCACGCGGTCGAGGTCGAGGAACATCAGGTCGGGCAGATCGCCGCTGGCGGTAATCGCGGCGACTTTCTCCGGGTAGTTCGCGGCGGGCACGAGCGTCATGTCGAGCGTGATGCCGAGCCGCTTCTCCAGTTCCTGCTGATACTTGTTCTCGGCGCGCGGCGGGGGCGGCGGCAGATAGGCGATGAGGAATGCCGTCACCCGCGATCCCTTGCCCGGTACGGCACTGACGGATTGGTAGGCGGGCGGCGACTTCACGTAGGCGTCCGGCACGCCGGGTGCCGGGGAGGGGAGCTTGCCGTCTGCCGTCGGTGCGGATGGTGCCACGGCGCTTGCCGCCGCCGCAGTCGTCCCGCTGGCGACTGCGGTCGTCCCCGTGACCGCAGTCGGTGCGGGCGCAGATGGCGCGCTGCTCGTCGTCGCGGCAGGGGCGGTCGTTGGTTGCGGTGCGACGGTTGCAGCGGTGGTGGCAGTGGAGTTCGCATTTCCGCCGCACGCCGCGAGGAGCGCGCCGCCTGCGGTCAACGCCGCCGCGCTGAGTGCCGAGTGGAGAAATGCGCGGCGTGAAATCGTTCGGTTCAGATTCGGCTCTGAGTGCGGGGTGCTCATGATTCCCTCCTTACCCGGCATCAGTTGCCGGGCTTGTGCGCGGGGCCGCAACGGATGCCCGCACGGTCAACTCCGGCTCGATCACGACATGCTCTGCCGGACCCGCACGGCTCCCTTCGATCCGGCCAATCAGGAGATCGACCGCGATCCGCATCATCTCTTTGAGCGGTTGGCGCACCGTCGTCAGGGGCGGCTCGATGATCTCCGCGAGCATGATGTCATCGAACCCGACGACCGAGAGGCCATCCGGCACGCGATACCCGGCATCACGGGCCCCCGCGTATGCGCCGAGGGCGTACATATCGTTGACGCCGAGGAGCGCGGTGGGCGGTGTGCTCGCTGTGAGGAGGGCGTACGCACCCCGTCGGCCAAGTGCGACTCCCTCGATGTCCCCGAACCCTTTGCCGCTATCACCTTCCCAGATCAGCGCCGGATCGGGCGTGATACCCGCCTCCCGCAGTGCTTGCCGATACCCCTCCAGCCGGTTCAGTCGGTTGATCGTGCGGAGCGGACCGAGACGAGACCGATGCGGCGATGACCGTGTGAAAGGAGGTGCGTGGTCGCCAGCCAGGCACCCCGGCGGTTATCGACGCCGACGCTGTCCGAAACGACGCGATCCGCGCCGTGCGCCTGACCGTCGAAGGCGACGACCGCCATGCCGCGTTCGGCGATCGCGCGGAAGTGCGCGAAGGAGAGCGGCGCGGAGCCGAGAATAATGCCGCGCACCCCGTAGGACCAGAGCGCGTCCGCGTAGTGCACCTCGATCAAGGGATCGCGCTCAGTATTGCAAAGGAGGACGTGATAGCCGCGCGCGAGGGCGGTTTCCTCGACGTGCTGCGCGAACGCGCCCCAGAAGGGGTTCGCCACCGAGGGGACCATCATGCCGATCACCGGCGCGTGCCCGGTCTTCAGTTGCCGCGCGACGCCATTCGGCGCGTAGCTGAGTTGCGCGATGGCCTCTTGCACACGCTCACGTGTCTCGGGGCGCATCTGGTCCATACGACCATTCAGGACGTTCGAGACGGTGCTCAGTGAGACATCCGCCAACCGTGCGACATCGCGGATCGTTGCGTTACGTGATGTCAAGGCCGTAAACCCTGGGCTGTAACGTTGCAGAAAAGCCATCGCATATCGCTTCTCCGTGTCTATCCTACGCCACAATCGCTCGTTTGTGGATTTCTGCAACGTTACAGTAGCATGACGCTATCGTATTGTCAATCGGAGTAATGGCGATGATGTGCAGGCCGGGCGTGCGCGCGGTGATGTGGGGGTTAGGGCGTGTGGTGCCGCGCGATGGCGTCTGCGACTTGGGTGATATAACGCAGTCGCTGTTGCCAGTGGTGAATATCCGCATTCTGGCGGGCGTGCCAGGCATCGACGCCGCCCGCCGACGCGATGGCGTCCTGGTAACGGTCTGCGGTCTCGTACTCCAGCCCTTCGCAGGCGAGGTAGGCGGCTCGAAGCCCCGGCGTGTCGCGGATGATGAGCGGCCATTCAGCGTGGAAGCCGATGTCCGTGATCCCGGCACGCTCATGCAGGGCGGCGATCCCACGCTGTGAGAAGCCCCATGCGCCCGTGCAGATGTCCATCAACGTATCGGTGGCGCCGGGCGCCCTTCGGCAGGTTCAGCCTGCGCGAGAGACCGCAGGCTGAACCTGCCCAAAGGGCGCCCGGCGCCACCAGACGTGTGGGGCAATGGAGCGAGATTTGCCGTCGTCCGGGCGAAGAGGAGGTTGATCAGTCGCTCGGTTTCGCGCTGTGTTTCGGGCAGGGAGGCCATCGCCCGCGCCGTTCGACCGAGAAGCAGGAAGTCGTACGCCGCGATCGTCTCGTTCACCCGGTCCAGTTCGTCCGGCCACTGCCGCGCCCAGTGGAGCGCGCTATCGAAGTCGCAGAGATGAATATGCTCCCACTCCGGGTGCGCCGCCGCGACACCGAGCGCGTACGGTCGGGCATTCAATGGGATATCCGCGCCACTGATTACCGTCACACCGGCGGCACGGAGATGATGGACCGTGGCGGGCAGCGTACCCATGCCACAGATGGCGAAGATTTTGGCGTAATGTCGGCGCAGAGGAGGAAGATCGGCGGGGAGGAGCGCGGCGATCCGCCCCTCCGGGTCATGAACGGCCGCAAGCAGGACGACCTCGCGCATCGCTCAACGACCGTCTTTGCGCATCCGGGCTCGCTCGTTCGCATCGAGATACCGCTTGCGCAGTCGGAGATTCTGCGGCGTCACTTCGAGCAGTTCATCCTCGTCGAGGAAGTCGAGCGACTTGTCGAGGCTCATATCGATCGGCGGCGTGAGGCGGATGGCGATGTCGCCCGTCGAGGAGCGCATGTTCGTCAGCTTCTTTTCCTTCGCCACATTGATCATCAGGTCGTTCTCGCGCGGCTGCTGGCCGATCATCATGCCCGCATAGACCGGCGTGTGCGGCTCGATGAAGGTGACGCCGCGCTCCTGCGCGTTCTGCAGGCCGAAGGTCGTCGTGACGCCGGGTTCGGAGGCGACGAGCGCGCCGCCGCGGTTGCTCGTGATCTCGCCCGCCCACGGCTCGTAGCCGAGCAGGACGCTGCCCATCGTCGCCGTGCCGCGCGTGGCGGTCAGGAGCGCGTTGCGGAAGCCGATCAGGCCGCGCGTCGGGACGGTGAACTCCATGCGCACGCGGCCCGTGTCGTCCTGTCGCAGATCGAGGAGGATGGCGCGGCGCGGGCCGAGCAATTCATTCGACCGGGCCGGTGTACTCCACCGTCGTGTCGATCAGCAGACGCTCCATCGGTTCGAGGGTCCGATGCTCCGTCTTGCGCAGGATCACCTCGGGGCGCGAGACCTGAAACTCATATCCCTCGCGCCGCATCGTCTCGATCAGGACCGCGAGGTGCAGTTCGCCGCGCCCGGAGACCTGGAAGACATCCGCCTGCTCGGTCGGATCGACGCGCAGCGAGACATTCGTCTCCAACTCGCGCATCAGGCGATCGCGGATCTGGCGCGAGGTGACGAACTTGCCCTCGCGCCCCGCGAACGGCGACGTGCTGACGCCGAAGGTGAGCCGCAACGTCGGTTCCTCGACCGCGATGGCGGGCAGCGCCTCGGGGTGCTCCGGGTCGGCCAGGGTGTCCGAGATCGTCACCTGGGCGATGCCGGTCAGTGCGACGATGTCGCCCGCCTCCGCACGCTCGACATCGACCCGCCGCAGCCCGTCATAGGCCGCGGCGTAGGTGATGCGCCCCGGTGTCGTCGTGCCATCGAGGGAGACGCGCGCGATGTGCTGCCCCGGTGCGATCGCGCCCCGGCTGATCCGCCCGACCGCGATGCGGCCCCGGTGGGTGTCATAATCGAGCGAGGCGACGAGCATCTGGAAGGGGCCGTCCGGGTCACCGACGGGCGGCGGGATGTACTCGAAGATCGCGTCGAAGAGCGGGCGCAGGTCCTCCGCGAGATCGTTCGGGTCCGTCCCGGCGCGGCCATCACGCGCAATAGTATAGAGGACGGGGAAGTCGAGTTGATCCGCATCGGTGGCGAGGGCGAGGAAGAGATCACTCGTTAGTTCGAGCACTTCGTCGATGCGCGCATTCGGGCGATCCACCTTGTTGACGACGACGATGGGACGCAGGCCGAGCGTGAGCGCATGGGTCAGGACGGTGCGCGTCTGGGGCATCGGCCCCTCGACGGCATCGACGAGCAGCAGGCAGCCATCCGCCATATTGAGGACCCGTTCGACCTCACCGCCGAAATCGGCGTGGCCGGGCGTGTCGATGATGTTGATCTTCACGTCGTGATACATCACCGCCGTGTTCTTGGCGAGGATGGTGATGCCGCGCTCGCGCTCCAGCGGGTTGGAGTCCATGATGAGCGTGCCCGCCGCGTCCGGGTCCCGGAAGACGTGGGATTGCTTCAACATGCCGTCCACGAGCGTCGTCTTCCCGTGATCGACATGGGCGATGATGGCGACATTGCGAATATCGTGGCGCACCGGGTGACGGAGCGCGGTTGGTCGTTCCGCGAGGGTTGGCTGCAATGGTATATGCCTTTCCTTCTCAATAGTTCCCGCAGGCATGATGCCCGCCGACCTGTAAGTATCGCACGGACGCCGGGTATGCGCCACTAAATACGGTTGCGCTCTCATAATGCATGGATTATAATAATCCTATGGAGTGGAGTGTAGAAGGCACCGACCAGTTCAAAGAATGGTTCTTCAGCCTCAGCGAAGCCGAAGACGAGGCCGTTTCCGCAGCCATCGATATTCTTATAGAGACCGGCCCCGGACTCGGACGCCCATTCGTTGACACGATCAGTGGTTCACGGATCCCTAACCTGAAAGAGTTGCGACCAAAGCGCGATAACATCCGTATCCTGTTCGTCTTTGACCCTCGCCGCACGGCCATCCTCCTGATCGGTGGCAGCAAGACAAACGACTGGCAGGGATGGTACGAGCGGAACATCCCAGAAGCGGAACAATTGTACGACAGATATCTTGATGAACTGAGAGAGGAGGGGACGCTATGAGTGGTCACACCCCGTGGGCAGAGATTCGTAACAAGCGGGCACGCACGCCGGAACAGGAAGCAGCGATTGCTGAAGAAGCACGTACGATCCTCCGCGAGAACGCGCTCGCGCAACTGCGGCGGCGACACGAAATTACGCAAGAGGAACTTGCCGCCGCACTCGGTGTATCGCAGGTGAATGTTTCGCGGATCGAGCATGAAGACGACCCACAATTGACGACACTCCGACGATTCATCGAAGCCCTCGGTGGTGAGTTGATCGTGCAGGCGCGCATTGATGGCGAGACAATCGATCTTTTGGCCAAGTAAACGTAGAACTCAACTCACCGCGATAGCGAAGGTGAGAATGACATTGTAGCCTGCGTTCTTCGCGTCACTGAGTGGCGGGGAGGTTATTGGCGCGCCACTGACGTAGTCTCCGGGGGAGAGTTTTTGCGTGTAGTTGACGATGAGTGGGGGCGTTCCCGCTTCCGCGAAGGGGATCGTCACCTTCGCCGTGATGACGATGGCCGCACTCTTGTCGGTGAGTGTCAGCGGGCTTGATAGGCTGATCGTTGATGAGGTCACACTCGTCTCGCCCTGTACCCAATTTGTAAGGTGCGCGGTTGCAGCACCACCACTGGATGTACCATCGTAGTTGAGCGATACCGTTGCGGTCGTACTCTCGACTTGGAAGCGATTAAGCAACACCGAGTTGTTTGCGTTCAGTGTCGCCCGCGTGAGGGTCACATGAATCGACTTCGGTAGCGGTGTCGGCGATGGCGACGGTGAAGGCGTCGGCGTTGCCGTGGGTATAGGCGTTGCGGTTGGAATCTTTGTCGGCTGGGCCAACGAAGGTGTGGAATTATGCCCAGTCGAGAAGTAATCTTCCGTCCGCTGGACAGACACGTTTTCAGTCGTTGCGCGCAGGGCGAAATAGTACTTCGTGTCCGGCAGGAGGCCGGTGAGCGTGACGGTATGATCCGGTGTGGGGCTGCTGGAGACGCTTTGCTGGACCTCGTACGCATGGCTGTGCGTCCCGTACATCATCTCAGTCGTCGCGGCGATGCTAGTCTTGAAGGTCAATGTGAAAGTCGTGTCGCTGACCGTTCCGTACTGCACGGCGGAGATCGTGAGCGGAATGGGGGTGCTCGACGCCTGCCGTGCCCTGCTCGGGTTCGATGTCGGAGTATTTGAAGCCTTCGCGGTGGCAGTCGCACTCGCTGTTGGCGTGATGGTTGTGGTCGAGGTGACTGTTGCGGGTGTGCCCGATGGGTTGACGGTGGCACTGCCACCGGGCGTTCCCGGAGTGGTTGTCGCGTTTGTCGCGTTTGTCGCATCCATCTGCGGGGGATAGCGCCACTGGTAATAATGTTGGCCGATGTTGCCCATCTCGACCTGAAAGGCGGCGGGATTGGTCGGCGTGTAGGAGAGGACGCGCCGCTCGAAGGGTTGCGTGAGCACCCAGGTGAGCGTTCCGGCGACGGTGACATTGACCCAGAATGCCTCCGTGAGCGGGTACCCCATCGCAGGTAGCCACGAGACCGGGAGCGCCGCCAGATAATCGCTGAAGGCGTGCGGGACATTGTGGGCATACCGCCCACCCGGATCGGCTTCATAAGAGCCGTACGCCGCGCCGGGTAGCGCTGCCAGGCCGGGGTTGAGGCCAAATGACCCATCTGGCTTGTAGACGGTGCCAATGGGTTCACCACTCTTTTTGCTGCTCGCGGCAAAAAGAGTGGTGCTGAGTGCGGCATACGGGGGCCATGCGTTGGTCGGGTCGCCCACCACCGGCAGCGATGAGGGCGGGACCGCGACGAACGCCGTATCGCCGATCTGCCGTTGTCCGGAGATCATTTCGACCGTCAGTAACCCGTTCGTGACGGGCCCACTGGTCGTCGTCTGCTCCATGCGCGCCTTGTCAAAATATTGGACGCGGCGCGAGCCGCCGGTCGCCTGCTGATACGGCTCGGAGCGCGCAGGTTGCACCGCAGGGCCCCAGAAGTTCGGTACGACCGGCTCGATACTCTGCCACTGCGCGGCGAACGCATCAGAGCCAAAAGGGATGGACGGTGTTTCACCCCGCGTGAAGGTAGGCGTTGCAACGGTAGCCCCGACCAGGAGCAACCCGACTCCCAGCATGAGCACGCAGCGAAATCGTACGGACCACATGGTTCCGAACATCGAACGGCACTCCTGGCAAATGGATAGCCCCTACCCTGGCAACACAAGGACAGGAAGGAGTCTATGCGCCGACCGAGGGGTCTTGCAAGAGTACGTACATATAATCGGAAAACATCAAGAATTTGCGGCATCGCGCAGATGGTGGCGATGTCTGTTGGTCGTCATCTCACGCTAGGGTGGGCAGACACTTCCCCCTGCTGCGATGGTGGCATTTGCATTCGCGGTGCTTGTCGCGGCGGCGTTGGCTGCTGCCGTTTGATCGGCGGGAGGCTTGCCGCAAGCGTTGCAGCCGCAGCTGTCTTCGCATAGCGGGCAAGCCCGGCGGGCAGACTCGAATGGGAGTGGCCGATGTTGTTGCGGAGCCCGTCGTTGGTCCGGTAATGCCTGGTCGCACAGGGGTCGCGCCGGTGCTCGTTCCCGTCGATGTAGTGATGAAGTAATCCTCAGATCGGTTGATCGAGTCTGCCGAGGAGGTGAGCCGGATCGTGAAGTAGTAGGTCGTGCCGGGTGCGAGGCCCGTCAGCCTGACACTGTGTGTGGTCGTCGCGGTGGTGGCGATGTCCACTGCATTCGGATACGCGCCGCTCGATGTACCGTAGCGAATATAGGAGGTCGCGGCGAGGTTCGTCTGAAACGAGATACCGAACGTCGTATCGGTCAGTTCCGTCTGCCGGAAGTTCCGGAACTCCACCCCAACCGCCGATGATGTGGCGGTCGGCGTCGTGCAGGTGGTTGGCGTCGCGGTCGGCGTCGCCGTTGCCACCGGTGTCAGTGTCGTGGTGGGTTGCAGGACGGGTGCGATGGTTGCGCAGGAATCGGGTGTGGAGATTGCGGTAGGAAGTGGTGTCGCGGTCGGCGGGCCGGCGATCCCACCGGGGTTGGAGAGATAGCGCCACTGGTAATAATGCTGACCGATGTTGCCCATCTCAACCTGAAATGCAGCGGGGTTGGTCGGGGTGTAGGAGAGAATGCGCCGCTCGAACGGTTGCACGAGCACCCAGGTGAGGGTGGTGTTCACGGTGACATTGACCCAGAACGCCTCGGTCACGGGGTACCCCATCGCGGTTTGCCAGGTGCCCGGCACCGATGCAAGGAAGGTCGAAAAGGCGAGAGGAATATTGTGCGCGTATTTCCCGCTGGGATCGGAGGCATAGATGCCGAATGCCGCGCGGGGATCAGCGGCGAGTTGCGTATTGCCGATCATCAGGATGTCGTTCGCTTTGAAGACGGTGCTAATCGGTGCCGTGCTCTGCAACACCTTCGCGGGAAGGATCGGTGTCGTCAGAGATGCATAGGTCGGGAAGGTGTTCGTTGGGTCACCGACGATCGCGATGTTCGCGGGCGGGTAGACGGCGAAGGTGTTGTCGCCAAACTGCCGCTTGCCCGTCATCAACTCAATGGTGAGCAACCCATTCGTCACCGGCCCGTTGGCGGTCGTCTGCTCCATGCGTGCTTTGTCGAAGTATTGCACGAGCCGTTGCCCGCCGGTCGCTTCCTGATAGGGTTCCTGAAGGGCAGCCTGGTAGGGTGGCCCCCAGAAGTTCGGGATGCTCCCCTCGACGCTGTTCAATTGGGTCGAAAAGGCGGTCGCGCCGATGGGGATCGCCGCCGCGCTCCCATGCGTGAAGACCGGAACGGCAATCAGCGTCGTGACGAGCAGTAATCCCACCGCACTCATGAGCAGGCATCGGAGCATTACCGCGCGTTGCGAACCTGACATCAATCCTCGCTCCCCAGCCTGTCCCAACGATCTCCATACTCGGCTCTCGGTTCGGAATCGCCGCCAGTGTACGCGACATAACGCATAGCCGCAATACGTACGGACACATTTTGTAAATTATGAACATGGGGTCGGTTTATAGCCAGTTTCAAAACACGCGGTTCTAATCAGCGCCGCCATCGGCGAAGGCGGGTGCGGGGTACTGCACGGCGGACGAGAGGCCAACAAGGGGGAGCTTCTCGGCGGGAAGGATGTCTGCGTAGGCGCGGAGCAGTTCCGCGCCCCGGCGTTCCCATGAGAAGTTTTGCAAGGCATTCATGCGCCCCGCGAGACCGACGCGCTGTGCGGTCGCCGGATGCGTCAGAAGGGTGACGAGGCGATCCGCGAGGCTATCGACATCGCCTCGTGTCGCATAGGTGGCGTGGTCGCCGAGAATTTCGCGCGAAGCGGGCGTGTCGAAAGCGACGACGGGGAGCCCGGTTGCGAGGTAGTTGAAGATTTTCTGGTTACCTTCCGTTTCGGAGAGCTTGGGCGCGACCGCGACATCGCCGAGCGCGAGGTAGCGATGGGCATCGAGATAGGGAATCTGACCGGGGAGGCTGACGCGATGCGCGATGCCGAGTCGTTCCGCGAGGACGCGGTATCGCTCGTTCCCAGGGAAGCCCATAATCAGGAAAAATGCCTCCGGCGTCCGACGAAGGACCTGCGCGGCTGCCTGAAGCAGCATATCCGTGCCCTGATACGGCGCAAGCAGACCGAGATAGACGACGACTTTGTCGGTTGGCCGGATACCGAACTGCGCGCGCAACTGCGTTCGCTCCTCAGTGGTCAGGGCGTCCGGTCGGAAGCGATGCGTGTCCACTGCATCGGGGATGCAGGTGATCCGGGCGCTCTCCACCCCGCTTTCGGCCCGCAGGCGGTTCGCGGCGTGGTGCGTACTCGTGACGATCATGTCCGCGCCGTGGTTGATCGTCTGCTCCAGCTTCGCCAGGGGGCTGCGGAGCATACTGGCGGGCCGGAGAAAACCGTGGTCGGTCATTTCCGCCGTCAGGCTTCCCTGATAGTCGAAGAGGAGTGGCACATGGTGTGCCGTGCGCGCGATCTGACCGATCAGTGCGCCTTCGTGGAGATGGGCATGGATGAGATCGGGTTTCAGCCTGCGAATCTCGCGTACGACCACTGCAAAGAGCGCGGCATCGAGGTAAATCTTATGCCGCGTGGTGCCCACGACGACGCGCTTGCGCCACGGGATGTCGATACTGCGGCGTATGGCAATGCCGGGCACATCGTGCCCGTTATGGTAGGTGCAGACCGTGACCTGATGTCCCAACCGCTGGAGTGAGCGGATCTCTTCGAGAGGACGGACATGCGCGCCGTAATCGGCAAAAAACGATGTCGGTGCGATCATCAGCACCGAAAGTGACACACCCTGCTCCCTTTGTGCGAACCGACAGCACACACCCGGCGTGTCCGTCCGTCACCCTCTCTCCCTGCAACGCAGGATAACACACGAATTGTACGTACTCAAGATGGGGACCAAAGTATGTACGTACGCCTACCCATCGATCGCAAGGTAGCGCGTCGCCGCTGACGTTTTCCCTGTCCGGGTGAGGAGGTGTGATACGATGCGTATTCTGTGGCGGACGACGATGCGCGGGGTGCCTGCGATCCCGCGAAGCAGGAGGCGACGAGCGGAATGGCGGAGTGGATTCCCAACGAGGAGTACAAGACCTTCATGGTCGTCGTGGCCCATCCCGACGACCTCGAATTTTCCAGCGCGGGAACGGTCGCGCGGTGGGTACAGCGTGGGATGGATGCCATCCTTTTGCAGGTGACGAGCGGCGATCGTGGCTCTCCCGATCCGAACATGACGCCGGAACGCCTGACGGAAATCCGCGAGCAGGAGCAGCGCGAGGCGGCGGCAGTCCTCGGCATCAAGGAAGTCGTCTTCCTGCGTGAGCCGGACGGCCAGACAGACAACTCGTATCGCTTCCGGGGCCGGATCGTCCACGAGATTCGTCGCTTCAAGCCGGATATCGTGCTCACGCACGACCCGTGGCGGCCGTATGCCCTCCACCCGGATCATCGCAATGTCGGTATCACGACGACCGACGCCATCTACCCGACCGCGCGCGACGCGATTTACTTCCCGGAGCACTACCACGAAGAAGGGTTGGAACCGCACAAGGTTGCGGAACTCCTCTTCTTCAATGCCGAGCACCCGGATTGTTACGTCGATGTCTCGACGACCTTCGCTCTCAAACTCGCCGCGCTGCGGCATCATGATTCGCAGGTCGGTCGCTCCGAGAACCTGGAGCAGCGGCTGCGCGAGCGGTTGGAAGAGATCGGCAAACAAGCCGACCTGCCGATGGCCGAAGCCTTCCGCCGCCTCACGATGCGACGCTAACGAAGGAGAAGGACTGAGGACTGAGGACTGAGTGAGAGACCGTGTTCCTCCCCTCTCCATCGCCGTACAAACCTGTCCTCACCTTGGTCCAGGGGCGATGGAGAGGGGCCGGGGGTGAGGAAAGCGTGCCTTACGAACCATCAGGAGCGCAAACCGGGTGAATGCACCGCAGGAACCGGACGCACCAGTGCGCCGCCCGCGCCGACGGCGGGAGCGGATGGTCTATGAAGAGGCGACGCTTCGTCTCGGTGATTTCACGCCCGATGGCGTGACACCCGCGCACTACGGGGAACGGATCATCCCGGTTGAGAAGGGCCTCCCCGGCGAAGAGGTGCATGCCGCGATCACAACGCTGAAGGGCCGGAAAGGCTGGACCCATGCCACGGTAACGGAAGTCGTTGTTGCCTCACCGGATCGCATTGAGCCGCTTTGCCCCTATTTCCGCGACCATGATTGCGGCGGCTGCGAGTGGCAGCATATCGCCTATCCACGGCAGCGCGACGCCAAGCGCGTGATCGTCACGACCCTGATGGCTGAGGCGGCGATTGACCGTTCGCCCGATGCCGTTCATGCCCTCGATGAGCCGTGGCGCTATCGCCACTCCGCCGCGATTGCCCTCGCGAAGGGGGCAGGGTTCCGCAAGCGCCGCCGCCAGAGCGTTATCCCCATTGTGGAGTGTCCGATCAGCCACCCCGCGATTTCCAGCCTTCTGGCAGCCCTCAATGACTGGTATGCCGAGGGTCTCTATCCGGATGTGCGCGGCAAAGCGTGGATTGAGGTGAAAGTCGTCGGCACGACCGACGCGCCCCGATTGCAACTGGTGATCGGCGGTATCGGCGGTATGGATTTACCGAACCGCCCCGAACTGCACCCGCTTGCGGACCGTCTCGCGACCCTCCCGGCGGTGGTGAGCGTCACCTACAAGCACCCGTCGGGTGAGACTCGACCCTACCACGGGCCAGGCGCAAGTAGTGTCGAGGTGAGTGGCGAACCCTTCGTGCTGCCTGCCGGGTCGTTCTTCCAGACGAATCTCGCGCTCGTGCCGCGCTTGATTGCGCGCATCGAGCAGTTGACGACGCTGGGGCCGGGCGATGTCGCGGCGGACATCTATTGCGGTGCCGGGCTCTTCACGATGTTTCTTGCCCGCCGCGCCGGACGGGTGATCGCGATCGAGGTCGATCCCGCAGCGATTGCGGCGGCGCGCGAGACGGCGAAGCGGTGGAACCTCACGAACATCGACTTCTTCGCGAAGCCCGCCGAGAAGGCGATGGACCTCCTGCCCGACCTCGAACTGGCGCTCGTCGATCCGCCGCGCTCCGGTCTGGATGCGCGCGTTATCGATGCGATCATCGCCAAGCGGCCCCGGCAGTTCGTCTACGTCTCCTGTAACCCGGTGACGCTCGCGCGTGACCTGCGCTCCTTCATTGAAGCGGGATACCTGCTCCGCACGCTCGAACTCTTCGACTTCTTCCCGCAGACCTCGCACGTCGAATCCCTCGCCTACCTGACCACCTAAAACCGGGTGTGAAACCGGGGAGAAGCGCAAAGGCGCAAAGGACGCAAAGAGGGGAAAGATCAATGTTTTTCTCTCTTCTTTGCGTCCTTTGTGCTCTTTGCGCCTTTGCGCTTCTCCCGGTTTCCCCTTCACCGCGCCGCGATCTCGTGGGCGAGGCGCTGTTGGAGGAAGGCGAGGACGGCGGCTTCTTCGGGGGTGAGGCCAGGCAGGGTGTCGGCGATCTCCTGCTCGGCGCGTTGCTTCAGAGCCTGGAGCATCGTCCCTTCCAGGTAGGCATCAAGCACGGCAGGATGGACATAGCATTTGCGGCAGACGCTTGGGGTATTGCCGAGTCGCCCGGCGACCCGCTCGATTGCCCGCACGACATTCTTCTTCGCCTGTGCTTCGCTATCGACGGTCTCGAACTCCCGGAGCGCCAGTGCGGCGAGGACGGTTCCGGCCCAGGTGCGGAAGTCCTTCGCGGTGAACTCGTCGCCAGTGATTTCTTGCAGATAGGCATTCACATCGCCGGAGTCGATCGTTTGCCGCTGCCCATCGTCATCGAGGTACTGAAAGAGTTCCGCGCCGGGGATTTCCTTGCAGCGTGCGATGATGCGTGCCAGGCGTCGGTCGTTGATGTCGATGGTGTGTGCGATGCCGCTTTTGCCTTTGAACTGGAACTGGATCGTACCGCCTTCGACCGCGACATGCCGATTGCGCATCGTCGTCAGGCCGTACGAGCGATTTGTCTTCGCGTATTCCGCGTTGCCAACGCGGATGAGGGTCGTTTCGAGGAGGCGCACGACGGTCGCCAGGATTTTCTCGCGCGGCAGGTCGGCTCGCTTCAAATCTGCATCGACGCGCGCGCGGATGCGTGGCAAGGCCGCGCCGAAGGCGATCAGCCGCGCATACTTCGTCTCGTCGCGGACATCGCGCCAGCGTGGATGGTAGCGATACTGCTTGCGCCCCTTTGCGTCGTGGCCCGTTGCCTGGAGATGCCCGTTCGGGTTCGGGCAGATCCACACATCGGTCCACGCGGGCGGCACGACGAGCGCGCGGATGCGGCGCAGCGTCTCGGCGTCATGAATGAGCGATCCGTCAGGAGCACGGTAACTGAACCCCTTGCCCGCTCGTTTTCGCCGGATGCCGGGGGTTGTGTCCGTGACGTAGCGCAATCCCGCAAGGCGCGCCGATGCGACCGGATCGGCATCGAGCGCCGGGTGAGGAGTACGACGGTGCGGTTTCGTTTTGGTGGTCGTCGCTGCGTAGATCATGGTCGCGCCAAAGCAAGAGTGATACCACGATCCACCGGACTGATCGGGTATACTGACCGTGGACTGACCGCCAAAGGAGCGCCCGATGGTATCCCAGCGCGAAGCGACAATCGAAGACCTCTATCATGCCCCGGAAGATGGCAAATATGAACTTGTCGATGGAAGGCTGGTCCATATGTCACCGACGGGTGCACGACCGGGATACGTGGCAGGTGAGATCTTCTTTGATCTGAAACTCTATCAGCGACAATCACACAGTGGGTTCGCGTTCGGTGAAAATGTCGGCTTCGTCGTCAATCTGCCAAACCGCCGCTCATTCAGCCCCGACGCCGCATATGTCTACGACGCAGCCATCGAGAGTGACCGCTTCATCACGGGTGCCCCCGATTTCGCGGTCGAGGTCCGCTCGCAGGAAGATTACGGCCCGGTGATGGATACCCGCTACGCCGCCAAACGCGCCGACTATTTCGCCGCTGGCACGCGCGTCGTCTGGGACGTCAACCCTCGCACTCGAACGATCTCCTGCTACACCCCGGAGACGGCGAACGCCCCGCGCATCTTCGGACCGGGCGAGGTGGCGGAGGCCGAACCCGCGCTTCCCGGATGGCGCGTCTCGGTGGATGATCTCTTGCGCTAATCGCAGCGATTCGCTCCCGTTGCTACTGATGACGAAGTCGTCCACATTACACTGGCATTGGCCTGCCGGTTTCCAGGGATGCGCGCCCGGCAAGGGCAATCTGCAAGGCGGCCCGGCTCGCGTAGCCGTCCACCACGGGCTGCTCGCCCACCGTGAGGCAGTGGATGAACGACTCCAACTCCGCACGGTAGGCACCGCTCACGGCGCGCATATGCTCGGAAAAGAGTGTCCCGCTCCGCTCGTGCTGCGTCGCGACGAACATGTTCGTTTGTGGCAACTGACCCAGCAGGATCGTGCCGCCGTCCCCAACGATCTCGTGGCGAGACTCGTCTGGATAGCGGGAATTGCGCCCCACCTCGACACTCCCCACCGCGCCGGAGCGGAAGCGCACATTGACCAGCACATGCTCGATGTCTCCCACTGCGGCGATGTCCGCTTGTGCTGTCGGCGGGGCAATGGCGTAGACCTCGATTGCCTCATCACCGAGCAGCCAGCGCGCCGCATCGAACTCATGGATGCCCATATCAATAAGGAGACCGCCACTCGCCTCCGGGTCACAGAAACTCGCGGGGGGGATGCTTTCGTCGCGCTGCACGGCCTTAAAGAGGCGCGGCAGGCCGATCGCACCGGCCGCCACGATCGCGTGCGCCCGCTGGTAGGGCGGGAAGAACCGGTAATGGAACCCGAGCTGCAAGGGCACCCCTGCCGCCTCAACAGCCGCGATCGCGCGGTCGGTCTCCTCGATCGTCAGCGCCAGAGGCTTCTCGCAGAAGATCGCCTTTCCGGCACGGGCGGCCCCCTCGATCAGGGGCAGATGCGTCGCACTCGGCGTGGCGATCACGACGGCATCGACATCAGCGCGGGCAAACAGTTCGTCCGGGGTCTCGTGCCAGCGCGTGACGCCGAAACGCGCCGCCATTGCTCGCGCACGCGCGGGGTCGCTGTCGACAATCCCGACCAGTTGCACACCATCGAGCGATTCCGCGAGATTGCGGAGATGAACGGAACCCTGACGACCGACACCGACAACACCGACTCGGATGGTCATACGTAGCAATCCTCCTTCTCGATTGGTATACCCGTGGTCAATCCGACTGTTGTGATACGTCCTGTGATCACATTGGCCTGTCTGTGTACTGTACCGCACAGACACGACCGAGCCGCAACCAGCCCTGGGGCCATCGCTCACGCAGCCGCATTCATAACTTCGTGAACGGTCATGACATTCCACGCCGTGTCAGGATAGACAGGCGAGCCTTTCTCCTCGCGTCGGTGCCCCCGTGTGGCGACAGCAAGATTTGCCTTTGCGGTATGTCGGAGCGATGATACGTTCTGCGGCATCGCGGTGGCTGGAATGCGATGAGGGAAGTGCCGCACGGGCATTTGGAGGGGGGCGACGTGCGACAGGTCTCACGCTTCTGGCAGTCGGCGGCCGGGCGCGGGTTCATCATGCTCGCGGCGATGTCTGCGTGCTTCGGCTTCGCGATGAACGCGCAGCAGAATGTCGTCACCAATTACTTCGAGGACGTGCTCAAGCTTCAGGGGCCGCAGTTCGGCTACATTACTGCGATCCGCGAGATCCCCGGTTTCCTCCTCATCTTCCTCACCGCGCTTTTCTTTCGTGTCTCGCTCCAGCGCGTCACGGCAGGCGCGCTCGTCCTGCTCGCGGTGGGCTACGTGCTTTTCGGTCTGTCACACAGCTTCTGGACGGTCGCGCCGTGGGTCATCCTTTCGAGCATCGGCTATCACACCGTACTCCAGACCCAATATTCGCTCAGTATGAGCCTGACGACCGAGGCAAAAAGCGGCAGCATCCTCGGGCGCATGGCGGCGATTAGCCAGGGTGGCTCCTTCACCGCCCTGATCATCATTCTCATCGTCTTCCACTTCCATCCGACGATCTACCGCCCCACCTTCGTCTTCCTCGGCGTGATCGCGCTCCTCGCGTCGGTCGCCATCGTCGGCTTCCCCCATCTCCATGAGGGTGAGGAGCGGACCGTCGCCCCAAAGCGCGAGCGGATCGTCTTCAAACGCGAGTATCGCTACTACTATTACCTGAGCTTGCTCGATGGCGGGCGGCAACAGGTCTTCTTCTCCTTCGGCCTCTGGGTGCTCGTCCACCGCTTTCACCTGAGTGTCGCGCAGATTTCGGCGGTGCTGATCGCGGTGACCTTCGCCAGTATGGCGTCCGGGCCGTGGGTGGGCCGGATGATCGACCTGCATGGCGAGCGGCGGATGCTCTCGATCATCAATGTCGTCTACGTGATTGCCCTCGGTGGCTATGCACTGGCGAACAATGTCGTGCTCGCGTGCGCGTGCTACGTCATGTATTCGTTCATCTTCCCGCTCTCCCCGATTGGCGCAGCGACCTATCTGCAAAAGGTCGCCGTACCGGAGGAGATCGCGCCGAGTCTGGCAATGGGCGTCACCTTGCAACATGCCGCCGCGATCGTCGTGCCCATCACCACCGGGATCATTCTCAACTTCGTCGGCTACCAGATCCCCTTCCTGATCGCCTGTGGCTTCGCCTGCTTCACCTTCTTCGTCACGCGGCGACTCGATGCCCCGACGCAGCGCTCCGCCATGCGTATTGCGGCGGATGCTGCCCGCCTGCGCGCCGAAAACGAGGTCGCGGAAGCGCGCAATGAGTTCCAAGCAATGAGCAACGAGCAACGCGCAATGAGCCGGGGAGATTAACGGGAGCGATAATCGCTTTCGATATTCACCATTCGCTGAACGTAGTTTCCGCTCATTGCGCGTTGCGCGTTGCTCATTGCTCATTGCGCGCTTGCCCACTATGCTCCCCGCTATGAAGAAGGGGAACGAGGACGCACATTTCACCACCACGCGGCAGCCGTCGATCCCGGTGCTGCTCGTTGGCGTCGGGGTCCGTGGGCGGATGTGGGCGCGTATCCTTGCCAGCGAGCCGGGTGTACACGTCATTGGCTACGTGGACCCCGACCCTGCTGCCCGCGCCTGGGTGCGGGAGACATTCGGCACCCAGGCGCGCTGCTTCACGAATCACACGGACGCCCTCGCGGCCCTTTCTCCCGCGCTCGCAGTGATCGCGACACCGCCGATGGAGCGCCGCTCTCTCTGCCTCGCGCTCGCAGATGCGGGTTGCGCCTTGCTCATCGAGAAACCCATGACGGTCGATCTCGCGGATGCGATGGCCATTGCCAATCATTGTCAGCAGGTCGGACAACGCTGCTTCATCGCGATGAACTTCCGCTTTGCTGCGACAACCGTTGCGGCACGAACCATCCTCCAACGGGGCGATCTTGGTGCGCCGGGGATGGCACACCTGACCTACTGGCGGAACCGTCATGGCTGGGCATCAGGATTGAATAAATATCCCCTGACGATGCGCCAGCCGATGCTGTGGGAGCAAACCGTCCATCACCTCGATCTCATCCGTCATTGCTACGATGCCGAGGTGCGCACCGTCACCGCGACGACCAGTAACCCGGCGTGGAGTGACTACGCGGACGATGCGACGGTCTGTGCGACCTTGACGCTCACCAGCGGCATGATCGTGCAGTACACCGGCACCTGGGCCGCGCGTACTGCACGCGATACCTTCACCTGGCGAACCGACTGCGCGCGCGGTGCGCTCGTGCAGACCGCGCTTTTCGACGGGCTGCATATCGTGCATGATGGTACCGAGGCGATGGAGTACGTGCCATTGCCGGTGCAGGAGCCATTTATGGACGATGTTCGGCTCCTTCTGCGGGCGGTGCTACACGATCTTTCTACCGGCGATGACCGTGCCCCGCGCGTGGACGATCATATCCGAACGCTCGCGGTAACGGCGGCCATCGAAGCATCGGCAGATCTCGGGATGCGCGTCCACGTCCCCTCCTTCGCCGCCGCTTACGGTATCTCGATCCAATCCGACGCCATCGCCATAGCGGGAGAGCGACAACACCATAGCACTCAGCACTCAGTCACTGTAGGGATACCCAGCACTCAGCACTAGCGCGACCGAAGGGAGCGGCTTGTGGCACGGACAGCGGAGGCCATTGTCGTTGGCGGTGGCGTGAATGGCACGAGTACCGCCTTCCATCTCGCCGAGCGGGGCATCAAGACGATCCTGATCGACCGGGGCGAGATCGCTGGCGCAAGTACGGGCAAATCGGGTGGCCTCGTCCGTATGCACTACACGAACCCGTACGAGGCACGGCTGGCGAACGAGAGTTTGCCCTACTTCCGGGATTGGCGGCATCGCGTGGGCATCGGCGACCCCGGTTTCGCGCGCACGGGGTTCATCCAGACCGTCACGCCCCGGAACGTCGCGGCCTTGTCCGACAATGTCCGCATGTTGCAGGGCATCGGCGTCAACACCTGCATCGTCAATGGCGATGATGTGCGGCGGATGCAGCCGTGGGTCGATACGGACGACCTGATTGCCTGTGCCTACGAACCCGATTCCGGTTGCGCGATGCCGGGTGACACAGCGCGCTCCTTCGCGCGGGCGGCGGAACGACTCGGCGCAGAGATCGTCACCGGCACGACGGTGACGGCGCTACGGACGGACGCCGGGCGCGTTGTGGGTGTCTCCACCGATGGCGGCGATTTCGACGCGCCGCTCGTCATCGTCTGCGCGGGTGTCTGGGGGGTATCGCTCTTCGCCAGGATCGGTATCGACCTCCCCATCGTCGCGCACCGCACGCAAGTGGTCCTCTTCGCCCGGCAGGGAGCACTGCCGCGTGGTGCGGACGGCCACATGGTCTTCATCGATACGGCGCTCGGCTCGTATTTCCGACCGTACGGAGAGCGCGAGACGCTAATCGGTGTGCGGCAGCGCTCCCGCTTCGCGCCCTCTGCCGATCAGTACGACGAGCGAGCCGACCCAGAAATTGTCGCGGACTCGAGGCAAACGATTGCGCGGCGCATCCCCGATATGGAGGGTGCGACGGTGACGCGCGATTGGGCGGGCATCCTCGATATGACACCGGATCATTGCCCGATCTTGGAGGCGAACCTCGGCGCGGACGGCCTCTATCTCGCCGCCGGATTCAGCGGCAGCGGCTTCAAGAGTGGCCCCTATGTCGGGCATCTGATGGCCACCTGGGCCGCCACCGGCACGCAGCCCGAGGCCGCAGCACCCTTCCCACTCGCCCGATTCGCGGCAGGCGAATTAATCGCACCCGCGCATCCCTATGTCGATGATGGCGGGGAGACGGTGTCCTCCGTTCCGCACTAATCGAGGCGTTCGTCACATGCATACCAGATAATCCGTAATTTATGGTCTACCTCCCATCAAAGCCAGCGATCTGGATGCGGAGTCAGGGCCTGTGTGTTCTCGATCGACCTCACCCCCCAACCCCCTCTCCATCAAGTGGAAAGGGGGAGCGACCTATGCAATGCCTCGGTGTATGAGGAACGCCACGGCAAATACCGCGAGGCATCCCTCTCCACGCAGATGGAGAGGGGCCGGGGGTGAGGTCTTCAATTATGAAATTATTGCACCTTTGCTCTTGCAAGCGGTGCGAAATGAAGCGACAATCGTCTCTCCGGCAGGGGTGCTCGTCGTACTGATGCGATGCATTGGTACACCGTTGGAGTGCATGGATGATCAGTCGTTTTCGCCCCACCATGCGCAGGGCGGCGCGTGGGCACTTTCGCGCACCGACCCGCATCTTCATCGTCGCGACACTGATTGTCGTCGCGTGGGTCTCGCGTACCGGGATCGTGCAGATGCAGGCGGTCGATACCACCTACACGAACCCCCTCACCATCGAAGTAACCACGACGGGACCGTTCGAGAGTTGCCCGGACCCGGCGGTCATTCATGGTCAGCAGGCGGGCGACCTCTTCTGGTACATGTACTGCACGACGAACCCGCTCAATGACGCGGACCGCAGCGCGAGCGGCAGACTTAACGGTCATTTCCTGCCAATGCTTCGCTCCCGCGATCTCATCCACTGGACGTACATGGGTGATGTCTTCAGTGACCGTCCCGCATGGCTCGCTGGATTCAGTGGTCTCTGGGCCCCCGATATTCAGTTCTTCAATGACCAGTACTATCTGTACTACACCACGAATGGGACGCAAACCCCGGGCCGTGGCAGTGCCATCGGCGTCGCCACCAGCCCTGGCCCGACCGGCCCCTGGACCGATAGCGGTGGGCCGGTGGTCGAACCCCAGGCGCTCGCCAGCGGTGGGCGGTCCGGACGCTGGATCTATGACCCCGCTGTCGCGACGGATGAGAGCGGCCAACGCTACCTCTTCTATGGGAGCTTCGTTGGCGGCGTCTCGGCGCGTCGGCTCTCTCCGGATGGGCTCCATACCGACCCCGCCACCGATGTACCGATCGCGGCTGCGAATCGTTACGAGGGGGTCTCCGTCGTCAAGCATGACGGGGCGTACTTCATGTTTGCCTCTGCGGGCGAGTGTTGCAATGGTCTGCTCTCGGGCTACAGCGTATTCGTCGGGCGTGCGACAACGATCCTCGGGCCATATGTCGATCGTGCGGGGGTCTCGCTGCTTGCGGGCAGAGTAGGGGGCACGCCGGTCCTGAGTGCGAATGGGAACCGATGGATTGGCCCTGGCCACAATACCGTCCTGACCGACTTCGCGGGCCAGGACTGGATGCTCTATCACGCGGTGGATCGCGATAATCCCTACTTCGCGGGGACGAATATTACCAAACGACCCGTCCTTCTCGATCCGCTCGATTGGGTTGATGGCTGGCCCATCGTGCGTCAAGGGCTCGGCCCCTCCGATACCGCGCAGCGTGCCCCCGCCGCTCAACCGGGAGAGTCCTATCGCCCGGTAACAAGCGACCCACGCGACGACCTGCTCGGGAAACTCGACCCCGTGCGCTCAATCGATTTCTCTGCATTGCTGCCGGGTGATGATGGCGCGTTCCCCACCTCGCCGACCGGCTTGTGGGGTTGGATTCGCCCGCCTTCGCCCGAAACGGTCAATCTCGCGGGTGGAACGTTGCGCTTCGCGACCCAAGCAGGAACCCTCGAAGATCATCGCCCGGGTATTCTCACGGTCGCGCCACCGGCGGGGGATTACATAGTAGAGACGCGCGTGCGGCTTGATGTGCCGCCGGAGGGATGTTGCCAGAACTTCGTGCAGGCGGGCCTGGTGATCTATGGGGACGACGGGAACTATCTCGAACTCGCCCACCTCTCTCGGGAGCAGACGCGCCAGATCGTCTTCACCAAGGCCGTCGATCCCGTGCCGCCACGCACCCCGCACACGGGAAACGCCGTCGTGGGATCGCCCGACACGCTGACGTACTTGCGCATCGTGAAACGCACGCAGGGAGACCAGGAAGTCTACACGGCCTATTCAAGCCGGGACGGGGTTGAATGGACACGGGGCAGCACCTGGACCGATACACTGGGTGCGAATGCCCGCGTCGGGATCGTGGCGATGGGTGGCACGGGCTTCACCGCGAACTTCGACTACATTCACTTCTATACACCGCCGTCTCGATAGCCGTGCGGCGCCATTTCTCCGGCGCGGTCTGTCGCACCTCGGCGGAACCATTGGGCTTTCTCCTTCGTCAATACCATCGAGGCCGTACGGTCCGGGCGTCGTGTGCCCGCGATTCGGTGATTTCGTCAGCAAAGCGTAAGAACTCGGCAAGCAATCGACAAGCTGCCACCGCTAGACTCCTGTAGGGAAGCGACCCATACAGGAGGTGAGTCGGTGCGCGCGAGAACCATCACAGTACCCCCGATCCCCAATGCGTCTATGAACACTATCGTGGGGCGCGGACTGCCTTCATTGCGATTGAGCCGCGCATTGATGCTGGCATTGGCGATGGAGAGATGACGCAAACGATCACGTCTCCGATCACGTCCCCTCCGGTCCATCGGTCAGATGTCATGCCGCATCGATTGCCTCGGTCGCAATCGCCATTTGTTCCCGCTTCTGGCTCGGTCTACGAGCACGCTGCGGCACAGTACGCCGACTATCGCCTGCACGCCTGTCCGGACGATCGGGCTGTGGGTATGATGGCGCTAAATCTCTCGCACGCGCGGCACGTCGCGGAAGTCGGCTGCGGCCCCGGATTCTATGCGCCGGTGATCGCCGCCCACTATCCTGCGGTACACGTCACGGGCATCGATAACTCCCCCGCACAAATCGCGCTGGCCCGGAGGAAGGTTGCCCAGATGGGCCTGCCGAACGCGCGTTTCGTCTGCGATGACGCCTGCGCCCTTTCCCAACCGGACAGACACTTCGATCGAGTCGTCGCTTCGCGATTGTTTATGGTGGTGCATGATCCGCTCCGCGCGATCGCGGAACTGCGGCGCGTCCTTGCGCCGGGCGGCGTGCTTCTCCTCGTCGAACCCCTCGCCGCTCCGGCGATCCGTTTTGCCGACTGGGCGCAGGTGCCGACGCCTGCGGAGCGCATTTTTTCTGCCGCGTCATTCGCGGCGCTCATTGCATCGGTCACATGGGGTACCTGCGCGTGTTGGGTAGCGGGCGGTTACCGCTTCGCCCGCTGCCGTAAAGCGGTTCATGCATATGATGGGGGAGAGACAGCCAATGGCTATTCAGGAAATGCAGCCAGTCACGGTCGAGATACCTGCGCATAGCCCCGCACGCGGCACCGCGCGATGGTTGCGGGCGCTCGCCGCCGGGCTGGTCGGTGGGGTGCTCGCGACGCTCGTGATGCTCCTTGCGATGATCGGGTTGCGCGTCTGGTTCGGTGTCCCCGCGCCACCGGAGAGTATCCCGGATCGGATCGCCCCGCTCCTGCGTATCCCGGAGTTTTTCTCGCTCTTCGACCGCTTCGGTGGCTATAACGGACTCAAACGCTTTGGCGTCCTCTCCATTCTCAGTGGCATGATCGCCGTCGGTATCGCGGTCAGCCTCGTGTACGCCCTACTCATCGAAAATAGCCGCACCGCAGAGCCGACCCTGCCGCGTCGCTTCGGGCTCAGTCTGATACCGCTGATCTTCATCGCCAGTGTTGTCGCGCTGCTCTGGATCGGCACGGTCGCCCTCCTCTGGCCGGTGCTCGGCGCGAACTTTCGGGGCCTCTCTCCCGGCCCGGCAATGGTGCTGACGATCTTCGGGCTCCTTTTCTCCTATCTGCTCTTCTGCGTCACCCTCGTTGCGGTGTACCGCGCGCTCACAAGCGACGCAAGGATTCGGGAGGCGGCACCGGTGGGTGGGCAACTGCTCGGTCGCCGGGCTGCCATCGCCGGGGGCATGGCGGTTGTCGCGGGGATCGGCGTGCGTGTCAGCATTGCCCGCCTTAACCGTCGCGCGGTCTTCACCTACGACGGTCTCCAGTACCGAGGGGCCGATGTCCAGCCGATCACCCCGAATGACCGCTTTTACTCCGTCACGAAGAACGTCGTCGATCCTAATCCGACGAAAGCGTTCTGGCGCCTGGAAGTTGGCGGGAGGGTGGATCATCGCCGGACGTACTCCTATGGCGATCTCGCCGCGCTCGCGCCGACGGAGCAGGAGACGACCTTGATGTGCATCAGCAACGGCATCGATGCGGGCCTGATGAGCAATGCGAAGTGGAAAGGCGTGCCGTTGCGCGCGATCCTGGATACGGCAAGCCCGCACGCGGGAGCGGTAGAAGTCAAGCTCAGTGGCGCGGATGGCTACACCGATACGATTCCCTTCGCGAAGGCGATGGAGCCAACGACGCTCGTCGTCTACGGGATGAACGGCGAGCCGTTGCCGGAGCGGCATGGCTATCCCGTCCGCGTCATCGTCCCCGGCATGTATGGCGAGAAGAGCGTGAAGTGGGTGACGCGCATCGAAGTCGTCGATCATCCGGTCAAGGGGTTCTACGCGCAACAGGGCTGGGGGCCGGACTTCGTCATCCCGACGCGCTCGCGGATCGACGTTCCCGATGGGGGCACGTCATTCCCCGCCGGGATGCCGACGAAACTCCGGGGCGTCGCCTTCGGGGGCAATCGCGGGGTGTCGCGCGTCGAGGTCAGCACGGACGATGGTGCGACCTGGCAGGATGCCCGCATCGACTATCCGGGCACGCAGCTTTCCTGGGCGCTCTGGAGCGCCGATTGGACCCCTGCGCGGCCCGGCATGTATCGCCTGACGGTGCGGGCCACCGACGGGACGGGGGCGCTCCAGATCTCCGCCTTCCATGACATCGTGCCGCAAGGCACGCGCGGGTATCACGGCGTGACTGTCCGCGTTGTCTAGCGTGCAACAAGAATCGGTCGGAGCGGTCGCGACCGCTCCTGCGCCAAACCCATCCGCTCCCGACGATAGGGAACGCTCTCGTGCTCTGCGCGCTTTCTCGGCGGTCGTGAGAGGGGCGCGTGCCTGGAACGACTGCCTCGCGGCCTTCGACCGGCGCGAATCGCCGCGACGCGTGGCCCGGATGCTGCTCGATCTCGCCGTGCTGGCGGTCGCCGGCATCACCATCATCGTTTCAACCTTTGTGATCGCGCAGTGGCGCGTCGTGGCGAGCCATTATCAGACCTTCACCGCACTCTTCGTCCTGCAACTGGCAATGTACGCGCTGGCCGCCGCCTGGGTCATCGGGCGGCGCCCGCCCGTCCGCTGGACGCTCCTGCTGATCTTCGTCGTTGCCCTGAGCGCCCGCCTCTCCTTCGTTCCGCAGACGCCGACCGCCTCCGATGACATCTATCGCTATGTCTGGGACGGTCGGATCGAGATGGCGGGCATCAATCCCTATCGCTACGCACCGAATGATCCTGCGGTCAGTCGCTTCCGGGATACCGCTATCTACCCCGGCATCAATCGCAAGCCCGTGCCGACGATCTACCCGCCCGTCGCGCAGGGGGCTTTTCGCCTCATCTATCTCGTGCATCCCGACAGTGTCGCGTGGACCAAGCTGGCGCTCTCCCTGCTCGACCTCGTCACGATTGCGGCCCTTGTCGGGCTCCTTATCCGTGCGGGGAAGCGGCCTGAGCGCGTCCTGCTCTATGCCTGGCATCCGCTCCTCATCCTCGAAGTGGGGCATAGCGGTCACATCGACGTGCTGGCCGCGCTCTTCATCGTCCTCGCGCTCCGGGCACGCGCTGCGGAGCGCGATGCAGCCTACCGGCGTGCTGATTGCCTGCGCGACGCTCGTCAAGTTCTATGCACTCGTCGCACTGCCCGCGCTCCTGCCCCCCTCGCGCCGCCGCACCTTCCGCGTGCTGCTCGGCGTGCTCGCCACGACCGTGCTCGCCTATCTGCCCTTTCTCTCGGTCGGTGCGCGCGTGTTCGGGTACTTGCCCGGCTATGTGCAGGAGGAGGGCATCACCTCCGGCAAACGCTACTACCTCCTGCATCAGGCGGTCGGACTCGTGGATCGGTTGCCGGGAGATGTCCCGGCGCTGCTTGCCCGCACCCCTCTCGCGGTACTCTCCCTGACGACGTGGTATCAGGGGGGCATTCTTGTGGCGATGCTGGCGTGTGCCTGCGGATGCTGGTTCTGGCCGCCTTCGTCACTCTCCGGTGTGGCGGACCGGATCGCCCTGCTCTTCATCGTGCTCCTGACGCTCGCGACGCCAAGCCAGCCGTGGTACGTGTTGCTGCTGCTCGTCTGCGTGCCCCTGGTGCGGCGCGCATTCCTCCTGCCGGCGAGTATCGTCGTCGGAAGCGCGGGGTTCGGCTATCTCTATGAGTGGTTCCCCCACTTCCCCAAATGGCCGCTGATCCTTGACTATGATGGTCGAGCGCTCGCCCTCGCGCTCTTTCTCTCCCTCGCCGCCGTCATCTGGCATCGCGAGCGCCGTGAGATCGTTGCACCCGCCGATCCTCCCGAACCTGCACGCCGATATGGTATCCTGCGGCGCGGCGGGGATCGCGGTGCGTGAGGAGGGTTTCGGGTGAGTGTTGCGCCGATTGGCGTCGGGTTGTTGGGGTTAGGGACGGTCGGAGCGGCGGTCGCGCGGGCGCTTGCGGAGCAGGAGCAGCACGTCATGCGCCATCTCGGTCGTCCGGTGCGGCTCGTGGCGGTATTGGAGCGCGGGCCGGAACGTGCCGCGCGCGCCGACCTCGCGCCCGATCTCGATCCGGACCGATGGCGCGGCGGTCGTCGATGACCCGGCCGTGCAGATCATCGTCGAGGTGCTCGGCGGCGAGGAACCGGCGCATACGCTGATCGACCGCGCCTTGCGCGCCGGGAAGCCGGTCGTCACGGCGAACAAGGAGACGCTGGCGAAGCATGGCGGCGCGCTCTTTCCCGCTCGCGGTGGCACGGCGCGTGCCGCTGCTCTGTGAAGCGTCGGTCGGTGGCGGTATTCCGCTCTTCGCCGCGCTCCGGCAGGTGCAGGCCGCGAACACGATCACGGCCTTCCGGGGCATCGTCAATGGCACGACGAACTTCATCCTCAGCGCGATGACGGAGCACGGCACGAGCTACGCCGATGCCCTCGCGGAGGCCCAACGCCTCGGCTATGCGGAACCGGACCCGACTGCCGATGTCGAGGGCTACGACGCGACCTATAAAGCGTGCGTGCTCGCGCAAGCCTGTTTCGGCAGTCGCCATCGCGCCGGAGCGCGGTCGCGCGCACTGGCATCACGGGCGTGACGGCGCAGCAAGATCGCGGCGGCGAAGGAAGCGGGCGAAGTAATCAAGCTGCTCGCCCAGGGAACGCATCACGGACGGTGCGATTGCCCTCTCCGTCGCTCCGGCGCGCGTCGCGGCGGCGAGCCCGCTCGGCTCGACGAGCGCGAACTACAATGCGATCGAACTGAGCGGCGACCGGGTCGGCCCGGTGCTGCTCGTCGGGCAGGGCGCGGGGCCGCGCCCAACCGCGTCCGCCATCCTCTCGGATATCGTCGATGCCGCGCGCGTCGTCCTCGGCGCGCCGCCCGAACCCTATTTCGTCCATCTAGGAGGCACCCGGTGAGCGACGACCTCGCGTGGTTGAAAGGAATTCGCGCCCTCGTCTTCGATATGGACGGCGTGCTCTGGCGCGGCAAGGAAGCATTGCCCGGCCTCAACGAAATCTTCGACTGGATGGCAGGCGGAGCAGATTCCCTATCTGCTCGCCACGAACAACTCGATGAGCACCGCGCAGATGTACGTCGAGCGGCTGGCAGGGCCACGGCGTGACCGTGCCGAAGGAGACGATCATCACGTCCGGCATCGCCGTGCGCGATTACCTGCGCGCCGACCTACCCGCCGGATGTGACGGTCGGCGCGGTGGGGATGCAGGCGCTGATCGAAGTGCTCTTCGATGAAGGCGGCTTCACGCGGGATGATCGCCGCCCGCAGGTGCAGGTCGTCGGGACGGACCTCAATTTCGGCTACGACGACATCAAACGCGCCTGCCTCGCGATCCGCGCCGGGGCCGCCTTTATCGCCACGAACCCGGACACGACGCTGCCGACCGAGGAAGGCCTGGTGCCGGGTTGCGGCGCGATGATCGCCGCCCTCGTCGCCTCCACGGATGTGCAGCCAACCGTGATCGGCAAGCCGGAAAAGTACATGTTCGAACTTGCCTGCCAGCGCCTCGGCTTGCAACCGCACGAAGTGCTGATGGTCGGTGACCGGCTCGATACGGACATTCTCGGGGCGAACCGGATCGGCGCGCGCACCGCGCTCGTCCTCACCGGCGTCTCGCAGCGCGAGGAGGTCGTCACCACCGGCATCGAGCCGACCATGATCGCCGCCGACCTCATCGAACTCCTCGACCGCTTGAAAGCGATGCGTAGCAATGAGCAATGAGCGAGCGCCTATGGGCAGTAGCAATGAGTTCGGGAGCACGAGGTGCGGAGATTGACGCTGAATCCCACTCAGCACTCAGCACTCAGCACTCAGCACTGGATTTCGATTATGAGGACGCGACGACGATTCAGGGGCGGGGCGGCATCTCCGCGACGGAGCGCACGATTGGCGGGTTGCGACTGCGACGTGCGTTCGATGCGATGGCGGGGCATACGGGATCGTGCATCCTGCTCGGCTGCGGTGCGGGGCGGCATAATCGTGCCATCCATCGATGCAGCGCCCGGACCTCCCGCTCGTCGGCACGGACCTGAGCGTCAGCGCGATCCGGGAAGCGGTGCGGGGGGCAACGGCGGCGTGTATCTCGTCGCGGATGCGGCGCGATCCCGGCCGCGGATGCCTCGTACGATATCGTCCTGCTGTTCGATCTCCTGGAGCATGTACCGGATGTGAGTCGATGTGTCGCGGAGATTGCGCGCGTCCTCAAGCCGGGCGGGCTTTTCCACGGCTTCGTCCCGCTCGAAGCGCAGCCGAAGACGCTCTTCCGCGCCCTGACGAAGAGCAGCGTATCCCGATTCATCAGTGGAAGCACGATCATGTCGGACATATCCAGCGGCTGACGACCGAACGCGTCACCGCGACATTCCGCGCGCACGGCATGGAGCCGACGGACCTCTCGTACTCCTTTCATCTGCTCGGGCAGGTCCATGACATCGTGGATTACTGGGGGCGGGAGCGGTTGCGGCGGGAACCGACCGGCCGGAAGGCGACCGTCACGAAGGCGGTGCAGCGCGTCGTCTTCTTCCCGACATGGCGGCTCACCTACTGGGAAGACACGCTCCTGAAGCGCAATCCGTGGGCGACCGGATTGCACCTGACTGCGATCAAGCGGGGATAAGAGCCATTATCTTTCCTCACCCCCGGCCCCTCTCCATCGCCGCACAAATCTGATACCCATCGTAACTTTCTGGCGATGGAGAGGGGAGGGACACGGTTTTGCAACCCGCGTTTATGTCGTGGTCTGCGCTTGCACAACCGATGCAACATCGGCATTCGCCACTGCGATGACGTCTGCGATGGCGATTTCCAATGTGCGGTCGGCGCGACCGATGCCGCAGTAGACGGTGTTCATCGTTGCGGCTGCGTCGGCATCCACAATCGTTCGTGTCTCCGCGTGCGGCGGAAAGGGGGCAACGCCGCCGATGACGTAGCCAAGCGCCGCCTCGACCTCCTCCGGTGACGGGTTGCACGATGTCGGCACGCCGGGTGCCCGCTGCGTCCGCCAGTTTGCGATAATCCACACGATCCTGCCCCTTGCAGGCGACGAGAAGCCACGGCCCGTTCTTCACGCGGAAGACGACCGTTTTCAGCAGTTGATCGAGCGGGAACGGGAGTTGGGCTTTGGCATCCGCGACTGTCCGCGAAGTCTGATGCTTATGAACGTGAAAGTCGACACCCCGCGCGGTGAGCAGGCCAACAATATGCTCCTCCACGGAGCCGGAATCACCCACGCTATCGCTCCATGCTCTGCGCGCGGTCGATCTTGATGCGCACGATGGCGGGAGGCTTCGGCAGCGGGTTGTCCGATGAGGTAGCGCTTGCCGCCCTCCGGCCCACGATACCGGGACGCCATGTGCAGCCGCTTGCTCAAGTCATGGTCAATGCTGATCGTTGCGATGCCGTTGATGGCGATGTAGGGGTAGCCGCTCGGGTCCACGACATGAAAGGCGACGCGGGGATCGCGCGCGATGTGGCGAAGTTTCGCCAGGTCCTGCCGGGTGACGAACCAGATGTCGTCGCCGTCGAGGTCGTACCAGACGGTGAAGAGGGACGGTGTACCGTCCACGCGGAGAGTGGCGACAGTGCCATACCGGGGTTCGGAGAGAAAGGCGCGCTGGGCATCGGTCAACGGCATCGGCTGAGTACGTGACCTACCGTTCCTCTTCGCATTCCTTCCAGGTAGTCAGGTGGGGTCGTTCGGTGATTCCAATTGCTCGGGGCCGAAGGAATGGGGGAGCAAGGCATCCAGCGTCGTCCGCAGAAAGACCGTGCCATCGGTATTGGCGATGATGATCGCGGCGTCCTTGCCGAACTCGCGGATCACCTGGCGGCAGGCGCCGCAGGGGGTCGCGGGGTCCGAGCCCGCCGTGACGACGGCGACCGCCTCGATGCGGCGGGCATACGGATTCGCAGACTTGCCGACGAGGCCGAAGATGGTGTTCCGTTCCGCACATGAGGTGAGGCCATAGGAGGCGTTCTCGATATTGCAGCCCCGATGGATCTGCCCGTCCGCCGTCAGGATCGCCGCGCCGACGGCATAGTGCGAATAGGGCACATACGCCCGCGTCCGCGCATCCGTTGCGGCGGCGATCAGTTCGCGCTCCTGTTCGGATGTGATGGCAACGGACCTAACCCCCCAGCCCCCTTCCCCACAGAGGAAGGGGGAGAAGGGACGGTTCGTTGAACCGTCCCCAAACTCCACTCAGTCCTTAGTCCTCAGTCCTCAGTCCTTCGTCCTTATGTCGCCGCTGCGGCGGCTTCGTGGCGCGCGTGCGACTCCTTGATGATCGTCTCTTGCAAGTGCGCGGGGACGGTTTCGTAGCGGTCGAAGTGCATCGAGAAGGTGCCGCGTCCCTGCGTCATCGAGCGGAGATCGGTCGCGTAGCGCTGCACTTCGGCGAGCGGGGCGTCTGCCTCGATCGTCGTGAAGCCGCGACCGGGGTTCATGCCATGGACGCGCGCGCGCTTGCTGTTCAGGTCGCTCATGATGTCGCCGGTGTAGGAGTCCGGGACGGTGATCTCAAGGTGATAGACCGGCTCCAGGAGGACCGGATGCGCCTTCTGCGCCGCTTCCTTGAAGCCCTGCGATCCGGCGATCTTGAAGGCCATTTCGGAGGAGTCCACCGCGATGATACTTGCCGTCCGTCAGGGTCACGCGGACATTCGTCACCGGGAAGCCGGCGAGAAAGCCCTCGTGTAGGGACTCGCGGATACCCTTCTCGACTGCCGGGATGAAGTTCTTCGGCACATTGCCGCCGACGACCGTGTCCTTGAACTCGAAATCGTTGTCCGTGGTCGGCTCAACGATCAGGACGACTTCTGCGAACTGGCCGTGACCGCCCGTCTGCTTTTTGTGGCGGCTGGTGACCTGCGCCGTGCCCTGCACCGTCTCGCGGTACGGGACGACGGGCATATCGAGGTCCACATTGACGCCGAACTTGCGCGCCATCCGCTCCGTCGCGATCTGGACATGCGAATCGCCCATGCCGGAGACGAGCGTGTCGCCCGTCACGGGGTCGCGGTCGATATGGATCGTCGGGTCCTCCTCAACGAGGCGATGCAGGCTCGTCCCCAGCTTGTCGAGGTCGCCCTTGCTCTTCGGGCGCACCGCGACGGTGTAAGACGGGTTCGGGAAATGGACGCCATCGAGGACGATAGGGTGTTCCGGCGCGCAGAGCGTGTCGCCCGTCGCGGCTTCCGCGAGTTTCGTCACCGCGCCGATGTCGCCGGGGCCGACATCCCCGACTGCGGTTTGCTCTTTGCCGCGCACGACGTAGAGGCTGCCGATATGCTCATTCTTGGCATGGTTGGCGTCCAGGAGATTGGTGTTGCCGTGGACGGTGCCCGTGTAGACGCGGAAATACGTCAGCTTGCCGACGTACGGGTCCGCCATCGTCTTGAAGACGAGCGCGACTGCCGGTTCGCTCGCGCCAACTTTAATGGCTGCAGGCTTACCGTCCGTGGTCTGCGCAGCGAGGCCCGCGCTGTCCGCACCGGGAAGAATATCGACAATCGCATCGAGTAGCGCGCTCGTTCCGGTCACCTTCTGGCAGGCACCCACGAGGACGGGGATGATATCGCCCGCCGCGACGGCTTTCCGCATCGCCGCCTTCAGTTCGTCCTCGCCAATCTCCTCATCGCCGAGGAAGCGTTCGATCAGGTCGTCGTCCGTCTCCGCGATCTTCTCGACGAGCGCCAACCGCGCTTCCTCGACGGCGTCCGTCATGTCGCCGGGGATGCTCGTCGCGGTCATGCTGCCATCGTTCTTACCATTCGCGGTGTAGGCGGTGCGGCTGAGGAGGTCCACATAGCCAGCGAAGGACGCCTCGCTGCCGATTGGCAGGTGGAGGGGGATGATGGCGCTTCCCCACGCCTCCTGCACCTGTTGGAGGGTGCGGGCGAAGTTCGCGTTCTCGCGGTCGAGCTTGTTCATGAAAACGAGGCGTGGAAGCCGCGCCTCGTCGCTATATGCCCAGACTTGCTCGGTGCCGACCTCCACACCGGAGGCGGCGCAAAGCACAATGACCGCGGCGTCCGCCGCACGGAGGGCGGATTTGATCTCGCCGACGAAGTCCGCATAGCCGGGCGCATCGAGGAGGTTGATCTTGTGATCGCGCCATTCGAGCGGCAGGACCGAGGTACTGACGGAGATGTGGCGCTTGATCTCGTCTGGGTCCCAGTCCGAAATCGTGTTGCCGTCCTCGACGCGACCGAGGCGCGTCGTGGCTTTCGCGGTAAACAGCATCGCTTCGCTGAGCGTTGTCTTCCCCGCGCCACCGTGCGAGAGCAGGACAATGTTGCGCAGTCTCTCAGGGGGATACTGTTTCATCGCGGGTACCTCCAACCTGTGCCGAGGCGGCAGGGTTGCCGCCATACGATCGATCACACCGACCCCTCGGCCGGTGGGGGACAGAAGCCACATGAGGCGCGGCTTGATGCCATCGGGTCCATCGTCTTCGGTGGCGAATAGCGGTCGCATTTGTGATACGACAAGGCCAAAGCGCGTCGGGCATCATTGCGGCCCGGCGATATTCATACGGTATCCGCTAGTATCGCACGGTCGCGGCGGTTGTCAATTTACGTTCCGATAACATCGCGGATCGTCGCTATGCCTCTCCGTCCTCAAGCGGGTGAGGCGGAGAATACGGTATGCTTCCCCTATTGGCTGTTTTCGATGGCAGGGGAGGGGAATCCAGTGGCGAACGCGGACCTTGGGGCGATCAAGGGGCAACTGAAAGAGACGCTGCGCGAACTGACCGCGCTCGATGGCGTGGCGGGGCAGGAAATGGCGGTCGTGCGCTGGCTCAAGGAGCGATTCACGCCGCTGGCGGACGAGGTCGACGGTGGACCGGATGGGCAATGTCTTCGCGACGAAGCGCGGCAACGAGGGGCCGCATCTCGTCATCTCCGCGCACTCGGATGAGATCGGCGGCCTGGTCAAGGCAATCGAGGCGGACGGCAAAATTCGCTTCGAGCGCAACGGCGGCGTGATCGAGACGTTGCTCGTCGGGCGCAAGGTGCGTGTGGGTGGCGTGCCGGGGATCGTCGGCATCAAGGCGGGGCATCTGCAGCGACCGGAGGAGCAGCGCACCGTTCCGCCGATGCGCGATCTCTACATTGATGTCGGCTACGACACGGCGGCGGAGGTGGCCGCGCTCGGCATCCGCATCGGCACGCAGATCACCTACGATGCGCCGCTCTCCGAACTGACGAACGGCGACCGCGTCTATGGCAAGGCGGTCGATAACCGAATTTCCTGCGCGATTCTCCTCCTTCTACTCGAACGGTTGCAAGGCACGACCCTCGGCGGCACGCTGACCTGTGCGGTCGCGGTGCAGGAGGAGGTCGGGTTGCGCGGCGCGCAGGTCGTCGCTTATCGCCTCGATCCCGACTACATCATCGTCATCGACACGATGCCCTCCGGCGACACGCCGGAGATGCGCCTGACGCAGGACGCCAATGTGAAGATCGGGGCGGGGCCGGTCATTCGCTTGATGGCGGGTGGTGGTGGCTCGGGGCATCATATGCCGCCGCAGATGGTCCGTTTGATGCTGGAGACGGCGGAAGGCGCAGGTATCCCCGTTCAACCCGTCGTGCTTGGCGGCGCGAACACGGACGCCGGAACGATGCATCTCGTGCGCGAGGGCATCCCCACCGGCGTCATCAACCTGCCGCGCCGCTACTCGCACTCCCCCGTCGAAATGCTCGATCTCAACGACGCGGCACATGCCTTGCTGCTTGCGGAAGCAATCGCCAAGGGCCTCGGCACGCACCGGCTGGATTTTCTGGATTGACGGCGGCCCTAACCCCCCGACCCCCTTCCCCACGGGGGAAGGGGGAGTCAGCCGATTGAAGGTCTGCGGCCAATGCATCAGGGCACAATCTCCAGATGAGTCACCCCCTTCCTTTTAGGGATGGGGGCCGGGGGGTTAGGTATGGATCACCTGGAACAGCAACTGATCGAGGCGCGTGATGCGCTGACTGAGTATTGGGAGCAGCCGGAGGGGCAGGCGTGCGTGCTCGCACTCCGCGTAGCGGCGGATGCGCTGGCGGACTTTGCGGAAGTGGATCGAGTGGCGGCGCGGCGGCAGGATGCGGACGCCTGGCGGCGCATCGAAACACTCGTCGATGAGATCGCCCGGCTCCGCGCGCCACTGCAAGGCGAGATGTAAGCGGATTTACCTGCCCGCGATCTTGTTGAATTCGCTGAGAACCAGGTCAATATCGGGGCGATCCCCAAGATCGGTGCCGATGTAGCGCCACTTGACGACGCCGTTCTTATCGAGGATGTAGGTGGAGGGATAGGCGATGCCGCCCTCGATCGGCACGAGGACATCCGCCGGATTGAGCAGGCCATAGGCGTGGATGGCGCGGCGCTGTGGGTCGGAGAGGGTCGGGAAGGTAAGCCCGAGTTGTTGCGCATCCGGCAGGCCATCGCGCAGGTGCTGCTGGTCGTCCGCGCTGAGGGCGAGCACGTCGCCGCCCTTCGCCCGAATCGCCGCGATATGCTCTTGCAGCCCACCGAGCTGCGCGACGCAGTGGCTTCAGCCAAAGGTGCGGAAGAAGAGGATGATTGTCGGCTTGCCCCGGAAGTCGTGGAGCGAGACGGGCTCATTCTTCGCGTTCGGGAGGGTGAAATCCGGTGCCGTCTCGCCAACCTTCACCGGCGCGCGGTCGCCGGGTGTCGTTGGGGGCGTGTAGTGATCGTCGGTGCCACCGCCGAGGGCGTTGATGAGCAGAATGGCGACCAATCCCACGAGCAGCGCCGCCCCGCCAAGGGGGAGGGCGAGGCGGGGGATCGCGTTCTTTCGTGATCGTGCGGTGGTCGTCACAGTGCTCCCTCGTAATCGGTTCGATTCTTCTGCATCATACAACGCCGCGTCTACGGGTGCGATGGGTTTGCGCGATGCATCACGTAGATGCCGTAGAGCGTCAAATCATCATCGACGGAGTCGATCACCGATGTACCCTCTGCGATGATAGTGGCGAGAAATCCGGTCGCGATAACGCGCGGCGTTCCGCCCAGCTCGCGGGCCATCCGTGTCACCAGCCCCTCGACCAGCCCGATATAGCCGAGCACGACACCGGAGCGCATGGCGTCCACGGTGTTCGTGCCAATGGCGTGGTCCGGCGCTTTCAGTTCGATGCTGTAGAGTTGTGCCGCCCGCCCGGCGAGCGCTTCGAGCGAGAGGGCGAGGCCGGGGGCAATCGCGGTGCCGACATAGTCGCCGTCCGCACTGACGCAACTGAAAGTTGTCGCGGTGCCGAAACCAATGACGATAGCCGGGCCGCCATAGCGATGATAGGCCGCCGCACAGTTCATCACGAGATCGGCCCCCGCCTCCTCCGGTCGGTCGATCCGCACGCCGACGCCGAGGTCCACCCCCGGCCCGGCGACGAGCGGCGTGAGGTGCAGATAGCGCGTGCAGAGATCGCGCAGTTGCACGAGCACCTGCGGCACGACGGACGAGATCGCGACGGCGGAAACATCGGCGGGCGCGTGCCCGCTCGTGTGTAGCAGGGTAGCGAGTTGCACCCACCATTCATCCGCCGTGCGCCCGCGATCGGTGGCGATGCGCCAGAGATGGAGCGGTCGCGCATCCGCGCCCGCATCGTTCGAGTAGAGGCCGAACTTGGTATTGGTATTCGAGAGATCTATTGCCAGTAGCATGACAGCATCCCCTATCGACCAGCAATCGACATGTAGTTGCTCAATCGACTTCCGCTAAGTGGGAACGCTCTGGCTCAGGTGGTTCTGTGCTCTCTCGGTTTCTTGCATCGCTTCGATGGATTGGCGACGCACGTACACACGACCATTTGCGGCATCATGGAAAGAATCGAGTGTGCCATCCTCCATCCAGCGATATATAGTAGGGCGTGACACGCCAAGTTGGCTCGCCGCATTGCCGATGGTCATCAGCTCACTCGCATCGACTGTGTGGAGCTTCGCCTGTGAGAGCAGCTTACCAAGTGGTTCCTCCCAGAACGAGCGAGGCACCAGATACTGATCTTCACCCGGTAATCGGAATAGGAGTTCCAAAATCGCATCTACTTTCTGAAAAACCTGCTGTAGATCGGTATGTTCTTCCCCATTGGCAACACGCCCAAGGAAAAGGAGATCAGTGCCAATCGGACTGCGGCGTAACTCTGTCATCGAAACAACAGCCGGGCGTCTGCCGAGAAATCGTTGATATCGGAATGATTGGGAGTGTACGCGTTGTAACGCTTGATCGATGACTTCCTGGGTTTGAGCATCGACAAACTCCTCTGAAGATGTATCAGCATCCTTTACATCAGAGTCTTCCACAGGTTCCTTTGGCAAGGGATCGTGGATGGATACACCGGCGCGGTGTTTCGCTTGTACGAGTTGGTACACTTCGTGCGCCAAATCGATGCCTGGGACGAGGAATACCTCCGTCGGTCGTGGCTCTCGTGCCAGCACTTCGCGAATAACCTCCTGCGCTCGTTCGCCTAGCGTTACGCGATTGGTCGCCTCATCGACATCTGCGATGGCTCCGCCGATGAGTAATGGCGTGCCGTCTGGCAAGATTTTCGGCCCAATGAACTCTTCTCGAACCCATTTCTGCTTCACCTCTGAGGATACATGACCGTTACGACAGTCATGGTGGTTGCGCGGCTGAAATCCGGATCATTGAACGCAATGACCACATCGACTTCATCGCCGTCTGCTCGCCGTCCTACGATCCGATACGTGATCCCTTCAGGATGATGAGGATTATGACTGACAACGCGAGCATCCCTGTGAGTGATCGTAGCTTCCGCGTCTGCGAGTTCGATGTTCCGCAACATCCTGCGCTGTTCACTATGCACTGACGCTCGGACAGCGCCCTGATAAATCAATAAGACCGCGTGCTCAAGAACACGAACGTAGTGCTCCTGCGTCCTGCGATCCAAATCATTCCTCCACCCATCCTCCCGCTCACTATATGATAGCACGGGTCAGTTTGCGGCGGCTGGCACGATGGGCTACACTCGTGCGGGTAACCATCCCCACGCGCGAAATGAATTTCCGGGGCAACAGCCCGTAGGATGCATGAGGGTACGACGATGCCGGTCACGGTGGTGCTGGGCGGACAATGGGGCGACGAGGGGAAGGGCCAGATCACGGACACGCTCGCGCGCGACGTGGACATCGTCGCGCGGGCGACGGGTGGCTCGAATGCAGGCCATACGGTGATCAACGAGCAAGGCACCTTCGCCGTCCATCTCATTCCGTCGGGCATCTTCACCCCCGGCACCATCTGCGTCCTTGGCAATGGCATGGTGATCGGCCCACAGACCTTGATTAAGGAGATGGACGCGCTCGCCGGGCACGGCATCGACCTGTCGCGGCTGCATATCTCCGATAAGGCGCACCTCGTGATGCCCTATCACCCGACCCTCGACGCGCTCGAAGAGGAACGGCGCGGTGAGGCGGCCATCGGCACGACGCGGCGCGGTATCGGCCCCGCCTATATGGATAAGATGGCGCGGAGCGGCGTCCGCGTCGCCGATCTTCTCGATGAGGAGGCGCTTCGCAGTCGCCTGTCCTTCCTCCTCCCGTATCGCAACGATCAGTTCGTCAAGATTTTCGGCGCGGAACCGATCGCACTGGAGCCGCTAGTCGCGGAGATGCTTGGCTATGGTGAGCGGTTGCGGCCCTATGTGACGCAGACCGAGATACTCATTCAGGACGCGCTCGATGCGGGGAAGCATGTCCTTGTCGAGGGGGCGCAAGCCTCGCTTCTCGATCCCGACTTCGGTACCTACCCATTTGTCACCTCCTCCTCGCCGACCGCAGCGGGTGCCTGCCTCGGCACGGGCATCGCGCCGTCCCAGGTGACCGCTGTCCTCGGTGTCTTCAAGGCGTATTGCTCGCGGGTCGGCGCGGGGCCGATGCCCACCGAACTGATGAATGCCCTCGGTGACGAACTGCGCCAGCGGGGACGCGAGTACGGCACGACGACCGGGCGACCCCGCCGCACGGGCTGGTTCGACGCGGTTGCGGCGCGCTACGTCGTGCGCCTCAATGGCATCTCCCGCGTCGCGCTCACGGGTATCGGCGTCCTCGGTGCCTTCGAGACGATCAAGGTCTGCACCGCGTACCGCATCAATGGCGAAGAGGTGCGTACAATCCCAACGCTCGCCGAAGCGTACGCCCGTGCCGAACCGGTCTACGAAGAGTGGCCTGGCTGGCAGACTGATACGTCGGACGCGCAGACGGCGGACGATCTCCCCGCGAACGCACGCGCCTACATCGCGCGTTTGGAAGCACTGCTCGGCGCGGAAATCGTGCTCGTCGGTGTCGGTCAGCAGCGGCGGCAACTGGTACGGCGCGGTTCGTTCGCGCGTGAGGCGGCGGCGGTCTCCTGATGAGCGAATGCCGGTAAGGGGAGCGCCGCGCGATGCAGTCGATCTATCTCTATGTCATCGTCATCCTCATCATCGTCCTGACGATATTCATCGTGCGGCAGGTGCGCTTGCGTCGCGCAATTGCCGCCCGCCGCGCCGCCCGCGATGCTGCTTCCCGCACCAGGGGTGAAACCGATTGAACCGCAGAGGACGCAGAGAGCGCAGAGCACGCAGAGAAATAAGAGGAAAAGAAACAGATTGCCCTCGTCGCGTTCTTTGCGTTCGTTCTCTTCTTCCCCTCTGTGCCCTCTGCGCTCTCTGCGTGCTCTGCGTTGATCTGGTTTCGATGGAGGTAGGTGAGGTGGTAGGTGATGCTTGATCGGGCGGCTATCGAGGCGATTATTCCGCACCGCGCGCCCTTCTTGCTCCTCGATCGCATCGTGGCGATTGAGGCGGGCAAATCGGCCATCGGGGAACTCGATGTGCGCGACGATGCCTTCTGGGTGCCCGGCCACTTCCCGCAGTACGCCGTGATGCCCGGAGTATTGATCGTCGAAGCGCTGGCCCAGGTCGGCGCGGTCGCCCTCCTGAGTATGGCGGAGTATCGCGGCAAGCTCGCCTTCTTCGGTGGGATTGATGGCGTCCGCTTCAAGCGACAGGTGCGCCCCGGTGATACGCTCCGGCTCGAAGTGACGCTCGACGCGATACGGCGCGGCATCGGCAAGGGGCGGGCAACCGCCACCGTCGGCGGTACACTCGCAGTGCGGGGCGAACTGCTCTTCGCGGTCGGCGATGCGACGAAGGACTGAGGACTGAGTTGGAGAACCCTTCCCCTCCCCTCTCCATCGCCGTATGGAACTGACACATACCGAGGCTTGGGGGCGATGGAGAGGGGCCGGGGGTGAGGAATTCAAGCCAAGGACCAAGTCACCCCTCGCCATCACGCACGCGGAGCGGTTGCGGGATGCGATCGTCGGCGCGGTTTGTCGGCTGCTCGGTCTGCTCTTGCAGCCACTGATCCGGACGCCGCGCGGTGGCTGGCCGACACCGCGGCGTATTCTCGTCCTCAAACCGTGCTGCCTCGGCGATGTGCTCTTCACGACGCCCTTACTCGCCGCGATTCGGACGGCATATCCCAGTAGCCATCTCACCGTCGCGACGAGCGCATGGTCCGCGCCGGTGCTGGTCGATAACCCGCATATCGACGCTCTGTTCGATGTGCCGTCGCGCATTGGCCTGCGCGATGCCTGGCGGTGGGCGGGGAGCATCCGCGCGGCGGAGTTCGATTGCGCGCTCGTGCCGGATCGGTCGCCGGTCTACGGCTTGCTCGTGGCGCTCGCGGGCATCCCGCGCCGCGCGGGCCTCGACAGCGGCGGGCGCGGCTTCCTCTATACCGACCGCGTGCCGATCACGCCGGACGAGCACGGTGTCCATGAAGCCGATCTCTACGCGCGGGTGGGTGCGGCGATTGGCGCGCCGCCACTCGTCGGGGCAGGGGACGGTCTATATGCCGCCCGCCGAGGCGATGACGCGAATCACGGCGATGATCGCGGAGCGGGGCTGGCAAGCTCCCCTCTGGGTGATCCATCCGGGTGGTGGCGTCAATCCCGGCATGGCGTTGACGCCGAAGCGCTGGCCGCCGGCGCGGTTCGCATGCGTTCGCGGATGGACTCGCTGACGACGTATGGCGGGACGGTGCTGCTCCTCGGCACAGAGACGGATGCAGACGCAGTGCGGTCCGTGCGTGCGCGCGATGCGTCGACCAGCCGTGGACCTGTACGGCGGTGCTCGATTTCGGCATGTGGCAGGCGTTCGCGCGCCACGCGACGCTCTACATTGGCAATGATCAACGGCATGACGCATTGCGCGCTTGCCGGGGGCACCCCGACTCTCGCCGTCTTCGCGCCGACGGACCCGCGGCAATATGGCGTTGTACGGTGGGCGGGGGATGATGGTCGTTGGGCGCGTGCCGTGGTCGCCCTGTTTCCGGCGTGGCAGGCTCGCGTGCACCTGCGGTACGATACGTTGCATGGAATGTGTGACGGTGGAGGCGGTCCGCTGCCGCCGCCAATCAACTCATCGGAGCGTCTCGATTGAATCTCCAATACTACGCGCGCCGCGGCATGATGCGGGCGGGCGGGCTGTTCGTGAAACTCTGGAAGCCGCCGCCACTCGAAGCGGTGCGCCGCGTCGTCCTGATTCGGCCCGATCATCTCGGCGATATGCTGTTTGCTCACCCCGGCGCTCGCCCGGCTGCGCGAAGCGTTGCCCGATCTCGATGTGACGCTCTATGTTGATCCGACATCCTGCCCCGTCGCATACAACGGCACCGAGGGCGTGCGGATCGAGGCGCATTGCTTCCCCGGCATCACGCGCGGCCCGAAGCCCCATCCCGGTGCGCCCATATGTGGATCTCTGGTTCATGGCGCATCATCTCAAGGCGGGCAATTACGATGCCGCGCTCATCCTCCGGCCCGATCATTGGTGGGGCGGCGGCACGGCGGGCGTCGCGCGGATCCCGCTCGTGCTCGGCTTCGATCACCCGGACACGCGGCCCGCATTGACGCAGGCGCTACCCTTTGTGCCCCGGATGCACGCCGGGCGGTCGAATCTGCTCCTCATCGAAGCATTGATCGCGCGTGCGACGGGTGCGCCACCGCGCAGCTTGCCCGCTGGATGATGTGGCACTGATGCGGGCAGCATCCCTTGGTCTTTCGTGTACCGGAGGCGGCACGCGCGAACGCGGCGGGGTTATTGAACGGTTTGGGGCTCGACACGCCGCTGATCGCGATTAATCCCGAGCTCGGGCGCGCCCGTCAAGCAGTGGCTACTGGAGCGCTGGGCGCAGGTCGCGGATGCCTCATCGCGCGATACGGCGGGGCAGTCCTGCTCACGGGCGCGGCGAAGGAGGCGCATCTGACCGTGAGGTAGTCGCCGCGATGCAGCACTCTGCGCTCGATCTGGCGGGCAAGACGGACTTCGCGACGCTCGGTGCCGTCTACGAGCGTGCTGCGCTCGTCCTCGGGCCGGATTGTGGCTCATTGCATCTCGCGGTCGCCGTCCGTACCCCGACGATCCATCTCTACGGCCCCGCCGATGTCGCGCAGTACGGCCCATGGGGCGATCCCGACCGCCATATCGTCATGGTCGCAGACTGGCGCGATATCCCGTGCCTCGGCTGTGGCGATCTCTCGCTGGACCGCCCGCCCGCGCCCCCCTGCCTGACGATCCTCCAAATGGCGGATGTGCTCGCGATGGCGGATCGTTTGCTTGCGTGCCCCATCTGTGCGGGTGTGAGCGGTGGGGGCGATCATGCGCCCGCTGACCATTGGCATTGATGCGAGCCGGACGCTGCCCGCGCAGCGTACCGGTACGGAGCAGTACATGGCATCTTGCTCCGCGCGCCCTGATGGCAATGGAGACGCCGCATCACTGGCGGCTCTATGCCCCCGGCCCGCCGCCTGAAGATTTGGCCTCGCCGCCGAAAGGGTGGGAGTGGCGAGCGCTGCCCGTTTCCTCGTCTCTGGACGCATCGCGCGGCTTTCGTGGGAGATGGCACGTCACCGGCCGGACGTGCTCTTTGTGCCCGCGCACGTCGTCCCGGCGATCCACCCTCGCCATACCGTCGTGACGATCCATGATCTCGGCTACCGGCATTTCCCGGAGGCGCACCGGGCCGCGTCGCGCCGCTATCTCGATTGGTCCACGCGGTGGAGTGTTCGGGCCGCGCGACGGGTGATTGCGGTATCGGCAGCGACGCGGGATGATCTCGTGGCGATGCTGCATGTCCCGTCGCGCAAAATTGCGGTTGTCCATCACGGCGTGCGACCTGTCACTTATCTCCCTGATGACGCAGTAGGGGCAACGCTGGACCGGCTCGGTATCGCGCGGCCCTATGTGCTCTTTCTCGGCACGGTCCAGCCGCGCAAGAATCTGCGGCGGCTGATCGGGGCGTTTCAACAGGTTGTCGCGGCAGGGTTGCCGCATACGCTGGTAATTGCCGGGCAGATGGGGTGGTTGATGGCGGCGATGCGCACGGAGGTCGATACGCTCGGTCTCACCGACCGCATCCACTGCACCGGCTACATCGCGGACGATGATCTGCCCGCGCTCTACGCTGGCGCGGACGCCTTCGCCTTCCCGTCGCTCTACGAGGGGTTTGGGATGCCCGCGCTCGAAGCGCTCGCCTATGGCGTGCCGGTGCTCGCCGCGAATACGACCAGTCTGCCGGAAATTGTCGGGGATGCCGGGCTGCTCGTGGACCCGCTCGATGAAGCAGCCATCGGTACGGCACTCGTGCAACTGCTGACGGACGAGCCATTACGTGCCCGCCTCATCCAGCGTGGTCCCGCGCAGGCGGCGCGCTTCTCGTGGGAGCAATGCGCGCGGGAGACCCTTGCCGTGCTGGAAGGGGCGGCGCGATGACCGAAACGATGCGGCGTCTGCTCGTCATCAAACTCGCGGATATTGGCGACGCGATCGGCACGCTGCCGGCGATCCGCGCCCTGCGCGATCTGCTGCCCGATGCGCGGATCGACGCGCTCGTCGCGCCCGGCGCGCGCGTCGTGCTCGAACGGGAACCGGCGGTGAACGAGGTTCTGACCCTCACGAAAGAGACGTACGATTCGCTGCGCGGCATGGCGAACCTCAAGGCGGTGCAAGAACTCACGCAGTTTGGCTGGTCGCTGCGGGAACGGCGGTACGACGCCGTTTTCTTCTTTCATCACCTGACGACCAGTTGGGGCGCGATGAAATACCGGGCGCTCGCCCGCGCGACGGGCGCGCCGGTGCGCGCCGGGCTGGAAAATGGCCGGGGCGATTTCCTCACCCACCGCGCGCGCGATCACGGCTTCGGCGTGAAGCCGGAATGGGCCTACTGGCTCGATGTCGCGGGCCTGGTCGGTGCATCCGCGCGCGACCCGCGCCCGACAGTAGATGTGACCGACGATGCCTGTGCGGCTGCTCGCGCACTCGTGGGGGAGGGTGCGCCCTATGTCGCGCTCCATCCCGGCGTCGGTGCGTTCGGTCCGGCGCGACAATGGCCCCCCGCGCGGCTGGCAGCGGTCGGGCAATGCCTCGCCGCCGATGGCTACCGGCTCGTCATCACCGGCGGGACGGATGCCTACGCACGCACGGCGGCAGATGACCTCTTGCGCCACTGCGGTGAGACGCCGATAGTCAGATCTCACAGGAAAGGCCACGATAGCGGTCACGGCAGCCATCTACGCGGGCGCGGCGCTCTTCATCGGCAGCGATAATGGCATGGCGCACCTCGCGGCAGCGGTCGACACACCGACGCTCGTCATCTTCGGGCCGTCGAATCACCGGGCGTGGGCACCGTACGGGGCGGTCGAGTGCAACCCCGGCGCGCTGACCGTACCCACTGGCGCGCGGGTCGTCGTCCTGCGCAGCACGATTGCCTGCTCGCCTTGCTTCTACACAGGATATACACTGGGGCGACCAAATGGTTGCCCATCACGAAACTGTCTCGACCACGTTCAAACAAGTGATGTACTTGCGGTGGCAAATCAAATCTTCGCATCGACTCTCTCGGCTTCCGATAGCGAAGTGATGCCGTTGTAGCGCGGGGTGGTAGGAGATGAGTGTTCAGACGGATGTCCGCGATGAACTGCTCGCGACGATCCTGCGCACCGCGCCGGTCAGTATCATCGTCATCGAAGCGGGGACGTTGCGTATCCTCCTTGCGAACGAGCAGGCGAAACGCACCCTCGATCCGATATGGTACGATCGCGACCTCGCCTCCTACACGATGACGGACCTCTTTGGCGAAGAACGAGTCGCGAACTTCCGCGCCCTGGTGCAGCGCATCACCCGGACGGGCGAGCCGGTGCATGTGCGCGATCAGCCCTTCGATGGGTTCGCGCGCGGCCGCACGTATTGGAACTACGATGTGACGCCGCTCTTCGATGCCGCCGGAAACTGCCATGCGGTGATGCTCGGTTCGACAGATGTCACCGCGCATGTCCTCGCGCAGCAGAAACTGGAGGAGACGAACGCGGCGCTGATGGCCGTCGCGATCCGCAATGCTCAGTTGCACGAGCAGATGCAGCAGCGCATGACCGAGCTCGCCACCCTGGCGGAGGTCGGCGCGACGGTGGCCGTCTCCCTCGATTTCGATGAGGTGGTGGACCGTGTGCTGGCGGCGGTCTGCGCGCTCATTCCGCATGACCGGGCCTTCCTGATGTTGGATGAGACCCCGGATGCCCTCCGGTCAGTCGCCGCGCGCTCCGCGACTGCGGAGGAGGTCGTGCAAGTCGGTCTGCTCATTCCGAAAGCGCACAGCCTGAATGGATGGGTCTTTCAGAGTCGGCAACCGCTCCGGGTCGCGGATGTGCGTGCTGCGGGCAATACGCTGCCGATGCACTACCCGCCGCAGGATGATCTCCAACTGCGCGCGGTCCTCTGCGTGCCGCTGATCGCCCGAGAGCAGGCCATCGGCACGATTTATCTCGCCCGCTATGAGCCGGATGTCTATACGGACGAGGACCTCGAACGGCTGCATCTGGTCGCCGCGCAGGCAGCCGTCGCGATAGCGAACGCGCTCCTCTATACGCGCAGCGTCCAGCAGGTCGCGCAACTCCAAAGGCTCAATGATGAACTGGAAACGCTCCGCGAAGTCGGCATCGCGACGACCGGCACGCTCGATCTCCCCGCCGTTCTCCGCCGTGTCCTCGCGGAAATCTCCCGTGTCGTGCCGTATGAGCAGGGGATGATCACGCTCGAAGTGCCCGATCGCGGCGTGCTTCGGGTCGCTGCCGCGACCGGCTCCGTAGTTGAACCGTTCCTTGGTATGGAGATGGGGATCAAAGAGAGCCTCAATGGCTTCGTCTTCACCGCAGGCGAAACGGTCTGCGTTGATGACTTCTGGGCATCTGAGGAGTGGCTGGCACGCTCGCATCGAATCGTCGTGCAGCGTGACGAACTGCGGAGCATTCTCTGCGCGCCGCTGCGGATCGGTGGGCAAAGTATCGGCACGATCTACCTCGCGCACGGTAAGCCTTCGGTCTATCGTGCAGAGGACATCGACCGGATCGAGCGGTATTGCCGCCAGGTCGCGGTGGCGGTGGCGAATGCGCGGCTCTATGAGCAGATTCAGAGCCAGGTCACCGAGCTTCGCCGCCTGAATGTCGATCTCGAAACGGCGAACCAGCATAAGAGTGAGTTCCTCGCCACGATGAGTCACGAACTGCGGACACCCCTCAATGCAATTATCGGTTTCTCGGAGCTCTTGGCGGACGATATTGTGGTGAGTGCTGCCGAACGGCGCGAATGCCTGATGGACATCCATTCGAGTGCCGGGCATCTGCTCTCGCTCATCAATGATGTCCTTGATGTCGCGAAAATCGAGTCCGGGCGGATGGAGATGCGCCCGGTCGCCTTTGTCGTCGCGGACGAACTGCGCGAGGCGGAGCGCGTCATGGCCCCCCTCATCCTCACGAACCGCCAGACGCTCTCGATCGCGGTCGCTCCCAAAACGCCCCGCCTCTATGCGGATCGCGCGCGTTTCCGGCAGATCGTGCTCAATGTCCTCTCTAACGCAAACAAATTCACGCCCGAAGGAGGGCGCATTACGATCGCGGTAGACACCGTGGCCGATGATGTGCGCGTGCGTGTGACGGACACCGGCATCGGCATCCGCCCGGAGGACGCCTCTAAGGTCTTTGAGGCGTTTCGCCAAATCGATGGGTCGCTCTCGCGTCGCTACAGCGGCACCGGTCTCGGCCTCGCCCTCACGAAGCAATTGGTCGAACTGCAACACGGCAGCATCGCCTTCGCAAGCGTCCCCGGCAAGGGAACGACCTTCACGATCACCCTCCCCGCTGCAAGGGAAGGACTGAGGACTGAGGACTAAGGACTGAGGACAACGCGGGCGCATCTGCCCAAAGGGCACCCGTGCGTCCCCTACCTCTCCCCTCTCCATCGCCGTACAAACCTTGCTATTCCGTGATCTCCGGGCGATGGCTCCGTACGAGAGGGGTCGGGGGTGAGGCAAAGCGTGAGGAATGCGTACTTCGCTCGTACCGCACGGGTAATTGAGCGCATGAGATTACCAGGTTCGTGTAACTCGCAGTCCTCAATTCTCAGCACTTCCCCCACAAGTGGAACCTCTGTGGTCTGCCAGTCGTATCTTCTGCGGGGCCTGTTATGATACGAGGACACTGGAGGACCATATGACTGATACTGATGCACGCGTACGTTACCCGCAAGCCGCACCGACCCGCCGACCGAGCAGGCTGGACCGGATACCGGGCTATCGTGGTTACCATGAGAAGGAATCGCGACGCGATGCGGATGGCGCATTGCGCCGGATGCTCGCTGCGGATTACGATGAGCAGTCAAAGCGGCTGACGCGCGTGCAGCAAAGCTTGCTTGCTGCGCGCCGCCTCGACCAACTCGCGCCGGTAGATCAAGCGCCGAGCGGCTGAAGCATTTCATGGACCGCGTCCGCACGGCGACCTATGGATATGCCTGGATGCGCGACACGATTCAGGTGGACGAACGTGCGCTCGATCAACTCTACCAGTTCGATCTCGCGCTCGCGGATGGTGTGGATACACGTCAGCACCGAAAGTTGAGGCGACTCGAGCAAGCGGCGGACGGCGGCGGCGAACTGCAGCCCGCCGCTCGGCGATCTCGACGCGTCGGTGCAGGACTTGCAGGAGCGGTTCAATGCGCGCGCCGATATCTTCCAGACCGGGCAGCCGACGCAGAACACGAAACTCTTCGATATGGTCCAAACGCCTGCGCTGCTTGCCGGGTCAGACGCGGACGATTCCGCTCCTCAATCTCAACGACGCCGTCAGTGTGGATGGCCGGGACTGGCTCGTCGCCGCACGCACGCGGGTGGATGGCGCTGTGCCATGGACCGATTATCTCCTGCGCGATGGGCAGATAGGAGCGATGGCTGATCGTGCCGGGTGATGCGACGCGACCCATCGCGCTCACCGAGCAGGTGGATTTCTGGACGCGCGTCCCGCCCGTCACGCCCCTCATGTTCGGCGGCGTTTCCTATTCACTCGGTCGAGCAGATGAGTGGGGCAGGCACCATCACTGCGGCAGCGGGCGAGCGCACCGGCAAGGTCACGCCTATGTCTATACGGGCGTGGATGGCGCATATCTCGTCCTGCGCGATTGGGGTACCGACCGCCAGGCGCTCGTTGGCCGCATGATTGACCGGCGCGAATTGCAGGTGTATCCGCAGATAGCGAGTAAGCAGTAGGCAGTAGAGAGTGGATCGCAGAGATGGGGATGGCTTGGGCTAGTCCCTACTCAGTCCTGAAGCGACCGAAGGGAGCAAATGATGGGTATTCTCGACCGGATGACACGGTTGATCCGCGCGAACGTCAATGACATGATCGACCACGCCGAAGACCCGGAGAAAATGCTGGATCAACTGATCCGCGAGATGAACGACCAGATCCATATGGCGCGCGGGCAGGTCGCCGCGATGATCGCGCAGGAAAAAGAACTGCAAATGGACTACGACCAGTCCTGCCCGCATGGCGTCCGATTGGGATCGCAAGGCGGAACTCGCAGTCACGCAGAACAAGGACGACCTCGCGCGGGAAGCCCTGCGCCGCAAGCGGGACAACGACGAGCACGCGCAGGTCTACGCGACAACCTGACCTCGCAGCAGGAGATGGTCACGAAGCTGAAGGCGCAGTTGCAGCAACTCGAAGCGAAGTACGAGTCCGCCCGCGCGAACCGGGACGTGCTGATCGCGCGGCAGCGGCGCGCGGAGGCGATTCAGAAGGTCTCTAGCACGATGTCCGGCCTGAAGTCGCTCGAACCGGGCGAAGAACTGGAGCGCATGGAGAACGCATCCGCTCCAATGAGGCCAGGGCGCTCGCCGAGCAGGACCTCGCGAGCGATTCGATGTCCGCGCAGTTTGCCGAACTCGACGGCGGCCTCGAAGTCGAGGACGATCTCGCCAAACTGAAGGCGCGCGTGCAAGGCAGTGCGCTGGCGGCGCTCCCACCCGGTCAGAGCATGGACGAACTCGCCGCCCTCAAGGCGCGCATGGGCGTCCACGAAGGCGCGGCACTCGCCCGCAGGCGATCCGCAATCGGCGAGTAATGAGACGAGCGCACAGACACAGACGCCGACCCCCGCAAAGCAGCAATAAGCACTGAGTCCGGGAAAGTGGACTGGGCGCAAGATGTTTGCACTCAGTCCTCAGTCCTCAGTTCTCAGTCACTCCGCGACGAAGGAGCGGTTCCGTGGCGATATTAGATGTCATTGAATGGGTAGATCAGGGAAGTAACGAGATCGTCCACCGCGTGCCGGAATACGGTTCCGGCGAGTTCCGGCTCGGCTCGCAGTGCATCGTGCGTGATAGCCAGGTCGCGGTCTTCTTCCGTGACGGCAAGGCGCTCGACACGCTGCCGCCGGGGCGGCACACGCTCTCGACGCAGAATATCCCGATCCTCGCGGGGATATCTCAGCCTGCCGTTCGGGCACAAGTCACCCTTCCGCGCGGAGGTCGTCTACGTCTCGCTCAAGCAGTTCCTCGATATGAAATATGGGACGCCGCAGCCGATCATCTACCGCGATACCGATCTCGGTATCGTGCGGTTGCGCTCGTTCGGCACGTATGCGATGCGCGTGGTCGGATCCGCAACTGTTTGTCAACACGATTGTTGGCACGCAGGGGGTCTTCCGCACCGAAGACATCGGCAACTACCTGCGCTCGATCATCGTCCAGCAACTGACGGTCATCATGGGCCAGGTAATGAAGAGCGTCCTCGATCTCGCCGTGATGTACGAGCAGTTGGCGCTGGCGACAAAGACTGCCGTCGCGGATCAGTTCGCGGCATACGGTCTGCAACTCGACTCGTTCCAGATCGGCGCGATCACGCCGCCGGACGAGGTGCAGGCGACGATTGACGAGCGTTCCGAGCATGGCGCGCACTCGGTAATCTCGATCAGTACATGAAGTACCGGACGGCGCAGGCAATCGGCGACGCCGCGAACAACCCCGGCTGCGGGCGGCGACGCCCTCGGCGCGGGGATCGGCTTCGGCCTCGGCAGCCAGATCGCCGAATGCGATGCGGCAGCAGGCGCAGCGAGCAACCGCAGCAGCCGCAACAGCGCCAGCAACAGCAAGCGCCCAGCAGGCCAGCCCGGCGCGCCCGCTGCCGCATCAGGCCTGCGCCGACGACGGGGCCGAAGTTCTGCCCGAACTGCGGCTTCGCGCTCACCGCGATGCCGGACGGCGGGCCACCGAAGTTCTGCCCGAACTGCGGGAATAAATTGCGCGACTAGGATGTTGTGACCGACGCCCCATCCCACGAGGAATGCGGCTGCTCAAAGGAGGCGCGCGAGCGTAATGCGTCCATCCGGGTTCCCGCTGCCATAGGTAGGGACAGGGGGTATCCGCATCATAGAGCACATATCCATCATAGGCTCCACGCATCATCGCGAATCGAATCACAGCGCATGGAGACCGTTGACGAGGCGGGGATTCGTCCGTATACTGCATGTTTGCGGATGCCTGCGGCGGTGCGATCGGCGTCAGACATAAGGTCGAGGTAGATTGCCAAATCGAACGACGGTAGATGAACGATACAGGGTGGGGGAAACCTCGCCCTTCTGGTGTCTCTCCACATCTCTTTCGGTTACCCACCAGCATACGACAACGGTTCGTCGCACCATTGCGGCGGACGGGGTAGCCTTGTCTTCGCATACGAGACGGCAGCGTGCGCGCGACGCGCGGCTGTTGTCGTCGCAGTGGCGAGCTAGCCACTGAGCACGACCAATCCGAGGTTGTTTTGGGTCTGTATATCACAAAGGGGGAAAGACGCATGGTGATTGAGGTACAAACTTCCCCACAGGGTACGATTCCCTATCCGGCTCGCCGCTCGTTCGGCAAAATTCCGGCAGTATTGGAGATGCCGCACCTCGTCCAGATTCAACTCGATTCTTTCCACTGGTTTCTCGATGAGGGGATGCAGCGAACTGCTCGAGGAGATTTCGCCGATCACCGATTTCACCGGCAAGAGCATGGAACTCTCCTTCCTCGATCTTCGAGTTCGGCGAGGCCCGCTTCACCGAGGCGGAGTGCCGCGAGCGCGACATGACCTATTCCGTGCCGCTGCGCGTGCAAGACCCGCCTGCTCATCAAGGAGACGGGCGAAATCAAGGACTCCGAGATCTTCATGGGCGACTTCCCGATGATGACGCGGGACGGCACCTTCATCATCAACGGCGCGGAGCGCGTCGTCGTCTCCCAGTTGGTCCGCTCGCCGGGCATCTACTTCACCGCGACGGAGGACCCCTCGACGGGTCGCCGCCTCTATGCGGCGAAACTGATCCCGAACCGTGGCGCGTGGCTGGAGTTCGAGACCTCCAACCGCGACATTCTCTCGGTCAAGGTGGATCGCAAGCGCCGGATGCCGGTGACGATCCTCCTGCGCGCCCTCGGCTACGGCACGGACGAGCAACTCCTGGACCTCTTCAAGGAGATCGACACCGAACGAGCAGCACCGCTACATCGCCGCCACGCTCGACAAGGAGCCGATGAAGGGCACGACGGACGAGAAGAAGGGGCGCGACGAGGCGCTGCTGGAACTCTACAAGCGCATCCGCCCCGGTGACCCGCCGACGCGCGAGAACGCCGAGAACCTGCTGAAGAACCTCTTCTTCTACGCCCGCCGGTACGACCTCGCGAAGGTCGGGCGGTACAAGCTGAACAAGCGGCTCGGCCTCGACCCGAGCAACGATACGCGCGTCCTGACGCAATGAGGACATCATCAAGATCGTCACGACGATGATCAAGCCTGAACAACGGCGAGGGCGAGGCGGACGACATCGACCATCTCGGCAACCGCCGCATCCGCGCGGTCGGCGAGTTGATCCAGATGCAGGTGCGCGCCGGCCTCGCGCGCATGGAGCGCGTCGTCAAGGAGCGCATGACGATTCAGGACCCGGAGACGGCGACGGCGAACGCGCTGATCAACATCCGCCCGGTGATGGCGTCGGTGCGCGAGTTCTTCGGCGGGTCGCAGCTCTCGCAGTTCATGGACCAGACGAACCCGCTCGCCGAGTTGACGAACAAGCGGCGCCTCTCCGCGCTCGGCCCCGGTGGTCTGAGCCGCGACCGCGCCGGGTTCGATGTGCGCGACGTGCATCACTCCCACTACGGTCGCATCTGCCCGATTGAGACGCCGGAAGGCCCGAACATCGGTCTGATCGGCTCGCTCGCCACCTTCGGGCGGATCAACCAGTACGGCTTCATCGAGACGCCGTACCGCCGCGTGCTGCGCATCCTCGATTTGCAGCGCGACGCGGATCGCCTCGTCGGGCAGACGCTCGCGGAGCGCGTCGTCGACCCGACATCGAGCAAGGAGATCGCCGCGTCCGGCACGGTCGTGGACAAGAAACTCGCGGACAAGATCGCCAAGTCGCGGCCTGCGGACGGTGCGCATCAAGCCCGTCGTCACGGACGAGATCGAATACCTCTCCGCCGATGTGGAGGAAGATTTCACGATCGCGCAGGCGAACGCGGCGCTCGATGAGAACAACCACTTCGTCGAGGATCGCGTCTCGGCGCGGCACGGCTCACCGCATTCTCGTCGAGATGATCGACCGGATCGACTACATGGATGTCTCGCCGAAGCAGGTCGTTTCGGTCGCGACGGCGCTCATCCCCTTCCTTGAGCACGACGACGCGAACCGCGCCTTGATGGGCGCGAACATGCAGCGCCAGGCCGTGCCGCTCCTGCGGCCGGAGGCGCCGGTCGTCGGCACGGGCATCGAGTATCAGACGGCGCGCGACAGCGGCCAGGTCGTCGTGGCGCGCGAGAGCGGCACCGTGACGAGCGTGGACGGGCGGCGCGTCGTGACGCGGGACGATGAGGGCGTGGAGCACATCTACCCGCTGCACAAGTTCCGCCGCTCGAACCAGGATACCTGCATCAACCAGCGGCCGATCGTCCATATCGGCGACAGCGTGATGGCGGATCAGATCATCGCGGACTCGTCCTCGACCGAGAATGGCGAACTCGCCCTCGGCCAGAATGTGCTCGTCGCCTTCATGCCGTGGGAGGGCGGCAACTTCGAGGACGCGATCCTCGTCTCGCAGCGGCTCGTGCAGGAGGACTACTTCACCTCGATCCACATCGAGAAGTACGAGTGCGAGGCGCGGGACACGAAGCTCGGGCCGGAAGAGATCACGCGGGACATCCCGAACGTCGGTGAGGACAGCCTCGCGGACCTGGATGAGCGCGGCATCATCCGCGTCGGCGCGGAAGTGCGACCGAACGACATCCTCGTCGGCAAGGTGACGCCGCGCGGCGAGACGGACCTTTCGGCGGAGGAGCGCCTGCTTGCGCGCGATCTTCGGTGAGAAGGCGCGCGATGTGAAGGACACGAGCCTGCGCGTGCCGCACGGTGCGCGCGGCACGATCATCGATGTCAAGGAATACTCGCGCGAGAACAACGACGAACTGCCCGCCGGGGTCAACCAGATGGTGCGCGTGATGATCGCGCAGCGCCGGAAGATCTCCGAGGGCGACAAGATGGCGGGCCGCCACGGCAACAAGGGCGTCATCTCCCGCATCCTGCCGATCGAGGATATGCCCTACCTGCCCGATGGGCGGCCGGTGGACATCATCCTCAACCCGATCGGCGTGCCGTCCCGCATGAACCTCGGCCAGTTGCTGGAAACGCATCTCGGCTGGGCGGCGCGGGAACTCGGCTTCCGGGTCGCGACGCCCGTCTTCGACGGCGCGCGCGAAGAGGAGATCGAGGCGCTCCTGACCGAGGCCGGCTTGCCGATCGACGGCAAGGTTGATCTGTACGACGGGCGCACGGGCGAGCGAGTTCGACCGGCCCGTCACGGTTGGCATCATTTACATGCTCAAGCTGGCCCACCTCGTGGAGGACAAGATTCACGCGCGATCCACCGGCCCGTACTCGCTCGTCACGCAGCAGCCGCTGGGTGGCAAGGCGCAGTTCGGCGGTCAGCGATTCGGCGAGATGGAAGTCTGGGCGCTCGAAGCGTACGGCGCGGCGCACATCCTCCAGGAGATGATCACCGTCAAGTCGGACGACGTGGTCGGTCGCGTCAAGACGTACGAGGCGATCGTCAAGGGCGAGGAGATTCGCGACGCGGGCGTGCCGGAGTCGTTCAAGGTGCTCGTCAAGGAACTGCGCTCGCTCGGCCTCTCCGTCGAGGTGATCAACGAGGACGACGAGGCGGTCGAGTTCACCGAGGACACCTCATCGGACATCCTCTCGACGCTCGACAATATCAATATGCGCGGCTTCGAGACGCGCGAGTAAGAGCCTCACCGCCATTCTCCATCGCGATGAGCGAGGAGCGAATCGAGGAGATGCGCGCGAAGCGTCATATTGCACGAGCGGCTGCGAGCTGCTCGCGCCGCTCCCCCAAACGAAATGGCGCGCTGCTCGCGCCAACGCGAAAGGGCTGGGGAACGACAATGTTTGATGTCAACAACTTCGATGCCATTCGGATCAGCCTCGCCTCGCCGGAAGCGATCAAGTCGTGGTCCTATGGCGAAGTGACGAAGCCGGAGACGATCAACTACCGGACGCTCCGCCCGGAGTTCGGCGGTCTCTTCTGCGAGCGCATCTTCGGCCCGCAGAAGGACTGGGAGTGCGCCTGCGGCAAGTACAAGCGCATCCGCTTCAAGGGCGTCATCTGCGACAAGTGCGGCGTCGAGGTGACGCGCGCCAAGGTGCGCCGCGAGCGGATGGGCCACATCGAACTCGCCGCGCCCGTCAGCCACATCTGGTATGTGAAGGGCACGCCGAGCCGCCTCGGCCTCCTGCTCGACATCTCGCCGCGCAACCTCGAACGCGTCCTCTACTTCGCGGCGTACATCGTCACGAGCGTCGATACCGAGGCGCGCACCCAGCTCGTCGCGGATATCTACGCCGAACTCGAAGAGACGAAGGCGGAGCTGCGCCACGACGCCGAGGAGAAGATCGCCGAGATCACCGGCGAGCGCGACGCGGACCTCTCCAACCTCACCTCCGGTCACTCCAGCCTGATGCGGGAGATCGACGCGCGCCTGAAGCGCGACATCGCCGAGGTCGAGAAGGAATACGAGACGATCCACGACGAACTCGAGCAGATGCTCGGCGAGGGCGCGACCGAAGCCGTCGAGTTCCTCGGCCAGATCATCGTCCGCGAGGGCGAGGCGATCAACGACGACCGGCTTGCTCGCCCTCAAGGAGGCGCGCGACACGCGGATCGAGGAGTTGCAGGCGCAGGCGGAGCGCGAGAAGGAATCCAGCCAGGCGCTCTCCGGCGCGGAGGCGGATCAGAACCGCTACGAGGCGGACGAGCGCACCAAGAAGATCGTCGCGGAGGCCGAGGCGCGCATCTCCGAGGAGCAGGCGCAGGCGGACGAGATCATCCGCGAGATCGAAGCCTTGCAGCCGATGCAGATCATCTCCGAGGCGCAGTATCGCGACTTGCAGGAGATCGCGCCGGACATCTTCTCGGCGGGCATGGGCGCGGAGGCGATCTACGACATCGTCGTCAAGACCGACCTCGAAGAGATGGCGACGAAACTGCGCGACGACATCGAGACGACGAGCGGCCTGAAGCGCAAGAAGGCGATGAAGCGGCTGCGCGTTGTCGAGGCGCTGCGCAAGAGCGGCAACCGGCCGGAGTGGATGATCTTCACCGTCCTGCCCGTCATCCCGCCGGACCTCCGCCCGATGGTGCAACTGGACGGTGGCCGCTTCGCGACCTCCGACCTGAACGACCTCTATCGTCGCGTCATCAACCGCAATAACCGCCTGAAGCGGCTCCTGGAACTGCAGGCGCCGGAGATCATCGTCCGCAACGAGAAGCGGATGCTCCAGGAGGCGGTCGACGCGCTGATTGACAACGGGCGGCGCGGTCGCGTCGTGTCCGGCAGCGGCAAGCACAAGTTGAAGAGCCTGTCGCGACATGCTCAAGGGCAAGCAGGGGCGCTTCCGCCAGAACCTGCTCGGCAAGCGCGTGGACTACTCCGGTCGCTCGGTGATCGTCGTCGGGCCGGACCTGAAACTGAATCAGTGCGGCCTGCCGAAGCGGATGGCGCTGGAACTCTTCAAGCCGTTCGTCATGCGGCGGCTCGTCGAGCGCGGGCACGCGCACAACATCAAGGCGGCGAAGCGCATCGTCGAGCGCGTCGAGCCGAAGGTCTGGGATGTGCTCGAAGAGGTCATCCAGGACTATCTCGTGCTCCTCAACCGCGCCCCGACCCTGCACCGCCTCGGCATTCAGGCGTTCGAGGTGCAGTTGGTCGAGGGCAGCGCGATCCAGATCCATCCGATGGTGACGGGCGCGTACAACGCGGACTTCGACGGCGACCAGATGGCCGTCCATGTGCCGCTCTCGCGCGAGGCGCAACGCGAGGCGCGGGAGCGGATGCTCTCGATCCACAACCTGCTCAAGCCGTCCGATGGCGAGCCGATCGTCACGCCGACGCTGGAAATGGTGCTCGGTTGCTACTACATCACGCCTGCCGCACGATGGCGCGAAGGGCGAGGGCAAGACCTACTCCAGCCCGGAGGAAGTGATCCTCGCCTACAACATGGGCATGGTGGACATTCAGGCGCGGGTGAAGGTGCGGCTGCCCTACAAGGCAGCCGACCGACGAGCGCCGATGCATTCGAGGAGCAGATCATCGAGACGACGCCGGGCTGCGTCATCTTCAACGAGGAACTGCCGACCAGTTTGCGCTACTGGAATGAGCCGATGGACCGGAAGGCGCTCCGCCGCCTGATGGCCGAGTGCTTCCGCGACTTCACGGAGGAGGCGAACGAGAAGGTCGCCGCCGGGAAGCTGACGCCGATGGCAGCCCGCGAGGAAGCGGCCCGCAAGACCGCGCAGGTCGCGGACAAGATCAAGCGGCTCGGCTTCCGCTTCGGCACCCGCAGCGGCATGACGATCTCCGTCTCGGACATCTCGATCCCGCCGGAGAAGGAGCAGATCATCGAGGATGCCGACGTGCGCGCCGGTGAGTTCGAGCGGGACTACCGCCGCGGTCTCATTACGGACGGCGAGCGGTACCGCGAGGTCGTCAATATCTGGACGAATGCCCGCGAGGACGTGAAGCGCGCGGTCGAGAAGAACCTCGATCAGCACAACCCGCTCTCGATGATGGCGGGTTCCGGTGCGAAGGGGAACATCACCCAGATCGCCCAGATGGCCGGGATGCGCGGCCTCGTCTCCGACCCGCAAGGGAAGGTCATCGACCTGCCGATCCGCTCGAACTTCCGCGAGGGGATGACGGTTCTGGAATACTTCGCCTCCACGCACGGCGCGCGCAAGGGTCTTGCGGACACCGCGCTGCGGACGGCGGACTCCGGCTACCTGACCCGCCGCCTCTGCGACGTGGCGCAGGAAGTGATCATCATCGAGGAGGACTGCGGCACGCAGGCGGGCATCTGGATGGCTCGCAACGACACGCCGGACGATACCTCGCTCTTCGCCAGCCGGTTGACCGGGCGCGTCGCGGGGGCGGACATCACCGATGCGGACGGCAATGTGGTCGTCGACACGCAACGACATCCTCGATGAGGAGACGGCGAAGACGCGTCGCGGACCTGCAGGATCGCATCTTCCTCCGCTCCGTGCTCGCCTGCGAGACGACGCACGGCGTCTGCCGCAACTGCTACGGGCGCGACCTCGCCACGGGCAAGCGGATCGACCTCGGCGAGGCGGTCGGCATCATCGCCGCGCAAGCGATCGGTGAGCCGGGCACGCAACTGACGATGCGCACCTTCCACACCGGTGGTGTGGCGGGCGACGACATCACGAGCGGTCTGCCCCGCGTCGAAGAACTCTTCGAGGCGCGCGTCCCGAAGGGGCAGGCGATTCTCGCGGAGATCGACGGCGTGGTGGACGATCACCTCGGAGGAGCAGGTGCGCAAGGTGGTCATCACCGGCACCGATGTCTTCTCGCAGGGGCTGGTCGTGCCGGAGAACTTCAATGTCGCTCGTCCAGAGCGGCGATAAGGTCGCCGAGGGGCAAGTGATCGCGGAGTCGAACGTCGAGGGCGATGCCCGGCGCATCGTCTCCCCGGCGGACGGCGTCGTGACGGCCGAATCGGGCCGCCTGACGGTGCGGGAGGAAGCGCCCACGCGGGAGTACATCATCCCGTTCGGTGCGAACATCCGCGTCGCGGACGGCGAGCAGATCACGGCGGGGACGCAGATCACCGACGGGCCGAAGGACCCGCAGGAGATCCTCATCATCCTCGGTCGTGAGGCCGTGCAGCGCTATCTCGTGGACGAAGTGCTGCGGGTCTATCGGTCCCAGGGCGTGAACACGAACGAGAAGCACATCGAAGTGATCGTGCGGCAGATGCTCCGCAAGGTGCGCATCGAGAATGCCGGCGACACGGACTTGCTGCCGGACGATCTGGTGGACCGCGTCACCTTCGAGGAGACGAACCGCGAGGTGCTGGCGCAGGGTGGCGAGCCGGCGACGGCGCAGCCGGTGCTGCTCGGTGTGACGAAGGCGAGCCTGACGACGGACAGCTTCCTCTCCGCCGCCTCCTTCCAGGAGACGACGCGGGTGCTGACCGAAGCCGCGATCAACGGCCGGATCGACCGGCTGCGCGGCCTGAAGGAGAACGTCATCATCGGCAAGCTGATCCCGGCGGGATCGGGCTTCGCGGCCCGCTATGCCCCGAACGCGGAAGCGCCGCTCGCGACGCTCTCCCGCGATCTGGGCATCGACGACGAGGATACCCGCGCGCTGATGGGCGACGATGACGCCCTGACTGCCGCGACTCTCGCCGCGATGGAGCGGGAGCGCGACGCGATGCTCACCGACGAGGCGACGACGAACCGGGCTTCGAGCCCGACTTCGAGGACGACCTCGATGACGACGACCGAGCGTCGCGGACGATGACGACTAGGCAGCAGCCCTAACCCCCAGCCCCTTCCCCACTGGGGAAGGGGAGCAGGGATGGATAACGCGAAATCGTGGATACTCTGAGGGGCACACCATTCGTGTGCCCCTTTTCCGTATATTATCTACATGACCTCTGACTGTTCGTGTCGTTGTGAAAGGATCGATCGATGAGCACCTGGGGCTACGACATTTTCGACAATGATGAGGCGAACGACATCCGCGCGCTGTTCGAGGATGAACTGAACACCGGTGCCTCCGTCGCCCATGCGACTGCGGAAATCCTGCGCGAATCGAAAGATGCATTGGATGACCCGGATAGTGGACCTATTATTTGGCTCGCGCTCGCGGCCTTGCAACTCCAGCGCAAAGAACTCCAGCCCAATGTGCGTGACCATGCCCTTGCCGTGATCGATGGCGGCGCAGACCTTGAACGCTGGGAAGCGGACGGCAAGTCCGTAGACGCGGAAGGGCGCAAGCGTGTGCTGGAAGAGCTACGGGCGCGTCTGGTAATCACAGCATAATCATGGCATATGTGCGTAGTGCGCTTCTCGTAATCGATATCGTGCAAGCGCGAATCGCGGAGGAGACGCAGAAGGCTGCAAAGGATTGATCCATGAAGGCACTATTAATCGATATCGAAGACGATGATACCACCACGAATGCGGCGACCGACGTCACACTGACGCCTGAAATATATGCGCTTGCACGTCGGCCATATGCGGTCGTCGTGACCCACGAAGCGGATAGTGGATGGGTTGGCCGCGTGCCCGACCTTCCCGGCCTCGTCGCGGCGGGCGATACGCTCGATGAAATGATGGATGATCTCGAAGGAGCCAAGGAAGTCTCTATCGCATCACTGCTGCTGCGTGGTCACGCGGTGCCCGACCCGCGTCCGTATGAGGCAGTGGCGAATCTCCGCACCGGGATCGCAGCGCGGTAGCCTTTCTGGATCGCTCACAATTTCTGTCGCGGAAGGCAATGAAACGCCGCCGAGACTTGATCTCAGCGGCGTTTCATTGCATGGTGAATCGTCAGTCCGCTGCTTGCGTCTGCATCTCCGGGGGCAGGAGATCGATGCCGCGCGCATCGCGCTGGGTGGTGGCGATCTGGATAAACTGGGCGAGCGGCATGGATTTCAAATCTTCGCCGGAGCGGAGCCGGACAGAGACCGCGCCCGCTTCGGCTTCGCGATCACCAACGACGAGCATGTACGGGATTTTCTGCACCTGCGCGTCGCGGATCTTCGCCTGCATCCGTCCGTCTGAGACGTCTGCCTCACCCCGCAGGCCCGCCGCCTTCAGTTTGGCAACGACTTCCCGCGCGTAGTCCTGATGCCGATCCGCGATCGGAATGACCTCTGCTTGGACTGGTGCGAGCCAGACGGGGAAGGCGCCCGCGTAGTGCTCGATCAGGCCGCCGACGAACCGCTCCATCGAGCCAAGCACGGTACGATGGACCATCACCGGGCGGTGCCGCTCGCCATCGTCGCCGATGTACGACATATCGAAGCGGTCCGGCAGTTGCATAGTCTACACTGAATCGTCGGCCCCTGCCACTCGCGGCCAATTGCATCGTAGAGCTTGATGTCGATCTTCGGCGCGTAGAAGGTGCCGCCGCCCTCGTCCACTTCGTACTGCCATGCCGCGCTTCTTGAGCGCGCGGCGGAGCATCTCCGTCGCGTGCTCCCACACGTCTTCCGTGCCGACCCACTTTTCCGGTCGGGTCGCAAGATAGGCGCTGTAGGTGTAGCCGAAGGTCTGCATCATGTAATCGACGAGGTCGATGACGCCATTGACTTCGTCTTCGAGTTGATCCGGCGTGCAGAAGATGTGCGAGTCATCCTGCGTGAAGCCGCGGACGCGCAACATGCCGTGGAGCACGCCGGAGCGCTCGTAGCGATAGACCGTGCCGAGTTCCGCCCACCGGAGGGGGAGATCGCGGTAGGAGCGCGTGCGGGTGTTGTAGATCGTGATCGCGGCGGGGCAGTTCATCGGCTTGACGTAGTAATCCGTGCCGTCAATGTCCATCGGCGATACATATTCTCGGCGTAGGACTGGAGATGACCACTCCGCTCGAAGATCGCGCCGTTGTGGATGTGCGGCGTGTAGAGCAGATCGTAGCCGCGGTCGAAGTGGACCTGCTTCCAGAAGTCCTCGATCTCCTTGCGGATGATCGCGCCCTTCGGATGCCAGAGGATCAGGCCCGCGCCGATCTCGTCCGAGGTACTGAAGAGATCGAGTTCGCGCCCGAGGCGGCGATGATCGCGCCGTTCCGCTTCCTCCAGTTGGTGCAGGTAGGCGTCGAGGTCTTCCTGCGACTCCCACGCGGTCGCGTAGATGCGCTGCAGCTGCTGGCGATGCTCGTCGCCGCGCCAGTAGGCCCCGGCGATGCGCATCAGTTTGACCGGCCCGATCTTGCCGGTGTCCTCGACGTGCGGCCCGGCGCAGAGGTCCGTGAACGGCCCGTCGATGATAGAACGAGACTTCCTCATCCTCGGGGAGATCGTTGATCAGTTCGATTTTGTAGGGCTGGTCCTTGAAGAAGGCGCGCGCTTCGTCGCGCGGAGACGATCTTCTTGACGAAGGGCGACTTCGCCGCGATGCGCTCCTGCATGCGCCGCTCGATCTCCGCGAAAGTCGTCCGGCGTCAGCGAGCGCGGCAGGTCGAAGTCGTAGTAGAAACCGTCCGCGATCGGCGGGCCAATGGCCAGTTTCGCGTCCGGGAAGATGTCCGAGCACCGCCTCCGCCATCACATGCGCCGCCGAGTGGCGCATCTTGCGGAGCGGGGTCCAGATGTCGTCGTCGTGCCGATCCGGTTGTACGAGTCCGGCGGCCTCCGCTTCCATCTCCTTACCGATGTCGTCGTCCTGCTCGCGCATGGGGGATGTTCCCTCCCGATAACAAAAAACCCGACCCCGAAACGAATGGGGACGGGGCGACCGGTCATACCACTGCCGGTCCCTGCCTTACGAGGAGAAGTGGTGGGCGATACTGGGCTCGAACCAGTGACCTCCACGATGTCAACGTGGCGCTCTAACCAACTGAGCTAACCGCCCTTCGCCTCGTGATCGGTAGGATAGCACGACCTGTCACGGCGCGCAAGTGCAAGTGCAGTCGTCAGTCGTAGTCAAAAAGGTCGTCAACCGCGATCTGCCAGCCAGGAAGTGCGGGCTCCGCATCTGCAAAATCGCCCGAACCGGAAGACGAGAGGAGCATCAGGAGCGGATCGGCGATAGGAGGCGAACGGTTTCGTATCCGGATCAACATCCCAGACGACTTCTGCTCCCGCCGCGAAATAATCCGCACGCTTTCGCGCATAGGCGCGATCAGCGGCGGGACCGTGATCATGTTCCGAACGCACTTCTACCGCGAAGAGCGGCGCACCCTTGACGAATCTCATTCCCACCGCGTGAGTAGGAGAATGAAGCATCGGGGCTGAATGACTTTCGGTTCGGGAGGTCAACGACATAGGCGACACCATCAGTTCGCGCGCGCCCTTCGCCGACTGTTTCACGTAGATTCTCGGAGGCTCGCAAAAATCTCGCCCGCGGTGAAGTTCGGGTCATCACCCGTCGGCGACATGCTTACCAGCCTTCCACCGACCAGTTCGTAGTTGCCGTCGTCGGGAGCATGATAAAGGTCTTCGATGGTCGCTTCCGTTTTTGTCTGCATGGTGAGCCCCCATTGTATCTCGTCCTTTAGCCGATTCAGCGAATCATTGATGCTTTCGGCGGAACACATTAGCTACCGGGACGGACCAACCGGGCAGCGCCGGTTCCGCATTCGCGATATCGCCTTGATGGAAGGTGATCGCCTCTGTTGGCTTGTCGAAGCGATAGCTGGCGATTGTCTGACGAATAGGATCAACATCCCAGACGACTTGTGTTCCCACCGCGAAGTAATCCGCCCGCTTTGCCGCGTACTCGCGATCCTTTGCCGGTCCGTAATCGCCTTCCGAGCGTACTTCGGCGGCAAAAATCGGGATGCCCTCGATGAATTTCATTTCTTGTTCTTCGGAAGGAACATCAAACGTGTACGATGCATCGGGGCTGATCGATCGGCGGTGCGAGAGGTTGACGATATACGCGGGACCATCGGCCAGTGCTGCCCCCGCACCTGTGTGATCCTCGTACTCGAGAAGGGCATCCGCAATGAAGAACGAAATTCGCCCTGGCCGAAATCCGGTTGGCGACATCTTCACCAGCTTTCCATCGACCAATTCGTATTTGCCGTCATCGGGTGCATTAGTAGAGGTCTTCGATGGTTGCTTCGGTCTTTGTCTGCATCGCGGGCTCCTTTGCGTCTCGTCAGTATAGCGGATGCGGCGGTACGATGCCTGCGGTACACTGGCCGTGTCGAATCGGGACAGACCTGAAACGGAGGCAAAATATGTCACTCGCAGGTGTGAAGATCGCGGCGCTCGTCGAGGCTGAATTCGAAGACCTTGAACTCCTCTATCCGGTAATGCGCTTCCAGGAAGAGGGCGCGGAGGTCACGATCATCGGAACCGGGAGCGCGGAAACCTATAAAGGCAAGCACGGCCTATCGGTGACTGCGGATACGACGGCCGATAACGTGAACGCGGCAGACTTCACGGCGATTATCGTGCCCGGCGGCTGGGCGCCGGACCGCCTGCGCCGCTACGACGCAGTGCTGGATTTCGTGCGCGCCTTCGACCGCGCCGAGAAGACGATTGGCATGGTCTGCCACGCGGGGTGGGTCGGTGCCTCCGCCGGTATCTTGCGCGGGCGACGCATCGCGGGCACGCGGGCGATCAAGGACGATGTGAACAACGCGGGCGGTGAGTGGGTCGATGTTCCGGCGATCCGGGACGGTAATCTCGTCACCGGGCGGGTCGTAGCAGACATCCCGGCATGGACGAAGGAACTCGTCGCGGCGGTGTACGAGCAAGTCGGCGTGGCGCAACCGGTCGGCGCGCGCTAGATGCGTAATCGGATGAACCGCCATGACGCCGGGGACGCCGGAGAGGGGGACGGAACACAGAGCGCACGGAGAGCACAGAGACCACAGAGAAGAGAAAATGCATTCACTCTCTGTGTCCTCTATGTCCTCTATGTCCTCTGTGGTCTCTGTGCTTCTCTCTTCTCTTGGCATCCTTTCGGCATGCGCGGAATCATACCGCGAAGCGATGAGTGAGACATTTGTTGCGCGGGATCGTGCTGGTATCGCGGCCTGCGGTCCGGGTGCTCTGCTATGGTGCGGGGGCGGTCGGGTCGTTCCTCGCGGCGCGGCTTGGGCTGACGGGTGCGGATGTGACGCTGCTCGGTCGGCCCGCGACGGTGCGAGTCGCTCGCGAGACGGGCCTCGCGCTCGAAACGGGGGGCCGGACATTCGTCGCGCTCGTGCATGCAGTCGCCAGTATCGATGCGTTGCGGACGCCGCCCGATCTCGTCTTGCTCGCAGTCAAGTCGAACGACACCGCCGCCGCCTTGCCCGATCTCAAGCGGCTGGCGGCGATGGGCGCGACGATCTGCACGATGCAGAACGGCGTCGGCAACGAGGCGGTGCTGATCGACGCGCTCGGCGCGGCGCATGTCCTCAGTGGCGCGATCACGATCAGCGTCAGCATGAAGGAGCCGGGCCTGGTGGTGCCGCATACCGGCGATGGGGGTGTCGCGTTCGCGCCGGTGCCGGGTGGGCCGACGCCAGGCACGCGCGCTGGCGATTTTCGATGAGGCGGGGTTGCCTGCGGTCGGCGTGGCGTCGTCTGACGAACTGAAATGGTCGAAACTCCTCCTCAATATTCTCGGTAATGCGCAAGCCGCGATCCTCGATACGGACGCCGCGTCGATTGCGGGCGATTCTGCCTCCTTCGGCATCGAGCAGCGCGCCTTCCGGGAAGCGCTCCAGGTGATGCGGCGCCTCCCGGCGCAGCCACTGCGCCTGCCCGGATACGATGTGCCGAAACTCGCGCTCGCGATGCGCTTCCCGCGCCCGATCGCGTGGCGGCTTCTCAAGGAGCGCATTGGTGGCGGGCGGGGCGAGAAACGACCCTCCCTCGCGCTCGACCTCGCGCGCGGCAAGCGAGAGACCGAGGTGGCGTGGCTCAACGGCGCGGTCGATGCAGCGGCGCGGCGGTACGGTCTGCACGCCCCCGTCAATGCAACCCTCACCGCGCTCGTGCAGCAGCTTGCGGCTGACCCGACCGCCTGCCCCCCGGTCCCCGAGCGACGCGCGTGGCTCGAACGATCCCTGCGGGAACGCGGTGTCCGCGTCCGATTAACGTGAGCGGGAACCGACCCAAACAGGAGAGCATCGCGCAGCGCGGCTGCTTCATCAGTGGCGTGCTGGCCGTGATCGTCCTCATCATCTTGCGGCGGTTCTTGTTCCGGTTGCCGCCTCTTGGCGTGCTCGTCCTCGCCGGAGCGCTCTGGTTCGGTTTCCTCGTCATCTATCTGCGCAGTGTCGGCAGTCGCGGGCGTCGCCCCGAAGAATAAGAGAAGGCGCGATGACGGAAGAGACATGGCGTAGGTGGGAAGAAGAGTTCGCGGCATTCCTCGCGGCGCAAGCGGTGCCGGGAGACGCGGCGCACGACGCGATGCACATCCGCCGTGTCGTCGCGAATGCGCGAAGCCTCGCGGTTGCCGAGGGTGCGGACCTCGCAATCGTGCTGCCCGCCGCGTGGCTGCATGATTGCGTAATCGTGCCGAAGGATGCACCCGAACGTGCGATGGCCTCCCGCCTCGCGGCGTCTGCGGCGGCGGACTTCCTGCGATCAGCGGGGTATGACGCCGCAGCGATCCCCGCCATTCAGCACGCCATCGAGGCGCATAGCTTCTCCGCCGGTATCCCGCCCCGCACGCGCGAAGCAGAGATCGTGCAGGATGCGGACCGCCTCGATGCGCTCGGCGCGGTCGGTATTGCCCGCACGATGATGCTTGGCGGCGCGATGGCGCAACCACTCTACGACGCCACCGAGCCTTTCCCCCGCACCCGCACCGCAGACGACCGGCGAAATGTGCTCGATCACTTTTTCGTCAAGCTGCTGACTCTTCACGGCACGATGCGAACGCACGCCGGGCGGCAGGAAGCAGCCCGCCGCACCGCATTCATGCAGCAGTTCCTCGATCAACTCGGCATGGAAATCGGTACAGAGCGATAACCCTTGGGCTGAATCCTGCTGTCCGTTGCTGGCACAGGCTGAAGCCCATGCCACCGAGCCATTACTCAGTGGCCGAGGATGTACACGCTCATTGCGCGGGGCTGCCACTGCACGTCGGTCTCTTTGAAGCGGGCGAGTAGCGCGGTCGCCTCGGCGTGCAGCGGGCGGATGCGCGGATTGCGTACCTTCCATCTGCCGGTGACCTGAAAGATCACCAGCTGGCTATCGCCGCGCACGGTGAGCGTGTACATCTTGGGCTCCAAAGATGCGGCGGTCAGGCGGGCGATGACGTCCCGCAGTGCGGCGATCAGCGTGCGGTATTCGGCCTCGTTGTTTGTCACTCGATTGCCGAACTCGAGGCGCTCGATCTGCCACAGCGCGCCGGTGCGCAGTTGGTACGAGCCGTATCCTTCGCCGGGATTTCCCCGCGCGCCGCCATCGAAGATAATCGTGTAGTCCGCATCGTTTCGTTCCATTGCGACGATGGTATCATGTCCGTACATTGCGGCAAAGGGGGAGGAGAGTAGGCAGTAGGCAGTAGGCAGTAGTCAGTGACCAGAGATCGGACGTACGCGACCTGTCGCATCGCCCGACGAGCGATAGGCGCATTCTCCCTTCTGCCTACCGACTACTGACTACTGTCTACTGTCTACTGCCTACTCAAGGGGATAGGGGGTTCATGACTGCGCTCATACTGACGGTCCTGCTGGCAATCGGGTGGATTGCCTTCGTCGGGCTCGGTTACTGGCATGGTGGGTGGCGGCAATTGCTCGTGCTGGCGGGCACGCTCTTCGCGTATGCCGTGCTTTCCGAGTGGGCGGCTCCCAATGGGCGCGATCTGGCGACCCATTTTCATTGGAGCCTCGCGCGCACCACGACGGGAATCGCGCTTCTCTATCTGCTCGGTGGCACGCTTGTGCTTGGTTGGCTCGGCAGTTTCGCGCTCCAGCGGCCGCGCCCGCTCGGTGGCTGGGAGCGGCTCGTGGGCGGCGTGGTGGGCGCACTGAATGGCGGCCTACTCCTTGCGCTCATCCTGCGGACCTTCCGCTCCTATGCGTTCCTCGCGGGCGATGGGAAGGCATTGGGGAAGAGCCCGCTCTCTCGCTTTCTGATCGAGGAGATCGGCTACGTCCTGCTTGCTGCCTTCGTCCTCGGGGTGATCGCGGTTCCCGTTGCCCTGATCGCCGGGCGACGGCGGAGCGCCGATGCGCCGTTGATCGAGCAACCGATGGTGCCCGAAACGGTACCGGCCTATACATCGTACGCACCGCCCGCGCCGACTCCTCTTCCACCTGCGCGCGCGCTGCCAACGCCGCCGCCGATGTCTCCCGCGTTGGAGCCGGTATACGCATCCGAGCCGATCATTGACTGGCCGATCAGCCCGCCACCGGGGCAGCCCGTCGAGTCGTCGGTAGCTCCGTCTCAGCCTTCTCCTGTCCCGTCGCCTCCTCCCGTTCCTCCTGCCGAAATCGCCGGTACGGCGGCGTCGAGACCCTCGCCCGTACCACTTCCGACCGAACCCACACTGCCCCGACGCATCGCGCCACCGATGATCTATCCTGTCGCCGCGCTGATCGCGACACAGACGAAAGCAGCCAAGTCGGCGGTCACGCCGCCCCAGGATCCTGCGCCTGCCGTGCGCCCCACGACACCGCCACCCGGCGCGCCTCAGCCCGCGCTCATGCCAGCGGCGGATGCGCGCGATGCTGAGACAATCGACGCGCCAAACGCGGCGGCTGATCGTCCCGCCGTGCCGGAGGATGTGCCGCCAGTCGTGCGCGAACTTATCGTCGATACGCAGGATACCCCGAGGGTGGAGCAGAAGCACGCCACCACGCAACCGGAGCCAGCATCCGCCGCGCCCCGACCAACGAGTGAGGGAGAAACGATGCAATCCGATGCGACCACCACGGTAACGCCGCTCGCCCCCCCGATGGTGTCAGCGACGACACCGATACCGACGGTGGTGCCGCCGCCGTTGCCACCGATCCAACCGCCGCGACCCGGTGCGCCGTCTCCGGTCGCACCCCCCGGCGAGAACCTGAATCGACCACCGGAGCGGGTCACCGCAGCGGAGGAATCAGCGAAAGCGCGTTCCGGGTTCGCGCGTGTCGCCGTCGCCCGGCAGGCCGGGGCGCGCCCGGACCCGCCACCGACGCAACCACCCACCGCCCTGCAACCGCCCGCGCAACCGGAACCGACACACCCGCCACTCCCGAATGGGCCGCGTGTGCACGCCTGCCCGACCTGCGGCTACCCGGTGCGCGACCACGCGCGCTATTGCCCGAACTGTGGGAGCCATCAGAGGCAGCAGTGAGCGGCCCCCCGTACCGGCCCTCACGCACATGACCGCCTCTCGTTATCTTGCATCGAGATCGACGCCGACGCTATCGAGCGCAGCGCGGTCACCGCGTGCCGTTGCGATGACCGCGCTGCCCGGTGTCGCTCAGTGGCCCCACTTGCCGGCAACCTGCCTGGTGGTGGCATTGATGCGGTTGAAAAAGTTGGTCGTGGCGATCATGAGGACCAGGGCGGCAAGACCCTTCTCGTCGTAGTGCCGGGCGGCCTCGTCCCAAATCGCGTCGGGTACCGGGTCCGCCCGATCGGCGAGCCGGGTGGCAGCCTCGGTGAGGGCGAGGGCGGCACGTTCGGCGTCGGTGAAGTAGGGTGCCTCCCGCCAGGCCGCCACGGTGAAGAGACGCTCGTCTGTTTCGCCCGCCTTCTTGGCGCTGCGTGCGCCCGAATCTACGCAGGCGCTACAGCCATTGATCTGGCTCGCGCGCAGATGGACAAGCTCAAGCGTCGCCGACGGCACGCCGCCTTGTCTCGTGGCCTTGATCAGCGCGCCAACGGCATCCATGCTGTCAGGAAGGATCATTCCCGGGTTGCTCATTCGTGCTTGCATGAGTACGCTCCTTGTGGTGGCTTGAGGGCTCTTTGTCGAACCGAGATGCCGAAAATATCGACGTTTCGCAGTCTCCTTGTCACATCGGCTGGGTTTCATCCGTCACTCCTATGACGGAACGCGACGAGGGGAATGAACCGATGAAGTCCGCTCGTCACTACATTGACGAAACATCACGAAGGAATGTGACCGATGGACGAACACGAATGGCTGGCGGCGCAATTTGAGACCAACCGGACCCACCTGCGGGCGGTAGCGTATCGGATGCTCGGCTCCCTGAGCGAAGCGGAGGACGCCGTCCAGGAGTCCTGGCTCCGCCTCAGCCGCGTGGACACGAGCGGCGTCACGAATCTCGGGGGATGGCTGACGACGATCGTCGCGCGCGTCTGCCTCGACATGCTTCGCTCGCGCAAGTCGCGGCGCGAGGAGCCGCTGGGAGCGTACGCGCCGGACCCAATCGCGAGTCGTGCAGAGGGGATCGACCCTGAGTACGAGGCGCTTCTGGCCGACTCGGTCGGTCTCGCGCTCCTCGTGGTACTCAATACGCTCGCTCCCGCTGAGCGCCTGGCCTTCGTGCTGCACGATATGTTCGCCGTGCCCTTCGACGAGATTGCTCCCATCGTCGGACGCTCCCCGACTGCGGCACGGCAACTCGCGAGCCGTGCCCGTCGCCGGGTGCAGGGAACGGCAACGGTTCCCGATGGCGAGCTCACCCGCCAGCGCGCCGTGGTCGATGCCTTCCTCGCCGCCGCGCGCGCTGGCGACATCGAGACGCTTGTCGCGCTGCTCGACCCCGATGTGGTGTTCCGCGCTGACCGTGCAGCCGTGGCGGTGGGCGCATTGAGCGAGGTCTGCGGGGCGTCAGCGGTGGCGAAGCAGTTCGTGGGGCGTGCCCAGCTCGCACAACCGGCGCTCGTCAACGGAGCGGTGGGATTCATGGTAGCCCCGCGTGGACAGCTATTTCTCGTATTCGGTCTGACAATCACGGAGGGGAAGATCGCCACGATCGACGTGGTCGCCGACCCCGCGCACCTCCGCCAATTCGACCTGGCGGTCCTCGACGACTGATGAGCCAACCTCCCGGCCCTGGGCCGGATGGAGGAAAGGAGACGAGAAACGACCCCCGCATCGCGCAGGGGCCGTTTCCTTTTGTGCGTTAGAGGAAGGTGCTTAGTCGCCGTCCGCCGGGATCGGGGGGGCATAGGCGGCGGGTTGACCATAACCGAGGGGAAGCGGCTCGTTGTACTCGAGCGGCACTTCGCCATCGCGGCCGTAATCCTTCGGGAGCGGCTCGAAGCGACGGATGACGTCGAGCACCTCGTAGTCCGTCAGTTCATGGCGAACGAGCAATTCCTGTGCGAGTGCATCGACCACTTCGCGATGCTCGGTGAGGAGGCGCTTCACCTTCTTGTACTCTTCCTGGAGTACCCGCTCGATACGCTTCTTCTGCTCTCCATCGGGCGGTGCGCCGGGGAGGAAATAGAAGCTGTTATCGAAGCCGAACATGACGATCATCCGCGCGATGTTATTGGCAGACGGGAGATCGCCGCCCATCGTCATGTACTGCTCGCCGAAGAAGACTTCTTCCGCTGCACGACCGGCGAGGGCGACTTGAATGCTCGCTAACAACTCATCACGCGAGTTCGTGTGCGATTCATCGACCTCTTTGAAACCCACGAACCCTTCTGCATCGCCGTGTCGCAGGATCGTCACCTTTGTGATACGCAGGAAGGGACGCAAGATAACCTGCGAGTAGGCATGACCGGCCTCGTGGTAGGCGGTGATGCTGTTGTCGCGGTAGGTCTTCGTCGTCCGCGGTTGCCGAAGACCATGCTCGTGGGTATCACGGGCGCGGGAGAAATCCCAGTAGTTGATCGAGGTGCGGCCATCGAAATGGGCGTGGACGACTGCCTCGTTGATGACGTACTTGATCGCGACCGGCGTGTAGCCGATGGTGTCGCTGATCATGCGGTCAATCGGCATCGGATCGTGCTTCACCTTTTCGAGGTAGTACTCGATCACTTCGCGGCGACCGTCGGCGTCCGGGAGGTCGACGTGGATCTTGCGGTCGAACCGACCGGGGCGCAGGAGCGCGGGATCGAGCACGCTTGAGATGTTCGTCGCGCCGATCGTCAGGACGGGAGGGATCTGCGCCTTGCCACGGATGATGTGCAGGGCGCGGAGGAGGCTACGCCACCAGACATACTCACGGGGCATCGGGTCCATGTTGGTGAGCAGGGTGTTCAGAACACCGCCACCGCCGCCCATCATGCCGCCGCCCATCATACCGCCACCGCCGATGCCGCCGCCCATGCCGCCAGCGCCCATGCGGGATTGCGCGATGGCGTCGATCTCATCGAAGAAGACGATACAGGCACCCCACTCAATCGCCTGCTTGCGCGCCTTGCGATAGATCATCGATGCCTGCAAGGGGCCCATGCCGATGAAGACACCGATCAGGGACGGGGCGGAGCAGTAGCAGAAGGGGATTTTCGCTTCGGTCGAGATCGCTTGCGCGAGATACGACTTGCCGGTGCCGGGAGGCCCTTCGAGCAGGAGGCCGCGAATCACTTCGCCGCCCATCTGCTTGAATTCCTTCGCCCCCTGCAAGAGGACGACGACGCGGCGTGCCCCTTCGAGCACTTCCGGGTTGCCCTTGTAGTCCTTGAAGCCGATGCCGCCCTCGCCCGGCTTCATCCAGGTGACGCGCGGACGGCCCATCAGGAAGAAGAAGGCGCCGAACTGCACCGCCATGAAGGTCATCGCGAAGAGCAATTGGAGCATCAAGCCGATGATCGGGTTGCCCGCAATGAACGCGGTAAACCGCTTCGACCACTCCGCCTGATTGCGGAAGACGATGATGATGAAGATGAGCATACAGACACGGAAGAGCCACTTCGGGCCGCGGAAGCGCAGCCAGCGGACGAGGCTGTCGATCTGCTCGTCCGCCGCGCGGTCGAGGTCTTCTTCGGCGTTGATGTACTCATTCGCGTAGGTCGGCTTGGGGCCGAGGTCACGCAAGTCCGGCGGCGTGTAATGGCCGGGGTAGGGGATCGGCGGCGGAGGTGGCGGCGCATGCGTCGGTGGATACGATGGTGGTGGCTGCGGTTGCGGCTGGGGTGTGGAGTACTGTGGGTACTCAGGTTCATTCGCCATCGACGGTCACTTCCTCTTTCTCGATGCCCGAGGGCAGACGCCTCGTGGCCTCCCAGACTCCCATGCTTCCCGGATACTCTCTCGCTCAACCACCCTTGAGTTGCTGCAGCATATAGTCATAGAGCTGATCGGTTACCTGGCTGATCTGCCCATTGCTGTCCATCGTGAAGACCATCGGGATGGAGGTCTTCTGGGTTCCTTTGCCGACATCAGCGACATAGAAATAGATACCGCCTTTGGTCGGGTCCGTGGTGCCATCTTTGCCGTATCCGGCAACGTAGTGATAACTGGAGTAGGTGAAGCCTTGCTGCTGCTGCGCCTGGAGAACGGCGCTCAGGACGGTCTTATCATCCCCACGGGAGATGCGGTGGGCCTTCTCCTGTGGGCCGAGGGCGTTCCAGACCGCGTCCGCGTCGCCCTTCTGCACGGCGGTGAGGTATGCCTGCACCGACGCAGTCTCCGGCGGGAGGTTGACTACGCCGCTGGCGGCGTTCGGGGTCGCACTTGCGGTGCCACTGCCCGCGAACCACTTATCGTAGGCGAACCAGCCGGTGAGGAGCAGCACAATGATGAAACCAACCGTCAGCGTGGGGCGGACACCGAACATGAACCTGCTAGCCGAACTCCCACTACGCACCATGCGGCGCATCATCCGGCGACCCATCCGTGCCTTGGAGGCTTTCGGTGCGGGCGGGGAGACGACCAGCGGTGGGGTGTACGAACCCATCGGCGCGGAGTAGCCGCCCGCAATCGCCGGTGCATAGGCGGGTGGTCGCTGCGCTTGGGCGGGGGGCGGTGGTGGCGGGGGCGCGGCGGCCTGCGGCGGCACGTAGGCTTGTGGGGCATACTGCGGTGCGGGCTGCGGACGCGGTGCTTCGTACTGGACCGGCTCCTGCCGGGTCGGTCGCGCAGGGTACTGCGGCAATGGCGGGGCCCAGACGAGCCGTTCCTGCTCCGAATCGATCGAGAACGGTTCGCTTGCCTGGCCTTCGCCTGCTGCTGCACCCTGCTGCGTGCCGGGTGGCGCGTTGCGTGGTTCGGTAGCGGCCCCTTCTGCGGGCGGGGGTGGTTCGTGCCCGTGCGTCTCGGGGGGCGGGATGCGCTCGTCCTCGGGCGGGGCGCCGTGGGGTGGTGCCTGGTATCGGTCGGTCATGTCTCAACCCTTCTTGAAGTACTGCATGCCCGCTCTCGCACGCTAAGGGCCGGGTGATCGCGGATGCTCTCGTCAGCGTACGAAGCAATCCTGAATTTCGCCTGAGTGAACCCTGAAAAACCGATGAACATTCGTTCCGAGTGATCGTCATTGAATGGCAGTTTCCTGCCATCATGCGCCGAAGCGGCTACGTCCTGCTTCCGGGAAAGCATAGTCAAGTGTAGCATAGATGCGCGCTCCCGTTCAACGCCGCCTCTGGCGCACCGCAACGCGGTAAAACGCCGCTCACTGCTTGTCATCACCGCACCCCGCGTGTACGATGCGACGACGGAGCAATGAGCAATGAGCAATGAGCTAATGAGGGGTGAGGACTGAGGACTAAGGACTGAGGACCGAATAGGGAGTCTTCTGGCTACTGCCTACTGCCTACGGTCTACTCGGAGGGGAGGGTTCGATGGCACAGCGGCTCGTAGATTTGCGCAGCGACACGGTTACACGACCGACACCGGCGATGCGCCGGGCGATGGCGGAGGCGGAGGTCGGCGACGATCAGTACGGTGAGGACCCGACCGTCAACCGGCTCGAAGACGCTCGCGGCGGAAATGCTCGGCAAGGAAGCCTCGCTCTTTGTGGTCGGCGGCACGATGGGCAATCTCTGCTGCGGTGCTGGCGCATTGCCAGCGCGGGCAGGAAGTGATTATGGGCGACCAGTGCCACATCTTCCTCTATGAAGCGGGCGGCACCGCAGTGCTCGGTGGCCTGCCGTGGCGCGTCCTGCCCAATACCCGCTAGGGCATGATCGAGCCGGAGGCGATTCGCCGAGGCGATTCGTGGCGACCGGGAAGGGGAACCGCCGACGGGCGTCCTCTGTGTCGAGAATACGCATAACCGTTGCGGTGGCTTGCCGCTCAACCGCGCGAGCGATCAAGTCGATGGCGGATGTCGCGCACGAGCATGGTATTCCGGTCCATATGGATGGCGCGCGCGTCTTCAATGCCGCTGCCGCGCTCGGTGTCCCGGTCGCGGAGATCGTGCAGGATGTCGATTCCGTCCAGTTCTGTCTCTCGAAGGGGCTTGCCTCGCCCGTCGGTTCGATGATCGCCGGTTCAGCGGATTTCATCGCCCGCGCTCGGCGGCATGCGGCGGATCGTCGGCGGCGCGATGCGGCAGGCAGGCGTCCTCGCTGCTGCCGCGATCATCAGCCTCACCGAGATGGTCGATCGCCTGCCGGAGGATCACACGCGGGCGCGGCGGCTCGCCGAAGGGTTCGCGGATGTCCCCGGTATCGACATCGACCTCGATCTCGTGCAATCGAATATGGTCTTCTACAAACTCGATCCGCCGAACCCCGACGTTCGCTGCGGAGATGAAGGCGCAGGGGGTGCTCGTTGGCGGTGGGCAGTACGGTGGCCGGATGGTCACACATTACGAGATCACCGACGCGGATATCGACACGGCGATGATGGCGGCGCGGAAGACCGTTACCGCGCTGTCGCGGTAGCGACCAGTATGGATGGCGCGCGCCCGACCGGTCTGCGGGGAAACACGTCGCGCTCGGCGTGACGGGCAGCATCGCGGCCTATAAAGTCGTCGAGCTTGCCCGGCTGTGTCGTGACGGCGGGCGCGACCGTTGATGTGCTGATGACCGAAGGGGCGACGCGCTTCGTTACGCCCCTCACGTTTGCCACGCTCACGCAGCGGCGCGTCTGGACGACGCCGTACGAGCCGTGGAGCGAGTCCGAGGAGGGGCATATCTCGGTCGGGCGGCGGGCGGACCTCTTCGTCGTCGCGCCCGCGACGGCGGACATGCTGGCGAAACTCGCGCACGGCATCGCGGACGACATGGTCTGCCTCTCCGCCCTCGCCACGAGCGCGCCGCTCGTCCTCGCGCCCGCGATGAATCATTACATGTGGCTCCATCCCGCCGTGCAGGCGAATGTCGCGACGCTTGCGGGCGCGCGGCGCGCATGATCGTCGGGCCGGACGAGGGGCCGCTCGCCTCCGGCTTCAGCGGGCATGGGTCGGCTCGTGCCGATGGAGCGGCTGTTTGCGCAAGTCGTCGCGGCTGCTTGGGCAGCGGCGGGATCTCGCCGGGCGGCGGCATCGTCGTCACGGCGGGCGGGACGCAGGAGCCGCTCGATCCGGTGCGCTACATCGGCAACCGCTCGTCCGGGCGGATGGGCTACGCGATCGCGGCGGCGGCGGCGCGCGCGGGGCGGACGTGACGCTCGTCTCCGGCCCGACCGTCGCTCGCGCCGCCGGCGGGCGTGGCATTCGTGCCGGTCGAGACGGCCGCCGAGATGGAGGCCGCGACGCGGGGAGCTGTCGCGGCTGCCGAGGCACTGATTATGAGTGCGGCGGTCGCGGATTTCCGGCCCGCGCGCGATGGCGGCGCACAAGATCAAGAAGACGCCGGACGGCGCGGTGCCGCGAAATCCTGCTGGAGCGCACGCCGGACATCCTCGCCGGGCTACGGGACGTGCCGATCGTCAAGATCGGCTTCGCGGCGGAGACGGATGACCTCCTGCAGAACGCGCGGCAGAAACTGGCGGCCAAGGGGCTGGCGATGATCGTCGCGAACGACGCGGTCGCGACCATCGGCGCGCGTGACAGCACCGCGACCTTTCTGTACGCTGATGGGCGGGTGGAGGAGCAGCCGCAGCTCGCGAAGGAATCGCTCGCGGAGCGCATCCTTGATCGGGTTGTGGCGCTCTGGCGGATGGGCGATACGATCGAGTGGCAGCACGGTTTGTAACCTGCGCGACCGTGAAGTCAGTCGGCGGATAGAGGAGGAGGCGCATGAACAAGTCCGTGCATAAGAACGAGTTCATCAAGACCGTGGCGGAGCGGGCGAACGTGACGCAGGCGGATGCGTCTCGCGTCGTCACCGCCGCGTTGAAACTGATTACGCAGACCTTGCAGGAGGGCGATAAGGTCGTCCTGACCGGGTTCGGGACCTTCGAGATGCGGCAGCGCAGCGCGCGCAAGGGAATCAACCCACAGACGCGCAAACCGATTACAATAGCGTCATCGGCGACGCCGGGCTTCACCGCAAGTTCGACGTTCAAGACGCAGGTCAATCAGACCGCAAAGAAATAGAAGGATGACGCGATGCAGAGTCTTGTCACGCACGATGTTCCGCAGCCTGATGGGTATCGCCCTCGCGGCGCTCGCCACCTGGCTCGCCAACTACCTGACCGAGCGCATCTTCGGCCCCGAAGAACTCGAAGCAGGGGACGAGAACACGGCGACGCAGCACGCCGCCTGACGGCGCGACGGTGCGGTTGCTCCTCATCATGAACCCGGTGGCGGGGCGGCGCTCGCCTGCCTATGTCGAGGAGGTCGTTCGCCAGTCGTTCGACGCGTCGCGGCATCACCGCGACGATTGATACGTATTCGCTGACGCGCACCGCAGCGGATGCCACCGCGCATCACCCGTGAGGCGCAGGAGCGCTACGACATCATCGTGGCGGTCGGTGGGGATGGCACGGTGCGCGATGTAGCCGCCGGTCTTGCGGGCTCCGCAACGCCACTCGCGATCATCCCGAACGGGACGGCGAATGTGCTCGCTGCCGATCTCGGTATCCCGCTTCGGACCCGGAGCGCGGCAGACCTGCTCGATGCGCGGGCACGCACGGTGCCGCTCGACCTCGGCGATGTGAATGGCCGGCCCTTCGTTCTCAATGTCGGCGCGGGCTACGCGGCACGGCTCATTCTCGATACGCCGCATAGCTGGAAGAAGCGGGTCGGTTTCTTCGCCTATCTCCCCGCTGCCGTCCGCGCGACCTTCGCCCACGACCGCGCGCAGACGACGATCGAAGTGGACGGCGAGCGGTACGAAGGCCGGGTGCAGATGATCTTCGTCGCCAATAGCGGCGGCATCGGCGGCCGGGCGATTCAGATCGCGGCAGACGTGCGCTACAACGACGGTCTCTTCTCGATCGCGGCCTTTGGGCCGCGCTCTCCCTTCGGAACCCTCTTCGCCTTCATGCAGATCGCCGCCCGGCGCTGGTACGCGCATCAAGGGCGCGCGGTACTGGGAGGGGAAGAGCGTGCGCGTCACCTGCGACCCACCCCTGCCGATGCAGGTGGACGGCGACGGGATGGGCACGACCCCCTTCACGATTCGAGATGCGCCCCGCCGCGCTCCGCGTCATCGTGCCCGGATGATACCGCATGAGGGACGCGCGCGACGATCTCCTGGCTCCAAGAAACGCTTGCCGAGGCGTACGGCCCGCAGGCGGCATGGTGGCCGGCGGAATCGCCTTTCGAGGTCTGTGTCGGCGCGATCCTCGTGCAGAACACGACGTGGCAGCAGGTCGCGCGGGCGATTGCGAACCTCAAGCGCGGCGGGAGCGCTCGATCTCGCCGCGCTCTTCGCCCTCCCGCCGGACGACGATTGAAAACCTCGTGCGCCCGTCCGGCACCTTCCGCCAGAAAGCGCGGCGATTGGAAACGTTCTGCCGCCACGTCGTGACGCGCTGGGATGGCGATCTCGGCGCGATGCTCGCGCAGGATGGCGCGACCGCTCCGCGCGGAACTGCTCGGCATCTGGGGCATCGGCGAGGAGACGGCGGACGCGATCACGCTCTTCGCCGCGCATCAGCCCGCCTTCATCGTGGATGCCTACACGACGCGGATCGTCCGGCGGTTGGGCCTGGTGTCGGAGGATGGCACGCGGCACGATGTCCGCGCCCGTTTCACGGATGCGTTACCCGCCGATGCGGGCGATGCGCGACATGCACGCCCTCCTCGTCACTCATGCAAAGACACATTGCCGCGCCACGCCACTCTGTGTGGGCTGTCCGCTCGCTGACCGTTGCGCCTATTGGAAGGAGCATGCCGCATGAGTACGGGAACCCTGACGACGTTTCGCTGCGCCTCGATCAGTGCAGTCGAGACGAACCACTCACTGCTCTGCGTCGGCCTCGATCCGGAACTGGCGACGATTGCCCGCCGCGCTTCAGGTCGCTGCCGGTTGCGGACGCGCTCACTACCTATCTCCACGGCATGATCGCGGCGACAGCGGACCTCGTCTGCTGCTACAAGCCGAACCTCGCCTTCTATCTCGCCCACGGTGCGGCGGGGTGGAATGTGCTGCTGCGGCCTCCGCGCCGCCATTCCGGCACATATCCCGATGCTCCTTGACGCGAAGTTCGGCGATGTCGGCTCGACGGCGGAGATGTACGCGCGCGCCGCCTTCGATGTCGTCGCGTGCGGACGCCGTGACGGTCAGTCCGTACGTCGGTGGCGATGCGCTCGCGCCCTTCTTCGCCCGCGACGACCGCGCGGCGTTCGTCCTCTGTAAGACCTCCAATCCGGGCAGTGGCGATTTGCAGGATGTCCCACTCGCAAATGGTGAGACGGTTTTCCTGCGCATCGCGGGGCGCATCCGGGAGTGGGGTGCGGCGCGCGGGAATGTCGGCGCGGTCGTCGGCGCGACCTATCCGGCGCAGATGGCGGCGATGCGGGCGGCGCTCCCGGACGCCCCGCTCCTCGTGCCGGGCATCGGCGCGCAGGGCGGGGATCTCGTCGGTTCGGTGCGCGCGGGGATCGACGCGCGCGGCGCGGGCATCCTCGTCAGCGCGAGCCGGAGCGTCCTCTACGCTTCATCCGGCGACGACTACGCCGAGGCCGCGCGCGCCGAAGCGCTGCACCTGCGCGACGCGATCAATGCCGCCCGCGAGGGTGCCGCGTGACCGACGGCGGGGCGGTCACCTATGGGCCGTATGAGGAGCGCGACCATGATGCGGTCGTTGCCCTTCTCAATCTGATCACCGACGATCTGGGGTCAACGGTGCTCGCGGTCGTGCAGGACAAGCCATCGCGCAGCGTCTACGTGGCGCGGGAAGGTGACCGCACCATCGGCGTGATCGTCCTCGCGCTGATCGCCTGGAGCGGCGACGCCCATCTCCGCTTCATCGCGGTCGATGCGGCCCATCGCGGTGCGGGCATCGGTGCCGCGCTCCTGCATTGGGCGCACGACACCGCCCTAGCCGCCGGGATGCGCCGCCTCTACGTCGATACCTCGCACGACAATGTCCGGGGGATGCAGTTCTATATCCGGCAAGGCTTTGTGCCGGAAGTCTGCCGGTTCGACTTCTATCGGCCCGGCTTGCATCAGGTGAATCTCTGGATGGACTTGCCGAATAGCGCGGTCGGGCGCGTCGGCAGCGGTGGCAGCGGCGCAACGCGACGGGCTGATACTTCGATCACGATTGATCGCTACGGTGAGCGCGATCGTGATGTGGTTGTGGAGTTGATCGACGCGATTACTTGGCAAGGCTCGGGCCTCGGTGTGCTGGAGAATGCGCTCCGCAATCACGAGGAGTGGGACATCTTCGTCGCGCACGATGGCGATGCCCCGGTCGGTACGCTCCTCCTGCACATCACGCGCTGGAACGCTACCGCGCACATCGGGATGCTCTCCATCCTGCCGGAATACCAGAGCAGAGGCGTGGGCGCGGCGTTGGTCGCGGCGGCGCGCGCCTACGCGCGGGACAGTCACTGCGGCGGTTCACGGTCGGCACAGGTCATCAGAACTGGCGGGCGCAGCTTTTCTACCTGCGCAACGGCTTCGTCCCGGAAATTTGCCGCCACGACTTCGGCGGCCCCGGCGTCCATGAAATGCTACTCTGGCAAGACCTGTAGGGCGCGATCAGACTCCGCATCTGCTTTGATGGCCTTCACATCGACATGTTCCCGCGCACCAGCAATCGCGGCTTCGACGTGCGCGCGGTCGGGGCCGACGAGGAAGAGATGCTCGTGGTTTCGTAGATGGGATACCTTGCCCGACTTTCTCGCCGCTCGGGTTGAAGATGCCGATCTGCGCGCCGACATAGCGTTTGAAGTCGAGCGCGACCGAGGCGACATACCCCCGCTCGCCGAGCATCGCCGCGATCTCGTCACGGGTGAAATACCCCTCGGAGTTGAATGAGACGAGGAGATATGGGGCACGAATCGAGCGCAAGAGATCTGCGAACGTTGCCCCTGCCTGTCGTTTCGAGTTGTACGCGCTTTTCTCGACGCGACAATCTTCCCGTTTCATTGCAATACCATAAGCGGGGGGCGCATCGTTGCGCACGAAGGTTTCCCAGATGTGATAGTTGCTGAAATACGAATGCTGATTATAGGGCGGATCGATGTAGACGAGGTCGATAGCCGTATCGAGTTGACGCACCAGTGCGTTTGCGTCCATCCGTGTCACCGTGCCATCGCCCCGGAGCAGTTCAGGGAGGCGCAGTTCAAGCGGATTATAGGAGCGGGCGGACCACCCTTTGAGGTAGGCCATCTGGAGCCCCGTCGTTGAATCCACGCGATCCGCGGCCTCGATAAGCGAGGTAAGGAGGATTGCGTGCTCGGTCTCGTTCGTCGCGAGGGCGTCAATGCCCCTACGAATGGCATCCATTTTCCTGCCATTGAATGGCTGAAAATAGCGCGCATCTTCGCAGAAGGTCTTGGTGAAGTAGCCATGCACAGGCGGCAGCGCCATCAGTTCGGCCAGCAGTCGCCGTATCCGCGCTTCATCCACGGTGCGGGCATCTGTCGCGATATAGGTCTTGCCGAAGACTTCGCTGTAGGTCGCGAGGTCATTACTCTGTACCCAGAGACCGGATGATTTGAACGCCTGACCGATGCGGGTCGTCCCGGCGAAGATGTCGCACACCCGCCGGACTTCGGGTATCTGTCGCACAATATCAGTGATTATGGGTGCCAGTGTTCGCTTGGAGCCAATGTATTTAATCATGGCGCGGCAGGGGAACCTCTCCCCCGGCCCCTCCCCTAAAGAGGGAGGGGTGACTCGCTGCAAGTACCGAGGCGTTCTTGATATGCCGTGACCTAGCGAAGGTCGCTCCCCCTCTCCACGCAGATGGAGAGGGGGTTGGGGGGTGAGGTTCCCCCAATCCGCCGCGTGCTGCTACACTGAAGGGTACCGGGGGCGGTGTGCATCCGGCCAAATGATGCGCAGGAGGGACGGGAATGGCTGAATACATCGTGCGGCTCTACTTTAAGGGTGGCATGACGATGGACGTACCGATCACGCTGGCGGAGGACGAGGAACCGGATCTGACCTGGTTCCTCGGCGAATCGAGCGATCCGGAAGAGCGCACCGCCGTACTCACCGAGGGGCAGTTCGCGTGGAAAGCCTCGGAGGTGCTCGCCGCCGAATGGTACGAGAATGAGAGCGCAACGGGCGGGGAATCCGACTCGGCGATGTAACGCAACCCCGATCGCGCAAGCACTGATACGAATGACGGCGGCCGCGAAGCCGCCGTCATTGCATGAGGGGCGCTCGCCGGTCTAATCGTCCCCAGTGCTCGCCTCAAGGACCTGATCGGTCTGCGGTGGGACGCTCTCGGTCGTCAGACGGGCAAGCCGTGTCCAGGCGAGTTGCCGCCGTGCTTCCATCAAAGCGTCGTACTCATCGACCGGCAGGATCGCGACCTGTGGCCTGCCATGCGCGGCGACGATCACCGCGTGCTTGCCATTGCGCACCTGATCGATGACGGCACCGATGTTGCGTTGGAACTCTGTCGACGAAATAGTCTTTGTTTTGGCCTCAGCCATGCTGCCCTCCCACGCTGACGGCATTGCGACGCCGACACGTCCCTCGCCGTTGGCCTGTACGCACGAAGTGTACGTACACACGGAGTGTACGGCATCTGCGTGAAACGCGCAAGAGGGACAGCCTCTGAATATCCTGTAGTAGCCGGATAAACGTGAGCGGCGGGCACTTGTGCCCGCCGCTCTCCGATGAATTGGAGGTGCCCCGGTCCTGCACGCGATGCCGACGAAGCCTGTTTCAGGCGATCCTCCGCGTCCGTCTCGCCGAGTGCGTGACCTCCCTTGATGCATTCATGATACGTCGGGAATCTGACACCAGCATCCGTAATTGTACCTATTTCGCTGATACGGTTGTCATGATCGCCTGGCGGACGGAAGCGACGCTGGGCAGCGCGTGCTTGCGGAGGGGGCCGCTCGGGATCGGCACTGCCGCCGCTCCCACGCGCATGACGGGTGCGATAAGGTCGCCGCCGAGGCGCTCCATCACGGTGGCGATGACCTCCGCGCCGAAGCCGCCCGTCACCCACGCCTCATGGACGGTGACGAGGCGGCCCGTCTTGTGTACCGAGGCAATCACGCACTCCGCATCCCACGGCGCGAGCGCGCGGAGGTCGATTACCTCCGCGTCCACGCCCTCGCTCGTGAGCGATTCCGCTGCCTGGAGGGCGACCGGTACCATCGACCCGACCGCGACGACCGTGACATCGTCGCCCGACCGCGCGAGCCGGGCGGGTCCGATCGGGACGATGTACTCGTCCATCGGGACCTCGGCGCGGCGGCTGTGAGAGAGAGACATCCCCTCGAAGAAGAGCACGGGGTTCTCGTCCCGGATCGCGGCGACCATCATCCCTTTCGCGTCTGCGGGCGTCGCGGGCATGACGACCTTGAGGCCGGGTACGTGCGCGAACCACGCGGAATAATCTTGCGGGTGGCCGCCGTACGGGCCATCCCCGACGCGCGTGCGGATGACGACGGGTGCACGGGCCACGCCGCCGGTCATGTAGTGGAGATTAGGTGCCTGATTGATCAGTTGGTTCATCGCGGCGGGCAGGAACTCGCCGAAACTGATCTCGACAATCGGTCGCCTGCCGAAGATCGCCGCGCCGAGCGCGACCCCGACCATCGCGGACTCCGAAATGGGCGCTTCGCGGACACGGCCCGCGCCGAACTCCTCGTACAACCCCTTCGTCCCCTGCATCGCGCCGCCGAACCGTCCCACATCCTGCCCGATGTAGCTCACGCGCGCATCGCGCCGCATCTCCTGAGCGATGGCCTCAACAACTGCTTCCATATGCGTGAGGCGATGCGTCGTCGCGTTCCCGGTCGCCTGGCTCATGCATAGACCTCCTCGGGAGAGAGGTCTGTGGCGGTGGCGTCCGGGGAGGCTTTCGCCCGCTCCATCGCTTCTGCGACGATCACTTCCGCCGCCGTGCGCGCCTCGATCAGTTCGGTATGCGTCGCCTCACCCCGGTCGAGCAGGCGGGTCGCGAGCAGGTCGAGTGGGTCCTGGCCCGCATCGCGGTCGGCGTCGGACCGATAGGAGGCGGTATCGCCCGCCCAATGACCGCGCATCCGGATCGTCCGCGCCTCGATGAGCGTCGGGCCACCCCCGGCGCGGGCGTGGTCCGCCGCCGCGCATACCGCAGCGCGCACCGCGTCGATGTCCTGCCCATCCACGGCGATGCCGGGGATGCCGTACCCTGCGGCGCGCGCGACGATTGGCGCGGGGAGGTAGCCGTCGTGTCGCAGCGAGATCGCCCAGCCGTTGTGCTGGCAGATGTAGACGATGGGGAGTCGCCACGCGGCGGCGAGGTTGATATTCTCGTGGAAATCGCCCCGGTTCGCGGTGCCGTCCCCGAAGGTGCAGATGCAGACACCACCAGCGTCCTGCTCGGCGAGGGCGAGCGCCGCGCCGGTGGCGATGCCGAGCGAGGTGCCGAGATCGCCCGCCACCCACGGCACAATGCCCATCGCGACCGGCCCGGTGAAGGGCACCGCGCGCCCCCGGCTGTACCCGGCGGGCTTGCCGATCACCTGCGCGACGAGCCGCCAGAGTTCCGCGCCGCGCATCGCGTAGACGATGAACGGGTCGCGGTAATGCGGCGCGACGATGTCCTGTGGCTGGCAGTCGAAGAAACTGCCGACAATCGTCGCTTCCTCTCCCTCGCAGGGGAACCAGCGCGGATTGGCTCCGCACAGCGCCTGGTCGAGCACCCGGCACAGCACCATCGTGCGGTACACGTCGATGCCGCTCTGAATGGATATATGAAGCTGTCCCATCGTCTCATGCTGCATCGGCGCTACCCCCGATGTGGTCTCCTACGAACCGATTTCACAACCAGATCGACGCAGAGGACGCAGAGGACGCAGAGAGACAAAGAGAAGGATTGCCTCATCGCGTTCCTTATCTTGTCCCCCCTGTTCTTCCCTCTCTGTTACGTTCCTCTGCGTCCTCTGCGCTCTCTGCGGTTCAATCGGTTTCCCTCCTCAGTGGGCCTCAGAGGGCGGAAAGCGTTTCGGTCTGCACGTCGCTGACGTAGTATTCCGCGCCGTTTTGCTCGACGAAGCGGATGGCGCTCGCAAGCATCTCATCGGCGTGGTGCGCACTCGTGCTCGTGCAGGCGAGACCGATGACGGCGATACCCCAGGTGTCCTGCGCCTCGATCTCGGCGGCAGAGAGATTGAACCGATTCTGCAACCGGGCGAGGAGCGATTTCACGACGCTGCGCTTCTCCTTAAGAGAATGCGCGGCGGGCAGTTCCAGTGTGATCCGTGCGACACCGATCATCAACTATTGCATCACCAGCAGGTCGCGCGGCGCTTCGTTCAGTTTCTCGCCGCCCGTTTCCGTGCATACCACGCTATCTTCGATGCGGACCCCGAACTTGCCGGGCATGTAGATGCCGGGCTCGTCGGAAAAGACCATACCAACGCGCAGAGGCAATTCGTTTCCCTCGACCATGTACGGCTCCTCATGCACATCGAGACCGAGGCCGTGACCGACGCGGTGGATGAAGTATTCGCCGTAGCCCGCGTCCGTGATGACCTTGCGCGCCGCCCGGTCGATCTCCTGGCAGGCGACACCGGGCCGGGTCGCCGCGAAAGCCGCTTCGTTGGCGCGCAAGACGACCGCATAGACTTTCCGATACTCATCGGACGGCTCGCCAATATGCACGGTGCGCGTGATGTCCGACACGTAATCATGATAGCGACTGCCGAAATCGAAGACGACCGCGTCGCCCTCCTGAATGACACGATCAGACGTGCTGTAGTGCGGGCTGGCGCTGTTCGGGCCGGAAGCGCAGATGCCGAAGGCCATCGATCCCATGCCGTGCGCGCGCATCAGATCGGCGAGACGGTCCATCGCCTGCCGTTCCGTCAATCCACCGATTTTCGTCTGCGAGAAATCTACCCACGCGGCGTCCGTGCGATGCGATGCCTCACGGAGCAAGTCAACCTCCGCCGTGTCCTTGCACATCCGCAACTCGCGCATGATATCGCCCGCGATGCCCCACGTCACTTCGGGCAGGTGACGCTGCATTTTGATGAGGAAGCTCGCCCAGAGTTCGTTGTTCGAGGCGACGGAGCGCGCCCCGGTTTCCCAGATGATGTCTGCCGCGATGCTCGTCGGGTCCGCCGTCTCTCCCCACGCCACCGGCTCGAAAGGGACGCCCGCCGGTCCGAGGCGCGGCGCTTCGAGTTGCGGCACGACGATCTTCGGTTCGCCCTCCTTCGGAACGATCATCAGCGTCAACCGCTCGCTGTTGTGCGCGGGGTAGCCCGCGAGGTAATTGAGGTCCGCGCCGACGCCAATCGCCAGTGCGTCCACCCCTTGCCGCGCCATCTCCGCCTGTGCGCGCCGCACCCGGTCCCGATAATCCGCTGCCATCGCATCCTCCGTATTCACTCGATACTCGATACTCGTTACTCGTTACTCGCTACTATTCACGCACACGGTTGATTGAGATGAGCGAGGGAGGGGCTGACGCCCCATTCGGCCCAGCCACCGTCATAGAGCTTCACATTGACATAGCCGAGCGCTTTGAGGGCGAAGAAGGGAAGCGCAGCGTCGTTGCTGAAGGTGCCGTAGATGGCGATCGTGCGCTCCGGTGTCGCACCGATCGACATGAGCATCGCGCGCAGGTCATCCGGGGAGCGAAAGGCGGGGACGTTCGGCTCGCGGATGAAGGCCGTCCACGGCGCGCGGTGCGCGTTCGGGATGCTACCGATCTGCGTGGTATTGTCCCATGTCTGGTTCATTTCGGCGTCGGTGCGAACGTCGAGGATCACCGCGCCCGGATCGTTGATCGCCTTGGACATATCGCAGCGATTGATGAGGAGCGATTCATCGGGGAGATCGCGAAAGAAGACATGCGGCGCGGTGTGGGTCTTGCGCTCGATCACCTGCCCGGTCGCTGCCCAACCCGCAAGCCCGCCATTCATGATGCGGACGTTCGGATGCCCGGCGTACCAGAGCGCCCAGGCGAAACGTGCCGCCGCCCGATTGTCGTTGCGGTCGTACACGATCACGAGCATTTCCGGTTCGATGCCGAGATTGCCGAAGGTTTTTTCACGGTCCGGCCTGCCGGCGAGCCGCCCATACGTGTCCGAGTTGCGCTCGACGAGGTCCTGCCAGAAGGCATGGACCGCACCCGGCACATGCCCGAGCAGGTATTGCGGATGGTCGGAGACATCGATGATGCGGATGTCGGGTGCGGTGCGATGGTCCGCCACCCAGGTTGGCTCCACGAGCGCGATATCCGGCCACGTATACGTCGGCAACGGCGCAGCGGTCGCGGCGGGGCTGGCGGGCGTTTCCGCCGTGGAGCAGGCAGTGAGGACCACCGAGAGGAGGAATAGGAGACCTAACCCCCCACCCGCCCGGAGGGCACCCGGCTTCCCTAAAAGGCAGGGGGTGCCTCGCTGCAATGCGGTGGCGTTCCCGGAGGGGCACGATGCCCAGATCGGGCTCCCCTTCCCTTTAGGGAGGGGGTTGGGGGGTAGGTAGCTCATGCCATGAGCGTAGCACAACTGCGCCGATTGCGGTACGATGCCGCGCAGCGAAAGGGAGGGCGCACGGCGGGGTCGCCGCCATCGCCACGAGCGGAGAGGATACGAGCCTGTATGGCAACCACGACACTACCCCGACCGGAAGTCAGCGCGGGGGACGCACCGCCGCCCTTGGAGCCGGTGCTCTTCACGCTCGGATCGCCGGGTCGCCGCGCCGTCCATTTTCCCCGGCTCGATGTGCCCGAAGCGCCCCTACCGACCGATTACCTGCGTGCGAACGATCCGCTCGACACGCTCGCCTGGCCGGAACTCTCCGAACTCGAAGTGGTGCGTCATTTCGTCCATCTCTCGCAGCTCAATATGGCGATTGATGTCAACTTCTACCCGCTCGGCTCCTGCACGATGAAATACAACCCGAAGGTGAACGAAGTCGTTGCGGCGATGCCCGGTTTCGCGGCGATTCACCCCTATCAGCCGGAAGAGTCGATCCAGGGTGCTCTGGGTATCATGCATGACATGCAGGAATATCTCGCGGAGATCTCCGGTTTCGATGCCGTGACGCTCTGTCCGGCGGCGGGCGCGCACGGCGAACTGACGGGTATCCTCCTCATCCGCGCATATCACGAGAGCCGGGGCGAGGGGGAGCAGCGGCGCGTCGTCCTCGTGCCAGACAGCGCGCACGGCACGAACCCCGCCACCGCCGCCATGAGTGGCTACAAAGTCGTCACCGTCAAGTCCGACGCGCGCGGCAATGTCGATGTGGAGGCGCTGCGCGGTCTCGTCGGGCCGGATACTGCCGCCTTGATGATTACGAACCCGAACACGCTCGGATTGTTCGATGAGCACGCCCGCGAGATCGTCGAGATCGTGCATGGCGTCGGCGGCCTCGTCTACAACGACGGTGCGAACTTCAACGCGATTCTCGGCATCGTCCGGCCCGGCGATATCGGCTTCGACGTCATGCATTACAACCTGCACAAGACTTTCTCATCGCCGCACGGCGGCGGCGGTCCGGGCGCGGGGCCGGTCGGGGTGAAAAACGAGTTGATCCCCTTCCTCCCCGCGCCGTACATCGTCAAGGAAGATGACACCTATCGCCTGACCACGCCGGAACGCTCAATCGGTAAACTGCACGGCTTTCATGGTAACTGGGGCGTGATCCTTCGGGCGTACACCTATATTCGCTCCAACGGCGGCGAGGGGCTGCGGACGATCTCGGAAACGGCGATCCTCAACGCAAACTACCTACTGTCACAACTGCGCGCGAACTACCACCTCGCCTACGACCGCTCCTGTATGCATGAGTTCGTCCTCACCGATCAGAAGCAGCGCCCGGCGGTACGCACGCTCGATATTGCCAAGCGGATCATCGACTACGGCTTCCATCCGATGACCGTCTATTTCCCCCTGATCGTGGAGGGGGCGATGCTCATCGAGCCGACTGAGACGGAGACGAAGCAAACGCTCGATGCCTTCGCTGCCGCGATGAATGCCATCGCCCGCGAGGCCGCCGAGAACCCGGAGATCGTCACTTCCGCCCCCCACAATGCGCCGACCACGCGCCTCGATGAGGCGACCGCCGCGCGTAAACCGAATCTCCGCTGGTTGCCTGTCACCGCCATGTGATTTTCTTCGCCCACGAGAGAATCGAGGGAGCAGCGATGGTCCACAGCCGGTATATCGGTGCGCGGGTGAAGCGGAAGGAAGACCCCCGCCTCGTCACCGGCAGTTCAACCTACGTCGATGATCTTCGCCCACCGCGCACTGCCCAGATTGCGATGCTGCGGAGCGTCTACGCCCACGCGCGGATCGTGCGGGTGGACGTGGCTGCGGCGCAGGCACTGCCGGGGGTGATCGCCGTCTACAGCGGCGAGGCGTTCCGCGCGCTCTGTGGGCCGCTACCGGCACGCGAGGGTGAGACCATTCCCGGCATGACGGGATTCAGCCCGCCAACCATCTGGCCAATTGCTGTCGATCGGGTGCGCTTCGTTGGGGAGCCGGTGGCGATTGTCGTGGCTATGGATCGGTACATCGCGCGCGATGCGCTCGATCTGATCGCGGTGGACTACGACCCGCTCTCGGTGGTCGCCGACACCGCAGCCGCGCTCGCGCCCGATGCGCCGCAACTCTACGATGAGGCTCCGGGCAACGTCGCATTCACCTGGCGGCATACGCACGGCGACGCCGACACCGCGTTCGCGACGGCTGCCGTCGTCGTGGAGCAACGGATGGTCAATCAGCGGATTGCGGCAGTGCCGATGGAGCCCCGCGCGATCCTCGCGCAACCCGATCCGCTCAATGGCGGGCTCCTTGTCACGACTTCGACGCAGAACCCCCACGGCGTGCGGAAGCAACTGGCGCAACTCACCGGTCTTCCGGAGACGCTCATTCGCGTGATCGCCCCGGAGGTCGGCGGCGGCTTCGGTGTCAAGTCGGGCCTCTACCCGGAAGACGCGATTGTCGCCACGCTCGCCTTGCACCTGCGCCGACCCGTCAAATGGATCGAGTCGCGCGGGGAGAACCTCGCCACCACGCAGCACGGGCGCGGGCAGGTGGCGGATGTCGCCGTGGCCGCGCGTGCGGATGGCGAGATCACGGCCCTTCGCCTGCGCGTGGTGGCGGACCTCGGCGGCTTTCCGCGCGGGTTGTTCGTGCCGATCCTCACCGGGCGGATGATGAATGGCGTCTATCGCTACGGCAACGTTGATCTGGAAATCACCGGCGTCTACACCAACACGATGGCGACGGGTGCCTATCGGGGTGCGGGGCGGCCCGAGGCGGCCTATTACATCGAGCGCATCGTCGATCTGCTCGCGCGGGAACTGCGCATGACGCCCATCGAGATTCGCAGGCGCAATTTCATCCCGCCCGACGCCTTTCCCTATCGCACCGCGACGGGGCTGACGTACGACAGCGGCGATTACGACAAGGCGCTGACCCGTGTGCTCGACTTTGCCGATTACGACGCCCTGCGCGAGGAGCAGTCCCGTCTGCGCGCGGCGGGGCGGTATCTCGGTATCGGCCTCGTCACAGCGACGGAGATCAGCGGCGGCGGGCCGTTCGAGAGCGCCGGTGTGCGCGTCGAGCCGAGCGGCACGGTCACCGTCACGACAGGCACCTCACCGCATGGTCAGGGCGAGGAGACGACGTTCGCGCAGATCGTCGCCGACGAACTCGGCGTCGCGCTGGCGGACATCATCGTGGTGCACGGCGACACGGCGCGGACGCCGCCCGGTATCGGCACCTTCGGCTCGCGCGGGCTGGTCGTCGGCGGCTCGGCACTCGTCCGTGCCCTCGAACCGATCACGGAGAAGGCGCGCCGGATCGCCGCCCACCTGCTCGAAGCCGCCCCGGAGGATATCACGTTCGACGCCGGGCGGTTCGGGGTCACCGGCACGCCGGATCGCTCCGTCACCCTCAAGGAGATCGCCAGCGCGGCCTACAGTCAGCGGCTGCCGCCGGAGATCACCTCCGGCCTCGAATCGGTCGAGTTCTTCCGGCCCGAGATGTCCGCCTTCCCGTTCAGCGCGGATATCTGCGTCGTCGAGGTAGACGCGGAGACCGGGATTGTGACGCTGCGCGACTATTTCGCTGTCGATGACTGCGGCCGGGTGATCAGCCCGCTGCTCGTCGAGGGCCAACTGCACGGTGGGCTTGCGCAGGGCATCGCGCAGGCGCTCTGGGAGGAAGTCGTCTACGACGCGAGCGGCCAACTCGTCTCCGGATCGCTGATGGATTATGCGGTGCCGACCGCGCGCGCCTTCCCGCAGTTCGCAACCGCGCAAACGGAAACACTGACGCAATTCAACCCGCTCGGCGCGAAGGGGATCGGCGAATTGGCGACGGTCAGCGCGCCGCCCGTAGTCGTCAACGCGGTGCTGGATGCGCTTGCACCCTTCGGCATCAGGCATCTCGACATGCCCTTGCACGCGGAGCGCATCTGGCAGGCGATTCAGGATGCCAGATTGTAGACGCAAGAATCCGGTGGTCGCAGGCTTTATGAACAATAACGACTTCATCCGGCAATTGCGGGTGGCGGCGGGCTTCAGCCTGCCGCGCCTGGCGCAGGCTGAAGCCCGCGCCCACCAGTACCCAATCAAGTTGTCAATGTTCATAAAACCTGCGACCACTATTTCCCATCCAGATACGTTGTACCGGGAATATTCACCGCGCCCGGTCTGTTTGAGACTATGTATCGCGAAATGGCTTGAAGACCGTATCGCGGGACGGCAGTTTCGAGCGTTGACAGGCGATGAGCGATGGCGTACCATGCTTCCTTGCGCCGCCGGATTCGGTGGCCTGAGTACGCAATGAAGCGGGCGGAAATCTCACCGCCTACGCAGTGACGGAGGGCATCGGTGTCGTACGCGGTGATCGAGACGGGCGGCAAGCAGTACCGCGTGACCGTCGGGCAGGCGATTGAGGTCGAGAAGCTCGAGGGCGACGTGGGCGACGAAGTGACGCTTGAGCGCGTCTTGCTCGTTGCGGGCGAAGGGAACACCACGATTGGCACGCCAATTGTTGACGGCGCAACCGTCAAGGCGACCATCAATGCGCAGCACAAGGCAGATAAGGTGATCGTCTTCAAGATGAAGGCGAAGAAGCGGTACCGTCGCCTCAAGGGCCACCGCCAGCAGCTTACCCGTCTGACCGTCACGGATATTGTTGTCTGAGTCGCCCAGTAGTCGGTAATCAGGAGTCAGGAGTCAGAATCGTCCGGCTACCGACCCTGCAACCGTCTACGGGATCACTGACTACTGACTACCGACTACTGACTACTCGTGGAGGGAAGCAATGGCACACAAAAAAGGCGTCGGTTCATCCCGGAACGGTCGCGACAGCAAGCCAAAGATGCTCGGTGTCAAGCGCTATGACGGGCAGATCGTCCACGACGGCGAAGTCCTCGTACGTCAGCGCGGTACGCGCATCATGCCGGGCAACAATGTCGGTGTCGGGCGCGATCACACGCTCTTCGCGCTGATCAGTGGTTCCGTGAAGTATGAGCATGTCGGGCGGTACAAGAAGCAGGTCAGCATTTACGCGGTCGCGGCGGGCGCTGCTCTCGAAGAGACACAGATCGCGGCAGGATAGCAAGTAGGACTAAGCGAATCCGGACCAACGTGGGTCCTAAGTCCTTAGTCCTAAGAGAAGGAACTCGAATGAAGCCAGGAATTCACCCCAACTACGTTGAATCAGTCGTAACGTGCTCATGCGGTAACTCGTGGGTCACACGTTCGACGAAGCCTGCCCTGCGCACCGACCTTTGCTCGGTCTGCCACCCCTTCTATAGTGGTGAGCAGCGCATCGTGGACACGGCCGGTCAGGTCGAGCGGTTCATGAACAAGCTCGGCAGCGCGCAAGAAGGCGGCGGTGTGAGCAAGAAGCAGGTTCGTCGCGAGCAGAAGATGGCGGAGACGCAGCGCGCCCGCACCTTCACGCCCGAACTGGAAGCACTGGCTCAGGTCGCTGACGCACCGGCGGCAACGCCCTCTGCGTAATCGACTCCAGATTTTCACGACGTGACGGCTTTCGGCACCGATCAATATTGATGGCCTGAATGCCGTAACGGATGCGCAGTACGTTCGTTATATCGGTCAGAGTATGCGAGGAAACTCGATACTCTGGCCGATACTCTCTTTTTTGGAAGCCAAGAAAGTGTGCGATCTTCGTGGCGCAGAAGACCGTTTCTCCCGTGCGTACGGCCCCCTTTCCCTCTCCCGTTCTCGACCCCACACCTGCCGCCGCCATCGCTCCGCCCATCGTCCTCAAGGAAGGTGGTCTCTTTCTCGTCGGTGACGCGCGCGGTGACATCACCGGCGCGCACGGCTCCGGGCTGTACGAGCACGACACGCGCTACCTCAGCCGCTTCGTCCTGACGATCAACGGCCATCGCCCCATCGTGCGGACGAGCACCCGGCCTGGCCCGGCAGTCGTTTCCACACGCGCTACCGTGCCGGCGCGCTGCCCCGACGGAGACCGCCTCACCATCCATCGTTCGGCGGTGGTGGACGATGCGCTTCATGTCAATGTGACACTCCGGAACCCGACCACGTCGCCGCGCCGGGTGCGGGTGACGCTCTGGGTAGCTGCGGATTTTCGCGATATGTTCGCGGTGCGCGGCTTTTATGCGGGGAAGCGCCGGGGGATCGTGCATACTCCTGAGATGGGGGAGCGGAGCGTGCGCTTTCGCTATGACACACTCGATGGCTTGCCCCTTTGGACCGATGTGCAGGCGAACCATATCCCCCTGCATGTGACACCGATCTGCACGGGCCACCGTGGGCAAACACCGGGTGTGCGCTGGACGTTCACGGTTATGGTGTCTGCGGGGGCGCGGGAAGAGTTGTCGTTCCTCATCACGCCAGGACGCGCGACCGAGGCAGCGGCGGACCGCAGTATCGCGGCCTCACTGCGCACCGCACGCACGCTGGCCCGTCAATGGACCGACGAGATCGCCACGATCGAGACCGACAATGCCGCGTTCAATCGGTTACTGCGCCGATCGGCGGGTGATCTGCGCGCCCTCCTCACGCCCTGTGCAGCGGGGGAAGTCCCGGCGGCGGGTATCCCGTGGTTCGTCGCGCCCTTCGGCCGCGATTCGTGCATCACCGCGCTCGAATCATTGATGCTCACACCCCGCTTTGCCGTCGGCGCGCTCCGTGCGCTCGCCGCTCATCAGGGTCGGGAAGTGAACTGCGCGCGGGATGAGGAACCGGGGAAGATCCTCCACGAGATCCGGGTGGGCGAGCTTTCACGCACCGGCATCGTGCCCTTCTCGACCTATTACGGCAGCGTGGACAGTACCCCCCTCTTCGTCATGCTCTTCGCGCAGACGATGCGCTGGATTGATGCCGATGCGCTCTACGATGACTTGCTGCCGCATGTGCGGCGCGCGCTCGAATGGTGCGACAAGTGGGGCGACAGCGATGGCGACGGCTACATCGAGTTCGGTCGGTACGCCCACAACGGCGTCGCCAACCAGGGGTGGAAAGATAGCCACGACTCGCTGCACCACCCGGACGGTGCAGACGTGCTGCGGCCCGTCGCCCTCGCGGAAGCGCAGGCATATGTCTACGCCGCGAAGGCGTGGCTGGCGGACATTGTCGAGCGGCGGGGTGAGTTCCTCTGGGCGGCGCAACTGCGCGTGGAGGCGGCGGAACTGGCGGCACAGTTCGAGCGCGATTTCTGGCTGCCGGACGAGGGATGCTACGCCTACGCGCTCGATGGCGCGAAGCGCCCGGTCCGCACGGTCGTCTCGAATGCCGGTCACCTGCTCTATTGCGATCTCGTACCGGGAAATCGGGCGGAAATCCTTGCGCAACGCCTCCTGCGGTCGGACATGCTCTCCGGCTGGGGGGTGCGTACGCTCTCTGCCGATGCAACGCGTTACGATCCGGACAGTTACCACAATGGTAGCGTTTGGCCGCATGATAACGCCCTGATCGCCCTCGGATTGCAGCGGAGCGGGCAACGCGCGGCGGCGACCGCCATCGCCGAGCAAGTGCTCGCGGCGGGAATGGCGCAACCCCTCAGCCGCATCCCGGAGTTGTACGCGGGTTATGCCCGGAGCGCGGAGACCGCCGCGCCCGTACCGTACCCCGTCAGTTGCTCGCCCCAGGCATGGTCTGCCGCGAGCGCCTTCGCGTTCGTCCAGGTCATGCTCGGTCTGGATGTGGATGGTCGGACAGGGGAATTGCTGTGCGCGCCTGACTTGCCTGCCTGGCTCTCGTGCATCCGCGTGCGCGGCGTACGCTACGGCCGGACACAGGCGGACATTGAGGTGACGCGCACGAGCACCCGCACCTATCGGGTCGCTATTACGCGCTCAGACGGTATCCAGATGGATTATGCATTTCCGGCGTAATACCGGGTAGGGTTCGCCCTAACCCCCGGCCCCTTCTCCAGTGGGGAAGGGGAGAAGGTTTGTATCAATCAGCGATCTGCATCGACTCAGCTCTCCGGAGCGGGACCAGGGTCTCTTGCTGTGCGCGCTCGCTGATGAGCAGTTCATAGAGATGCTCGTAGCCGATGGCCATCGAGCGGGCGGAGAAGTGCTGCTCGACTTGCGCCCGGCAGGTTGCGCGGTCGATCGCGTCGAGGTGACTGACTGCTTCAACCAGTCCATCGACGGTCGGGCGGATGTAGCCCGTCACGCCATCGATCACGATTTCCGGCACCGAGCCACAGGGCGTCGCGAGCACCGGCGTGCCACAGGCCATCGCCTCGATCATCGTGAGACCGAACGGCTCCGGCCACTGGATCGGGAAAAGGAGCGCCCGCGCGTTGCCGAGGAAGTCGCTCTTTTCGTCGTCGCTGATTTCGCCGATCCAGTCGATCAGGGTGCCGTCGATCTCATCCGCAATGAGATCGAAGTATTCGGGGTGATCGTCATCGACCTTCGCGGCGATCTTGAGCGGGATACCCGTGCGCTTCGCGATCGCGATCGCCTGGGTGATTCCCTTGTCCGGGGAGATACGCCCGAGGAAGGCGAAGTACCCGTCCCCGCCGTCTCCGACACGCAAGTGTGCGAGGTCGAGACCGTGATAGACATTACCGACCCAGTGCGCCTGCGGGATCGGACGCCGCTGATGACGGCTGATCGAATTCACGGCGGCATCCGGGTAGGCATCGAAGATCATTGGCAGCGTCGGCAAGTCGAGCCGCCCATGCATCGTCGTCAATACGGGGGTGCGGACGAATCGAGCGAAAGGAAACGTGAAGAAGTCCACATGGCTGTGGATGACGTCGAACTCATCCGCGCGCTCGAAAACGCGCCCCAGTTCGATCATCTGCGGTGGGTGCATATCGCGCGGCATCTGAATGCCGTGAACGAGGCGCAACCCCGACGGTACGAGCGCATCAAGCGTTGCGAGTGTCTCCGAGTCCCCCGTCGCGAATAACGTCACATCGTGCCCACGCCGGACAAGCTCGTTGGTGAGCGCCGCGACGACGCGCTCGGTGCCGCCGTACTTGAGTGGTGGGACACGTTCGGCCAGTGGCGCGATTTGCGCGATTCGTAATGGTGTGGTGGTCATGAAATTTCCCCTTCAAGAAATCGTACCGCGATCTCATCCGCGAAGAGCAGCGCCTCCGGGCTGAGCGCGATGCGACCATCAGAGCGGATAACAAATCCCCGTGCTACATATTCCGCAAGCTGACGACGATAGACCGCATCGATAGTGCAACCGTGTCGATCAAAAAAGGCACTTTCCGTAACACCCTCTGCAAGACGCATTCCAAGAAACATCGTTTCGGCGCGCGCAGTCGCCTCAGAAATCTCCTCGGCACCCGTTTCAACCGCGCTCAGGGGTACACCATTCAGGTATGCGTGCAAGTCCCGCACATTCCAGAAACGGCGGTTCCGGCGATGACTGTGCGCGCCGACACCGAAGCCGAGATAATCGCCATTGACCCAATAGCCGCAGTTATGGCGGGAGCGGTGGCCGGGGAGGGCGTAGTTCGAGGTCTCGTAATGCACATATCCCGCCTCGGTGAGCATCGCATCGGCGGCGAGGAACATATCGGCATACAAATCCTCATCCGCGACCGATGTCGTGCCCGCAGCGACCGCATGGGCGAGCGGTGTCCCTTCCTCGACTGTCAGCGCGTACGCGGAGATGTGGTGTGGATGAAGCGTGATCGCCGTTTCGAGGTCTGCGCGCCATTCATCGAGCGTTTGCTGCTCCCAGCCGAAAATCAGGTCCGCACTGACGCTCGCAAATCCCGCAGCGCGCGCATTTTCGATGGCTCCGCGTCCCTCTTGGGGCGTATGCAACCGGCCGAGCGCCGCGAGGCCGCGCGCATTGAAGGTCTGCACTCCCATCGAGAGGCGGGTGATCCCCGCCGCGCGGAACCCGGCGAGGTGGCGTGGGCGCAAGGGGCCGGGGTTCGCCTCCAGCGTGATTTCCGCATCAGGGAGGAGATCGAAGGCGTCGCGGATCGTATCGAGGATGCGGCGCACCTGCGCGGCCTGGAGGAGCGACGGTGTACCGCCCCCAAGGAAGATCGTCGCGACTGGCGGATTCGGGGCATGGCGGGCCGCTCCCTGGCGAATCTCCGCGCAGAGGGCGTCGATATACGCGGGTGCGGTATGCAGCATCCCCTCCACGACTGCGAAATCGCAGTACGGGCAATGCTTCTGACAGAAGGGGATATGCACGTAGATGCCGATATGCTGGTTGGGATCGACAATTGGTACATCAGGGATCGCGTCCGGGGGCACATGCGGTGAGGCTATATCCGGCATTATCAGACGACAGCCGCAGGTTGATGTACCTCGACCGTTTCGCCGAATGAGTCAGATTCCGGGAGCGCGTCACCATCCTCGATCATCGCACGGACATGCATATCCACCGCGCCCTGGATGTTCGCGCGCACCTCGTCGAGTGTTCGACCCGTCGCGACGCAGCCCGGAAGATCGGGCACGTATGCGGAGTAGTTTCGGGGTCCGGCGGTAATCACGACTGCGTAGTGCATTGCTCTCTCCTTATCGGACTTACGTAGTGGGTTTTTCTGGTGGTAGCAGGCTTTCCAGCCTGCCTCCCCGCCGCGAAAGGGCAGGCTGGAAAGCCTGCTACCACTGGATTTTCTCTGTTGAGTTGCATAACTCCTAGTCGTTTGATGGCATCTCGCACTTTCACTCTTTATTCCCGGCCCTTGCCGCTGTCAAGTGCCGCGCTGTCGCGCTGCTCGCCGCTCTCAGCGATAGCAATGAATGCGGCCTCCGCAGCGGCGGCATCGGCGGCGGTGGCGGGGCGGTCGCTGTAGCGGGCGGCGCGGTAGACATCGGTGATCGAGAGTAAGGGCATGTCTGCGTGTGGGTAGACTTTGCGGAGCGGCGGGACGTGCTCGCGCGGCGCGTCGGATGGCGCGCGCGGTACACCCGCCCGCGCGCCCCGATGCAGGAGGCGCGTATAGAGCGTGCGAATCTTCAGGGTATGTTCCCAGCGTGGATCGCCCCGCAGGTTGGCCCAGGGATCGTTCCCCTTCCGGCGCAGGCGGGCGGCGAGATTGGCGAGCATCCCCTTCAGGCCCGCGCCCACTTCGTTCCAATCCATCACCGATTCTCGCTCCTCATTCCCGCGCTGCCGACGGGTGGGGCGGCGGAAGAGGAATCGGGTGAGGAGCAGCACGATCGCGGCGAGGACGAAGGCGAGAAGGATGAAACGGATAGAATCAGGGAGCGACCCCACTTTGTGATTTGCCTGATCCGCAACATCGCGCGGGGCGGCGGCGGGGCGGGGGAGATCGACCACCCGGCCCCCCGTAATCTTATTGACGAGCGTGCTGAGCGCGAGATAGAAGAAATAAGCGATCCAACTGATCACGGCGATAATCACTTCGAGGATCCAGTTCAGCACGACGAAGAAGGGATGAAGGATCGTCGTAACGGTCTCAAGGAAGGTGTGCGAGAGAATCGCCGCCGTAAGGAGGCCGACGAGCAGGATGAGCGCGACCGGCAGGACGAGCGGCCCGAGCCACTGTGGCCCCAGTTTCCCCTGGGCGCGCAAGCCTTCGACCTGGAGCCGCGCGAGGGTCACGGCGCTGAGGGCGAAGAAGAAGAAGCCGATGACGAGGATGCGGACGTAGGCGCGCCCCGGCGTCGCCGTCTCCTGAGCCGTGACCGTCAGGATCGTCGTCACTGCGACGACGATCACCCCGACCCGGAGCATCGTGTAGGTGGTGTCGAGTGATGGTGTCTCACGTAGCCGCCCGCGCGCCCAGGCATAGACGACGATGAACAGGATGAGCCAGACCGATGTCTGTGCCGTCGTCGCACGAAAAATGAACCCGTGCAGCGCCTCACGCAGCCACACCGTATCCCACGGTGCATAGTGGTTGAATGCCCCGACGTAGAGCATACCGACGAGGGTGACGACGACGCCAACACCGATCGCGACTTCGTAATCGGGGCTCCACAACTGGAACGCTTCGACGATGCGCGGAATGGCCGCCGCCAGCAACATGACGCCGAGAATTGCCAGCGGGTTGATGCCAGCGGCCCCTCCGGTCGACACCGTCCCTGGTGCCTCGATCAGACCGACAACGAGCGTGACGAGCATCGCCTCCGCCGAGATCAAGGCGAAGCTCAAGGCGGCAGAGCGCCAATCCCACGTCTTCAGCAGACGCCCGACATAGCTGTTCATCCTGCGGCCTCTTCGACTGAATCGAGGTGGGGTTTCGTCGCCGTGTCGATTGCCTGCCACGAGAGGCGATGGACAATAATGCCGGGCAGTCCGGGGTCGTCCACGAAGCCGAGGGCAACGATCACGACGCGGAGGCCGCGCTGGACGAGATTGGCGAGCGCCCGACGGAGCGCGTCACTCATCGTCATCGTCACGACGATTACCGTGCTGCCCCACGGAAAGCGCGGCGACTCCTGTTCGAGGGTGCCCGCGATGTTCACGTAGGTGAAGGGAGTCAGGCGCGCCAATCCTTCGAGGATGCGCACGTACTGATCCTCGCGCCGACCCGGTGGGATGCGCAGCATCTGGTCCGTCTGGGCGAGAAGACCGTTCGCGAAGATACCAACGGCGTATTTCTCCGCTTCCGCCCACTGGGCGATGGAGGCGGCGACGCTGATCGCCCGTTCGAGATGCTCCTGATCGACGCCCTCGTAATACCGCGTCACCGTATCGAGATTGAGGAAGATCGCGATCTGAAGATCGGCGGTCGGCTCGTAGACCTTTGTCTGATAGCTCCCCGCGCGCGCCGACGCTTTCCAGTGGATCGCCTTGAAGGGGTCTTCCGGGTGATACTCCCGCGTGCCGATGATCCGCGTCGGGTCCGTGATGACGGTGCGGCGCACATTCGTTTCGCCGAGGAGATGGCGGGGCGGTAAACCGAGATCATCGAGGACGACGAGGCGCGGATAAACCGTCAGGTATTGCTCGCCGGGGAGCGATTGGCGGTGTGAGAAGAAGCCGAACGGGTCCCCGGCGCGCACGGTGACGGGGCCGATCCGATAGTAGCCGCGCTGCGGGCAGTAGATGGTGAGGTGCCAGGTGATGCGCTCGTACCAGCGGAGCGCCGTGAAGAAGGAGACGATCTGCGTGCCCGGAGATTCGGATTGGAACGCCTCCCAATCTCTGACACGCACCTTCGCGGCGACGGCATCCTCGACGCGCACCCACGGCATCGGCAGGAGCTTCTTATTCGTCATGCGGAGCGTGAGATGCAGGAGTTCGCCTGCGAAGCAGCGATCGGCGTCCGTTTTCCGCTCGAAGATCAGGCGATCCAGCACATGCTTGTTCCAGAACCACGAGAGCGCCAGCGTCAGGAGGGTGATGGTGCCGATCACCGTCACGGCGGGCTGACCGAGGATCATACCCACGAGGATGACGATGACCGAACCTGTGACCCATGCCTGACCGTAGATCGCCCCGGTGCCCATCGCTAGACAGCCTCGACCGGCACAGGCACCTGCGCGACGACATCGCGCAGGATGCTCTCGATGCTGCGGCCGCGCAGACGGCTTTCGGAGGAAAGAATGATGCGGTGGGTCAGGATCGGTGCCCAGAGTTCCTTGATGTCCTCCGGCGTGACGTAGTCCCGCCCGCGCACGGCAGCGTACGCCTGTGCGGCGCGATAGAGAGCGAGTGAGCCGCGCGGCGAGGCACCGAGCGCGATCGACTCGTGCGACCGCGTGCCCCGGACGATCCGCGTGACGTACTGGCGGAGTTCGTCATCGACATGGACTGCGCGCACTTCTGCCTGCAACGCCGGGAAGTCCGCGATATTGCCAACCGGCTGCAAGTCCGCGAGCGGGTTCGCGTCCTGAAAACGGGTGAGAATCGCCGCTTCGTCGGCTTCGTCGGGGTAGCCGATTTTGAGTTTGAGGAAGAAGCGGTCCAGTTGCGCCTCCGGGAGCGGGAAGGTCCCCTCCAGTTCGATGGGGTTCTCCGTCGCGATCAGCAGGAAGGGGCGGGGGAGCGGGAGCGTGTCGTTCTCGACCGTCACCGTCCGTTCCTCCATCGCTTCGAGGAGTGCGGACTGCGTGCGCGGCGTCGCGCGGTTGATCTCGTCCGCAAGAACGATGTTCCCGAAGACGGGGCCAGGGCGGAACTGAAACTCCTGCGCGCGCTGATTGAAGTAGGTGAGGCCGCTGATGTCGGAGGGCAACAGGTCCGGCGTGCATTGGATACGGCGGAACTCGCCGCCGATGGCGCGCGCGAGCGACCGGGCAAGGGTGGTCTTGCCGACACCGGGAACATCCTCGAGGAGAATATGCCCTTCACAGAGCAACGCAACGAGCGCGAGGTCCACGACCTCTCGCTTCCCGACAATCACCTCACCCACACGGTCCAAAACCGCGCCCGCGTACTCCTGAACACGGCCCACGTGGTCACTCCTTCCTGCCGTAGCGTACGCTGGATTGTAGCACGAGCGAGTAGTCAGTAGTCAGTAGTCAGTAGTCAGTTTTCGGATGCACCACACGATGGCAGGCGTGGCGTTCCGGTTTTTCTGTCGATACGTGCATAAGAACAGGCGGCCCTTTTTCTGACTACTGACTACTGACTACTGACTACTGATTACTGACTACCGGCTGCGGTATACTCGAATTGCCCCGTACCGGCTGGCGGGCGGGGGACAACGGACCGAGACAGAGAGGATCACCACATGGGAAAGACATTTCGGCAGATGGTGGCAGACGCGCGGAGCGAAGTGAACGTCGTCAGCCCCCAGGACGCAAAGGCGGATGTCGATAGCGGCAAGGCGACGATCATCGATGTGCGCGAGCCGGATGAGGTTGCCGAGAGCGGCACCGTGCCGGGCGCGCGGAACATCCCGCGTGGGGTATTGGAGATCAAGGCGGATACGGAACTGCCCGTCCGCGATCCGTCGCTCGAAGACCGCAATCAGAAGGTGCTCGTTGTCTGCGGCGCAGGCGGCCAGGCCGCGCTCTCCGCGAAATCCCTCAAGGATATGGGCTTCACCGACGTTTCGATCATCGACGGCGGCGTCCGTGGCTGGAAAGACGCGGGCTTCGAGACGGCACCACCGAAGAAGTAACGGAGAGTATTCCTCACCCCTCGGCCCCCTCTCCATCGCCCCCGGATCAAGGAATGATAGCGTTTTGTACAGCGATGGAGAGGGGGAGAAATACGAATACGGGGAGAAGGGATGTTCAGGGAACACCACGCCATTTTCCGTGAGGCACCCCTCTCCATCGCCGTACATACCTGCTTTTATCTCGGTCTCCGGGCGATGGAGAGGGGCCGGGGGTGAGGAAAGGAACCCCCCCTAATTCAGCAGTTCAAATATCCCCGCAGCACCCATGCCGCCACCCACACACATCGTCACCATCCCGTAGCGGCCATTGCGCCGCCGCAGTTCGTTAATCAGTGTGACGGTCAGCTTCGCGCCCGTCGCGCCCATCGGATGACCGAGGGCAATCGCACCGCCGTTCACATTGACCTTCTCGCTGTCCATTCCAAGTTCCCTGATGACCGCGAGGGATTGTGAGGCGAACGCTTCGTTCAGTTCGATCAGGTCGATCGCTTCGAGGGTCAGCCCGGCGAGTTTGAGGACTTTCGGCACGGCGACGAGCGGGCCAATGCCCATCACGTCGGGGCGCACACCGGCGACCGCGAAGGCAACGAAGCGCGCGAGCGGCGTGAGGCCGTGCTGCTCGGCAAACTCCCGCTCCATCAGGAGGACCGCCGCCGCGCCATCGCTCGTCTGTGAAGAGTTCCCGGCGGTGATGCTGCCGCGCGCCGCGAAGACGGGTCGCAACTTGCCGAGCGCTTCGACCGAAGTATCGCGGCGCGGTCCCTCGTCGGTCGCGAAGAGCGTTTCGGCGTGCCGTCCCTCGCCCGCATCGTCCACCCAGACGGTGGTGACCGGGAGCGGCACGATCTCGTCCTTGAACTTGCCCGCGTCGATGGCGGCGGCAGCGCGCTGGTGCGAGCGGAAGGCGAAGGCGTCCTGTTCCTCGCGGCTGATCGAAAATTCCCGTGCCACGTTCTCACCTGTCAACCCCATACTCAAATAGACATCCGGGCACTCGGCGGCGAGCGTGGGGTTCGGAGCCATCCGCATGGTCGCGATCTGCACGAGGCTCATGCTCTCCGTCCCGCCCGCGAGGATACATGTCCCGAAGCCCGCTATGATCCGCTCGGCGGATTGCGCGATCGTTTGCAGCCCGGACGAGCAGAAGCGATTGACGGTCTGCGCGGCGACACTGTCGGGCAGGCCCGCGCGGATCGCCGCGATCCGCGCGACATTCATGCCCTGCTCACCCTCCGGGATCGCGCAGCCGAGCACGACATCCTCGATCTCGGCGGGGTCCAACCCCTCGGCCCGCCGGACGACTTCAGCCAGCACCGTCGCCGCCATATCGTCCGGTCGTGTCGCCCGGAGCGTCCCACGCGGCGCTTTCCCCACCGCCGTCCGCGCCCCTGCCACGATGACTGCCTCTTTGACCATCTCGGCTCCTCCTGAGTAGTCTAGTCGGTAGTCAGTAGTCAGTGAATCCGGTTCCCCTCTGACTACCGACTACTGACTACTAATTCCGTAGCGGTTTTCCCGTCTCCAACAAATGTGCGATGCGTTCTTGCGTCTTGCGGTTTTGAAGGAGCCGCAGGAATGCCTCGCGTTCGAGCCGGAGGATGTACTCCTCATCCACCCACTGCGGCGCGGAGAGATTGCCGCCGCAGAGGATCGTCGCCAGTTCCCGCAAGATCGTTGCATCGTGCGCGGAGATGAAGCGCCCTTCCCGGTACTGATGGATGCCGACAAGGAGCGCGGCGAGCGTGCCCTGCCCGGCGGCGTAGCAATGCGTGCCGGGCAGTGGTGGCTGGTAGCCTGCATCCGCGAAATCGAGCGCCATCCGCTTCGCTTCCGCCAGCAGGCGGTCGCGCCCGAGGACGATGCGATCGTGATCGCCGAGGTAGCCGAGGGCGCGCGCGTCGAGGGCGCTGCTGCTCACCTGCGCTTGCCCAATCGTCGCCAAAATCCTTTGCAAATAGGGGAGGGGATCGGCCCCCGCGACGTGCATCTGCGGCGAGACGATGCGGCGCACCAACTCTTTGCATCCGCCGCCACCGGGGATTAGCCCGACGCCTGCCTCGACCAGCCCCATGTACGTCTCGCCCTCGGCGCAGATGCCCGCACAGGCGAGTGCGAGTTCGACGCCCAACCCGAGGGTGTTTCCGAAGGGTGCCGCCACGACCGGCTTTGGCGCGAAACGCAGGCGCTGGACGAGGCGATGCCCCGCACGGAGAAAGTCCGCCAATCCATCGGCCTCGCCGCTCATTGCGATTGCGCCGACCTCGCGCAGGTCCACCCCGGCAGAGAAATACTCCCCCTGGTTGCCGATCACCATCGCACGCCAGGAATCGTCTTCTTCGAGCATTGTCAAGGCGCGACCGAGCAACTCCATCGCGTCCTGACCGACCGCGTTCGCTTTGCTGTGGAACTCCAGACAGAGGACGGCATCGCCGAGGTCGATGAGACTCGCACCCCTGGAGCGCGCCACTTCCTTTCCCGCTGCTTTGAGTGCCGCGAGATCGATGGTATCGGGATCGCGCGCGATTGGCTCGTACCCCTTGGTAATTGGGCTGTACGCTTCCACGCCGCGCTCCCCGTGACGATAGAAGGTTGCGTTTCCCGCAGCGAGCATCTCTTTCACCCAGGGGGCGATGACAATAGCGTGCCGCTCCATACGCAGGACGGTTTCCGCGACCCCGAGGGCGTCCCAGGTCTCGAACGGCCCGCTCTCCTGGGCGAAGCCCCACGTCATCGCGGCGTCGATGCCGACGATGTCATCGCTGATTTCCGGTACCCGTCGTGCCGCGTAGGCGAGGGTGGGGATGATCGTCGCTTCCACGAGTTGGGCGTAGCGGTCGCCCGCATCCGCGCCATCCATGATGAAGCGGAGCCGCTCGCCGAGATCGCGGATCGCTCCCGCTTCGGCCAGCAAGGGAATCTCCGGCGTCTGCGGTGGATGGTATTCCAGCGTGTCGAGGTCGATAACCTGAAATTCCCGCGCGCCGCCGGGGCCATCCACCCGCTTGTAGAAGCCTGCCCCGACTTTGTTGCCGCGCCGCCCCGCCGCGACCATGCGCTTAACTGCGTCGGGCACGCGATACTGATCGCGGGACTCGTCATCCGGGACGAGATCGTAGAGGTTTTCCGCGACATCGACCATGATGTCCACGCCTGCGAGGTCCGCGAGGCGGAACGAGGCGGTCTTTGGTCTGCCGATCAGCGGCCCGGTGACGGTGTCTACTTCCTCGATGGAGAAGCCATGAGCGAAGGCGTAGTGCATCCCGGTCATGCCGCTGTAGGTACCGATGCGGTTGGCGATGAAGTTCGGCGTGTCTTTGCAGAGGACGGTACCCTTGCCAAGCGTCCGTTCCGCGAAGCGTCGCATCTGCTGGACGATTGCCGGGTCCGTTTCATCGGTCGGGATGATTTCGAGCAGTTTCATGTAGCGGGGTGGGTTGAAGAAGTGGGTGCCGAGGAAGTGGCGACGGAACTCCGCCGCGCGACCCGACGCGATCTGATGTAGGGGGATGCCGGACGTGTTGGAGGTGACGATGCTGCCCGCCTTGCGCGCCGCCTCGATACGGGCCATCACCGCCTGCTTGGCGGCCAATTGCTCGATGATGACCTCGATGATCCAGTCTGCCTCACCCACCTTCGCGAAGTCGTCCGCAAAGTTGCCAAGGGTAATCCGGTCTGCCACAGCGGCACTGTAGAGCGATGCGGGGCGCGACTTCGTCATCCGCTCGAACCCGGCCCGCACGATGCGGTTGCGCACCGCCCTATTGTCCAGTGTCAGACCCTTCGCGCTCTCCTCCGCGGTGAGCGCGTCCGGCGCGATGTCGAGGAGCGTCACCCGCAACCCCGCGTTCGCGCAATGCCCGGCAATCGCCGCTCCCATCGTCCCGGCCCCCAGGACCGCAACTGTCCGAATCGTGTCGCTCATAATCCCTCCGAGAGGGAGAGGACTATGGCCCCTCCCTCGAAACCGATTGAACCGAAGAGAAAGGGGACAAACCACGAAGACGCGAAGAACACGAAGAGGGAAAGGAGAGAATGTTTTCCTCTTTGTTCTTTTTCCCTTCTCCCTTCAGCTTCGTGTTCTTCGCGTCTTCGTGGTTCAAATCCCTCGATTACGTGCCGGAGACGGTGGCGAGGTTCTTCGCGTCGTCGCGGAGGAGGCGACGGAGAATCTTGCCGGTCGGTAGTTTCGGGAGCTCGGCGCGGAACTCGATATGCCGTGGCGCTTTGTAGGTCGCCAGATGGGTGCGGCAATAGGCGATCAGTTCGTCAGCGGTGGTGGCCTGTCCATTCTTGAGGGCGACGAAGGCCATCGGGCGCTCGCCGGTGTAGGCATCGGGCATCGCCACGACTGCGGCTTCCTGCACCGCCGGGTGCCGGTAGAGGACCTCCTCGACCTCGCGCGGCCAGACCTTGAAGCCGCCCGCGTTGATCATGTCCTTCTTGCGGTCCACGATGGTGTAGTAATCATCCGCATCGACGGTGGCGATGTCGCCCGTGTGGAACCAGCCGCCGCGCAATGCCTCGGCGGTCGCTTCGGGATTGCGCCAGTAGCCGACGAGGATGTTCTCGCCCCGGCAGATGATCTCGCCTTCCGCACCGAGCGGCACATCGTGGTCGTCATCATCGACGAGCCGCACCTCGACACCGGGGATCGGCGGGCCGATCGAGCCGGGCTTATTGATTGGCCCGGAGCCGTTGCTGTGCGTCACGGGCGAGGTCTCCGTCAGGCCGTACCCCTCGACGATCTCCACACCCGTCCGCTCGCGGAAGCCGTCCAATATCTGAATCGGCAGGGCCGCCGCACCGGAGAAGGCGAAGCGCAGGCTGGAGAAATCGTAGGTGTGCAGGTCGGGATGATTGACCCACGCGACATACATCGGTGGCGCGCCGTAGAGCGCGGTGCAGCGATGCATCTGAATTTGTTCGAGGACGGCGGTCGGCTCGAAGCGGGGGATGATCACCATCGTCGCCCCGACGCGGAGCATGGCGTTCATGCCCACATTCATCGCGTAGATGTGGAAGAGCGGCAAGACGACGACGACGCGGTCGTCCGATTCCGCGTGGCAACGGGGCAGGCGGTCTAGCTGCGCGCAGTTCGCGAGGAAATTTCGGTGCGAGAGCATCGCCCCCTTGGAGCGGCCCGTCGTGCCGGAGGTATAGCAGATCGTTGCGATGTCCTCCGGCGCAATCGCCACGGGCGCACGTTCCGGCGCTGATCCATCCACCAGTGCGCCCCAGGATGTGGTGCCTTCCGGGGTCGCGCCCGTGCCGACAAAGATCACCTGCTGCACCGAGGGCGATTCCGGCAGGGCTGCCGCCGCACCGGCGTAGAACCCCTCATAGATGACGAGCGCTTTCGCCTCGCTGTCGTTGAGGACGTAGGCGATTTCCTCGCCCTTGTAAAGAACGTTAATCGGTACGACCGTCCCGCCGATGCGCATGACGGCGTAATAGGCGATCACGAACTGCGGGATGTTCGGCAGCATGATGGCGACGCGGTCGCCGTACCCGATCCCGCGTGCCGCCAGGCCATTGGCTGCCCGCTCGATGGCCGCGTCGAGATCGGTGTAACTGATCGGGGCGTCCTGAAAAATGATCGCCGGTTTCGTCCCGTTCTCACGGGCGACATCGCGCACCAACTCCGCAAGCGTCGTCGGACTGGCAGGCATGAGAATCCCTCCTACCGCTTCAAGTGGACACAACTGCATGGTTTCACCATCGTATCACAGGAAGACGCAGGTGCGGATGGCATGGTCGCTAAAATGGAGAAAGAAAAAGAGGAGGCAGAATGCCTCCTCTTTTGTGTATAGGGGAAATTCGCGATCAGACGCGGCGGGAGTAGTGCTCGACGATCAAGCGCTCATCCACGATGATCGGGATGTCCTGACGTTCCGGCACCATGACGAGGCGACCGGACATCGTATTGCGATCGAATGTCAGGTACGGCGGAACGCTCGCGTGCTGATCCAGCGAATCGAGAACGTCCGGGTTCTCGCGCATTTTCGGTGCGACCGTGACCGTCTGACCGGGCTGGACGCGGTAAGAAGGAATGTCGACCTTCTTGCCGTTGACCTGAATATGCCCGTGGTTGACGATTTGGCGCGCGCCCCAGATCGTCGTGGAGATACCGAGGCGATGGACGATATTGTCGAGGCGGCATTCGAGGAGTTGGACGAGCACCACGCCACTATTGCCGGGGCGCGCGACCGCTTCCTTCATGTAATTCATCATCTGCTTTTCGAGTACGTTGTAGATATAGCGCAGCTTCTGCTTCTCGATCAGCCGCTTTGCGTACTCGGACTGCTTCGGGCGGCGGCGATTGCCCTGGGGCGAGGTGCCCGGCGGGTTCGGATGCCGCTTGAGGATTTTGACGTATTTCGGCGAGTTGGTCAGCGCCATGCCGAAGCGGCGCATCTCCTTCGCCTTCGGACCAGTGTGGTTAGCCATCTGCGGGTCTTCTCCCTGCTCTCGTAGACACCATCAAACGCCGCAGCCGCGCGGACAGACGTGTAGTGTACCTGTGAAAGACCGACGGCGTCAAGACATTTCGGTTCGCATTCGATGACTGTTCACTGCTAAATCGCGATTTTCATTTACATATCGTGGTATCGCGTGAGGACCCATGCTACGGTACTATCGATACGTCGCAATGCAATACAAGATACGAGGAGCAGTGCCCGTGAAAGAAGAGAGTTTCCCGATTTTCCCTGTGGATGAAAGTACCGCCTTCACCGTGCGTCATCACAACCGCCGCTATGTCGTCTTTCATATCCAGCGCGGTGGCAATGACCTTCATCCGTTGGTGCTTGCGGAGAGTGGGTCCTATGAGTCGCGGCATGCCGCAGTTGCGGCCGCCCAACAGCAGGCGCAACGGTATCGGTCGCGCTGAGTCGCGCGACCGTACGGTTCGTACGTGTAGATATATCTGCACACGTGCGAAGAAAGCGAAATTTGGCTGTTTACGCATTTTCGCCATTCACGCACGATGATCCGAGGCTTCGTCCATCGTTGATGCGATGGTCCAACTGAGTAAATCCACGGCCAGGAAGCCCCACGCAAAAGGCGGGGATCACTCCCCGCCTTTTCTCGTATGCCTGCGGTTGATTACCGCCCGGGAACGGGTCCAGGGGGAGCGGCGGGTGCGCCACTGCCGCGACTATCCGGTGCGCTGGGAGTACTCCCTCCCGTCCCGCTCGCTCGCGGGTCCGGTGCCACGACCTTTCCCCCGGGCGGCGTCACCGTCACCACGAGGTGCTGCGTCACCGCCCCCATCGTCACCGTGATCGTTGCCGTGCCCGGCAGCGGCCCCGCCGTGATCTTCCCGGTCCCATCCACCGCTGCCATGTTCGTATTGTCGGAGGCATAGGTCACCTGACTCGTCAGGTCCTGGGTTGCGCCATCGGCGTAGGTGCCGGTGACCGTACATTGCAGCGTGCCACCGGCGGGGACGGTCGCAGGCGTGCTGCCACAGGTGAGTGCGATGCTCGTTAAGGGAGCGGCAGTGATCGTGAGCGTGTAGCTCTGGCTGCCGGTGAAGCCGTTATGATCGGTCGCGGTGACGGTGAAGGTCGCGGTGCCGGTCGCGGTCGGGGTACCGGAGAGGACGCCCGTGGTCGAGTTGAGCGTCAGACCGGCGGGTAGTGCTCCTGTGGTGACGGCGAAAGTCGTGGGTGCAACGCCACCGGAAGCGGTGAGGGTCTGCGCGGGATAGGCTTGGGTCTTTACCCCACCGGGCAGGCTCGTCGGACTGAGGGTGATTGTCGGGGTTGCCACCGTCCCGGTGTAGAACCCGCTGCCGGTGTAGGGTGCGCCCGTTCCCGTGCTGGCATCCGTCGCCGTCACCGTGAAGCTGAACGGTCCCACCCCGGTCGGCGTGCCGTGCAGCAGCCCCGTTGTATTGAGGGTCAACCCGGCAGGCAGCGCGCCGTTCGTGACGGCGAAGGTATACGCTGCCGTGCCACCACTGGCGGTGATCGTCTGGTTGGGGAAGACCACCCCGACCGTCGCGGTCGAAGGGCTGAGCGCACTCAGGGTGATCGTCGGCGCGAGGTTGGTGAGGGTGAAGGTCGCGGGCGTCGCCACTCCTGCCACCCTCGCGGTCACCGTGTTGCTGCCCGCCACGAAGTTTGCGGTCAAGGCCGGTGCGGTCGCGATCCCCTGGGGGTCGGTGATCACACTTGCCGTCGTCCCGTTCCCGGGTGCGGCGAAGGTGCCACTCGCGTTATTCCCCGGTGCGATGAAGGTCACCGAAACCGTTGGCACGACGTTGCCGAAGAAATCGGTCACCTTCGCTTGCAGATTCGTGGCGAAGGTGCTGCCTGCCGTCGCGCTCTGGGCATCGCCCGCCATCACGGTGATCGCGTTCGCTGCTGCGGGCGTGACCTGAATCGCGGACTGGCTGCCGGTGATCCCCCCGTCAGTGGCGGTGATTGTCTGCGCACCAACCGTCTTGAGGGTGGCAGAGAATGATCCGATGCCACTGGTGAGGGTGACATCGTTGGTCGCGAAGGCCGCTTGCGCGTCACTGCTGGTGAAGTGAATGGTGCCGGTGTAAGCGGGAGTGGTGACGCCCAGTGCGTCCTGCGCGGTCACTGTGAAGCTATGGCTCACCCCCGCGACCGTCGGAGTCGTATATCCCGACACGGTGAACTGGGTGGTCGGGCCGGGGGTGACGGTGAGGGTGTGGGTGGCGTCGCTGCTGGTGAGGTAGTCCGCGCCGGGGTTGTAGGTAGCGGCGATCGTGTAGACGCCGGGGGGCGTGCCGCCGGGGAGGGTGTAGCTCGCGGTGCCGGTGCCGCCACTGACCGTACCTGAGGAGGCAGTAGCGCCGACCTGGGTGGCACCGTTGAAGACCTTGAAGGTAATCGTGCCGGTGTTGACGATCATCGTACTGGTCGGATTGATCGCGACAGCGGCAGAGAGAGTGACGGATTGGTCGCTCGTGCTGTCGATGGCACTCTGGTTCGTGACGGTCGTCGTCGTGGCTGCCTTGGCGATGGTCAGGCTGTATGCCAGGCTGCCCGTGTGTGTCCCGTCATCGGTGGCGGTCACGGTGAAGGTGGAGGTGCCCTGCGCGGTCGGGGTGCCGGAGAGGACGCCGGTGGCGGCGTTGAGGGTGAGGCCGGGCGGTGGGGTACCGACCGTGACGGCGTAGGTGAAGCCGCTGTTCGTGCCGCCCGTGGCGACGAAGGTGGCGGTGGAGGGAGTGCCGACGGTGCCGCCCGGCAGCGGAGACGCGGGGGTGAGCGTGATGGGGGCGAAGTTGGTGAGGGTGAAGGTGGTCGGGGTCGCGCTGGGGACACCGGACGCTGTGGCCGTGACCGTGTACGGGCCTGCCGTCCCATTGGCGGTCACGCTCGCACTGGCGATGCCCGAGGTGATCGTGGCGGTCACGGTGACGGGCTGGATGCTCGCGCCCGTCGGTGGTCCGGTGAAGGTGACGACCCCGCCTGCGACGGGTTCGCTGGCGTTGTTGGCGGCGATGGTGACGGTGAGAGGTTGGGCAAAGGCGGTGGAGCGAACGGCGGACTGGCCGCTGCCGGTCGGAGAGGAGAAGGTGAATCCCTGCGACTCGAAAGCGCCGATGTCGCAGGTGCCGACGCGCGCCTGGCCCCGTTGGTCAAGATCACCGCCGGGGAGGGCGGCGCAGGTGGGGGCGTCACCGGCATCGATAGCAGGGGATCCGGGGAGGAGGGCGTAGGTCTGGAGGTGACCGCCACCGGGCAGAATCGTTGCGCTCCCGTAGTCACCGAAGGGCGCGAGCAGCGGGGTGCCACCGATCAGCGAGTGATTCTGGTTGATCACGCGGCCAGAATTGGTCGCGGTATTCGGCCCGGTGTGCGCAGTATTACCGGAGACGATCGTGTTGTTGAGAGTCAAGCCCTCCTGGGCGTAGATGCCGCCGCCTTGGCCGATGGATATGCCAGGTGCAGTGTTGCCACTGATAGTGCTGTTATTTATCGTTGGATTAAGGAACAAGAATTGTAGATGCCCCCTCCTTCAAAGGTGGTCGCGGTGTTCCCGCTGATGGTGCTGTTCGACACGCTAAACCAGCCGGCGCTGGAGAAACCGCCGCCTCTCTTCGCGGTGTTGCCGGTGATGGTGGTGTTCGTCACCGTCACCATTCCCCCATTGCCGGTTTTTTCGATGCCGCCGCCTGTGTCCCCGCTGGAGTTGCCGCTCACGACGCTGCTTGCCACCGTCGTCGTCGCGCTCGTTGTCGTCTCGATGCCGCCGCCATTGCCGGGGGCGGTGTTACTGCTCAGGGTGCTGCTCGTCACCGTGAGCGTGCCACCGTTGAAGATGCCGCCGCCGGTGCCGCCCGTGCCGCCCGCCGAATTCCCGGAGAGGGTGCTGTTCGTCACGCTCACCGTGCCACTGCTATTGAAGATACCGCCGCCACTGCCGCTCGCAGTATTGCCGCTCAGGATACTGCTCGTCACCGTCAGCGAACCCGTGTTGTTGGAGATGCCGCCACCATTGCCGCTGGTGTTGTTGCTGATGGTGCAGTCCGTTACGGTGAGGGTGCCATTATTGGCGATACCGCCGCCGGGGCTGGCGGCACCATTGGTGATCGTCAGGTTGGAGAGCATCGCCGTCACACCACTGCCCACGCTGAAGACGCCGCCGCTGCCATTGGCATTGAGCGTGAGCCTCGCAGGAGGTGCCGTGATCGTCACGCTCCTGGTCAGCGTCAAGACTCCGGTTATCAGGGTGAGCGTCTGCGGCACGCTATACACGGCAGGGTCGAAGGTGATCGTGTTTGTGACGCCGGGGAGAGTCGCGTTGCTGTCGGCGATCGCCTGCCGCAAGGAGCCCGGGCCGCTTTCAGAGATATTCGTCACGGTGAACGCCGCAGCACTCACATCCATTGTAGGCAGGAGGGGAAAGGCAAGCAAGAAGAGGAGCAAGGCAGCGACGAAGCGGCGGGCCATCGAGAGGTCTCCTTGGTGGGCAAGGGCAACACATCACATTTGCGGCAGCACAACGCCGCCAAGTGTAACCGAGTAAAGAACAAAAATCGACAGAAATATATATTTGTATTATTATATCTGAATACATATGAATACGAATAATCATCGACGCAAAAGCTCCTGTCGGGGTAAGGACGAGGGATTGCGTGGTGGGGATAGCCCTCCCATGCATCGTCATGGCTGCCGGATTCCGCGCGCAATGGGATCACTGAACAGCGAGAAGCATCAAACAAAACGTTGTGCTCCCCTCTCCATCGCTGCATAAACCTGATACATTCCCTGGTCTATGGGCGATGGCTCCGAACGTGAGGAATTTCGTGGGCTCAATGGGGCATCGAGCCCCGGTCGTGTCGGAGGAGAGAGATTTGATAGCGCAATCATCCGTCTCCACGCTCGTTTTCGTCGGTGCGGGGTCGCTCGGTCAGGCGTTCGCCGCGCTGCTGGCGCGGAATGGGCACCCCGTCATTCTGCTGGCAACGCCGCAGACCGCAACTGAACTGCTGGTGGCGGGGTCGATTCGCCTCGAAGAGGTGGTCACGCATACGGTGCCGGTCTCCCGTCTCCCGGCGGAACCCGGAACGGTGGGGGTGACGACCGATCCGCGCGAATTGCCTGCCGGTAGCGGCGTGATTTTCACCACCAAAGCGCATCACCTCGCGGGGGCAATCGCACAGGTACGCGCGGCATGGCCCGCCGTGGACGATGACGCGGCATGGGTCGCCGGGGTGCAGAACGGCGTCGTCAAAGATGACCTGCTGGCAGACGCCTTCGGCCCGGAGCGGGTCATTGGTGCGGCAACCATCCTCGGCGCGCAGCGCAAGGAGAATGGGCGCATCCGCGTCACCAGCCTCGGCATGACCTATTTCGGCGAGTTTGCTGGTGGTCAGTCCGCGCGCGTCGAGGCGGCGGTCGCTGCGTTGCGTGCAGCGGACATCCCGGCCGAAGCCCCGGCCGATATTCGCAGCATCCTCTGGTCGAAGGCGTGCAATGCGACGGGCGTCTTCGGGGTCTCGCTCCTGCTCGGGCCGACCGCGCCACTGATGTCCTTCGATCCGGACCTGATGCGGGCCTATCTGACGCTCGTCCGCGAGACGGCGGCGATTGCGCGGGCGGGCGGCGTCGAGGTGGGGAACTACCCGAACTTCCCGCCGATGCGCACCTATGTTGAACAGACCATCGAGGAGACCGTCGCGAAGCTTCCACCGCCGCCCCCGCCGAGCACCGGCCCGCGCAGCCAGCCGTCGATGGTGCAGGATTATCTCGCGGGGCGACCGATGGAAGTCGAGGAAGTCTTTGGCGACATCGTCGCGCGTGCCGAGCGCCTCGGCGTTGCCGCACCCTGTCTCGCCTTCGTTCGTGATGTCCTGCGCGGCATTGACCGACCGAATCGCCACGAGAGCCATGATCCAAGGTGACCGACGCTCCCGACTGGCTCATCGTCGAGATGGCTGACTACGCCCAAAGAAAGAAATCACGCAGCGCACGCGGCTGATGCGTCTGTTCCCGAAAGCCCACGCCGGTTTGCGATGGGTCGCATCGCTGTGCGTTGAGCAACCGCAGCCTTCCCAATAGGAAGGCCCCCTGCCCTGCAACCGCTCCGTGCGATGCAGGGTTTTCCCCGTAGCGCGGCGCGCGCGCGGTGCGGACAATGGGGCAACATCGTCGCGCATGTCGCCGCACCTCGTAGATTGGAGAGCAGATGGCCACGCAGCAATCGCACACGACGCAGGAATGGGGTTCGGACTTCTTCGGCACCCTCAACCAGTTCCCGCCGGAACCGGTGGCGGGCATCGGTGGCATCCTTGAGACGATGGGCGCGCTGCCAGCGTTTCGTGACGCCCGGAGATGGGTGCTGGAGAACCTGGCGCTTTCCGCAGGCTCCGCGACCCTCGAAGGCGGCTGTGGTACCGGGATCGCCCTGCCGGAGCTGATCGGGATCGTTGGTGCCGAGGGACGCATTGCCGGTATCGACCCGACCGAGGCGTTCATCGCCACGGCGCGTGAGCGGGCGGCGAAGGCGGGAGCGACGAATGCGCGGTACGAGGTCGGCGATATTCGCGATCTGCCCTTTGCGGACGATACATTCGACGCGGCATTCTGCGACAAGGTCCTGATCCATGCGGGACCGCCGACCGCCGCGCTCAGTGAGATGGCGCGGACGACGCGCAGCGGCGGGCGGGTCGGTGCGATCGAGTGGCTGCCGTTCTTCGCCTTGAGCACGACGCGCCCGGAGTTGGAGGCCGCATTCAACGGGATCTTCGCCAAGTCGACATACGACTACCCGGTGAGCGCCAACCTCGTTCGCCATTTTCACGCCGCTGGTTTGGCCGATGTCGCAGCGCGGCATTCCTGGCGCACACTGACAGCCTCGATGCGGACCCCTTCTGGCGCGCCTTTATCATCGGACAACTGCCGATGTTCGTTCACGCTGAGTTGATCGGGAAGAGGACGCGAACGCCCTCCGCGATGATCTCGAGGGACTGAACGCGCGCGGAGAGTTCAGCGCCAGCTTCACGGTGCAGGCGGCGGTGGGCGTCGTGCCACGGTAGCGGAATCGATACCGATCTCCGCCCCGATCCTGGCAAACGCTGAGGATACCGGATTAGCCCGTTCCGCCCGACCATTGCCGCCGCGCCACTCGACTCACGTTCAACAGCCCCTTATTTATGTGTACCAATGCGGCGCACGACGTAGGCGGGGCCATTGATCGGGGTCATGGGAGAGGAACATCGTGGCGTCGTGTTCCCCGGCGAGGCTGAGGAGGCGTGCGCGGCTCGCCTTCCAGGCCGCGCGATCCGGCCCCGCACCGATACTGGTGCCATCGATGCAGTCGCGCATTGGCAGGGCATCGACGGGTAAGAGCAGTGTGCCGGTTTCGGGTAGTCGCACCATGAGCGAGACATGCCCGACCGCGTGCCCCGGCGTGTGGATGACGGTCACGCCCGGCGCGAACTCCGACCGCTCCGTATCGGGTAAGAAGGCGTATCTCTCAGCCGCGCCGAAATCGCGTTTGCCGACGCGCGGGTTGACCTCCTTTGCCCACGTCTCCAGGCAGTCCTGCCGGACGTACACGGTCGCGCGGGGAAAGAGGTGCGTCTGGCCGCAGTGATCCCAGTGCAGGTGCGAGAGGATGACGGTGTCGATGCTGTTCGTCGAGATACCGAGCAGTTGCAGCCGGTTCGGCAGCAGATCGTTGTAGGTCATCACGGCGGGCATCAGGCCCGCCGTGGGAGAGCCCTCGTACGTTGCATCCGGGTGCCCGATATGATCCGGGTGCATACCGGTATCGAGGAGGATACGCTGCCCCTCGTTCGTCTCGATCAGCGCGCTCCAGACCGGGACATGGACGCGCACGCCGACATCTACGCCTGGCGTTACCGCACGGCCCTTGTCGAGATAAATGGAGCCACCGGGGAGCACCGCTACACGCATCGCGCCCTCCTCTCGGACGAGAAACCGAAACTCTTCGGGGAAACCCACACACATTGTACCCGCTCCGCAGCAATTGGTCGCCTCGTGCCCGTCACTCAATCGCTATTGGCGCGTTTAAACTCTCGAGGAAGCGCCTTCCTCATGGAGAGTTGGGGTTTGGGGATGGGAAGGGAAGCGCCGATGTTCCGCATTCTGGCAACGATCGGGAAGATCAAGCTCGTACTCTACCTCGTCGTTTTGCTGTTTGTGATCTTCTTCATCACGCGGTTGATCTAGCGCCGGTTCGGATCCCTCCGCACGTGTCCGTAATTTGTAACTCACAGCCCTCTCTCGTCGTATACTATGAAGAGGAAGCGTGTTCCTCATCATTGTTTCGGAGAGGGTTGGGTAGCAATGACACGGACATTTTCCGGCATCCGGCTGGTCGCATTCCTGATCGTCGCGGCGCTGCTCGCGTTCATCATCGCGAAAGTGCTCGCCTTCGCCCTGCATCTCTTCTGGGTGCTGACGGGCTATGCAATCGCGTTCGTCATCGCGGTTGTCCTGCTCATGTGGCTCTGGAGCCGGTTCGCGAAGCCGAGTACCCCCAGGCGTGATCATCCCGATGTGGATCGCGATGAGTTCGGTCGGCGGCGATACTAGGGCAAACCAAAGGGGACGGCGATGTGCCGTCCCCTCATGATGCAGAGTGGGTAGTTATTTGCCCTTGGCCGCCATCCGACCTGTTTTGGTCAGGGTGCGCAGGGCGCGGGCAGAAATTTGGATGCGTTCCATCTTGCCGTCAATCATCACGCGCTTCTTCTGCACATTCGGCAACCAGTACCGGTTCGTGCGGTTCTTCGCATGTGAGACGTTATGCCCAAAAGAGCGCTGTTTGCCGGTAATTTCACACTTCATTGCGGTTCGCTTCCTTTGCCAGTCGTTGCGTGCTCCGCTACAATGGCGGTGCGGATCGCTCATTTTCGCTACGTCGTGTCGCACTCGAACGGCACCGTTCGATGCCGCAGCCTGCGTATGCTACCATCGCGTCCGCTCAGATGCAAGGGGAGGCGCGCGATGATGGGGACGATTCTGGACGAATCACCGGCAACACAGACCGACACGCCGGGGCACGTAGTCGTTTCTGCGCGGGCGATCGGTTCGGTCGCGCATCACGCGACGCTCGGTTGCTACGGGATCGTTGAACTCGTACCGCAAGACTTGCGGAGTCGGGTGAGCCGCCGGTTCGGGCATCCATCGCCGCCGGATGCGCGAGATGGAATCGCGGTGCAGGTGGACGGGAGCCGCATTGTGGTGACGTTGCATGTTGTCGTCGAATACGGTGTGCCGATTGCGGAGGTCGCGCATAATGCAATTCGCACGGTCTATTTCGCGATTGAACGCGCGTTCGGCATCCGACCCGTCGCGGTCAATGTTCACGTACATGGATTGCGTTTTAGTGAGGATCAGGGAGAGTGAGCAATGAACGCGGATACGCGTCGGGGGGTGCGGGTGGCGCAGCAGGAAGCGACGAGACGCGTCGAATACGGGGCGACACGGCTGGGCGTCCGTAGACGGTGCGGGGTTGGTCCGTGCCTTGCGCGCCGGGACGGATTGGCTGGAGCGGAACGTCGCCAGCGTCAATGCCCTCAATGTTTTTCCCGTGCCCGATGGTGATACGGGCACGAATATGTTCCTGACGATGCAGTCCGCATACGCGCGGCCGCCGAGGGTGGCGAAGCGAATGGGCGGACGGTTGGGGATGTCGCTGGTCGGGCCGCATATGGAGCACTTATGGGTGCGCGCGGGTAACAGTGGCGTGATCCTCTCGCAGATTTTCCGCGGGCATTGCAAAGGCGCTGGAGGGACACGCAACGCTCGATGGCGCGCTACTCGCCGCAGCATTCACCGAAGCGTCCGCGATGGCGTATAAGGCGGTGATGAAGCCCGTCGAAGGGCACGCTCCTCACCGTCTCGCGCGGCGTTGCGGATGCCGCTGTCGTCGCTGCCGCGAAGCGGGCGGCGATGTGCAGGCAGTCCTGGATGGTGCGCTGGCGGGCGGGCGGGCACGCTGGCCCGGACGCCGGACATGTTGCCCCTGTTGCGCGAGGCGGGCGTCGTGGATGCGGGGGGCCAGGGATACGTCGTCATCCTCGAAGGGATGCGTCTCCATCTCGCGGGCCGCAATGTCGAGGCGGAAGCGCTTCCGGAGATCGCCCCGGCTGGCATGACGATGGCCTTCGATGTCGCGGCAATGCAAGCGAAGCATGGCGCGGACGACTATCGGGTACTGCACGAACTACCTCTCACTGCCACGTCCGGGTACTGCACTCGATTTTCTCGCCATTCGCGAGCAGATGGCGGCGATGGGCCACAGTGCGGTGATCGTCGGTGACGAGCAGTATGTCAAGGCACATATCCACACGATCGACCCCGGTGCGCTTCTCTCCTACGCGGTCACGTTCGGCTCGCTTCGCAAATCAAGATCGATAACATGGATATGCAGGTCGAAACCCTCGAAGGCGCGCGCAGCCGGCGCACGCACCTGCGGCAGAAGCGGTGAACGGCGTTTCGGTCGTGGCAGTGGCCGCCGGTGCGGGGTTGTCTGCGGTCCTGCGCGGTCTCGGGGCAGCGAAATCGTGCGGGGCGGGCAGACGATGAACCCCTCCACGCAGGAACTGCTCGACGCGATCAACAGCGCGCCGACGGATGCGGTGATCGTCCTGCCGAACAATGGCAATGTCGTCCTCACGGCACGACAGGCAGCGGAGATGGCGCCGAAGCAGGTGCGCGTCGTGCCGACGAAATCCATTCCGCAAGGGATCGCTGCGCTCTCCGCCTTCACCTTCACCGCCGACCTGGACACGAATGCGGCGGAGATGACGGAGGTCGCGAGCGGCGTGCACACCGGCGAGGTGACGCGCGCCGTCCGCGATGCGACGATTGGCGGCGTCGCGGTGAAGTCGGGGCAGGTGATCGGCCTGCTCGATGATGTCCTGACGATTTCCGGCAGATGACAGTGCGACCGTGACGCTCGAACTTCTCCAGTCGATGCAGGCCGACATCGCCGAACTCGTTACCCTCTACACGGGCGCGGAAGTCTCCGATGCGGACGCTGAAACTCTGAGCGCGCGCATCACCGCGCACTACCCGAATGTCGCTGTCGAAATCGTCAAGGGCGGGCAGCCGCATTACGACTTCATTGTCTCGGTGGAGTGATACACTAGACAGTCGGCCCCTTCCTAAAAGGAAGGGAGAAATGCGGGGAAAATGTGGGACGAATGGAGGGGCGCACGCTGTGCGCCCGGTTCCCCTTCCCTACTCAGGGAGGGGGCGAGGGGGTGGAAAAAGCATGCCAGAGCCAGGGCAAGTACGGATCGTGACGGATAGCACGTCGGACATCCTGCCGGAACTGCGGGAGCGCTACGGGATCTCTACGGTGCCGCTCACGGTTCAGTTCGGCACCGAGGTCTATCGGGACAATGTCGATCTGACCCCGGAGGAGTTCTACGCGAAGCAGGAGGCGGGGCCGTTCCCGACCACCGCGCAGCCGCCGGTCGGTGCCTTCGAGGAGGTGTACCGGCAGTTGCAGGCGGAGGGCGCTTCCGGGGTGTGCGCGATCATCTTCTCCTCCAAACTGAGCGGCACCTATAACTCCGCCTCGCTCGCCGCCAAGAATCTCGAAGGCGTGTTTCCCGTCGAGGTGATCGACTCTCAGAGCGCGTCGATGGGGGTCGGTTATCTCGCCCTCGAAGCGGCGCGGATGGCGGAAGCGGGCGCGTCACTCGATGCGATCAGCGCCAGAGTGCGCGCACTGATGCCGGAAGTCGAGGTGCTCTTTCTCGTCGAGACCCTGAAATGGCTCGAACGAGGTGGGCGCATCAACAAGGCGCGGTCGCTGGCGGGCTCGATCCTCTCGATCAAACCCCTCCTGCGCCTGCACGACGGGCAATTGGAGCCCTTTCAGCAGCCGCGCACCCGCTCCAAAGCGATCGAAGCGATGCTGGAGTGGATCAAGAGTTTCCCCGATCCCGCCGGTGTCACGGTCTTTCATGATGGCGCAGCCGCCACGCGCGCCGAGGTGGAGGGGATCGCCGACCGTATCGCAGCATGGGTGCCGCGCGAGCGCATCACCATCACGCATTACAGCACGATCTATGCAGTGCATCTCGGTCCGAGATGTACCGGTGCGATCATCCTGAAGCGGGAATAGCCTACCCCCCTGCCCCTCCCTAAAGGGAAGGGGTGACTCATGCGCCGTGCCGTGGCGTTATCTGAACACCGTGATCTATCAAAGGTCCCCTCCCCCTTCCTTTTAGGGAAGGGGGCCGGGGGGTAGGTTTACATCAGATTTGCACTGCCGCAGAGAAGCAATACCCAAAAGCGTAGTAGAATAGTGGGATAGGTAGACGTAGTGATGCCTTTCCATGATACACTCTGTACGGACAATCCGGACGGACACGAAGGGCCTGCCGTGGCTACGACCGCCGAAACAGGCAAGCGAAGTAGAAGTAAGCGGGACGAACTGCTCGAACTCCTGCGTGAAGAATGGCGGCGCGGTTTCGACAACAAGGTCGTCGTCGGGGGAATGCGCGCGCTCCTGCATGAGTACGCGCCGTTTGCGCCCCCGGAAGTCTCCGCCGCGCTTCGCAATTACAGCACGCTCGATGTCGCGGCGCGCAAGCAAGCGCTCACCCTTGCTGGGAAGATGCTCAATGCGCCACCTGCCCCCACCCCCGGCCCCTCCCGCATGGGGGGGTGAAAGTCTCACTGATCGCGCGCGCTGTACCGACCCGAACAAGTTCCCCTCTCCCGCTTGCGGGGGAGGGGCCGGGGGTGGGGGCTGTCAAACCTCCTCCCAAGCCGCCGCCGGTCGTCAAGCCGATGGCGCTCGGGGACGAGGTGATGTACCTGCGGGGAGTCGGGCCGAAGAATGCCGAGAAGTTCGCCAAGCTGAATGTCCGCACGGTGGGCGATGTGCTCAATCTCGTCCCGCGCCGTCACGATGACTACTCCAGTCTACGCCCGCTCGCGCACCTGAACTATGGTGATACCGTGACCGTCATTGCCAGCGTCGTGCGCATCGCGGAGATACCGACCTCAACCGGCAAACCGCGCACGCAGGCCGTCGTCGCCGATGAGAGCGGCACGATTGCAGTTACCTGGTTCAGCCCGTACGTCGCGCGGCAACTGAACCAGGGTGATACGGTGGTCCTCTCGGGTGTGGTCGGTGAGTTGCGCGGGGTGCTGAACTTCACGAACCCCGAGTGGGAACGCATTGAGCCGGGATCGGACATCGGTAGCCGGATCATGCCCGTCTATCCCCTCACGGACGGTCTCTATCAGAAAACGGTGCGCTCCGTCGTGCGGACCGCACTGGCGGCGACCGAGGGGCAGATCGCGGATTGGCTGCCTGACTCAGTCCGCAGCGCGCAAGGGCTGATTCCGCTCGGTGAGGCGATCCCGCAGTTTCACTTCCCCGACACCCTCGATACCTATCACCTCGCCCGGACGCGGCTGACCTTCGATGAATATTTCCTCATGCAACTCGGCATGTTGCAGCGCAAGCAGGCATGGCAGGCGGAGGCGAAGGGGGCGGCGATGCCATCCGATGACGCGATGCGCCGCCGCTTCCTCGACCGCCTGCCCTTCCAATTGACCGGCGCGCAACAGCGGACACTCGAAACGATTCTCGCGGAGATGGCGAATGAGACGGCGATGAGTCGCCTCGTGCAGGGGGATGTCGGCTCGGGCAAGACGGTTGTCGCGGCGGCGGCGATGTACGTCGCGGTGCGCAATGGCTATCAGGCCGCCCTGATGGCCCCGACGGAAATTCTCGCGGAGCAGCATTTCCGTACCCTCAAGCGCCTCTTCGATACCTTTCCCACCGATGACCGCGTCTATGTCGAACTGCTGACGGGAAGTACGCGCGTCACGCAGCGCCGCCCGATTCTCGATGGCCTGCAAAAGGGCGTCGTCCATATCCTCGTCGGCACGCACGCCCTGATTGAGGATCCCGTCGTCTTCGCCAATCTTGGCTTCGTCGTCGTCGATGAGCAACATCGCTTCGGGGTCGGGCAGCGGGCGCGGTTGCGGGCGAAGGCGCGCGCGATTGCCCCGCATATGCTCGTGATGACCGCAACACCCATCCCGCGCTCCCTGGCCCTCACGCTGCATGGCGATCTCGATGTCTCAACCATTGACGAGTTGCCGCCGGGGCGGACGCCGGTGGAGACGCATCTCGTCCGAGGCGATGAGCGGGAGCGGGCATACGACACCGTGCGCGATGCGGTCGCTGCCGGGAATCAGGCATTCATTATCTGCCCGCTCGTCGAGGAATCGGAGACGCTGGAGGCGAAATCGGCGGTCGCCGAGCACAAGCGTCTCCAGGAGCAAGTCTTCCCGGAACTCTCGCTCGGTCTCCTGCACGGCAGGATGCCGCCGCGGACGAAAGACCGCGTGATGACGGAGTTCCGCAACGGCACGTACCAGGTCCTCGTTGCGACCTCGGTCGTTGAGGTCGGTATCGATGTGCCGAACGCGACGGTGATGCTCATCGAGGGTGCGGACCGTTTTGGCCTCAGCCAATTGCATCAATTCCGCGGGCGGGTTGGTCGCGGGAGTGACGCATCCACCTGTTTGCTGATCGCGGACGAGGTCGGGCGCGCCGGGCGGGAGCGATTGGTGCTCATGGAATCCACGAATGACGGCTTCATCCTTGCACAGGCGGACCTCGAGATGCGCGGCCCCGGCGATCTGTTCGGGACGGCGCAGAGCGGCTATGATCTGCCGCTCCGCGTCGCGGCGCTCGGTGATACGCGCACGCTCGAACAGGCGCGGCTGCGGCGGAAGCGCTGCTCGCGACCGATCCCCACCTGATGCAGGAGCCGCATCATGCCGCGCTCCGCGACCGCCTCGATCACTTCTGGTCCCGCGAGGCGGGCGCGGGAGACAAGAGTTGACGAGTGCTGAGTGCTGAGTACTGAGTGCCGAGGAGCTACGGGAATGACGCGATACATCTTTTAGGATGTGGTGAAGGGAAGTAGAATGTGACAGGGATGGACTCAGCACGCAGTCACGCAGCACTCAGCACTTCTCCCGATGCGGGTGATCGCGGGGGAGGCGAAGGGGCATCGGCTGAAGGCGCCGAAGGGGATGCTGACGCGCCCGATGGCGGACAAGATCAAGGGGGCGGTCTTTTCGATGCTCGCGTCGCTGGGGATCGAGTCGGAGCGGGTGCTGGACCTCTACGCGGGGAGTGGCGCGGTGGGGATCGAGTTCCTGTCGCGCGGGGCGACGTGGCTCGATGCCGTCGAGCAGCGGGCGGATGCGGTCGCGGTGATCGCCGAAAATCTCGCGCACACGAAGTTCGCGGATCGCGCGCAGGTTCATAAAACGACTGTGCAGGCATTCCTCGCCCGGCCCGACGATTGGCCCGTACGATACCGTGATGATGGACCCACCCTATGCGGACCCACAGATTGTGGAGATGATGGACGCTCGTCGCGTCGCGCGCGCCGGATCGCGGCATCCTGCGCCGGCGCGGTGCTCGTCATCGGCCATTCGCCGCGCGTGACATTGCCCGACGCAGGTGCGGAGTTTCGGCCTGTTGCGCAAGCGTTGCCACGGTGATTCGTGCTTTTCGATCTATCAGGAGGGACATATCACAGAACCGGCGGGCGTACCGGACGTTTCTCTAGCAGAGAAGGAGGGTGAGGCGTGACGGTCGCGATCTTTCCCGGGGACATTCGATCCGATCACCAACGGGCATGTGGATGTGGCGGTCCGCGCGGCGCGGCTGTTCGAGCGCGTGATCATTGCCGTCTACGACAGCGGCGACCGGGCGCGCAAGCAGCCGCTTTTCACGGCGGACGAGCGGGTGCAATTGGCGGCGGAAGCGTTGGCAGCATGTGCCCGAATATCGCCGTTGACAGGTTCGACGGGTTGCTCGTAGACTACGCGCACCGCGTGGGGGCGCAAGCAATTGTCCGTGGCCTGCGGGCGGTCTCCGACTTCGAGTACGAACTCGGCATGGCGCATGTCAACCATACGTTGAACCACGCGATTGAGACTGTATGCCTGATGACGAGTTCAGACCATTCATTCATTCATGCGAATCTGATTCGAGACGTCGCGCTGCTCGGGCGGTGACGTCAGCGGGCTTGTGCCACCGCATGTCAGCCGCGCGCTTCGGGAGAAAGTCGCGGCGACTCCGATAACGTGCCGGTGGCATTTGGTACTGCATGGGACACTATCCGCGCGGGACCGCAGGTTGGAGGGGGCGGGAGTGGCGACGGTAGATATTCAATTCCTGATCGATCGGCTGGACGGGATGATGCAGCAGAGTCGGCGGAGCTTCATCGGCGGCAAGGTGCAGGTGGATGAGGGGGAGATGCAGCAGATCATCGACCAGATGCGCGCCTCGATCCCGAATGAGATCAAGCAGGCGCGTCGGGTCTTGCAGGAGCGCGAGAACATTATCAAGAGCGCGCAGGATGAGGCGGGGCAGATCGTCACGTTCGCCAAACAGCAGGCGGAATATCTGACGAGCGAGCACGGCCTGTTGCAGGAGGCGAAGATGCGCTCGGAGATGGTGCATGCGCGAGGCGAACGATCAGCGAGAGATGGTGATCACCGAAGCGCGCCGTTTCGCGCTCGACGCGATCATCAGCGTGGATGGCGCGCTCGAAGCGCTCGATCACGCCGTCGTGACGAATCAACGCAATGTGCGGCGCGTGCTGGAGAGTTTGCAGGATCAACCGATGCCCGCAACGCCATGACGAAGGACTGAGGACTGAGGACTGAGTAGACGCCCTCCGCATTGCTCATTGCTCATTGCTCATTGCTGTGTAGGGGGTGAGGAATTGAAGTGGGCTCTCGTGGGGCGGGTTTCATCGTTGCTCGGTTTGGTGATGACGCTCGCTGCCTGTTCAGGGCCGGGGAGCGACCTCGCATCGCCGGTGTCGACGACCGCGCCCCCGACCGTTGCTCCTTCGCCAACCGCGATGCCGATTACCCCAACCGCGGTGCCCAGTTCGGCTGCTGTGCCGACCGTCGCGGTCGCGGCGAGCGCCACCGTAACCGTTCCTGCACCCTCCCCCGCGAGTACCGCGCCGCTCCCGACCCCTGCTCCCGCCGGGACGCGCCCCGCGAGTGCGAGCCCCACGGGTGCCGTCGCGTCGAATGCCGCCCCGACGCCACTCGCGATCCCCCCAAGTACCGGGCCACTCCTCCCCGCCTACCGAATCGCTTTCATCTCCAATGGTTCGGGCACCGATGACATCTGGACGGTGGACCCGGACGGTCGCCGGTTGACGAATCTGACGAAGGCGCAGAAGACCAAGGGGAACGACAGCGACCCGCAATGGTCGCCCGATGGTAAGCGGATCGCCTTTGTCTCGGACCGCGACGGCAACGCCGATATCTGGGTGATGAACGTAGACGGCACGGGAGCGCGGAATCTGACGCGCTCGCCGGGCGACGACCTCAATCCCCGCTGGTCGCCGGATGGCCGACGCATCGCTTTCACCTCATTCCGCGATAGCGATGCGGAAATCTACATGATGACCGCCGATGGTGCCGAGCAAACGAACCTCTCGAAATCCGATGGCGATGATTTGCAGCCCGCCTGGTCCCCGGACAGTACGCAAATCGCCTTCGTCTCGGAGCGGGGGAAGCGGCCCCGCGCGCTGTACATCCTCAGCGTCGATGCGCCGAAGAATGCGAACCGGGTCGCCGGGCCGTCCTGCGATCTCGCCAGCCCCGTCTGGTCGCCGGATGGGAGGAGTATCACGGTCGTTGGCTGTGCCGGAGCGGATGGGCAGGGCAATCCCGATCCGCTCCAACACGTCGTCTATAGCGCTCCGGCGGCGGGCGGCGCGCTCTCCGCCGTCAGCGATCCGAAGGCGGATAGTGGCGCGCCCGTCTATGCGCCGGATGGCAAATCGCTCGCCTTCTGGTCGTACCGGACGCCGCAGCAGGCGGACATCGTCATCGTTGCACTGGGAACGAACGGGCGGCGCGTCATCCAGGCCCCGCCGGGCGTCGCACGCGAGCCTGCCTGGTCGGTCGATAGTGCGAGCATCGCCTTCATTGGCGGCGACTTCACGATTGGCAATGTGATCGTCGCGGATGTCGCCGGGCTCACGCACAATATCACCAACCACGCCGCGAACGACCGCTACCCCGCGCTGGTCTCCACAGAAGCTGCCGTAGGGGGAGTAGGCAGTAGGCAGTAGACAGAAGACAGTAAGATGGAGCGAGGCGGTCAGCGAATCGCCCTGAGATTCTGCGCGCAGAAAGGGACATGCAAATGACGGGAATGGTACGGTGAAGACCGGATATGCAGATGTGGAAGGAGCGCAACTCTATTACGAGGAGAGCGGAACGGGGCAGGCGCTCGTGCTCATTCATGCCGGGATCGCCGATAGCCGGATGTGGGATGACCAGTTTGCGGCCTTCGCGGCGCACTACCGGGTGATCCGCTACGATATTCGGGGCTTCGGGAAGTCCATCATGCCACCGGGAACCTCCTCGACCTCCCGTGATCTTCACGGTCTCTTGCAGGCGCTCGGTATCGCGAAGGCGCACCTCGTCGGGCTCTCCATCGGCGGTGGGATCGCGATCGACGTCACCCTTCGGTATCCGGAAATGGTCGCAGCCCTCGTAGTCACCGCCTCCGGTCTCGGTGGGCAGCAATCCTCAGCGGAGCTACAGCGCGTTTATGAAGAGATTGACGCGGCGCTTGCCGGGGAAGGGATCGCGGCCGCCGTCGAGTTGGAGAATCGCCTCTGGGTCTATGGCCCACAGCGGAGGCCCGATCAGGTGGACCCGACGGTGCGCGAGCGCGTGCGGGTGATGAATACGGCGGTGTTCGAGCATCCCGACAGTGCGGGGACGCGGGAGCGGCTGGAGCCGCCCGCAATCGGCAGACTCGATGAAATCCACGCCCCGACCCTGGTGATTGTCGGCGATGGTGATGTGCCGGATGTGATCGCGGCGGCAGATAGACTCGCAGCGGGCATTGCCGGTGCTCGGCAGGTGGTCTTCCCCGGTGCCGCGCACATGGTGAATATGGAGCAACCCGCCGCGTTCAATCAGGTCGTACTCGATTTCTTGCGCTCGCATTGAATCTGCGGTGATCGCATGGCCTTTCGGGAAACGCACGCGCGAGGAGGGCACGGATGACAGCACGGACAGTGGGCCTACTGAGTCCCGGCGATATGGGACATACCGTCGGGGCGGTCTTGCGGCAGCACGGTGTACGGATGCTCACCTGTCTTGAGGGGCGGAGTGAACGCACCCGCGCGTTGGCGGCGGAAGCGGGGATCGATGAGGTACCGACACTCGATGACCTCGTCGTCGCAGCAGATATGGTGCTCTGTATCCTCGTGCCCGCAGAGGCGACCCGTGTCGCGGAGCGCGTCGCGGCGGCCATCCGCGCGACGAATGCGGATCTGCTCTATGCGGATTGCAACGCCATCGCGCCGCAGACCGTTCGCGCCATTGGCGGGATCATTACGGAAGCGGGCGGACGGTTCGCGGATGTCGGCATCATCGGTGGGCCGCCGAAGCAACCCGGCACGCGCTTCTACGCCTCCGGCCCCGGTGCTGCCGAGTTCGCAGGACTAAACGATTTCGGCCTCGAAGTGCGGGTACTCGATGGCGCGATCGGTCAGGCATCGGGCTTGAAGATGTGCTATGGCGCGCTCACAAAGGGGCTTCAAGCGCTCGGTACCGAACTGCTCCTCGCCGCGAAGGTGATGGGGTTGGAGGAGGTGCTGCGGGCGGAGCAGGCGCAGAGCACGCCCGATGTGCTCGCCTGGCTCCAGCGTTCCGTCCCGACGATGCCACCGAAAGCCTATCGCTGGGTCGGTGAGATGGAAGAGATCGCAGCGACTTTCCAGGGCCTTGGCATGACCCCCAACATTCTCCAGGGCGCGGCGGACCTTTACCGCTTCATTGCGGAGACACCGATCGGGAAAGAATCGCCGGAAAATCGCGATCGGAGCCGCAGCCTCGATGGCGTGGTCAGCGCGCTGGCCGATGCGCTGCACGAAGAGGCCGCGACGGGTACGAAGGCATAAGAGCCGGTTCCAAAACGACGGAAAGATGAACCACCAATCTGCCCAGAGGGCACCCGCAAGGAGCACCAAGGGCACCAAAAGGGAAATACTTTTCATCCCTTGGTGTTCTTGGTGTTTCTTCGTGTCTTGGTGGTTTTGAAACCTGCTGTAACGGCGTAAGGGATCAGGCGGGAGGGTTTTGCAGTGCCTCGCCATGGAGCGCGTGGAGATCATGCTCGTACTGGTGCATCATTGCGGTCATCGTGCGGTCCATGAACTCGACGACATCGGTGAAGATGCGACCCGCGCGCGCCGACGAGATCGCGCCCTGATCGAGGAACTGGATCACGCCCTGAATAATCGGCGTGCGTGCGCGGAGATAGATCTGCACCGCATCACCGATGCCGAAGCCGTGCTGCGCGCTATCTCGCCCGTATTGGCGGGCGATCTCGCACGCCTCGCTCATGATCTCTTCGCGGTCGGTGCGACCGGAGACATAGCGCACGGCGAGATCGACCATCGCCAGCCCCCGCTTTCGGTGCTCCGCGAGACCCTCAGCGTCGAACTCGTTGTACCAGGGGCGCTGGCGCACATCGGTGACATATTGATCGTGCGCGTACTGCGAGAGCGATGCCTCGGTGAGCGCCTGTTTACTAATGCGGCGGCGGGGCCGCGCCGTCCCCTTCGCGAGCGCAAGCACATCGTCCTCCGCGTAGCGCCGGTGACCACCGGGCGTGAGAAAGACCGGTACTTTGCCTGCATCGCTCCAGCGGCGCAGCGTCGATTGGTCCACGCCAAGGAGGAGGCACGCATCGCGGATCGTCAGCCACCGCCGCTCGTTGCCGTTGTGCTCCGTCATGCTCGGTTGCTCGTCTCGTCGCACCGATACATCCGTACTCGATACAATTCTGCACAAAACTGGCGAAACCTTGCGTGTTTCAGAGAAAGGGTAGCACGCTTTCCCGGTACGTCAACACTACGCACGGAATCGATCGACCTCACCCCCCAACCCCCTCTCCATCTCTGTGGAGAGGGGGAGAAATACAGAGAAAGCATGGCCTATCAGGAACACCACGGAACGTACAGCGAGGCACCCCTCTCCACGGAGATGGCTCCGTACGAGAGGGGCCGGGGGTGAGGTGAGAAACCCTGTGTAGTGAGGTGTACTACATACGTCTTCTTTGTGCTTAATGAGACAGAAGCAGTCTGCATGATGCCGCTCGCGTACTTTACGCGATTCCATCTATTGCGTGTGTGTTTTTCGTGTGATATAACAATCTACGTGGATAGTTGCTGAAGGCGCGTGTGGTAATCTTGGCGCACTGAACATTTGTTTTGTACTAGTCTCTTTATCCTCTTCTGTCCACATGGCGGGGAAGCGGGTGCTGTATACCGAAGGAGTAGGTTGCGATGGCGACGCGTGCGACAAACAAGTCCCAGGAAATCGTCCAATCCCTCAGGGCCATTATCACTCGTGTGACGGGAGATGCGAGTGGAGCGTGGATGGACCTTGATGTTACCATGCCGCAAATGAAAGTGCTCATGTTGCTGCGCGAGAATGGCGCGCTTCGCGTCGGCGTCCTCGCCCGCCACTTGAATGTCTCGACGCCAACGATCACCGGCATCGTCGATCGGCTCGTCCGTCAGGAGTTGGTCAAGCGCGAAGACGATCCCTCCGATCGCCGGGTGGTCCTCAATGTCTTGACGACCAAGGGCGAGCAACTGATGGAGCGGCTGCGCCACCGCAGCGACGAAGAACTGACCCGGATGATCGGTGGCCTCTCCGCGCAGGAGCAGACGGATCTCGCACACGCGCTCAAGCGGCTCGAAGAAGTCGTCGGTGGGCCAACGAGTGTGGCTGCGGACTAACGAAGCAATGAGCAATGAGCAATGAGCAACGAGTGAGGGATGACATCCTCTCATTGCTCATTGCTATACTATGCTTGTGGCACTACTGACGTTTCTTGGCACAGGAACATCGACGGGCGTCCCGATGATCGGTCGGATTAGTCGTGCGAGCGTCTCGGACGATTTCCGCGACCGCCGCACGCGCTGCTCGGTCTGGGTGCAGTTCGCGGACGGCACCGATCTCCTGATCGATACCTCCCCGGAACTCCGTCTGCAAGCGCTCGCCGCGCGGATGACCCATGTCGATGCCGTGCTGTTCACCCATGCGCACGCGGACCACACCGCCGGTCTGGACGATATGCGTGCCTTCAATGCGCTCCAGCAGGAAGTGATCCCCGTCTATGCGGATGCGGGCGTCGAGGCAGCTTTTCACCAGCGTTTCGCCTACATCTTCGACGAACCGCCACTCCCCTTCTTCGGTGGTAAGCCCGCTCTCGCGCTGCGTCGGATCGACGGGCCATTCGCGATCAACGGGCATGAGATCGTGCCGGTCCCCGTTCCGCACGGACGGACGATGGTGCTCGGGTTCCGTTTTGGCCGGTTCGCCTACGTCACTGATGCCGCTACGGTGCCACCCGCATCACGCGATCTTCTCCGTGGCCTCGATCTCCTCGTGCTCAATGCACTGCGGAAGCGCCCCCATCCCGTCCATCTCAGTATCGCGGAAGCTTTGGAAGTGATCGCGGATGTGCGCCCCGCACGCGCCTACCTGACGCACATGAGCGATGATGTCCTGCACGCGGAAGATGACGCGAAGCTGCCCCCGGGCGTCCACTTCGCCTATGATGGTCTCCGGGTCGAAATCGCCGAGGAAGTAACGAGTAACGAGTAGCGAGTAACGAGAAGTGATCGGACCCACTCTCGCTACTCGCTACTCGTTACTCGCTACTGCCCATACCGCCATGCCAGATAGTGCTGGCCGACATTGCCCATCTCGACTTTGAAGCCATCGGGGTTGCTCGGTGTGTAGGTCAGGACGCGACGCTCGAAGGCTTGGACGAGAACGGGCTTCGGGACACCGCCGACGGTTGCGGTCATCCAGTACGCCTCGGTGATCGGTAAGCCGACAACAAAGAAGGTCGGATCGAAGAGGAGGCCGTTCACCGTCTGGCCGTTCTGGACGGTGACGCCCGTGCTGTTGAGATATTGCCAGAAGACCGATGCGACGGTATGGTTCGTTTCCGGGATGCGGGCCGCTGCTGTCACACCAGCCGTATTGATGCCCGTCGCGGGGCCGACGGAGCCATCCGGGCGCAGTTGGTCGGTGATCGCGCTGCCGACGGAGCGTGGCGCGGCGGAACGAACCGCATTCATCGTCGCATAGGTGACGGCATTCTGCACATTCGGATCGCCCGCCACCGCGACTACGGCGGGCGAGCGCGTTTCACGTGTGCTGTCGCCTGTTTGCACCTGCCCGGTCACCATCTCATTAACGAGGAGTCCGCTCGTGATCTGGCCGGTCTGTGGGTTGTTGAGTTCCAACCGTCCCTTATCGAAGTACCAGACCCAGCGTTGGCCGCCCGGTGCGTCTGCGTACGGCTCCATCCGCGCGCTATTTACCTGTGGCCCCCAGATGAAGCCGCGCTTCACCGCACCGGAGAGGACGGGGGCATCGTAGCGGTTGTAGGTCGCGGTGTACGGTTGCGGCCCGGTCGGCGGGGCGCTTGCCTGGAGCGCGCGCAGCGCCTGTGCGGCATCGACCAGGCCCGCGCCGGAAGCGGCATCCGGCCCTGGGGTGCCGATGTCACGCGCGGTACTTTTCAGGATGGCGAGCGCATCTTCCTGCCGCAAACCGGGGCGGATGCTCTGCATGAGCGCCACGATGCCGGACACGATCGGGGCGGAGAATGATGTGCCCGAAACCGCGTAGAGATCGTTGCCCTTTTCCGGTAAGGAAACGGTAATTTTCACGCCCGGCGCGGCGACATCCATCTTGTTCACGACGGATGTAAAATCCGCCGGATTATTGTTCTGATCCGTTGCGCCGACCGTGATGACGTTCTGATCGTCCGCGGGATAATCACGTTCGGTTGGTTGATTCCCCCCCGCTGCCACGACCGTGACATTCTTGGTGCGGGCGTATCCGATTTCGCGCGCGACGGATTGCGAATATTCCGGGCCACCGATGCTGAGATTGATCACCGTCGCGCCATTGTCGGCGGCCCAATGGATGCCGTTCGCGACGATGCGGCTGTTCCCATCGCCTTCACTATTGATAACCTTGACGGGGAGGACTTTCACCTCCCACGCGACGCCTGCGATCCCGACGCCATCGTTCCCGCGCGCCGCCGCGACCAGGCTGACAATCGTTCCGTGTTGGGATGGCGAATCGTCGCCCACATTCGTGGAGTTATCGATGAAATTGAAGCCCGGCAAGAGTTTGCCCTTGAGATCGGGGTGATCGGCATACACACCGGAGTCAACGACGGCGACGATGACACTCGGTGCGCCGGTGGTGATGTCCCATGCCGGTTCCAGGTTCGTACTGCGTGTCCAATATTCCCGGCTATAGACGGGGTCATTTGGCACTTGCAGCATGTGCATCCGGTAATTCGGTTCGATGGAGGCGATGCGCGGATCGGCGAGGAGGCGGGCATAGGTTTCGCGCTCAGTTGTCGCGCTCGTCTGTAGCTCGTAGCTGTCGGCTTCTTGCAGATGGACGAGCGTGTCCGTCTCACTCAGGTGTACGATGGGCGGCGCGCTGCCACGCAGTGAAACAAGCAGCGATCCCGGTACATGATCGGCGGCAAAGGGATCGAGTGCGCCGATCATATGCGTGTCCGGCTGCGGCGCGCTCGCCATGCTGCGAGCGGAGAACACCATACTGAAAATGAGCACAAGCACGGTGAACGCCGTCACCCGAAGGCGCACACGAACCATGCGGATTATCCTTTCATGAGAAGCCCACCCAGGAAGGAATGTGTTTCCTAACTCGCGGGAGCCTATCAGACATGGACGAAATTGACAACTTGACACTATGACAAGCTTGAACGCGTGCATGGTCTCTTGCCTCAGCCCGCACCCGATCGGGCGGGATGGTATACTCTCGCGTTATGAACACCGTCCGCGCCTTCTATGGGCGCTCCCCTCTACACACGGAGAACGTAGCCGAGAGCGAAGCGATTGATGCAGGGATTGGCGCGCTGCTCGTCCGGCATCGTTGCACCGTTGCGACAGCCGAGTCATGTACGGGGGGACTCGTCGCAGCGCGCATCACCGCAGTCAGCGGCAGCAGCGCCTATTTCTACGGCGGCATCGTTTCCTACTCGAACGACGCGAAGCATCGTTTGCTCGGGGTCCCCGATCTCATGCTGGAGCGCTATGGCGCGGTGAGTGTGGATGTCGCGCTCGCCATGGCACGCGGCGTGCGCCGTAGGATCGGTACCGACATCGGTATCGCCACCACCGGTATTGCCGGGCCGACGGGTGCGACGCCAACCAAGCCCGTCGGGTTGGTGTATATCGCGCTCGCCGCAGAGGGGGTCGAGCGTTGTCGGCGGTACTTCTGGCAGGGTGACAGGGTAGAGAATATCACGGCCTCCGCTGAGGCGGCGCTCCGCCTCGTTCGCGCTTATCTTGAGGAACGCAATTGAGCAGCCAACCGATGTACCAGAAGACGACGCTCGCGAATGGCGTCCGCGTCGTCACGAGCAGCATGGAGTATCTACGCTCCGCAACGTTGCACTTCAACTATCGCGTTGGCTCGCGGGATGAGGTGGATGCTCAGGCGGGCATCGCGCACTTCATCGAGCATATGCTCTTCAAGGGAACGAATCGTCGGCCCCAATCGAGCGCAATCACCGAGGAGATCGAGGGGACGGGGGCAACATCGATGCGGGCACGAGCCGTGAGACGACCTCGTATTCTGTGCGCGTCCCCTACGACGCCCTGCGGATCGGGTTCGATGTGGTCGCGGACATGCTGCGCGGCTCGCTCTTCCGCGCCGACGACATCGAAAAAGAGCGCGAGGTGATTACCGAGGAAATTCGGGGCATCAACGACATCCCGGATGAAGTGGTGGGCGAGTTGATCGACCGGGCTCGTCTGGCAGGATGCAGCAGTCGGGCGTCCGATCGCTGGTTCTGAGGAGACGGTGGAGGGGCTCACCCACGGCAAACCTCGTGCAGTTCCTCGCGTCGAAGTACGTTCCCGAGCGTCTCGTCGTCTCGGCGGCAGGGAAGGTGGAGCATGAGGAAGTCGTCGCGCTGGCGGCGGCGGCATTCGGCGACCTCGCGCGCGGTGATGAGCCGCCCGCGATCCCCTTCCAACCGCCGCCGCAGACGAAACCGCGTATCGCGCTTGTGGGTCGGGAGATCGAGCAGGCGAACCTCAGTATGGCGGTGCAGGCAATCTCCTATTCGGACCCACGCAAGTACGCGCAATATCTGCTCCATATCATCCTCGGTGGCACGATGAGCAGCCGCCTCTTTCTCCGCATTCGCGAAGACCTCGGCCTCGCCTACAATGTCGGCTCGTATTTCCCGACCCTCGTTGATGTTGGATGGGGGACGATTTACGCCGGGGTGGACCCGGATCGCGCAGAGCACACCGTCCGCGCGATCCTCGATGAGCTCGTCCGCCTGCGCACGGAGCCCGTCACGCCGACGGAGTTCGAGCGCGCGCGCCGCTACGTGACCGGCAGCCTGCTCATGGGTTTGGAGGGGAGTGCATCCGTCGCATCATGGATCGGGATGCGCGAGTTACTACTCGGCGATATTCTAGCCCCGGAAGAAGTCGTCGCGCACTATAACGCGGTGACCATCGAGGACGTGCACGCCCTCGCCTCCGAACTCTTCCTGCCCGAACGCCTCAACCTCGCCATCGTCGGCCCCTACGAGGACGACACACGCTTCCGCGATCTCCTTGGAGCGTAAACGCAGTAGCGAGTAGCGAGTAACAAGAGGAATGACGGATCTCCTCTTGTTACTCGCTACTCGCTACTGCGTTAGAGCCATCCGCGTTGACTGAGCCATTCGGCACCGAGGCGACCGAGGGTGACGGTGCCGTTCGTGTCGATCTCGATGCGGGCGCGCTCGAAGAGTTGCGCCGTGACTTTGCGCCCGTCAGTCGTGGTGAACGGGCTCTCTTCATTGATCGGTGCGCCGAAGACATCGCTGTCACCGTTCGCAGCGTACCATTGCAGGATGCCGCCGCCGATACTGTGCCCGGTGGAGGAGACATAGCGCTTCTTCGCGGTGCTGTCAAAGGCCGTGACTTTGTCGTACGGGCCATTCACTTCCGCGAACCAGGTGCCCAAGGTCGCGAGGGCGACGCTATTGCTGTCCGGCAGATATTCGACAAGCACCCGTTCGAAGTACTGATAGACATGATTCTCGCTATCCGTCTTGCGGATGAAGAGTTCGGAGAGTGGGAAGCCGAGCGCGGGGATACCGCCTTTGCTGTTCCAGTATTTCGCGATGATATCCGGCATGTTGTGGCCCGTTTGTGGGACAAACGTATAGCCGAGCCCGAGATCGCTCGTGCGATCCATCGGTGGAGCGTCCGATACGCCGAGGACCGGCACATTGCTGAGGTCCACACTCCCCTTCGCGACGGTTTTCGCTGCGGGGGCAGGTGGGGGTGCAGGGACAGCAGAGGGAGCGGCAGCAGGCACGGGCGCTGCGGCAGAGGCGGCGGGATCGTCCGTCATCCAGAGGAAGGTGATAAAAACCCAGTCGGATTGCTTCATGCCAAGATCGGCATAGGTACCATCGCCGATGTCGATCCCATTCGGTGCTTGCACCGTCAGGCCGGTGCCGCTTTTGCCGCCGTTATGGTTGCTGTCCATCGCAGCCTGCGCCTGCGGGACGCCGCGCGCAATACCCTTGTAGACGCGGGAATCGCTCGGATTCCAATAGTCGTCATCATTGTTCCACGGCCCGACATCGAGAACCGGCGCGACCGCGCTTTTCCCTTTGTAGGTGAGCTTGACGTTCTTGTTGAGGGCTTTCGTCGAGGGGAGGGCGACGAAGTGATCGTTCGGCGTGATCCTGTGGCCGGTCGAGGTAGTGCTGCCAACCAACCCTTCGCGCGTTGCGAACACGCGGAACGTGACGCTATCCGCACTCTCCGCCACGAGGACGGGGGCGGTGCTGCCCGGATTTATGGGTGCGGCACTGACGAAATTGCCACCAAAGCGGGAACGCCGCTGGCAACGGCTGCGAACGACAGTAGCATCAGGCGAACGATGCAAGTCCCGGATTCGCGCCTTATGCGGGCGATCCGCATTCCTACCTCCCCGACGCGCACCACCACACGACATGCTTCATGTGTGGCAGCGCTCCCCAGTAACCGTGTTGCCCGTTCGTGGCGGCCTCTCCCCAGCCGGTATCCATGAACGTTTCCTGCAACGGTGCGGACGATAACATAGACGCGCGCCCCATGCAAATTCGGGCAACACCTCCCTCATGTACCGTCACATCACACGAGATCGATTCGTGCATGAATGCACAAATTGGCAGGCGCGAAAATTCTTACTTGCCTCACCCCCGTCCCGTTCGCAGTAGACGAAATCGCATTGCACTTTCTGACGTAAACGCCGCCGCGCCATGATGCCGGGTAGAATGCACATCTGCCCGTACTGCCCCGATAGGCTGTCGGAGGAAAAGGATGGTCGCGACATCAGTGGGGATGACGCCGACTCGGCGGCAGGTAAACCGTGTGCTCGGGATTTATGTCTGCTTCCAGTTCCTCAGCAACTTCGGCCTGGGTGTTTTTACCCTGCTCTTCAACCTCTATCTGCGTAAGCTCGGGTTGCGTGAGGACTTCATCGGTCTCTTCAATGCGCTTTCGACGCTGACCTGGGCGGCGGGCGCGCTGATCGTTGGGCCGCTCAGTCGGCGCATTGGCGCGCGGGCGATCCTCATCACTGGCGTCTATCTTTTTGCGCTCACAGGCATCCTTCAGGTCATCGTCACGACGCCATTTACGCTCCTCAGCATTGGCTTCTTCCTCGGCTTCGCGAATGCGGCAATGACGGTGCCCTCGACGCCCTATGTCTTCACCCTCATCCCGCCGGAGCGGCGCACGCAGGCGCAGGCGTTCGTTTTCTCCGCGATCGCGCTCTCGGCGGCAGCGGGGTCGTTCATGGGGGGCGTGCTCCCCGCCCTCCTCGGAGGGGACACGCTGCGGAACTTCCGTATCACGCTGATGGTCAGTATCGCGCTGACGGCCTGTAGTGTGATACCGCTCTTCATCCTGCGCACCGCGCGCGAGCAGCCTGATGCGCCGAATCGCGGCTCACGAACCCCGCTGACGCCCGCAGAGCGGCGGCAATCGCGGCGCGATAATCTCTCATTCGGGCTCGTCGGGGGCTTCATGGCGCTTGGCACGGGGATGCTGATTCCCTTCTACAATGTCTATCTCGTCTCCCTCGGTGCTTCGCCCGGCACAGTGGGGACGCTTTTCTCGGTCAGCGCGCTCGTCGGCGGCGTGATCTCGCTCGGCGCGCCGCTCATCGCGCGCCGCCTGCCGCCGCTCCCCGCAGTGGCGGTACTGCGCACGATCTCCGTGCCGCTCGCGCTGATCATCGGCTTCGGTTTCTCCGGTTTGCCGCTCGCGGGGGCACTCTACGCGATCCGCACCATCGGCACGAGCCTCTCGTGGCCGATAGAGTCGAGCACGATCGGCAACGTGATCGATCCACGCAACCGGGTCTCCCTGTTCGGGATGCGCTCGGCGTCCTGGAATGGTGGGATGGCCTTCTCGTCGTGGGTCGGTGGCGCGGTGATCGTCCATTTCGGCTATCAGCCGGTCCATCTCTTCTATGTGCTCGCCTATGCCTGTGCGATCACTTGCTTCCTCGTCTACTGGCCGCGCCGCGTCCGCCGCGCCCACGAGGAGCGCAAAGCCCTCGCCGAAAGCGCCGCACTCCAACCTGCCTGAGTAGCGAGTAACGAGTAACGAGTAACGAGGGAGCCGCTACCCCGGTCTCGTTACTCGTTACTTTTCTCTCGTTGCTCAGGCGCCCCGTTTGCCGCGTGGGTCGAGGGCGTCGCGCAGGCCGTCACCGAGAAAGGTGAAAGAGAGCATGGTGATCGCGATGGCGAGGCCGGGGAAGAGCACCTGAGTCGGCGCGTAGAAGATCGCTTGCTGCCCCTCGTTAATCATCGCGCCCCATGAGGGAGTGGGCGGGATGACGCCGAAGCCGAGATAGGATAGGGCCGCCTCGGAGAAGATCGCGGCGGGGATGCCGAAGGTGATCGAGACGATCAGGGGTCCCAGGGCGTTCGGCAGGAGATGTTTCCAGAGGATGCGCCAGGGGCGCGCACCGAGGGCGCGCGCCGCCTCGACGTATTCACGACTCTTGAGGCTGATGATCTGCCCGCGCATCAACCGGGCATCGCCCACCCACGCCGCAAGGCCGATGGCGATAAAGATCACGAACAACCCGCCCAGCAACTGCTTGATCGGGCTTTCGCGCAGCGCGGAGTTGAGCAGGATGATGAGGAGGAGGGAGGGGAAAGCATACATGATGTCGGTGAAGCGGCTGATCAGGGTGTCTACCCAACCGCCGAAGAAGCCCGCCATCGCGCCGAGCGGCACACCGATGACGATCACGACGATCTGTACGACGAGGCCGACCGAAAGCGAGATGCGCGCGCCATAGAGGAGGCGCGAGAAAACATCGCGACCGATGTTGTCCGCGCCGAGGAGCCCGGCATCGCCCGGCCCCGCGTTTGTCCGCCCGCTGTAGACGACTTCGCGGTAGCTGTAGGGGGCGATCAGCGGCGCGAAAATGGCGATGATCGCGAGGATGATGATCGTGATGAGACCGGCGACGGCCAGCCGGTTCTTGCGCAGTCGCCGCCAGGCATCGCTCCAGAGGCTGCGGTTGCTCCGTTGCTCCGCGAGCGTGCCGACCCGCGTCGCGGTGCCTGCCGGGGTGCGATGGGGTTCGAGGGAGGGAATGTCGCTACTGCGGGGTGAGATTGCCACGGCGGGTCTTCTCCTTAGCTATACCGCACGCGCGGATCGATCACGCCGTACAGGAGATCGACAAGGAGATTCGCGACCGCGATCACCATTGCGTAGAGGAGGGTCGTGGCCATAATCACCGGATAGTCGCGCGCATTGATGGATTGGATATAGAGACGCCCGATACCGGGGACGCTGAAAATGTTCTCGATGATGAATGACCCCGTGATAAGTCCCGCTGCAATTGGCCCGGCGACGGTCGCGACCGGGATCAGCGCATTGCGAAGCATATGGCGCAGGATCACCGCTCGCTCGTGCAGACCTTTGGCGCGCGCGGTCTGCACGTATTCCTGACCGAGCACTTCGAGCATCGAGGAGCGCGTGATGCGCGTCAGGAAGGCCATCGGCGCGAAGGAGAGGGTGAGCACGGGGAGGATCGCTTGTTTCGGTGTGCCCCAACCCTGCGTGGGAATCCACTTCAGTTTGACCGCGAAAATAATGACGAGCACGATGGCGAGGACGAAGTTCGGCACGCTCGCCCCGGCGGTCGCGATAAAGAGCGAGATATAGTCCGGCAGCTTATTCTGGCGGAGCGCTGCGATGATGCCGAGCGGAATACCGACACAAAGCGCCACGAGGAGCGCCAATGCGCCGAGTGTGAGCGTTTTGCCGACCCCTTCGCGGATGATCGATCCGACCGGTGTGTCCCGGCGGACCTCGACAGAGAGACCGAAGTCTCCACGCACCGCGTGCGCGATGTACTGGACGAACTGCTGAGGCAGGGGTTTATCGAAACCGTACTTCGCATTCAGCGTCGCGACGACCTGCGGCGAGACGCGTCGCCCTAACCCACCTCCATCGAACGGCCCGCCAGGCACCGATTTCATGATGAGGAAGGTGATCACCGCGATACCGAGGATCGTCGGGATCAGGAGGAGCAAACGCCGAATGAGATAGCGAAGCACAGCGCGAACCTCACACTTTCCGGGGTGAAATCGGACATGGACAGCGGGCGGAGAGGAGCGATACGCGGAGAGAAGTGGGGAGCGGCATATGGGTGGCGGCGGGCTTTAGAGCCCGTTTCAATACCGTTTTTCTCCCTCTCCATCGCCGCACAAACCTTTCATTACCTCGATTTCCGGGCGATGGAGAGGGGTCGGGGGTGAGGAATTGAAACTGGCTCTTAGCCTGCCGTGCCTGGCGCAGGCTGAAGCCCGCGCCCACCCATACCCAATCAAGGTGTCAAGGTTCATACTGCCGCTCCCCGTAGTACCGATTACTTCTTGATGAACTGGACGCCCCGGAAGGCGTGCTGATCGCCGATCGTGTTCGCATCCTGTGGGTTCGGCAGGAGGCCGATCACATTCGTCTTGTGGATCGCGAATGTCTCGCGATTGTAGATCGGCGCGATCGCACAATCGTCGTCGATGATGATCTTCTGCGCCTGGTCATAGAGCGCGAGGCGCTTGTCGTTATCCAGTTCGGTGGACGCCTGCATGAAGAGCGTATCAACCTTCGGGTTGGAGTAGAGCGTGTCATTGTTGCCCGTCTTGGTGCCGAAGATTTCCCGTAGCCAGTTTTCCGGGTCCGGGTAGTCCGCGCTCCAACCACCGAAGGCGAACTGATACTCCTTCTTGTCGCTGACGAGCGCTTGATAGGCGGTCGATTCCTGCGGGTCGAGCTGAATATCCACCCCGAGGTTCTTCCGCATTTGCTCCTGGACGAACTGTGCGACCTGAGGGTTCGAGCGCACATTCGCGTAGGTGAACTTCGTACCCGCCAGACTCTTCGGGTCGATGCCCGCGTCCGTGAGGAACTTCTTCGCGCGGGCGGGATCGAACTTGTACTGCGTGCCGATCTGCGCGTTGTAGCCCGGTTCGCCCGGTGCGACGAAGGAGGTCGTCGCCGCGCCGGTGCCCTTGTTGATGTCCTTGATGAAGGCGTCCCGGTCGAGCGCGGTCGCGAACGCCTGCCGCACCGCCAGTTTGTCGAACGGTGCGTGCGTGTAGTTGAACTTGAGATCGAAGGTGTTCAGTTGCGGCGCGCGGATGATCTGATCCTTGAAGGTGGGATCGCTGAGTACCTGCTGAATGTTCCCGCTCGGCACTGAGAGTTCGTCCGTCTCGCCACTTTGGTAGGAGTTGAACGCCTGCGCCGCATCCGCGATGACCGGGAACTCGACGCGCGTCAGGAACGGCTTCTCGCCGGTGTAGTTCGTGTTCGGCGTGAAGATGAGCTTCTGATTGCTCTGGAAGGTATTGAGCACCCAGGCCCCATTCGTGACGTGGTTCTTTGGGTCCTTCCACCAGTCCGCGCCGCCCTTTTCGACCACGCTCTGCTTGAGGGGGATGAGACCCCAGAGCGAGAGAACCTGCGGGAAGGTCGGGCGCACACTGGCGAGCGTGTAGACAATCGTCGTGTCATCCTTCGCCGCAACCCCGAGTTTGTCCAGCAGCGGCTGCAATTCCGCAGTCGTCTTCTTCTCGTTCCCCGTCGCTGTCAGTTCTTTGTAGCCCACAAGGTCGGACATGAAGGAGGCGTAGTTGGAAGCCAGCGACGGATCAACGAACCGCTTGGTCGCGTAGACATAGTCCTTGGCGATGACGGGTGAGCCGTCCGAGTATTTCTGACCGGGCTTCAGTTTGATCGTGTAGGTCTTGCCGTCCGCCGAGATGCCACCGTTCGCGGTCGTTGGGATCTCCAGCGCCGCACGCGGGATGAGCGCGCCCTTATTGTCGTACGAATAGAGCGCGTCATACATCAGGTGGATGTACATGATGGAGTCGGCGTACTGCGCGGTTGCGGGATCGAGCGTCTTTGGGTCGGCGGAGGCAGCGACGCGATACACTTGCGTGTCCGCGAAGTTCGGTGCTTTCGTACCCTGCGGTGAATAGACTGCCGCACTGGTCGTGCCGGTCGTCGTGCTGCCGGTCGTCGTGCCCGCCGGGGCGGTGCTCGCGGGCGCGGTACTGCCCGCTGTCGTGCTGCCCGCTGGTCGCGTCGCGACAGCCGAACCAGCGGCGGTCGTACTCGTCACCCCACCTGCGGTGGTTGGCGCCGTGGTTGCCTGGGTCGCGGGTGTGCTCGTTGGGCTGCTGCTGCCACAGGCGGCGAGGATCGCTGCGGCGGCACCGCCCGCGATACCGCCGAGCATCGCGCGGCGGCTCAATTGTTTGTTCCATACTCCATGATTCATTGACCCTGCTCCTTTACCGTACGGTGCGACCGTCCATTACCTCGTCAAATGGGTCGCTCAGTGAAACCGCTTTTCACCATATCCGCATATCTCGAATAATGATGAAGCGTCCCCGTGAAACTGTCAAGTGATGACATTTATCATCTCTGTGCAATTATCCGAGTAGTCGAATCACTTCACCATTGATCGTCTGTTGCAGGAACGGTGCCGACGCTGATTTCAGCGGTATACTGGAGAGGAAATGTGGCCTGTTTCCTGGGGGAAGAGTGCGGTGATGAAGACTCTGTCAAGCGAAAGTGCGCCGGTTCATCAGCAGATTCCCGTCGGCGCGGTGACGCTGCATACCGCGCGCTGGCCGTCCGACGGGCCACCGCTTCTCCTCCTCCCGGCGATGACGCAGACATGGGATGCGTGGCTGCCGATCCTGCCTGCGCTCGTGGAACATTTCTCCGTGACGGCGGTCGATTTGCGTGGTCACGGAGCGTCGGACCATCCGGAGGCGGGGTATCACCTCGCGGATTACGCTGCCGATGTCATCGCGCTGACGGATGCGCTCGGCTGGCAGCAGCCCGCAGTGATCGGTCATTCCCTCGGCGGTTCCGTTGCGCGCATTGCCGAGGCGCGTCATCCCGGTTGGGCGCGCCGGATCGTCATCGAGGATACGCCGCCCCGCCTGGATCGGGCCGATGCGCGCGTGGTGCTCCTTGCCAAGGGGTATCTCAAGATGCTCGCGATGCCGCCTGATGCCGTTGCGGAGCACTTCCGGCGCGTCAATCGCGGCTGGAGCGAGGCGAAAGTGCGCGCGGTGGCGCAGGCATCGACGCAGACCGCGCCGGGGGTGCTGGAAACCTACCTCGCCGAGGATGATCCGCTGACGCTGGAGGAATCCGTTGCGGCGGTGCGCTGTCCGGTGCTCCTTGTCTATGGGGATACGCCCTCCGGTGGGTTCGTCTCAGATGCCGACGCCGCACTCTACCTCGAATACCTGCCGGACGGTCGCGCGATCCAGATCACCGGTGCGGGCCACAGCCTCCACGCCCGCAAACCGGACGCCTTTCTCGCGGCGGTCCTCCCCTTCCTGCGTGAGGGACTATGATCATTCGGAAGAAGGGGAGATTGAACGTAGAGAACGCAGAGAACGCAGAGCACACAGAGGAGAGAAAAACAAAAAAGAATTCTCTGCGCTCTCTGCGTCCTCTGCGTTAAGGTTTGAGTTTATGCATTGAGGAGTGGGCTATGGATAGTCATGCATTGATCGCGGATTGGGTGGAGCGGCGGACGTGGGCGGTGGTTGGGGCGAGCGACAATCGGGCGAAGTTTGGCAATCGCATTTACCGCGTCCTGCGCGAGCGCGGCTACATCGTCTATCCAGTGAACCCGACCCAGGCGACCGTTGAGGGCGATCCGGCCTATGCGGATATCGCGTCGTTGCCGCCCGGTGTCGAGGTGCTCGACATCGTCATCCCGCCGCTGCGCGTGCCGCCGGTGCTCGATCAAGCGAAGGCGGCGGGGATCAGCCGTATCTGGCTGCAACCCGGGGCCGAATCGCCCGCCGTGCTCGCCTACGCGGCGGCACTCGGCCTCGACGTGATCGCGGAAGGCCCGTGCGCGATGGTGGAGTCGCGTGTCTGGTCGGAGCAGCGCTGAACGAACCCCGTCACGTTCATGGGGGAAGTACCGTCCCAAAGTACAGGTGTCGATCTGCACCGAAGGACGATTCGGGCAGGAGCGCTCCACGGCATACTCCATACTGGACGGTAGCGAGAGATTTTCTAAGGAGCGAAGTGCAATGCAAGTGCGATTTCGTATGTGGATGATCCGACGGCGCGAACAGCGCATTTCCCGCGCCCGGCTGCACGATCTGCTTCAGCCGCGACGCGCGCAGTCTTCCTGGTACTGACCGATAACCGCGCATTTCTCATTCCGAAATGATCCGGGCGGCAACAGGCACATGATGCCTGTTGCCGCCTTTTTCGTGATATCAGGCGACCGCCGTCGCGGAGACATCGGAGGTGCAGAACGGGCAGCGTGTCGCCTTCATCGCGATCTCCGTCGTGCAGAAGGGGCACGGGCGTACGGTCGCATCAACGACCTCACCGCGCTTGCGCCGCTCGGTGACCATATTCATCGGCTTGATGATGACGAAGAAGATCACCGCCGCGATGGAGATGAACGCGATCAGGGCATTGATGAAATCACCGACGAGGAAGCGGCTGTGGTTGATCGTGAAACCGATTTGCGAGAAGTCCGGCTTGCCGAAGATGGCGGCGATGAGCGGGGTGATAATGTCCTTCACGAACGCCGTCACAACTGCGCCGAACGCCGCACCGATCACAATGCCGATCGCCAGATCAAGGACGTTGCCGCGCAAAACGAATGCCTTGAACTCGTTGATGATCTTCACGATTGTTCCTCCCACGTATTTCGCCATGTAGCGCGCCACCCCGCCCCGCCGATGAAACGCCGCCCTCCTTTATTTATTCGCTACTGTATATTTGTATGTAGATCACTTCTCTGCCCCCAAAGCATAGCAGACAGGTAGGTGACGAGCAAACTGCCCTAACCCCCCAACCCCCTTCCCCACAGGGAAGGGGGTTGGGAGGGGGGAGTGGGAGGGGCGAGTCAGGTGCGATGCCCGTGGTACCATATTCTCTGGGTAGACTCGTATACGTGCAGGATGGGCACGAGCAGTGGCGATGGACAGGGCAAATCCTCCCTCGATCTCAATTATTATCGTCAGCCGCAACACGCGGGAGCTTTTGCGTACCTGCCTCCAGTCGATCCGGGATCATCAGGGCGATCTCGCAGTCGAGACGATTGTCGTGGAGAGTGATTCGCAGGATGGTTCGGGCGCGATGGTACGCGAAGCATTCCCCGAGGTGATTCTCCTCGAACCGGGCGAGAATACGGGGTTCGCGCGCGGCAATAATCTCGCCCTGAGACGCGCGCGCGGTGAGGCGATCCTGCTCCTCAACCCCGATACCCGGCTGACGCCCGGCGCGCTCCCGACGCTCCGCGATGCGCTTCTGGCCGATCCGACCGTCGGCGTGGTCGGCCCCTGCCTGCGCTATTCGGATGGGACCGTGCAGCCCTCTCGCCGCCGCTTCCCGACGCTCTCAACTGCGATGGTGGAAAGCACGCTCGTGCAGGAGTGGTGGCCGGGCCATCCCGCGCTGGCACGCTATTACATGCACGACCAACCTGACAATGCGCCGCAGGATGTCGATTGGTTGGTCGGCGCGTGTCTGCTTGTGCGGCGGTCGGTCTTTGCGGCGGTTGGTTTGCTCGATGAACGGTTGTTCCTGTACGCGGAGGAACCGGAGTGGTGCTGGCGCGTGCGGCGTGCCGGGTGGCGCGTTCGCTATATCCCTGCCGCAGTCGTCTGGCATCACGAGGGGATGAGTACCGGGCAGAATGTCCTGGTGCGGCAGCGAGCGTTCGCTGTCAGTAAAACGCACTTAATGCGCGCCCTGCATGGGCCTGCGGTCGGTGCCGCCACGCGCGGTTTCCTGGTCGTCGATCAAAGCGTGCGACTCCTGCGCGAGGGTGCGAAATGGTCGCTCGGTCATAAGCGCGACCTCCGGGCGGCGCGTGTGCTGGCAGCCTGGGCGACGCTCCGTGCGCTCCTCCTGCCGCCGAGTGCGGGGCGACTGCGATGAGTCTGCGTGTCCTGATCGTCTCTGCCGAATACCCGCCCTCTCCCGGTGGCGTCGGTGACTATACCGCGCTCCTCGCGGCGCATCTCGGCGAGGCGGGCACGTCCGTCGCGGTGCTGACAACCGGAAAGGGCGACACGGAGCGTGTCGGCACGCATACCATCTCTCGTACCGTCACGACATGGGATTGGGGGGTGCGCGGGCGTCTGCGTGAAGCCGTTGCCGCGTTCAAGCCGGATATCGTGCATCTTCAGTATCAAACCGGGATGTATCAGATGCATCCAGCGGTGAACTTCCTGCCGGTGCCCGCGCGAAGGCACCGACCGCACGGCACGCGACCCCTCTTCGTGACTACGTTCCATGATTTGCTCCACCCGTATCTCTTTCCGAAGGCCGCGCGTCTCCGCGCCTATGTAACTCGGCGGCTGGCACGGGCGAGCGACCGCGTCATCGCAACGAACGGATTAGACGCGACCACTCTCGCACAATGGGGTGTCGTAGCGCGTGTGATCCCCATCGGCAGTAATATCCCTGTCGCGCGCACGGTTGATGCGCAGGTGATACGCGCGCGGTATGGGGTAGCGCCCGGCGCGGTCATGCTGACGACCTTTGGACTGCTGAATCACTCGAAGGGGACCGACACGGTGCTTGGTGCGCTGGTGAGATTGCGCCGGGAGGGCATCGACGCGCATCTCCTCATGGTCGGCGCGGGCGTGGGGGAGAGTGACGCGACGAATGTGCGCACAGAGAATGCACTGACCGCGCAACTCGCTAGCGCCGATGTCGCCGCATCCGTCACCCGGACGGGCGCGCTCCGCGCTGACGATGTCGCCCAGGCTTTAGCGGCTGGCGATCTCTGCCTACTTCCCTATCGCGATGGCGCATCACCTCGGCGCGGGAGTTTGCTGGCTGCCCTCGCGCAGGGTGTGCCGGTCGTCACGACGACGCCCGCCCCCGGTGTCTACGATCGTCTGCCGCCGCTCAGAGACGGCGATGCCGTGCTCTTCGTCCCACCGGACGATGCCGGGGCGCTTGCGGCGGCGGTACGGCGCGTGATCGGGGACGCCGCGCTCGCTGCGCGCCTGCGCGCGGGCGCATCGTGCTATGCTGCCCGCTTCGGCTGGCCGACGATTGCCGCGCAGACACTGGCGGTCTATGGTGAAGTGCGCGAGCGTGCCGTGACGGATGAGGCGGCGGGATGATGTTTTCAGAGGTGGAGTGCGGATGGCTGTGACGACCGATGATCGCACCGTGGATGAGACCATGCCACCACGCGACGGCCTGCATCGGCGCTGGCAACGCGCGGAGGCGATTCCGCTCGTGCTGCTCGTGCTGCTCACCGTGCTTGGGGGGCTGATGCGCCGCTATCACCTCGGCCAACAAGGTCTCTGGTTCGATGAAGCGGACATCGTCATCCGGGCGCGGCAGCCGCTGCCCGAACTGCTGCGGAACTTCGTCAATCCCGGTGAGAACGGCCCCCTCTATACCTTTGGTCTCGCGTGCTGGATCAAACTCTTCGGCACGTCGGCGATCGCGGTGCGCCTGCCTGCGGCGATTGCCGGGACGCTCGCCATCCCGGCGATGTACGGCCTCGGCAGGGAACTACGCGGGCCGCGTCTCGGCCTGATCGCCGCCACGCTTCTCACGCTCTCTCCCTATGCCCATTGGTACGCGCAGGACGCGAAGATGTACAGCCTGCTCGTCCTGCTCACGATTGTCGCGACATGGCTGCTGCTCGGCGCGCTCCGCCGGGGCGGTACGGTATGGATCGCCTATGGCGTCGTCGCGGCGGTGACGCTTGGGGTACACGCAGCATTTCTCCTCGTCCTCATCGCGCACGGCGTGATCGCGGCGGTCGTCTGGTGGGCGGGCTATGGCATCCGCCCGACACGGCGGCAGTTCCAGTGGCTGACGATGCTCATCGGCGTCGCCGCGCTCCCCCTCCTCATCTGGGGTGCGATCTTCGCGGTGCGCAACGGCCCGACATGGCAGGTGAAGGCGACGCCGTGGGCAATCGCCCAGCGGATGCTCGTCGAGTTCAGCGTCACGCATCGTGTCGAAAGTGGCATTCAAGCGCGCGGGAGCTGGTTGTACGGCGCGCTCCTCCTCCTCGGTGTCGGGTTGACGTGGTGGGCAGGGAGCGCAACCGCCCGCCCCCCTGTCGGGCGCGGGCGCATCTTCTCCCCTCTCCGCTCCGGGGAGGGGCTGGGGGCTCCGTACGAGGGGCTATGGCCCCCGCGCCTGACCTTGTTCGTCGTGTTGACCGTGATGCTCGTGCCGGGTGTACTCTTCACCCTGCTCTCGTTGCGGCGGGCGGTCTTCGAGGATCGCTACCTGATCGTCGCACTGCCGGGGTTCCTGCTGCTCGCCGCCCTCGGCTTCGATGGGTTGCTGCGCTGGTGGCCGGGGTTGGCTCTCGCGGTGGTGGGCGGGTGCGCGGTCCTGCTCGTCGCGTGGGTGCCGCTGCGCGATGTCAACTTCTCGACCCAATCGCAGAAGGAGGACTGGCGCGAGGCGTACCGCCACCTCGCGCAACATGCGCGCGTCGGGGATGGCGTCGTCATCTATCCGGGCTACCTGCGCAGTACCTACGATTACTACGCGATCGAGTTTCCGGCCTTGCGCAACCTGTCGGTCGTCACCCCGCCTTCGCTCGCACCAGGGACGGACGTATCGGACCGCGCGTTGAGTGCGTTCTTCGCCGACAGAACGCGCGGTTGGGAGCGAGTGTGGCTCGTCGAATCACCCGAGCGCGCCCCGACCCAGGACCCGGACGGGCGTATCCTCGGCTTCTACACGAGCGGCATTCCCAATATTGCCCAGTCCGGCCAAACGCTGTTTGAAGAGCGTAAGTTCAATGGCGTCCTGCTCGATTGCTTCGCGTACGATGGTCCCTACCTCACCGATCACCTGCCGCCGCAGGTCACCACGGACCTCTTCGTCGGCGACACCGGCATCAGCCTCTTTGGTGCGTCGCTCCAGACGCCGGGCCATGTGCAGGACCCGCGTATCGCCCGTGGCGACTTCGTACCGCTCCTGATCCGCTGGGTGACGCCGGACAAACGTATCCCGGCGGACTACACTGTTCTCGTTCGGCTCGTGGATGCATCGGGCAAAGAAGTCGGCCGCTATGATGTCCCGCCCCTCGACGGACACTGGCCGACGAGTACCTGGCGGTTGAAGGACGACCCGTACGACCCGCACGACCTCGCCATCCCACCGACGCTCGCACCCGGCACCTACCGCATTCTCGTCGGTATGGCCCCCATCAATGACCCCACGCACCCCCTGCCCATCCTCAAGCGCGACGGCACTCGCGTGGACACCAATGGCCTCGTGCCGATCATGCAGATCATCGTGACGTGATACGACCTCGTTTGGAATGTTCACCCCCGTAGCGGCAACCCCCGTAGTTGCCGAACGAACGTGTCGAACATCTTCACAAATCGTCTCGAAATCTGATGTAATCGACCGGTGCTGCGTATTCCATCGTGCCGGGAGAGGCAGCCCCTCCCGGCACGCGCAACGCGCCCGGGTGCGTCAGCCCTGCTGTACTGTCAGGGACGCGACATGCGTTCCTGACGACAAACGCCCACTCATCGGGCAGGTGATCGTTCCGCCCGATAGGCAGGTGTCTGCGCTCAACCCGCTCGTGCCGAGCGATGATCCGCCCGCCTGCGCCGAGACCTTGATCCGTACCACGACCCGGTACGCCTGGCCTTTCTGCACCGGGACGCTGAGCTGAACCTGCTTGCTCACATCGTCCAGAAGTCGGCTCTTGTTCCCGTTGCAGGGCTTGCCGTCGAGGACCACCGTGCCCCCGCAGGTCGCCTTCAGGCTCTCCAGGGTCTTGCTGTGCGTTTTGTCCAGCCCCGGTCCGGTCGCGCGGACGCCGCCCACCACCGCAGCGGTGGCGCTCTCAGAACCGAGCGGCGGGCTAGAGGCTTTGGCGCTCATGGTACCGGTCAGTTGGAGGGTGGCGGTGAAGACGGCGGTGCCGGTGAAGGTCGCCGTCCAGGGCACGGTCAGCACGGCGGTGGCCCAATTCTCACCCTGCGGATTCGGGTTGGCGATGGAGGTATGCGCCGCCACGCCCCCATCCGCCAGGGTCGCCGACGCGGTGGCGACGCCATTCAGCGGCACCGGGACGAGCTCGGTGTGCTTTGCGGCGAAGGGCGGAGCGAGGGCGGTAGTCGGCCCCGCCGCCGTGCCGGTGGTGGCGGGCAGCGTGCCGAAGAGCACGACAGCGACGAACGCGAGGAGCAGGCGAACGGAGCGTTGCATTGTATCCCTCCCGGTACCTTGCCGCGTGCGGCGCGGATCGCCGCTATGGGACCATGGTAGCGGGCCGTGCGGTGGCGGGGCATGCGTCAAATGACGCAATCGACACCGCAGCAATGACGCAATTACGTCCCGCGCAGGGTTTCGTGACCGGTAGTCGGCAGGTCTCTGGGCAACCACAAGGGGTTGCCCCTTCATCAATTTACGGAATGCCTACCGCGTGAAGATTCCAAGTGGCAGATAGGCTGAGACGATCCAGTTCGGCGCGTCGACGATTTCGCTGATCTTCAGGTCCACCGCCGCGCCGCAGAGGCAGTATGCCTGTTCGCGCGTCATGGCATAGTTCGCTGCGAGGTGGTCAATCATGTAGCGGATCGCCTGTTGCGCGTCCTCGAAGAGGTCCGGGCCGTGCGCGGTCGTCACGAAATAGCCGCCGGTGTCCGCGACGGTCAGTTTCCGCCCCGGCGGCGTCGTGAAGCGCAATTCCGGGATGTTCGCGCCCTTCTGGAGGTCGAAGCGGAGGGTGACGGTCATCGGCGTCTCGATGCCGGTGCCGTTCACCTCGCCGTCACCCTGCGCGGAGTGGCAATCGCCGCAGGAGAAGCGCGCGCCGGGCATCAGCACCGGGAACTGCACGACTGCTGCCCGGTGTCAGGTGGCGAATGTCGAGGTTGCCGCCATTCTCGCGCGGCGGGATCGTCGTGAACCGGCCATGCTCGCGCGGGGCGAGGCCCATCACGCCACAGAAGGGTTCGTACGGGATGCGAATGTCCTCACGGAAGAGGCAATCATCGCCGAGCGCGTAGTGATGGAGGTAGGGCGTCGAGAAATCGTCCGCGAGGAGGCCGAAGCCAGGAATGACGGCGTTCCACCCCCACCCTTTGTGTGCGAGGCGACGACCTCGACGATCAGCGCGTCGCCCGGTTCCGCGCCCTCGACGAAGACCGGGCCGGTGAGGGGATGGATCGGATCGAAATTGAGCGTCGCGGCGCGCTTCGGAGGGCGCGCCGCGGCACGATCTGCTTCGCGGACGCTTCGAGCGTCTCAAAGACCACCGTATCGCCCGGTTGGATACGGACGCGGGGCGGCAGGGTATTGTCCCAGAACGCATGGGGCTGCTGATCGTCGAGATGATGCGTCGCCATGATGCTCTGTTCCTTTCCCAGCGCCGGCTTACGGCACGTTGCGTCTCGACCCATTGGGCGAGAAAATCCGCCATTGTATCGAAATAGACGCGACCATGCGCGGCGGTGGCGGGGCGCGCGTCACCGAGGATGCCGTTCTGGGTCAGGGCGGGCATCCCTTCGTGAAAGATGATCTCGCTGACGGCCTGATCGAAGGGGCCGACATACCCCGCCTCCGCATGATCCATGCGCACGAGGTCCGGTCGCAGCAAGAGGTCCAGCGAGGTCTCGCCTCTCGCCGGCGTGCGCGCCGGAAACCTCGGGCGAGATGTCGAATTGCGCCGCGACGGCGGTGAGGACGCCGACAAAGCCGACGAGATCGCGAAAAGGCGACCGCCTTCGCGCCGCCGAGATCGTCATTCAGACCCTGCATCGCCAGAGCCAGCGGCGCAAAATTGCCGCCGTGCGAGGGGATGAAGACAATCGTGCGGAAGCCGTGGCGGGCGAGCGCGTGGGCGACATCGCGCACGACGGCGATGAAGGTCTCGGTGCGCAAGGTCACGGTGCCCGCGAAGGCCATATGATGCTCCGAGCAGCCAATCGTGATCGTTGGCCCCTGGAGCGTGTGGGGCAATCGCTCGACGACCGCGCGCACGAGGTGCGTGCCGATCAGCGTATCCGTCATCTCCGGCAGGTGCGGGCCGTGCTGCTCGATCGAGCCCGCGGCGATCGACAATGGTGTCATATCCCGCCGCGATGGCATCGCGGACTTCGGGCCAGGTCAGTTCGGTCGTGTCGAGGCTACGCGGGGGCATAGGCGGACCTCCTCTGTGCTCTCTTTGTCGATCCTCAGTATCGCGCAGATAGTATGCGCGACGGGTGAGGCGAGAGCAACAGCGATTTCGTGCGGTATCATCACGGGGAAAGGAAGGTACGCATGACGAAACGGTTGCAGTGGGGCATCATCGGTACGGGCGCAATCGCCCGGACATTCGCGCGCGGTCTCGCGGTATCGGCGCATGGCACACTCGTCGCGGTCGGCAGCCGGACGCAGGCAGCAGCGGAAAGCTTCGGGGATGCGCTCGGCGCGCCCTATCGCTACGGCACCTATGACGCGCTGCTCGCCGATCCGCGCGTGGAGGCCGTCTATATCGCCACCCCGCACCCGATGCACGCGCAGTGGGCGGTGCGTGCCGCCGAAGCGGGGAAGCATATCCTCTGTGAGAAGCCGCTGACACTCAATCATGCGGAGGCAATGGCCGTCACCGAGGCGGCGCGCGCGCATCACATCTTCCTGATGGAAGCCTTCATGTACCGCTGCCACCCGCAGACCGCTGCGCTGATCGAGTTGATCCGCTCGGGGGCGATTGGCGATGTCCGGCTGATTCAGGCATCGTTTGGCTTTACGACTACGCCCGATCCGACGCGCCGGTTGTTCAATCACGCACTCGGTGGGGGCGGCATCCTCGATGTCGGGTGCTATCCCGTCTCGATGGCCCGGTTGATCGCCGGTGTCGCGACCGGGCAGGCGTTCGCCGACCCGCTGGAGGTGAAGGGGACCGCACAGATCGGCGCAGTCAGCCGCGTGGACGAATACGCCGTCGCGGTGGCGCGCTTCCCCGGCGGTATCCTCGCGGAACTGGCGACGGGTGTGCAGGTCCGAGCAGGAGAATGTCGTCCGCGTCTTCGGTTCTGCGGGGCATCTCCTCATCGCCAATCCGTGGGTGCCGAGCCGTGATGGGCAGCCGACCGAGATTGTCGTCATCCGGCAAGGCGAAGAGCCGCGCGCAGTCGGTATCCCCGTCACGATCGACCCGTACGCGGTCGAGGCCGATTACGTCGCGGCGCAGGTCGCGGCGGGCGCGCACTCCCCACCTGCGATGTCGTGGGATGACTCGCTCGGCAATATGCGCGCGCTCGATCTCTGGCGGGAGTCGGTCGGGCTCGTCTACGACCGGGAGAAGGTAGCGGTGCCCACAGTGAACCGCCGCCCGCTCGCCGTGCGAACGGATCAGCCGATGCGCTACGGGCAGATTGCCGGGATCGAGAAGCCGATTTCGCGTCTCGTGATGGGGGTCGATAATCAGCGGACTTTGCCGCACGCTGCGGTGATGTTCGATGACTTCTTCGCCCGTGGGGGCACGGTGTTCGATACCGCATGGATCTACGGGGGCGGGCAGTGCGAGCGCATCCTTGGCCAATGGGTGCGCGAGCGGGGCGTGCGCGAGCAGGTCGTCATCCTCGATAAGGGCGCGCACACGCCGTTCTGCACGCCGGAAGATTGCGCGCGGCAGTTTGGCGAAAGTCTCGACCGCTTGCAAATGGAGTATGTCGATCTCTATATGCTTCACCGCGATAACCCCGCCGTTCCCGTTGGTGCGTTCATTGATGTCCTCAATGCGCAGGTGCGCGCGGGGCGGATGCGCCTCTTTGGTGCCTCGAACTGGTCGATTGCGCGCATCGAGGCCGCCAATGCGTACGCGCGGGAACATCAACTGATGGGCTTCTCGGTGATGAGTAACAACTTCAGCCTCGCCCGAATGGTCGAGCCGGTCTGGGCCGGGTGCATCTCCGCGTCGGACGCCGCCTCCCGCGCCTGGTTGACCGAGACGCAGATGCCGCTGATGCCGTGGTCCAGCCAGGCGCGCGGCTTCTTTACCGAACGCGCGCACCCCAACGACCGCACCGACGCCGAGCTTGTCCGCTCCTGGTACAGCGAGGACAACTTCGCCCGCAAAGCGCGCGTCGAGGCGATGGCGAAAGAGCGCGGCGTCCTGCCGATCAACATCGCCCTCGCCTATGTCCTCTGCCAACCCTTCCCGACGTTCGCCCTGTTCGGGCCGCGTACCCTCGCGGAAACCCGCACCTCCCTCCCGGCCCTCAATATCGAGCTCTCCCCGGACGAACTTCGGTGGCTGAATCTGGAGATTTAATCGAACCTCACCCCCCACCCCCTCTCCATCGCCCCAAGATCAAGGTAAAGAGAGGTGTATATGGCGATGGAGAGGGGGAGAAATACAGGGAAAAGGATGTTTGAGGAACACCACGGCAATTGACGCGAGACGCCCCTCTCCATCGCCGCCGTAATTTCTCCTTACCTCGATCTATCGGCGATGGAGAGGGGCAGGGGGTGAGGCTATTTGGGAATTTTCCTCATACTGCTTGCCAGACGTCAGGGATCGTGCAACAATACGTACAGGGCGAACGTACACTCGGATTGCGTAACGCTAGCGAATTCGAGTCTTGAACGATTCGTGTTGTCGGGGGTGACATGGCGTTCGCAACGAGATCGCGCCGCGCCACAAGGGCACAACCTACCTGGACGGTCGTTCCATTCGACGCGCGCGGTGCGGGCATCGGCGAGATTCCGGCGACGATCGCTATCGAGACGCCGCACAACGGCGAGACCTTGCTCGTCCTCTGCGCCGAGGCGGAACGCCCCGATTCGGAGGCGATGCGGCGTTGCCTGCTCGCGCTCGACGCTTTCCGCGCCGGATATGATGCCGCAGGGCCGGGCACGCTGACCACCGCCCTCATCGCGGGTATGGAGGAGGCAAATGCCGCGCTCTACAGTCGGGATCGGCGCGCGCCGCGCGGTGGGCATCGTCCGGTTGGTGTCGGTCTCACGGCGCTTGTCGCGCAGCATGGGGATGCCTACGTCATTCAAGCGGGGCCGGGACAGGCCCTGATCGTCGGTGCGGAGGGGATCATCGCCGTCCCTCCCTTTACCCGCTACGGAGCGCTGGGCAGCCTCCCGCACGACGAGCGCTCCGCCCCCGCACCCCCGCTCGGCACCTTGCCCCAGATCGAACCTGACCTCTTTCATATCGATGCACACGATGGCCTCTTCGCCGTGCTCTGCGTCTCCGCCCTCGGTCGCGTGCTGCATCACGAAGACGATGCTCCTTTGCGTGCGCTCGATCCGGCGGGGGCAGGGGAGTACCTCGTCTCGCTCGGCGTGCGCTATCGCTTGCCGGAGGCGTTTGGCGTCATTGTTTCGACCGAGGGAAGCGGCATACCCCATGTGGTCTCACCGGACACGCGCAGCCTCTGGCCTGCCCCGGCAGCGGACAACTACACCGCGCCGCACCCGCCTGATGCCTTCGCGGAGGAGTGGTCCGCCGATCCGTCGCTCCCGCCCGCATCATCCTGTCGCACGCGTGATCCGTATGCATTTCCGGCAGTGCCACCGCAATCCGCGATAGAGCCGGAGGAGCAGCGCTGGGACTATCTCGGTGAACCGGCGCACACAGCGGTTCCCGGCCCGACGCGCACGGGCGGCTGGCGTGATCGCCTCAACGGACGGCGCGCCGCTGCATGGGATGACCCATATCGACCGGCGCGTACGCTGCGACTGCCCGCCTTGCCGCCACGCCTCTGGGTGCTGCTCGGTGGGGTGGTGCTCACACTGATTTTGGCGGGCCTGATCGGCATCGTCCATGCGGAAGCGTCGCATCGGGCGAACAGCGCGACGATCCATGAACTCGATGGCATCGCCACCGCGCGCGGTCAGGCGGTCGCGCTCCGTGACTCGCAGGCGGCCTATGCGGCGCTCGCCACCCTTCAGACACAGTTGGACAGGGTCGCGGCGGAGGAGCGGCAGACGAAGCGGGTCACGGTGGAGCGCCAACAACTCGGGCAGGCACTCGATACGGTCGGCGCGGTCATCCGTGTGAAGCCACAGCAGGTCGCGATGCTGCCCCACTTCGACGGCGCGCCGGGTAATCACCGTCTGCTGCTGGCGGGTGACGATGGCAAGCTCTCTCTCTTTGATCGGGACAAGAACGACTGGGGTGTCTATGCCGTCGATCCGGCGACGCAGAAGGTGGACCGCCTCTTCGCGACCGGCAATGTCGCCAACAAGGTACCGGCAGGAGAACTGCGCGGCCTCTTTTGGCTCAATGGTCCGGCGACGACGGATCGTACCCGCCTCTTCGGGCGCACCGCGAGCGGTAGCTGGGGCGAACTGGCGATCCCCGCCACGGGGGATAAGCGCCCCACCGCGATCGCGCTGCTCGGTGACAGCCTCTACCTGCTCGATAACACGGCGGGTCAGATCATCCGCCTGCCGCTCGCCAATGGCGGCACCGTGAAGCCGTGGACGAACGACGCGGCGGCGGCGGAACTGCGTACGGCGGTCGATATGACGAGCGACGGGCAGACGATCTGGGTGCTCCTCGCGGATGGCCGCGTGCGCGCCATCGTCGGTGGCACACCCGCGCAACTGATCGCCCCGGCCGCCATTCCGCCGATGAAAGAGCCGACCGCAATTACGACTAGCGCTGCAAGCCCCTACCTCTATATTGCGGACGGCGCGCAGGCGCGCATCGTGCGGGTGCGGAAGGCGGACGGTCGCGTCGTTCAGGTGCTTCGTGCGGCGGACGGATCGCCACCGATCCCGGCAATTTCAGAGCCTCACGGTGGATGAGGGGCGCGGGTCGCTCTCCTATGTGGGCGCAGACAGTATCGTTACCATTCCGTTACCGCCCGTTGGTGGCGGCTCATGAACTCGACATAATTGGCGTGGTATACTCGGTACAAGAAGGAGCGTGAGGAAAGTGATACAGCACGCACCAATTGGGCAGCGAAAGGGGCACGGGTGGCGCAAGATCGCGTGAACACTCCCATGTCGGAGGGATGGCCTTCACTCGCGCAGGAGCCTGCATCCGCGCCCTCTGCGCCGCAGCCGGCCACCACGCCTACGGTCACTGCACCTTTCGCCCATCAGGCTGAAGTGGATTTCGCCGAACTGCTCAACTTCTACCGCATCCCGTGGCTCTACGAGCCGACCTCGTTCGCTATCGAGTGGGAGGGTGACGAGGTCGCGGAGATGTTCACGCCCGATTTCTATCTGCCCGATCAGGACCTCTACGTCGAACTGACGACGATGAAGCAGAGCCTCGTCACGAAGAAGAACCGCAAGGTCCGGCTCTTGCGCGAACTCTACCCGGAGTTGAATATCAAACTCCTCTACCGGCGGGATTACCAGCAACTTGTCGCCCAATACGGCTACGGCGCGCTGGAAATCACCGAGTTGCGACCGGAGGACATCGACCGCATCCTCGTCAGCCCGGCCGAACTGCACGAGCGAGTCGTCGCGCTCGGCGCGCAGATCTCCAAAGACTACGCGGACCGCACTATCGTGCTCGTCGGCGTGCTCAAGGGTGTGACGTTCGTGCTCGCGGACCTCGCGCGGGCAATCTCCCGGCCCCTGGCGATCGATTATCTCGCGGTGGCGGGATACGGTACGCCTGCGAAGGGGCGCTCGCGCCAGCCGGGTGCGGTGCGTATCATCAAGGACCTCGATGAGCAGATCACGGGGCAGCACGTTCTGCTCGTGGAGGATGTCGTCAATACCGGGTTGTCACTCTCGTACATCCTCAAGCATTTGCGCGCGAAGAAGCCCGCGAGCATCGCCGTGGTGACGCTGCTCGATAAGGCAGATCGGCGGCTCGTCGATGTGCCACTCGACTATGTGGGGTTTCCCTGCCCGAACGAGTTCGTCATCGGCTACGGCCTGGACTACCGCGAGCGGTATCGGAACCTGCCGTTCCTCTGCGTCCTCAAGCCGGGTGCGTACGAACAGACGGCGCCGCTCCAATCGCGTGAGGACGTGGTGGTGAGCGAATCCGCGCGCAAAGATTAAAAAGCAAGAGCCCCAACGGGTCTTGGCTGAGATTCCTTCCCTCACTCGCTTCCGGGGCCGTCTGCCATCTCGTCCGGGACTTGCGTCTGCCGAAACGACATTCGGTTGAGGATGATCCACGGTGCCGACTGCGCAGCGGGAGCTCGCTTGCCTGCATCGTTTCTACCAGTGACTTCGGGAACCGTCCGTAACTCCTTGGAACTCTTACCATCTGTACGTTACACCGTGTACGGTCATTTGTCAAGAGGTTTTCTGCGTAATTTCCGAAGAAGTCGCAGAGTGCTGAGAAGCAGGCAGCAGCCAGAAATCAAGAAGCCGAAGCACTGCGTTCCCCTCCCCTCTCCATCGCCGTACAAGCTTGTCATTACCTCGATCTCCGGGCGATGGAGAGGGGCCGGGGGTGAGGAGATACGAGGGATCCTCCCGCTACCTACTGCCCACTTCCCACTGCCCCAATCCAATCCGGCCAGTTGACGGTCGCGCCATCGGTGCCTGTTTCAAACAGGCGATCAATTTGCCAGCGTTCATTGACTCCCCAGGCGCGGACGGTGAGCCCTCTTTCGTGTGCCGCCGCGACGCGCCCTGCGGTTAGTTGCGAGATATGCAGACAGAACTGGTTGATCCCACGCCGCACGAGGCGATCGAGGAGATCGGTGTCGTACCGCTCGGTGAGGTAGCCGAGCGGCACGGTGGCGTGCAAGGCGCGTGCGTTGAGGAGGGGATACCAGTAAAAAGAGGTGATCTGCACGCGGTCGAGCATCCCGCGCGCGTCGAGGAGGGTAATGAGCGGCTGCGTCGCGCGCGGGTCCTTGATCTCGAAGACGACGGGGATGCGGCCCAAGTATTCCTCTACCATCTCCAGGGCGGTGAGCACGCGCTGCCCCGCATATTCCGGGCCGTACCAACTGCCGAGATCGAGGGCGCGTAACTGCGCGAGGGAGTAATCGACGACCGGCCCCCGGCCATCCGAGTTGCGATTCACGAAAGCATCATGGAAGAGCACGAGCGCGCCGTCGGTCGTCACTTGCACATCGGTTTCGATGGCATCGGCCCCCATTGTGATCGCCCGGTCAAAAGCGGCGCGGGTATTCTCCGGCGCGTAGCCCGATGCGCCCCGATGCGCGATATTCCACATACGCGAACCTCCATTCTCGTGAAGATCATGCCCCTACTGGCACCCGTGCCAGTATCCACGATTCGCATGATCGCGTCATGAGCAATGAGCGGGGAAGCCAGCGCACAAAGACGGGGGCCGAAATCGGCCCCCGTTCTTGCATCGTTTCCTGAAGATCACGCTCACCCCATGCGGCGGGCGGTGTAGTATTTCGGGCCGTAGTAGCCGCCGTTGATGTCACTGACGACGACGCCCGTGCCCTCGTTCTCGGCATGGACGAACTTGCCGCCACCGATGTAGATACCCGCATGGGAGAGACCGGCGGTGTAGGTGTTCGCGAAGAAGACGAGGTCGCCGGGTTGCAGGTTATCCTTGGAGACATATTGCCCGGAAGATGCCTGGTTGCCGATCGAGTGTGAGATATTCTGCCCCGCTACCTTCTGCGTGATGTACATCACGAAGCCGGAGCAGTCGAAGCCGTTCGGGGACGCGCCCGCCCAGACATAGGGGTAACCGACGTACTTCATCGCTTCGCCGACCATCTTCCCGCCGAGCGAGGTCGCGGTTGCCGGTGCGCTTGGCGTGTCCGGTGGCTTGCCTGTCGATGGCGTGGGGAGCGGCGTCTTCTTCGTTGGCGCGGCATCGGTCTTCGTCAAATACGGGCCGACGACGAAACCCTTCGTCCCATCGAACGACACCGGTACCCAGGCGTTACCCTTGGTGTCGGTCGTCGGTTTGCCCGTGACGGTGACGACCGTGCCCTCTTCGAGAATCGTCAGCACATCGGCGCTGTATCCGGCGTCATCGCGCATCCGCACGCCCGCGTTATCGGTGTTCGTCACCTTGACGCGGTCGTTCGCATTGACATCCGGCGCTTTCGGCGTCGTGTTGGGCGTTGCCGCAGGCGGTGCGACCGCTTTCGTATCGAGTGTTTTCGCGTTGGATGACGCGGAATCGGAGGGGGGAGAATCGGTGGGGACGAGATAGGTACCCATCAGGTAGCCGTGCTTCCCGGCGTGATTGACGTGATACCAGGGCGTGCCGTCTGCATTGAGACGTGGCCCATCGACAATCAGGACGATTGCCCCTTCCGGGACCATGCCGATCACATTGGCGTTCGTGTCGGTGTTGTCACGGAGGCGGACGCCGCCGCCATCGGTGAAGGTGACGGTCGCGTAGTTCGAGAGCTTGCGGGCACTGATGAAATCGGCATCGATCCAGCCGGTCTGTCCGCCCGACTGCACCTGATACCAGGTGACACCGTCCGCATCCTGCGGGCCGTTCGTGACGAGGATCACCGCACCCTCAGAGAGGGTCGTCTGGACCGCTGCGCTTTTCGAGGGGTTTGCTCGGAGACGGACACCGTCGCCATCGGTGTTCGCAATTACTGCGGTTTGCCCGCCGGGGAAGATGACCGCGCTGGCGGACGAAGCGAAGACGTACGAAGTCAGCACGCTGGCGGAAACGATGGCGGTGCGGCGAAGGAAGCCGCGGCGTGTGAGCGGATAGGACACTCGGAAGACCCTCCCCAACAGGCGGCGCGTGGCGATGCGCCCTCCCATCTCTCCTCTGGCCTTGCAGGCCGCACGAACGGATACGCAGATCGTTGGCTTCTCGGCTCCTCCCCAGGGCCGATAAAGCTCCCCCAAACACAACGAAACAGTGACCGTACGCGTAGCCCGGGAACAGCCATTACGAGAGAGGTCCCCGGTTCTGGTTGCCACCCTACACCCCGTCACGAGATGTGTCAAGCATTTTTTCGCTCTCCGCAATTCCGCGAACGTACTGGGTTTTCTGGCTGCTTGTACAGGTGAGGGGCGTGCATTATGTCACCATGTGGTGGGTCTCGACATAGTTGTGCACGAAATGCAGTGCTTCCTCAAGGGACGTGACTTCCCCATCGAGACGCGCCTTCATCAGCGCGCCGAGGATTTCGCGAAAAGCCGGGCCGGGCCGCAGACCGCGGTCCTTCAGGTCGTTCCCGAATGAATGACCCCACTGCCGGTCTTGCTGTGCGATCTGTTCTCCGCGGGCGAAGAAGGCTTTCGCCTGCGCTTCACCGGGTGCTCCGTCCAACATCGCGAGGACATCGGGTGGGTTTGATTTGCTGAGAAGTGGTGCCAGATCAGACAGGCGCGTCGAGCTGGCGATACGCGTGCGCTCCGCCCATACCCGCACGAGCGCGCGGATCGGTGCGCGCAACGAGGGAATACCGAGGTCGATCACCAGACGATCAACGGCGGGGTCGCCCTGTCGGCAGACGAAGAGCGCCCAGACCGGCGTGAGGGTGGGACGCAATCGCTCCGTGCGGTCAAGGCCCGCCCACGCTGTCTGATTGCTTTCCCGCAGGCGCGCGAGCCGTCGTGCGATCCAGGTGTCCCAGAGGAGAACAGGGGAGGTCGCACGCAGCACGTGAGAGGCATCGAAGGCGGCGAAGCAAGCGACTGCATCCCGTTCGCGCAGGCCGAGTTCGAGTTCGTGCCGTTTACGGTCCGGCGAGATCGTCGCCAGGGCGTCGCCTTGCACCGCCTCCGCGATGCGTGCGGTCGTGTCGGGCGCGATGGCGAAGGTGAACCGTGCGGCGTAGCGGACCGCGCGATAGAGGCGGGTCGGATCGTCGTGGAAGCTGGCGTCGTGGAGGATACGAATGGTGCCTGCCTGGAGGTCTGCCCACCCACCAAAAGGATCGAGCAGGGCACCGAAACCCTCGGCGTCGATCGGCAGCGCCATCGCATTGATCGTCACGTCCCGGCGGGCAAGATCGTCCTCGATGCGCCTGGAGAAGGTGACGCTCGGTAATGCGCCGGGTCGTGGGTAGACTTCGGTGCGGGCCGTCGCGAGATCGAGCGTGAGGGTGTCGGGCGTTGCCGTATGGACGCGCACGCTCGCGGTGCCAAACGCCGTCGTCTTTACTACCTCTGCATCCGCGATCGTGGCGAAGCGCTCCGCGACGCGGCGGGCATCGACCGTCGTCACGATGTCGATGTCGTGGAGGCGCGTATCGCCGCGCAGCAAATCGCGCACAGGCCCGCCGACGAGATAGGCCGCACCGCCCTCGTCGCGTGCTGCCTGCGCGGCAGCGCGCAAGATCGCTTGCTGCGTGGTGGCAAGCGATGCCCAAAGCGCGGTCGGTGCGGGGCGGATTTCCGATCCCGTGGACATTTGTGGCGGGACCTCCTTCATCATACCGGACGCATGGTATCATGGTGTGCGATGAAGGCTAATGCGCGAAAGCAAACGACTGCCACCATCCTGCGAATGCAAAGCCGCGCCCCAGCGGAAACGACCCGGATCGGTGCGTGCGTCGGCGGCGCGCTCCGCACGGGTGATGTGCTGCTCCTGCGCGGTGATCTCGGCGCGGGGAAGACCCAGCTCGCGCGCGGCGTCGCGGCGGGCCTCGGCATCCCCGGCCCGATCCCCTCACCCACCTTTACACTCGTCAACGAATACGCGGGGTGCAATGTGGTTGGCGCGCCCGTCCCGCTGGCGCATATCGATCTCTATCGTCTCGGTGAGAGCGGCGATCTCGATTCCGTCGGGTTGGAGGACTACCTCGGCGGCGCGTGGGCCGTCATCATCGAATGGCCGGAGCGGGCGGTGGATGATGGCTTTGTCCCTGCATCCTGCCTCGACATCGCGATTGCCGATGCAGGTGAGCAGGCACGGACGCTGACCATCACCGCCTACGGTGATGCCGCGCGTCTCCTTGCCTTCCTCCGGTGGGCGCGATGATGGAGGAGAGAAGGGGATTACTCCTCGCCTTCGATACCTCGTCGCAGATGATCGGCTATGCGATCAGCGATGGCGACCGGCTGCTTGCGGAAGCGATCTGGCAGGGGCAGCGTCAGGGGACCGCGACGCTGCTCGCGGAAGTGCTGCGCGCGCTCGAAACGTTGGGATGCTCGCAAGATGATGTCGGCGTGGTCGCGGTGGCGACGGGGCCGGGATCGTTCAGCGGCCTGCGGGTCGGTATGGGTGTGGCGAAGGGCCTCGCGCTCGGTCTCGGCATCCCCGTAGTCGGTTGCCCGACGCTCGCGGTGACCGCCGAACCGTTTCGCATCGCCGGGTTGCCGATCTGCGCGCTCGTGGCGGCGGGGCGTGAGCGATTCGCGTACGCCATCATGGTTGAGCGCGACGGCGCACTGCACGAAATCACGCCTGCCTGTCATGGGACGGCAGCGGAGATTGGCGAGATACTTGCAACGTATCCCGCAGTGATCGTCTGCGGTGAACTGGACAGCGCGGTAGAGACGATCCAGGCAGCAGTGCCGGGGGCGATCATCCCACCGGCAGGTGTGCGTGTTCGTCGGCCGGGGGCATTGGCAGCGATGGCATGGCGTCGCATACTTAGTGGGGATGTCGACGATCTCGTCACGCTCGAACCGATTTACCTGCATACCTCGTCTGCCACCGGCGCGGCGCGCGCCACGAAAGGATAAGTGGCATTGCCCTACGTGATTGAGCCGATGACGATCGACGACCTGGCAGAGGTTCACGCGGTCGAGGTGCAGTCCGTACCGACACCCTGGCCGATCAGTGCCTACCGTCGCGAGCTGAATAATCCGCAGGGGAACTACTACGTCGTTTGCCGCTGGCGATCGCCGGAAGGCTCGATGGTCGAGCAGGCGGCGGAGCGGCAGGGGCGTGGCCTCTTCCCCATCTTCCATCGCCAGCAGGAGCGGCCCGGCCCGCCAGCGCATGCACCGATCGTCGGCTTCGCGGGGATGTGGGTGCAGATGGATGAGGCGCATGTGACGATTATCGGCGTCGCACCCGCGCATCGCGGTCGGGGGGTCGGTGACTACATCTTCACGGCGTTGATCGATGAGGCGATGCGTCGCAACGCGACCTGGATCACGCTGGAAGTGCGCGTCTCGAATCTGCGCGCGCAGAACCTCTATGCGAAATACGGCTTCAGTGTGCAGGGGACGCGCCGCCGCTACTACAGCGATGACGGTGAAGATGCCTATGTGATGTCCTCATCCCCTGCCAATACCACCGCCTACCGCGAGCATTACGCCGCCCTCCGCCGCGCGTCCTATGGGCGGATCGCGCAATACTACGATTCCCTCGCCGGTGCGGCGGACCCGCGCTCGTATTCGGATGGACTGGCGCATGGATATCCTCGCGATTGAATCCTCGTGCGATGAGACAGCGGCGGCGGTGATCTGCGGCGGTCGGACCGTCCGCAGCAGCATCATCGCCTCGCAGAACGACCTCCACGCGCAGTACGGCGGCGTCGTGCCCGAACTCGCCTCACGCCGTCATGTAACCGAGATCGTGCCCGTCGTGCGCGCCGCGCTCGATGCCGCAGGCTGCACCTTCGATGATCTCGATGCGCTGGCGGTGACGATGGGGCCGGGGCTGGCGGGGTCTCTGCTCGTCGGTGTCAATGTCGCGAAGAGCCTCGCCTGCGCGCGGGCGCTCCCGCTCGTCGGCATCAATCACCTCGAAGGCCATCTCTACGCAAACTGGCTCGTCCCCCCGGATGACACCGATGTGCCGGAGCCGCAGTTTCCGGCGGTTGGGTTGATCGTCTCCGGCGGGCATACCTCGCTCGTCCTGATGACCGGGCATGGCATCTATCAACTCCTCGGCAGTACGTTGGACGACGCGGCGGGTGAAGCCTTCGATAAGGGGGCACGGCTCCTCAACCTCGGCTATCCGGGTGGCCCCGCCATTTCCCGCGTCGCCGCAGAGGGCGACCCGTCGCGCCTGCCCTTCGCCCATGCCCGCACCGAGAGCCCGGCGGATTTCTCCTTCAGCGGCATCAAGACCGCGCTCCTGCGCGCCGTCACGCCCTATCGCCGCCCGGACGACGCGCCGCGTGCGAGTGGGTCGTCCACGCCGTTCGTCACCCATCGCCCGATTCGCTTGCGGGCAGACGCGCCCGTCGCCGATCTCGCGGCGGCTTATCAGGAGGCGATTGTCGCGATGCTCATCGGGCCGGTCGTCCGGGCGGCGCGTGAACACCATGCCGCATCGGTGTTGCTGGCGGGCGGCGTCGCGGCGAACCAACTGCTGCGCGCACGCCTCGCCGCCGCAATCGACGTGCCGCTCTTCTGCCCGCCACCGATCTATTGCACCGACAACGCCGCGATGATCGGTGCGGCTGCCGAACACCGGATGCGCGCGGGCGAGTACGCGGGCTGGAACCTCGATGTGCAACCATCGCTTCGCTTAGTTTAGCAATGAGGGGTTCGTCCCGTGCTACCGCCCTGGCGGCGGCGGCGGTGCTGCCCCTGGTGATGCGCTGCCTGACCGATTACCGGGTGGCGCAGGTGGCGCACCACTGGGAACCGCTCCGGGCTTACTCTGGGGTTGCGGTACTGCGACATTGGTCAGAGAGAAACTCGTCGTCAATCCGCCAGTGCTTGCCGCCACCTGGTAGGAGCCGGTAATGGTATTTGCGACGAAGGTGGGCGCGGTTGCCACGCCGGTCGCGTTCGTCGTTGCGGTCGTGACCCCGCCCGCGAAGCTGCCCGATGGCCCACTCGTCGGTGCGGTGAAGGTGACGACGGCACCAGGGTACGGGTTGCCGGTGGCATCGGTGACTTTCACCGCCAACGGTACCGCGAAGCTCGCGCCGACCGGGGTGAATTGCGGCGACGCGCCCGTAACGGCGACGATGGCCGTAGGGCCTGTTGTCGTGATACGAAGTGACCAGCCGCCGGTGATGCTCCCCGTGTCACCGACCGCGTCATCAACGACGTAGAGGGACCAGATGCCGTTGGGGTTCGTCCCGCCGAAGGTGCCATCGAGGGTGGCGCTCCCATCGGGGGCAGCCTGCGTGTATGGCCCCGCCGGAGCGGGCGGCGCAAAGACGTCGACGGCCATCGCGCTTTCGCTCGTACTCGTCGGTTTGAATGTGCCGCTCGTGAGTCCGCTCAAGGGGGGCATCGCGTTCGTCGCGCGATCATCGAGCGTGATCGTGAGGTTGCTCACCGGGGCCGAGTCACCAACGTCGGACCAGGGGATGAGACTGGCGCCGTTTGGGCCAACGAGGAGCATATCTACGTCGCGTGGGTAGCCATGACCGAATCCCATGACGGTGAGGGTGAGATGGGTAATGGTGCCCCCGAGACCGGAGACATTGATCGGAGAGGGATAAGGAGTCGCAACACCATCCGTGCCGACTGCGGGGACCGTGATTGTCCCGGTGTTCGCGAACGAAGTTGGCCCGCTGGCCTGCGCAATCGTCGGTGGTACGACCGACAGGAGTAACCCGAGGAGTGCGATGAGACGCCCGAACCGCGACACGCGACGAACCCGCATGACTGTCCCCTTCCTTACGTTTACGGTCGCTCGCTCACGATAAACGTATGAGGGTGATAGTATTACGGAAAGTGAAACATCCGTCAACTGAGCAATGAGAGAAGTAACGAGTAACGAGAGGCGGTCCGCATCCACTCGCTACTCGTTACTCGTTACTCAGGTACGCGATCATCATCTGATGTTCGATGTTCGCCATGTAAAACGGGGTGCTCATCGGGCGGAAGCCGAAATCCTCGTACAATTTCTTCGTGTAGGTTTGCGCGCTGAGAGTGACGAACGGTAGCCGCAGGTCGCGGGCAGCGTCCATCAGGTGCTGCATGATCGCCGTCGCGACGCCGAGGCGGCGATAGTGCGGAAGGACGCTCACCCAGGCGATTTGCCCCTCCGGGCCGCTGCGCGAGCGGGTGAGATGGAGACGGCCCGTTCCGGCGGGCGTGCCATCGACTAGGCCAAGGGCGTGGATGGCGGTGGGGTCGTCCCGATCCCCTTTGTCTGCGCCCTGGACGCCTTGTTCCTCCGCGAAAACGGCGGCGCGGATCACATAGCACGCGGCGCGGTCCGCGTCGGCATCCGCCCGGCGTACGATGACCTCAGCCATCCGCGCCGGAGGTCGTCATAGTGAGCAGTACGGGCGCGCCACTGAGCGGTTGGCCCTTCTGGTCGGCTGCCATCGCGCCATCGGTAATGGTGGCGCGGTCAATTACTTCATCGGCGGCGAGGACGCGGCGGAGCGCCACTGCCGCGACGTCGAGCATGGAGTCGTCCGGTGTGCGGGTGGTCAGGCGCTGCAAGGCCATACTCGGCGCAAGGAGAATGCGCATCCAGCGCTGGTGATAGAACTGCGCGCCGAGCTTGAGGAACTCATAGGCGATCCCCGCGATTACCGGCACGAAGACGATGCGGCTCAGGATACGCAAGAGGAAAGGTGGGCGACCGAGCAGGGCGAAGATCACAATCGAGAAGAGCACGACGACGAGGAGGAAGCCCGTGCCGCAGCGTGGGTGCTCGATTGGCATGGGCCGGATATGCTCGGCATCGAGCGGTAGGCCGCGCTCGTAGGCGTGGATCGTCTTGTGCTCCGCGCCGTGGTAGCGGAAGACACGCTTCACGTCGGGAATCATGCCGATCAGTGAGAGGTAAAGGACGAGGATACCGAGGCGGATGCAGCCCTCGATCACATTCGAGAGGAGGGACGAGCGGATGTAATGGTCCGCGAAGCGAATCGCCACGAGCGGCAGGACGAAGAAGAGCCCGACGCCGAACAAGAGCGAGACCGCGACGGTGATCCAGAGTGCCGCGCCGCTCAGTTCGGTCGGTTCTTCGGCCTTCTCTTCCTTACCCTTGCCCCGCTTCTTGTCGGGGTTCGGCAGGACGAGGGGCACGACATCGGGTGCGACGGTGAGACCGGGCGCGTTCTCCTCATCCTGCAAGCCGACATTGGCGGAGAAGACGAGTGCGCGCGTGCCGAGAAGCAGGGCATCCCACAAGAGAACGATGCCGCGCAGGAAGGGCCACTTCATCACCTTGGAGCGATAAATCCATGAGGTGAGCGGCTCCTGATAATAGAGGATCTCGCCGTCCGGCGCGCGCACGGCCACGGCCATCTCGCGCCGCCCGCGCATCATGACCCCCTCCATCACCGCTTGCCCGCCGTAGTGAAACGTTCCCATCTTGCCTCCGCCATTTCCACAGCACCATCGAGGCATGATACCACGCAAACCGTTCGTGCGCGGCTTGCTTGACGGCGCGACGTTTTCTCACTAGGCTGTACGTACGATCACGGCAAAGGAGCGCCCGATGGAACACCCCAATGCAGCGAAGCAAGGAAGGCGCGATCTAGCCGCCCCGACCCCGCCACTACCGCCCACGCGCCGCGCGTCGCGTGACGAGACGCAACCCTGCCCCCGCTGCGGCCATCCGATGCCCGCGCTGAAAGGTGGCTCGTCATCCATCTGCCCCAACTGCGGCTTCAAGGACTCGTGTTGCTATTAGTAGGCAGTAGTCGGTAGTTAGATGTTGGCAGCCAAGCCCTCTCTCCGCATCGGGGAGGGGTTGACAAGAGAACGCGACACCATTTACAGGCTATTGCTGATTGGGTACGCTTTTCGGCGTGACCGACTACTGCCTAATGCCTACTGTCTACTGTCTACCGACTACTCATGAGGGGGATGGTTCAATGCCACGCACGAACAGTGATGCGCTCGTCGAAATTTCGGTGATCGGTGAGGTTTCCAGCCCCGGCGTGCCGATGATGTCACCGTGGCGGGTCGGGCACGATGGCGTGCCGCGCGTCGGTGTCACGAGCGGCGGCATCACCTATAACGTCCGCGTGGGCGAATTGCGCGTGCGGTTGGGAAGGCGACCATGTTGAGCCCTGCGTCTCGGTGCGCAACCCGGACGAGCGGCAATCCGGCGGTCTGAATGTCCTCGCAACGATTGGCAATGAGGCACGACTCGTCACGGGCGACGGGAAGGGCGGCGTCGGCATCGTCACCGGCAAGCACGGCGGCATCGAGCATGTGATGGTGGACTTCCCGGACGATGTGCTGAACAAGATGACCATCGGGGACCGGATGCAGTTCCGTGCCTACGGGGTGGGGCTCACGTTCCTCGATTATCCCGATGTTCGCGTGATGAGCCTCAATCCACGAATCGTCGAGCAGTGGGGGATCGGGGAGCGCGACGGTAAGCTCACCGTGCCGGTCGCCAAGCGCGTTCCGGCGGGGATTATGGGCTCCGGCCTCGGGCGGGATAACGCCTATCGGGGCGACTACGACATCACCATGTTCGATCCGCTGATGGTCGAGCAGTACGATCTTGCGGACCTGCGCCTCGGCGATTTCATCGCTATCGAGGATGCGGACGCGACCTTTGGCCGCTATTACCGGACGGGGAGCATCACCATCGGCATCATCGCCCATGCGGACAGCAATCTCGCCGGCCACGGGCCGGGCGTCACCTGCCTCCTTAGCTCAAAGAGCGGCGCAATCGACCCCGTCCTCGATCGCGGCGCGAACATCGCAGACATCCTCAAGATCGGCACGCAGCGCTAATTGCCGTTTGCGAACCGCAGAGGCGCAGAGAACGCAGAGAGGAGTCTATATTTTCTCTTCTCTGCGTTCTCTGCGCCTCTGCGGTTCAATGCATCATTCCCCGGAAATCACGCCGGTTCGGGCGCGGCGGTGTCGTCGGGAGCGCTTGCTTCGGTGTTCGCGGGTTGGTCATTGCCTTTGGGCTGCCACGAGCGGCGCAGGAGGATGACAGTCGGCTCATCCGTCTCGGTGACGAAGGTGGCGCGCTGCCCGAGCTTCGCTTCCAGGGCGGGGCGGCTGGCGGCAAGCACATCGCGTGTGGAGGCGGCGAGCACGACGCGGCCCGCACCAATCGCGACGAACCGCTCCCCGCGCTCGCCCTCCGCGAGCGGCCAGGAGAAGGGGCTTGCCGCGCGGGGTAGCACTTCCTTGCCCTCATAGACGGTCAAGATCGCGGTCTGCCGTCAGGGCCTCGATTGCATCGTCGGGGTCCTCGACGGTATAGACGGCGTGCGTCCATTGCGGCTTCTCCGCCTCTTCGATCTCCTTTTCGATAGCTGCGCCGCGCCGAATAAGCGCAGGGAAGGCGTTCCGAAGCGCGTTCACATCGGGCTTCTCACCGACCGCCTCACGCACGGCAGCCACGAGTTGCTCCGCGCCGCTCGGGGGCAGCGCGACGCCCGCAGCGGAGACACGCGCGGTGCCGTCGAGGAGATACGCGAAGGTCCAGATTGTCCAACCCGGCCCGAACTCGTCCTTGAACTCCAACTCCGGTGAGAGAAAGACCGGGTAGCTCTCGTCTGTGAAGATGTTCCGCACAACCAACCGCTCGCCCGCGACATATTCGGTCACTTCGAGGAGGGCGGGCAGGCTCTCGGTATAGGCGGCGGCGGCGCGGCGACCGGTAGGGCCGATGCGGTCCGCGCGGTCCTGCGCGAAGAGTTGCGCGGGGGTGCGATCGTGATAGCGCGGCATCGGAAAGGCGCGCAGGAACCAATCGACGAAACGCGCGACGGTCAGTTGATCCTTGGTCGTGAAGAGCGCCTGCATCGAACCGGGCCAGGAATCACCATCGGTGAACCGTTCCCACGCGCTGGGAAGAACATCGGCGAAACGCGGCGCAAGGAGGAATACCGCCATATCCTCACCGACCGTCTTCTCCACATCCCAGGTGACGACGGTCGGCTTCCTGCGAGTGCAGCACCGGACAGGGGCAGAATTTCACCTTCCGCCCGCTGCCGTGCGGGCAGGGCGTATTCCGTCCGGCGCGGCGACAGGCCACCGCCATCTCCGGCGTAAATTCGAGCGTCGTCACATCCACCGTTTCCGTCGCCAAACCATCCTCCTATCGTCCATCCGCTCTCCGCTGCCCGTCGGTGCGTTATCCTTTCGCCCGGCCTGTAAGGATAGGCGGGCAATAGGTGACTGTCAAATGGCCTCGTGTAGTCGATGGGATGGCGGGAGCGAACCTCACCCCCTCGCCCCTCTCCATCGCCCCAAGATCACGGTAAGGAAAGGTTTATACGGCGATGGAGAGGGGTGACGCAGGGGAAATGCCGTGGTGTTCTCTGCATATCCCTTTTCTCCTCTCCCTCCCCCTCTCCATCGCCGTACGAAACTCCGCTATTCCTCAATCTATAGGCGATGGAGAGGGGGCCGGGGGGTGAGGTTCGCTCCCTCCACATCAATGGATACGGCGATACGCACTCGGGCACCAGCGGGCAAGACGATCGGCCCTTCGGCGGGGTTGTAGCTGAAGAGCGCGAGCGAGACGGCCTGCTGATCGGTGGAAAGGCGCGGTCGGAGGGTGCGGATACCCGATGTCAGGGTGAGCGTGACGTGAATGCGGTGATCTGATCCTGCAAGGTTGACCATCGCGCCGTCCCGCAGGTGCGTGCGTGCGCCCCCCAAATGTATCTGCGGGTCGAGCAACCCGGTCGCGAAGGTTGGCTGCATACCGAGGCTCATCGCAACAGGTTCGGCCCCGCGATTGTGCGCTTCGAGATCGAGCGACAGCGCGCCAGCATCGAGGCGGGCGGTGAGACGCACCTGCACACGCTCAGTGGTCGCGTCCTGTCGCACAGTCCTCAACGACGCTCCGAGGAGCGCGGCAGTTGGGTCGCGTTCGATGAATTGCCAGTCAGGGAGGTCATCGTCCTGACCGGGGAGACCGGTGAGGATGGCGCAGCCGTAGCCGTCGGGTTGCGTGCGGAGCGCGTCCGGGCCTGCGGAGTGAAAGACCTGCATCCAGTCGGTGCCCGGCGAACGCACCGCATAGCCGACGCAGTTCGCGCCGAAGTCGGGGGCGAGCCAGGCAATCGCCCCGCCCAGCGGATCGACGATTCGGATCAGATGTCCGCGCGCCCCCTCCCAACCGGGTGGAGCGGGTGGCGTGGAAAAGGCCGCGAGTCCCGCCGTCATCACAGCGTGACGAAGACCGTGTCGTCCTCCACGGTCACGGGATAGAAGCGGAGGCGGACGCGCGCGTCTGCGAGCGCTTTCCCCGTCAGAAGGTCGAACTCCCAACCGTGCCACGGGCAGGCAAGGATTTCACCGGCCCTGCCCCAGCGATATTCGCCGGGTGGCGAGGGGAGCGTCGTACCGCCGACGCGGCCCCGGCAGACGGGGGCGAGTTCGTGCGGGCAGAGGTTGAGCGCGGCGACGAACCTGCCATTGACATTGAAGAGGCCAATCGAATGCCCCTTCACTTCAACGAACCGGCGCTCTCCGGGCAAAATCTCGCTCGACCGCGCGACCGGCCACCGCTCTGCCCCCTTTTGCTGTGGGGTGTTTGCCCGCTCAGTCATGGCGTGCCGCTGCGGGCGTCGCGTCCGCACGTTCCGTGGCGGGGAGGCGGGTATCGCGGGGCGGCAGATGGTACAGCTCGCGCGCCGTCTCACTCATCACGCGGGGGCGGAGGGCGGCGGGAAAGGGGCGTGCCGCGAAATCGGGCGTGTCGCCGTCCCAGTGCGGATAGTCGCTGGAGAACATCACCATCCGCGCGACATCGAACATCTCAAGGATCGCCCGCAGATGTTCGGGCCGCTCCGGCTCCTCGATCGGCTGCGTCGTCAGCAGGAAATGGTCCCGCACGTACTCACTCGGTGGGCGCTCCAGCCAGGGTGTCGTCTGGCGTAGCGACTTCCAGTTCTTGTCGAAGCGCCACAGGAGCGGTGGCAGCCACGAGAGACCGCCCTCAATCAGCACCACGCGGAGCGTCGGGAACTTCACGAAGACGCCCTCCGTGACGAGGCTGACGAGATGCGCCATGTAACTGGCAACGAGCCCGGTATGCCACTCGAAGTAGCTGGTGGGATAGCCCGCAGCGGTCGGCGGGCCGGAGATACCGACGCCCTCGGTGCCGGGATGGATAGCGATGGGCAGGTTGTGCTCCACCGCCGCCGCATAGATCGGGTGGAAGAATCGTTGACCGTAGGGCATCCGCGCGCCGCTACCAATAAGAACCTGTACAAAGCCCGGATGATCGCCGAGGCGGTGGATCTCCCGCGCGGCCAGTTCGGGGTCGGCGGCAGAGACGATCAGCGAGGCGCGGAAGCGTGGGTCGGCCGGCAACCAGTCGGCGGCAATCAGATCGTTGACGGCGGAGACGACGGCAGCCGCGAAGTCAGGCTCCGGGGAGAGGCCGATATGCAATGCCTCGGTGTTGAGGATGCCGTACTCGATCTCGTAGACATCGAAGAAGTGGCGCGCGAGCGTGCCCGGTGTCGATTCGATGCGCGTGCCATCGTCGGTCACCGCGTCCCCGCGCATCACGCCATTGGGGTTCCAATACCCGAGCGTGCCCGGCCCTCGATTGCCGCTGGCGTAGCGCGTGCGCCACGGCTCGGGGAGGAAGTCCAGGAGGCGTCGGGTATCGAAGGTGGAGTGGATGTCCGTGTCGATCACCGAGAATGCCGTACTCATGCGGTACTCCTCTGCGGGAAGGCGGCACATCGTCGCCCGTATCGAACCATTGCCCTCTCGCCCTGTCAATCGATGGGTCTGGATCAACCTCACCCCCCATCTGCCCAAAGCACCGCTCTCCATCTGCGTGGAGAGGGGGAGCGACCTTTTGCAAGACTCGATGTTTGCGAAACGCCACGGCGTTTCAGATGAGGCACCCTCTCCACGCAGATGGCTCCGTACGAGAGGGGCCGGGGGGTGAGGTCAATCGAGAACGCAACCGCGACGCGGGCGCGGTATCATGCAGAGAGCAGGATAGCAGGAGGGTGGATGCGATCGGTCATTGGCAGGCTGAATTGGGTCGGGTGGCGCGTCTGGCGCGGCTATCTCCTCGGCGTGCTCGGCATTGCCCTCGTCACGCTCGTCGCGGAGCCGAATCGGGACCGCCTCAATACGGTCACGATTGCACTCAGCTATCTATTGATTGTGCTCGCGGCTGCGACGATTGGCGGGTTAGGGCCGGGCATTTTTGCCTCGGTTGTCGGCTTCCTCACCTTCAACTTCTTCTTCCTGCCCCCCTATCATCGCTTCCTTGTCGGCGCACCGCAGGACATCGTCGCGCTGTTCGTCTTCCTGATGGTCGCGGGGGTGACGAGCGAATTGGTCGGTCGCTTGCGCGAGCGGGAGCAGGAGGCGCAGCGGCGCGCGATCGAGTCGGAAACGCTCTCCCGTCTCAGTACGGAACTGATCGCGGATGTCACGCTCGATACTGTCCTGGCAACGGTCGTCGAGCAGGTGACGCGCGTTTTCGGCCTCGAATCTGCTGCGGTGCTCTTCCCTGATGCGGATGGGTGCGCTCCGTGTGCGGCTCGCCTACCCTGCCGGGCCGCCGGTCAGTACCTGCGGGACCGGGAGCACGCCGCCGTTGCCGCGCATGTCTTCACAACGGGCGACTCGGCGGGCGTCGGCAGTCCTCATCGCGTCTATCGACCGCATGGGCCGGACTGGCAAGGGGCTGCGCTGCTGCCGCGCGCCGCCGCGTTCTCTACGTGCCGGTGCGTGCGGCGCATGGGGCGGTCGGGGTGATGGGTGTCGCCGCTGTCCGGGCCGTGCGAATATTCATCTGACGAACGCCGCCTGCTGACGACCTTCGCCAATCAGGCAGCGCTCGCCATCGACCGTGCACGGCTGATCGAGGAAGCGACCCGCGCCGCCGCGCTCGAAGAGGTGGATCGCCTGAAATCGGCCCTCCTTGCCGCCGTCTCGCACGACCTCCGCACCCCTCTCGCTTCGATCAAAGCCTCCGCGACGAGCCTGTTGCAGGACGATGTGCAGTGGGATACTGTGACGCAGCGGGAGTTTCTCACGGCAATCGATGAGGAGACGGACCGGCTCGCGCGGCTCGTCAGCAACCTGCTCGATCTGACGCGTATCCAGGGTGGCGCGCTTAAGCCGGAGAAGGAGTGGAATGAGATCGGCGAGGTGATCGGCAGTGTCACGGATCGCCTTGGCCCGCTCCTCCAGATGCATCCGCTTGTCGTGACAATTGCCCCGGATGTGCCGCCCGTCGCCTGTGATTTCGTGGAGATCGCCCAGGTACTCACGAACCTGATCGAGAATGCCGCCAAATACAGCGACGCGGGCACCCAGATCGTTGTCACGGCGGCGCGCGATGGGCAGGACGTGCGCGTGCAGGTGAGGGATCACGGCTTCGGCATCCCGGCGGACGATCTGCCGCGTGTCTTCGATACCTTCTATCGCGTGCGGCGCGAGGGGCGGGCGCGGCGCATTAGTGGCACGGGGATCGGCCTCGCCATCTGCAAAGGGTTCATTGAGGCGCACGGCGGCACCATTGGTGCGATCTCCGTCGTCGGGCAGGGCTCGACCTTCACCTTCACCCTTCCCCTCACGCCCATGACTGTCTCATTCGACCCGATGCCTCTCACGTCAGGAGCGACCACCGCATGAGTGTGCCACCGATCCGCATTCTCGTCGTGGATGACGAACCGCAGATCCTCCGCGCCTTGCGCGCCGGGCTCCGGGGGCATGGGTACGATGTGCAGACCGCCGCCGACGGCGAAGAGGCGCTCGACCAACTGGCGCTCCACCCGCCGGATATCCTCATTCTCGATCTCGTGATGCCGGGCAAGAGCGGTTTCGATGTCGTTCAGGAAATGCGCACCTGGTCCCAGGCCGCCCAGCGGCTGCCCGCGATCATCGTCCTCTCTGCGCGCGGAGAGGAGCGGGACAAAGTGACCGCGCTCGATCTCGGTGCCGATGACTACCTGACGAAGCCGTTCAGCATGAACGAACTGCTCGCCCGCATCCGCGTCGCGCTGCGTCATCGGCCGGAGATGACCGTGGCCGAGCCGGTGATCCACGCCGGTCCGATCACGATTGATGTCGCGCGGCGGATCATCACCCGCGACGGCGCGGAGGTGCATGTCACGCCGACGGAATGGCAACTGCTCGTGGAGTTGGCGCAAGAGGCAGGCAAGGTCCTGACCCAGCGGATGCTGCTCCAGCGCGTCTGGGGGCCGGATTACACCGATGAAGCGCAATACCTGCGCGTCTATATCAACCAACTCCGCCGCAAGTTGGAAACGGACCCCGCGCACCCGCGCATCCTCATCACCGAGCCGGGCGTCGGCTACCGCTTCATCGCGGACGACGAAGGACTGAGGACTGAGGACTGAGGACTAAGGACTAAGAAGGGCTCGTTCCCACTTAGTCCTTAGTCCTTTTCTTTATAGAACCCTTATACCGATTGCCCATGCCTTTATCCCTCCTTGATGCGGGCCGCCGTATCCTGCCTTGATGGGGCGGCACGGCCTTTCCCTATGAGCGCGCAATCGGTCGCCTCTGGCAACCGGGGAGCCAGCAAGATGAATCTCTTTATTCCGTACGATGATTCGGAACTTAGCCGCTTCGCCCTGCGCGAAGCGTTCCGCATGATGACACCATTTGATCGTGTCTGTGTAATGGCGACCGTTATCGTCCCCCTATCCCTTGATGTCGATGTTCCGGCGGGTGAGGTCTGGAAGCAGACGTGTGCGGCGGAGATTCACCTGGCCTCCGCGCGGGCGTACGCAGCAAAGGTCGACACCGAAGCCGATCTGCGCTGTGTGCGCGTGCAGGCGCATTCGCGCGCGATGGCGATTATTGCCGGGGCGACCTACTACGAGGCCGATACGATCCTGTTCGCGCAACGCGCGGGGCTCTGGAGTCGTCTGACCTCGCTGGTTGGCCCCATCCATACCGTACTGCGTCATGCGCCGTGTGATGTGCATGTCGTCTACACCGCCGCGTCGCGGTCGCCGCTTGAGCGACCAGTCCCGCGCCCTTCAACGATCGTCCGTTTCCCTTCCCAACTGGGAGGGTCCGATCTCTCGCAACGAGTAGCGCCGCAGTCGCCGCGCACGTATCCATTGCAGCAGCATGGAGGAACGACCCCGTATGCCAGCGAATGAGTTTGAAACGCCGGGGACGCCCCGTGCCGCCGCCAAAGAGTCAGCGGAGGAGAATGCGCCACGGTCGGCTGAATTCCTGGCCGATCTCAATGGCCATACCGAGCGCCCCGCCCGGCGTGGTCCCGCGCCGCAGATCGATTTCCGCGAAGTGCGGCAGGGGACATTGCCGGGGAACAAATACATCCGCGTCCTGCGCGCTCAGGATCAGGTGCTGAAGCAGGTCACACCCGAATATTTGGTCGCGGGGGAGCAACTCTCGAATCCGCGTGGCCCCTTCGGCAAACTCCGCCGTGCCCTCGTGGGTCGCCCCATTGCCAGCGAGCACGCCATTCACGAGCGGTTGACGAATGTCAAGGCGCTGGCGATCTTCTCTTCGGACGCCCTCTCCTCAGTCGCCTACGCGACGGAAGCGATTCTCGGCGTCCTCATCCTCGCCGGTGGCGCGGCCTTCGGCTACACCATCCCAATCGCCATTGCCATCGCGGTGCTGCTCGCCATCGTGGGCGTCTCCTACCGGCAAACGATCCATGCCTATCCGAACGGCGCGAGTGCCTATCTCGTCGCGAAGGCGAACCTCGGCACGCTCCCCAGCCTGACGGCGGGCGCGTCGCTGCTCATCGACTACACACTGACCGTGGCGGTGAGTGTGTCGGCAGGTGTCGCGGCGATCACCTCCGCCGTCCCATCGTTGCATTCGTGGCGTGTGGAGATCTGCGTCGGCTTCGTTGGGCTCATCATTCTCGGCAACCTGCGCGGGCTGCGTGAGAGTGGCACCATCTTCGCGGTGCCCACCTATCTCTTTATCTTCAGCATCGCCGCACTGATCCTCATCGGCATTTTCCGCACCGCGACCGGCGGTGACGTGGCGATCAATGCGCCGCGTGAGTCCGTGACCGCAGTCGAGGGGTTTTCCATCTGGCTCATCCTCCGCGCGTTCACGGCGGGGTGTACTGCGCTGACGGGTGTGGAAGCGATCTCGGACGGGGTGCCTGCCTTCAAGAAACCCGAAGCCAAAAACGCCGCCACCACGCTCACCTGGATGTGTGGCATCCTCGGGGCGATGTTTATCGGTCTCTCCTTCCTCGCCCATCGCTACGGCATCGTCCCCAATGCGCAGGAAACGGTCGTCTCACAGATCGCGCGCACGATCATCGGGCACAACTTCTTCTACTACTTCATTCAAGCGATGACCGCCCTCATCCTCGTCCTGGCGGCGAACACGAGTTTTGCGGACTTTCCGCGGCTGGCGACGTGGTTGGCGAAGGACCACTTCATGCCGAAGCAGTTCCTGTTTCGGGGAGACCGTCTCGCCTTCAATACCGGCATTACCGTGCTTGGCGTCCTCGCGACGATGTTGCTCATCGCCTTCGGGGGGCAGACGGATCGTCTACTGCCGCTCTATGCCGTGGGCGTTTTCACTGCATTCACCCTCTCGCAGTCCGGCATGGTGCTCCACTGGTATAAGGAGCGCGGGCGCGGATGGACGCGACGCTTCGCGCTCAACCTCGTCGGCGCTACCGCGACCCTCTTCGTCCTGATCCTCGTCATCGCGACGAAGTTCCTCCTCGGTGCGTGGATCGTGCTTGTGCTGATGCCGATTTTGATCCTGCTCTTCCGGGCAATCAATAAACACTACACGGAAGCGGCAGCGGAGTTAGTGTTGGACGATGAGACGCCTCTGCCCAGCTTCCAACCGCGCGAGCAAGTCGTCATCGTCCCGATCTCCGACATCAACAAGTCGACCGTCAACGCCCTCAACTATGCCCGCACCCTCTCCCCCAAGATCGTCGGTGTCCACGTCACGGATGATGCCGAGGAAGCGGCGCATTTGCAGGAGAAATGGGCACACTGGGGCGAGGGGGTGAACCTGGTGATCCTGGAGTCACCGTATCGCTCACTGATGGCGCCGTTGTTGTCGTACATCGATATGGTGCAGAAGAAGCGCCCGAAGGCGATGATCACGGTGTTGGTCCCGGAGTACATCCCGGCACACTGGTGGGAGCAGGTCTTGCACTCACAGACGGCGTTCCGGTTGAAGGCATCGCTGCTGCTCCGGCCGAACACGGTCGTCACCAGTGTCCCCTATCACAGCAAGAACGGGGGGCTGAAGGTACGGTCGGGTAGATAAACGCAGTGGCCCGCTCTATCGACTTCACCATGTGCATTGCATGGCGAGGTCGACTGGAGCATGTCTCGCGCATTGGCGTTCACCATCTCTCTATGCAGACGCGGTATACTACCGGTGACGTCACAGGGATGGAGCGGTAGCGCAACCGCATCCTTGTGACGACGGAGGAAACAATCTGCATGGCTGCAAATACGCCGGGCGAGCCGTCGGAACCGGTTGCTCCCGCGCCACCCGAAGCGACGAATGGGAGTGCCCGACGCCCTCCAGATTTCTTTGCCGAAATCGACGGCCCAACGGAGCGCGTCGTCCGGCCCGCTCCACGGCGGGTCGCACCACAAATAGATTTCCGCGAGGTGCGGAGCGGGACATTACCCGGAAACAAGTACATTCGCGTATTGCGGGCGCAAGATCAAGTGCATTCAAGCAGGTCGCGCCCGATTACCTCGTCGCGGGGGAGCAGCTGTCAACCGCGCCCGGTTTGTTCGGCAAAATGCGGCGTGCGCTCATTGGTCGCCCGATAGCCACGGAGCATCAGGCGCATGAGCGGCTGACGAATGTCAAGGCGCTGGCGATCTTCTCGTCGGATGCGCTCTCGTCGGTCGCCTACGCGACCGAGGCGATTCTCGGCGTGCTCATCCTCGCCGGTGCGGCCGCCTTCGGCTATCTCATCCCGATCTCGCTCGCAATCGCCATCCTGCTTGTCATTGTCGGCGATCTCGTACCGCCAGACGATCCATGCATACCCGAACGGCGCGAGTGCCTATCTCGTCGCAAAGGCGAACCTCGGCACCTCCCCAGCCTGACGGCGGGCTCGGCGCTATTGATTTCCTATACGCTGACTGTTGCAGTCAGTATTTCGGCAGGTACGGCGGCCGTCGCCTCTGCGATCCCGGCCCTGCGCGACTTCCGCGTCTGGATGGGGGTGGCCTTCGTCGGCGCTCCTCATGCTCGGCAATCTGCGGGGCATCCGCGAGAGCGGCTCGATCTTCGCCGTGCCCACCTACCTCTTCATTTTCGGCATCTTCACGCTCGTACTCATCGGTATCTTCCGCTCATTTACGGGCGGCGATGTCGCGATCAACACCCCGCGCGATACACTGAATGCCACGGAGGGCGTCTCGGTCTTTCTCATCCTGCGCGCCTTTACCGCAGGCTCTGCCGCCTTGACCGGGGTGGAAGCGATCTCGGACGGGGTGCCTGCCTTCAAGAAACCCGAAGCCAAAAACGCCGCCACCACGCTCACCTGGATGTGCGCCATTCTCGGGGCGATGTTCATCGGCCTCTCCTTTCTCGCCCATCGCTATGGTGTCGTCCCGAACGGGCAGGAGACCGTCGTCTCGCAGATCGCCCGCATCGTGGTCGGGCACAACTTCTTCTACTACTTCATCCAGACGATGACCGCCCTCATCCTCGTCCTCGGTGCCAACACGAGTTTTGCGGACTTTCCGCGGCTGGCGACGTGGTTGGCGAAGGATCACTTCATGCCGAAGCAGTTCCTGTTTCGGGGGGATCGTCTCGCCTTCAATACCGGCATCACGGTCCTCGGACTGCTCGCGACCATCCTCATCGTGGCCTTCGGTGCGAAAGAGACGCGGCTGTTGCCGCTCTACGCGATCGGCGTCTTCACGGCGTTCTCCTTTTCACAATCCGGCATGGTCGTCCACTGGTATAAGGAGCGTGGTCGCGGGTGGACGCGACGTTTCGCCCTCAATCTCGTCGGCGCCACCGCAACGGGTTTCGTCTTCATTCTCGTCCTACTCACCCGGTTCACGCAGGGCGCATGGATCGTGCTCGTCCTGATGCCTCTCTTTATTCTCATGTTCCGCGCGATCAACAAGCATTACACCCGCGCGGCGGCGGAGCTGGCATTGGACGATGAGACGCCTCTGCCCAGCTTCCAACCGCGCGAGCAGGTCGTCATCGTCCCCATCTCCGACCTCAACAAGTCCACCGTCAACGCCCTCAACTATGCCCGCACCCTCTCCCCCAAGATCGTCGGTGTCCACGTCACCGATGATGCCGAGGAAGCGGCGCATTTGCAGGAGAAGTGGGCACGCTGGGGCGAGGGGGTGAACCTGGTGATCCTGGAGTCACCGTATCGCTCACTGATGGCGCCGTTGTTGTCGTACATCGATATGGTGCAGAAGAAGCGCCCGAAGGCGATGATCACGGTGTTGGTCCCGGAGTACATCCCGGCACACTGGTGGGAGCAGGTCTTGCACTCACAGACGGCGTTCCGGTTGAAGGCATCGCTGCTGCTCCGGCCGAACACGGTCGTCACCAGTGTCCCCTATCATGGCAAATATTAAGTCGGAGTAACGAGTAACGAGAGGGTCGCGATTCTGCCTCGTTACTCGCTACTCGTTACTTCCGTCCCTCCTACCCATTTATCCGGGTCTCTCGTCCCCCATTCGGCTGATACGCTCTGGCAGTGCCAGCGCATACTCGGGCAGCGGGGAGAAGGGGTTTCTCGCACAATAGGAGGGTTTCCCATGGCATCAATTTCTTCGGAGACGGGGAGCATTTTGCTCAGCCTCTCCAACAACCTCGCGGACGCGGTCGCACAAGCCGGGCAAGCGACGGTGCTCGTCAATGCGCGGCAACGACATCCCGCGAGCGGTGTGCTCTGGCGTCCGGGCGTGATCGTCGCGACGGATCATACCGTTGAGCGCGATGACGATATTACCGTCACATTGCCGGACGGCACGAGCGTTCCAGCCACACTCGCCGGGCGCGATCCGAGCACGGACATCGCGATCCTCAAGGTCGAACAGTGGCAATGCTGCCTGCCGCGATGTATTCGGTGACGCGGCGCGCTCAAGGTCGGGCAGATGGCGCTCGCCGTCGGGCGGTTCGCGCGAGGGTGGCATCGGCACGAGCCTCGGCGTCGTCAGCGCGCTCGGCGGCGCGTGGAACACCTGGCGTGGCGGGCAGGTGGATCAGTTCATCCGCGCCGATGTCACACTCTATCCCGGTTTCTCGGGCGGCCCGCTCGTCAATGCGGCAGGGAGAGATCGTCGGCATCAATACCTCCGGCCTTTCCCGGAATATGGGTCTGACGATCCCCGCGACGACGATCAACCGCGTCGTAGAGCAGTTGCTGACGAAGGGACATATCGCACGCGGCTATCTCGGTGTTGGCTTGCAACCCGTCCGGCTCCCCGATACGCTCAAGACCGCACTCAGCACCACAAGTGAGACGGGCTGATCGTCGTCTCGACCGAGAGCGGCGGCCCGGCGGAGCAGGCGGGCATCTTGATCGGCGATATTCTCGTCGCGCTCGGCGGCACGCCAGTCACGGATACCGACGCCGTGCAGGCCGCACTCGGCGCGAATCAGATCGGCAGCGCACTCGCCGCGAAGATCAGCCGGGGCGGCGCGCCGCTCGAACTGACGATCACCGTGGGCGAGCGCCCACAGCGGGGAGGGGAGCGATGACCATCGCGATTCAATCATACACCGCTCCTCACCGACGCCTTCGTGTCCATCGCGGAGCAGTTGCGCCGCGCGACCGTGCAGGTCGCGGGGCGCGGCCCCGGCGGTGGCTCGGGCGTCATCTGGCGTGCGGATGGCCTGATTATCACAAACGCGCACGTCGCGCGGGGCGCGCAGGCGCGCGTCAAACTCTGGGATGACCGCACCTTCGCTGCGACGGTCACGGCGCGAGACGACGCAGCGCGATCTCGCCGCGCTTCAGATTGATGCGTCCGATCTCCCGTCGCCGGTGATCGGGGATTCCGATGCGCTCCGCGTCGGTGAAATCGTCCTCGCGGTCGGCAACCCGCTCGGCCTCATACGGCGCGCTGACAACCGGCGTCGTCCACGCGGCGGCCTCGACGGAGGGCCCGCGGCAGCAGGCATGGGTGCGGGCGGATGTCCGGCTCGCGCCCGGCAACTCCGGCGGCCCGCTGGCGGACGCGCACGGTCGCGTGATCGGCATCAACAGCATGATCGCGGGTGGTCTCGCCCTCGCCGTGCCAAGCAATGCGGTCGAGCGATTCCTCCGCGTCGGCACGAATCGCCCGGTCCCTCGGCATCACGATGCAGCCGGTTCGCCTGCGGTCTGCGGGGTGGGCGGTTTTCGGCTTACTCGATCTGGATGTGGCGGACGGGAGCCCGGCGGAAGCGGCGGGTCTGCTGACTAGGAGACACACTGGTCGGTACGGGCGGACACGCTTTGCGCGACCCGATAGCCTAATGCAGACACTCGCGGACATCGCACCGGGCGATACGCTCGCACTCGACATCGTCCGGGGCGGGCAGCGAATCACGGTCGATGGCACGGGTCGGCGCAGCGGATACTGATCACGCGAAGGCAGCGTGACCACGCGTTCTCGTTGCCGCAGCGTCGGCAGTCGTGCGCGCGGGGTTGGAGGCACTGGTTGCCTCCAACCCCGGCTCACCGTGATCGGGCAGGCCGAGTTTGGAAGGCGTCGCCCAAGCGAGCGAAACGCTTCAAGCCGATGTCGTCCTGATCGAACATGAATGGGACGATGAAACACTCGTGCCGGGTCTCCTTGGACTGAATGCTGGCGCTATATCCCAACCGTTGTCGTCCTAACAGACAATCCTTCCACACTTTGGCGGGCGGTCGCATTCCACTCGCCAGTCCGGGCGGTCTTGCCACGGAGGCGACGGCAGCGGAAATCGTTGCGGCGGTCGAAGGAGCAGCAGCTGGCTTGGTCATTCTCCATCCGGACACCGCAGAGGCGATTCTCACCGCTCTTGCGACGCCGACCACGTCGCTTGTCGAAGCGCCGCGCAGCCGCTCACCCGCGCGAAGTCGAAGTGCTGCATATGCTTGCAGAGGGATTGGGGAACAAAACGATTGCCCGGCGGCTCGGCATTTCCGAGCATACGGTCAAGTTCCATGTCGGTTCGATCTTCTCCAAATTCAATGTCTCCAGCCGCACCGAAGCCGTCACCGTCGGCGTGCGGCAAGGACTGGTCATGCTCTGAGAAGGAACGAGTACTGAGAAGATACCGAATAATCGCTCATGCTCTATACTCAGTACTCAGTACTTTTCACTCCAGAAGGGTCGGAATGCAAACCGAAGAGATCGAACGGACGGGCGGAGAGAAAGAGACGGGACGATTAGAGGCATTCAGCGATGGTGTCTTCGCGATTGCGGTGACACTTCTTGTGCTCGAACTGCGCGTTCCATTGCCGGGGTCGCTGCGTGAGGGCGAGCGTTTGCTCGATGCATTGCTGCACGAGTGGCCCGCGTATCTCGCGTTCGTGACGAGTTTCGCGACGATTCTCATCGTCTGGGTTAATCATCACAATCTCTTCAAGCTGATTAACCGCACCGATCACTATTTCCTCCTTCCTTAACGGTATTCTTCTCTTTACCGTCACCCTCATCCCTTTCCCGACCTCGATCATTGCTGCGTACATCCAAACGCAGGGGGCGCGTACCGCTTCGATCATCTATGCCGGCGCGTTCCTGGCGATGGCGATCGCCTTCAATCGTCTTCGGGCGTATGCGGCGCATGACAAGCGGCTTCTCGCGCATGCGTAAACGCGCAAATCGTCCGTGGATCAATCAACAGTTCCAGACCGGCCCCCTGACTATGTTTTTTGCGTCGTGGCTGCCGCCATCAATGCCGTCGCCGGGTTCGTGCTCGTCATTGTGCTTGCGATCTATTGGGCCTTGCCGGAACATATGCGACCGGGTCCGGGCCGGGGCCAGTAGCGAGTAACGAGTGGGAACGGACCGCTCGTTACTCGTTACTCTCTACTCGTTACTCCAAAGGAGTCATGATTGGCACAGCGTTCCAGTGGGCCACCCGGAGGAATGATGCCGCAGGCACAACCCGGCGGCGGGAAGGCGCTCCGGCGCGCGCTCCTTTACCTGCGCGTCTATTGGCGGGATGCGCTCGGCGCGCTCGGCGCGCTCTTCATGGTCTCGGTGGCGAACCTCGTTGCGCCGCAGATGATCCGCCTCGCGATTGACAGCGGCATCGCCCATCCCGCCACCGCAATAATGTCATCGTCGCGGTGATTGGGCTGGTCGCGATCGCGCTGGTACGTGGCCTATTCAACTTCCTGCAAGGGTTCCTCGCCGAGCGTGCCTCGCAAGGCGTCGCCTACGATATGCGCAATGCCCTGTTCGCGCAGATCGAGCGACTGAGCTTCAGTTACTACGACCGTGTCGAGACCGGGCAACTGCTTACCCGCGTCACGAACGATGTCGAGCAGATCCGCACCTTTGCCGGTACCGGTATCATCCAACTCGCCTCGGCGGCGGTGATGTTGATCGGGAGCACGGTGCTCCTCCTCCTCCTTAATTGGCAACTGGCGCTCGTTGCCCTCGCGACGGTCCCGGCGCTTCTTCGTTCTGCTGCTCCGCTTCGTGCGGCGCATCGGCCCATTGTTCGGGCAGGTACAGCAAACGCTCGGGAAGCTAAACACGGTCTTGCAGGAGGACCTTGCTGGCGTCCGCGTCATTCGCGCCTTCTCGCGCGAGGAGCATGAGGCGGCGCGCTACCGGGCGGTGAACGACGAACTGCTGGAGAAGAACCTCCTGACGATCCGGGCATTTGCCAACAACTTCCCCTTCGTCTTCTTCTTCGCCAATCTCGGCACCCTGGCGGTCGTCTGGTACGGCGGCTGGCAGGTGATCGGCGGGCGGTTGACGGTCGGGGAACTCGTCGCCTTCAATACCTATCTCGGCTTTCTCCTTTTCCCGATCCTCACGATCGGCTTTCAGGCGGCGGGCATCTCGCGCGCCGGGGCAAGCGCGCTGCGCGTCTTCGATGTCCTCGATGCGCCGCTCGATGTGCATGACGCGCCGGATGCGGTGCCGCTGCCGCCGGTGATCGGGCGGGTCGTCTTCGAGGATGTCCATTTCCGCTATCCGGGGAGCGAGCGAGAGATCTTGCGCGGCGTCAGCTTCACCATCGAACCGGGGCAGACGGTGGCGATTCTCGGCACGACCGGCTCCGGTAAGAGCACATTGATGAACCTCCCTGCCGCGCTTCTACGATGTGACCGGTGGCACGGTGACCGTCGATGGGCACGATGTGCGCGGCGTGACGCTCGCCAGCCTGCGGAGCCAGACCGGCATCGTCTTACAGGAAACCCTGCTCTTTAGCGGCACGGTGCGCGACAACATCGCCTACGGCAGGCCCGACCGCGATACCGGAGGAAATCGAAGCAGCGGCGCGCGCGGCGCAGGCGGACGGCTTCATTCGCGCGCTGCCGCAGGGGTACGAGACCGTCGTCGGCGAGCGTGGTGTCGGCCTCTCCGGTGGGCAGCGGCAGCGGATCGCGATTGCCCGCGCGCTCCTTGTCGATCCGCGCCTCTTGATCCTCGATGACAGCACCTCCGCCGTCGATGCCGAGACCGAATCGCTCATTCAGGAGGCGCTCGATACGCTGATGCGTGCCGGGCACCACACCGCCTTCGTCATCGCCCAGCGCATCAGCACGGTGCGCGACGCAGACCTCATCCTCGTTTTGGATGAAGGCAAAATCGCCGCGCACGGCACCCACGCGGACCTTCTGCGCGACAGCGAACTCTATAACGACATTCTCGGCTCCCAACTCACCGCCGACCCCACCGAACCCATTACCGTGGGGGATTGAAACCGGGCAGTATGTACGGTTCTCCCCGGTTTCGATCAGTTCTTATGTTGACTTCCGATGCCGCTGGAAGAGTTGCACGCGCGGTGTGAACTCCACATCGGCATCGAGAGGGAAGATCGGGCGCGCGCAGACGGTGTGGCCGAGAGAGGGGAGATTGGCGCTCGTCGAGCCGGGTGCATCGACATTGATCAATCGCGCGCACCAGTCCTGGTACATATGCGACTTGCAATGAGGCGACTTGACGACGACGCAGTCGAAGCGGTGCGGCTCCTGCCCGTGGGCGAGATAGAAGGAGCGGTCGTGCAGCCCGATGGCGCGGCTGCCGAGCACGAGCGTATAGTTGTCGCTTTTCACGATCGCAGTCGGCCCGGAGTATGCCGCCATCTCGTTGAACTCCGCGATGAAGTGTCCGTCGGCGAGCAGATGGACATGCCCGTCGATCATCAGTGGCGGAAAGCGCGCCGGGTCGAACGCGCCGCCCACCGCCACGCGGACGGGATTGCCAACCCCGGCGGCAAACGCGGCAGCCGCGGCGCGCGGGTCGATAATGGGGATAAGCGCACTGCCCCGGTAATCCCCTTCCATCAGCGCGCGCAGGACGGCGTTGCTGTCGCCGGAGGCACCGGAACTGGTGGCGTCGGCGGCGTCCATCATCACGACCGTTCCTGTGGTCTCCTTCGCGATGCGGACCGCGTCATCGAGCGATGTCAAATCCTCGTGCAGCTTCTCGCGTGTCGCCCAGAAATCCGCCGCGAGCCTCTCGCGCCTCGTGTGCGGAGCGCACCGGGTCATCGGTGACGACGATGCTGTTCGAGCGCAGGTCCGGCACATCGGTGAATGGGTTGCCGATGAACATTCCGGCGGAATAGCCGCCCGCGCTCGCTTCAATCGCCTGCGCGCGGCGGATGAAGCCGCCGAAGATGCCGGTCTCGGTGATCAGTTCCTTGCCACGCACGAGGGCAGGAATTTTCACTACCGCCGTTGCGGGATGGATGCCTTCGTCGATGATCCGCAGGAGCAGTCGTGCCGCCCGCGCGCCCGTCTCGTAAAAGTCCACGTGGGGATAGGTGTGATAGACGGTGAGGGCGTCGGTATGTTCGAGGATACGGTCGGTGAGGATGCCGTGCAGATCGAGCGAGACGACGATCGGGATCTCCTCGCCGACGATCTTTCGGGTCTCGGCGAGCAGGTAGCCCTCCGGGTCGCCCTCACCCTCGGCGGACATCGCACCGTGGAGCGAGAAATAGACCGCATCAACGGGCGATGCGGCCTGAATGCTGTCAAGGAATTCGCCTGCGATGCGCTGCCAGTCCGCAGCGGCGAGTGTGCCTGCGGAGGAGAGCGCCCGCGCGCCGTATGCGGGTACCAGTGCGAGGTCGTCTCGCGCGGCGAAGACGCCGAGTGCGCCGCTCATCTCGCTCTGCGCCCCCTGATGGTCCGCGATCAGTGCATCACCCCGCGAGAAAGTGAAATCCTCGTAGTGGCTGGGTGCCGGGTTGAACGATGAGACTTCCTGCTTGCACTCTCCCAAAAGAATCCGTGTCATTGTCTACGCCTTTGTGATGACAGGTTTTCCAGCCTGCCGTAATTCGCCACGGTTCACGAGGACCATACCGACTGCACAGATCAGGAAGCCGACCGCGAGCGCGCCGCCCGCGAGCGTGAAGACGCTCGCGATCCCCCACGATCCGGCGATCACGCCGAGGAGGATCGGCGCGGCAGTGCCGCCGAGGTTCGACGCGGTCGAGTAGACACCGATCGCCGCGCCGCGCGTCTCGCGGGTGGTGTGTTCCGCGATATAGGTCTGACCCGCGACGAGATACGCGCCGAAGGCCAGCCCTTCCGCCGCGAGGAGCGCCGTGAGGAGGGCGCGCTGCGCGGTCGCCGCGATGCCGAACATGACGAGCACTTCGACTGCGAGGGCGGCGAGCAAGATCGGCCTGCCGCCGACGCGGCGCGCGAGCATACTGTTCGGAAAGCGGCTGGCGGCGGAAACCAGGGCGCGGATGGCGAACATCGTGCCGATGGAGGCTTCTGAGATCATCACATGATCGCCGTAGATCGGGAAAAAGGTGGAGATGGCGCCGGTGAAGGCAAAACTGATCGCCATATTCCCGAAACTGACGACGAGCGATGTCACGCTGCTTCAGAATAGGGCCCATCCCGCCGAGAACGACCCGGTGCGCGGCGTGGCGCGCCGGTGTGCGGTGTCGCTCGGCGCTTCGTGCAGGAATCGCCAGGCGATCAGCGCGCCGAGGAGCGCGACGAGCACGCCAACGACATAGGCCGCGCGCGGCCCCTCATGCTCCGCGAGTTGGCTGCCAATGAGCGGCCCGACCGTGAACCCGAGACCCATCGCGGTCGTCAGCCAGCCGTAGGCGACTTCGCGTTGCCCGGTGACGGTGATGTCCCCGAGATGCGCGGAGCCGATCTGGAAGATGGCGACCGCCGCGAACGCGGTGATCATCCGACCGGCCATCGAGGAGTGCCGGCCCCTGTGCCAGCGCGAAACAGGCGAGAGCGAGGCCATAGACGACCATGCCGACCATCACGATGCGCGGGCGACTGAGACGGTCGGAGAGCAGGCCGATGGGGAGCGCGATCAGCAGTTGCGTGAAGCTGCCGAGGGTATTGATCGTGCCGAGAAGGGCGACCGCGATGCCGAGATCGCGCGCGAAGAGCGAAAAGGTCGGTGCGACGATGCCGAAGACGACATCCGCAAGAAAAATCACGAGGCAGAGCACCGCAATCGCCTGACGGACGCTCCGCATTTCTCCCGATTTGATCGGCGTCGCTGCCATCGCGCTCCCCTCCCCACGCATTCTCGCATGAATCTATGCGCGGCGGGGTAAAGGTGATAGCGGGCTTCAAAACCACCAAGACACCAAGAACACGGAGAACACCAAGGGGTAAATACTGTATCTATCCCTTGGTGCCCTTGGTGTTCTTGGTGTCTTGGTGGTTCCTCTTTTCGTCGTTTTGAGGCGGTCTAACGCGCGCGGGAGATGCCCGCGTCCTCGAATGCTTTGGCGAGTACCTCGTAGGATTGCGTCGCGGCGGCGAGGGCGTCGAAGTCCGGGCGCGATTGGACCATCAGGCTGATTTCGACGGTGATGTATTCCTTCCAGCCGGCGCGATCCATCGCCTCGAGATAGCCGACGTAATCCATATCCCCCTCACCGGGAATGAGGAATTGATGATCCGGCGCGATGCCGCGCTCGTCCTTGACGTGCGTATGAACGGTGTAGGGCACGAGTTGGGCGACGGTGGCTTCCATATCCATGCCCTGGACGTTGAAATGGCTGATGTCGAAATGGATGCCGAAGGCGGGCGAGTTGACCTGTTCGGCAAGCCAGATCGCCTGCTCCGGCGTGTGCAGGGCGTTGCTGACATGCGGTTCCGCGCCGACGACTACCCCGGCACGTTCCGCGTAGGCCGCGAGCGTTCCGTACATCTCTACAAGCTCGTCCTTCACGCTCTCCCAACTGCCCGGTTCACCCGCCGAGGTCGTGCTGACGGAGAGATGTTCACCGGGGCGCTGGAACGCTGCCGCGAGATCGAGATACGTCTTGAAGGTCTCGATATTCCGCGCGCGCTCATCGGCGCTGCCCTTCAGAAGCGGCGTGTTGCCGGAGAGACCGCAGAGGTCGATCTGGTGATCGTCGTACAGCGTGCGGATACGTTTACGCTCGGCGCTGTCCATCGTCGCCGCGTCGGTCGGCCAGCGGGGGATGACGGTCAGTTCGAGGCCATCATAGCCGAGGGCGGCGCAGTGCGCGACGGCGACATCGATCGGTGTCTTCTGCATTCCCCAGGTGCTAAAGGCGAGCAGCATACTCATCGTTCGCTCCAATCTGGGTGGGGTGGCATAGGCTTCAGCCTGCGCGAGAGACCACAGGCTGAAGCCTATGCCACCGTCTGCGATTTACGCCACAACGGGCTTCGGGAGGAGGCCAAGTTTCTCGTCGATCTCGCGCTGATAGGCATCGACCGCGCTCGTCTCGACCTCTTCAATCGTCACGGGCCGCCCCGCATACTGCGACTCGAAGAGGGCATAGACGAGCGCGACATCGCGCCGCGCAACCGCACCATCGACTTCCGGCTGCGCGCCGGTGCGGATACACTCGGCGAACTCGTGATATTCGAGGGCGAGGATTTTCCGGTCCGTCACCGGGAAATCGTACTTGTAGGTCCAGATGCGCTCGCCGCCGAAGAGCGCCGCCGCGACCGGACTGAGGCGGTAGCTCGGGGCGTAGTCCAGGATGCGCTGATCGTGGATCTCGGTACCATCATCGAGGATCAGGCGGATGGGGCGACCGTTGCGGTCACCGGGAGGGATGAGGGAGCCGCGCGTGCCATAGACCGCGCGACTGTGGGCGGGCAGGCCGTGACCCGCATGATGATTGACCCACTGGCCGAGCGCGCCATTCTCGAACTGAATGAGGCCGAAGATCGCGTCCTCACCCGTCGCCGCGAAGGAGTCGGGAAAGTCCTTGCCCCACTTCTCGTAGAAACCGCCGGGGCCGCCGGTACTGCGCTTGTAGCGCGTCTTCTCATAGAGGCGGACCTGCCCGAAGGCGCTCGCGGCGTCGCCGAAATAGTATTGCAGGATGTCGGCATTGTGCACGCCCGCATCGAGGGAGATCGTCCCCGTCATCTTCTGATGCCGCCACGGCGTGATAATCATGTTGTCCTGCCCGCCGATGTCGGTCTCCATCATGAACTGCGGGTCACCGATTGCGCCGTCTGCAATGAGCGCGCGCGTGAGCCGGTTGATCGGGTCGCGCCGAAAGTTCTCGGCAACGGAGAGGAGTTTCCCGGAGCGTTTGGCGGCTTCGATGATCTTGTTGCAACCACGGATCGTGAGGGCAAGCGGTTTCTCGCACATCGTGTGCAGGCCGAGATCGAGGAGCATCGACGCGGCAACATGATGGGAGCCGGTATCGGTCGGGCAATCCGCCCCGTCCAGTTCAACCTCTTTGACCATCTGTGCGGCATCGGTGAAGACCTGTGGGCGGACGCCGAGATGCTCCAACGCTTCGTCGGCGAGGTCTTCGGCGTTTTGCCGGTTGAGATCGCAGACCGCGACGAGGTCGGCATTGCGAAAGTCCGTGCGTGCCAGTTCCGTGAGTCCGGTGAGGTGCCGTCGTCCCATGCCGCCACATCCGACCATTGCCAGTCGCGCGCGCTCCGTCATCCCGGTTCCCTCCTTCACGTGCTTAAGCGTCAGGCAATCCTACAGCCCGCCGGAGCCGTCGCGCCATTCCGCGATCACTTCATGCGTCCCATCGAGGCGTACCCCCGCCATTTCTTCGAGGATCGTTGCGATTGTTGTGTGACATTGATCGCTGAGGCCGTGTCCGACCGCGAAGCGGTAGAGTTGTTGCGCGGCGGCAGCGACGAAGAGCGGCACGGCGTGCTGCTGCCCCAGTTCGATGGCGATATCGACGTCCTTGCGCATCAGCCCGATGGAGAAGCCGGAGTTGAAGGCGTGATTGAGGACGAAGGTGGGGAACTTATACTCGCTGGACCACGAGCGACCCGTGCCGCTATTGATGACGGCGAGCGCGGTCTCGACATCGACGCCCGCTTTGACGGCGAGGGCGAGCGCTTCGGAGGTGACCGCCATCGTCGTTGCCGAGACCATGTTGTTGATCGCCTTGATGGTGTGCCCGTTACCTGTGCCGCCGACGTAATGGATCGTCGTACCGAGCGCGGCGAAAAGCGTCTGGTAGCGGTCGAAGAGGGCGCGCGGCCCGCCAACCATGATCGTCAGACTACCGCGCTCGGCTCCGGCGACCCCGCCACTGACCGGCGCATCGAGCATCCCGATCTCGCGCTCCGCCAGTGAGCGGGCGAGGGCCACCGTGCGCGCCGGGACGGCGGTGCTCATATCGATCAGTGTGCTGCCGGGCAGCATCGCATCGCCCAACCCTTCCGAGCGCACGACCGCGTCGATGACGTTTGAATCAGTGAGCATCGTGATGACGGTGCCGCATCGTGCGCCGAGATCGGCGAGCGAATCCGCTGCGACCGCCCCCAAGACGACCGCCGCACTCATCGCCTCCGGCGCGATGTCGTAGACGATGACCGGATAGTCCGCCGCGATCAGCCGCCGAGTCATCGGTAAGCCCATGTGCCCGATGCCGACGATACCGATGGTATCTTTCCCTGCTCCGTCCAATGCCATATGCTCCTTCTCGGACAGTCAATTCAGTGGGAAGCGGTGGTGGCGGGCTTTAGCCTGCCAGTCTCTCGGGCAGGCTAAAGCCCGCCACCACCATTACGCTGTGCCGCTGCCGCCCTCATGGACGCGAATGCTCGGCTCGATCCCCTCCGCGCCGACGACTTCCCGCCAGGCGTCGAATCCGGCCTGAAAGGCGACCGCGCCCGCCTCGGGAAAGGCGATCTCGATCGCTTCGAGAATCTCTTCCTTCGAGACGCCGAGATCGAGCGCCACACGAATGTGACTCTGGATGTGCCCCTTCGAGGCCCGCAATACCGTCAGGCTGACGATGAAGATCAGTTCCTTCGTCTTCCGGTCGAGGCGACGCTGCTTGAGATAGGCGGCATCGACAATCTCGTTCGCTGCCTTGATAAACTCGAAATCCTGCTGCACGGCGATCTTGTGATAATCGAGCACATAGCCGCGCTCTTTCGCCATCGCGTCGATATACGCTTGCTTCTCTTCCTGTGTCGCCATGCCATTTCCCTTCCGCTCCGTCGTACGTTGACTGCGAACAATACCATGAAAGGGCGGGTGAAAAAATCAAGGGATCAACCTCACCCCCGGCCCCTCTCCATCGCGTGGAGAGGGGTGCCTCACCTGAATCGCTGTGGTGGGCTTGACGTGCCGTGATCTATCGACGGTCGCTCCCCCTCTCCACGCAGATAGAGAGGGGGTCGGGGGGTGAGGTTCCCCGCTGCTTTCTGTGCGATGGTGTCTGTGATACGCTCCCGGACAGCGCGGTGATGCAGTTATAAACGGGAAGGAGCGGACCGATGGACGCGAAGGATGCGCCAACTGCCGGTGGCGCGGAAGAGAGAGCGGAGACGGCTCCGGCATCGGATTGGATGCCGACGGAGCGGATTAGCTGGTTCCCGATCCCCGAGGAGAAGGACCTTGATCCGCGCGTTGCGGACCTCGTGCGGCGACAGCGCGAGAAGCTCGGCGCGCCGAACAATGTCGTGCGGGTACATTCCTGGCGGCCGGAAACGATGCTCCGGTGGCTCGATTTCTATGGGTACATCAACCAGGGGCCATCCGGCCTGAGCCGGATGGAGCGCGAGATGATCGGGGTGGTCGTTTCCGCCGAAAACCGCTGCATGTTGTGACTGACCAATCACGGCGCCGAGTTGCGGCGCCTGAGCGGTGATCCCGTCAAGACCGAACGGATCGCGCAGGATTACCGGCGGGCGGGGCTTACCACGCGCGAGCGTGCCATCTGCGATTACGCTGTCAAGATCACCCGGACGCCCGTGGAGTGCAACGAAGCGGATATCGAGGCGTTGCGCCCACATGGCTTCTCGACCGAGGACATCTACGACCTCATCAATACGGCAGCGATCTACAACTTCAATAACCGCGTCGCGAGCGCGGCAGGTTTCATCCCGGATCGCTCCTTCCACGGCACATTTCGTGAGGAGAAGAAGTCATAACAAGGGTGGTAGCAGGCTTTCCAGCCTGCCTCCCTGGCACCGAGAGGGCAGGCTGGAAAGCCTGCTACCACCGGGAAATTGCCCTTGACTGAACCGTATTGGGCTTGATCCCGCTACCACCCTCGTTTGGAAGGCCGAAATGCGTATCGTCATGCCGGATGATTACAACGATGTCTACCGCGATGCCCCCGCGATGGCGCGTCTGCGCGAGCGTGCGAGCGTGACGATTGCTACGACGATGCCGGCTATCACGCGATGAATGGGTTGCCCGCCTCGCGGATGCCGAGATCGTCGTCGCGAATCGCGAGCGTACCCCGCTTGATGCCGACCTCCTCGACTGTTTACCGCATCTGGCGATGATCGCGCAGACGGGGGGCGGCGGGAGCCATCTCGATCTCGCGGCGGCGACCGCGCGTGGCATCGTTGTGAGCGGTACGCGCGGGTCTGCGGCCTCGACGCCGGAGTTGACGGTCGGCTTGATGCTCGCCGCCATGCGTCGTATCCCCTACAGTGACGCGGAGATGCGCGCCGGACGGTGGTCGCAGTTTGTCGGGCGCGAACTGGCAGGAAAACGGCTCGGCGTGGTCGGGTTGGGGAAGATCGGCAGCCAGGTCGCGCGTGTCTGCCGCGCCATCGGTATGGACGTGGCGGCGTGGAGCCCGACGCTCACGCCAGAGCGCGCTGCTGCGGTCGGTGCCGTCGGTCAGGACCTCGATACCTTGCTTGCGGAATCGGATGTGATAACGGTTCACTTGCGCCTCACGCCGACCAGCCGCGGTATCCTGACGCGGGAAAAGCTCGCGCTGATGAAACCGGACGCCTTGTTCGTCAATACCGCCCGCGCCGCCCTCATCGACGAGGTGGCACTTGTGGAGATGCTGCAAACGGGTCGCCTCTGGGGGGCGGCGCTCGATGTCTTTTCGGTGGAACCACTGCCGTCTGACCATCCCCTGCGCTCCTTACCGAACGTCGTGCTGACGCCGCACATTGGCTGGGTCGCTGAGGATAGCTACCAAGTCTTCATCGCCGGGGTTGTCGAGAACATTCTCGCCTATCTCGATGGTCGCCCCCTTCCCTTCCCGCTCAATCCGGACGTCGTCCCGCGTCGCTGAGGCAGTTCGTCATCTCCGACCCCCGCCAGATTCCGAGCCTCGAACCTCTCCGAAAGGACAGGTGTGAGACTGCCCTTTCGATGGATGTGCGGGGCGCGCCGATCCGGCATACTGCTATCAATGAAGCAGGGCGACTCAGGAAGGAACAGATAAAGATGTACGGGTATGAGGCAGCGGTGGTCATGATGGTCGGCAAGGCGATGGACGCGGAACGGCTCGCGGAGGCGAAACGGGAACGAGTCCTGGCACAGGAGCGGCAGACCCGCCGCCCACGCCGCACCAAATGATCCAAAGGTGATGGCGCTGTCGTAGAGTAAAGTAGGACGACTGAATAACGAAGGGATGTATGGTACAGGAGTCGGTTGGCGGGAGCTTCACGCAAAGACGGTAGCCCGGCCATCCACCACCCGGTAAGCTTCGCCCCTTCGCAGACCATTCCGACGCCCCCGCGTAATGCGAGGGCGTCGTTTTTTGTCCCAGTGGCGTAGGCTTCAGCCTGCGCCCGCGCTCCGCAGGCTGAAGCCTACGCCACCATCACAGCGGATCGAAGACGGGAACATCTCGCAGATCGTCTTTTGCCATCGCGACATCGGGTGTGCCATAGGAATGGAAACTTTCGGGCAGGCGGAGGCCCCATGCCTGCCCTTTCGCGCGCTCGGCTTGTGTCCAGACAATCGGTTCCCAGTCCGGCGCGAAGATCAGATAGCCACCGGAGAAGACCTCGACGCGGTTGCCGCCCGGTTCGTAGCAGTAGAGGAAGAAGCCATGCGTGACGGCGTGCTTCGATGGCCCGGTCTCGATGACGATGCCGTTCTCAAGGAAGATGTCCGCCGCGCGCAGGATGTCCTCGCGGTTGTCGAGCCAGTAGGCGATGTGGTGGAGGCGGCCCCGCGACGCGCGTCGCGTCGAGCGTATAGGCGATGTCATGGACGAGCGGCGTGACGCTGATCCACGCGCCTGCCTCGGTGCCGTCATCGAGGATGACGTGCTCGCGCATTCTGGAAGCCGAGATTGCTCCGCCATGAACTCGCGGTTCGGCGTCACTTCCTGCGCAGAGCACATTGATGTGATCGAGGCCGCCGGACGCCGACGCCCCGGCCCGTGATACCGCTGCGGCTGATTCTTCAGGGCGGGGCTGCAGGGCATCCGGCGCGCGGTATTTCTCCGCCTCGTAGTAGAGTTCCATCAGATGCCCGTCCGGGTCGGCGAACTGGTACGCCGCGCCGTGCCCGATGTCGCCCTCGATCCAGCCGCGCCCATAGCCCGCTCGCCTCGAGCGCCGCCGCCCGCCGTTCGAGTGCTTCCGGGCTGACGGCCCGCCACGCCGTGTGGCCCGCGCCGCCCTGTCGCCGCTTCGGTCAGTTTCAGCGTGTGCAGCTCGTAATCGCCCCAGCCGCGCAGAAAGACGGATTGCCCCGCGCGCGCCGTCTCCTCCATGCCGAGCACATCGCGGAAGAACCCGAGGCTCTCCTCCGGCTTCGGCGTCAGCAGTTCGATATGCCCGAGATGGGCGATGTCACGGATGGGTTCGGTCACTGCGGTCTCCTTGCAGTAACGAGTAACGAGTAACGAGTAACGAGCAGACGCCTCCCCTCGTTACTCGTTACTCGTTACTCGTTACTTCGCTCTTGGCGATTTCCTGGATGATCTGCGCGCCGAGGTTGGCGGCGGGCAGGCCACGGAAGAGGAAGGCGAGGTTGACGACCGCGCTCATCTCTTCCCAGGTCGCGCCCGCGCGGCGGGCGGCGATGGCATGCAGCCGCGTCGCGTCCGACAGGAGGCCCAGGAGGATGCCGAAGAGCATCAACTGCGACGTCTTCACATCGAAGCAGGCCGGATACATCGCCCGCGCCCGCATTTCCTCCTGCATCCGCAGCAGTTCGGGATCGAGACGAGCGAGCAGGTCCGTCCGCGCCTGAATGCGCGGCGGCACGAAGCCGATCAACTCCGTATAGAAGTCCCGATATTCCCAATTCCTCCGCGCTGATCTGTCGAATTGCCGGTCAGGAAATGGCGTCGTCACTGCGCTCACTCCGTTCGTTCAGTGACTGAGTGAAGAGGAAGCAGACCTTCACTCGGTCGCTCATTACTCACTTAGCTCATTAGTCCTTCTCCCACGTCCACGGTAGCGACGGTCCAGCCGTTCAGATCGTATTCGCTCATGCATTGATCCGCGAAGGCGGTGAAGCCGCTCAGGTGGCCTTTGATGCGGGCGAAATTCAGGACATCGAGGCGGATCTGCTCGTTGTTGCCGGAGTAGTTGCGCTCGTAGAGTTCATGCCGCGCGCCGAACTCGGTGCCGATGGCGTCCCAGACGAGCTTGAAGAGTTTGACGCGCTCCTCGGCGCTACTGTCGGAGCCACGGTAATACTTGTCGATCAGGGGGCGGAGGTCCGGGTTGAGCAGGTCCTTGTAGCTGGATGGCGCGACGAGCGGGCTGCCGCCGAGATAGGTCTCGAAAGAGCAGTGGATCGCTGCCCAGCACTCGTGCGAGAAGAGGCGGAGGGTCGCGGCGTTTTCGGTCTTCGGGATGACCGAGTCGCCGGGGCCGGGTTGCGGGTCCACGCAGAGCGATCGTCGTCAGCGCCCAGATCAGGTTGCGCCAGCCGATCATCTCGCCGAGCGCGACCTGCACGCCGCGGAACTCGTCGGTGCCGTTCGCGGCGATGCCCTTGGCGAAGAGGCCGGACCATGAAATCGAGCTTCATGCCGAGCCGCGTGCCCGATTGGAGATTGTAGCGGCTGAAGAAGCCGGACTCGCGATAGAAGGCGTTCGCCTTCACGACATCGCGGTAGACGAGCACATTTTCCCACGGGATGAAGGCATTATCGAAGAGCAACACGGCGTCGTTCTCATCGAAGCGGCTGGAGAGCGGGTGATCGAAGGGGCTGATCGCCTTGTCCTCGTACGAGTTGCGGCAGAGCAGTTTCGCGCCCGGCGTGTCCATATCGGCGATGAAGACGAGCGCGAAATCCTCCGCCTTGCCTTTTTCGAGGTTCGCCGAACTGTTCTGCGCGACGAAGGTCGCGTGCGTGATCGCCGAGCCGGTGGCCAGCATCTTCGCGCCGCTGACGATGATGCCGTCGTCCCGCTCCTTGACGAGATGGATGAAGACGTCCGCGACCTCGTGGATCGGCTTCTTGCGATCCACCGGCGGGTTGACGAGGACATGATTGAGGAAGAGGCCGCGCGAGGCGAATTTCTTGTACCACGCGAGGGCATTGCGCGCCGAAGGGCGCGTAGAAATCCGGGTTCGCGCCGAGGCTCGCCATGAAGGCGGCCTTGTAGTCCGGCGTGCGGCCCATGAAGCCGTAACTGAGGCGCGCCCAGGCGGCGATGGCCTCGCGCGCCTCGAGCAGTTCCTGCGGCGTTTTCGATGGCTTGAAGAACTTGTGCGTGCGGATGCCGTAGTCATCCACCGTCGTCAGGAGATCGCGCTGCGCAGGATCGTGCAGGGTGTCGTAGAGGCGGGTGATCGAACGCGCGGCATTGCGGAAGGCGGGATGCGTCGTCACATCCTTCACCCGCTCGCCGTAGAGATAGACCTGACGACCATCCCTCAGGCTCTCCAGATATCCGTCGATGTCATCAGGTTGTCGATTTCGGCGTCGGGTGTTGGATTCCTGCGCCGGTGCCGTCGCCGTTGCCACCCCGGCCTCCTTTCGTCATGTCGTGTTGCCGCGTTGCCGAGAGCCTAGCAGGTCAGCTAGTCGCGGGCAAGAAAGGGAGAGAAACCGTAGCGCAGAGACCGCAGAGACCGCAGAGAGTTCTTTTTGTTTTTCTCCCTCTGCGCCTTCTGCGTCCTCTGCGTCCTCTGCGCTACAATCTTTCGCGCAGTTCAGGCTCCCGTTCCCTGCGGATGTCGCGCAGGTGGCGCTGGAACTGGAAGCGGTTTTCCAGGAGCGGCAGGTCGGTGACGAAGCGGGGGGCGACATTGATCGCCTCGACTTTCGCGACGATCGTCGTCATCTCGCCCGCATGCGCGCGCCTCCTCGAAGGCTGCGACGAACTCCGGGATGGTGCGGACGGTCGTCGCGTGCGGGATGCCCGCCGCGCGTGCCATACCGGCGATGTCGGTGCCGGTCGCGGTCGCGGTCGGGAAGCCGCCGACGGAGAGCAGGCTCTCGTTGTCGAAGACGATATGCAACAGGTTCTTCGGGTGGTAGCGGGCCATCGTCGTCAGGCTGCCGAGATTCATCAGGATCGAGCCGTCACCATCAAGGACGACGACGGGCAGTTCCGGCCGTGTGAGGGCGATGCCGAGGCCCATCGAGGAGGCGAGGCCCATCGAGTGCTGCATGTAGAAGAAATTCGGCTGGTGGCCGAGGTTCTGCATCTCCCACGCCACCGCGCCCATGATCGTGACGACGATCGATTCCTTCAGGTGCGGATAGACCGCTTCGATCGCTTCCATGCGCTGCATCGTGTTACTCCTCCCACATCAGGTCGCGGCACAAGAGGAGCGCGACGGGCTTCAATGCGGACTCCGCGAGCGCCTGCGCCTTGCGAATGCGCGACGCGACATGATCCGGGTTGTCGAGCATCTGGTACGGGATACCAAGGGTATGGAGTAATGCTTCCGTCACGCCGCCGCCCTGCGTCTGCCACGGGTCCCGCTCGCCGAACTCGCCGCGATACGAGATGAGCAGCAAGAGGGGAATCTTGTAGAGGTGCGCGAGTGTGACGATGCCGTTGATGCTCTGGAGGAAGCCGTGATTCTGGCACATCATCGCGGACTTGACGCCCGCCATGTGCGCCCCCGCCGAGATGCCGACTCCCTCCTCCTCCTTCGCCAGCCGGACGAGCGTCACCTCCGGGTCGTCGTCCGCCAGCCGGATGAGGTGGACGAGCCACGTCTCCGGCAGCGCCGACATCATCCGAATATCGCACGACTTGAGTGCGTCGTAGATCAGTTGTGAGTTCTCCGTCGAGACGGGCATATCTCATCTCCTACCGCGTAGACGGCGTTACGACGGCTTATTCATCCTCTAAATTGTCCCATCGTACTTGGTGCCAAGTCACATTGTTCAGCATATCAACGATCTTCGGTGTTTCATTAGATGCGATGAATTGCGCGCGGTATCTATCGTATGCATATCCGCATGCATGCAGAAAGTGTATCGCTGTCTCTTTGCTGATTCCAGTCAGATCAGCGAGTTCACCGGCGGTCCAGCGATCGCGACGTAGCAATACATCCAGAAAACTTCGTGCGTTCTCGACAACACGGACCGGAATGTCAGGTTTCTTCGGCTTTCGCCAATCCTTTATCCGATTGGAAATAGCGCGAGCGACTTCGGCTATATCTTTTGTCGACGAAAACACTTGCAATGCTATTAGGATCTCTGGCCAATAGCTCCAAATTTCCTGACCGAATCCCCCGCCGCGACCGCTAAGTCCTGTTGTTATCGTTATCGAGTAGTCTTTGACGTCAAATGTCTGGAAGAAGTCACTGACCTTGATTTCTTCGTAGGAAGGATTCCATAACATGGTGCCATCACTCACCACGTATGCAATGTCCCAACTTCCCCAGCCAAATGATGGGTTGTCCAACTTATAGAGGGGATCGACTTCTACGCGACTGAGCATATCGGTTGGAAGCAGAGCGATCAGATCGCTAATTGTCGCACTATCATAGATAGTAACAGAGAGATCGCGCACCTCTCGCTTAGGCCAATATCGTGCTAAATGAACTCTGACATCCATGTTTGCTTTCTCCTAGTAGCATGATTGCATCTACGGGAAAGATCATGCTTGGTTACTCCTCAACGAAGTCTTCCAAGAGCACCACCGTTATTGCTTCGGTGACACGCCGAAGACCTTTATCATTGGTGAGAAATGCCGTCGCCCCGCTTTGCAAGCAGGCAGCAACTTGCAATGCATCGGCGGGACGGAGTCGATAGATGGCGCGGAGTTCAGCGGCGCGGCGCGCCGTCGCTTGATCAAATCCAACAATCGTGAGATTCGGATACGTGGAAAGAACCATTGCATATTCGTCCGCGACATCACTCAAGCCGAGTTGTAGTGGCTTGACCGTTAGCTCCATGAGTGTGAGCACTGATGTCACACCAGCAAATGCACCTCGAACAAGTTCGTCAAACACGATGCCAACTGCGGTCGCATACCGCGAAGCCCCTTCGATGTGATAGATGAATGGAGAGGTATCCAATCCGATACATTCATGGCGACGGAGAATGGTCGCTATTCCGTCCAAGCCTCGCGCTCCCGCTGCACATATTCTTGCGGTTCGACACCTTCCCAGACTTCGCGATGCAAACCGCGTAAATGCTGGCTGTAGTTGCTTGGTTCAGGCATGAGCACGATGTGACCATTCCGAACCTCTACAAGAAGATGATCCCCCGACTCGATATGCAGTTCTTTTCGCACTGCGGCAGGCACGGCAATCTGATGCTTATTACTCACCTTGACTCGAAGTGTCATATCTATCTCCTTCACAACTCGTCCGCTAAGCAGTATAGCATTATTGCTAAGCAACTGACAGGGATCGAGGTTTCACGTTGTCGACCACACGGACTGAATCATATCGCCAACTCACGCGGGCGATACTGCAACGCTTCCGCGATGTGTGAGGCGGTGATTTGGTCTGCGCCTGCGAGGTCGGCGATAGTGCGGGAGAGTTTGATGATGCGGTGGTGGGAGCGGGCGGAGAGATGCATCTGGCGGGAGGCGGCGCGCATTAGTTGCTCGCCCGCCGCGTCGAGCGGGCAGAGTTGGCGCACTTCGCCCGGCCCCATGTCCGCGTTCGTGATGATCGTCGTGCCGGAGAAGCGGGCGCGTTGCCGGGCGCGGGCCGCCTCGACGCGCACCCGCACCGTAGCGGAGGATTCGGCGGCACCCGCAGCGGTCAGTTTCTCGTACGGGACGCGCGGCACATCGAGGTGAATATCGATGCGATCGAGCAGCGGGCCACTGATGCGTTTGGTATACCGGCTGATCTGCTGGTGGGAGCAGGTGCAGGCGCGCTCGCGGTCGCCCGCGTAGCCGCAGGGGCAGGGATTCATCGCCGCGACGAGCATGACGTTCGCGGGGAAGGTGAGTGAGCCGGAGGCGCGGCTGATACTGACGACCTTGTCTTCGAGCGGTTGCCGCAGGACTTCCAGCACCGCGCCGTTGAACTCGGGCAACTCATCCAGAAAGAGGACGCCGCGATGCGCGAGCGAGATCTCGCCGGGTCGGGGCCACTGCCCGCCGCCCACCAGACCCGCATAGGAGACGGTGTGGTGGGGCGAGCGGAAGGGGCGCATGCGCATGAATGCCATATCCCGCCCAAGGAGCCCGCCGACGCTGTAGATGCGCGTCACGTCCAGCGCTTCGGCGGGTGTCAGGCGGGGGAGAATCGAGGGGAGCGCGCGGGCGAGAAGCGTCTTGCCGCTCCCTGGCGACCCGCTCATGATGACATTATGACCACCCGCCGCCGCGACCTCCAGACCGCGCTTCGCGTGCTCCTGCCCGCGCACTTCCGCGAGATCGGAGCCGCCTACTTCCTCGAATCCGTCGGTGTCGATCGTCGAGGGTGGTTGCGGCGCGATCAACTCCTCGCCGATGAGATGGCGGACGAGCGCGACGAGCGTTTCGATGGGATAGACGGTCACGCCCGGCACGAGTGCGGCTTCGGCGGCATCCTCGGCGGCGACGAGCAGGGTCGAGAAGCCATGCGCCTGCGCGGTGTCCGCAATGGCGAGCACCCCATCGACATGCCGCACGCTGCCATCGAGCGAGAGTTCCCCGACGACGAGTGAGGTGACAACCGCCTCATTCGGAATGTCAATCTGCATCGAGGCGAGCAGGATACCGAGGGCTATCGGCAGGTCGTAGCTCGCCCCCTCCTTGCGGATGTCCGCCGGGGCGAGATTGACGGTGACACGTCCGGTTGGGAAGCGACCACCGCTGTTGCGGATCGCCGCACGCACGCGCTCTTTCGCTTCCTGCACCGCAGTATCCGGCAATCCGACAATGGTAAAGGCCGGCATTCCCGCGCCAACATCCACCTCTACCGTGATGGGGACGCCGTCCAAGCCGATCAGGGCACAACTGGTCACTTTGGCGAGCACCCCACGCCCCTCTCGGTAGCTTTCAACTGCCATGCCGTCCGTGACGAGAGTATAGCAGCGCGAAAAAGAGGCGTACACCAGCCCGGGTCACGCAATTCAACCGGGAAGACCTGGTGGTAGCAGGCTTTCCAGCCTGCCTCCCCGTCGTGAAAGGGCAGGCTGGAAAGCCTGCTACCACCGGAAAGCGCCTCAACGGCGTAAGTCCAAGTAGCGAAATACCCGGTACAATGCGGCGTGAAAAGAAAGGTCGGTGCCGGTGCTCCATCGCACGCATCCGGAAGGAACGATTGTCATTGGGCAGCCCGCGCACGCCCGATTGGTCGGCATTGTCGCGCGGGCGTGGGGCAAACCGCCTTTTGTGATGCCGCCCTGCCCGGAGGAGACCTTTCTCGCGGCGGAGCAGCATGAACTCGGCATGTTGCCGTGGGAGATTGCGCCAACGCTCAATCCACTGACCGGCCTGCCCTACGCCTACCTCGAACTGACGCGGCGGGATCACCTCACGCTCTGGCATGACGCGGGGCCGCTGATGATGACGCAGAGCCGCTATGCCGCCGTACTCGTCTCGCGTCATGGCGTCTGGATTTTCTCGCAGTACGAGCGGCAACCGGACGATCCCGACGAGCGCGCGGCGGTCGCCGCCTATCTCCGGCGCGAGCGCGCCTTTCAGATCCCACGTACGCGCTACACTCGCAGAGGAACCTGAGTACCGGGAGGCCGTGCGATTGCCGACGCTCCTGCAATCGCACCGGGTCTTCACCATCTGGGATCGGATCGCCGCCCATACCTGCTACGGACACCCCGTGCCGGAGTGGTGGGTGCCCGCAACCTACCGCTGGGAACGTGTCCCAACGATGGATGGCCCGCAAGACGTGACGATCACCTACGCCGCGCCGGACCACTGGACCATCGACCCCTGGCCGTTCACGGTGGACACCTTACGATTGGTCGGGGAGGGGCGATTGCTGCGCGAGCGATTCACCGACCAGGCAACGATGCGCGCTGCGCTCGCGGTCGCGCCGTGGGTGCGTTGGGAGAGCATCATCACGCCTGCAACATGAGAAGCCCCCACCCCCATTGCCCAAAGGGCACCTGCTCCCCCGCCATGTGGGGAGAGGGGTGTCTCACTGCAACGTCTGTGGCGAAGGTTCGCTCTGATCTCGCGCGATCAAGCTCCCCTCTCCCGCTTGCGGGGGAGCGGGTGCCCTTTGGGCAGTGGGGGTGGGGGCGTTCGGCACCGTCAACGGGGAATGCGTGGCAACGCTCTTGCTTTGTCATTCTTTGGAGCGCGAGGTAGCGCCCCGAAAGGAATTGAACCCAGATGACCGACGAACACTTCAACCCGATCACCGATACTGCCGCGCTGGATGCGCTCTTCACGGCGTCCGCTGAGCGCCCGATCATCCTCTTCAAGCACGATCCCTACTGCCCGATCAGTGCGGCGGCATACGAGCAGATGGAGCAGACGCCCGCGAGCGTCGCGATCATCGACGTGGAGCATGACAAGGAGATCGCCCGCACCGTTACGGAGCGCACGGGCGTCCGGCACGAATCACCGCAGGTGATCGTCCTCAAGGATGGCGAGGCTGCGTGGTCCGCGAGTCAGTTTCGGATCAAGGCGAAGGATGTCGCGAGAGTCGTCGATCTGGCATCGCCTACCCCTTGACCGCGCCTGCTGCGATGCCCTGGACCATGAACCGCTGCGCGAGGAAGTAGAGGATCATCACCGGCAGCGCGGAGAAGACCGCGCCCGCCATGATCGGCCCCCACAGGAAGGTGTCGCCGGTAATCAGGTACTGCAAACCGACGCGGCACGGTGCGCTTGTCTTCCGAAGTGATGAAGATGAGCGCCAGCAGCAGTTCGTTCCATGCGCCCGTGAAGGTGAAGATGCTGACCGCGACGAGGCCGGGCAGGGAGAGCGGCAGCAGGATGCGGACGAGCGCGCCAATCCGCGTCGTGCCATCGACCATTGCCTGCTCTTCGAGGTCCGCCGGGATGCCCCGGAAGTAGCCCATCAGGAGCCAGGTGCTGAACGGCGTCGAGAAGCTCAGATAAACGATGATCAGGCCGTGCAGCGAGTTGCCGAGATGGAGCCGCGCGACGATCACGGAGAGCGGGATGAAGAGCAGCGATGCGGGCGTCAGATAGGCCAGCAGGATCAATCGCCCAATCAGCCCCTGATAGCGGTACTTGAGACGCACGAGGCTGTAGGCACAGAGCGATGAGATGATGACCGAGATCACCGTTGAACTGGTCGCGACGATGATGCTGTTGCGGATGTTCGATCAGGAAATGCTTCTTCACGATCAAGGTGCGGAAGTTATCCAGCGTCATGTTGTGTCGGGACGAGCGACGGCGCGCGGTAGATGTCACGCGGGGTCTTGAGCGAGATCGTGACCATCCAGTAGATCGGGAAGATAATCATCAGGCAGACAATCACGAGCACCGCATAGGTCACGAATCGTGCGCGTCCGATCCTGGCTCCGCGCCTGCGCCTGCTCGGTCGTCTGCACTTTTGCCTGCGGCCGTGAAATTGTCGCCATCACTACTCTCTTTCATTCCTCACCCCCGGCCCCTCTCCATCGCCGTACAAACCTATCGTTAGTCTCAGTTCTACGGGCGATGGAGAGGGGAGGGGAATAGTCTCCAACTCCTCAGTCCTTCAGTCCTCAGTCCTTCTGTAGGAGTGCCGCGACGATGAAGACGAGGATCGCGAGGGCCGGGATGATCGCGACGGAGACTGCCGCCGCCTCGCCGAGCCGCTGGCTCTGCAACCCGAAGAAGGCAAGCACCGGCAAGACCATCGTCGCGTCCGAGGGCCCGCCCTGGGTCATCAGCCAGATATTCTCGAAGCTGTTCGCGGTCCAGATAGAAGAGAGCAGTGCGACGACGAGGATGACGTGCCGGATGCTCGGCAGGGTGATGAACCAGAAGCGCTGCCAGGCATTCGCGCCGTCCGTTTTCGCCGCCTCGTATTGCTCCTGCGGGACGTTCTGGAGCGCTGCGAGGAAGGAGATGCACCAGAAAGGGAAGCCGCGCCAGACGGTCGCGACGATCACGGCGGGCATCGCGGTCGAACGCTGGCCCAGCCAGTCGATGATGCCCGCGTGAATATGCGTCTGGGTGAGGATCAGGTTGATGCCGCCGCCGATGGGCAGGAAGAGCAGCCGCCAGGTTAGGAAGGCGACGAAGCCCGGCATCGCCCACGGCAGGAGAATGAAACCGCGGAAGAGGTTGCGTGCCCGCAGCTTCTCATTGAGCAAGAGCGCGAGGCTGAGGCCAACGACGAACTTCAGGCCATCCGAGACGACGACGAGCGTGATCGTGTTCGTGAGCGCGCGTTTGAAGCTGACGAAGTTCCAGAGGTAGCGGAAGTTCTGGAAACCGACCCAATGGCCGGGGTTGCCGACCACGCGGCTCGTGAACGAGATCACGATGGCGTAGACGAAGGGATACGCGACGAGCATGAGCAAGACGACGCAGACCGGGATGACCATGAGATACCCGGTCAGCGCACCTCGTCGCGAAAACGTCCAGAACGGGCGTTGTTGCGCGGACCCTTCCGCCCGTACGGCCATAACCGTTGCTCCCTTTCGCCCATTGGTTCAGTCGTTACCCCACGATAGATCGTGTGGGTTTGCAGGATGTGGCGCAGTATATCACACGCTCTTCGCGTAGATGGCGTCCCCCGCCTTCTGCGCTTCATCCATCGCCTTGTCGATGTCGAGTTTGTCGATCACGACGCGCTGGATCATCTTCGGCACGATGAAGTTGTTGTTGAACTCGGCGAACGCCCCATTATTGACGTCCGGGTAGGCGGGCGCGGTGCCGTTCACGGAGAGGTCCGCGAGGCCGGCATGGACCGGGTCCTTGAAGGCGTCGAGGGCGAGATGCTCCTGTAGGACCGGCCCCCATATCGCATTCGGGTAGTATTTCGCCAGCATATCCTTGTTCATCAGTGCCTCAACGAGCGCCTTCGCCGCCTCGATGTTCTTGCCGCCCGCCGGGATAGCGCGCAGCCACGGCCCGGTGGTCGAGACGCGCGTCTTCGGCCCGCTCGGCATCGCGGAGTAGATCGTGCTGTTGAGCAGGTCCTTGTCGTTCGCCTTCATCCAGTTGTAGACGCTGCCGGTGTTCGCGATGAAGACGAGCTGGCCCGCCTGGTAGGCGTTATTGTCGCCCGAACCGTCCCAGGTCGTCACGCCGGGTGGAAAGAGCCCGCGCTTGAAGGCGTCAGATACCCATTCGAGATAGGTCTTCGTCTCCGGGGACTTGATCGTGCATTTCTTGCCGGTATCGTCCGCAACCCGCCCACCCCAGGATTGGATTACCTGCACCTGGAGATTGCCGTCGCCCACATTGGAGAGCGCGAAGCCCATCCCGTACAGTGGCGACGCCGTCACCTTCGCGGACCAGTCGCTGATCTCTTGCCACGTCTTTGGCGGCGGGGTGAACCCTGCCTTCGCGAGCACGTCCTTACGCATGAAGAGCAAATTACCGGAGTTCCCATACGGTATGCCCGTCCGCGCGCCGCCGAGAATCTTCGGATCGACCGCGTCGCTCAGCGATTTGAGCCACCCGCCGTGTGTCTTGCCAATCTTGTCGTACAGGTCGTCGAGGGGCGCGAACTTGCCCTTCGTCGATTGGATTTGCAGCAGATCGAGGCCGATGTCCATCGCGTCCGGCAGCGTGCCCGATTCAAGGGCCGCCGCGTACTTCGTGTTCAGGTCGTTCACATTGATCATCACGACTTCGACATTGATCTTGTTCTGCTTACCCCAATCCTGGGCCGCATTGACGAAGACATTCTGTGCATCATCAGAGAGGACGATCGAGCCCCAATAGGTGAGCTTGCTACCCGCTGCGGTGATTGCGGGGGCCGTCGTCGCGCCCGCGCCAGTCGTCGTGGTGCCACCTGCGGCGGTCGTTGCTGCGGCTGCGCGGGTCGGCGTCGCAGCGATCGGCGAGCCAAACGGGTTCGCCCCGGTCGGTGAGGTTGCCCCAGCGGCTGCTTTGGGTGTATCGGTGGCGTTGCTCCCACCGCCACAGGCACTGAGGATCGTCGCACCCGCTACCCCCGCGAGGCCACTGAGCATCGTGCGCCGAGACAACCGTGCTGATCGAGACATCGTTCCCCCTCCACTCATCGCTCTGCCATGATCGAACTATCGTGTAACCCGGTGATACGCACTATGTGGCCCACAAGGTGGCATGTAAAATGTTACTTACAATGACGATAGCATTGAAGGTGGCTGAAAAAGACAGTTATAGTGAGCAGAAATTGGCTACGCTCATCGGTTGACAATGTAACATGTTACATGTTAAAAAGTCAAGTGTCGCCTCCTGCATCCTCGTCGTCATCGTGCGGACCCGAGGGTCGGTGCCGCGATACAAGAAAGTGGTGGGCTCATACATGTCGATGCGGATCGCGCTCGGCCAGATTGATCGGTTGAGAGATGACATCCTTCGTTACGCCGTGCAACTCGGAGTGACGGGGATTCAGGTCAATACTCCGGCATTGCCAGGGGAAAACGAGTGGGCATATGCGGACCTTCTCGCCCTGCGTCTGCAATGCGAGGAGTACGGATTGCGGCTCGAATCGGTCGAGAATGTGCCGATTCATTTCTATGACAAAGTGATGCTCGGTCTGCCTGGTCGGGAGGCGCAGATCGCGCACTATCAGGCAATCATCCGCACTATCGGCCGCGCCGGTATTCCCATCCTCGGGCACCATTTCATGCCGAACTCGGTCTGGCGCACCTCCGCGATGACCGCAGGGCGCGGCGGGGCGCTCGTCACCTCATTCGATCTCGCTCTCGTCACTGAGAGCGCGGAAAGTACGCAGCAATCGTACGTGGTGATGCGGCAGGAGGGGCGCGACAAGATCGTCATTGATCCGGATGCGGTCATCGCTACGGAAGCGCAGATGTGGGAGAATTACGCCTACTTCCTCGCTGCCGTCCTCCCCGTCGCCGAGGAGGCGGGCGTCAAACTCGCCCTCCACCCCGACGACCCGCCCGTCCCGATGCTCGGTGGTATCGCCCGCATCTTCCGCAATGTCGAGGGATTCAAGCGTGCCTACGCGATCGCGGGCGGTAGCCCGGCGTGGGGCCTCAATCTCTGCCTCGGCTGCTGCTCGGAGATGCCTGGGGGTGCCGCCAATGTCCGGGAGATGATCGAGTTCTTCGGCCCGAAGGGGCGTATCTTCTACGTTCACTTTCGTGATGTCAAAGGAACGGTACCCGACTTCGCGGAGTGCTTCATTGGGGAAGGGAACTACAACGCCGCGGAGACGATGTTGCTCTTGAAGCGAAGCGGCTTCACGGGGTTCCTGCTCGATGACCATGTACCGCACATGGTGGACGACACGCCCTGGGCGCATCGCGGGCGAGCACATGCCATCGGTTACATGCAGGGACTGATGGATGCAATCGCCGTGTTACCATACGGCGACTGAGAATGCGACATGGCGCGACCGCATGATGATATGACGTACCGGCGATTGAAAAGGTGGGCGCGGTGATCGATCATAGCCATCTGACGACCAAGGTCTATGAGTGGCTGAAGGAGCGCATCCTTCACCACGTGTTCCTGCCGGGCGACAAACTGGATATTCAGCAACTCGCGGACGACCTGGGCGTGAGTCGCACGCCCGTCAAGGATGCGATCAATCGTCTCTCGCTCGAAGGATTAGTCACGCTCCAGAACCGTAGAGGCACGTATGTGGCGACGCTCACAGAAACGGTCGTCCATGAAATCATCGAAGCCCGGTTGATGATCGAGAGTTGGGCGGTCGCACACCTCACCCCCGCAGTGACAGCGGGTGCGAAGGCACAGGTCGCGGAAATGCTGGAGGAAGTGGAGCGGACATTACTCGTCACGAAAGCATCGCTCTTTGACGGCGATCAATCCTACAGTGTGGATCAGGAATGGCATGCCCTCCTCGTCCGTCTGACGGGGAACACGACGCTGGTCGAGATGCATCGGAGCGTCCTTGCGCGGTTACAGGTGGGCAATCTCTATTTCCTCAGCGATGAAGAGGCATTCCAGCGCACGCGAATCATTCACGTCGAACACGCGCGCGCAATGCGCGCCTTTCTGGATGATGATTTCGCGACGCTTGCGAGCGCCGTTGCGGAGCACATCGGCAACTCGGAGCGGGAGTATCGCCGACTGTTGCAGCGCTACGAGCGCCGCCGTAGCGACCTGCGCGCCTACGCGCAGACCGGCAGTGCGTGACCTCACCCCCGGCCCCTCTCCATCGCTCGGAGATTACGGTATGGCTCAGGCTTCGGCGGCGATAGAGAGGGGAGGGGAACGTGGCGTGAGGCCAATGCACCCCGCATTTCTCCCCCTCTCCATCGCCGTACTAGACCCCACGATTCCTCGATCTATGGGCGATGGAGGGGGGCCGGGGGTGAGGTTTCCCTACTTGTACTTCGCGTAGATGGCGTCGCCTGCCTTTTGAGCTTCGTCGATTGCTTTGTCGAGATCGTACTTGTCGATCACGACGCGCTGAATCATCTTCGGCACGATGTAGTTGTTGTTGAAGTCCGCGTATGCGGCGTTGTTGAGGTCCGGGAAGGCGGGCGCGGTGCCGTTGATTCCGAGGTCCGCGAGACCGCTATGAACCGGGTCCGTCTTGAACAGATCGAGCGACGTTTCTTCCTGGAGCACCGGCCCGTAGATGGCGAGCGGGTAATACTTGGCGGTGTATTCCTTGGTCGCCAGGTATTCGAGGAGCGCCTTGGACGCCTCGATGTTCTTGCTCGTCTTCGGGATAGCCGCGAATGACGGGCGTTCCGGGGGAGACACGCATCTTCGGGCCGCTTCGGCAGCGCGGAATACTGCGTGTTCGCGAGGAGGTCCTTGTCGTTCGTCGCGCATCCAGATCGAGACGCTGCCCGTGTTCGCGATGAAGACGGCTTGCCCGGCCTGATAGGCGTTGTTGTCGCCCGCGCCGTCCCAGGTGGTCGCGCCCGGCGGGAAGAGATTCTTCTTGAAGGCGTCGGTGACCCACTGCAAGTACGCCTTCGTCTCCGCAGACTTGATCGTGCAGACCTTGCCTGCGTCATCCGCGACCCGCCCGCCCCATGACTGCATCACACTGCACCTGCGTGTTGCCGTCGCCGACATTGGAGAGCGCGAAACCCATGCCGAAGACGGGTGGCTTCGTCGTCTTCTCCGCCGCGTCGCTGACATCCGTCCAGGTCTTCGGCGCGTCGTTGATGCCGGCCTTCTTCAGCAGGTCCGTGCGCCGGAAGAGGACATTGCCGCTCATGCCGTTCGGGATACCATTGCGCGTACCGCCGAAGAGCTTCGGATCGGTCGCGACGTCGACCGCCTTCAGCCAGCCGCCGTGCGCCTTGCCGATCTTGGCGTAGAGATCATCGAGCGGCGACGAGTTTCTGCTGGTTCGAGAGGAGCAGGAGCAGGTCGAGGCCCATATCGAGCGCGTCCGGCATCGTGTTCGATTCGACCGCCGCCGCGACCTTCGTGTTCGTCTCGTTCTGGTTGATCATCACGACATCGATGTCGATCTTGTTCTGCGTGCCCCAGTCCTTGATCGCCTGCACTTGCAGGTTGTTCGCGTCGTCGGAGAAGATCAGGCCGCCCCAGTAGGTCATCTTGCCGGTGCTGGCGACAACGCCGGGCGCGGTGGCTCGCATCGTGCCCGTCGTTGCGCGAGCCGCTCGGTGCGGTCGTGCCGGCCGCTGCGGCGGCCGGGCCACTCGGTGCGGTCGTTGCAGCGGGCGCGGATGGTCCGGCGGGCGCGACTGTCGCGGCCGGTTTGGTCGGTGTTGCCGCGACCGGGGAACCGAACGGGTTCGCCCCGCTGCCGGTGGTCGGTGTCGTGCCGCCTGCCGCGCCGCCAGCACTCGGTGTATTCGTCGCGCTACTGCCGCCGCACGCGGCGAGAATCGCCGCCGCAGCGGTACCCGCGATACCGCCAAGGAAATGTCGTCGCGTAACGCGTATCGTACCGGACATCCTCAACCCTCCCACACTGATCGCGCCGGCAGTTAAGATTCCAACCGCCGCGCGCCCAATCGCTCCATTTTCCTTCATGCCCCTTGACAGCGGGAACGTAACATGTGAAATGTTACCTGTCAACGACGACTGAACGATCTGAATGTAGAGGAGGAAAAGCGCGGCATGGCGGAAGAGATGCGGATCGCGTTGGGCCAGTTCAATGAGCTGACGGAAGAGAAGATGATCTACGCCAGGCAACTTGGCGTATCGGTAGCGTGCAGATGAATCTGCTCGGGCATTCTCCGCTCAAGGGCGACGATGAGTGGGAATATGAGGACCTGCGCGCGCTTGCGCCTGAGGGCCGAGGAGCACGGTCTGAAGTTCGAGGCGATCGAGAACGTCCCCCTCCACTTTTACGACAAGGTTCTGCTCGGTGCGCCGGGCAGGGACGAGCAACTCGCACATTACTGCAACACGATCCGCAACATGGGCCGTGCCGGTATCCCCGTCCTCGGCTATCACTTCATGCCGAACTCCGTCTGGCGCACCCCTCCCGTCGATGGGCGCGGCGGCGCGCGCGTCACCGCATTCGACATGTCGCTCGTTGAGGCGGCATCGCCCGCTGTGCAGCGCACCTTCGCCGTGGTGAAGAGCGCCGCGATTGACGAGCAGTTTGCCTCCGGGCGCATCGTCAGCGCAGACGAGATGTGGGCGAACTACGCCTACTTCCTCGATGCCGTCCTCCCCGTCGCCGAGGAGGCAGGCGTCAAACTCGCCCTCCATCCCGACGATCCGCCCGTCCCGATGCTCGGCGGTATCGCCCGCATTTTCAAGAGCGTGGATGACTTCAAGCACGGCTATGAACTCGCCAAGGGGAGCCCGGCATGGGGGCTGGACCTGTGCCTTGGCTGCTGCTCGGAGATGCCCGGTGGCGCCGCCAATGTCCGGGAAATGATCGAGTACTTCGGCCCGAAGGGGCGCATCTTCTATGTCCACTTCCGTGATGTGAAGGGAACGGTCCCCAGCTTCGCGGAGTGCTTCATCGGCGAAGGGAACTACAACGCGGCGGAGACGATGCGGCTCCTCAAGCAGAGTGGATTCACGGGGTTTCTCCTTGATGACCACGTCCCGCACATGATCGATGACACGCCTTGGGCGCATCGCGGTCGAGCGCACGCCATCGGCTACATGCAAGGGCTGCTCGCTGCACTTGAAGTAACGAGTAGCGAGTAGCGAGTAACGAGGCGGCGTATATCTCTTCTCGTTACTCGTTACTCCCGAGGGGAGAGATGATGATCGAGCATAGCGACCTGACCACAAAGGTCTACCAGTGGTTGAAGGAGCGCATCATGCATCATGCCTTCCTGCCGGGCGATAAACTGGATATCCAGCAACTCGCGGACGATCTCGGCGTGAGCCGCACGCCCGTCAAGGATGCGATCAACCGATTGACTTCGGAAGGGCTTGTCGTCTTACGCAGTCGGCGGGGCACCTACGTCGCGACGCTCTCGCTCGCCGATCTGCACGACTTGTTCCAGGTGCGGACGATCATCGAGTCGTGGGCCGTGCAGCACGGTGTACCGGAGGTAATGGCCGATGGCGCGACCGAAATGCAGGCGATTTTCGACCGAAGCACCGCCATCATCGAGGGGGCGAATGCGGCAACCTTCGATTACGCTGCCTACTACGAATGTCGATACCCATCTGCACGCGCTGACTCGTTGGCCTGGCACGGAATACGGTATTACTTGATACATACAGTGCGATCATTGCCCGGATGAGCGTCGGGCGCATCTACTATCCCGGTGAAGATGAGGTGCTCCGGCGGTCCCTCGCCGCGCATGAGGAGCACCGGGTTATCGTCAAAGCATTTGTCGGGAGGGATGTTTCCGCGCTCCATAACGCCGTCGGTGCGCATATCAATGCATCGATGGCGCACACCCAGTGGCTGCTCGACCGCTACATGCACACGAACAGTACCCGCCTCGCCACGTTGGGAAGCACGTTCTATCCGGTGAGTGCGTTTGACGGGCGTCCGTCACCCCCTATGGTGATAGACTGACCGCCGCACGCCGCATACCGATGCGCGTGGGAAGAAACCGAACGCGCGAGCGCGGAAAGGACGGCAACGATGGCGGAAGGGGCATTGCCACTCGTTTTCGATGGGCACAACGACACGCTTCTCGATCTTCCCGGTCGGGAACCAGGGATGGAGCGCGATTTCTTCACCCGGAGTGAGCGCGGCCACATTGACCTGCCGCGCGCCAAGGAGGGGGGCCTCGGCGGTGGGTTCTTCGCCGTCTTCGTGCCCGGGCGTCGCCCTGCCACCGCGACCGACCTGACCTCCTTCGCGTCCGCCTTCAATGACCCCGCGACGCGCCCACCGACGCCGGAATTGGACGAGGCGACCCGCGTCGCGCTCCGCATGACCGCGCGGCTCTTCCGCATCGAAGCCCAGTCCAGTGGACAGATGAAGGTGGTCCGCACTGCGGATGAACTCGCGCACTCTCTGGCCGTCGGTCAGTTCTGCGCGATCCTTCATTTCGAGGGTGCGGAAGCGATCGACGAGGAATTGAACGCCCTGGAGGTCTACTATCGGGCGGGCTTGCGCTCGATTGGGCCGGTCTGGAGCCGCCCAAACATCTTCGCGGAGGGCGTACCCTTCAAGTTCGGTCAGTCACCCGATACCGGCCCCGGTCTCACCGATGCGGGTAAGGATCTGGTGCGCGCCTGCAACCGGCTTGGGATAATGCTCGATCTCTCGCACCTCAATGAGAAGGGATTCTGGGACATCGCCGCGCTCACGGACGCGCCGCTCGTCGCGACGCATTCCAATGCACATGTCCTCAGCCCCAGCCCGCGTAACCTGACCGACAAGCAGCTCGCGGCGATCAAAGAATCCGATGGCATGGTCGGAGTGAACTACAATGTCGGCTTCCTCACCGCAGACGGCAACAATGACCCCGCGATGCCCCTCGAAACGATGGTGCGCCACTTCGATTACCTCGTCGAACATCTCGGCATCGACCGCGTCGGTTTCGGCTCCGACTTCGACGGTGCGACGATGCCCCAGGATGTCAGCGATGCCTCAAAGCTCGGCAACCTCGTGCGCGCGCTTGCGGAGCGTGGCTACGACGACGTATCGCTCCGCAAGCTCGCGCACGAGAACTGGATTCGCGTCCTGCGGAAGACCTGGAAGAACTAGAGAGAAGGACTGAGGACTGAGGACTGAGGATGGCGTTGTATTTGCATATGGGCGGGATAGGCATTGCCACGGCATATCTCCTCTTAGTCCTTAGTCCTCAGTCGTCAGTCCTCGCTTCGTCGTTGACATTGCCCTGTGCGTCCATATACTTACCGGCATCGGTTTCCGGTGGGGAATGGGGATAACGTCTACTGCGACATCCCTTTATGTGTACGTCAGGGAGGCGGGGAGGCAATGAGATTCTTTGCAGGAATATCAGCGCGTGGGCGGGTGATCTGCGCGTGTGTCCTTTGCCTCTTGAGCGCCAGTCTCTTCCTCAGTGCCTGCGGGCGCATCCCGGAGTCCGAAGCCGCCAAGAGCCGCATTCCGACCGACACGCCGACATCGGCGGCGCGGGCGCAGGTGGCGAGCGGCACCTTCAAGCTGGCGGAGACGCCCAGCGGGAACGCGAGCACGGGCCAGAATATCTACGTCCGGAGTTGCCAGGCGTGTCACGGTACGGGCGGCAATGCCTCCGATAGCACGCAGCAATCGCTCGTCGGCAATGACGGCCTGATCGTCAAGCAGCAACTCGACACCACCGACAAGTTTATCAATTCGTTCGCGAACAACGCCAAGCACGCGGGGTTCAAGGACGACCCGAACCAGAACCTCACGCCGCCACGTCTCGGCAACATCTATGCGTACCTGATCGCCCAGATGGGTGGATAATGGAGTAGGCAGTAGGCATAGAGTGTGGTAGACAGTAGTCAGAAAGAAATCGGGATCACTGACTACTGTCTACTGCCTACTCGGAAGGGAATCTATGCAACGGCGGACCGGCCGATCGCGCGCGTCACGCTCCGCGCCCACTCTGGAACAGACCGCAAGCCCCGCAATTACGCTCCCGGTCGTCCTCGTGCCAGAGGCGGTCGTTTTACCCCATATCTCTGCTCCGCTCATTCTCAATGACGAGCGGGCGGAGGCAGCAGTGGCGCGCGCCTTCGATCGTGATCGGCGTATCTTGATCCTCGTCGAGCAGAGCGGGTCGGAACCCGCGACGGAATGGATCGACCGCCTCGTCATGCGCGAGGATGAGCCCGTCGCGGAGGGCGAGGCGGAAGCGTTCATCGGTCGTTCGGGCCAGCCGCGCGCGACCGTTGGCGTGATCGCGGAGTTGCTTCAGCCAATCCGGCGGTACGGGCCGCCGCAATACCTCGTGCAGGGTGTGAGCCGGGGTGTCGTGGAGAGCGTCGTCCGCGAGCGACCGTATATCCTTGCCTGGGTGCGGGAGCAGGTCGATAGTGACATCCGTACGGTCGAGGCGGACGCGATGATGAGCGCCGTCAATGCGCTGGTCGAGCGGTATATCGCGCTCCTGCCGAACATCCCCGAGGAAGTCACCGAGATGGTCCGCTCAATTGAGGAACCGGGCCGATTGGCGGACCTCATCGCCTCATCGCCCGAATATACCCCCGCGCAGCGCCAGCAAGTCATCGAGGTCGTCGATCCGCTGGCGCGCCTGACGCGCGTGCATGCGGCTCCTCTCGGAAAAGCTCGAAGTGCTCGACTTGCGCTCGAAGATCGAGAACGAGGCCCAGGCAAGCCTCGATCGCTCCCAACGGGAGTATTATCTGCGCGAGGAGTTGCGCGCTATTCGGCGCGAGCTTGGTGAGGGCGGCGAGGAGTTTTTGGCCGACGATCTGCGTGAACGGATCGCCGCCGCGAATATGCCCGACCCGGTGCGTGAGAAGGCGATTCAGCAAGTCGAACGCCTCGAAAACCAGCATCCCCAGAGCCCGGAAGTGGGCCTGCTGCGGACCTACATCGAATGGCTGCTCTCCGTCCCGTGGGGCGTCGAGACCGAAGACAATGTCGATCTCATCCACGCGGCAACGATCCTCGATGAGGACCATTACGGGCTGGAGAAGGTGAAGGAGCGCATCCTCGACTTCATCGCCGTACGCGCGCTTGCGGGCGACAAGATGCGGACGCCGATTCTCTGCTTCGTCGGCCCGCCCGGCGTTGGTAAGACGAGTCTCGGCAAGTCAATTGCCCGCGCTCTTGGCCGCAACTACGTCCGCGTCTCGCTCGGCGGTGTGCGCGATGAGGCGGAAATTCGCGGCCATCGCCGCACTTACGTCGGCGCGTTGCCGGGCCGGATCGTCAAGGCGCTCTGCGATGCAGGGAGCCGGAACCCCGTTTTCGTGCTCGACGAGGTTGATAAGATCGGGACGGACATCATTCGCGGTGACCCCGCCTCGGCAATGCTCGAAGTGCTCGATCCCGAGCAGAACAGCGCCTTTGCGGATCACTACATGGAGGTGCCGGTCGATCTCTCGCGTGTCCTTTTCATCACGACCGCCAATATGCTCGATCCGATCCCGCCCGCCCTACGTGACCGCATGGAAGTGATCGAGATCTCCGGCTACACCGATGTCGAGAAGACGCATATTGCCCGCGGGTTCCTCTTGCCGAAGATGCTCGTCAGTCATGGGCTGACCGCGAAGAATCTCTCGCTCACCGATGCTGCGCTCCGACGCCTCATCCACGAGTACACGCGGGAGGCGGGGGTCCGCAATCTCGAACGCGAGCTGGGCGCGCTCGGCCGAAAGATCGCCCGGCGCGTAGCGGGTGGGGAGCGGGGCGTCATGAAAGTGCCACCCGCCTCTCTCCCGACGCTTCTTGGTATCCCGCGCTACGAGTTCGGCGCTGCGGAAGAGCACGCCGAAGTGGGTGTCGCGACGGGCGTCGCCTATACCGAGTATGGCGGTTCACTGCTGCCCATCGAAGTCGCGCTGGTGCCGGGGAAGGGCGATGTGCGGCTTACCGGCCAACTCGGCAGCGTCATGCAGGAGTCCGCTCATGCGGCGATGACGTACGCCCGCTCCCGCATGGTGGCCTTGAACATCGACGCGACGCTCTTCGAGACGCGCTCGATCCATGTGCATGTGCCGGAGGGTGCCGTGCCGAAGGATGGCCCATCGGCGGGGGTCACGCTCGCGACCGCGCTCATCTCCGCCCTTACGGGTCAGCCGGTGCGGCACGATCTCGTCATGACGGGCGAAATCACTCTGCGGGGCAAGGTGTTGCCGATTGGCGGCCTGAAGGAGAAGATGCTTGCCGCCCATCGCGCGGGGATCAAGACGTTCCTCATCCCGCGCCGCAACGCCAAAGACCTTGCCGACATCCCCGCCGAAGTGCGCGACGAAATGGAGATCGTGCAGGTCGAGCGGATGGAGGAGATTCTCAGTATCGCGCTGTTGAAGGAGGGGAGCGCGACCCCTGAGACGTCCAAGCCAAAGAAGCGGTCGCCGCGGCGCTCCATACAACCGATCGCGGGGTGGACGCCGCCATCGCCACTCTCAGGCGCGACGCCATGAAATTGATCCTCGCCGTCATCCAGCGCGACGATCTCGCGGAACTCTTGACGGCGCTCACCGGCGCGGGCTTCCGCGCGACGGTGATCGGGAGCCGGGGTGGCTTTCTGCGGGTGGGGAGCGTCACGGTGATGGTCGGTGTGGACAGGACGCTCGTCCCGGAGGTCTTCGCGATCATCAAGCGGGTGTGCCGCCACCGTGTTCGCCCGTCTTTGCCAATGGTTCCGGCGATCGAGCCGGGCGTGATGACGATGCCCTATCCCGTCGAAATCGAGATTGGCGGCGCGGTCTGCTTCACGCTGAAAGTGGCGCGCTTCGTCCGCATCCAGGGCACACCCGTCCGGCAAAGTGGCCGTGCGTATCGAACGTCTTAGACGGGTTTCTGGACTTACCGAGCAAAGAGGGTGGTGGCGGGCTTCAGCCTGCCATCTCTCGCTGCGGCAGGCTGAAGCCCGCCACCACCGGGGACTTTGGCAGGGTCGGCGAGAAGACAGTCCGGCGTTCAGGCCGTCTCGAATTCCCGCGTTTCGGGAAGCATAATGGCGAGAGGGATGCCAAGCAGCGGGATCAGCGTCAGCACCTGAATGACGCGGGGCAGCCCGTAGTGGTCCGCGATCAACCCAATGAGGATCGTACCAAGCGCGCTCACGGTGTACTCCGCCGTGATCGCGAGACCCGCGCCGGTTGCCCGGTCGTGCGGGAGCAGTTCCTGCATCGCGGCGAGGGTGACGGGACCCGTGCAGAGCAGGAGCAATCCGGCAAACCGAAAGCGCAATGATCGAAGGCACGCCGCGTAGCACGGTGAAGAGGAAGAGCGGCGGCGCTGAGAGCGAGAGCGACAACAAGATGATCGGTTTGCGCCCGACGTGATCGCTCAAAGTGCCGCCGACGAAGCCGCCGACCACACCCGCGAAGAAGAAGACCGAGGTGGCGATGCCCGCATAGATGAGCGGGTCGCCGCGCTTCGTCAGATATTCCGCGATGAAGAGCGCGAATGCGTTGAGGACGATGCCGCGCACCATAATGACACTGATCAGGCGACGGAGCGCGGGGCCTTGCGTCCGCAATGCGCCAAAAAGGTCCCGGCGCGTCCGGGGCTTGATCTGGAGACGGATCGGCGAGAGGCCGAAGAAGGTCACCACACCAATCGCGAGCGCTGGTAAGAAGGCGAGCGCCGTACCATGCAGCCCGAAATGATTGATGATGAAGACGACGACGATTGGGCCGATGCTCCGACCGAAATCACCGCCGTTCATGAAGATCGACATCCCCAGGCCCGACCGCCTGCCCGACGCTGCGGCGACGGTGGCGATTGCCGGTGAGTGGAACATCGCGCTCGAAAGACCGCTGGCAAGCAGGAGCAAGACGACGACGACGGTATTGGGCGCGATGCCTAATGAGCAGGTCACGAGCGCGGTGGTGATCGGCGTGACGACGAGGAAGAGGCGGACGCTCGTCCGGTCCGCGTAGTAGCCGATGAAGGGTTGTGAGAGCGAGAAGAGGCGCTGTGCGGGCTGCAGGAATCCCGCGAGGAAGAGCGACAGCGCGAACTTGTCTGTCAGGAGCGGAATGAGGGGAGCGAGGAACGCGGGATACATGTCGTGGAAGAAATGGGCGGCGGTAATGAGAAAGACGGTACGCTTGTTGAACACTGGTACCGCTTGCTGTGTCGTCGCTGGTGCGGCTGACGCAGGCAATGATGCCGCCTCGCTGGTGGACATAGACCTCGTTTCCCTTCCTTGCGCGCAACCCTTTGTCGCGCCGCAACGGTAGCATGTGACTACCGTCGTGGCAAGCGCTTACACCGCTAGCCTCTTTTACACGGCAATTGGCCTTCTTGATGCGAAGAGCGGGTTTGCAAGCGACTCCTAGAATGTGCGCGGGTACCAGAGTTTAGCCGCCGTGCCGATCATGTAATAGGTCTTTGTGCCGGGATCGTAGTAGATGAAGCCGTGTTCGTAGGCTTGGAAGGTGCCCTGAAAACCGCGTTCCGGACCGCGTGCATAGCCGAGGCCGAGACGCACCGACTCGTTCTCCCGCCAGACCTTGCCGAATCCCCGCGACGGCTCGACGAGATTCTGGCTTGGTCCCACCTTCCCGCCAGGGTCCTGACCGTCCGCCCAGGTATCGTCGTAGACGCTCAGGGCATATTTATCATAGAAGAGCACGTAGATTTTCTTCGTGCTCGTGACATAGAGCATATAGCCATTCTGCATCTCAACCAGCGCGAGGGAATCCTGAGCGGTCGCATTCGGGATGATCGGGTTGCCGAGGCCCGGATTGTAACCGGAGCTATAGGCCGCGCGGAACTCGGGCGCGATGCCGGAGACGATGGGTGTCTCGTTGCCGCCGTAACTGCTATACCGCCACCGAAAGTAATGCTGCCCGATGTTGCCGAACTCGACTTTGTACGGATCGGGGTTGCTTGGCGTATAGGTGAGCACCCGCCGCTCGAAGGCTTGCAGGAGGACGTTCTTCTGCACGCCGCCGACGGTGACATTTGCCCAGATCGGCTCGGTGATCGCGAGGCCGATGGTCGCAAGCGGATGGCGTGGATCATTGCGGAAATCTGCGAACGCACGCGGCAACGAGTGCCCTGTGACATTATCTGCGGTGCCATACGCCGCCTGGGGATCGCTCGCCGCATCGTTGAAGTCCCCAAATGAGCCGTTGGGGTTATAGAAGCGGGTAAAGGGCGCGGTGCCATCGTTCTGGATCGTTCGCAGTTTGTCGAGGCTGGCGTAGGTCGGCCAGATATTGGTCGGGTCTCCCGCGACCGCAACGCGCGCCGGGGAGGCATATCTGCTCGTCGCATTGCCTGTCTGGATTTTGCCGGTGATCAGTTCTGTGGCTAACAAGCCTGCGGTCACCACCGAAACCTGCCCGGTGCCGCCCAGTTCCATCCTGCCCTTGTCGAAGTATTGGACGAGGCGATAGCCGCCCGCCGCTTCTGCATAGGCTTCGTTGAGTTCGACCGTATACGCTTCCGGCCCCCAGACGAGGGCGACACCCGCGTCCTGATCCGTCTGCGCCCAGAGGGCTTGAAACGACGGGCTGATCGTTGCTGCGGACGCAGGTGTAGCCGCGATGAGGCTGACAATCGTTGCGAGCAAGAAGAAGGCGCTAAGCGACCGTGACAGGCAGGGACGATTCCCGGTGCGCATACATGCTCCGAATCCGCACGTTTTCGCTGTGCGCGTATGTGATTCACATGCCTACCCTAGAGAAACGTCATGATGCGCAAAAGGTTCCGGGCGTGGGTAGGGCGCTATGCGCCGCGTGTCCCATACTCGTCGTCCCCGAAGAGCGCGTCCACGAAACGCGGGGCATCGAACTCGATCAGATCATCTGCCTGTTCGCCCACGCCGACATAGGAGATCGGGATGCCAAGGGCGCGGACGATGGCGAAGGCAATGCCGCCCTTCGCGGTGCCATCCAGTTTAGCGAGCGCGATTTCCGTCACCTCGACACGATCCGTGAAGACACGCGCCTGATGGAGGCCGTTCTGCCCCGTATTCGCGTCGATTACTAAGAGGGTCTCTTGCGGCGCATCGGGGACCGTCTTTTTCATGATGCCGCGAATCTTCTCCAGTTCCCGCATTAGCGGTTCCTTGTTTTCGAGGCGACCCGCTGTATCGACGATCAGGATGTCCATTTCGCGGGTATGTGCCGCCGCCATCGCATCGAAGACGACCGCACCGGGGTCGCCGCCCTGTTTCGTCGCGATCACCGGCACGCCGCCGAGTCGTTCGGTCGCCCAGGTCTGGAGTTGTTCGATGGCGGCGGCACGGAAGGTATCACCGGCTGCGATCATCACCTTGCGCCCCATCTGCTTGTGCAGGTAGGCCAGCTTGCCAATCGTCGTCGTCTTTCCCGCACCATTGACGCCAACGACCATCATCACCCACGGCACACCGCGCTGAAAGACCTTCACGGTCCGCTCGCGCTTCGTGTCTTCGAGGAGATAGACCATCGCGGCTTTGAGATGCTGCTTCGCTTCGCGCGGGTCCCGGATGCCGTTCTGCCGCACATGATTGCGCAAATCCTTCAGCAGCAGGTCCGTCGTCTCGACTCCGACATCGGAACCAATCAGGGCGTTTTCGAGATCATCGTAGAGATCATCGTCAATCGTCGCGCGATCGAAGAGCGAGCCAAAGAGGTTCGCGCGACGCGTCTTGGCGACGGCCTGGACCGTCTTCGTCTCTTCTTCTTGTTGACTGCGCCCAAAGAGGCGGCGAAAGATCACTGTCGGTTACTCCTTTGTGAGTAGTCAGTAGTCGGTAGTCAGTAGTCGGTATGGGAATGTGCCAAGGCGGAAGCACTCCCGCTCTGGCTACTGACTACCGACGACTGATTACTCCCCCGCGTTGTTTCCAACGCGCAGTGTATTGTCGCATACTGGTTCGCAGGCGTGGTAGGCGGCGGATGGCCTAACCCCCGACCCCCTTCCCTAAAAGGAAGGGGGAGCGTCACTGCAATGTCGTGGCATTCCGGGGAACGCCGTAGTGCCCACAACGAGTCACCCCTTCCCTTTAGGGAGGGGGCCGGGGGGTAGGTAAGGAGAAACGCGATGCGACTGGCGGAACTGACGTGGCCGGAGGCGCGGGAGGCGTTCGCGGCGGGCGCGGTCGCAATCTTGCCCGTCGGCGCGACGGAGGCGCACGGCCCACATCTCCCGCTCGATACCGATGTCCATATCGCCATCGGTGCGGCGGACCGGACCGCCGCCTTGCTTGCCACAGAAGGGATGCAGGCGCTCGTCTTGCCACCGCTCACGTACGGGGTCTCGTTCGTCGGCACCTCCTTTGCAGGCACCTTGCCGCTGACAGTCGAGACGATGACCGCAGTTGTGCGCGATGTGTTACTCGGATTGGATCGCTATGGCTGCTCGGCCGCCGTCATCGTCAACAGCCATCTCGAACCGGCCCACGCCGACGCCCTCAATGCGGGGATCGCGCAGGCGGAGGCGGCGACCGACGGGCGGCTTCGGGCGGTCTTCCCGGACCTGCGGGAGGCGCGCTGGTCCGCCTCGCTTTCCGAGGAGTTCCGGCGTGGTGCGCGCCACGCGGGCGGCTACGAGACGGCGCTGATGATGGTCGAAGCGCCGGACGCGGTGCGCGAAGCGGAACGAGTGGCCCTACCGCCGGTCTGGATCGATCTGCCGGGGAAGCTGCGTGCGGGGGCGCGGACCTTCGCGGAGGCGGGCGCGACCCTCGGCTACTTCGGTGACCCGGCGGCGGCGACCATTGCGGAAGGCGAGGCAATGTTCACCGCCCTCGCCCACATTTACGCGATCGCTCTTCGAGAGCGATTGGAAGGACGAAGGACTGAGGACTGAGGACTGAGTTCCACTGCCTACTGCCTACTGCCTACTTCCCACTGCTCATCGCTCGTTCGGTCGCCAGCGGAAGACTTTCGGATCGCGCGCGTACCATTCGACAAAGCCACAGGTTGTGCAGACGAGGGCGAAGAGCGTCGTGCCCTCGACGCGCTTGTACGAGCGCCGCGCCGATGGGGTCGCGCGGTCGAGCGCGCTTTCCGCGCGGATGAGATCGACGCGCTCGGCATCGCGCAGGTTCGCGACCGCCATCAGCCCCTTGCACTTCGGGCAGCGGGCATCGTGGGGCGCGGTGAAGGTTTCGTCGGGCATCGCGGCGCTCCTCTCAGATCGGCGCTTCGGTCAATCCGCGTAGCCGCGGTTCGGTCGATACACTCTTCCCTTGCAGCAAGACGCGGTTGCGCCCCATCGCGCTCGGCTCGATCAGGCGGACGACCGCGTTGCGCGCACCAATGTACTGAAACGGATCGGTCGCGGTGATGGTCGCGGTGTAGAGCATCTCGCCAAGGCCGAGCGAGGTGAGGAACGCCGCCTGTGTCGTGAGCCCCAGCGTGACGAGTCCCGCCCGCGCGCCCGCACGCTCTATGGCGGTGAAATCGACATGCGCCGTCATATCCTGTGCGCCGATGTGCTGGTAGGGATCGCGGTTCGCGGTGTGGCGGTAATAGCACATCAGCGAGCCTTCGGGGAACCGCCCCGGTCGGTAAAGCGCGGACGCAACATCGCCGTAATCAATCGTCAGCACATATCCCTGCCCGATACGGTCGGCGATCTGCCGGATCCACTGCGTCGCTGCGAGGGAGACTTCGGCGATTTGCCCCTCTGTGAGTTGGATGCCGCTTGCCTCGAAGGAATCCGCGAGTGCAGGCGTTGAAGGTGCATCCCATCGCTCGATGAAGGCACCGTGCGCATCCTCCCAGCCCACATACGCCTCGCGGATGCCGTGCGCTTCTCTGCGCACGCGGTGCACGGGGAGGGCATCGAAGAACTCGTTCGTGATGACGATCCCGATCATCCCTTGCGGCGGGGTATCCCAGGCGACTCTGCCCGAATGGTCATGCAGTGCAGTGCGCGCCCGGTCGAGTGAGGGAGGCGAGAGATCGTCGAGCCAGTAGGTCGTGGCGGCATATGCGCCCGGATCATCCTGCCGAAGGGCATCGAGGAGGGTGCGCGCCAGGGTACCCGCCCCCGCCCCCGGCTCCCAGATCGCATAGGTAGCCGGTTCACCGAGCAGATGCCAGCACTCCGCAACCTGGACGGCGAGCGCGCGACCGAAATAGGGCGAGGTTTCCGGCGCGGTGAGAAAATCCGCCGCATCCCGGCCCGGCGCCCCCCGGCCACTCGCATAGTAACCATGCACCGGGTGCGTGAGCGCGAGTGCCATGTAGCGTGCGAACGGAATTTGCCCACCCGCCTCGATAATCTCGGCGCGGATGCGTGCAATCAGTGCGGGGTTGCCCATCGGGGCATCAGACGTTTTCATGCCGCAATGGTAGCGGGCGCGGGCGGGCACGGCAACGGCACCCATCGCAGCGGCGGCCGCAGTTCGTTATCATAGAGGCGGGAACGAAATCGGGGGCGGAGATGGACCTTCACGAGCGTCGCTTTCTGACCGCGCACGACCGGGCATATCTGGAAGAGATCGAGCTCATCCTGTCGCATGTGGAGGGCGTCACATCGGAACGCCTGCTTGCGGCGGTCCGGTCCGTGGCGCGTGAGCTCCAGCGCGCGCGCACACAAGATGAGCACGCCGTTGCGACCACGATCTTTCCGTACGGGGGCGCGCGTGCCCATGCCGAGGTGCTTGCCGCCTTGATCGTCACACCTCGCGCGCCCTCGCGCTTTTCGCTCGTCGCGCTCGCGCTGCTCGCGGCAGTCGCGGGGTTGCTCGGGATGCGCGTCGTGCTCACCCTGCTCTTTCAGCGCTTCGAGCCGGTGCGGATCGGGTGGATGGATGTGACGCTCGCCCTCGGGGCCGTCGTCATGATCCTCTTGGCGACCGGATCGCGCTGGCTGCCCGCGCGACTGCGCGCGGTGAACTGGTTCTGGCTCTCCCTCGCGCTCGGTCTCGTCATCGGGCTCGGCGCGGCGCGCGTCCTGCGCTCGATTGAACTGCGCCGTACGATTGTGACGCTGCCGCTCTGGGGCGCGGCGATTCTCGCGGTCGCTTGCGGGGCACTCACCTGGCTCCTCACCTGGCCGGACGATCAGAACGTCTTCCGTGGTCCGGAATAGCGCAAGCTTCAAAGCCACCAAGGCACCAAGAAACACCAAGAACACCAAGAGACAAATAGTGTATTCACCTTGGTGTTCTCCGTGTTCTTGGTGCCTTGGTGGTTCAGATCTCCGTATTACTTGTGCCCGTTGTATCCTGGCTGGCTGCTTGGCCCCTGCGGCGGCAGCACGAAGGTGCTCGTCGCGGCGACGGGCGACGGTGGGACGATGGGTGTATCGCTGTGTTCGATATAGACCGGATCGCCACCGATGGTGACATGGATCTGACCACCGCTGACTTCAACGGGCAGGGGCGCGCCTCCCATATCGAAGGCTTGGGCTTTCGGTGACGCGGTCGGCAGGTTCGTCCGCCCGCCGCCCCAGACGACATCGATGATGACGCCCGCGCGGTTGAAGCGGTAGGCGATGCCTGCGCCGGAGTCGACCGTGCCCTGCGCGGTCGCACCCGTGAGATGCGCCGTCATCTGCTGATAGGCGGTATAGCTGAACTTCGGCGTCCGCCAGTCGTTACGGATGAGGCCGTAGTTGTTCTCGATATTGCCGGGGTCCGTGCCGTCGTCGCGGAAGTTGTACCAGAAGATGTGTTGCACATCGAGGCCCTGGTAATCCAGCGACTGCACGTACTGGCGAATCATGTAGTTCGCCTGTGACTGCTCAGAGCCAGTGCCGCCACCGTAATCGGGGCCGGCGGACGCACTTGACCAGCCGAGTTCCGTGAACCACCACGACTTGCCGGTGCGCGTCTGAATATCCTTGAGGTGTGCGAGGTCGGTCTTCTGGTAGAGACCGTTGTCGATACTGGACTTCAGCGGATAGGGATGGAAAGCGAGGACATCGGTGTACTTCGCGCCCCCCTGATTGAGGAACTCGTTGAACCAGTTCATATCGAGGTTGGAGCATGCCCCGTTCATGACCGTCGCGCTCGGATCAACCGATTTGATCGTGCTATAGGTTTCGCGCAGCAATGTGACGTAGTCCGCGACGCTGCCGCTCCAGAAATAGGGGACATCCGGCTCATTCCAGATTTCCCAAGCGTGGATCTGCCCCTTGTAATGATCGACGACGGTCGCGACGTACTTCTTCCACAACCCCATGTCGGGCATCGAGAAATTGACGGTGCCTGCGGTCTGTGCGGAGTTGTTGTAGCCAAGAAGGCCAAGGATTTGGAGATTGCGGCCGCGCGCATCCTGTACCATCTCGTCCGTGAAGCCCCAGTCCCACTGACCGAGCGGATGTTCCACCCAGTCCCAACGGAGTTCCTCACGGATCCAGCCCGCACCCGTGCCGCTTGCCAGGTCCATCGGGCCATTCTGCTGTCCGTAGATGCCGAAGCGCGTGGCGATGTGCGTCACGACCCCGAACTTCGATCCCCCACTCACTGCCGTACCCGACGTATCGGCTGTGGTATCCGGGACGCCCGGTGTCGCACCAACTCCGATGATATTGCTGAGAAAGAGCGTTGTCAGTATGAAATACAACCCAAAACGCGCGCGCAACCGTACGCCTGTCATCCCCTTGGTCTCTCCCCACGATTGTCACAGTCACGGTCGTGACGGTGACGTCCCCGCTCCCCATCAAATCGCAACGTTATGTAGTGTAGCATGACCGTGTCCTAGATGTCAGTATAGATTTTGTGGATTGTCACTCAGTGAAAGAGTGCGCTGCACCGATAAGGGCGATGTGATAGAGTACGATGCCTACGCCCGCGACTGAGCGCACGGAAGGGACGTGTGGATGCCGCATGGAAGACGGGGGCCGAGTGGGCGATACTGCGACGCCACTGCACACGAAGCGAAGAGTTCAGATCGGCCGACTGCGTGTATGGCTTCGGGAGGCCGCACCGTTCCTGGTCGTGATTGCTGCAGCGATTTATTTGGTTGGCTTCTCACTTTTCCGGCAGAACTGGTCCTCACTGCTCATCTTCGTACCGATCTTCCTGGTCGCGTGGCGTATCGGGCGTCTACGCTCCTTCGCCGTCACCTGGGTGCCCCTTGCAGTCTTTCTCGATGCCTTTGCCCGCCTTCGCGGGGTAGCGGACAATACGGGTATCCCGATCCATCACACGGCAGTGCTGGAGATCGAACGGCATCTCTTCTTCGGAACCGTTCCGACGGTCTGGCTGCAAAACCGCTTCACGATCCCCAAGCGCTTCCGCTGGTACGATTATGTCGCGACGGGGATGCACTGGAGCCATTTCGTGATGCCGATGGTCATTCTCTTCGTGCTCTGGCTCAAGTATCCGGCCTTCTTCCGCCGCTATCTGATTGCCTTCGTCGTGCTGACGACGATGGTGCTGGATGTCTATTTTCTCTGCCCCGCCGCCCCGCCCTGGATGGCCGCGCGTGAGGGATACCTGCCCCATCTCGCCCGCCCGATGGTCGATGTTGCGGTGCAACTAAACCGCAGTCTCTTTGGCAATGTCTATGCGACGATTGGCGCGAGCAACGATGTCGCGGCGATGCCCTCGCTTCATGCCTCCTATCCGTTCCTCGCCTTCGTGATGTTCTGGCCGGTATCACGCAAGCTCGGTCTCCTTGGCCTCGTCTATTTCCTGATGATGAGCGCCTCGCTCGTCTATCTCGCGGAGCACTATGTGATAGATATTCTCGCCGGGGCAGTCTGTGTGCTGATCAGCGCCCGTATTGCCTATGCCATTGATCGCCGGATGCCGCCGCTGCCACAGGAGCGCCCGATCCGTGAAGCACCGCGCGCAGCGCAAGAGGCAACCCTGCCGCTTCCGGTCGCATCGCCATGAGTGAGCCACTACGGATCACCGCAATCGAGGTCGATGGGACAGTGACGCGCCCGCTCCGTTTCGCGGGGCCACCCGGTGATGCACTCGCTGCCGCGCTCCGCGAGGCGATGCTCAAACGCGGTTGCCTGCGCGACCGGGCGCACAAGGGCCAGTGCATGAGTTGCGCGCTCTTGCCGCGCTGTGCCGTCTGGCCGCTCGTCGCGCCCGCTGACCCGACCCAACGGCAGCGCGGCCCATTCCTCCGCCCGTTCGCCCTGCGGCTGCCGGAAATCGAAGGGGCGGGGCTGCCGGTCGGCGCGCGCGTCACCTATGGCATGACACTCGTGCAGGACCCAACGTTTCCGTTCCTGTGGGGCGTGTTCGCAGGGGCGTTCGTCCAGGCGGCGCGGCAAATCGCGGAATGGGGCTTCGGCCTCGCGGTCCGCGAAGGGGAACAGGCCGCACGGCGCGGCGCGATCTCGGTCGGTCGGGTGCGGTGGGTACAGCCGATCACCGGCGAGA
>CAVXPY010000044.1:0-6873 GCA_963763655.1 uncultured Chloroflexia bacterium
TCGAACTCCGTCGCGGCGCAGAGCAGGAGCAGCGCGCACTCGAACGGCGAGAGGCGGAAGATCGTTTGGAGCGTTTCGAGGGCAGGCGGCGCGAGCACCCCCACCGCGATGGTGTCCCATGCCTCAGATGGTATGAGATCCCCGTCGTTCCGCGCGGGCGGATCGCCCCCCCGTGTGACGTGCGCTTCCAGCCGTTCATGGAGGTTGCTGACGGCGAGGGAGAGGTAGCGCTGGTTCGCGTCGAACCAGCGGTCTGTTTCTGTAGCGCTCACCGCCGTATCTCCTCGGCTCCGTTCGCCGCGTCAGCCCCGCCAGCCCCGTCAGCCCCGTCAGCCCCGTCGACGATTACTGCGGACACCTTGTACGCTGCGGAGGGACGATACTTCGCCTGCAACGCCGACCAGAGCCGCGAGATCTCCTCCGTACTGAGAAATTCCTGAGAAAGCGCGATCTCCTCCGTCTGATCATCGAGCCCGGACCCGACGAGAATCTCATGCACCGCCCCCGATGGACCAGACGGATGCACGGCCAGCGCGCTATGGATCAGGTCGCGCGTGAGGACAGGCGTCTCCATCAGCATCTGCATCGCACAGCCGAGCAGGATTTCTGCCTGGAAATCGCGCTCACCGTAGGCGGTGACGAGGTAATGCAGATCGAGAGCAAGTGAGGGAGTGGTTGGGTTGCGCTTTGGCTCACCGATGCCGATCCGCGATCCCCGCCATGCGGTGTGGGGCGTGACGCGATAGAGGAAGAGATTGATCTGGCTCCGCTCGTCACCACCCGTCGTGATGCGGTCCGGCGGCAGCGCCGTGACCGTCACTTCCCCGACGCTCGCCGTCACACCGGACTGAATGAGCCGGTTATCGAGCAGGTTCTTCAGTACATAGGTCATGGACGCGATTGCCAGCGCGCTGCTCATCTCGTCGCCTGCCCCTGATGGGCGCGGGGTTCGTTCGCGCAATCAGGTCGTACGGGTATCCTCATCGGTAGCCATCCAATAGTCGCCGAGATCGGCGTGCCGCGCAAGATAGCCGCAGAGCGTCGTGAGTGAGTCAAAGTAGACACGCGGCCCGCCCCGCACATCATCCACCGAACCGCGCCAGACCGGTGCAGCGCCAGCGATGTCGCGTCGCTCATGCCAGATCTTCACGACGAACGCATGGCTCTGCTCATTCAGTGGCATGAGCATGTTCCTTTGGTCGCCTCGACTGCGGTGAACCATGCACCGCTCCGCGATCACCGTGCCATGGGGCGAGATCTATCGCGCCATCGCAGTGAAGCAGATCGGAAACACCGCAGCATCACACCCATCACCCCACGCCACTGATCGCGTGATGATTGGCTGCCACCCCAAGAACGCTCCCGAAGCTCTGCGTGACATCATCAAGAAGCACCGCGACGTGCTGCAACTGCATGGTCGCATCCGGCCAGGTCACCTCGATATCGGCGGAGGCCGCACCACTACTCTCCAATCCGCGCATCACCTCCTCGATCAGCGTCGTCGCTTCCTGGAGTTGCGTGCGGCCCCGGTCGAACGCCCCCGCCGCCTCATGAAGACGCGCGGTCGCGGCGTTCAGCTTCTCCTTGAGTGTGCCACTCGCAAGCGACCGATTGCTGCTCCCGACATGCGTGCGCGCGTACCGCGCCTGATGTGCCGGGGGTGCCGTCCTGCCGATGATCCGCGTGAGAAAGGCGCGGGTTTCGGGCATCGGCTCGACCGCGAGTTCCCGCATCAGGAGCCCTTCACAGGTGCGATATTGCCGCAGGGCGTCTGCGGGCCGGTCCATCGCGAGGTAGAGTGCGATGAGGTCGCGGTGCACTTCTTCGCGGAGCGGGTCGCAGGCGAGGATGCGACGCGCGCAATCGACCGCGTCGTCATACATCCGCTCCGCCGCGTAATAGGTGAAGAGCCGTCCGAGCGCGCGAAGGAAGAGGCAGCGGAAACGCTCGCGCTCGATCAGGCACCAATCCTCATAACAATCTACGAGCAGATCGCCGTGATAGCAGGCGATCGCCTGACGATAGAGCGCCGCCTGCTTCTCCGGGGATTCCCGACCGATCTGCTCCGCCAGCGTGCAGCGCGTCTCGAACTCGTCGGTGTCCAGCCAGAAATCGCTCGACGTGTTGAAGCCGATACTCTGGGCATCCACACGGAGGTAGGCGAGCGTCTGCGGTCCGGATTGGGAGAGGATGCGGTTGAGCCGCCACAATGCGGTATTGAGACAGTGGCGCGCGCGGTGATCGTCCTCATCACCCCAGAAAAGCCCCGCCAGGTGCTCACGCGGATGGACCGTATGGCGATTGAGGAGAAGATATGCGAAAAGATGCTTGACTTTGCCACTCGGGAACTGCGTCAGCGGATGATCCGTGCTCTGGACGCTCAGGCTCCCAAAGAGTGTGATCTGTAATGTGCCCATCGATGTCCCCCACTACGCAAGCCCGCATCAGCCCCGATGCACCGCGCTACGACAGATCGCAGGACCCCTTAGGCAATCCCGCGAAACGGTACCGATCAGGGCCTCTTCATCAGCTCTTCGCTCCTGCGTTCTCGTACTATCGGGAATGCGCGCTCATGGGTAAGAACGCATCGACCTACGAAAAGGTTCCTCGAAGGGTGGTCAGACGATCCACGGCGCACCATCGTGCCTGCGTCTCCCGCCGCACGGAGGGGCGGAAGGCACGCAGACGCGGGGGTACGAATCGGTTGGACGTTCATCGTTCACCTCTTCTACGCAGTGATTGATTCACGTCTCAGTATGCCATAAGAAAGGAGAGAGAGAATAGGAACAATCAGCAAGAGTGCTAGCAAGAATGCTAGCAAGAATGCGGCGAGAGAAAGACGATGGCGTGGTCATGCCTCGTGAGGCATGACCACACTGGTATTCTTCCACGTTCCGCGGTATTGTCGCGCTATCGCGTTGCCGTGGCGAAGTGGCGGAACCGTATACGCCACGGGGCGTCTTCTGTAAGAGAGACGAGGGGATTCAGCTATCATGGTCGTGCGCCCGTCTTTCCGAGCGTTTGGTGCATTGTGCCACACGGGATCGCAGAACCGGAGATGCGACGATGGTCAATAATCGACAGGGAAATCAACCGCCCACGCTCCTGCTCGGTCGCTATCAGGTGCAGGGCGTGCAGAGCGAAGATGACCTGAGCGCGACGCTCACGGCCTTCGACCCGCAACAGAACCGCACGGTCACCATCGAGACGCTCCGCTTCGCCCTCCTCAGCGACCCCGCCGCGCGGAGCGCCCTCGATGAACGATCGAGCCGTCAGATGGAAGCAGGGTCGCGCGTCGGCAACCATCCGCACCTCGTCGCCGTCTATGACTTGCTGCGTGATGCGGCCGCGATCCCCTATTTGATCCGCGAGTTCCTGCCCGGCGGCAGCCTGACGGAGCGCCTCCGATCCGGTCCGCTGCCCTTCCCCGAGGCCCTGCGCATCACGGCGGACTGCGCGCGCGGCTTGCAGGCGGCGCACAATGTCGGCCTCGTCCATCGGGATGTCACGCCCGCGCATATCTTCTTCACGGCAACGGGGCAGGCGAAAGTCGGCGGGTTCGGCAGCGTGCAGATCGACGATCTCGCGGACGAAACGATGACGGCTAGCGGGGTACCGGCGGTCTCGCACTACCTCAGCCCCGAACAGATCGATGCGTCGGGCTACGTTCCCCCCGCGAGCGACCAGTACGGCCTCGGGGTCGTGCTCTATGAAATGCTGACCGGCACGCCGTACGACCGGCAGCATCTCAGCGATGCTCAGGCACGACTGGCGATGGTACCAACCCCCGTTGCCGCGCTGACTGAGCGCATGACGGAGGAGCGACCGGAAAATCGCTACGCTGCGATGCGCGATGTCGTCGCGGCGATTACCGCGATCGAGGGGGCGCTGACGCCCGCGCAAGCATCGGCCGACGAGCCGCCCGCCCACACGATGGACAACTGGTCTCCGCCGCCTGCCTATCCACCGGCGGCCCCACCGCCGATCTACCCTCCGCAACCCCCGCCCGCCATCATGCCGCCCCCGCCCGCCCCCGTACGCACCGCGAAACCGAAACGGACGGGCCGCCGCGTCGTGCTCTTCGGATTGGGCGGCCTTGTCCTCGCCGGGGCGGCGGGCGGTGCGTACCTCTTCGTGAATGATCAGAACGACAAGGGCGGCAAGGCCACACCCGCTGCCACAGGGGGAGCGACACCGACCGCAGCGACGGTTGCCACTGCCGCAGCCACCGCTGCACCCACCGTAGCGCCGACCGCGACAGTACCCCCTGCCACCATCGCCCCGACCATACCACCGACGAATACCCCGCTGCCGACCCGACCACCCGTCCCACTCGCGACCTTCTCCCCGAAAGCGATCGCCGCTGACATGACCGATCAGAACCAGTGGAATGTGATCAGCGTGGAGCAGTCCGCCCGCACACTGCAGAACGGCGCGTACACCGTGCGCGTCTCGAAGAGTGCGGAGGGCAAGGGTTTGCTCTCCTGGGGGGATTGGATTCCAAAGAATGTCACACTCACACCGCAGTTCATGGCAGAAACCGAAGTTCGGCTCACGGGCGACCCGAAGGGAGCGTGCGGGGGCATTCTCTTCCTTTTCAACTACGTTTCCGCCAATGACCAGCAGCAGTTCCTCACCTTCCTCGTGCGCGGTGACGGCAACTTTGGCCTCTTCCAGCAACTGCCGGGCGGCGGCGGCGGGGTCGCCCGCATCGACTGGACGACCTCGCGCGCGATCAAGACGGAGGCGGACGCCGTGAATATCCCGCGCGTCTCGGTGCGGGACGGCAAGCTGACCTGCGGCGTCAATGGCGTCGAAGTGGCCCAGCTTCCCGTCCCTGCCGAATTAGCGAGCTTCAAGGGCTTCGCCCTCGCCGCCCGCGTCCTCGCCGAGAGCGGTCAGCCGGATGCGAGCGCGATCTTCCGCAATCTGCGCTACGAACCCGTCACGGGATAACAACAACTTGACGCCCTTCGTATCTCCCCCTATTCTCCGGCTATGAAATCGATTAACGGCATCCCCATCCTCGGTTTTGGTGCATGGCCCCTGAAGGGCGAGCAATGTGTCGCATCGGTCCGTACCGCCCTGGAAATGGGCTATCGGCATATCGACACCGCCGATGGCTACGCGAACCACCCGGAAGTCGGCCGCGCGATCCGCGATTCTCGTGTGCCGCGTGAGGAGATCTTTCTCACCTCGAAAGTGCGGCGCGATGATCTCCAGAAAGATGCAGTGATCGCGGCCGGAAAGCGCTTTCTGACCGAACTACAGACGGACTACCTCGATCTGGTGCTCATCCACTGGCCCAGCCAAACGATTCCCATGGAAGAGACCTTCGAGGGATTCCAGGCACTGAAGGACCAGGGAGTGATTCGCAACTTCGGTGTGTCGAACTTCACGGTCGCGCGTATGGAACGCGCATTGGCGATCACCGATGGCATCATCGATAACCAGGTCGAATACCATCCGAGTCTGAATCAGCACGATGTGTTGGCTTATTGCCAGTCGAAGAACATCGCAGTCACTGCATATTCGCCGATCGCGAAGGGGCGGGACCTTCACCTGCCTATCATTCAGGAGTTGGCGCAGAAATATCGCCGGTCAGCCTCGCAAGTCGTCCTCAACTGGCTCATCAGTAAGAACATCGTCGCCATTCCCAGTTCCGGCTCCGCTGCACATATCGAAGATAACTTTCGGGCGCTGGAATGGGAACTCGCTCCCGATGATGTTGCGCTAATCGATCAGGTACATGCGAACAATCGCCTCACGCAACCTTCGTTCGAGGAGTTCCGGACCTAGCTTGTCTCCCCGCGACGAGAGGGGCGAGGAAGAATGCGAAACTTTCACTACAAACAGCTACCAAAAAGCTCCACTCTTCTTGCCGGGAAAGTCCCACCTAATGAGTTCGGCTTTCAGTCGGATTGGCTGCAAATTTGGTTCAACAACACGACTGAGTCATGGATAGATGATATTCCGCATTTCCATGAGGAAAGCGATGAGTGTTTTATTCTCCTTGAGGGAGAGATCGTGCTCAACGTTGAAGACCAGTATGTTGTGCTGAAAGCTGGCGAATATTGCTGCTTTCCCGCCGGAATGCGTCATTCGATCATCGAGACGCGCCCGCCGATCAAGAGTTTCATGCTGCGTGCCCCGTCAGTGCAAGACAAGGTTTACGATCAAACAGAGTGACCGAGTATCGCGATTGCTCGTTCATGATCTCTGTTCTTGGTGAGAATGCTGATGGATGTCTAATCAGGAATAAGTATCGGCTGGTAAATTCGTGCATCTCGGTGGTCACAGATGTCGGGCATTTTTCCTTCTGACACCCGTATTATGTGTTGCACGAACTTCGCAGCATCTACTTATCACTAAAATACATACCGGGCAGGGGCATTATCGGCCGTTTTCAGCATCCTCTTTGATTGTGCGTAGGTATCGGGTAACGCCGTCATCAATAGCGTCGGGATAGTCATAGCCGAGAGCGGACGCTACCTGTGTGGCCGTCTCGCGAAAAAGTGACGTCGTTTCGAATAGCGATTGCCAGTTCTGGCCTCCTCCAGGATCGAACGGCGGTCGATCCCGACGACAACGACGCGGTGGTGCTGAATGCGCCCCGAGGGAAACATCGTCGGCCGCCCGCGCCGCAAACCCAACGAAGACGCCCCCGGCGAGCCCGCCCGCAGCCACCCCGCCCAGCACCACCGCCGTCAACGCGGCAACTTGCCAGCGCCCAAGCAGATCGCCGTGAACCGTGCAGACCGACCAAAACCGCCCTGACAGCCGACGAGCGGTGTGATCCGGGGAAGAAACCTCGTGCATCGCCGCCTCCCAGAGGCGACAATGGCTGACATACCCCATAACGGCTCCCAAACC
>CAVXPY010000045.1:0-39294 GCA_963763655.1 uncultured Chloroflexia bacterium
TGGGCTTCACGGCATTTATCGTCGTCGGTGTCAAGTCGGGAGGTGCGTGATCGTCGCCGTCCCGGGTTGCGCAGCGTGGAGGAAAGTACAGAGCTTCGCGGACACAACCGAGTGCGCCCGGAGCGAGTCGTCAGATTAAAGGAGATCCCAGATTGACATTCCTCCGCGGCGGGTTGGTCTGGGGGACACGCCGCCCATGCTATGTAGCGTGCGTCGTAGCCATCTTCGATCACGGTAATTGTGTTGCGTCAGGAGGAGTAGCTATATGTCGGTAGAGGAGAATAAAGCCCTGATTCGACGGTATCTCGAAGCGACGATGAATGCGCAGGACGCGGATGCATGCGCGGCCTATTACGCGATCGATTCGACGAATCATGGTCGTCCCGTCGGTCGTGAAGGTTTCCGCCAGACCCATCGCGACATCTTCGCGACCTTCCCCGATTGGCAGAACACCATCGAAGAGATCGTCGCGGAAGGTGACACCGTCGTCTGTCGGAACACGACGACGGCAACCCATCGCGGGATGCCGTCAGTCGTCCCCATCCATAACATGCTGGGGATCGAGCCCACCGGGAAGCCGGTAACCATGCAGAGCATCCACATCTTCCACTTGAAAGACGGGCTGATCACGAGCCACCAGGCGATCCGCGACGATTTAGAGACAATGAAACAGATCGGCCTGTGGCCTCCGGAGGCTTCGCTCACGCCATGACTGAGTCACGAGGAGCGAATCGACGGCCCTGGCATTGTCTCCATTATGGGGAGAGGCGCGTCAGCCGGTCTGCGGTACTCGATCCCCAGCGCTACCGGGCCAGCGAGCACCGCACATGCCGGTGCCTGGGAAATGTCCATCTGGAGTAGACTCCAAACTGACGATTCGCCGCGCATTCACGAGCGAAATCCCACTTCTTCCCATTGGGAACTTCAATCCATGTACTGAGAGCAATTCATCCAGTCATTATGCGACCTGTGGGAAAGAGACCGTAAAGGTGCTGCCTTCGCCGGGGGTGCTCTGGACGGTGATGGTGCCGCCGTGCAAGGCGACGAGTTGCTGCGTGAGGGTGAGGCCGAGGCCGGTACCATCGTGGCGGCGGGTCAGTGAGCCATCGACTTGTGAGAAAGCCTGGAAGAGCTTCGTTTGATCTTCCGCGCTGATGCCGATGCCGGTATCCGTGACGGTCATCGCCACGCCGTCCGGTTCCGCGCGCGCGGTGATCGTGACGCTGCCGCCGGGGGGAGTAAATTTGATCGCGTTGCCGACGAGATTGAGAAGCGCTTGTTTCAGCTTGCGCAGATCAGCGGTGACGGTGACAACATCGCCGGGATCGGTGACGAGGGCGATGCCCTTGTTGGCGGCACCCTCGCGCAGCAGCGTCGTGATCGTCGCGAAGAGGGCGGGCACGGCGATTGATTCGAGACTCAGTTCCATCCGGCCCGCCTCGATCTTCGAGAGGTCGAGAAGGTCGTTGATCAGCGACAGGAGATGTTGCGCGCTCGCGTGAATGTCCGAGAGGCAGTGTCGCCGCTCCTCTTCCTCAACGACGATATCGTCGCGCAGGAGTTCCGAGAAACCGATGATCGCATGGAGGGGGGTGCGTAGCTCATGGCTCATGTACGTCAGGAACGTACTCTTCGCCTGATTGGCAGCGTCTGCCGCTTCCTTGGCGGTCTGAAGCTCCACCATGATCTGCCGCCGCTCGGTGATGTCGTGTACCCGACCGATAATGTAGGTGCAGGCACCATCATCAGGGCCGAAAACAGGTGTGAGATCGAGGGCGGTGAGAATATCACCGTGGGGCGTGCGCACAACTTCCTCGACGGTCACCCGTGCGCGAGTCTCGATGGCGTGACGGAAATGCCGAAGGGCGCGTGCGACTATGTCGGGCGGCTGATACTCCTCGATCCGCCTGCCGATCCGCTCCTCGGGGCGTGTTCCAGTCAGCGCACTGAGTGCGCGGTTGATGAAGAGGCAGCGATACGATCCCTCGTCGGGTGCCATCACAGAGATCGGTTCGGGGACTTCCTGAAGAACGGTACGGAAGAAACCTTCGTCCACTGACATCACTCGCTCCATGAATGCGTTGCGCGTCGTCGTCGTGTAGGCAGCACAGAGAAATGCGCGAGGGCGTGCGCGCCATACCAGAGATGACCGCTGGTGGCGTGCCGCAAGTCGTACAATAGAGACGAAATATCCGTGCCGTCAAGTATCCGCGTGCAATAATGGAACGTTTGCCGACGATTCTCCTCTCAAATGCGTCAGGTTCGCAGCGCGGGAAGGGCGGGGAGCGCGGCATCGACGGACAGGAGACCGACCGCGTCGTTGAGCGGTCGCCACAGATCGGCCATCGCCGCATTCGCCTGACCGCTCGCGTGCGCGGCGAATTCGTCCCCAAGGGTGCGGGCGAGGGTGACGGCGCGCTCAGTGGTCGAATCAACGAGCGCACGGAGAGTTGCGACGCCCCGCGCATGATCGCCCCGCACGAGCCACTGCTCTGCTTCGGCCTCCGCATCTGCCGCGTCGATGTGGAACTGCGCTTCGAGCGCCGAGAGTCGCGCGCGGGCGATGGGAGCGAGCGCGGGCGCTTGCGCGACGATTCGCTGTAACCGCTCGAACGCCCACCACGGCGCACGAGCATCATACGTCCCGCCGCCCGTATCGAGGATCGCAGGCAAGCCGACCGCACAGGGGTAGACGGGCCGGAAGATGCTCAGACAGGGCGAACCGAAGGCGGTCCAGCAGGTAGTGGCGAGTTCACGGTGCCGGTCCGGACGGAGATGGGCGACCATCGCGGCGGCAGTTTCAAACGGGTGGCCGGGTGCGGCGTGCATACAGATCGTCGGCAGGGGTTGCGCGCCGATTGGCAGGTCGCCGCCGTTGTGATCGCGCAAGAGCGCCTGCATCTCCTCGACGCGGACGGGCGCGCGATAGTCGACAAGGACGGCGCGGGCGCGATCGAGGCGGCAGACGCGCGGGCGAAGGTCCGCTTCGGGATCCTGATAGGCGGCGGCGAAGTCGAATGGGGTGCCGCCCCAGCCTTGCTCCTGCGCGTATGTTACCGCACCGGGTGAGCACGCATCCCAATCGTCGCGGAGCGTATAGAGATTGGAGATCGCCGCGCGCGTGCGGACGCGCTTCGCGACCCATCGGCGGTCCATCGTCTCGAGGATCCATGCGGTGGTCGGGTCCGCGATGATGAACGAGTTGTGGTAGGTGCGATAGCCGGTCTCCTCGCACGAGCCGCCCTGACCGTACTGTTCGACGAGCGCGCCGATGATCCGCATGGCGAGGTCTGCGGTCCGCCCCCGCTCCAGGCCGAGGCGCACGAGGTCCATACCGATCAGCGCGGCGTCTTCGTATGGCTCGCGCGAGTAGACAGCCTCGTTGCCAATCGTGACGCCCCATTCGTTGACGCCCATCTCGAAGCCCCAGAGCCAGTGCGGGCGGGAGCCGATCACTTCCCAGGTCTCGTCCGCCTCAGGGATGGCGATGTATTGGCACTGCACCAGTGCCCCCGCCGGGTGCTGTCGGCGGGGCGCATGGCAGAGCGGCTGGCACTCGTTTGCGCTGCGGTCGCTATTCTTGGCGAAGATCACCGAGCCATCGAAGGTCCCGCTGCCAACCACGACCGATGTATCGCAGGAAAGCATCTCTCGCATCTCTCTTTCCCTTCTCACTGCAGCGGCGCGATGCGGCCGACGATCTGCGTGCCGATCCCGACGTGTTTCAGGCGGTAGATCGTGCTCATGCTGTACCTCCCTCCGGTTCGGTCTGCGCTCCTGCGGTCAGTATACGGCGTCTGCATGGTGATGCATCTATCACACGCAGCCGTACGTCTTCCTGGATTGAAGGGCTCACAGCGATCAGGTGGATGGTGTGGCAGCGCGATGGGAGGACGTTCCCCGCGCGGAAAGGGAAGACAGATGGCAACGGAAACAAACAAGAGACTCGCCCGGCGTTTTTTTGCGGAGGTGGTGGACGGGCGGCAACTCGCGGTCGCGGCGGAGTTGTTCGTTGCTGACTACCAGCATCACGATCCCGGTCTGCCGCCGGAGTTACAGGGGAGCCGCGAGGTGTATATCAATCACCTGCCGATGTACACCATTGCCTTCCCTGATATGCATGTGGCAGTGGACCGCATGGTTGCGGATGATGAGGAGGTCGCGACTCACTGGACGCTGACCGGGACACACAACGGGAACCTGATGGGCATGCCACCGACGGGTACGCCGGTGCACGTTTCCGGCATCACCATTCAGCGGACCGCGGGTGATCGAATCGTCGAAGGATGGACAATCTTCGACACGCTCGGTCTCTTGCAGCAGATCGGCGTTGTGCCCGCGCCAGGGAGAGAAACCGAGTGAACCGCAAAGACGCAAAGGACACAAAGATCGCAAAGAAGGGAGAAGAACAATAATCTTTCTCTGTCTTTGCGTCCTTTGCGCTCTTTGTGTCTTTGCGGTTCATTTGCTTTCGTCCCACAGTGGTTTTGAAAGCGGTCAGGGTTGGCTCTTTTCTCCCGCAGCAGGACGTGCGAAACTGAGACATCGAATCTCCCGAAGGTCCGCGCGCACGGAGGTATCCGCCGTGCGTGATGGTACGTACGGAGGGCGTTCATGCAGCCAGACTCCACCCTGTGCGACCCGGAGGCCCTCGCCACGAACAGCCGTGGCGATCTGACACCATCGCAGCTTCGCGCCCTGCGGTCCCGGTTGCCGGGGGACGGTGAGGCATGGATACTCTTCGCCTTCTCCGTCCTGATCCTTGGTGTGGTGCTCACGCATCTCCGGTTGCTCGTTGACTTCTTCACCTTTGCGGATCCCTTCGCGATCAAAAAGCACCTCCTTGGGCAGACCTTCTCGATCTCCGTGTTCAAACTGTTCGGCGGCGCGATTGTGCTCAGTTGGGTGTTCACCTTCCAGCGGGGCGTGCGCACCATCATCGCCCGCGTGCAGGCGGCGAACGAGCTCAAGCCGGGTCGGGTGGCATGGGGAGATGGCACGGTTGCCTGGAACGGGAGCGCCTATGTCGCGCTGCTCCCCGGTCGTCACGCCCCGCTGGAACCGTGGGATCAGAACACCATCGAGGACTTCTATCCCGGCCCCTATCGCTTCTGGTATCACCGACGCGATGGCTGGCTCCTCTCCATGCAACCCTTGAGCCTGCCCCAGGGGGTCGCCGTACCGAATCTGCCGGGCGGGATGCACACATCGCTCGCGGACGTCCTGGCGAATGCGAACGGCTTCCTGCCCGAGGCGCTAGAGGCCAACCGCACCGGTCGGCTGAGCGCGCAGCAGAGGCACACGCTCGCCCAACGCGAGAAGAGATCGCAGCGGTTGGCCCCCGTAATCAGCATCGGCATGATCGCCTCCAGCCCGGCCTTCTGGTATTTCGGCCTCCTGCAAGCGTCGCTGGTCTTCGGTGTCCTCGGCATCATCTCGTTCGTGCAACTCCTGCGCGCGCCGATACAGAGCGCGATGGATAAGGATCTCGCGGAGGGGCGCGTGCTGATCGTCGAGGGTGCGGCGCGGAAGTCGAATGGGGGAAAATTCTCCTGGATGGGTCTGGTCGCGGGGAGCGACAACCCCTACAACGAAAACTACTACTATGCCGTTGGCCAAGAACGCTTCCCCGTCGCAGAGAAAGCCTATCACGCGCTGGTGGACGGGATGCCCTGCCGCCTCTATTACCTGCCGCGCAGCAAAGCGGTCATCAATATCGAACCCCTCACGCCGGATGCATCCCCGCGTTAGCACCGCATGTAGTGGGGAAAGAGATTTGAGCGCAGAGAGCGCAGAGGACGCAGAGAACGCAGAGAAGGGAAAAGGGAGAAAAAGAAAAGAGTTACTCTGCGTCCTCTGCGCTCTCTGCGGCCTCTGCGTTACGATCCTTCGCGGTTCAATCTCTCAGCTAGGTCGTCGCCAGTCGAGGATGCAGCCCATTGCCTCCGACCGCCGCGCGGCGAGGAGCGCGAAGAGGTCCGCTGCGTGTTCCGCCGGTTCGTGGTGGCTAATGAGGACATCGACATCGACGCGCCGCGCCGCGAGGAGGCCGAGGGCGACCACGCGGTTCGCCTGCATCGTCCAGCGGTTGGCGAAGTTCGCTTCGCTCGGGTGCGTCATGAGATGCGCGCCGATGATCGTCAGACCCGGTACATGGACATCGCCGTAGAGGTCGAACTGCTCGACCATGCCGCGCGTGCTGCCGAGCGCGACGACGCGCGCGTGCCGCGCCGCCAGTTGCAACGCGGGCTTCAATCCGCCGGGGCACCCGTCGCCTCGAAGACGACATCGAACCGATCGCCGTCCGTCAGCGCCTCGATGCGCTCCGCGAAATCGGGCCCGGCGGGGTCCAGCGCGACGAGGCCGACCTGCTCCCCATAGGTCCGGCGCGCGGCGAGCAGGTCCGTGCCGACGACGGGCAACCCGCCGCAGGCGCGCGCCTGTTGGAGGGCAAGATTGCCGATCATCCCCAACCCGACCGCGGCGACGCGCTCGCCCAGTTCGATCTTCGCGAGGCGGACGGCGTTCATCGTGATAATCAGCAGCGTCACAAACGCCGCCTGCACGTCCGTCACGTCTTCCGGCACGACCACGACATTGCGCGCATCCGAGCATGGCGACGGAGGCGTGCGGCCCGTGCCCGCAGACGCGATCGCCGACCTTCGATTTTCCCGACGCCGCTCCCCACCGCGCGCACGACGCCGACGTACGAATAGCCCGGATGGTAGGGCGTCGCGCGCCAGTCGTCGCCCATCGCGCGGCGATCGACGGTGATGCCGGTGTAGTTCGCCAGTTCTGTCCCGGTGCTAATCAGCGTGCAGGTCGTCTCGCCAGCACATGGCCCGGTGGCGGCGCATCGGGCAGATCGAAGGACTCCAATTCCATTGTGTATGGCCGAAATGCGACCAGTCGTTGCCCGCGCATCGTCGCCTCCCTTGCATCCGATTGAACCGCATGTCTGATTGAACCACAAAGACGAAGAGAACGCAGAGTTGATACTACCGGAGGCTGCTGAAAAAGGCCGCGAATCGATATGAGCGCCAGCGGGACATTCCGCTGACGCTCATGTTTTGGTATCGCATCATGGCTATTGGCTGCAACCGCCAGGTCTACGTCTTCGCGGCACTCGTCCCGGTGCCTGCCGCGAAGTAGCCCGAGATGTCGATGATGAAGTTGCCTCCCGATAGGCAGTACAGGTTGTAGGTCCCGTCCGCTCCAATCCCGACGATGAAGGCGTTCGGTGCCACGGTGCCAGCGGAGTAGTTGAGATTGCTCGCCAACGGCAGCGTCGTTCCGCCGGGGAAGAGGGTCGCAAAGCCGTCGGGCGCATTCATGTATTGTCCACTGTCGCATTGCCGACCAGCGCCTTGGCACCGGCGGCACGGTCACCCCACTGAAAGTGAAGCTGCCCGGCAGATTGAGCGTCCCCTTGGCGGTGAGGGGTACGCCGGGATGGACCGAGGCGGCTGTCCGGCACGGGTATCGAGTTCACGCACGGGTTGGGTGAGCGGATAGAAGAGAGGCCACCCGCACCATTGGTGTCGTAGTAACCCGTAACATCAAGGATGAAGTTCCCGCCGGTGCTGCGAATAGAGGTTGAAGGAGCCATCACCACCGAGACCGACCGTGAAGGCATTGGGGGCAACGGTGCCCGGAGCGAAGTTGAGGTTACTCGTCGGTGGTAGAGGAGTCCCACCGGGGAAGAGGGTGGCGAAGCCTGCCGGTGCATTGCCGTGTTGTCCACCGTCGCATTGCCCGCGAGCGCTTTCGCACTACTCGGGATGGTGATGCCGTTGGCGGTGAACTGACCGGGCAGGTTGAGGGTCTGCCCCGGTGTGAGGGCGGCGTTAGGATGGACGACGGCGCTCTGACCGGCACGAGTATCGAGCAGGCGGACGGGGGGTGAGCGGGTGGAAGAAGAGACCACCCGTGCCCGGTGGGGCATAGTAGCCGGTGATGTCGATGATGAAGTTGCCGCCGGTGTTGGAGAGGAGGTTGAACTTCCCGTCTCCCAACCCGACCGTGAAGGCGTTGGGACGCACGGTGCCGGGGACGAAGTTGAGGTTACTCGCCAATGGGAGAGCGGCACCGGAAGGATAGAGGGTGGCGAAGCCCGCCGGAGCGTTGACGGTGTTATCGACGGTGGCGTTGCCGACTAATGCCTGCGCGCCCGCCGGTACGGTGACGCCACCGGAGGAGAACTGCCCCGGCAAACTGAGCGCCTGATTCGGCGTCAGAGGAACGCCGGGATGAACGACAGCGTTCTGACCGGGGCGGGTGTCAAGAAGACGAACAGGAGCAGCGAGCGGGTAGAACTGCAAGCCGCCCGCCGCGGAGGCAACGGTGTTGGTGAGCGCGAAAGACGCGGCAGTTGTGCCGGGCGTGCTGGCCGTGACGGTGTAACTGCCCACCGCGCCGTTCGCAGTGAATGCGGGGGCAGTTGCCACGCCACTCGCGTTCGTCACGGCGGTCGCGGATGAACCGAAGCCGGTGAAGCTCCCGGTCGCTCCGGTCGTCGGTGCGGTGAAGGAGACGGTGATACCGCTGACCGGATTGCCGAAGGTATCCGTGACGGTGACCGCGAGGGGCGTGGCGAAGGCGGTATTGAGCGGCGCACTCTGCGGTGTGGTACCCGCGTTCGCCACCAGCGACGCGGGGGGACCTGCACTAATCGTGATCGTCGCGGTGGCCGTCACGGTGGCGAGCGTCGTGTCCGTCGCCGTGATGGTCCGACTGCCTGCGGTGGTGAGGGTGGCGGCACTGGGGAAGGTATGGGTGCCATTGTCCGCCGCGGTGAAGGAGAAGTTGGCGGGGAGGGTGGCATGGGGATCGGTGGAGGAGAAGTGGACCGTACCCGTGTAAAGAGGGAGGGGAATGCCGGTGGCGTCGGTGACGGAGAGGGTGAGGGAGAAGGGGGCACCGGCAGGGGAGGAGGCAGGAGCAATGAGGTGCAGGGTGGGCGTCGCAAAGAGGTACGCCGCTCCCTGATAGGTGTTGCTGCCAACATTCTTGGCATATGCGCCAATCAGCGCCGTGTTGCCGTCCGCACTCAGTGCCACCGCATAGCCGAAGAAGTCATTCGCCGCGCCATCGCTGGCGGTGAGAGACGGGGTGGTCTGCTGACTCCAGGTCGTGCCACTACGCACGAAGACGTACGCTGCTCCCTTGTAGCTGTTCTTACCGGATGCGCCGATGAGGGCGGTGTTACCGTCCGCACTCAGCGCCACCGCATAGCCGAAGCTGTCACCCGCCGCGCCATCGCTGGCGAGCAGGGAAGGGGTGGTCTGCTGACTCCACGTCGTGCCACTACGCACGAAGATGTACGCTGCTCCCTTGAGGCTGCTCTTGGAGTATGCGCCGATGAGGGCGGTGGTGCCGTCCGCACTCAGCGCCACCGCATAGCCGAACCGGTCACCCGCTGCCCCATCGCTGGCGAGCAGGGAAGGGGTGGTCTGCTGACTCCATACCGTGCCGCTACGCACGAAGACGTACGCTGCGCCCTTGTTGCTGTTCTTGAAGTATGCGCCGATGAGGGCGGTGTTGCCGTCCGCACTCAGCGCCACCGACGCGCCGAACAGGTCATTCGCCGCACCATTGTTGGCGAGCAGGGAAGGGGTGGTCTGCTGACTCCAGGTCGTGCCACTACGCACGAAGACGTACGCTGCGCCCTTGTCGCTACTCTTACCCGATGCGCCGATGAGGGCGGTGTCACCGTCTGCACTCAGCGCCACCGACCAGCCGAAGAGGTCACTCCCCGCGCCATCGCTGGCGAGCAGAGAGGGAGTGGTCTGCTGACTCCAGGTCGTGCCACTACGCACGAAGACGTAGGCCGCTCCCTGATAGGTGTTGCTGCCAACATTCTTGGCATATGCGCCAATCAGCGCCGTATTGCCGTCCCCACTCAGTGCCACCGCATAGCCGAACTCGTCATTCGTCGCGCCATCGCTGGCGAGCAGAGAGGGAGTGGTCTGTTGACTCCACGTCGTGCCACTACGCACGAAGACGTAGGCCGCTCCCTGTGCGATGTTGCTGCCGACTTTCTTCAAAGGTGCGCCGATGAGGGCGGTGTTGCCGTCCGCACTCAGCGCCACGGATAGCCGAAGTAGTCATTCGCCGCGCCATCGCTGGCGGTCAGTTCCTGCTCCTGGATCAGCGGGTCCACCACCAGCGGGTAGACTGCCCCGGCGTCATCCACGCTCAGCCGGATCGTGGCGTTCTCAACCGTCATGCGTGCGGGCACCGCCCGCCCCGTCGCATCCGTCACCGTCATCTGTCCGTAGCGCAGCCTGCTGCCTGAGGCGCTCGTCAGCGTCACGCCACCCTCGTCCATCGTCGGGGTGACTGCCCCATCCAGGGCGATCACCAGCGTCACCTCGCCCGTGCCCGCATCGGCAGGTCGTGCAGCCAGGGTCACTCCCTGCTCCACGCCGAGCGGGCTGTTCACGTACCACTCCGTGATCGCTCCCCGCTGGTATTCCACCCGCCCGTTCTGCACCGTGGGCAGGACAGTCGATACCGGCACGAGGGCATCACCTGACCCGATGGCAGCGAGATGCATCCCCCAGGCGGAGGCGGTCGCATCGCTCGTCAGACGAAGTCCATTGGGGGTGAAGACGGGGGTGAAACGCTGCGCGGGATTGGTGGCGCGCAGGGTGGTGGGATCGTCTGCTGCGGGATGCGGGGTATAGGCGTCGTCATCCGCAGCGAGGGCCGCCGCCGCGACCGGCGCGAGGCGGGCGGGCAGCGTGCGCGCGGTCGTTGCGGTGGGGGACGGGGGGGCAGCAGCCTGCGGCACCGTCGTCGGGCTGCGTGCGTGGGGAAGGGAGAGCGATGAGGAGCAAGGAAAGCGGGACAACGGCGAGGAGGAAACGAAGCGACGCGCGCACCGCACCAATCGGTCGGCCAGTCATGGGGATCCCCCTACGAACAATGAAACTTTCCCCCCCTATTATGCCAGACGAAGACGGTGGGAGGAAGGGGAGCAATCTGCAAGAGTGGTAGCAAGAGGTGCGCACCTCGGGCAGAATCGGCAAGAAACGGCTGTGCGCCCCTACCTGCGAAACAGGGGCACAGGATGCGGATATGGTTGACACGACGGTTGCGATGCCCATTCCACAGATCGTGCCGCCTCCGCTGATTTTGCCGTGGAGAGTGCGCGGTGTGCTACACTCGCGCGGATCGTCACCTGCCGAATAGGTACAGAGAAAATGGAAGGAATCGCAAATGCGGCTCAGTCGTGTGTCTGCCGGTCTGGTCGTGATCCTGCTCGCCCTGAATATCACTCTCGCCGGACATGCGGCGTCATCCTTTGCCGCACCCCCTTTCCAGCAGCAGTGGAATACGGGGGAAGCGTTCACACCGAACTTCTGGGGGCCGCTTGGCAATGCGCGTGTCGGGCAACAGGAGCCCTATAAAGAGGCGCAAGGCGGCACGCGCCTCGTGCAGTATTTCGACAAGGGCCGCATGGAACTGACGAACGGCAGCGTGACCTATGGCCTGGTAGCATCCGAGATGATCAAGGGGCAGATACAAACCGGAGACGGTACGTTTCTGGCACAGCCGTCGCCTGCGATTTCTCTCGCGGGAGACAGCGACAATACCGGCCCAACCTACGCAATGATGAGCGCGAACCGCTCGCCCCTGATGGCGGAGACGGCATCAACGGAAGGGAACCAGCCAACACTCTCGCTCAGTGCGAGCGGTACCGTCGGCACGTATAGTGGCCGCTTTTTCAGTGATCCCTATGCGGTGATCTCGCACCCGGACCTCCTCACCCATCACAATGTCCCGAAGGCGTTCTGCGACTTTCGTGCCGTTGTCGGCCTGTCCTCCATCGGCTATGCCATCACCGAGCCGTTCTGGTCGAGCGTGAAAATCGGTGGGCAGCAGAAGGAAGTCCTCATTCAGGTCTACGAGCGGCGCGTGCTCACCTACACCCCAACAAATGCGGACCCCTATAAGGTGGAGTTCGGCAACATCGGGCAGCATTACTATCAATGGCGCTATCCCGGCATGTAACGCGGCGCGGTTTCACCAGAGATTCGCTGAATCCAGGTGGATATGGTTGACACGACGGCTGCGATGCCCATGATACCGGGAGCATCGATCCGTCGTACCTCGTAGTAGGAGACTTGTATGCCGCGTGCCCGATTGCTCTGGATGATCCCGGTTGCCCTCGTCATCGTTGCCGCGACCGTGAGCGGGATCGTTGCGGTCTCTGCTGCTGATCCGCCCCTGGTCGCGCAAGCGGGAACCGTCGCACCCGGTGCCAGTCCCGGTGCCAGCCCGATTGCGACTGCCCCCGCCGCCAGTGTGCCTTCCGGTACCGCGATCGTGCCTTCCGTCGCGATCCCAACTGCGGCAGCCGCGTCGGTCGTGCCACCGCCATCGATCCCGCCGCCAATCGATACGAGCAGCGGGCCGAGTCAGCAGGAGGTGCTCGTCACGGTCATCGGTATCGCGGCGGCGGTGGTATTCATCGCGGCAGTCGCGTGGGGGCTCGTGCGATTGATCGCCACCGCCGGAGTCGGAGCCGGAAAGCAGTAGCCATCCCTCGCGGGAATTTTACCATTACCGATGCGCGTTCGCTCATCTGCAAAAGGCGAGTGATAGAATGGATCATTACCTTCATTGCCTCGCGCGAGGGGCATGAGCATTTGCCCCTGTCGGGACAGGGTTATTCGTCGTATTCCTCGATTGGTAACGCGCCGTGAGCAGTCCGATGACAGCCATACTGACAGTCACCGATGCGAAAATATCCTATTCGCTGATGTGCTAATATGATGCCATCGTCATCTTTACCGTGCTGTGCCCGAATGCGTCCATCACGATCCGCGTAGTGATGTTTGCATGCAGCGTCACCAACGTCACACGGGTGTGTCGAAATAGCTGCCAACGATACCGCAGTCGAGAGCGGTGCGGGAAATCTTGACGAGGTCAGGCCGGGCGACACAAAGCTGTGATCGGTGTGTTCGCGGTGTGTCGCTGTATTGATAACCTCCCCGACGGGATCGGGAATTCACTAAGAGCTCGGAAGACGCGAAGGAGGTAGCCCCGGATATGAGCCAAAATGTTCGCATCCAGCGCTCCCGTGCGCCGATCCATCTCCCGACTCAACGGCCCGTGGAGGCATTTTCGGGTACCACAGCAGCGACGAATACACCCGCTGGTGCGGATGCATCGTCCGCACCAGCCGTTGGATTCAATATTGGTAGCATCGACATCTTTCCCGGTGAAAAAGCAAGTGACCGTGGCACAGGAGCGCGCGATCCCTCTGCTGACGTGACCGCGAGCCATCTGCAATCGCTGCTCCGTCGTTCCACAGCGGCACGAGGAACGACCGCAATAAATCAGGTGCTGGGACGGGCGATAGTTGGCTCGGTTGGGCAATCCCAGGGGGGTACCTTAGCAGACTCGCATCTGCTCCAAGCCAAACCCAGGATCGGGCTCGCCGGCGGCCCGGTAGATGCTGACTTGCAGACACAGATCGACGCAAATCGCGGGCAGGGGGCAAATCTCGATGATGATACGCGCAGTACCATGGAAGGCGCCTTTGGGCATGACTTCAGCAAGGTGCGCGTCCATGCCGATGGCGAGTCTCAGGAGCTGAACGATCACATTGGGGCGCGCGCCTTCACGACAGGAAGTGATATCTTCTTCAGGCAGGGAGAGTATACGCCTCATTCGCCGAACGGGCAGGAGTTGCTCGCGCATGAGCTGACCCACGTGGTGCAGCAGGGTGGGATGCGCAGCAGCGGCGACATGGTGGTAGGGCCTGCCGGAGATACATCTGAGCGCGAAGCGGATGCGGCAGGTGCAGCCGTCGTGTCGATGATCCAGAATATGCCCGCTTCCGCAGTGTTGGATCCGACGGTCGCGACTGTACCGATCGCGCGCGACATTGCGCCTGGGGCACAGCGTGCGGTCATCCAGCGAAATCCCATCGCTGTATGGGAAGGGATCGAGATCGCGCTCACGGCAGCCATCGTTGGCCAAGAGCAGTACGGCGTATCCGAGCATGGCCTCCATGTGACGAGCTTGGGTGCGCACCGGATGAACGAGCGAGGCGCTCGTCCCGCTGACAACGAATATACGGCGGAGGTCTTCACGATCGATGCTTCGAACATTATCGGAATTCGGCACCATGCCGCCTTCAAGGCACATTGGCAGGGAAACAAGTACGGGGAGATCGGTGCGGCCCACGTGAAGGTGGAGAATGACCACTCGGAATTCTTGCTTTCCAGCTTAGAGATGACTTTCACCCCACAAGAGAATCTCCCGAATGTCGGGGACGATGCGCGCGAGTGGCCGATCCGCTTCATCTACCACGGCTCATACAACCCGATGGGTAACGGCGACTACATTATTGATGGCTCATTCGAACTGAATGCCTTCGGGCGTTTCCAGATCCTGAAGCATGAAGTCATCGATCATTCGTTGATCTCCCGTGACGACGCGGGAGACTTTGCGGTCAAGGGGGATAATCTGGCGGGTGGGAAAGCACCACCGCCACGTATGAGCAATACCGAAGGCTCACCAGGGGACGGGAAGCAGGCTGCGCCACCCGGTGGCACAGGACCGGGTGGTACAGGACCGGGTGGCCCGCCAACTCCTTGAGGCGTGGCATGTGGCATCGAGCCTCCTCGATTGTTCGTGTGTCGAGCGCTCCGCAACATATCGCCCCCCCCGCGCACCGTCGAGTTATGATCAACCGATACGCGAGGGCAGACCGTCGTTTGTGACGGCAAAGACGAGAGGATACTGGCTGTCAGGAGCCAACATTTCAGAGAAAACGGGACAGTCACACTCTGTAGTGTTGGCTTGTTTTGGCTGCTGTTCGCGAGAGCAGTGATAGAATGCATCACCGTTCCACTGACGATGCACTCAGGAGGTGGCCCCATGACCGTCCAACTCAGCAGACCGGAAACGCAAGCGACCGCGCGCGCCATTTCTCATCCCCTGGAGCCACTGACGCCGGAGGAGATCGCGGCAGCGGTCGATGTGATACGTGCGAGTGGCAGACTCGGGGCGAGGGTGCGCTTCGCCTCTATCACGCTGCACGAACCGCCGAAAGAGACCGTGCTGCGCTTCCGTGCGGGCGATCCGCTTCGCGCGGGAGGCATTCGTCATCATTCTCGATAACGACGCGAACGCCGTCTATGAGGCGGTCGTCTCGCTTACCGAAAGCGCCATCGTCAGTTGGAAACATATCCCTGAAGCGCAACCGCACATCATGTACGACGAGTTCGTCGAGTGCGAGGCAGCGTGCAAGGCGGACCCGGCCTTCCGTGCGGCACTCGCGAAGCGCGGCATCACGGACCTCGACCGCGTGATGGTCGAGCCGTGGTCCGCAGGAAGCTACGGCGACGCCGACGAGACAGGGGCTGCGCCTGACGCGCGCCTTGATGTTCGTGCGCGCCGCACCGAACGACAACGGCTACGCCCGTCCGGTCGAGGGGCTTGTCGCGCTCGTGGACCTCGGTGCGATGCGGATCGTTCGGATCGAAGATACAGGGGTCGTACCGCTGCCGCCCGAGGCGGGCAATTACGCCGCCGAGTTCATCCCAATGATGCGCGCCGACCTCAAGCCGGTCGCGATCACGCAACCGGAGGGGCCGAGTTTTGCGGTGGATGGCCACGCGGTGACCTGGCAGAAGTGGCATTTCCGCATCGGTTTCACCCCGCGCGAGGGGTTGGTGCTCCACACCATCGGCTATGAGGACGGCGGACGCATCCGGCCCGTCATCTATCGTGCGTCGCTCTCGGAGATGGTCGTGCCCTACGGCGATCCACATCCGAGCCACAACCGCAAGAACGCTTTCGATGTGGGAGAGTACGGCATCGGTCTTCTCGCCAATGCGCTCGAACTGGGTTGCGACTGCCTGGGCGAGATCCGCTACTTCGATGCCTTCGTCAATGACAGCCGAGGCGAAGTCGTGCGGCTGCCGAATGCGGTCTGTATGCACGAGGAGGACGCGGGCATCCTCTGGAAGCACTTCGACTGGCGGACGAACCAGACGGAGGTGCGCCGCTCGCGCCGCCTCGTCGTCTCCTTCATCGCGACGGTCGGGAACTACGAATACGGCTTCTACTGGTACTTCTATCAGGATGGTGCGATCGAGTACGAGGTGAAGCTGACCGGCGTGATGAATACTGGCGCGCTCCCGCCGGGCGAAACGCGCAAGTACGGCACGATGGTCGCGCCGCAACTCTACGCGCCGAACCACCAGCATTTCTTCAATGTGCGCCTCGATATGATGGTGGACGGCCCGGCGAACTCCGTCTACGAGGTCCATACCGTCGCGGAACCACCGGGGCCGGAGAACCCGCACGGGAACGCCTTTTATGCCGCGTCAACCTTGCTCCGCACCGAGCAGGAGGCGCAGCAGAGCGTGGACCCCCTCGCGGCGCGCTACTGGAAGATCGTCAATCCGTCGGTGCATAACGGCCTCGGGCAGCCGGTGGCCTACAAACTCGCACCGGGAGAAAACGCCCGATCATTCGTCCATGCGGACTCGTTCGTGCGGCAGCGTGCGGGGTTCATGGGCCATCATCTCTGGGTGACGCCCTACGATCCGGCGGAGCAGTACGCGGCGGGCGATTATCCGAATCAGCATCCGGGCGGCGCGGGATTGCCCGCCTATACCGCAGGGGACCGCTCCATCGAAGATACCGATCTCGTCGTTTGGTACACGATGGGCCATCATCATATCCCGCGCCCGGAGGACTGGCCGGTGATGCCCGTTACGACTATCGGCTTCATGCTCAAACCGCTCGGTTTCTTCGACCGCAACCCAGCCTTGGACGTACCGCCGGAGATGGCACACGGCGCATGTTGTCATGAGGAGTAGTCAGTAATCAGAGATTCGCGACCGTGCCGGGTGACGGTGGCGTAGGCTTCAGCCTGCGATCTCTCGCGCAGGCTGAAGCCTACGCCACCAGAGAAGGGAGATGACAATGACGAAGAACTTGATCGGTGGCACATGGGTCGAGGGTACGGGGGAGACCCTGCCGATTTACAACCCCGCGACGGGTGAGGTGATCGATCAGGTGCCGCTTTCAGGCGCGGCGGAGGTCGATCGTGCGGTGCAGGCGGCGGCGGGGGCGTACCAATCGTGGTCGCAGACGCCGGTGATGGATCGCGCCCAACTGATGTTTCGCTACAAGGCACTCCTGGAAACTCATATCGATGAACTGGCGGCCATCGTCACGCGCCATCACGGCAAGACGCTCGATGAGGCGAAGGGCGAGGTGCGGCGCGGTATCGAGGTGGTCGATTTCGCCTGTGGTGCACCGACGCTCCTCCAAGGGCGGACGCTTCGGCAGGTGAGTACGAGCGTCGATCAGGATTACTACCGCTATCCGCTCGGCGTCGTCGCGGGCATCCCGCCCTTCAACTTCCCGGTGATGATCCCGTTGTGGATGTTCCCGCTCGCGGTCGTCGCGGGGAACACCTTCATTCTCAAGCCCTCGGAGCGGACGCCTTTGGGCGCGGTGCGGTTGGCGGAACTCTTTCTCGAAGCGGGCTTCCCGGAGGGCGTGCTCAATATCGTCCACGGCGCGAAGGAAGCGGTGAATGGCCTGATCGCGCACCCCGGTATTGCGGCAATCTCGTTCGTCGGGTCATCGGCGGTTGCCAGTTACATCTACAGTGAAGCGGCGAAGCACGGCAAGCGCGTGCAGGCGGCAGGTGGGGCGAAGAATCATATGGTCGTGCTGCCGGATGCGGACCTCGATCTGGCGATTCCCGCCGTCCTCAACTCGGCGTTCGGCAATGCGGGCGAGCGCTGCCTGGCGGGGAGTGTCGCCGTTGCGGTCGGCAAGGCGCGGGGGCCACTTTTGGAGGCGCTCGCGGCAGAGGCGCGTAAGCTGACCGTCGGCCCCGGCGACCAGGCGGGCGTACTGGTCGGCCCGTTGATTCGGGAGGAGCATCGCAACCGGGTCGTCGGCTACGTCGAGCGCGGCGAACGGGAGGGAGCGACGGTGCTGCTGGATGGGCGGGAGTACCTCGACCGGCCCGGCTACTTCCTCGGCCCGACGATTCTCGACAACGTCTCAGCGAGCATGGCGGCGGGGCGGGAAGAGATTTTCGGCCCGGTCCTCTCCGTCTCGCACGCAGACACCCTCGATGAGGCGATCGCGCAGGCGAACGCATCGAGTTTCGGCAACATGGCCACGCTCTTCACGAGCAGCGGTTCCTCCGCGCGGGCGTTTCGCGACCGGGTCGAGGCGGGGATGGTCGGCGTCAATGTCGGTGTCGCGCAACCCTTCGCCTTCTATCCCTTCTCGGGGTGGAAGGGATCATTCTACGGCGATCTTCACGTCCACGGCACGGACGGCGTGGACTTCTACACGCGCAAGAAAGTCGTCGTCTCGCGCTGGTAGAGCAGATTTCAAAACAACGGAAAGAGGAACCACCAATACTGCCCAGAGGGCACCCGCAAGAACACAGAGAACACCAAGAGAGAAACAAAATATTCACCCTTGGTGTTCTTGGTGCTTCTTTGTGCCTTGGTGGTTTTGAGACCCGCTCCTATGCGCGCTTGGTGCCCCGCATGCGGCCATAGGCCCAGTTGAGGATCAGCGCGAAGATGAAGGCGACGACGATGGAGAGGAAGAGCCCCGCCCCTTCATCGTAGATGAGATCGAGAACGAAGCCACCAATCAAGGCCCCGATCATACCGACGACGAGGTTGTTGATAAGGCCGCCGCGCGACCCATTTACTTTGTTCGCGAGCCATCCGGCAATCAGTCCGACGAACGCCCAACCAATGAGGCCGATGATCGTGCCAACGATACCCAGTCCAAAGCCGATCTCTCCGAGCATGGCTACCCCACCCCCTACCCAATAGAAGAATTCCTCGCAACGGTCTGCTGCGGCTATTCTATACCGATAGGGAAGAGACTGAAAATAAGGAGGCCGCCCGATCGGGCGGCCTCCTTCTGTACTATGCAATCTGCTTTAGACGGGGGAGCGGCTGCCAGCGATCGCACGGACGATCCAGGTGAGGATCAGCGCGCCGATGAAGGCGACCACAATTGAACCGATGATGCCGACAGTACCATTGACGAAGAAGCCGAGGATGAAGCCACCGACGAATGCGCCGACGATACCGACGATCAAATCAGAGATGAGGCTGCCGCCACCCGACCCGGCGACCATGTGCGCGAGCCATCCGGCGATCAGACCGACGACGATCCAGCCAACGATGCCCAAACCGAAGTTAATAGTGGCAAACTCGACCATGAAAGTAACCTCCTACCAAATCCGAACGAACCGACACTCCGTTCTTCCCTTACGCAACCCGCGTGCCACGACCTGTCGCACTCATGGCGGGCCATTCCGGACGGTAGTGAGTGGATTGTTGGCGATTGAGGTGTGTACCGCGTCGATTTGCGAGTATTATTGATCGTATGAAGATGCGACCGATGCCTTCCGCTTCCACCGTGGCGGAAGGGAGAAACGTACCTGCCAACTTGGGAACCAGCCATCCTCTTGTATCTGAGTGGGGGCGATTGCTTCGCCCTGTCGGTCGCGTTCGCGCTCGTCACCCTCCTCGTCACGCGGGGCGCGTCCGTCCGCATCGACGATACGCTCCTGCGGTGGGCGCAGGCACACCTGCTGCCCCATCTCTCATGGTTCTGGGAAGCGATTTCGTGGCCGGGCTACACGCGGCAGATGATCGGCGTCAGTGTGATCTTTCTCGCCCTCGCCTGGTATTACGGCCAGCGGCGCGGCGTCGTCGTGATGCTGTTCGCGCTCCTCGCGTGGCCGATCTCTGCGCTCATCAAACAGCTCGTCGATCGTCCACGACCAACGCCGGAGCAAGCGCAAGTGGTTGGGCCTCTCTCGGCATCCGCGAGTTACCCGAGCGGGCACGTCGTGACGTACACCGTCGTGTGCGGGTTGCTCATCCTGCTCGTCCGTGATGCGTTACCGATAGGGCAAGGGGAACGTAGAAGGGATGGGACGATCTGCGGTATCCTTGCCGCACTGATCCTGCTGGTTGGCCCGGCGCGGGTCGCGCTGGGCCACCACTGGCCTATAGATGTGTTCGGCGCGTACCTGCTCGGTGGCGCGCTTCTCACACTGGTTGCGCGCTGGCGTCACGCCGCTTCGCCGCTCTCCAGCGCTTCGGAGGCATCGGAATGACCTTAACGATTCTCTGCTTGCTCGCAGTGCTGGCGATTGTCTCGCTGGTTCTCTGGCTCATCCTCAGTGCGATCTACCGTTTCGTGCGGCGACAAGCGCTCGCGGCGCGGGAACGTATGCAGGAACTGGCGCGGCAGGCGACGACGCGCCCGGACCCACCCGCCGGGCCGGAATCGCTCGGTGATGCCGCCGCCAATGCGACCCCCTTCAATCCTGCCGTCTGGCTGCCGGTCCCGCCGGGCGCGACCCTCCTGCGGGTCGATAATGTGCCGATCTCGCAGGCGGGCAACCCCGCGCCGATGCTCAAGACGCGAGGCGTCACCGGCACCGCGCTCTGGTATCGCGCGTCCAGTTCGTATCGCGAGGTCGCGGATTGGTATGCCTCGCACCTGCCGGAGGACGGCTGGCAGGAGGAGGAAGGGCACGGCGCGATGCGTGTCTTCCAGCGGGCGAGCACCCTCCTCTGGGTCTCGGACGCGACGAACCCCGATGTCTGGCGACGCCTCACGCAGCCAAACGCCGATCCACCCCGTCGCACGGCGACGAAGGAGAACGCGCAGGAGGCGACCTTCACCGTCCTCACCTACCGCACCGATGGCTCCGCGCCGCCCAGTTTCGGTCGCTGGCCGTTCGGGGGCCTCGGTCGCTTCGGTGACGGCCCCGGCCCCCGCATCTAGCGTCGAGCGGCACGCTTCTTTCAATGGAAGAAGGTTGCGCGATCCGGTATCGTGCGTCAAACTCGGCCATATCCCATTACTCCGCTCGCAGAACTCGCTTCGTTGGCGTGAAACATCTTGGGAAACAGACCTGTCAAACGTAGTGATTGCATTTGCGACGGATGACAGGAGAGAATTGAGCCGTGAAAAAACGCATCGTCATCATTATCCTGAGCCTCGCGCTCGTGCTCGTCGCCGTCGGGATGGTCGCTGCCGTGACTAGTGCGGGTGGCATCATTACCGGCAATTTCGATGAGCCGAGCAAGATCGCGACGGTCGATCAGACGCTGGATGTCACCGGCGTGCCAACGGTGAGCGCCGATACCCATAATGGCACCATCACCATCACTCGTGGGGACGAGAATAAGGTCTTCATCCACGCTACCAAGCGGGCCGTCAGCGATGATTTACTGGCGAAACTCCAGGTGAACATCCGGCAGGACGGGAACCGGATCACTGTCGAGACGACCGGCGATACCGCCACCGGCTTCGCGCTCTTCGGCTTCAACCGGACGGTCGTCGATTATCAGATTCAGGTGCCCACCCACACCGATCTCGGGCCGGTGAAGAGCAGCAATGGCCGAATTGACGTGAATGGCATTGCCGGGCAGCACGATCTGACGACCGCGAATGGCCTGATTACCGTGCGGGATGTCGATGGCACGCTGAAAGCAGAGACCTCGAATGGTCGGGTGACCGTGATGGGCGGGCGTGGCACCTTGCAACTGCGTTCGAGCAACGGCACGGTCGAGGTCCATGATGTGCAATCGAACGGGCTGGACCTCCATAGCTCGAATGGCAGGGTCACCTTTGCCGGTTCCATCGCGCCCGGTTCCAAGAATAGCGTCGATACGAGCAACGGGACCGTTTCCATGTCCCTGCCGCCGGAGAGCGCGCTGAATGTTGACCTGCAAAGCGGCAATGGAAGCGTGCGGGTCGATTTCCCGGTCACGACTGCGCCGGGGAGTGAGCCGAAGCGCAACAAGGTGCAGGGGGTGATCGGTCGGCCCGATGCTGACCTCACCGTGCACACCGGCAACGGTTCGATTACACTGACGAAGCAGGGAATCTAGGAGGATTTATCCAATGAATGGTGTACTTACGGCCTTTATCATCTTCGTCCTCTTCCCCGCCGTGGTCCTCGGATTCATCCTGCTCTCGCGGTATCTCACCTACCGGGAAACGCTCACGATGATCGAGCACGGTATCACCCCACCCGCGGCGGCACCGCCACCGCCGATGATGCCCGGCCCGCCGATGCCGATGCCGCCACGAGCGGTCACGGTGAATAATGGGGGCGGCGCGGGGCGCGGCACACTGATCTGGGGTCTCGTGCTCACGGGTATCGGTGTTGCTCTCACCCTCGCGCTCTGGCCGATCGGCTTCATCGCCAACAGCGCGAGCGGCAACAGTGTCAACTTCCCGCTCGGTCTCGGTCCGTGGATGCTCGCCGGATTCATCCCGCTCTTTATCGGCCTCGCCCTGGTGCTCGCCTTCGTCATCATGCGCCCGGAGCGCGGCAGCACACCGAATGCCCCACCGCCGCAGATGCCGCCTGCATACCCGCCCTGGCAGCCGAACGCATTCACGCAACCGCCCGCCTCGTCTACCGCGCCGGTCGTGCCGCACGACGAGGAACGACTGATCCCACCGAGCACCCCCGCCCCGTAATCTGCCTCACCCCCGGCCCCTCTCCATCGCCGTACAAACCTGTCTGTACCGTGATCTCTGGGCGATGGAGAGGGGTGTCTCATTTGCAACGACGTGGTGTGCGCTCATCCGACACTCGGCATATTTCATGCCTTCTCCCCGACAAAGAGGAGATGATTTGCCATACCGAGGATACTCGGATCGCTTGCCGCTTCCACGAGGATATTGAGCATTGCATCGTATGCCGCACGGTTGGTCGTCGCGAACGCTGCGACCTCGGTTTGTAGGTCAGGGACGATGCTCTCTGTCGCCAACAGGGTCTGCATCACCAAGCCGTGTTCGGCGAAGAAGGGGGCCACCTCTTCCGGGCGGACACCATATCCTTCGGTCAGCCTTCCTGGTTGATCGTTAATGAACGCCCCCTCATCGAGCAGACGCCTGACGAACTCCTCCGAGGCGAGATGGTGTCGTTCGTCCGCTAATGCGAGTGTACGGCGCACGAACATATACCGTGGCATCAAGGCAATGAACGCGATACCGCCAGGACGCAGGATGCGCACCAACTCGCGGGCGGCGCGCTGCCGGTCTTCCGGCTGGGTGAGATGGTAGAAGGGTCCGAGTGCGAGGACGGCATCGAATGAGGCATCCTGCCAGCGCGAGAGATCGCACGCATCGGCAACGACAATCTCTTCCACGCAATGGGCGACGGGCGAGGTGGCGATCTTCTCCCGTGCGATGGCGATCAACTGCGGTGAGAGGTCAGCGAGAGTGACTCGATGCCCCCGCTCAGCGAGCCAGAGGGTATAGCGACCCGGCCCGCCACCGATGTCGAGAACACGGCCGCCAAGCGGGAGATGCGTGTGTAGCGTGTGGACGGTAAGCGCGAACTCAACAAGCCCATCATGTGGCCGATCCAAACGCGACCACTCGCGCTCCCCGAAATGGTCGTAGTAGGCACGGACGTCATCATGTGAGGTCATCTGCCGCCTCCGATCCGAATGCAGTCAGCGCCAGTATAAGGGGCGCATCGTCTGGTAGGGGCGCACAGCCGTGCGCCTTTTGCCATGATCGTGAGCGATGCGGCAAGTGAAGAAAATCGGGCGCACGGCTGTGCGCCCCTACCTGCGAACAGGTTATCCGCTTCGTTTACCGCAGCGTGCTCGTGTAAATACTGTTGAACAGCAATCGGTAGGTGCCGCGTGCCTGGGCGCGGAATTGGGCGCGGAAGCCGAGGAGGATGACGCGGCCCTGTGCGACCGGCGCTTCCACGACCGCCCCCCGCCCCTGAATGCGCTCCGGGCCGAGCATCCAGCCGGAGAGGAGCGGATTGCTCATCGGGTAGCGCGCCACCGCCAATGCGCCGCCGTGCACTTCAAATGCGGGGCTGTTGACGAAGAGGGCGACGCTCTCCCGCTCGAAGCCATAGGCAATCGGATGGTTCGGGTCGAGCAGGATACGCACCATCGAGCCGGGGGAGTAAAACTCCTGCGCCGTCACTCCTTCGAGCACATTCGTCACGGGTAGGTAGCACTGCTTCACCGCGACCTCACAGGCCGCGTCGAGCGCGATCAGCGTGCCGCCCGCCTCCACGAAGCGCCGCAGATTGGCGGTACCGAGTTCCCCGATGCCGCCCGTATACTCCGGCGGATAATCGCCGGGCTGTTCCCTTCCAGGATCATCTTCGCGGACATCGCCGGGAGGATGATGCAGGAGCAGCGGCCCCGCAGATCACCCTGGCGCATGTCGCCATCGCGCAGCGTATCGTAGAGGAAACCGTACTCTTCGAGGATGAAGCGCGTCCATCCCTCGTCGATCGCGTTCGCCCACCACGGGCGATAGAGGCCAACTTTCGGCTGCCGCAGTCGCCGCGCGGAGTCGGCACGCGCTCGACGGCTGCCGCGCGCACGCCATATTCTACACAGCGGTTCCGGATGCGCTCCAGCGTATCGCCCGTCGCGGGGACGACGTAGGTGCCGGGGCCGTATTCCTCGCCACCACCGCGGACAGGGCCGCTCGTGCGGCTCACTTCCAGCCCTTCGGCAAGGAGTGCGTTGACGAGCTTGACGCTCGCGTTCGTTTCCGCGCCAATCACGATGCCCGCAGTCCCCGTCCCCTTCACCGTCCCTTTCGCGGGTGCCATGAGGCCGGATACGGGGGTGCATTCCGCTTTGAAGGGAGTTGAGACGGCGATTGCCTCGACGCCCATCTGCAAGGGGAGCGAGTGCGCGGTGATGTCGTAGGGGGGCTTCGGCGGGCCATCGGGATAGAGGCGGAGGTCCGGGTATTTCTGCGCTTCCAGGAGCGTCTTCGCGTACGCGCCGTACGGCTGCGCCATCGGGATGACGGCGGACCCGGCGGGATAGGTGACGCCGTCCGCCACGAAGCGCGCTTTCGCCTGCGTCAGTTCGACACCGCCGCGTTGCAAGACCTGGAGGAGTTCCGTAGTCGTCTGCGGATCGCGCTGCCCGGCGGGCACGACAAAGGCGATCGGCGGCCCGGTGCGCTCGACGGCCCGCTGCGAGAGGGCGGCGAAGTTCGAGAGCCACATATCCCGATAGCGCGCGGCATGGAGGAGGAGCGCGTCGGTACTGATCCGGTTGTAGGAGACGATGTCGGCGAGCGTCCATTCGCCGCCCGGCCACGGGTTTGGATGATTCGAGGTCGGCGATGTGCGGATCGAAGCCGCGCCCGACTTTGAGGTCCTCTTTGTTGATCGTCACAGGGGTGGCGATCCGGCAACTGGCGGCCTCGGAGAGGATGCGGACGCCGCCGTGATAGTGCTGATAGGCGCGGGAGGGGGAGAAGGCATCGAAGATGACATTCGTCGTCGACGCCGCGTCTTGCCGTGCGCGGCGAGCGCCTGCGCCATCGTCGAGCCGAGGACGTTGATCTCCTGCGAGAGGATCGGGTCTACATTCGGGTCGTACGGGTCAATGAAGGGCGGGACGAAGTAGCGCGGGCCGTCCTGCATCATCTGGTGCAGGTCGTAGACGATCTGCGGATGCCAGACATTGTGAATCTTCTCGACGGTCAGGCGGTTCTCTGCCTGCGTGAGCATGAACCAGTCGCGGTTGTTATCGTGGCCGGTGTAGGTCTGGTAAAACTGCGGCGGCGTGCTCCCCTCGAACGGCGTGCCGAGCGTCTTCGTGTACCACTGATGAACGAGGTCCCAGCCGTCCGGGTTGAGCGACGGCACGAGCAGGAGGATGACATTCTCAAGGATTTGCTGCGTCGCCGCGTCGTCTCTTCGTGGCGAGATCGTGTGCGAGGCCCATCGCCATCATCGTCGCGCCGACTTCCGTCGCGTGGATCGTGCAGGTGACGAGTGCGATTGTCTTCCCTTCCGCGACGAATGTCGCGAGTTGTTTGCGCGCTGCACGCCGCGCGGGTCCGCGAGATGTGCCTGCACATCCCGGTAATGATCGAGCCGGGCGTGCGTCTCCTCACTCGTGATGATCGAGAGGAGGAAGGGCCGACCCTCTGTCGAGTTGCCGAGCACTTCCGTATGGACGCGGGGCGAGCGGGTGCCGAGCAGCTGGAAGTATGCCGCGATCTGCGACCACGGCGCGAGTTTGCGGGCGTCGCCGGGGGTGAATCCGAGATGGGTAGTCGGGGTGAGAATACTATCAACCGATGCAGCGTTCCCGGTGGTGCCCGGTGCCGTCGCCGTCTCCGCCATAGTGTGCTCCTTGTTTCTTCAGAGAAGAGAAGCGTCCGAACGTCCGCCGAGTATAGCAGGGGACGGGAAGGGGAAGAACCTCACCCCCGGCCCCTCTCCATCTGCGTGGAGAGGGGTGACTCATGTTGAATATCGAGGCGTTCCCCGAAGGCCACGGCATTGCAGTGAGGCACCCCCTTCCTTTTAGGGAAGGGGGCCGGGGGGTTAGGTGTGCCCGTCTCACCGATACGTCGCGATACCGTTCGCCAGCGCTTCCGCGTCGTCATGGATCTTGCCGAAGAGCGCTTCCTGCAACGCGAAGGTGCCCGCGTAGAATGCGCTCCGCTCCTTCATCGCGGCGGTTGCGGGATAGGCGGTGTGGAGGGTCGTGAGAAATGCCGGGCCGTAGCTGGAGAGGGCGGCGAGATCGACCGCCGGATCACCGCGCGCCGCGCTCCCGAAGTCGATGATGCCCGTCACCCGCCCGGATGCTGCGTCAAAGAGAATGTTGCTCGGCCCGAAATCGCCATGCCGCAGGACCGGCGTCCAAGAGTGATGACGCGAGTCACCAAGAAACGGCTCGAAATGGTGCGCCACCGCCGACCGCGCATCTGGGCGCATCAGGGGGAAGAGGTGGGCCTGAACCTGTCTATACATCTCCGCCCACATCTCCTGGCTATCCGCATCGGGAATCGCGACGCCAAGCGTCTCCGTCGGGATGCCGTGCAGCGCGCGGAGGAAGGCCGCGAGGTCGGCGGCAACTGCCGCAACCGTCGTGGCATCGAGCGCGCGCATCGTCTGTGGGGAGAGCGGCGCGCCGGGCAACATTGGGTAGCCGAGAAAGGCCGCGCCAGGGAGCGGGCTATCGAGATGCGCGTAGATCGGGTTCGGCACTGGCACCGTTGCCTGCGGCTGGATCGCACGGAGGATAGCGACCTCCGTCGGTAGCCGCCTGATCCCTTCCGCATAACGCGGAAAGCGGAAGATGATTGACGCATTGACGATCAGGATGTCGCTGTTCTGCCCGCTCGTATCGAGCCGGGCGGTACGGATGGCGAGATCGGGATACCCTGCGCGAATCTGCCCGATAGAGATGGATTGCCGCTCCATGCGATTTCTCACTCCTTCTCTATTGATCGTAGCATGAACCTCACCTCTCAGCCCCCACTTGACGCCGGGGTGCTCACTCCCGCATCCTTCCGGGCGAAAGTGGTTCCACATCGAGGCGAAGTTGTGGGAAAGGGGGGTTGCATGAGCATCACGAGTGCGGGCGGGACACGATGGGCGGATGAGGCGAACGACAAACTCGTGGAATTTCTCGCGGATCTGCCGGAAGAGCAGCGGGCGGCGCGGGAAGATCGCGGTGCGGCGTGCGGCGGAAGCCTTCGCGCGCGGGCAATCGCGCTATCAACTCGGCGATATGGTCAGCTTGGAGGCGATGTGCGTCGGCTGGATCCGCACGACACCGACCGCAGAGCGCGCGCACCTCGCTGCCGTCTTCGCGCAGCATCATCTCGACTTCGCTCCCTTCGAGGAATACACCGCCCCGCGATAAGGGAACGGAAACCGGAATGAACCGCAAAGACGCAGAAGGACACAAAGGGCGCAAAGAAACAGAAGAAATAACGAATTCGATTTCTTCTTTGCGTCCTCTGTGCTCTTTGCGTCTTTGCGGTTCTCCCCGGTTTCAAGAGGTGCTGAGATGACGGTTGCGACGGTTGAGGATGTGCAGCGGGTGCGGGGGGCGCGGCGGTTACGCGGGACGATTCGCGTGCCGGGCGATAAGAGCATCAGCCACCGCGCGCTCTTCTTCAACGCGCTCGCGGACGGGGACGGCGCGCGTGCGCGGCTTCCTCGATGGCGCGGATTGCCGGACGACGCTCGCCGCGCTGCGCGCGATGGGCGTGCGGATCGAGGAGACGGGTGAGACGCTGACGGTCCATGGCGCGGGCGCTCGATGGCCTCGCCGAACCGGCGGACATGCTCGATTGCGGCAACAGTGGCACGACGACGCGCCTCCTGCTCGGCATCCTCGCCGGACAACCCTTCTTTACCGCGCTGACGGGCGACGGATCGCTCCGCCGCCGCCCAATGGGCCGCGTGACCGATCCACTGCGGCAGATGGGCGCGCGGATTGACGGGCGCGAGGGCGGCAAACTGCTCCCGCTCGGCGTACGCGGCGGCGCGCTCCACGGCATCGACGTATGCGTTGCCCGTCGCCTCCGCGCAGGTGAAATCGTCGCTGCTGCTCGCCGCGCTCTTCGCGGACAGCCCGACGACGCTCGCCGGCCGCATCGACTCCCGCGATCACACCGAGCGGATGCTGCGCGCGATGGGTGCGGACCTCGTCGAGGCGGACGGCGCGCTGACCCTGACACCCGGCAACCCGCTGACCGCGCGCGATGTCGATGTGCCGGGGGACATTTCCTCCGCCGCATTCTGGCTCGTCGCGGGGGCCGCGCATCCGGACGCGGAACTGACGATCGAGCACGTCGGCGTCAACCCGACGCGCACCGGCATCCTCGATATGCTCGCGCTGATGGGCGCGGACGATTGACGGTGCACAATGCCCGCGAAGTCTCCGGCGAGCCCGTCGCGGACCTGACGGTGCGCTCGTCGCGGCTCGCGGGCGCGGAGATCGGCGGATCGCTCATCCCGCGCGGGATCGACGAACTCGTCGTGCTGGCGGTCGCGGCGGCGATGGCGGAGGGGCGAACGACGGTGCGCGATGCCGCCGAACTGCGCGTCAAGGAGTCGGACCGCGTCGCGACGGTCGTCGAGGGCTTACGGCGCTTCGGCGCGCGGGCGGAAGCAGCGGACGACGGCTTTGTGATCGAGGGGCCGAATGTCCTGCTCGCCGAGGCGCAGGAAAGCCACGACGATCACCGCCTCGCGATGGCCTGGGCCGTCGCCGCCCTGATCGCCCAGGACCGCGAGGAGACCGCCATCCACGGCGCGAGCGTCGCGAACGTCTCCTACCCCACCTTCTGGCAGACCGTCGCAAAGATCGCGGAGCAGTAGCAAGCGGGCATCTCGGGAACCGCTCGGGCGCGCAGAGTGTAGTACCATCAGTGGGAACGCACTGAAAGGAGGCTGCACGATGGTCCGACTCCCGTACCGGCTCACGCTCGGCGCGACATTCGTCGTGCTGCTTGCCGCCTGCACCAGTGCCGCTGCACCTGCTGTTTCTCCAACGCCCGTCATACGGAGCGTTCCCTCGCCATCCGCTTCTCCGACCGCGCAACCGGCAGCGCCCGCACTGCTCCCGCTCGTGGGCCTGAATCGTGTCTCTCCGGACCCGGTCGCGGGATTGCGATTGCGTATGCGACCGGTGGACCCGGTCACGCTCGCGGATATACCGGGAATTGCGCCATTGGACTTCGCCCATCACTATGTGCAGGCCGTCAGCCCCGACGGGCGGACGATGGCGGCGATCATCTGGCCGAGCGGAGCGTCGAATTCGGGTGGCGTGCTCCACCTGATTGACCGCACGACCTGGGTAGATACCGCGACGGCAGTCACTGTACGTGATTACGTCGCCGGGTTAGTATTCAGCCCCGATGGGCAATCCCTCTACTGGGCGGGCAGCACCCGACACGATGCAGCCCACGGGATCGGGCAGGATTATGCGCTCTCTCGGTACACCCTCACCAGCGGCGATCTTCATGAGGTGACGCGGTTCTCTCCATCGTTTACGCCGGGGTTCCTGGCGACATCAGGGCGTTTCCTCCGCTCGGGGACGCAGCTCGCTCTCTACGGCATCCTCACCGATGCCAATAATCTCGCGGAAGATATGCCGCATGTGCTGATCGTTGATCTCACGAACGAACGCATTGCTGCTGACATACGCCTCGATGGGGTGAAAGCGGGACAGTTCCAGGAAAGCGTCGGAGGATCGACCGACCGCTATGCCCTGTTCTCCCCCGGCCTGGCATGGGACCGCGCACGGGATCGGTTGTACATTGCCCATGCCGATGTAGATACCCTCACCGTTGTCGATCTGGCAGGCGGGCGCGTCCTCAGCCAGACAAAGATGCAATCACATCGGTCGTTGGTTGGGCGTATCGCCGACTGGCTCATGCCCGGCGTCGCAGCGAAAGGTGGCCCGACGACGGATCGTCAGGCACTACTGAGTCACGATGGCACCCGTCTGTATACGATCAGCCAGCGGACAGAAATCGTCACATCGCCGAACGGCCAACCGCGCGAGCGCACAGTCCCGCTTGGGCTTCAGGTCATCGATACCGGGACATTACAGGAGGTGCGCCGCCTCGATCTGCCCGCGAGCGCGATGATGCTTGCTCCTGACGGGCAACACTTGCTTCTGCATACCTTCCGTGACGATGGCAGTGACTCCGCAGCACCAGCGCACGCTGCACCGCACATGCTCATCACGCTGGATGCGAACACCCTCACCGAACGCGGACGGATCGACTTCGATGCGGCATTTTCCCTGGCAGGCTTCTCTCCCGATGGGCGCGACGTCTATCTCAGTCAGCCAATCGACCCCTGGGCGAAACAGGTTGCGGTGAAGGTTTTCGACGTACAGACGCAGCGCTTCACTGCCGAACGGACGCTCGATGGCTACTTCGCCGATCTTCTGGTGCCGCGCAACGATTCAACTCCCTGAATTCCCCTGCCCGGTCATCTTCGTCTTCAGGTTGGTTTGCGTCCGCTGACGAGGAAACCGGCGACGGCGCAGAAAAAGCGGCCCGCCCGGTCCGCCTCTTCGAGGGCGGTGATCCAGTCTGTCGCTTCGGCGGCGGTCACGATGCCTTCCTCCGCCGCACGACGGGCGGAAGCGCGGAGATCGAAGGCGCGCTCCACGAAGGCGAACTCGGTGTGCGCGCGGCCCATCAATTCTGCCTGCACGTCGATCAGACCCGCTTCCTGGAAGCGGCGGAAGAGTTGATGGCCGATGGCGCCATTGCGGAAGCCGTCGCAGATGGCGTGCTGCATCTTTCGGCTCACCGTGCGGTCCGGCGCATCGAAGACGAGCATTTCCAGTTCTGACTCCCAGATCACGACGCGCGCGCCGGGTTTGGCGACGCGCACCATCTCCCTTAGCACCGCCTGTGGGTCCGCCGTGTGTTGTAGGAGACGTTCGGCGCGGCAACCGTCGAAGGTGCCATCCGGGAAGGGCAAATCGTGCGCGTCGGCCGGCTGGAATGTGAGGGGGAGTGTCGATCCCGCCGTGCGTTTCCGTGCTTCGGCGATCATCGTCGCGCTGAAATCCACACCGACCGCGCGCCCGGTGGGTCCGACGCGCGCCGCGAGCGCGGCGACATCATCGCCCGTCCCGCAACCACAATCGAGGGCGGCGTCTCCGGCACGGAGGGCGAGCAAATCGTAACTCCGCGCCTTGATCTCCCGATAGAAGTCGGTCGCGCGCGTCGCGTCGAGATAGCGCACGAACTCTGCCGGGTCTGTCGTGCCGTCTACGGTGTCAAACGAGGTCTTCCGCGATTGCTCTTCCTGCACACTGCGCCTCCGAACGGCTCTCTCAGGTTACCGATGTGGCCTCAGCCGCGATAACGCTCCTCATGGACGATTTCGGCGAGTGGCTTGCGGGCCTGGGCGGGCTTCTGGCGGGCGCGCTGCGCTTCTTCGTCGGGGTAGCCAATCGAGATCTCGGTACGCACGAGGCGGTTCTCCGGGATACCGAGCGCCTGTTTCGCCGCACTCATCGTCTCCGGGCGGAACCAACCAATGCACGAGCCAAGACCGTGCGCTTCGGCGGCGAGCATGATCCGCTCGCTCAATCGCCCCTCGTCATACGTCTCGTGCGGGACGCGATTCGGGTCGCCCGTCATTACGAGGACGATACCCAGGGGTGCGCCCGCCGCGTGCCGCACATTCGGGGAGATTTCCGAAAGCTTCTGCAGCGTTTCCCGGTTGCGGATGACGAGGAACTCCCACGGCTGCACATTGCTCGCACTGCCGGACCAGCGCGCGACCTGCAAAATATTATTGACCACATCGTCCGGCACCGGGTCTGGGCGGAAGTTGCGCGTCGCATTCAGTTTGCGCAAGAAGGCGATACGGTCCGTGACACTATTGGTCGTACTCATGGGGTGCGCTCCTTCGCTTGGTACAAAGATTGGCCCTACTTGCTAATGGCTGAGTGACCCGCTTGGCTGCCCGCATCGTACCACTGTGTAGGAGCATACGCGGTAGTAGGGAGAGAAAGGTCGATCACTGTGCCACGACACAGATGGAGTGAAGAAGACATCCCCTCGCTCGCGGGGCGTACGGCAGTCGTCACCGGGGCGAGTTCCGGGATCGGGTTCGAGACGGCGCGTGCCCTGGCAGCAGCGGGTGCCGCAGTGATTCTCGCCTGCCGCGACCCGACACGCGGTAGGCGGGCACTGCGGCGTATTCGTGCCTCTCATCCGGAAGCGTCGGTGCGCGTCGAGGAATTAACGATCTCGCGGACCTCGCTTCAGTACGGAGCTTCGCCGATCGACAGCGCGATCATCTGCAACGGCTCGACATCCTGATCAATAACGCCGGGTTGATGGGTGGGCCGTTCCGGCGCACGGTGGACGGCTTCGAGCGCCAAATCGCCACGAATTTTCTCGGTCACTTCGCGCTTACTGGCGCGCTGTTACCGTTATTGCTGGCAGCGCCTGCGGCGCGCATTGTCACCCTGACGAGTATCACCGCCCGGTCGGGGCGGCTCACCCGCACGATCACCCTTGATGAGTTCCGTACGCCCAGGATGTATATCGCCCAGCTCACCTACAGCAATAGCAAGCAGGCGGACTTGCTCTTCGCGCGGGAGTTGGCGCGGCGGGCTACGGCGAAGCATCTTTCGCTCATCAGTGTCGCCGCGCACCCCGGTATCTCGGCAACGAACCTGATGACGCAGCGCCCCTGGACGATCCTGCAACTGCTGCGTGCCCCCGCAGTGATCGTTCTCGCCCCCCTCCTCCTGCAATCTGCACGGGCCGGGGCGGGGCCAAGCCTCTACGCGGCGACCGCTCCCGGCCTTTCCGGTGGCGAGTTGATCGGGCCATCCGGGCGGGGCCAGATTCGTGGCCGCCCGACGCCGGTCGCGCTCTTTCCGACGGGGCGTGACGAAGCCACGGCCCGACGCCTCTGGGAGATCGGCGTCGAAGCAACCGGGGCGGACTATCGGGGTCTCTGACCGCCGACTAGCGACTATCTCAGGCCAGTTCGCTCGCCTGCTGCTGGAACGTCCCGAACAGCCGTGCGAGCCCATCGCCGATGTGCGCATCCACGACGCCGAAATTTTGGACGACGAGTAGCCCTCGGGTATTGAGCCGCTGGAACTCGTCGCTGGCGCGGAGCTTGCGGAGCTTCTCGCTGTCGCCGCGAATGAGGAGGAAGCCCGCAAGGTCGCCGCCGTGCGGTTCGAGCGCCACCGGTTCGAAGCTCTCGATCTCGCCCTGCTGCTGAAGTTGCGTGTAATACTGTATGACCTCGTTGAAGACCTGGAGCGCTTTCAACTCGCGCCCGGCAATTGTGGAACCCCAACCGATAAAGATTGCCGCGTTCGCCATCGTACACCTCCCGACGGTATGAAGAACTGCACCACTGCCATACTGGAATAAACGGATGCCCGGCACCGATGGATCTCCGGGATCAGTAGTCAGTAGTCAGTAGTCGGTAGTCAGTGAATCCGGTTCCCCTCTGACTACTGACTACTGACTACTGACTACTTCCCCTCAGATCGCGATTGTCAGGCTCTCCAGATCGCGCGGATAATAGGTGAGCCATTCGATGCCGTCCGGCGTGACGGCGACGGTGTCCGAATGGCGGAAGCCGGCGAAGTCCTGCGATGTAGATACCCGGCTCGACGGTGAAGACCATGCCGACTTCCATGATGCGGTCATCGCCGATGTCGAGGAAGGGCGCTTCGTGAACGAGCGTGGACTTCGCGTGGCCGGTGTGATGCCGCCAGTATTCCCAGAGATTATGCGCCGTGAAGAACTCGCGTACCTGCCGATCCACCTCGGAGCAGGGGATGCCGGGCTTGATCGCGTCGCAGGCCAGCGTCTGCGCTTCGAGCATCAGATTGAAGTATTTCTCCTGCTCCTTGCTCGGTTCGCCCATAATCATCGTGCGTTCGAGTTCGCTGCCGTACCCCCAGACCGACGCGCCCGCGCCCGTCACGAGTACATCGCCCGCCTTGAGACGGGCATTGCTCGTCATCGCGTGCGGCAGGGCGGAATCCTTGCCGATCTGCCCCCGGAAGCCCGCCGAGGCACCGGGTCGCCCGAAGCTGACCGGGCGATACTCCTTGCCGAGCGTGCGAATCATCGCCAGCGTCGCCTCGTCCGATGCGCGCATCGAAATTTCCGTCTCGCTCACGCCAACTTTGCAGTATTCCTGTAAATAGACATGCGCGAGGTTGCCCCAGCGCGCACTCTCCCGGATGAGGTTCAGTTCTTCCTCGGAGTTGATCATCTGCATGTACTCGACATCGTCCCGGATGTTGGTGATCGTCGCGTTCGGCAGAAGGGTGCTCACGCCGGGGCCGCGATAGCCGTAGAGCGCGCCGTAACCGTCCCCATCGACACCGATATGCGCTCGCGTGAGGCCGAAATCGGTCAGGAGGTCTTTCATGAACTCCATCGGGTGCCGCTCGCCGGGATATTCAGGATACGTCACGACGTTGTCGACGAGCGCGAACTCCTCGGCATGTTCCCCCTCCAGGCGGGGCACGAGAAGCGCGGAGCGATTCGCGGTCAGAATGTAGGCCATCGGTCGCTCGGTGGGGATGAAGCCGAACCGGCTGAAATACGAGACATTGTTCGCGCCGAACAGCACGATCGCCGTGATCCCGCGTTCGCCAAGCCGCTCAAGGATGGTGTGGCGGCGGGTCGCGTACTCAGCGTCGCTCAAGCGTAGCTGCACCACGATAGACACTCCCTTTCTACTGCTGTGTGCCCTTCAACCGAGTGCCATCGTAATGCAGCCAATGCGAGAGGGTCAATCGCTGCCCCCTCCCCTGCTCCCCCTCCCTAATGGGGAGGGGATTGGGGGGTGGGTAAACTCCATGACTTTCCAAGTACTCGCATCTATTATTAGACTAGGAGTTTACTTTTGATACTCGTGTCGCATCGACCATCACAAAAGGTAAAGGCACTACGTTATGTAGGTGAAATGTCTCGCTCGTCGGGACAGACGGCAAACTCATCGTGAGATGAGGACGCAAAGCCACGGATCTTATAGAGACCGCCGGGTTGCCAGCGCCGCCCCTGCTTGGGTGGACAACGCACGAACACTCCGTGCGCGCGGGCAGCCCTATGATCGAGGTAGGGAAATGTCTGGGACGCGCCCGGGTAGAGGGAACGATACGAGGCGATGGCTCCTTTCGGTGACGTTCGTCATCGCGGCGCTGCTCTCAGGCGTGCCTACGATCGCTGCGGCAGCGGTGACCGCAACAGGAACACTGGGCATCGCCCCACCGCCCGCCCGCGCGCAAGCCGTCACGCCGACCGCGACCCCTGCGCCCACCGCTACGCCAACCACGGCTGTGGCCGCACGCACTGCTTCCGTCACACCCGCCGCGCCCACTGCACCCGCGCCGACTGCGCGCATCGCTCCTGAAACCGCGACCGCCACGAAAATCACACCTGTATCTGTTGCACGGACGGGAAGCACGAATGCGACCGCTTCGGCACCCACGCAACCTCCTTCGCGCGCCGCATCGACGGTCGTGGGGAGAGGGACGCCCGTACCCGCACCCGGATCGCGCGGCGCGGCGAGCGTCACGCCAACCGAAACAGGCGTCAGTGCAGCCGGGCTCTCTACATACGATATTATTCTTGCGGGGAACCCCACTATCCCGAATATCGCCCTCAGCGGCACACGAACGACGACATACAGCGTGCCAATTATCGTGGACATCCCTCTTGTCGCCGCGAATTTTCACCTCACGATCGCCGGGACGACATTCTCGGGATCGGGGAAAACGCTTCCATCGGACGCCGCAAAAGTAACCGGCGTCGCGTGTTCGGGCTCGCTACTCTGCGGATCGGTGAACACGGTAGGCTACCCGCACACGATAAATACAACACCGGATTCCTTCTACAGCCTGCTTTTAGGCGGCATAGCCGGTGGTAATTTCACCCTCACCCCCACCATCACCGTAACGGCCCCCCCGACCGCCGCGGCAACGGGATATACGAGCACAGTCACGATTGCGATTGCGGCGGGGCCGTAGCAATAGCACGAAGGAGGACCGTATCGAGTACTGAATGATGATGCCCCAACATGCGGTAATTCGTTTCAGGATTAAGGGGAAATGGATGGGATTCCGAAACAGGATCATGAAAGGTCCACTTGTTTTCTTCTGTGCCGTAGCGCTCGCGCTCGCAATGGTCGCGCCGTTGCCCGCGAGTGCTGCGAGTAGCGGTCAGTATACCGCCAGTCTCACCGTCACAGGTGGGCGCTCGATCTTTCGCTTGGTAGTGCCAGCTACTACTGCAACCGGGACGAATTTCTCGTTCCTCAGCACTGGCTCAGCGAGTTATTCGCCGACGTTCCTCGTCTCCGATATGCGCGGTTTGCTGGTCGGCGGGGCTGGAACCTCACGATCACCTCGGTTACCTTCAATAACGGCGGGGGAACACCGACCTACTTCACGCCGTCCGGGTCCATCTCGCAGATCGCCCCGCTCACTGCTGCTGCGGCAACCTGTCAGACGACCTCGAGTTGCCTGCCAGCGGTGAATACGATTCTGGCAGCAACGACCGTTCCTGATGACCATCCCGCCGCGCCCACAGCGCAGAAGTTCTTCAATGCGGCGCTTCTCACAGGCACCGGCACTTCGACACTCTCGCCGACGGTCAATGTCACCGTCCCCGCGAATACGCCTTCAGGGACCTATACCAGCCTCGTCACGGTCGCGATTGCTTCGGGGCCGTGACGGCACCCATCCCTTCTCTCTGGTAAGCCGGAGAGAAGGGATGATTTTCAAGAGCGTATTGGTACACGCATCGAACTGAGGAAGGTGTTTCACTGTGAAGAATGCTGCATGGTCATCCGCTTCGCGCCACGTACGCTGCGGCTTGCCGATCTCGATCCTTCTTCTCCTTTTGCTTGCGCTCTGTGGATCGGTCGTCCGGGCGGATGACGTGCAGGAGCCGAAGTTCGGTATCCGCCCGATCACGTTCGATGGTCCCACTGCGATCGGCTACTATATCTTTGACAGCCAACCCGGCGCTACCGTGTCCAATGCGATCTGGATCGTCAATAACGGGAAAGCCGCCGGGGTCGCGCGGGTATTCGTCGTCGATGCCAGCACGGGGAACACGAGCGGTGCCGTCTATCAAAATGAAACGGATCCACGTCAGGACGTCGGCAGTTGGGTCACCCTTGAGACGAATGAAGTGACGCTCAAGCCTGGCGAGGGACGCACCGTTCCCTTCACGATGACCGTACCGAAGGACGTGCGTCCCGGTCAGCATCTCGGTGGGGTCGTCGTCGCGAACAAGGCGCAGGAAGATGCGAACACCGGACGCTGGAGCGGTATGCAGGTGAAATTCGCCACACTGAATATCGTCGCGATCCAGGTCGATCTTCCCGGCCCAACGATGGAGAAAATGACGGTGTCGAGCGTGCGACCAAGCGGCACGCAGGGCGACCAGACCATCGTCCTCGGTCTGCGCAATGATGGCACGACAATGATCAAACCGAAGGGGCGCTTGCAGGTCACGAATGCTGCGGGCGCAATGGTGCAGGACCTGCCGCTGGCGCTCGATACCTTCGTGCCGCAAACGGCGATTGATTACCCCGTACATGTGCAGAATACCGCGCTCGATGTCGGCGATTACGAGGCGAAAGTCGTACTGACCTACGGCGCGACGGAACAGGAGACGCGCTATACCGGTCGCTTCTCGATCACGGCGCCGCAACTGGCGCAGGTCTTCCAGCCCGCTGCCCTGCCGCCCGCGACCCTCGTGCCGCCGAAATCCGTGACCGCCGCCCAACCGGGCGCAGGCGCGGTGACGACGACTGCGAAAACGGTGCATCCTCCGCCCGATCGTGGGGGATGATTGGGGCAATCGGTGGGGGTGGCGTGCTCGTTCTCTCCTGATCGTCGGCGCGTTCGCGCTCGGTCAACGCAAACGCACCTGACACGATTTTCGCAATCACTGGACCGCAAAATCCCCGGTGGTGGCGGGCTTCCAGCCTGCCATCCCTTGCTGCGGCAGGCTGGAAGCCCGCCGCCACCGGGGCCGACCGAACATCAAGTAATTCCGGAGGCCGCACGAACTCGTCAGGTGACGCTGAAGCCACCATCCACGGTGATCGTCGTGCCCGTCACCCAGGCGGATTCATCGGAGGCGAGGAAGATCGCCGCGCCGACCATATCCTCCGGCTGCCCGGCGCGACCAAGCGGGATGCGGCTGACGCGAGCGGCAAGCAGCTCGGGCGTCCGGAAGATGCGCGTCGTCAGGTTCGTCTCCACCAACCCCGGCGCGATGGCATTGACGCGGATACCGTGCGGCGCGAGTTCGAGCGCCATGCCGCGCACGAGCATCGCCACGCCCGCCTTCGCCGCCTGGTAATGGACGAGTTCCGGCTGCGCGCTAGGGCGCTCACCGATGAGGTGGCGATGATGCTGCCGCCCGTGCCGCTCGCGACCATCTGCCGCGCCGCCGCCTGCCCGACGAGGAACGGTCCCTTGAGGTCCGTATCGAGCACCCAATCCCACATCGCCTCGTCAATCTCCAGGAACGGCACGCGGCGGTGCGTGCCCGCGTTGCAGACGACGATCGAGAGCGGGCCAAGCGCCGTCGCCTCATCCATCATCCGCGCCACCTGCGCGGCATCCGCGATATCTCCTTGCACCACATGCGCGCGCCGCCCCATGCCGCGAATCTCATCGGCGATCTCCTCCGCCTCGTTCTTCCGCGTGCGGTAGTGGACGATCACATCCGCCCCTTCCCGCGCGAATCCGAGCGCAATCGCCTCCCCGATCCCGCTCGATGCCCCCGTCACCAGCGCGATCCGCCCCGCAAGCCGTCCCTCCGCCATCATGCTGCCTCCCTCGTTCACTTGCCAATCGTGAGGATCGTGGATCATTGAACCATTGAACCACAGCGACACAAGTGCGACGCGCGATCGACCTCACCCCCCAA
>CAVXPY010000046.1:0-33142 GCA_963763655.1 uncultured Chloroflexia bacterium
AGCGACCCGATCCGCTAGCGGCGTTCGGGTTCATCGAGGTGGAGAAGGCGCATCATCCCATTGCCGTCCTGTGCCGTGTGCTCGGCGTCTCGCGCAGCGGCTATTACGCCTGGCGGGAGCGACCGGCGTCGGCCCGCACGCGGAGCAATCTCGCGCTCACTGAGAGGATTCGGACGATCCACGAGCGCAGTCGGGGCACATATGGCGCGCCGCGTATCCATGCCGAACTCCGTTACGAGGGCATACCCTGCTCGCGCAAACGGGTGGCGCGCCTGCTGCGCCACGCCGGATTGCAGGGCTGCCACCGCCGCAAAGGGCCGCGCACGACGCGGCGTAGTCCCGAGATGGCACCGGCACCCGATCTCGTCAAGCGGGACTTCGTAGCATCTGCTCCCGACCGGTTGTGGGTCGCGGATATCACCTATGTCCCGACCTGGGCCGGCTTCCTCTATCTCGCGGTCGTCCTCGATGCGTGCAGTCGGCGGATCGTCGGGTGGGCGATGGCCGAGCATTTACGCACGGAGTTGGTGATCGAAGCGGTCGAAATGGCGCTCTGGCAGCGCCGACCCGCTGGAGTCATCCACCATTCGGATCAAGGGAGCCAGTACACGAGCCTCGCCTTCGGGCGACGACTGCGCGAAGCGGGGATGATGGCCTCGATGGGGAGCCGGGGCGACTGCTTCGACAACGCGATGGCGGAGAGTTTCTTCGCGACGCTCGAATGCGAACTGCTCGCCCGGCGGTCGTTCCCGACGCGGAATGCGGCGCGGCTGGCGCTGTTCGACTACATCGAGGGGTTCTACAACACCCATCGCCGGCATTCCGCGCTCGACTATTTGTCACCGACAGCATACGAAAGGAGATGGACAGTCGCAGGGTTGGTCGCGTAGTCTTTCACTGTCCACCGAGACGGGGCAACTCCAATTCGGAATCGTCCTGAATCGTGGACGCTCGCTGACTTTCAACAGTATTTAGACGCAAATCAGGTGACCTTATAGCTGCGAGCGATACGCAGCCTCGCACATACAAAATCACTTTCGTGTTCTCATACCAGTGCATGCTCCTTCTCCGTCCGAAACATAATCTACTCAGCGGGTGATGAGCGGGGCGATGCGGGCGATTTCGGCGAGGATGGCTGCGGGGGGCATGGTGAGTCCGGCAGCGTAGGTGGTGGTCCATACGGCGTCGCCGAGGGCGGTGCGGGTGCGGGTGCGGGCGCGGTCGAGGGTGGGGCGGTCGATGGGGAGGATGGGTGCGCCGATCTGTTCGCGGGTGGCGGCGGCGGTGCCAAAGCAGCGGGCGGCGCTTGCCCACTGCGCGTGATCGGTCATCTGACGGGCGAGGCGTTCGATGCACTCAACGATGCCGAGGCGGTTGCCGATCTCCTGGTACATCGCCAGGCCGTCGCGGTAGTATGCCCATGCTTGCGCGGGGTCGTCGGTGGCTACGGCGATGTCACCGAGGGTGACGAGCGATTGGGCGATGCCCCAGCGATCATCGATCTCCCGGCGGATCGTCATGCTGCGCGCGATGTAGATGCGTGCGGCGATAGGGTCGCCGGTGTCGTTGGCGATCATTGCCAGTTGCGCGAGGGCGATGCCGATGCCCCGTCGTTCGCCCGCCTGCTCGTAGATCGCCAAGCTCTCGGCGATAAGCGGCAGCGCGCGCGCGGGATCACCCTCGTCGCGCGCCATATGCCCCCGGTTGCCGAGTTTGCTTGCCAGCCCCTGGCGATCACCGCTCTGCCGAGAGAGCACCTCGCTCTCCTCGTAGGAGTGTGCTGCGCCCGCGTAGTCGCCCTGGAAGCGCGCGGTGCGACCGAGGTTGCCGAGGATCGCCGACATACCGCGCGGATCGCCGAGTTGGCGGTAGTGCGCGAGCGCTTCGCGGTAGTGTACGGTCGCTTCCTGGTAGTCGTTGCGCTCGAACGCCGCGTTGCCGAGCAGGTTGAGGGCGGCGGCCATGCCGCTCGCATCCCCCGTACTGCGGGAGTGGCGCAGGCTCTCCGTCGCGAGGGTCGTTGCCGCCGCGATGTCCCCTTGCCGCAGGGCCAATCGGGCGGCACCACCGAGCGCTTCCGCCTTGAGCGATCCCGGAATGGCTCGCGCTCCATCGAGTGCGAGCATCGTTTCGAGCCACGCTCGCCCCTCGCGCAGATAACCGCGCGTATACCAGAACTGCCGGAGCGCGGTCGCCAGCCGCAGCCCCGTCTCCGCTTCACCCTGCGCCTGTGCCCAGGCGAGCGCGGCGCGATAGTTGTCGTGCTCGGCGTCCACCCACGCCATCCACCGCGCGCGCGCTTCGTTGCTCCGGTCTGCGGTACCTGCGGTCGCGCGGGCAAGGAAATAGGTCGCGTGCGCGCGTTGCACCGCGACAAGCTCCTGCCCTTCCGCCAACCGTTCCATGCCGTACTCACGCACCGTTTCCAGCAGCGTGAAACGGGTGGCACCACTTTGCGCGTCCGCCTGCACGAGGCTCTTATCGACGAGGGATGAGAGACCACTGAGGAGATTGACCGGCTCCCCACGGAGCGCGCCGCCGACGCCTTCCGCCCCGTCGAGCGTGCAGCCGTCCGCGAAGACGGCGAGCGAGCGGAAGAGGCGCTGCTCATCCGCCGGGAGGAGGTCGTAACTCCAGTCGATGACATGGCGCATCGTGCGCTGACGGTCGGGGAGATCGTGCGCGCCCTCGGTCAGCACCGCGAAGCGCCGCTCGAGGCGCGTGAGGAGTTCCGCCGGTTGCATCGCGCGGGTCCGGGCCGCCGCCAGTTCGAGGGCGAGCGGCAGCCCATCGAGTCGCTGGCAAATCTGTCCGATCACGCGCGTCGTCGGCGGGTCGAGTCGGAGATCGTGGGTGATCGCCGTCGCCCGTTGCCGGAAGAGCTCGAACGCGGGCGATTGGCGCACCTTCGCACTGTCGTCCACATCCGCGCGCGCGGGGAGGGCGAGCGGGCGCAGGCGATACTCATGCTCGCCGCGCAGGTGCAAGGCGGCCCGGCTCGTCACGAGCACATTCAGGCCATCGCAGGCGGCGAGAAGGTCCGCGACATCGGTCGCTGCGACGACGACCTGCTCGAAGTTATCGAGGACAAGGAGGATACGCTTGCTCGCGAACTGCGCGATGAGTGCGTCGCGTAGCCCCTCCGTCCGCCGCTCCTTCAGCCCGAATGTTTGCGCGATCGTCGCAAGCACCAGCGCCGGGTCGCGGATCGACGCGAGCGTGATGAAGAAGATGCCGTCGGGATACGACGGGAGCGCATCGGAGGCGACACTCAGGGCGATGCGGGTCTTTCCCACGCCCCCGGCCCCGGTAATCGTCACGAGGCGCGTCGTGGCCTGACCCAGGAGGGTGTCGATGGCCGCCAAATCCTCTGCGCGGCCAACGAGCGGGGTCATCGGCGCGGGCAGGTTGCTCGATGGTCGGGAGGGCGGCAGGAGGCGGGGCGGCGCACTGCGCTGCGTGCGGGCGGCCGACAAGAGTGTGGCGCGCTCCTCGTCGGTCAGTGCGAGCGCATCGGCCAAGAGGCGCAAGGTCTCGCGCTGCGGGCGTCGCCGCTCCGCCCGTTCGAGGTCGCTGACGGCGCGGACGCTGATCGTCGCGCGGGTCGCCAACTCTTCTTGTGTCAGCCCTGCCGCGACCCGGAACTGGCGGAGAAGATCGCTGAACGCGATCGTTGCCGCGCGATCCTCTGCGGTGTCCTGGTGGCTGACAATATGAGGGATCGAGCGGCAATCTCTCATGCGCCTCTCCCCAATTTTCCCATCTTTGCGTGAATCATCACAGTAAACGCCCCCGTAACAGTATTTCACGTCAACCAATCACTCGCAAGGTGGCGATCGCGCGGTATGATGGGGCGCGCCAGCGGCAGGTTCATTGCCCATCATCGTCGCTGGTATCAGACTGATCGACCGACCGACACGAGAGGCGACGATGCACTCACCCTTAACTACGGAACGCTACCTCCGTTGGGATGCCTGCTATAACGTGCGTGATCTCGGCGGGCACGCCTCTACGGACGGTCGCATCACGCGCCGGGGCGTCTTCGTGCGGGCGGATTCCGTGGGGCGGCTCAGTGAAAAAGGTTGTGCCGCTCTCGAAGCGTATGGCGTTCGCACGATCATCGATCTGCGCGTCGCCGTCGAGGTGCGCGACGAACCGAGCCCGCTCATCGGTCATGCGACGATCACCTCACATCATCTGCCCCTCGATCCGAACGACCGCACCGTCACGAAAGCCGTCGCGACGCATAAGGGGGCGGGCCTCCCCGCGATGGCGGCAGTCAATGCGGCCTTCCTTCAGGAGAATCAGGCGCAAATCGTCGCCATCGTGCGAACGATGGCCGGTGCGCGGGAAGGGGGCGTCCTCTTTCACTGCCACGCGGGGCGAGACCGGACCGGCCTCATCGCGATGCTGCTCCTCGGCCTCGTCGGTGTGCCTGCGGAGGCAATCGTCGCGGACTACGCCGTGAGTTTCAACGCCGACCCGGAGACGATGGCCGCGACCCTCCGCTATGTCGATCGCGCCTATGGTGGGGTGGTGGAATACCTGCGCGCTGCTGGCTTGACCGCAGGGGAGATCGCAGCGATCCGCGCCCGCTTCAGTGAGGATGGACAATCCGATTTCGCAATTATCGACCCTGTTGAAAACCTCGGTGGAGGCGGGCTTTAGAGCCGATTTCAATTCCTCACCCCCGACCCCTCTCCATCGCCCGGAAATCGAGGTAATGAAAGGTTTGTGCGGCGATGGAGAGGGGAGAAAAACGGTATTGAAACGGGCTCTTAGCGTGCTATCCCTTGTTATGGCAGGCTAAAGCCCGCCTCCACTTGCCGTGGCGCGATGCTCCTGCACGGCTGCCGGATCGAGGGTCACCCCAAGCCCCGGCCCTTGTGGGACGATGTACTCACCGTTCTCGATATTTTCGTGCGGTGTTACGAGCGCGGCGCGCCAGGGTACTTCCCCCCAGGCATGTTCGAGGGCGCGCAGATGCGGGGCAGTGCCGCAGCGATCTGCACGCTCGCGGCCATTGAGACCGGACCACTCGGGTTATGCGGCGCAACGGCGACACCACAGGCATCCGCCGCATTCGCGATGGCGAAGGTCGGTCCGATGCCGCCGCAATGTTTGACATCCGGCATGATGAGATCGAAGACGCGAGGTGTGAGGTAGGGCAGGAAGCCCGCTGTGCCGTAGAGGAGTTCGCCGCCGATCAACTCCATCCCGAGGGCGTGTACTGCCGGACGCACTGCCAGTAACGCCTCACGGTCTTCGGTCGGTACCGGTTCCTCGAACCAGCGAACACCGAGTGCACACAGTTCCCGTGCGACCAGGAGCGCCGTCGGTACATCGAACATGCTGTGGCAATCGACGTAGAGATCGCGGTCGGGGCCAATCGCCTCGCGTACGGCGGCGACGCAGGCGATCCCGTGCTGTGCGCGCAGGCGCTGGTCGGGTTCCTGCACGCGGCGCTGGTCCATCCCGTCGAACGGCGCGCATTTCACGGCGCGGAAGCCTGCGGCAACCGCATCGGCGGCGTGGCGGGCGAAATCCTCCGGTGTGCGCGCGCGGGCGGCGCGGTTGATGTTCGCGTAGAGCGGAATGCGCGTGCGGACGGGGCCACCGAAGAGACGAGAGACCGGCAGACCCGCCGCCTTCCCGGCGATGTCCCACAATGCCTGCTCGCAGGCCGAAACGGCGGTCGCCGCCGCGAGACCATCGACAATCGGTTGCAAGGCGACCGTGGCGGCGTTGACGGCACAGGGGTCGTGGCCGCGCAGCACCGGCAGGCATTGCTGCTCCAGGATGGTGCAGACAAGTGCATCGCGCTGGGGCGTGAAGCCGCCGTGCGATGCCTCGCCAAGGCCGCTTACTCCTTCATCGGTATCGATCTGGACGAAGAGCCAGTCTCCCCGATGATTGACTCTGATCCGCTCGACGCGCAGCCCGGTGATACGCATGTCAGCACTCCGTTTCTGAGAGGTTTCATCATCTGCTGTGACTGAGGTGCGCCGTGCAGAGCATAGCGGGAATCGGAGTTGAGCGCATCATCCTGCCCCTCTTTTTACATCTGCTTTCTAATTCTCTGCCCATACGGTACAAATGGGTCCACGCGGTGGCGTATGGGATGGCGGGGAGGAGTAAGGCGTGCGGACTCAACTGATCGGGCGGGTGGGCGGTTTCCTGGTTCTCGTGTGCCTCGGTATGCTCATGGCAAGCCCCGTATCGGCGGCGGGGTTGGTGGCGCGCGTCACCGGTGGGGGCATCCAGTTCGATGGCAACGGGTTCTATCCCGGTGAACTCGTCCAGGTCGCCGGCATTCGTTACGACGGCTCGACGATCCCCTACGGCCCCGCAATCGCCAATGGTGCGGGAGCGATCACCGGGGTCGTCAAGTACAGCGATACCGCCTTGTACCAGATCGATGCACGCGGCTACGCCTCCGGGATGCACGCGGTCAGCAACATCGCCGGTGCCCTGCCCTATCCGGTGGAACCGCCGGGCTATCCTTACGTGACACCGACCTATCCGTACTACGATCTCACGATCCCCGGCAACCTGCCGATCAATGGCGGCTACGCCAATACGGGCTATCCCTTCACAGGCGGGCCGTACGGTGGGCCATATCCGGGGCCGGGCTTCAACTATCCCGTGCCGCCTAGTGGCGTCATCCTCAATCCCTACCCCTCTTACGGATACACGGGCGTCGCGGGGGTACCGACCTTCCTGCCCGGTTCCCCGTACGGTCTCGTCGGCGCGCCGTTCGCCTATACCGGCGGTGGTTGGGCACCGGGGGCGGTTGTCACGATCTGGTCCACCGGGCCGGACGGCACGAACGCCGCCCCAACGACCGCCACCGTCGCCGCCGACGGATCGCTCGCCGGGACGATGACCTTCACCGCACCGGGTTCCTGGCATCTCTTCGCCAAAGCCGATGGGATGACCGATCCCGTCAGCGCGACGGTGCAGGTCAACCCCCGGTAGCGTTCATCGGGTGAAACCGGGGAGAACCGCAAAGACGCAGAGAGCGCAGAGGACGCAGAGGACACAGAGATCACAGAGAGTGATTTCTTCTCTTCTTTCTTCTCTGTGCCCTCTGTGATCTCTGTGCTCGCGTCTTTCCTCTGCGTCTCTGCGGTTCAATTGGCTTCTCCCGGCGGTTAGGCGCGGCGGGAGAGGCGCGGGTCGAGGGCGTCGCGCAGGCGGTCGCCGAAAATGCCGACACTGAGGACGACGATGCTGAGGGCGATGCCGGGCATCGTCGAGATCCACCACGCAGTATTGAGATAGTCGCGCCCATTCGCGATGATGAAGCCCCAGCTTGGCTCTGTCGAACTCGCCCCTAAACCGAGGAAACTGAGCGACGCCTCCGCGATGATGACGAGACCCATTTCCACCGTGGCAATGACGAGGAAGGGGGCGACGAGCGCCGGTGCGATGTGGCGCAGCAGGATACGAAGCGTCCCCGCGCCGCTCGCGCGGGTCGCCGTCACGAACTCGCGCTCCTTCGTCACGAGCGTCGTCGCCCGCGCCACGCGCGCAAAGACGACCCAGCGGGTGAACGAGAGGGTGATGATGACATTGGTGATGCTCGGCCCAAGGACGGCGGCGATCAGGATGGCGAGGAGGATCGACGGGAAGGCGAGTTGGATATCCGCCAGCCGCATGATGAGATTGTCCCACCCCTTGCCGGAATACCCCGCGAATAGGCCGAGCAATGATCCGACCAGGCCGGCAACGATGACCGTGGAAAGGCCGATCAGGAGCGAGATGCGCGCCCCGCGCACGACCTGCGCCAGTACATCGCGCCCGACTTGATCGGTGCCGAGCCAGGCATGGGTGCCGTTCGCCAGCGCCGTGCCGGGGGGCTTGACGCGCTGCGCGATCTGCACGGTGACGGGGTCATAGGCGATGAGCAGCGGCCCGAAGAGTGCGATCAGCGCGTAAAGCACGAGGGGGATTGCCAGGAGCATGACCGACCGCCACGCGCGGCTCAGGCGTCGCTGGGCGCGGCGGCTCGACGGACCGACGAGCGGGGTGGCCGTCATATCGCTGGCGCTCAGGGCGGAGGGGTGCGATTTGGCGCTCATGTATAACGAATCCTCGGATCGAGATAGCCGTAACTGATGTCCACAAGCAGGTTAATGAGGACGAAGACGGTCGTAATCATCAGCACGCCCGCCTGGATGATCGCGTAGTCGCGATTGCTGATCGCGGTGACGAGCAGTTGCCCCGCGCCCGGCCAGCCAAACACCGTCTCGACGATCACCGCACCACCGAGCAGTTGCCCCAGTTGCAGGCCGACGACCGTGATTACCGGGATGAACATATTGCGCAGGGCATGGCGGAGGAGCACGGTGCGCTGCGAGAGCCCCTTCGCCTGCGCAGTGCGGATATATTCCTCGTTGAGCACTTCGAGTAAGCCGGTGCGGATCAGCCGGGTGAGAACACCGACCAGCGGTAAGGCGAGGGTCAGGGCGGGGAGTACCAGGTGATTGAGCCCGCCAATCCCCGAACTGGGGAGCCACCGCAGACGCCGCGCGAAGATCAGGATGAACATCAGGCCGAGCCAGAAATTCGGCACCGATTGTCCGAGGAGCGAGAAGACCGAGACGAGCGCGTCAACGAGTGAGCGCGGTCGGAGCGCCGCCGCAATACCGAGCGGGAAACTGCATAATCCCCCGATCAGCATGGCGCAGCCCGCGAGGGTCGCGGTCGCCTTGAAGCGTCCCGCGACCGCACTGACCGCCGGTTGGTTGAGGCGCGGTGACTGGCCGAGGTCGAGATGGATGACCTGGGAGAGAAAGTGGGCATATTGCACCGGCAAGGGGCGATCGAGGCCGAGTTGGTGGCGCAGCGCGATGACATTCTCTTTCGGAGCATCCGCCCCGGCGATCAACTGTGCCGGATCGCCAGGTACGACGCGCACGCAGACGAAGATGACCGTCAATGCCCCCCAGAGGACAAAGACCGAGAAGGCCAGCCGCCGCAGGACATACGCCGTCATCGCTCGTGCTCTCTCGGGAAAGACCTCAATCGTGCCACTCGTTGCATCCTACTTCTGCACCGTCACATTCGCGAACGTCGGGATACCGTTCGGGGGAGGAATGAAGCCGGAAACCTTCTTGCTGACGACGTAATTCTCCAGCAGGTCGAAGGGGAAGAGGCCGACCGCATCGTCCCAGATCGTCTTGCACGCTTGTGCGTAGAGGGTTGCGCGCTGCTTCTGATCCACCGTGCTCGCCGCGTCGTTGAGCAGTTTATCGAGGTCCGGGCTGGCATAGCCATTGCGGTTCGCCGCCGTGGTGTAGAGGCGGCGTAGCGTGAAGTCCGCATCACCCGTGAGGACGCCGTTCGTTTGCAAGTCCGCGTCCCAGTTGAGCTTGATCAAGTTATCGAGCCAGACACCGGCCTCCTGCTGGTCGCTCTTCACCTTGAGGCCGACGGCGCTCCAATAGGAGGTGATCGCGTCCGCGATCTCCTTGACTTGCGGTCCGCCCGTTGGTTGCCAGATCAGGTCCACCTCCGTGCCCGGCTTGACGCCTGCGTCGGCGAGCAGTTGCTGTGCCTTTTTCGGGTCGTAGGCGTAGGGTGTCTGCGGTGCGAAACCGAAGACGGAGGCGGGGATCGGAGCCTGCGCGCGCGTGCCGATCCCGGCGAGGAGGTTTTTGACGATGCTGTCCACATCGACCGCGTAGCAGAGCGCCTGCCGGGCGCGCTTGTCCGCGAAGACGGGACGCTTGGCGTTCATCCAGAGAAAATAATAGGAGTACGATGGGGTCGGCATGACGGTGATGTTGCTGTTCTGCTTCAGTTTCGGCAACTGATCGGGCGGGATCGTCCAGGTGAGGTCGATCTCGCCCGTCTCAATGGCGGTCAGACGCGCGGTGGTCTCGGGGATGATGCGAAAAACGAGGGTCTGCACGCGCGGTGCGCCGCCCCAATAGCTCGGGTTCGCCTCCAGTGTCAGTGCGTTGTCGGGTTTGAAGTCGGTGACTTTGAAGGGGCCGGAGCCGATTGGCTTCGTGAAGAAACCGTCCTGATTGATCTTCGCCGCCGGGAGAATATTGAGCAGGGCGGCACTGGCGAGGACGGTGCCGATGGGGGCCTTGAACTTCATCCGTGCCGTCAGGGGATCGGGCGTCTCGACGGTATCGAGAGTTGCCCAGAGCGGCTGAATCGGCCCTTTTTGGGCCATGATGCGGTCGAGCGTTGCCTTGACGTCGGCGGAGGTGAGTTGCGTACCGTCATGGAACTTCACGTCCGGCCGGAGCGTGAAGACCCAGGTCATCGGGTCGGGCACGTCCCATTTGGTGGCGAGCGAGGGCTTGAATTCGCCGCTTACCAGGTCCTTACTGACCAGTTGATCGAAGATGTGCCGCCCAACGGTCAATGTCGGGCCGGCGAGGGAGTTCGAGCCGGTCGGGTCGAGCGAAATCAGTTTGTCGGGGGATGCGATTGTCAGCGTGCCTGTGGAGGCGGCGCGCGCTGCGGTCCCGACCGGGGCAGGAGCGGAGGCAGCGGCAGCGGTCGGCGCTGCCTGAGGCGCGGCGGGGGCAGCCGTCGCCACCGTGGTCGGTGCTGCCGCGGGCGCGCTCGTTGGGACCGCACCGGCGCCCGCGGCGGTCGACGGTTTGGCAGCGGGTGTGTCCGTCGCCGTGCTGCTCCCGCCACATGCGGCGAGGATCGCCGCCGCAGCGGTGGCGCCTGCACCGGCCAGGAAGGTCCGTCGTCTCATCGTCCCGTCGTGTGCGTGCATGGTGGCCTCCTCTTCCTATGGTACTCGTTGCCGCACGCGTCGCGGCGTCATTGCGCTCCCCCGGAGGCATGTGCTCGTCCCGATGCCGACCCCGGTTGCGGGGTGTCGGCCATGTCCGTACCGAAGCCAAAGGCCCGGCCGCGCGGCAGCGTGCCGGGATAGCGCCGGAGCGGTGCACCGCAAAACGGGCAGAAGCGCGCTGCCCAATAGCGCAGTTCCGGTAAGCCCGCGCTCGCCGTCTCGGCGTCGGTCCCAAAGAGTAGCCAACCGGTGGGACCATTCACCGGCATGGCAAAGGTCACCTCGACCGCGCTGCGGAACTCATCGCAGCAGTACGATACCTCCGCGTGCGGCTCCGTCATGCCGTGCTCCGCCCGGACGGCTCGCTGACACGCGCGATCCCCGCCGCAGAGATGCCGAAGAGGTCCGCCGCATTCGCTCCCATGACGCGCGCGCGTACTGCCAGATCGGGGAAAACCGCCCGGACGCGCGCGGGCGTGTCGGCATCCGGGAAGGGCCAATGTGAACCATAGATCAGGTGGTCGGTGCCGCAGGTGATGCGGATTATGTCTCCGAGGTCTTGGGGCTGTGGACCCGCCTCCAATGGATGCGTACCGAGCCAGACTTGCCGCTTGAGATAGCCGCTCACCCGGTCCGTGTAATAGGGGATGTCGCGCCGGTTCTCATTGTACTCCTTGTCCATGCGCAGCATGAGGTGCGTGAACCAGGAGAGGCCCGCTTCGAGGAAGAGGACGCGCAGGGTCGGGAAGCGGGCGAAGACGCCCGTGCCCGTCATCGAGACGAGGTTCGCCATCGCGACGAGCGGGTGACTGAGGGCGTGCTGCTCGAAGGCGCTGGTGAACTGCGAGCCACGGCTTGGGGTGCCCGGCAGGAGCAAGTCGCCGCCCCCGTGGAAGATCACCGGCAGGTTTGCCGCCGCCGCTGCCCGGTAGATCGGGTCGTAGCGGCGGTCTCCCCAGAGGGGGTCCGTGCCGCCCAATGGGAGCAGGATACCCGCCACCCACTGATGCCCGGCAGCGCGCGCGATCTCGCGTGCGGCGTCCTCCGGGTCCTGCGGGGCCGCGATGATCGCCCCGTAGATGCGCCCGGCGTGACCGAGCCACGCTTCCGCCAGCCAGCGGTTGTAGGCGCGCGCGAGTGCTGCGGCATACGATGCGGTTGGCAGCAAGCCGATCTTTAGTAGTGGTCCGGGAAGCACAATCGCCGCGCCGATTTCCGCCGCGTCCAGATGCGCGAGCATTTCCTGCGATGATCGAGCGGGTTTGGGCCGTTCTACCGGCTGATTGAGCCGTGGGTGGAGCGCCCCGGAGATCGACCACGGCGGATTTGCGGTCGGCTCCGCGACTGCCCGCCGCCACGGCGGGTCAGTATACGGCGCGAGATCGGCCGCCGTCTCCGCGAGGTGCAGATCAACATCAATGATTGTGGCTCCTTGATCGCTCATCTCAGACATGCACCTTCACGATTCCTGCTTCGAGGGTCACCGGGTAGCGGCGCAGTTTGACACGCGGGTAGGCGAGGCACTGGCCGGTTGTGATGTCGAACTCCAGTGAGTGCCACGGGCAGACGACGATCTGCCCTTCGCGCTCCCACTCGGGCTGCCAATCTGCCTGCGCACACGCGCCGAACGTGCCGGCGATCGTGCCGGTGCAGAGCGGCCCCCATTGATGGAAGCAGAGATTCGGGAGCGCGTGATACGCACCCGCCACATTGAAGACGCCGATCTCGACGCCGCGCACCGTGACGATGCGCACCGATCCCGGCGGCAGTTCGTCCACATGCCCTACCTCGAACGCGGTCGCCATCGTCAACGCTCCATCGCTAGGGGGCGCGGGACGCGCTGGCTGGCATCGAGCAGCGGGATACCGAGCGCGCGCATCGCGTTCTCTCCCATGATCTTCCGCTTCACCTCAATCGATACCGGGATGTCGTACACCTTCTTCGGGTGGTCGAAGTCGTGATGCGGGTAGTCGGAAGCGAAGAGAACCGTATCCTCACCGATGATCCGGATAATATCTGCCATGTCCGCGAGCGATTCCGGCTCCTCGATGGGCTGCGTGGCGAAATACATCTTCCTCAGGTAGGTACTCGGTGGCTCGGTGAGGAGCGACAACGCGTCACGATGCTGGTGCCAGGCCCAATCGAAGCGCATCACGGCGTGCGCGACCCAGGAGATGCCCGCCTCGATGAAGATCATCTTCAGATGCGGGAACCGGACGGGGACGCCGGTGCTGAGGAGGTTCGCCAGCGAGGCGATGAGGGCGACGTTGTGGCTGTAGGTGTGGAGCGAGAACCACGAGTCGAACTGGCGCACATCGAAGGGCAGGGCGGGCATCTGGAGCGAGCCGCCCGCGTGGTACATCACGGCGATGCCCGCTTCCTGCGCGGCTTCGTAGATCGGGTCGTAGCGCCGGTCTCCCCAGAGGGGATTGACCCCGGAGGTCGGCAGCACCACACCGACGACGCGCTCCTCACGAGCGTACCGCTCAATCTCGCGGGCGGAGCCCTCGGGGTCCTGCGGGGCGGCGAGAATGCCCCCGAAAAAGCCCCGCTCGCGCGTCAGATAGCGATCCATAATCCAGCGGTTGTAGGAGCGCGCGATTGCCATCGCATAGGCCGGGTCGGGCTGGCGGGCAAGGCCGAGACACATCTCGGGGAAGAGCACGGCGATATCGATCGAGAGGGCGTCCAGATCGCTGCGCATCGTCGCCGGAGTGATCGAGACCGGGCGGCGTGGTTCCCACTGACCGGGGAAGTTGGGGAAGAGCCGGTAACCACCGCCGAACGGAGGGATCGGTTGCCGCTCTTCGATCACCCGTCGCCACGGCTGGTCGCAATAGGCGGCGAGTTCGGTGGCATTCTCCAGGAGATGCACATCGAGATCAACGATGGGGATGTCATCGAGCCGCATCTTGCTCGGAATGCCGGTCGTCGGGATCCATGTCGCCATCGTCGCCTCCTTCGGAGAGCACCGGGTACTGAGTACTGTCAGCACTGTGAGCACTCAGCACTCGGTACTCGTTACTGTATGGCGGGCCTGAGGTTCGCGCCCGCCGCGATCAATGTTCGTTGGAGCAGCGGGATCGGGACATCGCCGGGCGGTACGTGATGCTCCACGCTCAGTGCCGCTGCGGTGCCCGCCGCCTGCCCCATCGCGAAAGCGGCAGGCATGACGCGGACTGCTGCATGTGCTTCGTGCGTCGCTGAGAGACAGCGCCCCGCGATCAGCATGTTCTCAATCTTGACGGGAACGAGGCTGCCGAAGGGGATTTCATACGAGTTCGCCGTCTTGCCTGACTCCGAGAAGTACCCGCCTGCTTCCGTCGGGCTGTGAATATCCATCGGGTAGGCGTAGCGGGCGATCACGTCCGAAAAGTGCCGACCGGACGAGAGGTCCTCAGCGGTCAGCGTATAGCGGCCCTGCATGTGTCGCGTTTCGCGCACGCCGATCTGCGTCGCCGTGTCGAGCAGGGTCGCGTTCGCGAAGCCCGGCAGGTGTTCGTGGAAGAAGCGCATGAGGATGTGGACTTGTTTGCGCCCCTCGATCTCGGCGCGGGTCAAGTCCTGCACATTCGTGCCGTCCACGCCCTGGATGCGCGAGGTATTGACGCGCCAGACGCCCCGCTGTGGCGTCCGGTAGACGCCGATCTTCTCGCGGGCGATCGGGAACTCGCCGCGCGCTTTTGCCGCCTCAACGAGCGACTTGAAGAGGATGCCGCGCTCCTCAGGGTGCGCCAGGACATATTCCTCGACCGCCGCGTCATCGATATTGGCGACGCGGAAGAACATCGTCATCGGCTGCATCAGCCCGTCGCGCTCCCGACCAATCGTGAAGGGGACGCCTGCGCGCGCCGCGACATCGGCATCCGCCGAGCAGTCGATGATTACCTGCGCGCGGAGCGCCTGCAAGCCGGATTTGTTCGCGATGATGATGCCGTCGATCCGGTCGCCGTCCATGATCGGCTGGACGAAAAAGGAGTGGAGCAGCAATTTGCCGCCCGCCTCCTGGATCATCTCGGCGGCGACGGTCTTGAGGGCCTCGGGGTCGAAGGGGGTGACGTGATCGTGCCCGTGGAGGTAAAAGCCCGCCTCCGCACTCCCGGCACGCACGCGCTCCGGATGAATGGCGCCGCCCATCGCCTCCATGCGCCGGACGATCTCATCGAAGATGCCGATCACCAACTGCTCTTCGCCATCGTCGGAAAACGACGTCATGAAGGGGCCGACGAGGCTCGCGGTCGCATTGCCGCCAAGAAAACCGTAGCGCTCGACAATGGTCGTGCGGGCACCCGTGCGTGCAGAGGCGATCGCCGCCGCGATCCCTGCCGGCCCGCCACCGACGACGAGGACATCACATTCTTCGACGACCGGGACATCCAGACTCAGGGCGACACTCTCCATGATGCTCCTTATGCATGTTGCATGTAATCACTAATCGTCACGATACTGGTCAGAGAAACCGATGTCAAGCATCTTTGCCGGGCGTCTGAACGAAATTGCATCGGCGGTGAAAGACTCTCAGCCCTTGACGTTGAGTGCTTCGAGAAACCGCTCGTAACCCAATGCGACATGGCGGCGCATCACCGCAGCGGCACGCGCGCCATCATGCTGTGCGAGGGCGTCGATGATCGCGACATGCTCACCGTGATTAGCATTGATGAGGCCAATACTGACGAAGCGACGCCCGCGATAGGGTTCGAGTCGGTCCCAGAGGTCCGTGAGAATGTCTGTGGTCAGGGGGAGATTCGCGGCGGCATAAATACCCAGGTGGAAATCGCGCTCCCCACGGCGATACGCGCTGAGGTCGCCGGTTAGGCTGTAGTCATGGATGTGTTGATCGATCTCGCGGAGTACTTCGATCTGTGCGGGCGTGATCGATACTGCTGCCGCGTGCATCATCAGGTCTTCGAGCGCGTGACGAATGGCGAAGACTTCCTTCAGGCTGTCCGGTTCGAGGGCGGCGACCGTCGCTTCTTTGTGCGGCGTGACGACGACAAACCCCTCGCTCGCCAGGCGCTTCAGTGCATTCGCGACGGTAATGCGGCTGACACCGAGGTCGAGGGAAAGTTGCGATCCGACGAGCTTCGTGCCCGGTGCGAGCGTCCCACGCGAGATCGCCTCCCGCAAACGCTGGTAGGTCTGCTCTTCGAGCGTGCGATGACCATCTAACGGGGCGAGGCGCGTCGCACCACTTGCCATGCCGTATCCCTCTATTTCTGATCTGCGCGATTACATACTGCATGTAATCGTCACAGACTAGTATATACGGGGACGCAAGGGCGTGTCAGGAGGGGATACTGCGCGGTCGGACATCGTACGCACAGACGTGTGACCCGCCGATCATGTGCGCGATCCGCGTCACTTCCGCATCGGGCAAGGCGGCGCGGAGGAACTCGATTTCGGTGCGACATGCCTGCCCATACTTGCGTGCGACTTCCATCACCGCGCAGTTATGCTCGGTGATGCGGAACGACCCGTCTTCGAGCGCCTCAAAGGCGGCGAGATAGCCATCCTCATCGAGGAGCGCCGTGATTACCTTGACTTGCTCGGGGAAGCTCAGGCCACCGGTGCGGCGTTGGGCGCGCTCCAGGCGCCGCTGACCGCGCTTGTCAAAGATGCGTTCGAGCAGCGCCGGGTCTTCCTCTTCGACGTATTCGAGCAGTTCGTTTGTGAGGTCGACGTAGTTGCGCGGAAAGAGGTTATCGGCGGTCGGGGTGAGGTAATAGATGTATTTCGGCCGGCCCGCGCCCATCGCGCAGATCGGTGTGGGCAAGCAAGCCGTCCCGTTCGAGGGCGGTGAGATGCTGACGGGTGCCACTGAGGGTGACGCCGATGGACTCGGCGATGGTCTCCGAGCGTGCCGATCCGCGCTTTTTGAGGAGCATGAGGATTTGTCGCCGGGTCTCCGGTATGTTCGCTAAAGCAGGATGAATCTCGGTCGGCATTGCTCCTCCTTCGCGCCGCTCCATCGGCAGGCTCACCCATAGTATACGCGCTGGACGTCGTTTCGCAAATAAAACCAGAAAATACTTGCTTTAACTGCAGCGCTATGCTAGGCTCTCTGCGAGAGCAGCGTAATCCTTCGCGCTCCTGATATCCTTGAGAAAGGGTAGTATGCGAATGATTCCAATTACGGGACTCTTCGAGACACACCTGACCGTCACCGATCTGGACCGTTCGGTCGCCTTCTATCGCGATGTCGTCGGCCTTCCCTTCGCACAAGCCTTTCCCGAACGGTCCGTTGCCTTCTTCTGGATTGGTGCGCCGGGGCAGTCGATGCTCGGCCTGTGGAAATCAAACGACGTGCTCCGTTTGCACCTGCACATCGCCTTTGCGATGTCTCTCGAAAATCTTCTCGCTGCTCCCGCTGCCTTGCGACGCGCGGGCGTCGTGCCTCGCAGCAACAGTGGGATTGAGTCGGACGAGCCGATCGTGTATGGCTGGATGCCGGCGGCGGCCGTCTTCTTCAACGATCCGGACGGCCATTCTCTGGAGTTCCTCAGCATGTTGCCGGCCCCGCCGCGCCCCGATCTCGGTGTGCAGTCGTGGACGAACTGGCAGGAGATCGTGCGCCCGGTGAGGTAATTGATCGTTTGGTGGCAGAGAAAAGAGGGGAAAGTGGACGGTCGATCAGCATCACCGCCCGTTCGGGTTCTTGGGATCGGCGGCAGCACGCGGCACGGCTCGATGAGCTTGCGGGCGCTGAACGCGGCACTATCTGTCGCGACGCGGGAGGGCGCACAGACGAGCCTCGCGGCGGTGCGTGACCTCGATCTGCCGCTCTACAACGGCGAATTGACGCTGGACGATTACCCCGCGTCGCTGCGCTGGCTCCTCGCTGAGGTGCGCGCGGCGGACGCCTTCATTATCTGCTCCCCGACCTACCACGGCACGATCAGCGGCGCGGTGAAAAATGTACTCGACACCTTCGAATTCCTCGCGGGCGATCAGCCTCGTTACCTCGGCGGCAAGGCGGTCGCCCTCCTTGGCTACGGTGGCGCGAGCGCGATGAATGTCATCAACAGCCTCTATCACACCGTCCGCACCCTCAATGCCCTCGTCGTCCCCACCGTAGTCATCCTCTCGCGGGATCAACTTGACCCCGAAAGTGATGAACTCCGCGACGATGCAGCCCGCCAACGGCTTACGACAATGGTGCGAGAAGTGATGGACCTCGGTCAGTTAGTGCGTGAGCGCAAAGCGCGGTAGGCGCGTCCCTACTTGCGGGTGGCGGCGGGCGTCAGCCTGCCGCGCCTGGCGCAGGCTGAAGCCCGCGCCCACCATTATCCGGTCACGTTGGTAAAATTCATCAGCCTATTCCACCGCTCGCAGAGCCTTCAGCTTGCCGTACTCATTGCTCTTTGCTCATTGCACGCAGTGCCCGTGTTGCAGCTTCATCGACGCGCATGGTCGTGGGATCGATCACGACGCCGTACGCGGATCGCGCCGCATCGAGGGAAACGAAGCCGTCGAGGACATCATCGAGGACGGCGAGGACATCGCGGGTGAGGGGATCGTAGAAGCCACCGCCGCCCGGCAGTTGCAGCGTGAAGCGCTGCCCCGCCGCGAGCGCGACCTGTGACTTGTCTTGCAATTCGTGCCCGTCGCTGAGGGTGATCGCGCCGCGCGCGCCCTGCCCGCCCCCTTCGTATCCCTCGGCGGGCACGCGCGTTCGGTCGAAGATCGGACCGAGGTTGTACGGTCGTCCGGCAAGCGCGCCGACCTCCATATACTGCCCGCAGCCGCCCCGGAACCGGCCCGGCCCGCCGGAATCCGCCGCGATCTCGCGTCGGTAGATGAGGAGCGGTGCGACGCTTTCGATCACTTCGACGGGCACGCCCATCACCCCGGAGGGGAAGGCCGTCGTGTGGATGCCGTCGCTCGTTGGTCGCGCGCCGGTACCGCCACACGAGAACCAGACATAGGTCCACGGGTCGCCGTTCGGATGCGTCCCGGTCAGTTGCGAGGCCCAGATATTCGCCGCCCCCTCCGCGATCACTTTGCCGGGCAACACCGACGCGAGCGCGCCGAAGACGATACCGGGCAGAAAGTGGCCGATCACATGGCGGCCCGCGACGGGTGCGGGTGGCAGCGCGTTGAGCAGGGAACCGGGCGGCGCGCTGACCGTTACGGGGCGGAACGAGCCCTCGTTGTTCGGTACATCCGGGCAGAGCGCGCACTTCAGTGCGTACGTGACGTACGCATGGGTGTAGTTGAGCACGACATTAATGCCGCGCGGGCTGGCCGGGCTCGAACCCGTCCAGTCGACATGCATCGCGTCGCCCTTCTTGGTGATCGTCACCGCGAGCGTCACCGGCGCATCGAAGCCGTCGCTGTAGCCGGTGTGGGTATAGACACCATCGGGCACGGTGGCAATTGCGTCTCGCATCGCGCGCTCGGAGCGGGAAATGATCTCGTCGGCGAGCGGTTCGATGCTCGTGAGTCCAAATTCGGCCATGAACTCGATCAGGCGCGCGCCGCCGACATTGTTGCCCGCCACCTGCGCGTGGATGTCGCCCATCACTTGATCCGGCTCGCGGACATTCGCGCGGAGGATCTTCACGAGTTCCTCGTTCGGCTTGCCTGCGTCGTACCACTTGGTGATCGGGACGAACAGACCCTCCTCATACATCGACCGGGCATCGGCGCTGAGACCGCGCCCCCCGATGTCAATGGCATGGCAGGTCGAGCCGAAGAAGGCGATCAATCCGGCGTCCGCATCGAAAATCGGCGTGATGACGGTGAAATCGTGCAATTGCCCCGAGGTCTTCTGCGGGTCGTTGGTAATGAGCACGTCACCGGGGCGCAGCGTCTCAGCGGGATAGACGGCGAGGAAATGATGAATGCAGGTCGCCATCGAGTTGATGTGGCCCGGCGTGCCGGTCACCGCCTGCGCGATCATATTGCCGCGCGGATCGAAGACCCCGGCGGAGAGATCGCCGGACTCACGGACGACGGTCGTAAATGAGGTGCGCATCAGGGCGGTCGCCTGCTCGTTGACGACCGCGATCAGTCGATTCCAGAGCACTTCGAGCGTGATCGGGTCAATCGTTTCGTGCGACTCACGCATTGGTTGCCTCTCCCTGTAGCGCCACGATGAGGTTGCGATAGCTATCGACCGCGATCTGCCCGCCGCCGATGATCGCCGTCGATTCCCGCTCCTCGATCACCGCCGGTCCGGCGAACGACGCACCGGGCGCGAGGCGGTAGCGGTCGTAGACCGGCACCGGCGCAAAGCCGCCGACCTCGGGCAGGTAGATCGATCGTTCCCCCTTGAGCGCGTCGCGCGCATCGACGTTGGTGGTCGCTTCCGCTGCGAGGTCGATCTCCGGTCGCGGGCCGCTGGCGACGACGCGCCAGTTGAGGACTTCGAGCGGCACGCCCTCCGCGACGCGACCGTAGAGCCGCCGGTAGACTGCCTCGAAGGCGCGGTCGAGCGCCTCGACCATGCCCGGTCGCAACGCGCCATCGGGCAGCGGCACGGAGACTTCGTGTCCCTGCCCCCGGTAGCGCATCTCCGCGGTGCGGCGGAAGGTGATCGCTGCGCGCTCGACACCGGCAGAGGCGAGGGTCGCGATCCCTTCGTCCTCCATCTCATCGAGGAGCGCGCTGGCCCGGTCGAAGTCGAGATCGGCGAGGGGCGAGAAGAAGGAGCGGACGTAGTCGAAGGCGAGCGGTGCGACGAGAAAGCCGAGCGCCGAGGTCACCCCCGCGCCGAGCGGGATGACGAGTTCCGGCGCATCGAGGATCTTCGCGACGCGATAGGCGTGGACCGGCCCCGCACCGCCGAATGCGAAGAGCGGATAGGCGCGCGGGTCCTTGCCGCGCTCGACGGCATGGATGCGGGCCGCACCCGCCATATTCTCATTGACGACCTGATGGATGCCCCATGCTGCTTCGACGGCAGAGAGCCCGAGTTGTGCGCCGAGCGCGCCGAGCGCCCGCTCGGCCGCGTCGAGGTCCAGTTGCATTCGGCCGCCGAGGAAGAACGCCGGATCGAGGTAGCCGAGCAGCAAATCGGCATCGGTGACGGTCGGGGCAGACGCCGCCGCGCCCGTAGCAGGCCGGGCCGGGCTGCGCGCCCGCACTGTCCGGCCCGACTTTCAGGAGACCGAGCGTGTCCGCCCGCGCGATCGAGCCACCACCCGCGCCGATTTCGATCATCTCGATCACCGGCACGCGCACCGGCAGGCCGCTGCCGCGCTTGAAGCGGTAGACCCGCGCCACCTCGAAGTCGGCGGAGATGAGCGGCTCGCCGTTGTCGATGATGCACGCTTTCGCCGTGGTGCCGCCCATATCGAAGGAGAGAAGGTTGGGCCGCCCGGTCAGCGCGCCGTACTGTGCTGCCGCGAGCGCGCCCGCCGCCGGGCCGGACTCGATCGAGGCGGATCGGGTACCGCCGGGCGGTCTCCACCGTCGCCGTGCCGCCGCTCGAGAGCATGATGTAGAGCGCGGCATCGCGCATTCCCTGCGGCACGCAAGCGCGTTCTCCAGCTGTTCGAGGTACCGCTCGACGAGCGGGCGGACATAGACATTCGCGAGCGTCGTCGAGGTCCGCTCGTACTCGCGGATTTCCGGCACGACATCGGACGGAGAGGGAGACGAACGAGCTCCGGCGCCTGCTCCGCGAGCGCCTTGCCCACCGCGCATCGTTCATGCAGCCGGATTGCGGTACGAATGCAGGAGCGAGACGGCGACCGCTTCGACGCCCTGCGCGCGCAGTCGCCGCGATCGAGCGCCGGGAGGGTATCGAGGTCGAGCGGCGTATGCACCGTGCCATCCGCGAGCACGCGCTCGTCTACCTCGAAGCGGAGGCGGCGGGGCGCGAGTCGGCGGCGGCATTTCGAGAAAGAGATCGTAGAGATCGTAGCGGCCTTCGTGGCGGATCTCGACCGCGTCGCGGAAGCCGCTGCGTCGTGATCAGCGCCGTGCGCGCGCCCTTCCGCTCGATCAGCGCGTTGGTGACGAGCGTCGTGCCGTGGATGACATTGCCGACCGCTCCGCGGCGTCTTCGCGCCGCTGCCGCCAGTGTGTCGCGCATCCCGGTCTCAACGGCGATCGCGGGATCGTCCGGCGTCGTCAGGGTTTTGCCGATACTCAGTTTGCCGGTGCGTTCGTCGTAGATGATCAGGTCCGTGAATGTCCCACCAATATCAACCCCGGCGCGCAATGGTCGCGCGCCTCCGTTCTCGTGTCGCCACGCGGTCTCCCCTCGAATCACACGCTCTAGCTCGAACAGCACGCGTATGCGTGGCCGCGCTTACGATGGAATAGGATAGGCGGACGCGGCAAGAAGCCGATATTATCGCGCGGCCAGAATGAGACCCACGTCTTCCCCATGATCGCACTGCTGTGAATCGGGACCGAAGAAGTGCGAATCTTCGCTCGCGTTGCGGTTGTCGCCGAGAACAAAATATTCGTCCGGTGCCGAGCGTGTACGGGCGACCATCGGTCGGATAGGTGTACGCGGTGGCACGTCAGAGATGTATTGTCTCATTGAGCGCGACGCCATTGACCATCACCTTCCCGTCGCGGATGAGGATGGTATCACCCGGCAGGCCGATGATCCGCTTGATGAATGGCTTATCGTGCGCGACCGGCGGATTGATGACGACGATGTCGCCGCGTTTCGGCGCGTGAAAGAGATAGTGTTTCGTGCCGCCGATTTCGATATTCCGGTAGGCGAGGCGGTTTTCGAGCAGATGCTCGCCGTTTTGGAGGCTCGGCACCATGCTGACGCCATCCACGACGACCGCAGGCATGACGAGCCGCATGCCGAAAAAGAGAATGGCCGCGATGACGAGGGTTTCGATCAGCTCCCGCGCGGCGCCGGATCGCTGCGGGCGCTCGCGCGTGGGCGCTGCTACTGCCGGTGCTCCTCTTCGACTCGCTCGACAATCGGCACTCCTCCGTATTCTCTGTTGCCACGACGATTCCAATCTCATATTCGCGCGACCCACACCCAGCGGGAGCGTACTACGCCGCTGCGCGGCGGTCAACGGAACGCGCGCCCCTTCGCGCGTGCCAGCGACCGGGCGGGAAACGGGTATACTTCCAGGAAGCGGCGACCGAGCGTCTGCCGCGACCGAAAGGTGACGAAAGGGCCGTTCGGTGGCTCAGGTTTCGCTTGAAGATGCGCAGGCGCCATTCGTCCTGACCTTCGATGTCGGTACATCCTCCGCGCGTGCGCTCCTCTACGATGCGCCGGCGCGGCCGATTGCCGGGATGTCCGCGCAGATCGCGCATGAGATGAGACGACGCCGGACGGCGGCGTCTTCTGTGACGCCGATGCGCTTGTCGAACGCACGGCGAAGGTGATTGACACGGCTGCTCACAGCGGCGGGGCGCACGCGGCGGAGATCGCGGCGGTCGCCTCGGATACCTTTTGGCACAATGTCGTCGGCGTCGATAGGGACGGGAACGCGGTCACGCCGCTCTATACCTGGGCCGATACGCGCAGCGAACGTGCGGCGGTCGCGCTTGCGCGCAGCGGCTCGATGAGCGCGACGTCCATGCAGCGCACCGGCTGCATGATCCACCCGATGTATCTGCCCGCGAAGTTGCTCTGGCTTTCCGAAGCGCGAGCCGGACGCTGATGCGGCGCGCCGCCTATTGGATGTCCTTCGCGGAATATTTTCACTTCAAATGCTTCGGCGACGCGCGTGTGCTCGCTCTCGATGGCGTCCGGAAGCTGGGCTGCTCAATCTCAACGAGCAGACGTGGGACGCGGGGATCTTGCGCGGCGCTGCCGATTGACGGCGATCAACTCTCGCCGCTGCGGGACGTTGACACGCCGATGGTCGGGCCTGTGCGCGCGCACTATGCGGCGCGGTGGCCCGCGCTCGCGCATGTGCCGTGGTATCTGTCCCTCGGCGATGGCGCGGCGAGCAATCTCGGCAGCGGCGGCGTCAATGGACAGCGGATCGCGGTCAATGCTGGCACATCAACTGCGATGCGGCTGGTGTTGCGGGCCGACGCGGTGCGCGTGCCGGATGGCCTCTGGGCGTATCGCGTGGATGGGCGGCATTTCGTCGTCGGCGGCGCGGAGAGCAATGGCGGCAATGTCTGGGCGTGGCTGAAGGAGCGGATGCGGCTGGAAGAAGATGCGACGACCACCGAGGCGATAGCCGCGGTGCCGCCGGACGGGCATGGCCTGACGGTGCTGCCGTTTCTCGCCGGGGAGCGGAGCCCGAACTACAATGCCGGCGCGCGCGGCGCATTGATCGGCCTGCATCTCGATACGACCGCGCCGGAAATCGCCCGCGCGTTTCTGGAGGCGATCAGTTATCGGCTCGGCTTCATGTATCGGATTATCGCGCGCGCGTACCCCGACGCGCGGGAGATCATCATCAGCGGCGTCGGCGCTCCTCAATAACCCGACGTGGATGCAGATGCTCGCGGACGTGCTCGGTGATGCCGCTGATCGTCTCCGAGGAAGCGGAGGCGACGAGTCGGGGCGCGGCGCTCATCGCGCTCGAACAATTAGGTGCGATACCGTCATGGGAGGATGCGCCGGTCGCGCTTGGGCAGACCATCGCGCCGGATATGGCGGCGCATCGACGTCTATCGAGCGGCGATGGAGCGGCAGGCAGCAGATGTATCGACGCGCTGTTCCGCCGCGTGTCTGAGCCGTGTGGGCGCATATGGAGTGACGGTTGATGATAGTTGGCAGGCGAATGGCACCGTAACCGATTCGGTGAATAAGGAGGTGCAGCATGGCAGTGAATCCATTGACAAGATCGCGGACTTTGGTCAGAGCGTATGGTACGACAACATCAGCCGCTCGCTCGTCCAGGATGGCGAACTGAAGCGCCTGATCGACGAAGATGGCGTCGTCGGCCAGACGTCGAACCCAAACTTCTTCAAGGAAGCGATTGTCGGCAAGGCCGATTACGACGATCAGATGCGCGAACTCGCGCAGCAGGGCAAGAGCGGCGACGAGATCTACGAAGTGCTCACGACGACCGATGTGCGCGGTGCGTGCGATCTTTTCGCCCCCGTCTACCAGCGGACAACGCGCATGATGGCTATGTCTCGATCGAGGTCTCGCCGACACTCGCGCACGACACGCAGCGGACCATCGAAGAGGCCAAGCGACTTTGGAAGACGGTCGATCGCCCGAATGTGATGGTCAAGATTCCCGCCGCGCCGGAGGGGATCGCGGCGATCAAACAGGTGTTGATCGAGGGGATCAATGTCAATGTCACGCTCGTCTTCTCCATCGCGTCCTATCGCGATGTGATGAACGCCTACATCGAGGCGGTCGAGGAGCGTGTCAGCGCAGGGTCAGCCGGTAGATCGCCTCGCATCGGTGGGCTCGTTCTTCGTCAGCCGGGTCGATGTCGCGGTGGACAAGATGCTCGATGAGAAGATCAAGAATGCCTCCGGTGCGGAGAAGGAGAAATTGCAGAGCCTGCTCGGCAAGGCGGCGATTGCGAACGCGAAAGAGGCGTACCACACCTTCCGGGCGGACTTCAGCGGGCCACGCTGGGAGCCGCTCGCGGCGAAGGGCGCGCAGGTGCAGCGCCCCCTCTGGGCGAGCACGGGCGCGAAGAACCCGGCCTATCGGGACATCCTCTACGCGGAAGAGCTAATCGGCCCCGACACCGTCGATACGATGGGGCCACCGACCATCGAGGCGTTCCGCGATCACGGGCAGGTGCGCAACTCGGTCGAAGAGGATTACGCGGGCGCGCAACAGGTGTTGCGGGACCTCGCGGATGCCGGTATCGATATGGCGAAGGTGACGCAGGACCTCCAGGACGCGGGGATCAAGCAGTTCGCCGATTCCTTCGAAGCAGTCCTCGAGGACGTACGCGCGAAGACCGAACAGTTTGCCGGAGCCGCATCGCCGGTTGGGGAGTAGATTAGTAGTCAGTAGTCGGTAGTCGGTAGTCAGTAGTCAGAAAATGCGCCGGACCAACTGACTACCGACTACCGAATACCGACTACTCGTTGAGGAGAACGTCTGGATGCTCGAAACGACGGTGCTCAATCCTTTACGTGAAGGGTTGCGCTTGCAACGAACCCCCGAGCCGTGCGTGATGGTCATCTTCGGCGCGTCCGGCGATCTCACGCGGCGGAAACTGGTCCCCGCGCTCTATAACCTCGCCCGCGAGCGGTTGCTTCCAGGGGGATTCACGGTGGTCGGCGTCGCGCGCCGCCCGATTGGCAACGATACCTTCCGCGATCAGATGAAGGCGGGCATCAACGAGTTCTCGCGCGTGCGCCCGGCGCAGGAAACGATCTGGGAGAACTTCTCGCAGGGGATTTACTACCACCAGACCGAGTTTCACGACAGCGACGGTTACGCCCGGCTCGGTGCGCTCCTTGATGATATTGACCGCGAGCGCGGCACCTGCGGCAATCGCGTCTTCTACCTCGCCACCGCGCCCTCGAACTACAGCGAGATCATCAGTCAACTGGGCGAGCACGGCCTCGCGCGCCGCGCCGCGCCGGGCGTCCCCGAGGAGGGGCCGTGGCAGCGGATCATCATCGAGAAGCCGTTCGGGCACGATCTCGAGTCCGCCCGCGAGTTGAACAATCAACTGGCCGAGGTCTTTTCCGAGCGACAGGTCTTCCGCATCGACCATTACCTCGGCAAGGAGACGGTGCAGAATATCCTCGTCTTCCGGTTCGCGAACGGCATCTTCGAGCCACTCTGGAACCGTGGCTATGTCGATCATGTCCAGATCACCGTTGCGGAGAGCATCGGTGTCGAGGGGCGCGGTGGCTACTACGAGGAGTCCGGCGCGCTCCGCGATATGGTACAGAACCACATGATGCAACTCGTCTCGCTCATTGGAATGGAACCGCCCGTCGCGAACGACGCGACGGGTGTACGAGATGAGAAGACGAAAGTCCTGCACGCGATCCGGCCGATCCACCCGGAGGATGTCAATACCTTCACCGTGCGGGGGCAGTATGGGTCCGGCGATGTCGCGGGGCATCCGATCCCCGGCTATCGGGAGGAGACGGGCGTCGCGCCGCACTCGCTGACCGAGACCTTCGTCGCGCTCAAGTTCTTTATCGATAACTGGCGCTGGGCGGGGGTGCCCTTCTATCTCCGCACCGGCAAGGCGCTACCGAAGCGGGTCACCGAAGTCGCGATCCAATTCAAGCCCGCGCCGCATCTCCTCTTCGACCGCGCGGCGGACAGTATGGAACCGAATGTCCTCGCCCTGCAGATCCAGCCGGACGAGGGAATTTCGATCAAGTTCGGCTCCAAAGTGCCGGGGCCGACGGTGCAGATTCGCTCGGTGAACATGGATTTCCGATACGGCACCTATTTCGGTGTCGAGCCGCCGGACGCCTACGAGCGGTTGCTCCTGGACTGTATGCTCGGCGACTCGACGCTCTTCACGCGGCGCGATGAGGTCGAGGTGGCGTGGTCGCTGATTACGGCGATTCATCGAAGGGTGGAAAATGGTCGCGCCGCCGCAGTTCCCGAACTACGATGCCGGGACATGGGGACCGGAGCGCGCGCACGAACTGCTCGCGCGCGATGGACGGACGTGGCGCCGGCTGCGGACACGGTAGGAGGTGGACGATGGCGACGGATGAGGCCAACACGAACGCCGGTCGCGCCGCGCCGAACGAGCGCGCAGCCGGTCGACGTCCGTGACATCGAGGATGCGCTGACGCAACTGTGGATGACGAGCCAGGGCCGGTGGCCGTTCGAGGATGCAGGCGTATATCCTCAATCTGATCGATCTTCGCGGGTCGACGGCGAGCGCATCGGACGCGCAGGAGTCGCGGCGCAAGCGTGGGGCGACAGCACCCCTCCCGCACGATCATCCTCACACAAGCGATGACGCGGACTCGCGCTTGCGCGCCTGGATTTCCGCGCAGTGCGAATATCTCGGCGCGGCGGACATGGTCGGGTCAGAGCAAGTTATCCTCGAAGCGGCAGGTGATGGCGTTCGGCAGTTCCCCGGTACGGTAATTCCGCTGCTCATCCCCGAAGTGCCGGTCGTGCTCTGGTGGCCGGGTGACGGCCTCTTCACGCACCCGATTTTCCCGACCATGATGGATGCGTCCGACCAGTTGGTGATCGACTCAAGCACCTTTCCCGATTCACTGGCGGCGCTGGCACGGCTGCACACAATCGGGGCGGAGGAATACCCCGGCGTCGCCTTGCGCGATCTCGCCTGGGCACGGCTCACGCCGTGGCGGGAACTGACGGCGCAGTTCTTCGATGCACCGACGACTCGGAACTATCCTCGATGGTATCCATCGCGTGCAGGTCACGTACGCGCAGGCGGAAAGTGTTTCGTATCAATGCCGAGCAGGCGCTCTTGTATGTCAGTTGGCTCACGTCCCGGCTTGGCTGGGAGGTGATTCCCAATCTACGCCGGTTCGGGCGGGAGGCGCTTCTCGTCGTCCGCAATGGCGACGCACCGATCACTCTGGAGTTCTCGGCTCGGCCTGCGCGGACCTGCCGCCCGGTTGCCTCATCGAAACCACGCTCACCGCCCAGGCGGGGGAAAATAGCGCCACGTTCATTATCCGTCGTGCTGACGACCGCGAGCATACGGTGGTGACGATGACGATCCAGGGCCAAACGCCGCAGGAACGGATCGTGCCAATGCAGGAAGCGACGGTCGCGGAAGTGCTCGCACAAGAAGTGAGCACGGCGCGACGCGATCATGTCTACGATGAGGCGCTGGGGGTCGCGGCCCGTCTTGCCAGCCCAAGAAGTGGAGGGACCCGGTGACCGAAGGCACGCGCGATGTAGTGGTGCTCCCAGACCTCGATGCAGTGAGCCAGGCGGCGGCGGAGCGCTTCGTTGCGCTGGCGAATGAGGCGGTGACGCGGGCGAACCGATTCACCGTTGCCCTCGCCGGTGGCTCCACGCCGGAGCGTTTGTATCGCCTCCTCGCCTCGCCCGCGTATCGTGACGCGGTGCCGTGGGCATCCGTCTATATCTTCTTCGGTGATGAGCGCTGCGTCCCGCCGGATGACAAGGAGAGCAACTATCGCATGGCGCGCGCGGCACTCCTCGATCATGTGCCGATCCTGCCGGAGCAGGTTTTCCGCATGGAAGGCGAGCGGGATCCGCAGAGTGCCGCCGTCACCTATGATGCCAGGTTGGGCGATGTCTTCGGCCTCTCGCCCGGTCGCATCCCGCAGTTCGATCTCATCCTGCTCGGTATGGGCCCCGACGGACACACGGCGTCGCTCTTTCCGCATACCGAAGCGTTAACCGTCGTCGAGCGGCTGGTGACGGCGAACTACGTGCCGAAGTTCGACAGTTGGCGGCTCACCCTCACCTATCCGGTGCTCGACGCCGCAGCGCAAGTGCTCTTCCTTATCGGCGGAGCGGAAAAAGCGGACGCGATCCATGCGGTGCTCGAAGGGCCAGCCAACCCGGTGGAATATCCCTCACAGGGCGTCCAGACACCTGATGGCACCGTGACGTTCCTTCTCGACCGCGCTGCGGCGAGTAAGCTTACACGTTAATCCTCACCCCCGGCCCCTCTCCATCGCCCCTCGATCACGGTACGGGCAGGTTTGTACGGTGTTAGAGAGGTGTGACGCGCAGGAAATGCCGTGGTGTTCTCTGAACATCCCGTTTCCCCATATTCATCCCTCCCCCTCTCCATCGCCGCACGGACCTTTCTATTTCGTGGTTTATGGGCGATGGAGAGGGGGCCGGGGGGTGAGGTTAAGCAACGAGCATTTGCGGCCACCTGTCCGTACGTGTTATTCTGGGAGGGTTAACGGTCGGCGGGTAGGCGGCTCGTCCGGACCGGGATGCAAGGAGTAGCGCAATGTCCGGACATTCAAAATGGAGTTCCATCAAGCATCAGAAGGGCGCGAAAGACGTGCAGCGCGGCGCGCTGTTCACGAAACTCGCGCGCGAAATAACGGTCGCAGTTCGCTCCGGTGGCAGTGGGGATGTGGAAGCGAACTACCGCTTGCGTCTCGCCGTCCAGAAGGCGAAGACCAGCAACATGCCGAACGATAACATCGACCGCTCGATCAAGAAGGCGCTCGGTGAAGGTGATGCGTCGAACTACGACGACGTGATGTATGAGGGGTTCGGGCCGGGGGGCGCGGCGATCCTCGTGCAGGCCCTGACGGACAATCGCAACCGCACCGTCTCCGAAGTGCGCAGCGTCTTCGCGAAGCATGGCGGGAATATGGGTGAGTCCGGCTCGGTCGGGTGGATGTTCGCCAATCGGGGCGTCATTACCATCAATACCGACGGCAAGGACGCCGATGAGGTCGCACTCTCCGCGATTGATGCGGGTGCGGCGGATGTCGAGACGAGCGATGGCGTGACCGAGGCGTACACGGAGCCGCAGGACTTGAAGGCGGTCGAAGAGGCGATCCGTGCGCATGGGCCTTGCAGTCGATGAGGCGGGCCTGCGCTATATCGCCTCCACCCCGATTGAACTGGATGACAGCCAGACGATGCAGACGCTCCGCATGATCGAGAAATTGGAAGACCTCGACGATGTGCAGCAGGTGTTCTCGAATCTCGAAATCTCTGACGACGTCCTCGCGCAGGTGAGCGCATAGGACGGAGGCGTGGCCGATGCCTGGCATCACTCTCGGCATTGATCCAGGCACGGCGATCCTCGGCTACGGCGTCGTGCGCGGCGACCGTGACCCCGAGATCGTGGCGTACGGTGTCGTGCGCACGGAAAACTCGCTTTCGCCCGAGAAGCGACTGCAGCGGCTCTATGATGCCGTCTCGCGCCTCATCGCCGAGCATCTACCCGATGCGGTCGCGGTGGAGCAATTGTTCTTCTCGAAGAATGTGACGACTGCGCTGCCCGTCATGCAGGCGCGCGGTGTCATTCTCCTCGCCGCCGCGAATGCGGACATCGCCCGTCTCGGAGTATCGCCCGATCGAAGTGAAGCAGGCAATCGCCGGCTACGGCAAAGCGGATAAGGCGCAGATGCAGGAGATGGTGCGCATCCTTCTGCACCTCGATGCGATGCCCCATCCCGACGATGCCGCCGACGCGCTCGCGGTCGCGATTTGCCATGTCCATTCCCAGCAATTCCGTCTCGCGACGCGGCAGCCACCGCAGACGCCCTCCGCCATGTCCGAACCACGTAAAGCGCGAACGCCCCGCGTTCGCCTCGATCAATTGCTCGTCGATCGTGCGCTCGTGAAGAGCCGGAGCCAGGCGCAGGCGATTATTCTTGCCGGGCAGGTGCGCGTCGGCACAGACACTCGCACGAAAGCGGGCGAACTCGTCTCAGCAGATGTAGAGGTTCTTGATCGCGCCGCCAGAGATTCGTCAGCCGCGGTGGGGAAAAGCTGGATCACGCACTGACGGCGTTCGGGCTAGATGTGTCGGGTCGCGTCTGCGCGGACTTCGGCGCAAGCACGGGCGGCTTTACGGATTGCTTGCTTGCAGCGGGGCGCAGCGCGCGTCTATGCGATTGATGTCGGCTACGGTCAACTCGACTACCGCATTCGCCAAGACCCACGCGTCGTCGTGATGGATCGGACGAACGCCCGATACGTCACGAGCCTTCCGGAGCCCGTCGCCCTGACGGTCATTGATGTGTCGTTTATCTCACTCGCGCTCATCTGCCCCGCCGCGCTCGCCGTGATTGCCCAAGATGGCAGATCGTCGCACTGATCAAGCCGCAGTTCGAGGCAGGGAAGGGGGCGGTCGGGTAAGGTGGCGTCGTGCGTGATCCGGAGACGCATCGGGCTGTGTTACAATCGGTCGCGACGGCGGCACGAGCCTGGGCCTCCGACTGGACGGCCTGACGGCGTCGCCACTCCGTGGCCCTGCGGGCAATGTCGAGTTCCTCGGGGTCTGGTCGCGCGGGGAACGCCACACGATGTGGCGGAGATGGATCGCTCGATCGCAGATGTACTGGCGAACGTACCGGAAAGGTAACGCTCGATGACGAAACGCGCGGGGGTCGGCGAAATCGGCATGTTAGTCCATCCGCAGAATCCCGCTGCGCGTGCGACCGCGATGCGGATTCGCGAGCGGCTTGAGGCCGACGTGTGCCGTGCTGGGAAGAATCTACACGCGCGACGGAAGTTTCGGAGACGCAACTCGCTGCGACCCGCCTCTTGCTCGTCCTCGGCGGTGACGGGTCACTGATGCGCGCGGCGCAACTGACCGCGCCACGCGATATTCCGGTCGTCGCGGTCAGCCTCGGACGGCTCGGCTTCCTCGCGGAACTGACGCCAGAGAACGCCGTGGATCTGCTGCCGCAGTTCCTCGCCGGGAACTACTGGCTTGACCGGCGACTGATGCTCGAAGTGACGGTCGTGCGCGCGGACGGTACGTCGGAGACAGTGCTGGCCGCAAACGACGCGGTCGTCACCAATCCGCAGCCATCGCGCGTGCTCGATATGACCTGCGCGGTGGATGATGCCGCCGTGACGACGTTCGTCGCGGACGCCTTCATCGTCTCGACGCCGACGGGTTCGACCGCCTACAATCTCGCGGCGCACGGCCCGATCGTCGCGCCGTGGACGCAGACGATGATTCTCACGCCCGTCGCGCCGCATCTGAGTTCGATTGACACACTCGTCATCTCGTCTGATGCGCGCGTGACCTCGTCGCCTCGTCGCGCGAGGGTGCGGTGCTGACCTCCGATGGGCAGATGGATATTGCCCTCGGTACCGGCGACGTCGTGCATATCTGCGCCTCCCGGCATACACTCGCGCTCGCGCGGGTCAATCCGCGCAATCACTTCTACGCGACGCTCGTCAGCCGCCTGATTCGGCGCGAACAATGGAGGCACGAATGCACCGAGCGGAACCTGATCCCTTCGCGGCGTTGCGCGCCGCGTTACGCCACGAGCGACGAGCAGTCGCGGAGGACGACACATATCCCGTAAGACTTGATCGTCGGGCGCGAAGCGCGCATCGGCGTGCCCGAAGTCGTCTATGCGCCGGGAAAGAGCGCGCCGCAATTGTCGCGGCAGTTAGCGGGCTCCTGGCAGGCGCGCGGCCGCGTCATCGTCAGCCGCGTCACTGATAGCGATGTGGCGCATCTTCGTACACACCTGCCGGACGCACAGATCGCGGTCGGGGAGGGGATGCGGACCGCGCGCGTGACGACCGCCGACTATCGCGAGCACTCGTCCGGTGGTCGCGTGGGCGTCCTGACGGCGGGCACGTCGGACCTGCCCGCCGCTGACGAAGCTGCCGTGATGGCGCGGGCGATGGGGTGCGAGGTGCGCATCGTCGCCGATGTCGGCGTGGCGGGGTTGCACCGGCTCTTCGCGCCGCTCGAAGACTGTTTGACTGGGGCGGCGATGCGCTGATCGTCGCGGCGGGGATGGATGGCGCGCTTCCGTCGGTCGTGGCGGGGCTCGTGCCGGTGCCGGTAATTGGCCTGCCAACGATGATCGGTTACGGCGCGGGCGGGCAGG
>CAVXPY010000047.1:0-122556 GCA_963763655.1 uncultured Chloroflexia bacterium
CCCTCGAAAATCCTCCCCTCAGGCCGGGATCGGCTCCGCTTCTGCCAAGGGCGTCAGTGTCACCTGATACCCCAGCGCTGTCAGCCGTTTGATGTGGTAGCCTTCCGCGCGCCTGCTGTCGATCTGCGCGAAATAGTCGCCACCCAGTTCCCGATATGCTTCGCCCCGTTGCACCACATGGTAGATGATCACCAGCAGACTGTGGGCGACGGCGACGATCGCCTTGTAGATACCCCGTCGCCGTGCCAGCCGCTTGAACTGCGCCGCCAGATACGTCTCCTTGGTCCGCGCCGCCGCCCACGCGCACTCCGACAGCACCCCCTTCAGCCAGACGTTGCCGCTCGTCGTCTGTTCCTTCAACCGTTTCCCGCCGCTTTGCTTGTTCCCCGGACACAGCCCCGCCCACGAGGCGAGGTGCTTCGCGCTCGGAAAGCGGCCCATATCCACGCCGATCTCGGCGAGGATCGCTGCCGCCGCCGTCGCACTGACACCGGGGATTGTCTGCAGCAGGTCGACCGCTTCCTGCATGGGCATGAGCTGGTCGGCAATCGCATCGGCCAGCTGCGCGATCTGATCGCTGAGGAAGTCGATCTGGGTCAGCAGTTGAGCGAGCAAGCAATCGCTGATGCGCGGCGAGCCGCCCGTCAAGCGCCTGCCGCAATTCCGCCGCTTCTTGCGCAACTGACCTTGTGCCAACGCGGCGAGGGCATCGAGATCGGTCTCGCCGGCGAGCATCGCATCGAGCATGGCGCGCCCGCTCTTGCCGAGGATGTTACTGGCGACCGAGGCGAGCTTGATGTTCGCCCCCTCCAACAGCTTGTGGACGCGGTTCACCGCATCGGCCCGCTGCTGCACCAGCGTCTTGCGCGCCCGTGTCAACTCGCGCAACTCCCGGATCGGCGCGGGCGGGATGAAACTCGCCTTCACCAGTCCATGACGCAACAAATCGGCGAGCCATTCGCTATCCTTGACATCCGTCTTGTGCCCCGGCACCGCCTTGAGATGCTGGGCGTTGACGAGCGTGACGGTGCGCTCCTCGTCTTCCAGAGATTGAAGACGGGCCGCCAATAGACTCCCGTCGACTCCATCGCGATCTGGGTGACGCCGTGGCCGGTCAGCCAATCATCGAGGGCCAATAGATCGGCGGTCATCGTGCCGAAGGTGCGCACCTGCCGTCGCACGGTGCCGTCTGGTTCAGTCAGCAGCACACAGGCGACGACACTCTTCTTATGGACATCGAGACCACAACACCGGGCGTGCACGACCTGCATACGTCCTCCTCCGCGACGGGTGAGTGAACAGCACGGTCGTGCGGGATGCGCACAACGACAAGTTTCCCTCCCGTGCTCATCGCTCGCGCGATGGCAACAATCATGGTTGCTGGAAGCATCCCGGAGTCAGCTTTTTAGACGGGCTCATGGCACCGGTAAGCGTTCGACTTTCGGCACGACCGTGCGGCCAGTATCGCGCACCCGATTTTCATTGTCGCGGTTGTCCCACCGGGACATCGCGCTTTTTAGTATACCATAGTAGTCAACGCTAGATTGATGCGCCAACTCAGCATATGATCGGCTTACTCGGCTCGGCGAACGGGGTCAGGGCAGAAAACCATAGAAAACGCGTGATGTGCCAGGCTTTCGTAGGCATACAGTATCTGTGCACAGATTCATCCGTGAATTGATACAAGTACTGTGGTCGTTGCCGTAGTCGCGGCGGAGTGCTGACCGTGTCATATAATCGGTTCCGCACGAGATACCAGCGGCTTTGCTACTTCACTCTCCGTCGCGTCAGTGCACGCGAATCACGTACCGCTTACACTGTTGCGATACGATGAGACAGTCGTCGTCGATTTCAGGGGAAAGCGGGTGTATTGGTGAACCGTTTGCCGTTCGATCAACCGGGCCGCTTCTATCGGGGCAATCTCCATACGCACTCGAATCGTTCGGATGGCTCGCTCGATCCTGCTGAGGTCCTGCGGCGGTATCGGGCGCAGGGATACGATTTTGTTGCGATCACCGATCATTTTCTTGAGGGGTACAATTGGCCGATCACCGATACGACGGCGTACCGGGCGGAGGATTTCACGACGCTGATCGGCGCGGAACTCCATGTGCCCGCCATCGCGTCCGGTGATTTGTGGCATATCGTCGCGGTCGGCCTTCCCAGCGATTTCGCGCCGCCCGTGCGCGGGGAGAGCGGCCCGGCGCTGGCGGCCCGCGCGGCGGAGGCGGGCGCATTCATCGGTATCGCCCATCCGCACTGGTACAACCTCACCTTCGATGAGGCGCTGGCGGTCGAGGCGGCGCACGCGGTTGAGGTGTACAACGAGACCTGCGCGCACCTGAACGACCGTGCCGACAGTTGGTATATGTCCGATCTGCTTTCGACCCACGGGCGGCGGCTCTCCGCATATGCGGCGGATGACGCGCACTTCAATGAGCACCCGGACGCGTTCGGCGGCTGGGTCTACGTCCGCGCCGAACGGCTCGACCCTGCGACGCTCCTCGCGGCGCTCAAAGCGGGCCACTACTATTCGAGCCAGGGGCCGATAATCGAAGCTATCCGTATCGAGGGTGATTCGCTCGCGGTCCGCTGCTCCCCCGCGCAGGCAATCTTCATCAGCGGGCAGAGCGGCATGACGCGCAAAGAGAATCGCCCCCTGCCACGATTCCAATCCCGCGTTGGCGAGGCAATCACCGAGGCGGTATTTCCCCTCGATGCCTTCACCGGCTCCTGGTGCCGGATCACCATCATCGATGCCGCCAGCAAACGCGCCTGGTCCAACCCCATCTGGTTGGAGGGAAATTAACCACAGAGACACAGAGGACACAGAGAAGGGAAGAGAAAGAGGCGTATGTCTCTTCCTCTCTTCGTTACCTCTGTATCTTCTCTGTGTCCTCTGTGTCTCTGTGGTTCAATCAGTTTCGCTACATCTTCGGCTGGATCATCGAGTACATATCGCGCGGTACGAGGTCGTCGCGGTCGAGGTATTCCTCGTTGATTTCGACGCCGAGGCCGGGGCGGTCCGGGAATCTCGAAGTAGCCATCCACCACCTTGTACGGCTCCTGCTGCAACTGGCTGCGTAGCGGCTCGTCGCTGATCACGAACTCTTGGATGAGGAAGTTCGGCGCGCAGGCGTCCACCTGAATGCTTGCGGCGGTGCAGATCGGGCCGTTCGGGTTGTGCGGCGCGAAGCCGATGTAGTACGTCTCGGCGGTCGCGGCAATTTTCTTCAGCTCCAAAATGCCGCCCGCGTGGCAGATGTCGGGCTGAATCACTGCGGCTGCTTGCCGCTCGAAGAGGTCCTTGAAGCCCCATTTCGTGAAGAGCCGTTCGCCGGTAGCGATCGGGATGTGTACGGCGCGGGCGACGAGGGCGAGCGAGTCCATGTTCTCCGGTGGGATCGGCTCTTCGTAGAAGAAGGGGTTGAACTCCTCCAAGCGCTTGCCAATGCGGATCGCGTTCGCGGGGGAGAGGCGACCATGCACCTCGATGCAGAGGTCCACCTTCGGCCCCACTGCCTCACGGACGGCGCGGACATTCGCGACAGCGGCATCCGCCGTTTCGTTGTCGATGAAGAGCCCCGCCTGCTTGAACGGGTCCCACTTGATCGCGGTGTAGCCCATCGCGGCCACCTCAACGGCGCGCGCCGCGAACTCCTCGGGCGACTGCGCGCCGCGTGACCAGCCGTTCGCGTAGGCGCGGATGCGGTCCCGGCATTTGCCGCCCAAGAGTTCGTAGACCGGCACGCCAAGCGCCTTGCCTTTGATGTCCCACAAGGCATGATCGACGGCACTGATCGCTGTATTGAGGACCGGGCCACCGACCCAGAACGCGCCCCGATACATCTCGTGCCAGTGCTGCTCGATGCGGGAGGCGTCCTTGCCTTCGAGATAGCGGGCGAGTTCGCCTACCGCCGCGATCACCGCCGCTTCCTTACCCTCCAGGGTCGCCTCGCCCCAACCGTAGAGACCTTCGTCCGTCATGACCTTAATAAGAATCCAGGGGCGGCCCTTTGCCGCCGCGTAGTGCGTTTCGATGCCCGTGACCTTCATCGCATCCCTCCATCGCCCCTACGACCCGAAACTTTCGACGGGAACGGGATTGATGGTACTGTCGGCGTCGATACGCGTCAAGGCGATGCGTAGTCTTTCGGGCAATCGTACAGACAAGTGAAATGAAGCCCGCCCCCACCGGAGACTTTTGGGCCAGTGATTGCGGAAACCGCTTTAGTATCCCGGTGGTCGTTGGAATCCGCCCGTCACGCTCGTAATCGCCTTTGCCATCGCGAGCAGGCGCGATTCATCCCAGCGTTTCCCAACCATCTGCACCCCGATGGGTACGCCGTCACGATCCCGCGTATACGGCAGTACGACCGCCGGATGACCGGTGTAATTGAACAGCACGCAGTGGGCGGCGGCCATCCCATACTCCACCTCCTGCCCATCGACCGACAGCGGCAGCCATCCGTCGCAGTGCGCAAATGCGGTGGTCATGGATGGCGGGCAGAGGAGCACGTCCCACTCGTGGAAGAAGTGCTCCCAGGCAATCATCGATTGGTCACGCCGATAGAGCGCCTCCAGGTATTGGGCGAGGGTGGTTGGTGGTTGATCCTCTTCCGGTTGGAATGCTCCGGTCATCATCCCAATCAATGCACCGGCGCTCGACCCTTCCTGGCCAAAATCCAACTCCGGCAGCGTCGCTTCTTCGACAACTGCGCCAAGGGAATGGAGCCGCTGCGCCAGTTCTTGTACTGCCTCGCGGATTGCCGCCGCGACTGGGAAGCCCGGAAACGTTGGGGCGACGGCGATCCGCAGGTCCTTCAGGGTCAGTTCCGGCACGTCGTCAACCGGCACCGGCGGGACATCGGTATCGCGCCCATCTGGCCCCGCGATGACCCTGTAGATCAGCGCCAGATCCTCGACGGTGCGTGCCATTGGCCCGATGCAGGACATGGTGCGGACGCTCGGCGTGGGCGGGAGACCGGGGATCATGCCGGTGAGTGGGACGCGATGTTCGGTCGGCTTCAGGCCGCACACGCCGCAGAAGTGGGCGGGAATGCGGAGCGAACCGGACAAATCGGTGCCGATCTCGAATGGGGTCATCCCGGACGCCAGTGCCGCCGCCGCGCCGCCGCTCGAACCGCCCGGTGCGCGCGCGATATCCCAGGGGTTGTTGGTGCGGCCAAAGATGGCATTCTCGGTGCGCCCGAAATCGGCCAGCATCGCCGGGACGTTCGTCTTGCCGATGAGGATGCCACCTGCACCCTTCAGGCGCGCGGCGACCGTGCTGTCCTCGTGCGGCACATGATCCAGTGGCGGAAAGCCGGTTGTCGTACGCATACCCGCCGTCGCAAGGGCATCCTTCAGCGTGAAGGGCACGCCGTGCAACGGCCCCCACACCGCACCACGCGCAAGCGCTTCATCCGCTTGCTTCGCCCGTGCCCGTGCCCCCTCGGCATCCATCGTCACGACGGCTTTCAGGGTGGGATTGTGCGTATCAATCTGCGCCAGATGCGCGTCCAGCACTTCGACGGCGGAAACGTCGCCCGCCCGGATAGCGGCTGCCAACTGCGTCGTACTGGAGAAAACACTCTCCATTGCCATTGCTCCTCGCCTTCATATCGATGCGCTGCCGTGGACGCAATCGCCACCAATCACCGGCGCGACTGCCGATACCGGATAGTCGTTCGAGGGAACCTGAAATCGACAACAGGCTTGCCGATCACAAGACGATGCTTTCATCTTCATTGAGAATCATGTCTCGTTCGCGCAGAACATCGGGGATCGTCTATCTCTATCAGTGCGCGCTTCTGGTTTCTGGTAGAGTAACGCTACATCGCCGTAATCCAGAAGGTCGTGATGATGAACAGTGAGCAAATCCGTCATACAATGGTCGAACGTATCGAAGAGATTGCGCGACCAGAGCGTGTCATCCTGTTCGGGAGTCGTGCGCGCGGTATGGCGCGCTCCGACAGCGATTACGATCTGCTGGTAATTGCGGAATCGACCGAATCGCGTTATCGCCGTGCTGCACGACTCTATGCCGCGCTTGCGGATGTCCCGGTCGAGGCAGATGTCCTTGTATATACTCCCGCAGAAGTGGCGGAATGGAGTATGGTGCCCCAGGCGTTCGTCACGACCGCAATCCGCGAAGGGCAAGTCGTCTATGAAAGACCACGCTGATCCGGCATCTCGCACGAAGCCTGCGTATCATGCGGACTGCCGTGATTAGGGCGTTTCGTTTGTACCGAGGATTGTATCGATCACGATGACCAGTTCCGCGATCACGGTCGAGGCGAGCGTTTCTCCGGCGCGGGCAATGGTGATCTGTCGGTAGTAGCGATCTCGCGGCTCGCTGTGCCGCTCCACCGTATCGGTGGTGAGGTCCACGAGCCATGCTTCAGGGATTCCCGCCGCTGCATAGATGGGAAACTTTGTCGCCCGGTCGTACACATGTGAACTGTCCGCGACCTCGATGACGAGCAGAACATCGGCGGGCGTCGGTAGCGCGGCGGTGTAGTTCCGTCGACGCAGCACGGCAATGTCCGGTTGTGGCCTGCTTCTTTCACCCAACCGGATCGGGTTCTGTATACCGATGTACGTCTCACGACCAATTTGTGCCCCAAGAACGTCGTTCAAGACGTTGACGACCTGGGCATGACGGGCACCGATGGGACTCCTGGTGTAAATCTCCCCGTCGAGCAATTCGATGCGCTCGTTCTCGGCCAGAACACCCGTTTCCACCATGCGTTCGTATTCTGCTGCGGTGAAGTGGCGATGTAGTGTCGGTGCGGCCATCGTCTCTGCGCTCCTCATAGATTGCGGTGCGGTATGTCCTGATACGGGGGATTTTATCATGCGTTCGAGCCGTGGATGTGAACGATCAGCCAGCGGTCCCAGCGCCACTGGAGGACGAAGGTGCGCCTGCCGAACGGGTCATCCTGAAGGTGAAAGGTGACGACCGCGATATCGCCGAACCGCTGGGTCAGCATATCGGACTGCGTGCGGACGACTTCGCTGCCACCCGCCGCGCGCGTGGCGGCAATCGTGGCGGCGAACTCAGCACGGATCGCCGCTTTGTCCGGCAGGCGGGTGAGGCTCGCCTGAATCGGCCAGAAGGCCGTCACATCCTCCGCGATGTGCGCCATCATCGCGTCGAGGTCCATATGGCGGAAGGAATGGCTGAAATCGTCAAGCACTTCTTCGGGGGTCACATCATCAGCGGGCATGGTTGCTCCCTTCGGTCGCGAGTAGGCAGTAGGCAGTAGGCGGTAGACAGTAGACAGTAGTCAGAGGATCAACTATGGTGTTCATCATACCGCGTCATCCCCTCCCGTCGATCTTTCTCGAAAATCGACCGGCATACGAGAGCATTTTCTGACTACCGACTACTGACTACTGCCTACTCCCCGATGGCCCGTGCGTTGCTCGGCGAGCGCGAGGGCGGCAGTGGCATCGACGATGCCTGCGCCGAGCGCAGGATCGCCCCGATGGGAGGCGCTCTGGCGCAGGATGTCCGCGACCACCGTCGCGTCCAACTCGGGGAATGCGCCGAAGAGGAGTGCGGCGACACCGGAGACGAGCGGCGCGGCGAAGGAGGTGCCGTCGAGCACATCGACACCACGACTGGAGACGGGGAGGATCGTATTCGTCGGCAGATAGACCGGGATGCCGACGCCGGGGGCCGCGAGATCGATCCGATCCTTGCGGGACGTCCAATCGGTGGGGCGGTTGTCCGGGCCGGAAGCGCCCACCGCGAGGACGCCGGGATACTGGCCGGGGTAGCCTGACTCCGCCGGGTCATCGCCCGTCGCGGCAACGACGAGGATGCCCCGCTGGACGACCTGCGCGAAAGCCGCGCGGATCACGCCATTATCGTAGGCACTACCAAGGGAGAAATTGATGACCCTGACGCCCTGATCCGCGAGCCAGAGAATGCCGTCCGCAAACTCTGCCCCGGCGTACTGGTAGGCGGTTTCGCGTTCGTCGGGCACGAAGATGACGAGGGGCACGACTTGCGCCTGCCACGCCACACCCGCGACCCCGACCCCGTCATTGCCTGCCCCGGCGGCGAGTTCCGCGACCGCGGTGCCGTGTCCTTCCGGGTCATGGGTGTCATAGGTGTGGAAGCGGGGATTGTAGCCGGGGAGGACGCGCCCCGCGAGGTCAGGCGCGTCGGCATCAATGCCGTCATCGGCGATGCCAATCTTCACACCCGCGCCGAAGAAACCCTTCTCCCAGACGGGTCGCAGGTTGACCGCGTCAATCCAATACTCACTCGCGGCTTGCGGGTCATTGAGGGTGATCGCCCGGAGCAACCGTGGGATCAGCACATCGACGTCCGCCGCCAGAACCTGTGGGTCTGCCCGCATCATGCGGACGAGAGACGGGAGGCGCGAATCGTCCACAAGCGGCGAGGCGAGGTGGTAGATTGTGCCCGAGCGCCCGACCTGGACGAGCGTCACGCCGCCAACGTCGATGGTTGCGGGACCGGGCGCACGGAGCATCACCGCCAGATTGCCGGGTACATGCGGCGGGAGGGCGCGTGCAGTAGTGCCCGACGCTCCCGCTCCGCATCCCGTCAAAAACGTCCCGATGAGTATGCCAACCGTGACCCAGAGGCTAATAGAGGCGCTTCGCATAACTCTCTTCCAGCGACGCCTCGACCTCTTCGACCGTCACACCGGGCATGGGTACTTGATCGTAGAGCATCTGCGCCAGGGAGGGCAGTGCGCGCCGCTCCGGCCAGGTCGCCGTATCCCACAGGTGGGAGCGCTTGAGCGCCTTGGCGCAGTGCAGGAACGCTTCCTCAACGTCAACGGCGATTGCCAGCTTTGGCACGCGCCCGTGCGCCTCCATGCGCGCCAGAATATCCGCGTCCTGCACGATGCAGGCGCGCCCATTGACCCGCAGCGTCTCTTCCACGCCCGGAATCATGAACAAGAGCCCCACCGCGCCATTCTCGATGATGTTGCGCAGGGAGTCGATCCGCCGGTTGCCCGGTCGGTCGGGGATTACCAGCGTCTGCTCATCGAGCACGAGCACGAACCCCGGCGCATCTCCGCGCGGTGAGACATCGCAATCGCCATTCGCCCGCGCGGTGCTCAGGAGCAAGAAGGGCGAGAGCGTGATGAAGGCGCGGCAATGTTGGTCGAGCGCCGGTAGCTGCTTCTTGATGACCGTCTCGCTCGGCTCTCCCAAGAGCGCGCGCAGTGCTGCTTCCGAGGTGACAAGATCGGTGAACGGGTGGCGCGTCGGGGCCTCAATCATCGTCGTCCTCGCTTGCGAAATCTGCCATTCTGTCAAAGCTCGTGCCATTGTATGCGAAAGCGGCACGCGCTCCTACTGTCGGTAGTCGACATCCGGACAGAACTCCGTTTTCCTGGTGCAAGCGGGCTTCAGCCTGCCAGACCAGAGGCGGGCTAATGAACCTTAACGACTTCATCCGGCAATTGCGGGTGGGCGGCGGGCTTCAGCCTGCGCCAGGTGCGGCAGGCTGAAGCCCGCGCCCACCCTTACCCAATCAAGTTGTTAATGTTCATTAGCCCGCCGCCACCCTGTTTTCTCGTGGTTGCCCTCCTTTATGTCCGGATGTCAGACGTAGTAGCCCGTCACATCGAGAAGGTAGTCGCACACCGCCTGGTTGAAGACGCTCACCACGCGGTGCGTCCCATTCACACTCAGTGCCACCACGAAACTGTTCGCCACCGCCCCCAACGTCGCGGCGGGACCATAGTTGATGTTCGAGACGGTCGGCTGCGTGCCCCCCGGCCAGAGGGTGAGAAATGAGCCGAGCGGAGTCCCGGCCGCGCCGATCACCGTGACGTTGCCGAGAATCGTCGGCGCACTGTCAGGGATGATGAGCGCGGGATTGCCGCTCAGTCCGGCACGACCCGTCATCTGGAAGGTGTGGGTGGTACCGGCGGGAACGGGCCCCTGCACGCCACCGAGGTTGATCCGCGTATCCACAAAGCGTTCGGGGGTGGGCAGGGCAGTGAAGCTGGGCAGCGTGCTGAGGGCAACCCAGGTGCCCGGTGTACCGTTTACATTGCAGTAGAAAAGCGCTCCGCCACTGTCCACATAGAGTTCGCCCGCCTTGTGCGCGCCGCTGGCGGGGTGGCCGGTACCCGCAGCGGCGAGTGCGAGTTTGAGGGGTGCGAGGATGCCCGCAAAGACGCCACCGTAGACATTGCTCTCACCGAGGACGCCTGCTGCGGTACCCTGCGCGAATACGCCGTACGACGCGGCTGCCGCACCCCCGTACCCAAAGAGCGCCGCGCCCGGCGATGCGCCTGCGCCGAGCACCCCGCGGACGGCCACACTCTCCGGGGTCGTCGCGACGCCCAGGACACCGGTTTGCAGGATCGGTCCCGCCACCCCGGCGAGCGCCGCCGGGTTATCGCTCTTCGTCATCCCGACATTGCCTTCATGGACCGTCAGGATGTTGTGGTCGTTCAGGTTGGCGCTCGTCCCATTGTAGGTCAGTGCGGTCGGGTTCTGCGCGAAGTTGTTGAACAGCAAGGTGGTCGGACTCTGACCGACGATCAAGGAGGCGCCGGTGTTGGCGACGACTGGCGCGGCCGCCTGCCTGGCGACGATCCCCGCCATCAACGCCGCCGCGCTGGCGATCAATCCCCGTCGTTTCAATGTCGTGCGTTCGGTCCCGCGGGTTGCCTCGGGTGCGTCCATTCGTGCCCTCCCTGCATGATTGTGCGACGATCCCCCCATCATGCAGTGGGAGCACACGCAATACAAGGAAGTGCGACCACACGAATACCCAGACGGACGGAAAACGCTCCCGCCCGGTACGGGACGTTGAGGAGTCCGCTCTACCTACGTGTAGTAGCCGGTCACGTCAAGGATGTAATCGCACTTTGAGAGATTGAAGACGTTCACGCTCCCGTGTCCGCCACTGCTCCCCAACCCGACGATGAACCGGTTCGCCACCGCTCCCGTCACGGATGCGGGGCCGTAGTTGATGTCCGACACCGTCGGCTGCGTCCCGCTCGGCCAGAGGGTGACGAACGAGCCGAGGGGGATGCCATCCGCACCGATGACGGTCAGGTTGCCGATCAGCGTCTTCGCGCTGTCGGGGATCACGAGGGGGATATTGCCACTCTGTCCGGTGCGCCCCGTCATTTGGAAGGTGTGCGTGGTATTGGCGGCGACGGGGCCTTGCAGACCGCCGAGATTGCTGCGGGTATCGACGAAGCGCTCCGGCGTCGGCAGGATCGTCAGGATGGGTCCGGCAGGGCTGGAACCACCGGCGGCTGCGATGGTGATCGTGTTGCCTGCTTCCGTCAGGGTGACGTTACTCCCGGCAGCGAGGGTGACTGCGCCGGTGGCGGTGCCACCCGGTGCGGCAATGCTGGTGACGCCGCCCGGCGTGGCAGGGCTGCTGAGGTTGACCCAGGTGCCGGGTGTGCCGCCCGCCGTGCAATAGAAGAGCGTCCCCACGCTATCGACATAGAGCTCGCCTGCAACGTGGGTGGCGCTGTTCGGCGCACCCGTTGTCGCGCCAATGACGAGTCTGAGCGGGGCAAGGGCTCCGCTGAAGCTGCCGCCATAAGAGAACGTGCTAAAGCCTCTGACACCGACGCCGTTTATGCTTGTGCCGAAGACGCCGGTGCCGTTGCTGCTGCCGTAGACGCCGTAACCACCCGCTCCGCCCTGGCCGAGCACCCCAGCGGTTGCCATCCCTCCGGTTGCGCGTCCCGAGATCATCGCGGTGACGGGTGCTAAGGAGAGTCCATTGTCCTCGACGTCCAATGCCGCCGCACCCGTCGAAAGCGTGGGCCCATTGTAGATGAGTTTCGTGCTCGCATATGCGTTGTTCGGCGTGTCGCTGTCGCCGCTTGCCGCTGGATAGAGGAGCGCTGCCGGTGCCGCCGACACCGGTTGCGTTGCCTTCATCGTCGCGATCCCCGCCACCAGCGCCGCCGCTCCCGCGATCAATCCGCGTCGCTTCAGAGTGCCGCGTGACGCGCCCTGGGATGCTCCTGTGTCGCCTGGGTCTCCATGCATACCTCCCAATAGATTGTGATACCAACACCTTCCATTATGCATTGATCAGTGCGCAGAATCAATGTATGATGTTGACATAAATACTAGATATTGCTCGGTGCAAAGAATCAATATATGAAGAAATAACTATCCGCACACGTTGTCCGCAGGCCGATGGCAGCAACGGTGATCGTGTTGCTTGCTTCGGAGGGCGTGATAGTACTATCGCTGCGAATGGCATAGGCTCCGTGGCAGTATTACCGAAGTAGCGATGCCGTCGGGAAGAGGCTACCCGAGCGCGTTGCTCCTAGCGTCCCGCGCAGGTCGCGCTCGCGGCGGGCGACTGCCGCATTCTTCCGATGCGCTTCCACATAGAAGGGCATGATGCCGGGCGGTTCCCAGCGCACATCGGGGTCCGCGAGCAGCGCATCGAGATAGGCCGCGTTGTCGAGGAGCAGTTGCGCCCCCCCGACCGGCCCATGCGAGGGAACGACAGTGCGCACATCGTCCCGCGCGGCCCACATGCGCAGCGCCGCCGCCCAGGGGCCGAGGGGCCCGACCTCAGTGGTGGGGATTGGCCACTCCGCCGCGTCGCCGACGAGGAGGTAGCCGAGTTCCGGCAGATGCACGACCGCTTCGTCCGCCGTGTGGCCGGGGAGATAGTGGATCGAGAGCGTCAGGCCGCCGAGGTCAATGTCCATGAACTCCGCGAAGGTGATGGTCGGCGGCACAATCGTCACGTTGCGGAAGCGTTCCGGCTCCTCCGCGCGCTTTTCCGTCAGCGTGCGCTGCCCCTCGGTGAGCATGGCGGCGCGGCAGAGGCGATGCGCGATGATCGGCGCGTCCGGGAAGGCGGCATTGCCCCAGGTGTGGTCCCAATCCGCATGCGTGTTGACGATGAGGATCGGGCGACCCTGCTGATCGAGCAGTTCACGAACGGGCGTCATATCCTCCGGGCGGATGAGCGTATCCACGACCGCGCTGACGGTCTCGCCGAGGATGACCGCCGCGCAGACGGTCATCTCCGCATCCAGCGGACGTTCCGCGAGCCAGACGGCGGGCGTCGAGCTCCCGCATTTGCACTTCGTTCATCGCTCGATCCGATAACGGCGGATGGCCGGGACTTTCCAGCCAATCAAAAGAACGGTCAATACGCACGCGACTCCTCCTGAAATTACCGAGAGGGGCGCGCCGAAACCCGCGGCGACGGCGCCCGCCTCCAATTGTCCGAGTTGCGGGCCGCCCTGCACGAAGACCTGATTCGCCGCCGTGACACGCCCGCGCAGTGCGTCCGGGGTCAGGAGTTGGAGAATCTGGTGCCGCAGAGTCATGCTGATCGTGTCGGTCAAGCCCCGTTCCCGCAAGGAGGAGGAGCGCGATGGGCATCGAGCGCGAGAAGCCGAAGCCCGACCGTCGTGAGGCCGTATGCCGCGACCGAGATCAAGAGCGGGAAACCCGGCTTGTGAATGCGGTTCGAGAGGCCCGTCATCACCACCGCGCCGATCACGGAGCCGACAGCGGGTGCGGCGAAGAGGATGCCGAGACCGGTCGGGCCGACATGGAGAATCTTCTCCGCGAAGACGGGCAGGAGCACGGTCGCGCTGCCCCAGAAGGTGGCGAAGAAGTCCAGCCCCATCACCGAGGAGACGATGTCGTTGCGGCGGATGAACCCAAGCCCCTGCACGGCGGCATTCCAGCCCCGCGCTCCACCCGTCGATGCCGCGCCGAGCCGCGCGCGCATGAGCAGAAGCGCGAGAATCACCGCGAGGAAGCCTAACGCGTCGAAGGCGTAGGTCCCCGCGAGGCCAATCGCGCCGATCGCGATGCCGCCGATCGCCGGGCCGGCGATCATCGCCACCTGCATGACGGTGATATTCCACGAGAGCGCGTTCGGCAGATGCTCGCGCGGGACGAGCGCGGGGATGATCGCCTGGCGCGCGGGCATATCGAGCGCGCCCATCGCGGCGGCGACGAAGGTGAACCCGTAGATCGCGGCGAGATTGACCATGCCCGACTGCCGTCAGGACGGCGAGCGCGCCGAGCAGGCCATCAACACGGGTTGGGTGAGGAGCATCAAGCGGCGGCGATCCACGACATCCGCCAGCAACCCGCCGAGGAGCGAGAAGACGATGACCGGCACGATGCGGAAGACGCCGATCAGGCCGAGATCGAGTGCGGAGTGGTGGAATTGGTAGACCTGATAGGCGATGGCGACCGTCTGCATCTGCCGCCCGATCGTCGAGACGAACCGCCCGATCAGGATCAGCGAGGTAATCGCGATGCTGGAGCGCGACGAAGGGACTGAGCGGTGGAGCGGGCACGGTCGTTACCGCGGGTGCATCGCGGAGCGCAGATTTTCCGGCCACGCGGGCTTCTCCCTCTCCATGCGGCGACAATGCCACGCATGGTACCGCACGCGACTGCCGATGGGGAACGGGAGCGGCGGAGAGTAACGAGTAACGAGTAACGACGTAACGAGAGGGAGCGGACCCCCTCGTTACTCGTTACTCGTTACTCGCTCTGCCACACGGTACAATACCTTCATGGTGGATGATGGGCCGACGATTTTCACGATTCCCCGCTACCTCGCCGCTCGTGCCGCGCGGCTGCGATGGGCGGCGCGCGCCCAGCTACTGCTCCTGCCTCTGGCGATCTGGGTTCCGCTCTTGGTGGGGCTGCGGGGTCTCCATGCCGTGCTCATTGGTGCGCCGATCATCCTCGGCTTGGCGCGCTCCTGCAACTCGCACCGCTCGGCGTACCGCGCACGATGCGCCGCCGCTATCGCCGCGTGACCGGGCAGGCCGGTCTGATCGCGCTCGCCGCGTTCTGCGATGCTCGCCCTTGCGGTCGTGATCAGACGTGCGGCTCAGCTTCTCGCGCTCGGTACGCTCGCGCTTGATGCGCTCGTCGCTGCGTTCTTGTTCGTCAGTCTCCCCGTCTCCCTCGTCCCCCGCCCGGAGGATGTGCAGCGGCCGGCCGGGTAAGCGAATTCTCCTCGAATTTACCCAGAAGAAGGGTTGCCATCTCAGGCATGTGTGCTATCCTCGGCGGCAGGTGCAGGGGGAGTGCGATGTTCTGCGTCGGTGGGGGAAGAAAACGGGAGAAGCGGTCGGGATGGCCGGAGTAAATCAATACCGCCGCCGGTGGTCCACACATCACCAATACCGACGCTCGCGAACTGCGACGTTCGGGCGGCCATCCCCGTGATCGTCGTCGTCGGCGATCCTCGGCGTGACTGCTCTATATCTTCGGCATCGTCGGGCCGGATTCGCGCCATCGCGCCGCGGTGCCGACGCTCGCTGCAACGCTTGTCCCGCCGCCCGCCGCGCTCGTCATGCCGACGACGATGGGGGGCAATGAGCCGTTCGGCGCGTTGCCGCCGGTCTCCCTCGCTCCGCCTGATGCCCCGCGCCCCGCGCTCACCTATTCGTCTTCCGGCCCCTTCACCGGTGGTGCCGCCGCGTGCCGATGTTTTCAGGTCATCTGGCGGCCGCCGAGTGCCGCACAGGTGGACGTACTCGCGCGCAACTCGGTCTGACCGGGCCGGTTAAGCAGCCAAAGGCGGGCGTGTACACGGTGGATGGCAATGGCAGCCTCTCGGTGGATGCGAAAGCGACGGTCTACGCGCCGCCCGCCGCCGCACGACGACGAATGGGCTACCGGACGATCGCATCGCGATCAGCAGCGCGCGCAACTGGCTTGCGACGCACGATCTCCTCCCCCCGGATGTCGGCCCCGCCGATGTGCAGCGTGGGCGGGACACCCTCGATGTGATTTTCCACCCGAAGGCCCTGCCGGACATCCTCTCCGACCGACCGGGCATCCGCGTGCGGATTGGCGTGGGCAATATCGTGCAGGAAGTGCAGCGTGCCTGGCCGAGCGAGTTGATGCCCGGCGCGTATGACCTCATCCCGCTCGATGAAGCGTGGCAGCAAGCGCCCGCACGGGGGACGATCGACCTTCGCTTGCCTCCGGGCGTCTCCCTGCCGCCCAATGCCAACGCGCTGATCAACAATGTCTCGCTCGCCTACGCGTTGCCACCGACAAGAGCGGCAAGGAGTATCTCCAGCCCGTCTACCTCTTCAGTGGCAGCGTCGCCATCCCCGGCCAGCGCACCGGCACGGAAATCCACATCGCCGTTCCCGCCGTCCGCAATGTGCAGCCAGCCGCCGGGTAATCCTCTTTCACATGCGCGGTGTCACGTTCGCTCAACGAGGCATCATCGTACCCGTAGGGGCGCACAGCCGTGCGTCCGGTCTCCCGCTGCGTTCGCGTGGAGGATTGGTGGAGAGGCGCACGGCTGTGCGCCCCTACCTACAAATTGGTCATCCTTGACTACCAGGAAGCCGCGCGAAGCCTTCCGGCGCAACGCGCTGCGTCAATGGACAACTGCGTGATAGGTGAGCGGGTGTGTCAGGCGTCCGCAGGCTCGACCATGATGGGGAGGGCCGCCAATCCGGGTCCGGTGGTGGGAGCAAATACCGGACGCCCACTGAGGATGCGGCGGACGAACTGGCGCGGGCTGCCTTCCCACATTCCCTGATAGCGGGTGATCAGCGTCGCGATACCGATCGCAGTGCGGACGACGATATTGACGAGGCGCATCGTCATCGTGACGAGGACGATATGCCCCGCGCCAACGCCGAAGTAGTGCATCCATGCCGCCGTGCTACCGTCCGCGACGCCGAAGCCACACGGGACGAAACTCGCCATCGCGGTGAACGTGCTGAACGAGTGTGTGACGAGTGCTGCCGGAAGCGAGAGGGACGTGCTGCCGAAGCCGCGTGTCAGGGTATAGAGAATCAGCGCGGAGATGAAGGTGCAGCATGTGCTGTAGCAGACGCCCGCTGCGAGCGGGCGGGGGCGCATGACGCGGCGGGCGGCGCGGTGGAAATCGGCCTCGGAGCGGACGAGTTTCGCGGTGCGTGACCAGCGCGAAAGCTGACGGGCGATCCATTTGGCGGGTGTCTTCGAGCGGAGGAGCAACGCGAGGCCGAGCGCGATCGGGATCGGGATCAGCGTAAGGGGCGTGAACGACCGGTAATAGGTGACACCGACCGTCACAACAAGGGAGAGTGCGATGGCGTCCGTGATCCAGCGAGCGATCAGAGCGGGGGTTGCCTGCCGCATTTTGGGGTGATACCGCCCCTGACCATGCTCCTCAACGAGGCGCGCAGCGAGGAAGTCATGCCCCGGCAACACGGTGAGCGCCTGGCTCGCCATGCTCGTACTGATCGCATCGACGATGCGGATGCGGACGCCGGATGCCTGGAGGAAAGTGCCCCAGCGGGCACCCTTGACGATTTCGTTGCAGAAAAGGAGGAGGGCGCAGATCAGAAGCGGGACACGCGGTACATGCGCGAGGTAGGCGCGGGCATTGAATGGGCCAATCGAGATCCCGGATGCGATCAGCATCCCGGTAATGCCACCAGTCACTGCAAGGATGAATACGATCCGACGGCGCATCCCCAAATCCCCGTTTCCCTTGATCCTGTCCGGCCTCATGTGCCACATTTCGCGGCATCCATAGCGGCGCGGTGTCCGACAATCCCTCGCGATGGCCCGACGATCATTGCTTCTGCGAACACAGTCTACCGGACGGAGATGAACGATTGATGAATACACACATCGCGGACATCATTGATCGGAAACGGTCGTGGCACGCCTCTTGCCATAGAGAGAGCATGAACGGCGAAGCGCTTTCGCCGCTCCGCTGAAAATGAATATTCCTTCCCCATACCTCCCCATACATCGGCAGCCGGGGTCCCGCAAGGGGCCCCGGTTGTCATGTGCCCGGAGGTCTCGCCTCCGGTCCTTCCCCTAGACCTCCCCAGGCCGGTGGGTTCTCTATTCCCTTCCCATACCTTCCGACACTTTGAACGCAGCCCGCGCCGATTTGTGACGGGCATGATGCGGATTCTGCAAACTTTTCGCTGAGTGAAAATCCAGGGGGTGCGGCGTGGGAAGATGGATGCAACGGCGGATGCGATCAGCAAGTGGCGTTCTGCGCGAATCGCGGCGAAGAATATCAGCAACGAGGGCTTGAAAAAGACCGCGGAATTGATGGCGGGCCGCCCTCATGCACGTTGGCGTCTGTAGACAACGCCGACCCCTCATGGTTCGTTGAGCAGGGGGAGGCGGACAGTGAAGCGGCTGCCGTGGTTCGGCGTGCTTTCGACCGTGATCGTGCCGCCATGCTGCTCCGTGATCCGCTGCGCGATGGCGAGGCCGAGCCCCGTGCCGCCGCGTACGACCGCGTTCGTCGCCCGGTAGAAGCGCTCGAAGATCTGTGGTGCCTCCTCCGGCGCGATGCCGATCCCCGTGTCCGCCACCGTCACCGCCACCGTCCGCTTCTCAACTGCGCCCGTCACCTCCACCGCGCCATCGGCGGGCGTGTACTTGTAGGCGTTGTCCAACAGGATGAGGAAGAGTTGCTTGAGGTAGTCCGGGTTCCCCTGCACGACGGCGCCTTCCAATCCATGCAAGTCGGAAGCACGCAACGGGGGGAGGAGCCATTCATCGGCGGCGGCTGGCGGCACGCCTCCGCGACGATGTCCTCGATCAGCACCGGCTGGTAGGCGACCGCCGCATCCGCGTCCGAACGCGCGAGGATCAGCAGTTGCGTCACCATCCGCGCCATCCGATCCACCTCCACGCGCATGTCTGCCATTGTCCTCGTGCGGAACTCCGGCGACGCGGCGCCCTCCTTCACCAGGAGATCGAGCGAGGAGAGCAGGATCGTCAAGGGCGTGCGCAGTTCGTGCGAGACGTCGGCGAGGAAGCGGCGCTGCGTCGCATTCAGGTGCGTCACCTGCCGGTACGCATCCTCCAACGACTGCAACATGCCATTGATCGTCCGTTGCAACTGCGTGATCTCGTCCGGGATGCGCTTCACTTTCAGCCGCCGGGTATGATCCTGCGCTTTGGCAATCGCGGTGGCAGATGTCGCCAGTTGACCGAGCGGCCGGATCGTCAGGTGGACGATCAGCAGGCCCATGAGGCCCGCGAAGGCGAGCGCAATCGCCGCGCCTGGATAGAGGATCCCCCGCATCTGCGCCACGGCGCGATAGATCGTGCGCGGCGCGCGGGCGACCATGATGTACCCCTTTGTCTCACCATCTGCCTTGAGCGGCGCGCCGTAGACGAAGAGGACAACGCCGTTCACCCGCGCCTCCTCGACCGCGCCGGTGGCGATCTTGTCCGGGTGGAAGGCAATCGTGCGGCTACCGAGGTTGCCGGAACTGGCGACGACCGCACCGCTCGCGTCGAGCACTTGGAGGAAGGTGTCCGGCGCGGTGAAGACATCGAGCGTCGGCAAGTGCAGCGTCGGATCGCCTGGGGGCGGCTGGGCAAGTGCAGCGAAGGCGTCCCCGCGCTGGCGCACGTCCCGCTCGATCTCGGCGAGGAGGCTGCTGCGGGTCAGGTTCAGCACGACGGTGCTGAAGGCCCAGAGGACGACCGCCATCACAAGCACGAAGGAGAGCGCGAGCCGGATGCGGATCGAGAACATCGCCTACTCCCTGAGCGCGTAGCCGACACCGCGCAGCGTCTGGATCAGGCGCGCGCCGCCGCCCGCCTCCAGCTTCTGGCGCAGATGGCCGATATGGACATCGAGCGTGTTCGTGTCCGCCTGCGCGTCGTAGCCCCAGACGCGCTCCAGCAGTTGGTCGCGCGTCAGCACCTGCCGTGGGTGGCGCATGAACGTGAGGAGCAGTTCGTACTCGCGGGCGGTGAGATCGATCGCGCCGGCCCCGCGCTCCACCTCGCGCGTCTGCGGATCGAGCGTCAGATCGGCGTAGGCGAGCGGCTCGCCGCCCGTGCGCTTGCGACGCAGCACGGCACGGATGCGCGCCACGAGTTCATCGAAGGCGAAGGGTTTGGCGACGTAATCGTCCGCGCCGAGATTGAGGGCACCAACCTTATCCACCACCTCGTCCCGCGCGGTGAGCATGATGATCGCCGCGTCGCCCATCGCGCGCAGGCGGCGGCAGACCTCGAAGCCATCCGGCCCCGGCATCGCGATGTCGAGCAGGACGACGTGTGGCTCGTGTGCATCGGCAGCGGCGAGGCCCGCATTCCCGTCCGCCGCTGTGAAGACCTCGAACCCCTCGTACGCCAACCCGCGTGCGAGGAGCGGCACGATTTTCGGATCGTCATCCACCAGGAGAATACGCGTTCCCATTATCCTGTCCCTTCTTCCTCCCCAATGGTAGCACGGATCATTGCGGAGACAGGAAAAGCTGCCCGAAGATCGGGCAGCCACGAAGACAGACAGCCAACGACTAGAGCCAGGCGAGGGCGCGCGGATAACGCCCCTTCAGCCAGCCATCCACGCCGAAGTAGCGCCCGGCGCTGGCGATGCAGAGCGTGAGCAGGATAATCAGCGCCAACCGATCGAGGTTCGCGCCGCCGGAGAGATACGACTTACTGAGGATGTAGTTGAGATTGGCGAACATCTGCAGGATCGTCACGATCCGGACGCCGATCCCAAGGACCAGGCAGATTCCGAAGATGATCTCCCAGGTGGTGAGGAAGACGCGGAAGCCCGCCGCGTGCGGCAGCAGGTTCATCAAGATAGATTTGTACCAGTGCGCTACGTCCGGGTTCTTGATCGCGTTGTTCCACGAGGTGGGCAAGGTCTGCCCCGTCCAGTGGCTGATCTTCTCGTAGTAGACCTCGTGATAGAGGAACCACGCGCCGAATGCGACGCGCGCGAAGGCGATGGCGCGCACCAGCGACCCCGCCGCCACGAACGCCTGCCACACACTCCTTCGCTCAGGAACGGGAATCGCCATCCCCCCGCTCGTCACCGCTTCTGCCATCCGACACCTCCCACTATCTACCCGCACAACGACCGCGCGGCGAACCCTACGGCCACGATGATAGCGACCGAGATTCAGCAAATGCTGAAGCCCACCTGAAGCGGAGCTAAATACCGACGAGACAGCCGTCGGGAGCATCGCAATCCCACCGGGAGGAGTGCCCACCGAGAGTGGTGGGCACCGCGTGGAGGAGGAAGATGTGCGCGATGGGCGGCGCTACGGATTGTCGCCGAGACGACGTGCGTCGAAGGGATTCAGATAACTTGCGGAGCCGGTGTAGTACACCCCGTTGCGCTCCTGCCCGATCGCGGCGAACCGCGTTGCCGTCGTGGTTGCGGGATCGGAGACAAAGGTGAAGCCCGGTTGGCGCGCGGACCGGATGCATTCAGGCTCACACAAGGATTCACCGACTATTTGGGCACGGAAAACTTGAAATCGCGCTGCATCGCCTGATAGACGCGCTCGGAGACCCAGGTGGTGGCGGTGCGTGTGAGATGGATGCCTTCCTCCTGCCGCACGCGAATTTGCTCGCCACTGGCGTCGGGCAGGAAGGCGGTGTAGTTGCCGTTTTCGTCGCTGAACATCGACCAGATGTCAATGAAATGGACCCACGGGCGCGTGGCCGCTTCCGCCATCACGACGGTATTGATGTCCGACGCCACTTTGGATCGCGCCTTGTCCCGCATGATCGGCTGCCCGACCCAGTAGAGTTGCCCGCCGTTCTTGCCGATGGTATCCATCACCTGCGCCGCGCGCTTGCCATACTCTGCCGTCCACTCTGCGGTGCCGCGCGTGAGGGAGCCGGAATCGTTACGCATATCCGTGTAATCGTTCGCGCCCGAGAACCAGACGACGGCCTCGGGGCGCGGGTCCTTCGCCATTGCTTGCGCCAGGCGCGCGGGCCAATCGAAGTAATCGGGCCGGGCGAGGCCGGACGAGAGCTTAAAATCGAGCAGGGAGGTCGTGAACTGATCGCGCTTGCTGAAATCCGCGAAATCGTACCCCATCCACTCGACGAACGAATCACCTGCGACATAGACCCGGAGCGGATTCTGCGTCGTGATCGTGCGTGGCCCGGCGGGGGCAGGAGGCGTCGGCGTTGGCGCGATAGCCGGTGGGCTGCCCTGCGCAATGACGGTCGCGGCTTGTGCGGTGACGGTGGCATCTTCCGGGGGCGGGGCGACTGCGGTCGCGGCGGATGGGGCGGCAGTCGCGAGTGGGGTCGGGAGCGGCGCAAAGGTCGGTGCCTCATCGTGCCGGTTGAGGGTGCGGTCGATCCATGCATTGAGGCGGTCAAGTCGGACGATGCTCGCGACGGCATCGAGGCTATGCGCGCTCGCGAGCAGCACGCTGCGGACCGTCCCGTCCGGCTCCGCCTCCGCGACTTTGACGAACGCTTTCGTATTGAGAAGCAGCGTGATGGCAAGACAGAGCGCGACCGCGTTGAACACCTGCCACGGATCACCGACCGCAGCGCGTGGGCGGGCCTTCGGCGGTTTGATCGGCGCGATGTCGCGCTCCGGGTCCGGGGGATCATTGACCGCGACATCGTCCCATGCTGCATCGTACCCTGCCGGGGGAGACCCGTTCATGGTTGGGCGCAGATCGGTTGGTCGTTCGATGCGCGTCACACGGGCCATTGGTCCCACCTCGCGGTCCTGCTCGTCTCCCCCGATTCTATCAGAACTGATAGTAGATGAACGGCGCAACACCCTTCGGCCCGAGCGCGAAAATGAGGGCGATCACAACCCCCATCACCGCACCCTGTACGACAAGCGGCGGCTCCGCCAGCGCAGCTTCGATCCGCTCGCTGAGGCGGGGCGGGAAGTACTGCATGAGGAGCGCCCCCGCGACGACGAGCACCAGATTGAGACTGACGAGCGGGGCCGGACCCCACGCCGTCACCGCGCGTTTCAGGACCTCCACTGCCGTATCGAAGCTGTCCGCCCGGAAGAGCACCCAGCCGAAACAGACGAGATGGAAGGTAAGCAGTCGCCCGAGCCACCGCCGCCCGGCGGAGGTTGTCTCCGGGTCCGGCACACCGCGCGCCGCTCGCCGCTCGCCGAGCCAGCGCTCCACGCCGAGCCCGAGCCCGTGGAAGAGGCCCCACGCGACAAAGGTGAGCGACGCGCCATGCCAGAGGCCACCGAGCGTCATCGTCAGGAGCAGGTTGCGGTACGTCTTCCCGCGTCCATTGCGGCTCCCGCCGAGGCCGATGTAGAGGTAATCGCGCAGCCAGCGGGAGAGCGTCATATGCCAGCGCCGCCAGAAGTCCTGGAGCGAGATCGCGGTATAGGGGCGGTCGAAGTTCTGCGGGAAGGTGATACCGAGAAGTAGCGCGATACCGATCGCCATATCCGTGTAGCCGCTGAAGTCGGCGTAGATCTGAATGGCGTAGCCATAGATCGCCATCAGCGTCTCGAATGCGCTGTGCTGCCCCGGCAGGTTGAAGACGGGGTCGACAATCGTGGTCGTGAGATAGCTGGCGATCACGACTTTCTTGAAGAGTCCGATGCCAATCAGCCAGGCGGCCCGGCTCGCCTGCCGCCGCTCAAGAGGTTGAGGCCGCTGGATTTGCGGGATGAACTCTGCCGCACGCACGATAGGACCGGCGACGAGATGCGGGAAGAAGGCGAGATAGACCGCGAAGTCGATCAGCGACGCGGGTTTGATCTTCCCCTTGTACGTATCCACGATGTAGGTGATCGCCTGGAAGGTGAAGAAGGAGATACCGACCGGCACGATGATTTCCAGCACCGGTAGGCGCGTCCCGAGGCCAAAGCGCCGCAGGAGAGTATTGAAGGAATCGACGAAGAACCCGTAATACTTGAAAATGCCGAGCAGGCTGAGGTTGAAGGCAACCGCGACGATCATCAGTTGCCGCCGCAGCCGATAACCGGGCGGGTCGATCCACACGGCAAGCCACTGGTTGACGATTGTGGAAATGATGATGAGGAAAACGAAGCGCCAGTCCCAGAAGCCATAGAAGACGTAGCTCGCGCCGAGAATGAAGGGTTTCCAACTCGCGCCGCCACGCTCCCGCAGGAACCAATAGACGGGATAGATCAGCAAAAAAAAGACCGCAAAGGTCAGCGTCGGAAAAAGCATACGATCCCCGCGATACCCAGGTCCCGAATTCGGATTGCGCCTGAAGCGGAAGGGCCGGGAGCGGTACGATGCATCCAGTGTCCATGCATCGTCGCCTGCCACCCTGCGCGCAAGGGTACGCGGCATCGATGCACTACGCAAGACGTTTCGCGAGGTAAGTACGTACACTTTCGGAGAGTCCGCGAATAGCGCCGCGTATCTTCCGTCATACGAACCGTGGGCGAAAGCGCCGTTATGCGCCGTCCTGGATGAAGACGCGGGTTTGCCACGGGCCGAGCGTGGCGTTCAGCGTCTGTTCGTGCGCTTCGATCACATCGTCGGTGAGCACGTCGCGCCATCTGCCATCGGTCGGCCACGCGGGGAAGGCATACCCGCCCTGATCGTTCGCGGAGCAGTTCGCGACGATGACGACGCGATCACCCCCCTCGTCCCAGCGGTGATACGCAACGACACGGGCCTCGGCGTTCTCGTGTACGATCTCCAGTGTTTCACCCCGTAATGCAGGATGCTCCCGCCGGAGCCAGATCAAGCGCCGATACTGGTCGTGCAGCCCCGATCCCGCCGATGTTTCGAGGCGGGACCAGGGAATCTTGTTCTTTCCGACAACCCGCGGCGTATCAATGCCGAACTCCTCGCCCGCATAGATGAGCGGGTACCCGTATCCGGTAAGATGCAGCGTCGCCGCGAAGTGCGCGCGCTGCAATGCATCCTCGCCCTCGATGCCCGCCTCATGGAGCGCGGCGAGCAGGCGCTGCTCGTCGTGGCTGGCGATGTAGCGCACGAGATGTTGTGACGAGGTGAACCCGGCACGGCGCGGATCGATGATTGTCATCAGGCCATCCCAGTCTTCGGGGTTGCGGCCCCCGGTCGGCTGTCCGGTGAGCGTGCTCGTCAGTTGATGCGAGAAGTCCGCGAACCATACCGCATCCATTGGGCCATCGCCCTCAACGACTGCGAGGTCGAGGGGTAGGTGTTCCGCGATGCGGATAAAGGGCTTGAGGACGCCCGCCTTCTGCCAGACTGCCTCAGCGGCGTCGCGCAGGAAGTCCATATTGTTCAGGATACGCGTCGCGTCGAAACGGATGCCGTCGATCCGATACTCTTCCACCCAATGCTGCAAGGCACCGAGCATGAAGGCGCGGGCGGGGTATTCGTCGCGCGCATCATCAAAGAATTCATAGTTGAATTTCGGTCCGTACTGGAACTCGTCGCTATTCTCATGGTGAAACCAGTAATCGTGGTCGATGTGCGCGAGCGGGCACTCACTCCCGGCGTGATTGGTCACTTTATCGAGGATGACGCGCATCCCGTGGCCGTGGCAGGCATCGATCAGGTGCTTGAGATCGGCGGGGTTGCCGTACGAAGTCTCCGGCGCGTAGAAATACTGGGGAAGGTAACCCCAGTAATCGCCTGCGGTCTCCAGGACAGGCATGAGTTCGATCGCGGTGATGCCGAGGTCCGCAAGATACGGCAGCTTGGCGATCACGTCTGCGTATCGGCCCCTGCCCCCATCGCCGTCGCCGCCGGTGAAGTCGCCGACGTGCAGTTCATAGAGGATGAGCATATCGTTCTGCGACAGTGGGGTGTCGTCATGCTCCCAGACATAGTCATCGCCCGCGAAGCCGACGCGACCCTCACGCACAACAATTACGGCCGCATCGGATTCGCCTTCTGCACCGGCGACGCTTGCCGGGGCGATGTCGCGCGCCCACGGGTCCGCGATCTCGCGCCATTCTCCGGGAAAGAACCACGACTTGGAGACGACACGCAGGCGGTATTGATGCACTCCCTCCGGCAGATCGAGCGTGACACGAAAGACGTGATCCTCCCCCTTCTCCAGCGGATGTTCGGCCCAGTCATCCCATGAACCAATCAGGGTCGCTGCCTCGTTGTACGGCGCGAGGAATGCGAAGGTGTGCGAAACGAGTGGCGGGTCTGTCACAGGTGTTCCTTCTTGAAAAGCGACAGTTTCAGGGCGGCCGCTTCATATCTCTGCCTACTCAACAGGGGGTATCACTACAGGAGTAACGTTGGGAGCCCTATCAGCCCGCGCGATCTTTCAACGCGGAAAGGCCGGGACAGATGCCCCGGCCTGGAAGACACATGCACGTATTAGTGCTTGATCTTGTCCTTGATGTCGTGGGCTGCTTCTTTGACTTCACCCACGACGCCCTGACCTTTACCCTTGGCCTGGTCCATTTTCCCCTCGGCGGCGATTTCTTCGTTCCCGGTCTCGTGACCGTACGTCTCCTTCGCGCCACCCTTCACTTCATTGACCTTGCCCTTGATTTTGTCGCCAAGACCACTCATTCGGTAGCTCCCTTCGTGTCCAGCGGAACCAGATTGCTCCCCTGCGGGATCTGCATCCCATAGACATCTCTATGCAACCTCCATGCCACGTCGTGTGCGCACGAGGTGTACGTACATCAATGTGAGTAACACGGCACACAATGAACATTTCTGGATAGTTGACGAATGGGCGGTGATCGTGTATCTCTCACACTGAACATAACGAAGCGTTTCATAGGGGGAAGTGGATGATGCGACGACGAGCGGTACTGGCGGGGATTGCGGGGGCAGCAGCGACAGTTCTGGCGCAACAGATCAGCGTGCTCGCAGTCACGCTGGATGACGATACCGGGTCTGTCGGACCGTCACCCCCACCTCCGCAAGACGACCCACCACCGACACCGCAGCCCGCCCCGGTTGCGCCCGCAGCGCCCGTAGCGCCCGTAGCGCCCGCGAAACCGACGGTCGCGAAACCGGACTTGAGCGACCCGAAATATAGCCCGAACGTCTATCCGCCACTCAAGAACGTTCTCGATGGCCCGCCGAAGTCGGGCGAGTTCGCCCTGACCGCAGATGATCTGAATCTGCGTTCCAACGCGAGTGCCATGAGCGACGTGGTGACGGTCATCCCCGGTGGGCGTCAGATTACCGTCGAAGGCAAGGCGAAGGATGGCTACTTCCCGATCAATTATCAGTCCGGCCTTGGCTGGGCGGATGGCAAGTTCTTGCAGCGCCTCGGGCCGGAAATCGTGCAGCCAATTGGCGTCGGCACACTGACCGAGAGCACCCCGATCTATGAGACGCCGGACCAGAGTGGCAAGCAGATCACGACCTGGACCGCCGGCATGCAGGTGACCTATTTCGCCGAAGTGGATGGCACGCCGTACAAGGGGACGAAGCGCTGGTACAAGGTGCTCTCGAACCCGGATCGCTACGTCCCCACCTGGTCGATCTTCAGCACGCCGACGCCGGGTCTTCAGGAACCCTCGCCCTTGCCGAAGAGCGGCCCGATTGCCTGGGTCGGCCGATTGGGCAGTGGCGCGAATGTCCGCATCGGCCCCGGCACGAGCCATCAGGTGGTGAAGTCATGGTCCGCCGGGCGGCGCGTGCTCGTCTACGCCGAGGTGACCGGCGAGGCGTATGAAGGCTCAACGAAATGGTATCAGGTCGCTTCCCCACCGGAGCAGAGCCTCTTCCTCCATTCCAGTTTCGTGACGAAGGAGGGAGAGATTGCGCGGGTGGATAAGCCCGCCTACAGCGGTCGTTGGATCGATGTGGACGTTGCGAATCAGGTAATGACGGCGTACTTCGGTGCACGGCCCTTGCTGGTGGCGCAGACGGCGAGCGGCACGAACAAGAACCCGACCGATAAAGGCACCTATCCGACCTTCTGGCGGCTCGCCTCGCAGCGGATGCAGGGGGACAACCTCTTCGCCTCCGACTACTACAACCTCGATGCCGTCCCGTATATCTCGTACTTTCACCCGAGCGGCGAGGCGATCCACGGCGCATACTGGCACGACAACTTCGGTACCCAGCTCTCGCATGGTTGCGTGAATACCTCGCTCCCCGTCTCGCAATGGGTGCTCACCTGGGCACCTCTCGGCACCCAAGTCGTCGTCCATTAGCGCCGCCTGACAAACCGGGGAGAACCGCAAAGGCGCCGCAAATACTGCCCTCTGGGCAGTATTTGCGGTTCAATCGGTTTCGCCTTGAGAGCGCATTGCCTGCGCGAAGGCGTGCATTGTCGCGGTTGCGGTCTGTTTCCACGTGAAACGTGCTGCCTGCGCGGTGCCGCGCCCGATTAGCTCCTGCCGCACGGAGGCATCATCGAGCACGCGGCGGATCGCAGTGACGAGCGCCGGGCGGTCGTTCGGATCGACGAGCAGCGCGGCGTCCCCCGCGACTTCGGGGAGCGCGGTTGCGGTGGTTGTGACAACGGGAGTGCCGCTCGCCATCGCCTCCAGCACCGGGATACCGAACCCCTCATAGCGGGAAGGGAGGACGTAGACCGCCGCGCCCTGATAGAGGGCGGGAAGGTCCGTGTCCGGCACCCACCCCGTCATCACGACCGCCTCTTCAATCCCCGCCGCGCGTACCTTCTCCTGCAATGTTGCAGCGGCATTGCCCCGCAATCCCACAAGTGCGAGTTGGATCGGTGTGTCGCTTTCGGCGCGGAGGGCCACGAAGGCGTCGATCAGCGCGTCGAGGTTCTTGTGCGGGTGGAGCGTGGCGACGGAGAGGATATAGGGCTGATGGAGCGCGTACGTCTGTCGGATACGGGCGATCTCGTCTCGTGGGACGCGCGCGAAGTAGATCGGCTCCGCCGCGCAGTACGAGACGGTGATGCGCTCCGGTGGCACGCCGTAGACGGCGATAATCCGCTGCTTCGCGTGCTCCGAAAGCGTGAGGATGTGCGCCGCCGAATGGGCCGCGCGCCGCAGGAGGCGGGTGAGGACGAGATGATAGGCGGGCGCGTAGTTCCCCGGGAGGTCTTCCGGCTGCATGTCGAGGATGTTGACGACCGAGGCGTAGCGGCGGCGCGCGGGGGCGGTGAAGCCGGGCGAGAAGAGGAGATCGACCCCCGCCCGCACGGCCTGTGTCGGCAGGATGCCGTACTCATAGGCGAGGCGGGCGGGTCGGCGCGCGGCAGAAACCGGGCAGACGATTTCGCGCACATTCGTCGCGCCGTCGAGCGCGAAGGTGCCCGCGTTCTCGCGATTGGCGAAGAGGGTGTAGTCTGTCTCGCTATCGAGGCGGGGTAACTCCCGCAGGAGGCCACGCAGATAGGTCTCTGATCCGCCGACGCCGCCGGGGATGCAAAAGAGCGTGTTGATGCCCACGCGCATGGCGTCTGCCTCTCAGTCGCCCGGCATTGCCGCTGCCCGGAGCGCGCCGACTGTGCCGGGTCGCTCATGCGTCGGGGCAGCGAGGATCGCCAGTACGGAGCGGGCGCGATGTCGGAAGGTGTGCTCGGCGAGGATGCGCGCCCGTGCCCGCGCGCCGATCTCCCGGCGGGTGGCGTCATCGGCGAGCAATCGACGGTAGACATCGACAACATCATCCGACTCGTTCAGCACGATCATCTCGCGGCCCGGCTCGAACCACTCCTCGATGCCGGGATAGGGGCGGGAAACGACGCAGCATCCCATCGCCGCGAGTTCAAAGGGGCGCGCGGTGGCGGAGCCATAGACGGAGGTATGCGAGGCGCGCGGGATATTGAGATTGAGCTTGCTACGGCAGCAGAACTCGCGCAGTTTGCTGAAGGAGAGATAGGGCAGTTGCTCCGTCCGGCCAAGATCGACGAGCATCCGCGTGCCGCGCACCGCGAAGCGGCGATCCGGCATGGCGCGACTCGCCGTGCCGAGCATCCGCTCCACCCAATCCTGGCGATACTCCACGCCGTGCCCATAGAAGAAGACGTCGATATCCTGCGCCACCGGCAGGCCGGCAAAGACCTCCGGGTCCGCTGCGTAGGGGAGGGTATGCACCGCCCGCGCGCCCATCGCCCGCAGGGTTGCTTCGCTGCCCACGGAGTTGCCGATAAAGGCGTCGTACTCCGCGACGTTCGCCCCCTGATAGATACGGAAGCCCGAGCGGAAGCCGTGCATACTCGGCAGGCTGGCGGGGAGATCACCATCATAGTAGACGACCGGCACCTGATACCGCGCGCGCAACCAGGCCGGGATGCCGGTCAGTTGATTGAGCGGGACGGTGAGGAAGAGAACGGCATCGATGTCGTGCTCGCGCGCGAAGACCTTCGCGAGGGCGCGTTTCCAGCGCGGTCGGATCCAGCGCTGGGCGAGGACACGCACGGCGCGGTCGGCGGCCGATTCGGGCTCCTCCTCGCTATCGGCAGCTTCTGACGGTGCTGCAGTGCTCGCTCTGCCGCTCGTATGTGTGCGAACGGCGTAGACGACGGGCCGCACTTTCTCATAGAGTGAGCCCTCCGCTGCGCACGGGTTCGGCAATGCGCGCCACCAGAGCGTATCCGTCGCCTGTCCGTGATAGGGCATGACGAGGAGGTCCGTACCCTCTTCGTAGAGCCCCTTGAGGAGTTGCCACCACGACGGCGTACAGGAGAATGGCGCGCTGAGGTCGAGAGAGGAACAAATCGCAAGAACTTTCACCCGCAAACCGCCCCAGTCTATTCCCATGATGGGTGATCGATCGCCTGTCGCATCGCGCTGCACTACCATCACGGCGACCGAGTATAGCATAGCGCGATGCTACCCCTCCCTGATGCGAAGAGGAGATTGGAAGGAGAGATCACCTTTTCGGGACAGCCGGGCGACCGGCATCGCGATGTTCCCAGCGTCACCCCTCAGCGGTCGTCGGGTCGATGATGGTCCACAGGAAACCCGCCCTTGCGTGCGTGCTCGCGCACCGTCTCTTCATTCGGCGCGATACACGCCTCCTTGTTGCACAATTATGTCCTATGACCATTCATCGTCCCATACGGCACGGTAGCCCGTCTCGCCATCGCTCACGTCTCGTAATGGGCGAGGATCTCGCTCGGGTGCCGATTACCCCAATCCATGCCCGCCGTCTCTGTCATCTGCGCGTTGAACCACACATCGAACTCCTCCCTCGACGCAGTGAACGCCGTGCCGACCTGTCCAACGTCCGCTGCGGCGAAATAGCAGAGATACATATCCCCCTGCGGCCCTGGTTGGATCGCCCACACCTCCTTCGTCACGCCCAGTCGCTGCTCGCACGTGGCGAACTCGGCTTTGCGTTCGCCCGCCAATGCACGGAGGAATGCACGCGCCTGTTCGGTCTTGCCGGGAAGGATCGGAACCGCGAACAGCCGTTGCTTCATGACACATGCTCCTTTGCTCGCCCGCATGGGCATCCTGCACCCCAATACCGCGCGGTGCGGGTCAGGGAATGAGGCGATAGAAGTTGAAGAAATAGTTCTCGATCGGCAAGATCTCCACAGCCCGAAAGCCCGCCTCATGCGCGTAGCGTCGCAACGTGTTCGGGCGCATCACCGTTCCTGTCTCTGCGGAGGGCATATCCGCCATCCCCACCGGCAGGCAATGCAGCACGCTCCAGCCGTACATCATCCGCTCGACATCTGTTTCGGTCTGCGTGAAAACCTCCCCCACCCGCTCATCCACCACGAGCACCGCGCCCCGCTCGCCCGCCAGTGTGCGCATGCTCCGCAACACCGCGACGGGTTGGGACATGTCATGGATGCACTCGAAGGCGGTCACGAGGTCATACTGCCCGGCGAGTGCCGGATCGCCTGCGTCACGTACCTGGAATGTCACCGCCTCCGCGACGCCCAGGTCTCGCGCATTCGCCCGCGCGAGCTCAACCGAGGGATCGTCGAGGTCGAACCCGTCCACGCGCGTCTTCGGGTAGGCACGGGCGATGCCGATACTCGACCATCCCGCGCCACAGCCGACGTCGGCCACGCGGGCAGGCGGGTCCGCCAAAAGACGCATATGCACATCGGGGATCGCGGGCAGCCACTCGGCACCGAGTTGAAAGAGGAAGGCGGCGCGATTCATCCCGGCCTGCCCCTCGCGCATGTCTATACCGTAGTCGCGATATGGCACGCCACCGCCCGTGCGGAAGGCATCGAGAAGGGCAGCGAAGGGATAGACTGCGCCGACAGTAATCTGCGCCAGCGGCGCGAGATGATTGAGGCTGTCGCGCTCGACGAGCACCTCGACATGCCCGGCGGGGATACGGAACCGGCGTACCGTGGCATCCGCCTCCGGATTCTCGACGGAGAGAATGCCTGTGACGGTCTGCTGCTCAAGCCACTCGCGCGCATAGCGCTCGTTCGTCTCGGAGCGCGCCGCCAGCTCGATGGAGGTGAGCGGCCCCGCCCCGGCAAGGAGGCGGTAATAGCCGAAGTGGTTGCCGATCTGGACGGTAAAGATGTCGAACACGCCGGACGTTGACTGCAATAGCCGGTCGATCAACTGGTCGCGTTGCTGCGCATCCTCTGCGTTGAGATGTTCGAGCACGGTACTCACGTAGACCTCCTTACGTACTCCCTCACGCTCATTCCTTGTCTCGCACGTGAAAGCGTAGGCGATCCGCGTGCATGATGACAGGAAGGATGAACAGTGTTTGGGGCAGAGTTACCGGCAGTTTCGGTGAATCGGTGTGGTAGCATAACGAGACACCGTTGGTTCGTGCTGACAGCGCATCGTGATAACGCCCTCGCGGAAGGGACATGCCGAGATGGCGCACCCCGATGGGTTCGGCGGGATCGTCCGTCGTTACCGGCTTGCCGCCGATATGACCCAGGATGAACTGGCTGAACGCGCGCGCATTAGCGCGCGCAGTGTCGGCGATATCGAGCGGGGTGTCAGTCGCGCCCCGCGACGGGACACCGTGATCCTCCTCGCGAATGCGCTCGGACTGACCGAAGCGGACCGGGCGGCCTTCGAGGCCGCGGCGCGCCAACTCGACCGGCGGTCGCACACCCCGTTCCACACCGCTCGCCCAGTGTCCGCCGCGAGTGTGTGGCAGCCAGACGAGATGGCACGCACACAGTTCGTTGGTCGCGCCCATGAATTGACGCTTATCGACCGGCACCTATCGGATGGCGGTCCTGCGCTCCTCATGATGGCCGGGGAACCTGGGATCGGTAAATCGCGCCTGCTCGGCCAGGCCGCGTCGCGGGCGGGCGCGCGTCATTGGACGGTCCTCGCAGGGGGATGTCAGCGACCGGGCGGCCTGGAGCCCTATGCCCCAGTGGTAGGGGCTGTGAAAAGTTATCTCTCCAACCGATCAGCCAGCTCTCTGCGTGACGAGATGAAGGACTGCGGCTGGTTAGTGCGGCTGCTGCCGGAACTGACCGGGGTCATCCCTGAGGAATCGGCGACCTGGACCCTGGCCCCCGATCAGGAACGTCGCTTGATGTTCGACGCCGTCATCCGGTTTCTCGGCAACGTGGCGGGCCAGCGCGGAACATTGCTGATCCTCGACGATCTGCAATGGGCAGGTCGCGACGCGATCGATCTCCTTGCGACCATCGTCCGGAGTGCTGCCGCGCCAATTCGGGTGATCGGTGCGTATCGCGACACCGAGGTAGCACCGAGTGATCCGCTCGCGGTCATGCTCGCTGATCTGGCGATTGCCGGGTTCGTGACACATCGCGCGCTCCAGCCGCTTACAGGGGAAGAATCGACCGAGCTCCTCGATGCGCTCCTCGATCGGGATACCGCGGATCAGCGGATCGACGATGATGCCGTGCTACGACGCGCGAGCGGCATACCGTTCTTTCTCGTCAGTTGCGCGCAGTGGCTGGAAGGTGAGGCGTCCGGCCAGAACCGTGCCGCCGTCCCCTGGAACGTGGCCCATAGTGTGCGCCAGCGGATCGCGGCGCTGCCTGAGGGCGCGCAGATGCTCCTCGGCACGGCGGCGGTGATCGGACGGGCGGTACAACCGATGCTGCTCGCGGCGGTCACCGGACAGTCCGAGGAAGCGGTCTCTCTCGGCTTGGAGGCCGCCGTGCACGCGCGCCTCATCGTGGATCTCGAGAAGAGCTACCAGTTCGCCCACGACCTCATCCGCGAGGTCGCAGAAGGCGATATCGGGTCGGCACGACGGCTCCTCCTGCACCGGCGTATCGCCGCCGCGATCGAGCGACTGGACGCCAACGCGCTCCACAGCCGGTACGAGACCCTCGCCTATCACTTTCTCCAGGGGGAGGCATGGGAACCCGCCCTCGATTACCTCGTGCGTTCAGGCGATAAGGCGCGGGCCGCACATGCGATGGGGCAGGCGCTCCATTTCTATGCGCAAGCACTTTCCGTATGCGAAACACTCGGCGCGGCCGGCTCAGAAGCGGCAGTCGTGGTCGCAGAGAAACGGGGCAATGTCTGCTTCGATAGCGGCGACTTCCCCGGCGCGGCGACGGATTTCGACCAGATGCGTGCCGCCGCACAGATGCGTGGCGACCGGCATCGAGAGGCGATGGCGCAGGCATATCGTGGCATGGCGCTCCTCTATGCGCACGAATTCGAGGACGCCGAGGCGGTGTTACGCGCCGCGCTGACGCTGGCAGGCGCCGAGTTCCCCGATGCACGCCTGCTCGCCGGGACGCAACTCGCTTCGTTACTGTCGCTCATTAACCGGCATGACGAGTTTGCGGTCCTGCTGGCTGAGGCGGAAGTGTTGGCGCCGGAAGTAGACGATCCCCTCAGTCAGGCATGGCTAAGCATGATCGGCAACGAGCGTCGGACGTGGACCGGCCGCTACAACGACGCGCTTGCGTTCCTCGACACCTGGCGCGGCGCGGTCGAACGGACGCATCAAATCACGATGCTCCTCTGGAACCGCTGGGAAGAGTCCCTCGCCCGTGGTGGCAGGGGCGATTATGACCGGGCGATTGCGCTGCTCGATGAGGTTCTCGCGACGAGCGAGCGCATCGGCGAGGTGGTGATCGCGGCGCGGGCGATGAACACACTGGGGTGGATCTACGGCGAGTTGCAGGATCACGAACGTGCCATCGCACTGAATACGCGCAGTCTCGCGGTCGCGAGCGCGGTGGCAATCGCGGATATGGAGATCCAGAACAACGCGCGCGTCAATCTGGGTGACAATCTTTTGGCGCTGGGCCGCCCGGACGAGGCGGAGGAGTATTTCCGCCAGGTCGAAGCGGTGGTCCGCAACCCCCGCCCGCAGGACCGATGGCTCCTCTGGCGCATCGCGCAGCACCTTTTCCATAGCGTGGGAGAGATGTGCCTGGCCCGCGGCGATGTTGCCCAAGCGCTGGCCTATGCCGATGAATGCCTGGCGCTCGCTGAACCGAGCGAGAGCAGGAAGAACATTGTGAAGGGGCGTCGCCTCCGGGCGGAAGCGCTTCTCCGCATAGGGGACTTCCCGCAGGCGGGAAACGAACTGGAGATCGCGTGGCCGCTGGCCCAGGAGATCGGCAACCCGCCGCAGCTTTGGAAGACGCACGTCACGATTGCGCAATTAGGGCGGGCGCAGGGACGGCCCGATGATGTGACCGCCGCGTACCGCGCGGCATTGGCGGTGATTGACGGTGTCGCGGCAAGCCTCGCTGACACGGCCCTGCGGCAGACGTTTCTTACCTCGCCACATGTGCAGTCGATCTATGCGGGAATCGCGGAGGCGGATGAGATTCGCCATCAATCCGACTGAATACTATACGGTGATGCGAGAGACGTTTTGAACGTTGTCTCGACATCAAGCCGTGAATCATGTGCTAGTATCACTTATGGGTCTTGACCGCGTGCCTGTCGTCACGCTACGAAAGAAGCGGGATGAAATTACCGTCACCAATCGTTCTCACGGTGCTGCTCCTCATCGTCGGCGTGAAACTCGCGGAGCAGCCACTTCTGAAGGCCATTCTGGGCGGCGCACTGATCACCCTTCTGGTGGTGACGGCCGGTCGTCTCACGATCAAACGGGCAGCGTTCAGCCATCTCGCCGCGCGTATCCCGGTCGGCATCTTGATTTGGTGCGCGCTTGCGCTCATCACCGGGATCGCATTCGGTGGCATCCTCGCGACGCGACCCCGGCTGCACACCACCTATCTCCCCGACGAATTCGCGACCGCGCCGGACATCGACAGCCAGCGTGGGTTCTACCCCACGCAGGTGGATACTGCCGGGAACCGCTACGCATGGACGCAGGAGCGCGCCACGCTCGTCTTTGATTTCCTCGTGCATAAGCCGATCACGATTACCTTCGTGGTACGGAGTGCGGCGGTCGCGGGCGGCGTGGATTCCCCGATCGACGTGACCGTCAATGGGCAAGCCGCCGGTCAGTTGCGCCCCGATCCACAGAATATGTCGTTTCAAACCTTCAACCTGCGGCTCGTACCGTACAACTGGGGCGGTGAACGCACCGAGGTGCGCCTGCTCCCTGCGAGCTTTCGGCCCTCCGGTGGCGGCGATAATCGCATCCTCGGCACGATGATCCAGAGCGTTTCCGTAGATAAAGCGGAGACCTGGTCATCGGTCGGTCAGCGGCTGTGGCTGCTCTGGGCACTGCCGGTCCTCGCCTTCATCGCGCTTGGCTGCGCGTGGGTGAATCGCCGTCGGCATATCCCGCTGGCGGGATACGGGGTGTTCGCGGCGTCCATCGTGGGCTTCATCTGCGCCGGTGTTTATTGTGCCCTGGTCCTGCGTGTGGGGGTAATTGCGCCCGATACGTATTTTGTCTGGGTGCTCGGCAGCGCGTGGTTTATGGTCGCATTCCTGGCGCTCGCCGCCCTGATACCGCTCGGGCCGGAGGGGTATGGTCTCCGTGAGTGGGCACGCGATCAGGCTGCCGACTATCACATCCGGGACTTTATCAAGGATCGGATCAGCCCGCTCCTCCGTTCGGCCGAAGACGGCTCCGCGCCGACGCGCAGGATGATTCTCCGCGATCTCGCCCTCGTGTTTGTCGTCGCCCTCGGCATCCGTATGCTCTGGATCGTTGCGACGCCACCGTGGGAATCCCCGGATGAACCGGCCCACTTCACCTATATCCAGCATCTCGTGGAGCAACGAGAGATCCCGAAACCGCACATCATTAACCGGCCGGTCCAATCGAATGAAGAGACCGTCAGTCGGGAAAACACCCTCAACACAAAGATTACGAGTAATGGAGCGGCAGGTGGCTACCAACTGCCGTATCTGCCCATCGACTACAACTATGCAGATGCGCGTGCGTATCAAGCGCAGGGCGAGGATCGGTGGAGCGCGGCGGGTGGGAGCGCCACGAGTTACTCGCCACTCTATTATCTCTTCGGCTCGGTACCGTACGTACTCTTCATCAAGGCCCCGATCATCGCGCGAATGTTTGCGGTCCGGTTCAGTTCCAGCATTATCGGCGCGCTCGGTTGTGTGTTCGCCTATCTCCTGGCCTTTGAACTGCGTGGTACCCGGCGGTGGGGTTGGGCGCTTGGCCTCGCGATGACGCTCATGCCGATGTATGCCTTCATCAGCGCGATGGTGAATAATGATGTCGCGATGGACACCTGCGCCACCGCGCTGATCTGGCTTACGGTGCGCTTGTACATGCGGGAGCGCCTGTCGCTCCGTCTCGCCCTCGCCCTCGGCATCGTCAGCGGGTTGACGATGCTCTCGAAACCGACCGTTCTCCCGATTGCGGCAGTGAGCGGCATTATCGTGTGCGTGAAGGCGCTCTCGCAGTGGCGCGCACTGCGGGAACGGGCGCAAGAGACGGCAATGGCGTTTGGTGTCTATGTCGCGAGCGGTATCGCGGTCTACAGCCCGTGGATGCTCTTCCGATTGCGGTACTACCACGATCTTGGCGTTGCGACGATTCCGTTCGCACCGCTGTTTCAATTCCTGACCGGCAGTGCGCACATTTCAGCGCAATCCCCCTCTCCGGTCATGGTTGCCGTGACGAAGACCAAGCTCTCCCTGGGGGACTACCTCATGTATAAATGGGGCGCGGGGGGGGACTATTATCACTGGCTCTTCATCCGCGCGTTCTGGGGCAATTTCGGCTGGATCGATGCGCCGATGCCGGATCGCTGGTACACACTGATCTTCACCTTCTACGTCGTGAGCGGTATCGGCCTCGCCCTGCTCCTGATCCTCCAACCACAGCGCCGCAATGGCCTCCTTATACTGATCGCCTTCGTCGTCGTGCAGACGGTCTTTCTCTTTATCGGTGGTGACTGGTATCTGGGCTTCGTCCGTAATGGCGAGCAACTCGGGTTACAGGGGCGGTATTTCTTCCCCATCCTCGCGCCGCTCCTCTTCCTGCTCCTCTCCGGCTGGGATCATCTCTGGCGCGAGCGACCGATTGGGCTGCGGCTCGCCCTATCGGGAATGGTTCTCCTCCAACTCGCTGCGCTCGGCACGATTCTTACCCGCTACTACGGAGTGAGAATCGGATGAGGATACTGCACCTGCGCCGCGCCGTGCCGATTGTGGTCGGCGTCGCGATCCTCGCGTTCCTCGCACTCTTGCCGGTCACCATCCCGATCTCGGACGATACCGCGACACCGAAACCCGTTCCTGCGCCCGGCACGAAGGAAGACCCCGCGCGGGCGGTTGGGATGATCCAGAACGGTGTAGAGGCGACGCAGCAGTTCCCCGCGAACGCGACACATATCCAGACCATCTCCCTGCAGATCGGCACCTACCGGCGCGTGAATCATGGCACCGCACAAATCGTGGTGCAGTCCGGTGCGAATGGACAATGGCAGGACGTAGCGACCGAGACGATCGCGAAGGAACGGCTGATCGACAACGATTTCTACACGCTCTCATTCTCGCCACCGCTCACGGTCGAGAAGGGGCAACTGATGCGTATCACGCTCCGCTCCGATGGCGGGCCGAACGACGCGATCACCTGGTGGACGAACACGAACTGGAAGCCGGAGGGGTTCGCGCTCACCTATGGTGGCCGCCCGCAGGAGGGCGCGGCGAACTTCACGGTCTCGTACGCGCTGCAATCCGGTCGACTCTTCGCATCGATTGGCCCGCTCTGGCAGCGCATGACAGTCTTTCTCAGTCCGCTCTGGCAAGTCGTCCTGCTGCTTGGTGCCGGCGCACTCGTCGGCAGCTTCGTCGCGCTCGGTTACCTTTTCCTGCAATGACGGGGAACCTAACCCCCCATCCGCCCAAAGAGCACCCGGCTTCCCTAAAAGGAAGGGGGAGTCTCGCTGCAATGCCGTGGCCTTTAGGAGAACACCTCAATATTTGGAAAGAGACACCCCTTCCCTTTAGGGAGGGGGCAGGGGGGCAGGGGGGTAGGCCGGTCCCCAACACGCTATTCGCCTATTCAGTGATCTGTTGACAACCCCGAATCGCCAAGTATACTCGCGGCGGTTAGCGACATGCTGAGGGATGAAGGTGGGGATATGGTGGGGGAAGCGCGGGGATGGCGAGGGGTGCGTAGCGGTATGTTCGGCGTTCGCATTGCCTGCTCTGAGCAGTCGCATTGATGCCTTCCGCACCGCGCGTCCTCGTCGTCACCTACGATGTGGTTGGCCCCGAAATGGCGGGGCCGGGGATTCGGGCATGGGAATTCGCTCGCGTGCTCGGGCAGTACTTCCCCACGACGCTCGCCGCGCCCGTCCGCAAGCGACTGGATGCGCCGGGATTCACGGTGGTGGAACTGCCCGTCGATACGCGAGAGCGAGACGCGCTCATTCGGCTGATCGATGAACATGACATCATCGTCGCGCAGACTTTGCCCCTCTATCGCCTGCCCGCAGGCATTCTCGATGAGAAATACTTCATCGTCGATCTCTACTGCCCGTGGCTGATCGAAAACCTCGAACATTACCGGCTTGAAGAGAAGCAAGACCCCGCGTGGCTTTCCCGCGATCTCGAGTCGATGAGCGCGCTCTTCACGTACGGCGATTTCTTCGTCTGCGCCGGGGATGCCCAACGGGCCTTCTGGATCGGCGCGCTCTCCATCTTTGGGCGGCTGACGGAAGCCGTCTATGCGCGCGACGTGGATGGCAAGGCGCTCATCGATGTCGTGCCGTTCGGCCTTTCGCCACAGCCACCGCAGAAGACCCGGCGTGTCCTCAAGGGCGTGGTGCGGGGCATTGGCCCGGATGACTTCGTCGCGCTCTGGGGTGGCGGCATCTGGAACTGGCTTGATCCCCTCACGCTGATCCGGGCCACGGCGCGCTTGCGCGATGGCGGTTACCCGATCCGCACCTTCTTCCTCGGCACGAAGCGCCCGGCAGTGAATGCGAAGGCCGCGATTCGCCCGACGATGCTCGATACCGCCCGGCAATTGAGTGATGAACTCAACCTCACGGGTACGCACGTCTTCTTCAATGATCGCTGGGTCGCCTATGAGGACCGCGCGAACTACCTGCTCGAAGCCGATGTGGGAATCAGCCTCCATCAGCAGACGCTGGAAACGCGCTTCGCCTTCCGCACCCGCGTGCTCGACTACCTCTGGGCCGGTCTCGTGCCGGTCGTCAATGATGGTGACACGATTGCGGCCCTCGTGAAGGCGAACGAGATCGGGCGGGTTGTGCCGATCGGGGATGATCGCGCGCTGGCAGAGACCATCGCCGCACTGATCGATCACCCGGAAGAACGGCGCGCGCTCGCGGCGCGATGCGAGTCATTGGCACCGTCCTACACATGGGACGCCGTTGCCCAGCCGATCGTCGAGTTCTGCCGCAACCCGTGGAAGGGCGTACGCGGCGCGCGTATGGCATCGCTCTCGCTCTATGAGGAACTGAAGACGATGCGCTCGACCCTGCACGAGACGAGTCTCTATGCGCAGCGACTGGAGCAGGAAATCGAAACGCGCGACGACCATATCGCGCGCACGCACACCTATGTGAAGCGCCTGGAAGAGGCGTCCGCCTCGCCGTCGCTGCGTGCCGTCGCAGCGGGTTACGTGCGCGGAACGCCACTTCAGCCCCTCGTCAGTAAGCTGCGCGGCCTCATACGGCGCTAACGCAGCAATGAGCAATGAGCAACGAGGAGGGAGTCTCCTCACCCCCGACCCCTCTCCATCGCCGTACAAACCTCTCTGTATCTCAACCTGAGAGCGATGGAGAGGGGAGGCATCCTCTCTCAGTCCTCAGTCCTCAGTCCTCAGTCCTTCCTACTCAGGTGAAGAAGCCCGTCACGTCGATCACCAGATCGGTGCCACTCGATGCGGTGCTGTTGAAACTGCCGTTCCCCGCCAGCCCGACCGTGAACGCGTTCGGTGCCACCTGCCCCGGGACGTAGTTCAGATTGCTCGCCAGCGGCAGGCTCTTGTCTCCCGGGAAGAACGCCACGAACCCCGCACTCCCTCCCGCGACCACCGTCCCATTGCCCGTGATCGCCCGTGCGCCACTCGGGATCGCCGTGCAGGTCGTCGTCGCCACCAGATTCAGCGCGCGTCCTCCCACCAGCGGTGTCCCCGGTGCCACACACGCTCCTTGTCCCGCTCTGCTGTCGAACAGTCGCACCGGTGCCCCCAGCGGCAGGAACAACAACCCTCCGGTACTGACTGCATCGTAGTACCCCGTCACATCGATCAACAGGTCCGTCGCCGTCAGGGCGTAGCTGTTGAAGTTCCCCTGTGCTCCCAACCCCACCGTGAAGGCGTTCGGGCGCACATCCCCGGGCACGTAGTTGAGGTTACTCGCCAGGGGCAGGGTGGCACCACCGGGGAAGAAGGTGACGAAGCCCGGTCCGCTCCCTCCCACATCGGCGACCACCGTCCCGTTGCCGACGATCGAGCGGGCGGAGGCGGGGATGCCGGTGCAGGAGCCGGTAGCAGTCAGGGAGAGGGGAGTGGTGGCAGCGAGGGGGGTGTTGGGATGGAGACAGCCCGATTGACCGGCACGGGTATCGATGAGGCGGACGGGAGCGGGGAGGGGATGGTAGAAGAGCCCGGTGCTGGCGGCGGGAGTGGCGTCACTGGTGACGGTGAGCCCGGCGGGACCGTAGACGCCGGTGAGGTCGATGACGAGGTCAGCGGCGGAGGAGGCGTAGGCATTGAAGGTACCATCGCTACCGAGGGCGACGGTGAAGGCGTTGGGAGCAGTCTGCCCGGGGACATAGTTGAGGTTGGAGGCGAGGGGGAGGGGAGCACCACCGGGATAGAAGGTGACGAAGCCGGCGCTGGTGGCAGGGGAAGCGATGACGGTGCCGTTACCGACGACAGCGAGAGCCCCGGCAGGGATACCGGTGCAGGAGCCGGTGGCGAGGAGGGAGAGGGGAGCGCCGCCGGTGAGGGGAGCGCCGGGATGGAGGCAGGTGGAGGAGCCGGGGCGGGTATCGATGAGACGGACGGGTTTGGCGAGGGGATAGAACTGGATGCCGGTATCGACGCCGAGGGAGAAGAGGCGCAGATCATACCCCGCCAGGACGATAGCGTTGATAAAGGACGGATCCATCAGGGCCTGTGCGATGTGCCCTCCGCCGAGGGATGCCGCGGTTTGCGGATTTGCGGCCGCAGCTCGCTGAGCGAGGGAAGCCTGGTCCGCACTACTGACGCCAAGGCCGCTAAGCAGAGTGGCGGTGCCAGAAGGCAACCCGCTGCTACGCAGTTGGCTCTGGAAAGCGGCCACGTCACTTGCGGTGTAGGAGCGATTCTGGCCACTGCCCACGAGGGCGGTTGCCTGGTTGGTGAGAAGGGTGGGCAGCGCTTTGGTGAGGGTGAAGAGCTGACCGGCAAAGCCCTGGGCAGCCTGGAGTTGCGCTGCCTGCGCAGAGGCATTGCCCGCATTGAAGGCGCCTGACGCACGATTCATCGCCGTGTAGAGAACCTGCCCAAGGGCAAATTCGCTGAGCATGTTCGGAATGAGGGCGTTGGTAGCAGCTGCAGCCTGTGGAGTGACCTCGGCACTGGTACCGACGGGAGTCATCGAGTAGGTGGAGGGTTGCGCGATCGAGTTGAAGTTCGGGTCCGGCGGATCGTCAATAACGTATCTGAAGATTAGCCCGACTGTTAATAGGTTCGAACATTCTTCTGCCTCTAGGATAGTATAAATGTGGTCATGGCTGCCGTCCTTTTCCTGATCAGTACAATAGATGAGATAGACCAGTATGGTAGTAGCGACAAACTCTTCTGCGGCGGCCTTCGTGGCGGGCGAAAACTTCGGATCGGTGGCAGCACGAACTGTCGTGCTCGTGGACGTAGGGCCGACCAAGCCAATGAACAGGAGCAGCACCAACCCCCAGCGCAGTACGCGACCCGTGATCGATCTCTTCCCCACCGCACACCTCCCTCTATTTTTCTACCGAATGTCTGCAATCATATCCGTTCGCCCGTTGCGTGTCAATAGGTATAGCAAAAATGATCGTTTTGAGCAATGCATATATTCCGTGGTGCTACCTTGTATCTGGTCACAGATCGTTGCAATCACGAAGCGTCTGGAGTCGATGGGCAGGGCAGGTGTTCCGTCTATCCTCCGTCGTGTTCCTACTGCGTCGCTCGGCCCATATTCGCGAGGCAGCGAGCGAGGCCGTCCTGCCAGGGGGGGAGAACGATGCCGAGCCGTGCGGCGGCGCGATTGACGAGGACGCCGTTGGCGGGCGGTGTGCAGAGGCGCGGGAATTCGCTGGCGGAAACCGGGCTGAACTCCTGCGTGAATCCGGCGATGCGGAATGCCTCACGCGCCCATTCGTACCACGATGCGCTGCCCGTGTTCGTCAGGTGATAGACGCCGGGGAGCGGCTGATGGGCGAGGGCGAGGAGGCCGCGCGCGAGATCGGTCGCGTAGGTCGGTTGCCCCCACTGGTCCGCGACCCCGCGGAGCGGCGTACCGCGTTCTGCGAGGGCGAGCATCGTGCGGAGGAAGTTGCGCCCCTCCTCGGCATAGACCATCGCGGTGCGCACGATGAGCAGATGCGCGGCGGTCCGCTGCGCGGCGATTTCCCCCGCCCATTTGCTGCGCGCGTAGACGGATTGTGGATTCGGCAGCGTCGAACTCGTCGTACGGTTCCGCGCGCGACCCATCGAAGACGTAGTTCGTGCTCAGCGCGATCAGCGGGCAACCGATTGCCGCCGCTGCCGCCGCGACATAGCCGGTGCCGAGCGCGTTCACGGCGTAGGCGCGTTCCTCTTGCCCCTCACATGCGTCAGTATCCGTAAACGCCGCCGCATGGATGATGCAATCCGGCGTGAGGGGCACGAGCGTATCGCGCACCGCTGCCGCGTCCGATACATCGAGTGCCGCCGCAGTGAGCGGGATCACGTCAACATCCGCAGCCTCTGCGGCGACACGCTGTACGGCCCGCCCCACCTGCCCGTTCGCCCCCGTCACCACAATGCGCATATCCCCTCCTCGCGCTTCGTACCTCGCGCACATTGAACCACGAAGTCGCGAAAAACACGAGAAAACCGGGTGGTGGCGGGGTTCAGCCTGCCAGACCAAGAGGCGGGCTGAAGCCCGCCACCACCAGGAAAATCGAGTTCTGTTCGGATGTCAGGCATCACCTCTTGACTATGTGTGTTGCTTTATCAATAATCAATAATCATGTGTGTATCTCGGTGGAATGCATGGGAGCGTGAGAAGTGGAACTCGAAGGACATACGGCGCTCGTCACCGGCGGCAGTGGGGATATTGGCGCTTCCATTGTGCGGGGGATCGCCACCCGTGGCGCGGATGTGGTGATCCATTACTACGGGAATAGCGCCACTGCGGAGGCATACGGGCGGAGGTGGTCGCGCTCGGACGCCGGAGCATCATTGTGCGCGCCGATCTCTCTTCCCCCAACGAGGTCGCACATCTGGCACGAGAGGCGAGCAGCCTCGGCCCCATCGACATTCTGGTGAACAATGCGGGCTCCCCGATTCGTCGGGTGCATTGGACAAATTGGATGCGCCGTTTCTCGATCTCGTCTTCGGCCTCAACTTTCGCGCCCCACTCGCGCTCTGCCAATCCCTCACACCCGCGATGATCGCGCGTGGCAGGGGCGTCATCATCAACGTGCTTTCCACCGCAGTGAATTTCGGCGGGACGGACACGGTCTATGCCTACGCCTCCGCGAAGGGGGCACTCCAGACGCTGACGCGCGGGTTGGCGCGCTCCCTTGCGCCGCACGGGGTGCGGGTGCTCGCCGTCTCTCCGGGCACGGTCGATACCGACCTACAGCGCCCGCCGCTGGGCAATCCGGTGCTGCTCGAGCAATTGAAAAGCGGTATCCCCCTCGGGCGCATCGGTCGCCCCGAGGAAATTGGCGAAGTGATTGCCTACCTCACGACCGATGCCGCCAGTTTTATCATCGGCGAGACGATCCACATCAATGGCGGCATCTACATGTCCTGACACGCCCACGGTTGGGCAGCAATGCGAAACCGGGGAGAACCGCAAAGGCGCAAAGAGCACAAAGGACGCAAAGAAGAAAGAGAAGAGAAACGGGAATTGAACCACTTACATAGACTTCTTTGCGATCTTCGCGTCCTTTGCGCCTTTGCGGTTCTCCCCGGTTTCAAGGCACTGCGCCTTCTTCGATGGGGAGATCGGGGAGTGGCAGGATCGGGGCGGCGGGCTTCATGGCGCTCGCGATTTGTTCACCGATCGCGAGGACGCCCGCCTCCATATGTTTCGTTGCGGCAACGGCATCGCGCTGTCGCAGCGCCTGCACGATCGGGACATGGCTCTCAACTGCGTCGTGCAGGCTAAGGTGGGTCGGAATGGCCATTGTGAGGAAGAGGCGAATCGGAAAGGCCAGACGATTCCACGCTTCGATCATCCGGTGGTGGCCCGATAACTCACACAGTGTGCTATGGAAGGTCAGATCGAGTTCGATCTCCGCTTCCGCATTCCCCGCCTCCTCGGCGGCACGCATTTGGGCGATCAGGCCGTCGAGCACGATTAGATCTTCTTCTGTCACGCGCTCAATCGCACGGATGACCATCGCCGTTTCGAGCAGCGAGCGCAGGCTGTAAATCTCCCGGATATCGTCCGCAGTGAAGGACTTCACGAAACCGCCACGGTGGGGCTCGATCACAATCAGGTCCTCAGCCGCGAGTTCTCGGAGTGCCTCACGCACCGGACCGTGACTCACCCCCATCTGTTGCGCGATCTCCGCTTCAACGAGATGATCGCCTGGCCGATACGTACCGCTCAATATCGCCTGACGCAGGGCATGGGTCACCTCATTGCGGAGCGTCTGACGCCGCGCCTGCACTAATGGTTGCCGATTTGCTGTCACCCTGCACTCCTGATTGTGAATTATCAACGATACATCGTTCAGGCAGTAGTTTACTACGAACGCTGGTGGTCGCAGGGCGTAGACTTCAATTGCCTCACCCCCGGCCCCTCTCCATCACCTTCAGATCGAGGAATTGTGGGGTTTTGTACGGCGATAGAGAGGGGTGACGCGACGGAAATATCGAGGCGTTTTCTGAGCATCCCTTTCTCCTCGCATTCGTATCTCTCCCCTCTCCATCGCCATACGAAACTCCACTATGCCCTGATCTGCGGGCGATGGAGAGGGGGTCGGGGGGTGAGGAAAGAAAAAACGCAATCCCCTTGACAGGGTGAAACGCGATTGCTAGGATGCCCGCACATCGTTGACTATTGATTATTGATAATCTGGGCGGAGAGGGTGATTGCGCTGCCGCCAGGAAGAGGGGAGTCGGGATGCTGCACGCAGGCGCTGCACGACGGACGATCAATCCGCCTCTGGGGATCCGCACCTGGGGATTTAGCTCGCGTGAAGGGATGGTCGAGGCGATTGAGAGCGATCTTACCGTCACGAGCCTCGTCCTCAGCAATGAGGAGACGAAACTCGCGGTGATCGCGGTCGATCTCGTCAGCATCTCACGCGGCAAGGTGACGGAGTTGCGTACGCGGGTCGGCGCGGCGCTTGGCATCCCGTTCTCGCAGGTGATGACGAACTGGAACCACACGCACAGCGCGCCCATCGCCCCCGACCGCCTCAATAACGAGTCGCCTGAGCAGCGGGCGATGCAGGAAGCGTATCAGGCGATGGTCATCGAAGAGACTGTCGCATCAGCGGTCGCCGCTGACGAGGCACAGCAGCCCGCACGCCTCGCCGCCGGGTGGGGTGAGTGCCACATCGGCGTACAGCGGCGTGAGATGGGCCCCGATGGACTCGTCTTCCTCGGTGAAGTGCCGGACGGTGAAACCGATCCGGCGGTGGGTGTGGTCCGCGTCGATGACCTGAGTGGCAAGCCCATTGCCATCCTCTGTAGCTATGGCTGTCATACCGTCGTCGTGGGGCCGCGCTCCCTCGTCGCTTCTCCGGACTTCCCCGGTGCGACGCGCGACGTGATCGAGCAGGCGCTGGGGGGATATACCCTCTTCCTTCAAGCGTGCGGGGGCGACATTATGCCGATTGGCGGCATGGGGTACGAGGTCGATTGCAGCGATTCGAAGTTCCGGGTGGGGGCGATGCTCGCCGGTGAGGCAATCAAGGTCGCTGCGGATTTGCGCACCCATGTCAAGCGCGGGGAACGGCTCTCGCTGAAGTCGGGGTCCGCGATCACCCTCTGGCCCTGGGTGCCGGTGCAGGACGACGATGATCCGCCGGTCGTGCTGCGCGCACTCAGTGAGGTCGTTGCTGCGGACCTCATACCCTTTCCCCCTCTCGGGGTCGCCAAGGAAATCCGCGCGGAGAAGCAGGCGCTGCTCGCGGACGCGCAGGCGAACGGCGACGACCGCGACCGGATTTTCGCCACCTACATGGCAATGGCGGCGGACACGCTCGTCGATGCGATCGAGACGGGGCGGACGACGATTGACTTCGATATTCAAGCGATCCGCATCGGCGATCTCGTCATCGCGGGCATCGGCACCGAGGTCTTCGCCGGCACCGGCAAGACGATCAAGGCGCGTTCGCCCTTCGCGCATACCGAGGTGCTCGGCTACACGAATGAGTTGACCGGCTACCTGCCGCGCGCGCAGGACTTCCCGCCGGATGGCTGGCAACTCGATGTGCGGTACAAAATCCCCGATATGTTCTTCCAGATGGTCAATATCCCGGTCGCCATCGATCCGGGCACGGAGCAGCGCATCGTGGAGCGCACGCTCCAACTCATCAATCAACTGGCCTAACGTTTCGCGGGAGGTGCATCGCCGGTGGCAAAACCTTGGATCACAACCTATGCGGAGCAACGCCCGCGCTCCCGAGCGCTTTTCACGCACGCGCGGGAAACTATCGCGGGCGGCGTGGGCCATGACTTGCGCTACAACGCCATCACGCCGCTCTATATCGACGCGCGCAGCGGGACCGCGCAAATGGGACGTCGACGGCAACGAGTACATCGACTACAGCATGGGCAATGCGGGCGCTCCTCATCGGCCACGCCCATCCGACGGTCCTCAAGGCCGTGCATAGTGTGGTCACCATGGCTTCACTTCGGTAACGATCACCCCGCGATGATCGAGTGGGCCGGCGATCATCCATCGATCTCGTGCCGTGCGCCGAGAAGATACGCTTCGTCAACTCGGGTACCGAAGGCGACGATGCTCGCGCTGCGGTCTGGCGCGCGCGTTCCCGGGCAGTTCCAAGGTGCTCCGCCTCGAGGGGCACTTCAGCGGCTGGCATGACTACGTGGGCAAAGGGGCGTCCGTGCCCTTCAACACCTCGGTATCGCTCGGTATCCCCGCCACTACCCTCGATACCGTCGTCGTCGTCCCCGCCGATCTCGACGCAGCGGAAACCATCCTGCGCGAGGATCCGGAGATCGCGGCGATCATGCTCGAACCCTCCGGGGCATCGTGGGGGACGGTGCCGCTCAGCCACGAATTCAACCGTCAGGTGCGCGCCCTCGCGACTGCCTACAATGTGCCGCTGATCTATGACGAGGTCATCACCGGCTTCCGCTATGCCCCGAGTGGCTACCAGGGGTGGGCGGATGTGCATTCCGGACCTCTGCGTACTCGGCAAAGTGGTCACGGGCGGGTTGCCGGGGGGGGTGGTCGCGGGCCGCGCCGACATCATGCAGTTGTTCGATTACACCGGCGACGCGCAGCACGACCGCTACGCGCGCGTCTCACATCAGGGCACGTTCAACGCCAATCCGCTCTCGGCAGCGGCGGGGATCGCGACGCTCAATCTGGTGACGGATGGCGCGCTGCAGGCCCATGCCGATTGCATGGCGACGATGCTCCGCGCCGGGATGGAAGCAGGTTCTCGAAGAGCGCCAGGCGGGGCCGGATACGCCTATGGGGAGTCCTCGATTTGCCACCTCTATCTCGAAGGCTATCCGGGCTCCGGCGCGCAGTCACGCGCGGCGCTGATGACGAGCGATGCGCAGGGGCTGAAGAGTATCCCATCGCCGTTGGTCGCCGCATTTCAGCGCAACTTGCAAATCCGGGGTGTGGACATGCTGTCCTACGCCGGTGGGGTAACCTCGTCCGCGCACACGCCGGCGGATATTCAGCAAACGCTCGCCGTATTCCGAGAGACGATCAAGTGCTGGTCGAGGAGAAGATTATTGGCCGTGTCGGCTGAACCCGGCACCCAACCCGCTCCCGGAAAGGGATGGCCCGATGGTACGACTCTTCCATGACGACGATGCGTCCCTGGAGCCGCTGATTGGCAAGACGGTCGCGATCCTCGGCTACGGCAATCAGGGGCGCGCGCAATCGCTCAATATGCGTGACAGCGGCCTGACGGTCATTGTGGGCAATGCGGAGGATGCCTATGCCGCCGACGCACGCGCAGACGGCTTTGCCATTCACTCGATCCGTGACGCCGCCGCGCAGGGAGACATCATCCTCTCCCTGCTGCCCGACGAAATCACCCCGGCAATCTATGAAGAGGCGATTCGCCCCGGATTGACAGGCCGGGAACACGCTCGTCTTCGCCTCGGGCTACTGCATTTGCTTCGATCAGATCAGCTTCCCGGATGACATCAATGTCGTGATGGTCGCGCCGCGCACGATGGGCGCACTCGTCCGCGAAAGCTATCTCAATGGGCGGGGTTTCTCAGCTTCCTCGACGCGCATCAAGACGTCGATGGGCAGGCATGGCCGACCGCGCTGGCGCTGGCAAAGGCGATTGGCTCGCTTAAATACTTCGCGATGCAAGCGACCTTCAAGAGCGAGGCAGAACTCGACCTCTTTACCGAGCAGGCGCTCGTCCCGGCCATCGCGGCGGCGCTCATGACGGCGGTTGAGGTGCTCGTCGCGGCGGGCTACGACAAGATCGAGAGCGCATTGGAGATGTATCTGTCGGGCGAGATGGGCGACATCATGCAGGAGGCGGCGCGCCTCGGCTTTGTCGGCCAGACCTCGCTGCACTCACCGACGAGCCGCTACGGGACGAAGAGCCGCCTGCATCTCTTCGCCACTCCGGAGTTCCGCAAGAACATGGAGGAGATTTTGGTGAATGTCCAGAATCGCAACTTCGCCAAGGAGTGGGCGGCGGAGCAGGCGAACGACTATCAACATTTCCGCGCGCTGGAGAAATCGATGGCGGATTCGGTCTTTGCGCACGTCGAACGGGAAGTGATGCACGAACTCGCATCCGCAGCGGGGGAGTAGCAGGAGTTATGCAGTTTAACAGGGAAAACGGTGGTAGCAGGCTTTCCAGCCTGCCCTCTCAGGGCCAGGGAGGCAGGCTGGAAAGCCTGCTACCGCCAGAAAAAAGTCCCAACTGCGTAAATTCTACATAGCAGGGACCGGCACAGAAGCGGGGACTCTCGAACGTCGGAAGCGCCAGTCATTGACGGCATCGCAAGGAGAAGTGGCATGGACGATCTCTCGACCCCGAATCGCTCGGCTGACCGGGTAGCCAGTGTACTAAGTCGGCGGCAGATATTGCGCGGCCTCGCCGTCATTACCGCGACGAGTGCCTTAGGTCAAATCCTCACCGCCTGCGGGGGCTCCACTGCGGCGACCCCGACAACCGCCGCACCCGCACCCACGACCGCAGGCGCGGCGACGGCTGCCGCGCCAACGAAGGCTGCGGCTGCCGCAACCAGCCCCGCTGCGACCAGCCCTGCCGCCAGCAGCGCCGCCGGATCACCCGCGACGACCGCCGTCGCCGGTACGACGAGCGCTCCCGCCGCGCAACTGCCAACTATCGCCGCCACATCGGGCGCTGCCAAACCGGGCGGCAAGGCGACGTGGGCAATGTCCTACGATGCCCAGAGCCTCGCGCCCTTCGGTATCGTCTTCAGCGGGGCCAGCGAAGGGAAGGAGCTGTTTTACGACTCACTCCTTCAGTGGGATCAGCAAATCAATGTCCTCCCCGCGCTGGCGGACGAGTGGTCAACACCCGATGCCAAGACCTACCTCTTCAAACTCAAGAAGGGTGTCAAGTTCCATAGTGGCAAAGAGCTGGACGCGGAGGACGTGAAATACTCCGTGGAGTTGCAGGCGAAACCGCCTGCCCCAGGGGTGGCTGCCCCCTATTATCCGCTCGTGGCGAGCGTCGAGGCGATGGACAAGTACACCGCGAAGTTCAATATGACGGGTCCCGATCCGACGCTGATCGGCTGGATTGCCTGGTCCCGCTATAGCTCGATTGTCCCGAAGGGATTCTACGAATCCGGGAAGAATGTCACGGCGGAAGCCGATGGCACCGGGCCGTTCAAACTGGTCAAATATACGCCGAACGATCAGATCGTCATGACGAAGAACCCGGACTTCTGGCAAAAGGGCGTCCCGTACCTCGACGATCTCACCTTCAAGATTCTGCCGGACGAGTCCACGCGCGTCGCCGCGCTCCGTAGCGGTCAGGTGGACGGCGCGGATGTCTCCGCCGATACCGCGCGGACGCTGAAGCGCGACGCGAACCTCGTCGTGCTCCGCGGCATCACCTCCTCACCGCGTGTCTTGCAGTTGACGATCAAAGGTGATGGCAAGCCGTGGGGCGACAAGCGCGTGCGGCAGGCGATGAGCAAGGCGATTGACCGACAGGATTTGATCGATAAGGTCTACGGCGGTGATGCGGAACTCACCGGCCCGATTGCTCCCGGCTACGGTAACTGGCCCCTGTCGAACGACGCCCTGAAGAAAGCGTATGCCTATGACCCGGACGGCGCAAAGAAGCTGCTCGCCGACGCGGGATTCAAGGACGGCTTCGAGTTCCAGATCAATACCCTGGCCGCCGCCGATTATCCGGCACTCGCCCAGGTCCTTCAGGATCAACTGAAGAAGGTCGGTATTCAGGTCAAGATCGTCCCCGAGGAGAGCGCGATCTTCTCCAAGCGCTATAGCGACGGGACGTTCGACGGCTTCCTCAATGGCAAGGGGATGCGCGCGGACCCGACCGGGTTCGTGGTCGAGTTCGCGGAGTTCCAGTCGAGCCTCGGCAAGGTCTGGTTCGCGGAAGGCAAAGGCTGGCACAACGACGAATTGACGAAGCAGTATCAGGCTGCCACCGTCACGCTCGATCAGAAGCTGCGCTTGCCGCAAATCCAGCGGGTACAGGAACTGATCGTCGATGAAGCGCCCAATATCTACCTCGTCGTCCCCTACGTCTACACGGTCGTGCAGAAGTACATCAAGGACATGTACGTCTCCTTCACCGGCTTCCGACCCGGCTTGCGGCAGGTCTGGTTGAGTAAGTAGCTGCCCCCTAACCCCCCAGCCCCCTTCCCCACAGGGAAGGGGGAGCACGGGAGGGGGCGTCGAGCGACCGTATGGGAGTGACAAGACGGTGACAATCCCGAAGCGTTTACAGGTTACCGATATGATCGTGGTGGATGCCGATGTCCATGTGAGCGACGGGCCGGGAGCGCTCGCCCCCTACTGCGACTTGCCGTGGCGGAAATCACTGGAGATGCTGGCAGACACGCCCGCGACCTATCTTGATATTCCCGGCTTCGCACCGAATATCAAGCTCGATCCGCCCATTCCGGGGATGCACCCGTTCCGCTCGGTGCGCTCGGCGGCGGAGATGCGCGAGGAACTTTCCGCTCTCTCGGTGGACATCGCCATCCTCTTCCCGGATAACCTGCTCCTCTTCGCACCGATCCCGAACATCGAGTACGCCATCGCGCTCTCCCATGCCTACAATCGCTGGCTGATGGAGGAATGGCTGACACGCGAGCGGGGGCTGTACGGTGCGGTGCTCGCTTGCCCGCAGGACCCGATAGAGTCCGCGCGCGAGATCGAGAAGTACGCGAAGGAAGAGCGGATCGTCGCGATCTATCTGCCGACGGCGGGCGTCAATCCGCTCTGGGGCCACCGCAAGTATGACCCGATCTTTGCGGCAGCAGAGGCGGCGAACCTGCCGGTCATTCTGCATAGCGTCACCCTCGTCCTACCCGTCTTCCCTTGTCAGATCGAGCAGTTCGAGAACCACTTCGGGCGGCAGATGGTCGGCCATGCCTTCTCGATCATGGCGAACCTCGTCAGCATCATGCACACCGGCGTAATGGCGCGCTTCCCGAAGCTGCGGGTCGCCTTCACCGAAGCGGGCGTGGCATGGGTGCCCTACATGATGTGGCGACTCGACCGCTATTACGCGGAGTACCGGCGCATGGTGCCCGTCCTTGAGAAGCGACCGAGCGAGTACATGCGGGAGCGAATGTGGTTCGCCACCCAACCCCTCGAAGAGCCGGATGAACCCCAGTTCCTCACCGAGACGATCCACCATTTCCACGGCGAGGATCGTGTCCTCTTCGCCTCGGACTGGCCGCATCACGACTTCGATCATCCGAAAACCGTGATGAATCTGCCGATGTCCGTCGAGATGAAGCGGAAGATCATGGGCGAGAATGCGCTTTCCCTGTTCAATATCCCTGCCCCCGCAGGGAAAATCACGTAGGGACTATCGAATCCGATTCCGACTACTTGAGGGGAGGAGAGAGCCATGACGATCGATCAAGGCCAGCGTGTCCGGTGCGTTTCTCGTCGCCGATTGCTTGGGAGCGCGGCGGCGACTGCGGGATTGGCCGTGCTTGCCGCCTGTGGCGGGACAACGGCGGCAACCAATACGCCCGCCGCGACGAAAGCCGCTCCCGCCGCGACCGTGAGCGCACCTGCTGCGGGCGCTCCAGCGACCACCGGCGCCGCGACGACAGGTGCGCCTGCGACCCTCCCCGGCAAGCCAGGCGGCAAGATCACCTGGGCGCTTGAGAGCGACCCGGTCAGCCTTATCCCCTACGGTGGCCTCTCCACCTCCAATATGTGGGGCAAGGAATTCATGTATGACTCGCTCCTGGAGTGGGATAAAGACCTCAACATCAAGCCCGCGCTCGCGGAATCATACGAGGCAACGAGCGATAAGACGTACACCTTTCGGCTCCGCAAGGGTGTCAAGTTCCATGACGGCAAGGAACTCGATGCGGAGGACGTAAAATACTCCTTCGATACCTTGCAATCCCCGCCGCCCCCCGCCGCCAAATTCGCAATTTACTTTCACGAGTGTCGAAGTGGTCGACAAGTACACCGTGAAAATGACTCTGCCGAAGGCCGATCCGACGGTGCCGGGCATTCTCGCCTGGTCGCGCCATACACCCATCGTGCCGAAGGGGACGCTCGAAAAGATCAATGTGGTGAGCCAGGGCATCGGCACCGGGCCGTACAAGCTGGTGGAGTTCGTGCCCAATGACCATGTGACCTATCAGCGCAACCCGGATTTCTGGAAGCCGGGCCTGCCCTACCTCGACAGTATCATCCTCAAAGTCCTGCCCGATGAGCAGTCCCGCCTCGCCGCGCTCCGCTCCGGGGCAGTCGATGGCGCGACGTTCTCCGCCGACGTTGCGCGCTCCATCGCCAACGACAAGTCGCTCGTCGTGCTCAAGGGCCTCACGGCATCGCCCCGGACACTCATGTTCACGATCAAGGGCGCGAAGAAACCGTGGCATGATGTCCGTGTGCGGCAGGCGATCAGCATGACTGTCGATCGCCAGGCGATCATTGACAAAGTCTACGGCGGAGACGCGCAACTGACCGGCATGATCCCACCGGGCTATGGCGATTGGCCGATGACGAGCGCGGAACTGGCGAAGGCGTATCACGTCGATGTCGCGGCGGCGAAGAAACTGATGGCGGACGCCGGATACGGGACCGGCTTCCCCGTGACCGTGCAGTCCACCACGACGCCGAACGATTTCACACAAATCGCGGAAGTCATTCAGGATAACCTCAAGCAGATCGGTATCACCGTCACCGTTCAGCCGCTTGAAATTGGGGCATTCGTCAAGAACATCGGTGACGGGACGTTCGAGTGGTCGTCCGCGAACCGAGGGATGCGGGGTGATCCGAGCGGCTTCGTCTATGATTTCAATAAGGGCACCGGCAACTTCGATCCGTGGTTCGGGACTGACGGGTGGAACAGTGAGGCATACAATAAACTCTACGCTGACGCGCTCCAAACGACGGATCAGGTGAAGCGTAAGCCGCTCTATCGTCAGATGCAGGAGATCGTCTTCACCGAAGTACCGGGCATGTACACGGTCAATCCGCTGAAATACCAGGCGGTGCGTAGCCGGGTGAAGAATATGTACGTCTCATTCACGGACTTCAACACCGGGCTGCGCGAAGCCTGGGTCGAGGGGTAGGGGGAGCAGCTGTCGTGGTGGATTTGTTGTATGCGTACCTCGATCCAAGGATTCGGCAAGGATGAGTTCGAAGACCCTCGCCACCCCCTCCCCCACCGCTGCCGCATTGCCTGCCGGTCGCACCGCCCGGCGCTGGTGGCCTCTCCCCCCCAAGTGGCGTAACCCGATTGGCTTGATCGGCTTCGCGATCATCCTCGCCACCCTCCTCGTCGCTCTCGCTGCCCCGCTCTTTGCCCCCTATTCTCCCTCCGAGCAGCGCTCCAAGCGGCTCCTCGGGCTCAGTCGTGCCCACCTGATGGGTACCGATGAGCTCGGGCGCGACACCTTCTCACGCATCATCTACGGCTCGCGCGTCTCCTTGCAGGTCGGCATCGTCGCCGTGACGATTGCCCTCGTGGTCGGGACGGCGCTCGGGGTGGTGACGGGCTACTACGGCGGGCGGGTGGACACGATCATCATGCGCTTCGTCGACATCCTCTTCGCCTTTCCGGGCTTGATCCTGGCGATCGTGATCGCCGGGTTGTTGGGACCGAGCAGACGGAATGCGATGATCGCGATTGGGGTGGTGAACGCGCCGGCGTTCGCACGGGTGATCCGGGGATCGGTGTTGGGGGTGATGGGGGAGGCGTACCTGGAAGCGGGGCGCGTGGTGGGGGCACGCAGTGGGTGGTTGATTCGGCGGTACGTGCTACCGAACATCCTAGCGCCGCTGTTGGTGCTGACGTCGGTGTATTTGAGCACAGCGATCCTGAGTGAGGCAGCGCTCTCGTTTCTGGGGTTAGGAGCACAGCCACCGGAGCCGTCGTGGGGAGGGATGCTGAACATCGCACGGACGTACATGGAGATATCGCCGTGGATGGCGGTGTTTCCGGGGGGAGCGATCATGGTGGTGGTGCTGGGGTTCAACTTTCTGGGGGATGGGCTGCGCGACATCCTCGATCCCCGGCTACGTGAGAACGGCTAGGAACCCCAGACTACGATGTGCTGCGGTCACGGTTCGTTGCGCGTGAGCGCGGTATGGGCGTCCGAGCCGAGGTGATCGCTATCGGCGGCGCGGTGCCGTACGGCGAAGAGCATCGCGTCGATTGCGACATCGTCCGCACCGAAGCGATGGAGGGTGTGATGGACCATCTCCAGGGCCAATTCCTCCTCCGCTACGACTACTTCCGTCGCGCCATGCTCCATGAGATATACCTGCTCCGCCTCGCTATGGGCGCGGATGACGATGTCGATATCCGGTCGTGTGCCGCGCACTTCGGCGAGCACCCGGCGTGCATCGAGCGCGTCCGGTAGCGCGACGACTACGCCCTGCGCCCGGCGGATGCCCGCAGCGCCGAGGACGAAGGTGTTCGCCGCATTGCCGAAGACGACGGGACGGTTCTGCTCCCGCAGTTCCTTCACCGTCACCCGGTTCTCCTCGATGACGACGACCGAAATACCCCAGCCGCGCAGCACTCGTGCCACGGTCCCGCCGACGCGACCGTGACCGCAGACGACGATATGATCGCGATAGAGCGGGGAGGCGTCCGGCTCGGGCGAGAACTCCGGGCGCTGGATCCAGCGCCCTTCCAGCCGACTTGTCATCCGTTCGGCGATGCCGAAGAGCGGTGGCGCGAGGACGATACTCGCGACGCACGCGCCGAGGATGAGGGTGAAGCGCTCGGCGCTGAGGACGTCCGTGTCCCGACCGAGCCGCGCGAGCAGAAAGGAGAACTCCCCCGCCTGCGCGATGCCCGCCCCCGCGAGAAGCGCCGTTCCTGCCGGGTAGCCGAGCACAGTGATCAGTCCGCCGCTGATCAGCCCCTTAACCAGGACGATCAACCCGAGGATGGCGAAGAAGATGGGTAACGACCGGACGATCACCCCTGGGTCAACGAGCATCCCGACCGAGACGAAGAAGAGCACCGCGAATATGTCGCGGATAGGCCCGATCTCGCCGAGGATGTGGTGCGAGAGGTCGCTCTCCGAGAGGACAAGCCCGGCGAGGAAGGCACCGAGGGCGAGCGAGATCCCAACCTCCTCCGCGAGGTAGGCCGTACCGAGCGATAGCCCCGCAATCGCCGTCAGGAAAAGCTCGCGCGAGTTGAGGGAGGCGACACGATCCAGCCACCACGGCAGCACCTTCACACCGAGCGCCAGGAGGATGCCGACGAAGAGCACTGCCTTGCCGGTCGCCGTCGCGATGCTCGCACCGAGGTTGCCATTGTCACTGCTCAGTCCGGTGAGCAAGACCACGAGCACCACCGTGGCGAGGTCCTGCATAACCATCCAGCCGAGGGCGACCGTCCCATGCGCGCTGCCCTCCTCCCCACGTTCCTCCAACAGCTTGGCGAGCACCGCACTGCTGCTGATCGCGACGGTGGAGCCAAGGAAAAAGGAGGCGAGGGGCGACCAGCCGAGCGCAACGCCAACGAGCATCGCGACGCCGATGGTCAGGGCGATCTGCGTGATCCCGCCGACCCCCGCGACTACCTTGAGCCGGACGAGTTCCCCGAGCGAGAAATGTACGCCGATGCCGAAGAGCAGGAGGATGACGCCAATATCGGCGACGCGCTGCGTCGTCCCCGTATCGGCATTGAATCCGGGGGTGAAGGGGCCAATAATCAACCCCGCGACGAGATAGCCGACAATCGGGGATTGCTTCAGGCGCAGCGCAATCGCCCCACCGACGAAGGCGGCGGCGAAGGCGGCAGCGAGAGTGAGCAGGAAGCCGAGATTGGTGGTGGCGAGGATCACGGGCGGGAGGCTTTGGAGCATGATCGCTACACTTTCCGAAGATGCGGGTGCGACATCCCGCTCACAGTGTAGCAACTCCGGGCGAAGCGCGTGAGGGTCAGATTCCCCGACTTGCATGATGAACTGCGGCCTTTTCACTCACAGGATCATGCTACGCCCGCGTTTATCCGGCGCGGCCCCTCCGCCCCAACGCAAAACCGCCGGTCGCTGCGAAGACAATCCCGAGGCTCAGGATCGCAATCGGCCACGCCGGGTAGACGGTCCGCGTGAGCATGGCAGGGTTGTCTGTCGGGGAGGAAGTTCCGGTCGTCCTGCGGGCGATGGCGACCGAGCCCGGGGAAGTGCCCGGCACGTCAACGCCATACTGGGCGAGGACGCGCCGCATCGTCTCATCGCCGATGGGCGAGACGCGATACCAGTGATCGTCATACTCCGAGGAGCCGCCCGCGATGCCGATGTAATGGACGTAACTGACCGTGAGATTCAATCCGGGATAGTAGCGTGCGAGATCGAAGGTATTGCGCTGCACGTCATAACCGACACCGAGCGTGGTCGGCGCAGGAATCGGCTGTGTCGGCTCCATTAATGTCGCGACGCCGAGGGCGGGCAACGCGAGGGGATCGGTGACGGTGATCGGTTTCGCTAGCCCCGGCCCACTGATCGTCACCTCGGTCGCCTGCCCTCCCGCAGCAATCGCGTTCGGCATCAATCCAATGAGGAGAAGCAGGAAGATGAACACGCCGAGGCTACATCCCCATACACCGCGTGGAGAGCGAATCATGCGTTGCCTCCTTGTTTTGGTGCCGATCGTGTGACGATGGGGAAGCCCGTCGCAACCCATTGCCCCGACGGCACGGATGGTGAGGCGCTCTCCGCCGCATCCTGCGCCGGGCGGAAGCCGAGGAGGCGCTGGGCGAGCCGTCCCCCCTCCTGCAACTCCTCCTGCGCGGCCTGCAAATGCGCGCTCGTCACGACGACCTCCGCTCCTTCCATCGCGGCAAGCACTGTCGCTTTCCGCAGCAGTTCTTTGATGTATGCCGGGCTCGCACCATCGGTCTGCGCGACGAGGGCATCGAATGCGACATCCTTGAGCGTCAGACCACGCGCGTAGAGTGCGAGCAGGCGATGCCTGCCCGCAGCATCGGGCAGCGGCAACTCGACGGCCAGATCGATGCGTCCGGGGCGCGCGGCGAGGGCGGGTTCCAGAATGTCCACGCGGTTTGTGGTGAGCGCGAAGATGACGTCGCAGTCATCGCGCAGGCCGTCCATCTCGTTCAGAAGTTCAAACAGGAGCGGGCCGGTGCGCCCGAACGGCTGGCCGCGTTCCTCCGCGATCAGGTCCACATCTTCCAGCACGACCATCGCCGGTGCGAGCGTGCGCGCCATCTGCACGACGGTCTGCAGGAGGCCCATACCGCGCCCGGTCGTGAGCAGCACCGTGCGATCCGGCATCCGCCCCGTCAGATACATCACCGTCAAGGTCTTGCCGACGCCGGGCGGGCCGTACATCAGGAGACCGCGCTTGAGCGAGCGACCGGCTGCCAGGAGGCGCGCGGACTGTGCGGCGAAGCCAATCGTCTGCCGCTCGATCCGCTCCAACAATCCCGCAGGCAGCACGACATCCTCACGCGCGACGCGCGGCAAGGCGTGGAAGGCGACCAGCGTCTGCGGGCCGGGGCCGAGCTGGCCCTGACCGAGCGAGATGACATGCCCGCGATAGACATTCAGGCGTCGCATCGCGTCGAGCAGCGCCGTCAGAAACGCCTGACCATCCTCGGAGCGAGTGGCGAGCACTTCGATGCGAACTTTCATGCGCGGGCCGCCCCGGTCGGAGGGGCCGGTGACGAAGACGACCAGCCGTGCCTCACCATCCGCGACGAGATAGAGCCCGTACTGGACACAGGCAAGGACGCGGTCATCGGCGAGATGGAAATTCACATAATCGACCGGCCCTTCGGAGAGCACCGGCCGCCCCATGCCGGTACGACTGACGAGGTCGGAGAGGCTGAGGGCCATGAAACGCTTGTTGTCCATCGCCACACCGACGAGCGCGGCGTGCCGCCCCGCCCCGCTCAGGGCATCGTCCAGCGCTACCTGAACATTGGGGTGCTCGAAGGAGTCGAACTCCTCCGCGATGACGGGCAGTTGGGTCGGGTCGGTGCCGAGATGCGCCTGAATGCGCTCCAATAGCGGGCTACGCAGGGGCGCGGCCTCCGCAATGACGGCGTCCATGAATGCCTTGAAGGCGGTGCCGAAGCGGGCGGGGGAGAGATCATCAGCCAGAGCCATCGTGCCAAACCTCCACGCAAAGCGCAACGCAACGAACGCACACCGCGATCGTGCGTGCCTCCTTGTGCCTTCTCTAACGAATCAGCCGCCCCGGAGCGGACGGCACGCGCCGCGATCTCCGCTTTCGCCATGAGGAGATCACCTCCGGGTGCCGCTTCAACGAGATGTGATGCGTGCAGCCCGTCAGGCAACTGCATACTTCGCACGGCTCACCACGTTCCTGATAGCGCGCCAGGGGCCACGCTTTGATACTCGCCGAGCGTGCGCCTTCGGGCGCGGGAGGGACGGGAGGGACCGATTTTGCCGCCTCGTAGATGAGGACATCGACCCGCTCGCGCCCCGGCATTCCGGCCAGCGATGCCTGTGCCGTCATTTGTCCCTCCTTCCGGGAAATACACGCCGTCTATTTATCACCTATGACACTGTCATTTTCAGACGCAAAGCATTGATCGTCAAGCGCCCCAGGAAAGATGGACGCATCAATGGAAATACATCGCCGTCGCTCCTCTCGTTCCCGCCGTACCGGAATCGCGGCATCGGAAGAAGGGCATATATCTTTGCCGCCTGTTCACCCCAACGGCGTTGCCTGGCTCGGCATGAAGCTCTCACGGGGCGTCACTTTCGCGGTGTCAACCACGACATTGCCATCGACGAGGCTGATTGGCATGATGTCGAGGGGATGCGTCGCAGGCCCTTTGAGGAGCGCGCCGGTGCGGCCGTCGTACCAGGAGTTATGGCAGGGGCACTCAATTCGCCCCTCCGCTTCCGCGCTGGGTGGCGGCACGGTGCAGCCGAGGTGCTTGCACTTCCAGTAGACCGCGATCGCCGCGTCGGGCTGATCGGTGGGGAGGAGATAGAACCGCCCGACGGGGCTGCGAATGTATCCCTGCGTCGCCAGCGTGGTCTTCACTTCCGCTATCGTGCCGACGGTGATCTTCGTGCCGAACCCGGTGATTTTCGTGGGATAGAGCGCTTTCACGGTCGCGAGCGCGCTCGTCGCGGTGAAGGCACCGAGCAGGGTGAAGAGCGCATAGCGCGTGAACCGCCGCCGTGCGAGCGGTTGCCCGAGTATCGGTAAACGGTCTCGTGTCTGGGTACGGGGCGATGAGATTTGCATCGGTGGATCGTCCTTTCCTGAGTTGGTGGGATCATCCCTTTTGCTGCTTCAGCTATGGGGTGAGGTGGATGCGGGGGGCACGCGCAACCGCCCATCCTTGAAGATGATCGTCGCTGGCAGGACGACGCCGGGTTGGGGCTGGTACTCCTGCGGGCGGACGTCTGTGATGGTCGCCTCGGGCGGCGGCGTGAAGGTGAAACGGTCGTCGGAGATGGGCAGGTTGTAGCGGATCTGTGTGACCGTGTTGCGCCACTGAAGCGACCCGTCGGGGCCTGTATGCGTCGATTGGAGGAGGAAGAAGGTCTCCGTGTCGATCCAGAGCAAGGTACGACCCTGCCGCGCGGGCGGCTCGCTTGGGAGTGGGGTGATCGTGCCCGCGGCATCGACCGTCACTCCGGGGCTGCACGCAGTCGGGCCGAGATCGAGCACGTAGGCCGATCTCCCCGCAATCATCGCCGTTCCTGCGCGCTGCGGATGGTAGCAGCGGGCGAGTGCGGCGCGCAGTTGTGTCATATCCGCCGCCGTCTGCGTGCCCTCCCAGGCTACCCCGATCGGGATGCGCGGCATCGGCACGGTGACATCGGCGGGGAGCGCACCGACCGCGACGGTGGTGTTGCCCTGATCCGTCCGATAACTCCAGAGGGTCGTTCCGTCGCTGATCACACCCGCATCCCATCCCGCTCCCGTGCCGTCGACCCGTTGGCCGTGCTGCGCGGTCTGCCAGCGGTTGGGTGCCGCGCCCCACTGATCGACGCGCGTCGTCGTGGGGCGAACGGTCCCATCGGGCATGGGTTCCTGATCGATGCTCTCCCAATGCACGAAGAACGTGCGCACGCCTGCCGAGGCGGGGTCTCCTTGCGCGGTGAGCACGGCCCGCTGCAAGATCTCTTCTGCGGCCACCGGCTGCGGGCGGCTGGCGGCGCGGGTGATGCCAACGACGGCGAGGAGCAGCGCCGCCAGCCGCCCGCGACGACCGCTAATCGCCGTTCGCGCCGGGAGGGCCGCCGTGGGGCGTCGTCGCGGTGCGGGCGCAACCGGCACCGAGGCAGCCAACACACGCTCCCAAACCCGCGCCTGAAGCGCGTCGTCCGGCGTAGTGATCTGCTCGGTATGCACGAGATGCCGGACGAAAGAGGCCGTCTCCGCATCGAGAGCCGGGGGGGCGGGAAGGAAGGGCGTGTCGCACAGGGCGTCGAAGAACTGATCGAGCGCGGTCGCCGTGTCGGGCCTCTCGTTCATCCCTGGCCCTCCTCGGCACGATCGTAGGCGATCCGTAGCTGCTGGATCAGCCGGTGCAAGGCGACGCGCACCGCCCCCTCACGCTTGCCCAGCACCGCGCCGATCTCGCGCGCGGTCAGTTGCCCGGAGAGCTTGAGCGCCAGCAGTTCCTGCTGCTCCTCCGGCAAGGCGGCGATCAGTGCAGCGATTCGTGTCCGCTGCTCCACCGCGACGAGATGCCCGAGGGCGACATCTGCGATGTCCGGCGCGGACACCGTCGCGGAGACCAGCGCATCCACGGTGGCGCGTGCGGACCGCCGGGAGCGACCGGCACTGATGACGGCATGATGCGCGATCTGAAAAAGCCAGGCGGCGAACGAGCCACCCCGATAGCCGCCAAGCCCCGCGAGCGCGCGGGTGAAGATGGCGCTCGTCAGATCTTCGGCTTCCGTGGGGTTGCCGACGCGCCGCAGGCAGTAGCGGTAGATACGCGGGAAGTAGCGGGCATAGAGGGGGGCGAACTGCGCGGGGTCGGCGCGTGCCCGTGCTAAGATCGCCGCTTCTTCCTCCGCGTGATCTGCGGGCGCTACTTCCTGCCACCCTGCCGCTATCGCCATGCCCTCAGCTCCCAGCTCGGGCCGCTGTATCGGTCCCTCTCTGTATAGAGACGCAGCAGCGAGGCTATCGTTACTGACGGCAGAGGAAAGGGCGATTACGCCAAGGCAGCAATGCGGTCTGTGGTATCGGGGAAGAGGCGTCGTCCCCTACGAGCCCTGAGTTTTCCGCCACGCCTCGTATTCCGCCCGCGCGTCCTCGGAGAGCGGGTAATATTTGCGCAGATCGCCGCCTTCGGACAGGCGCATCCGCGAGAACTCCTCCCATTCGGCGTGGCTGCTCGCTTTGTGCAGGAGTTCGGGCGCCAGCGCTGCCGGGACGACCACTGCCCCGTCATCATCGGCGACGATGAGGTCTCCCGGCATCACGAGGGTATCCGCGCAGGCGATGGGCACATTGACGGCGAAGGGGAAGATGTCCGTCTGCGTGTGGAAGTTGGGGGTCGTGCCGCGCAGCCAGAGCCCAAGCCCGAGGTCTTTCGCCTTCGGGTAGTCGCGGATGCAGCCATCGATGATCGCGCCGATGCCGCCGCGCCCCATGAAGTAGGTCAGCATCATCTCCCCGAAGACACCGCTGCCCAGATGGCCGCGCGCATCGACCACGACTACATCGCCCGGTTGGGTGTGATAGAGGACGTGCCGGTGCAGTTGCTTCTCGGGGTCCGCGTATTCATCGACCCGGTAGATGTCCTCGCGCTTGGGCATGAATTGGAGCGTCAGCGCGGGACCAACGACGGTCTTGCCCGGTGTCCAACTGGTAATCCCACGCAGGTGCGGGTCACGGATGCCGAGGCGGCTCAATTCGCCGCTGGCCGTCGCGCTGCCGATCTGCGCCAGGCCATCGATCAGTTCCCGCGCCGGGCGTACGATATCCGGTGTCTCAACCATTACGCATTCCCCTCTCCTGCTCCGCCGATCGCGATCCACCATAGCCCGCCGAGTATAGCATGGGTCGCTGGCCCCTTCTCTGTCGGGTACAGCGCGCATCGTTTCCAAATTGTATGTGATGACGTGGACGAGATTTACACTCTTTTTACTGCGCGCTCAGTTCTCTTTCAGGTTCGCGTGCAATACTGCGTCTCGACGGGATCAGAGTGGTTGGCGACGACGGGCAAACGGATTATCAGGAAGCCGCACCCACCTGCCACATGTCCGGGATCACTGACTGCTCCCCCGTCTCCTCCCCTTTCTCAGACCAAGGTAATTACCCCCCTCTTCAAGCCTTCGTGGTTAATTTCTCCATCCTCACATACGAAGGAGCTTGCCGACGAGGCGCTTGAGGGGCGGGCGGTCGCGAATGCGGCGGGCGTCGGCCTCCAGCGAATGCGCCCATGCTTCCTGCCGTGCGAATTCCTCGGTGTGCCGGTCGTATGCCTCGCGGAGTCGCGCGAATTCCTCACGGTAGGCCATCGCGTCGGCGATCACGCGGGCCACTTCGCGGCGCATATCCGCGCCCGTTGTGTAGCTCCGTGTGAGGCGTACCGGCATCTGCGTCGCGATGGCAGTTTCGCGTACCAGAGGGTCGGTCGCCAGCCAGGCCGCCCAGCGTGACTGAAACCGCTCGGCGTTGGCGACGTCTGACCGATACCGGCCATCGGAAGCCGATTCGAAGTGGTAGAGGACACTCTTCGCCTCAAACCACACCGTGCCGCCCTCTTGACGTATCCGGCAACAGAAATCGAGGTCCTCGAAGCCATTGCGGTACGCCTCGTCGAAGCCCCCGGAGGCGAGGAATCGCTCCCGTTCGACCATCAGGCACGCTCCCGTCACTGCCGGTACCACGCGCGATACCTGCGCCGCGCCATTCGCCGGTTCGCCGTAGTTGAGTTGGATCGGTTCATACTGGGTGTTGAAGCCAATACCGCCATGCTGGATCGTATCGTCCGGGAAGAGGAGCCGTGCGCCAACGATCGTGGGTTCGCGTGGCCCCGTGATTGCCTGCGCTAAGGCATCGAGCCAGCCCGGTTGCGGGATCGTATCGTTGTTCAGAAAGATGAGATAGTGCCCGCGCGCCGCCGCCGCGCCCTGATTACAGGCGCGCGCGAAGCCTTCGTTGCTCGCATTGCGAAGGGTGCGGAAGGGGAAATCTAATGTGGCAAGAAAGGGCGGCGTCTCATCGGTGCTCCCGTTATCGACGAGGATCACTTCAGTCTCGTCCCAGCGGTCCGCGACCGCAGTGAGGGCACGGACGCAGATCGTCGTGAAGAGGACGCGATTGAAGAGCGGGATAATGATGCTGAATCGCGGCAGTGGGAGTGGTTGCGGGGATACCTGCATGGGCGATGCTTCTTTCTCTCAAGGGCGTAGGATCTCTCTCGCGGTGGCCGTGCCGGGGTCAGACCTACACAACTGCGAAACAGTATGCCTGAGTACCGCAGTCGTTTCCATTCAGGAATGATGAGGGATACTACCTGCTAAAAGAGTAAATGTTGCTATGTGAGAAAAATTTCTCCCAAGAATCGTGTCCGTACGGTATGCTGGACAGGCATGCACAAGACAGGCGTGCGGCGCTGAATCTGGTGCGGTGCGGATCATGCGATGCGCGGATCATGTGAGGCGAGCCTTTGCCTTCATAGTGAGCCAGTAAGATGCGTGATGGTGCATATCGGGCACGAATGGGATGAGAAGGGGTTATGACGGGGACGATGCCACGCCTGCTGATTGTCACGGACGAACCGATTGGCCCCTTGATGGGGGAGACGGCCATCCGCGCCTGGGAACTTGCCACCGTGCTTGCGCGGGAGTTTCGTACGACACTCGCCGCGCCCGCGCCCACGCCACCGGACGGGGCGGGGTTCTTTGTCGCCGCCATTCCCCCCGCTACCGAAGGGTACGCGGCTCTCACCGAGATGGTCCGCGCGCACGACGTCATTATCGCCCAGCGGTTTCCGCTCGCTGCGTTGCCTGCCGAGGAGATGGCGGAGAAGTACCTGGTGGTCGACCTCGCGCGCCCGTGGGTTCTGGAGGGGTTCGCCGCGAATCACGCACGGCATCGGCGGAGGGGAGCGATTGGCTCGCGCGTGAACTGGTCGCGACCAATGGCCTCCTCGCGGCGGGGGATTTCTTTCTCTGCCCATCGGAGCAGCAGCGCGCCTTCTGGCTCGGCGCGCTCGCCCATGCGGGGCGGCTGACGGAGACCGTATACAGCGCGGGCGGATGATGGCCGGGCGCTCATCGACGTCCTCCCGTTCGGATTGCCCAGCACAATTGCCGCAGAAGGGTGAAAAGGTGCTGAAGGGCGTCGTGCCGGGGATCGGCCCGAACGATTTCGTCGCGCTGTGGGGCGGCGGGCTGCGACAAGGGCTCGACCCGCTCGACGCTGATCCACGCAACCGCCCGGCTGCGCGATGTGGATTACCCGATCCGCACCGTCTTTCTGGATGCGCATCTCCCCCGAGACGCCGGGTGCCGCCCTCCTCGATGCCGTACGCCAGCGCAGCGACGAACTGGAACTGACGGGTACGCATGTCTTCTTCCATGATAGCCCAGTGACCCTATGCCGAGCGTGCCGAATACCTGCTCGAAGCGGACGTGAGCATGAGCCTCGCACATGCCGAAGCTCGCGGCGCGCTTCGCGATTCCGCACGCATGTGCTCGATGCGCTCTGGGCGGGGATCGTGCCGATCGTCAGCGATAGCGACACGATGGCGGACCTGCTGCGCGCGTACGACGCCGGGCGCATCGTCCCACCTGGCGACGATGCCGCGCTCGCGCGTGACGCTGGCGAACCTGATCGACAACCCGTACGAACGGCGACTCCTCGCGGCACGCGGGCATACGCTTGGGCAATCGTTGACATGGGAGGCGGTCGCCCAGCCGCTGCATGGCCTTCTGTCGCCAGCCGGCGAAGGGCGCGCGCGTGCCCGGCTTCATTGCCGCCGATTTGCAGGAGCGCGTCACTGAATTGGAACGTACGCTTTTCCAAACGAGCACCTACGCGGAGCGGTTGGAGCGCGAGCTTGCCGAACGGGGTGGCCCAAACCTCGCCGCGCCTTCCAGAGGATCGCGGGATGGGATCGCGCTTCCGCCGCGACGATGAACGACATCTGGCACGGTCGCCCCGGCTCCTGGCGACGAGCTGCCCGCCCGACCCGACAACCGACGGCGCGAGCGCCGAATTGACAGGGAAGCCTGCACGCTTTATACTCCGTCCTCGCGAGATGCACGTGGCGCGTTCGTCTAGCGGCCTAGGACATCACCCTCTCAAGGTGGAGATCACGGGTTCGAATCCCGTACGCGCTACCAATGATCCCTTGATCCCTTCCAATGTGCCAAATAGGAAGCCGCCTTCGGGCGGCTTTCATGTGTTCTCGCCCGTACGCACGCCATGGGAAGGGACGCCGCGATGGCCACCACCATGGCCAGCCCTCCTCGCACGCGATGCGACGCTTCATTGACGCGGAATTCCGGTGGCCTTTTTGGTCAGTAGTTGCGTGGCCTTGTCAATCGGGAGATCTTCAGGGTGATGCCAAGGAAATCCAGCGCTCTTTCAGGAACCTCGTGTGAGAGTGACTCCCTGCGGCGATCTTCGCCGTGCATGTGTCGGGGCGTCTGCGCGCGTACTACTGAAGGAGAATCTGTGGTGTCGATGGAGAGTTCGAGAGGGCGAACGGGGCCGCGCATCGGCGCAGCGGGATGCAGCGGTGGTGTGGTGGCATCGTCTTCTCACTCCTGCTGCTCGGTGTCCTCGTCGGTAGTACTCATCTCCCTGCCCGCGCTCCTGATGGCGCGTCATCACCTCCAACGCATACACCGTCGGCACTCCCCGATGGCCTCGCTCCTGCCCTTGCGATCGCTTCTGCCCAGGATGCCGGGGATGCCTATGCCCCCCATCGCACCGCTGGCAGCGATGCCACCTTGACCGCGATCAACGCCGCCCAGCATCTGACCGCCACCTTTCTGCCTGACGGTGTGCATTTCTGTCCCACCGCCTCCTGCATGAGCGAGGAGGAGGCGTGGGGGATGCGGCTTGTCAGTATCGGCACCCCACACACCCGCACGACCATCGCGCCCATCGCACCGACGGCGGAGGGCGCACGGATCAGGTACAACCACGACGATCTTACGGAGTGGTACATCAACGCTCCGCTGGGCATTGAGCAGGGCTTCACGCTGAACACACGCCCGACACGCCCGACCGAGACAGACGCATTCGTGCTCACCGTTGGTCTGGATGGGGTGCAGGCGACCACGACGGGTACGAGCATCACGCTGACGAGACGTGACGGGAAGCGGTGGGAGTATGGCACGGTGACAGCGACGGACGCGACGGGGCGGGTGCTGCCCGCGCGCGTGGATGTGGAAGCGGGTGATATTCGTATTGGGGTGGATGACCGGGGCGCGATCTACCCGGTGGTGGTGGACCCATTGGTGCAGGAGCAGGCTCTGACTGCGAGCGATGGGGCAGCGGGTGACGCCTTCGGTACGGCGGTGACGCTGAGTGCGGATGGCAACACCGCGCTCGTCGGGGCACCCAACAAGAGCGGTGGCAACGTGACCCTTGAGGGTGCAGTGTATGTCTTCGTGCGCAGTGGCGCGACCTGGGTTCAGCAGACGATCTTGCGCGCCAGTGATGCCGCAACCGTCGATCTCTTCGGCACTTCGGTGGCCGTGAAGTGCGGACGGCAACACCGCGCTCATCAGCGCACCGTTCAAGGACGTCAACGGCAACAGGTCTCAGGGTGAGGCATATGCCTTTGTGCGCAATGGCACGACGTGGAGCCAACAGCAGATTCTCCACCAAGTTGGCATCGACAGTGAGCCAAACGATGAGTTCGGCAGTGCGGTGGCGCTTAGTGCGGATGGCAATACCGCCCTCATCGGGGCAGAGAAGCGTAGCGACTCGATGGGAGCGGCATACGTCTTTGTGCGCGATGGCACGACGTGGCGGTCGCAAACCGACCCCGCCTTCGTTGCCAATGATGGGATGGCGGGCGACCACTTTGGCATCTCAGTGGCGCTCAGTGCGGACGGCAATACCGCGCTCATCGGCGCGCAGACACGGCACAGTGACCGGGGGGCAGCCTACGTCTTTGTGCGCAGTGGCACAACATGGAGTCAGCAAACGACTCCACCCCTGCTCGCCAGTGATGGCGCGGACTTCGACTTCTTCGGCGTCTCGGTGGCATTCAGTGCGAATGGCAATACCGCGCTCATCGGCGCATTTGCACGGGATGGCGAGCGCGGTGCGGCGTACGTCTTCGTGCGTAGTGGCACGACCTGGACTCAGCAGACCTCCCCGCCCCTCACCGCCAGCGATGGCATGGATTTTTGACCAGTTCGGCCACGCCGTGGCCCTGAGTGCGGACGGCAATACTGCACTGATAAGCGCCCATCGAAGGACAGGCGCCAAGGGCGCGGCGTATCTGTTTGTGCGCGGTGGCACGACCTGGGCCCAGCAACCCACTCCGCCCCTCACCGCCAGTGACGGCGTGACGGGTGATTTCTTCGGTTGGTCGCTGGCCCTGAGTGCGGACGGCAACACCGGCATTATCAGTGCCGATGAGAAGAACGCGATCAAGGGTGAAGCGTATTTCTTTGCGACACCCACCCTGCACTTCATTGCTCCTGCCTCGTCTCCTGCCGGTTCTCCCTTCTCTCTCACCCTCTCCATCACTGATCCCACCGGCGTTCCCTTCGCCTCGTACCCCGAGCCGGTCCACTTCTCCTCCTCCGACCCCCACGCTACACTGCCTGCCGATTACTCTTTCACCCTGGCAGACAACGGCACTCATGTCTTCACCAATGCCGCCACCCTCACCACCGCAGGCGCGCAGACCATCACCGTCACCGATCCCACCGTGCCGACGATCACCGCTCACTGTCTCCCTCACTATCCTTGCAGGCAGCGCGACGACCCTCAGCGCCAACGCGGGCACCACGCCACAGAGTACACTGGTCGGTTCCCCCTTCGCCGCCCCCCTCAGTGTTTCTGCGATGGACACCTTTGGCAACCCCGTCAGTGGCGTCACCGTCACCTTCGCTGCCCCGACCAGTAGTCCGAGTGGGTCATTCGCCGGGGGCACGCCGAGCGCGACCGCAGTGACGAACGCAAACGGAGTGGCAACCGCACCAACCTTCACCGCCACCGGGACGGCAGGGGATTACACGGTCACCGCTAGTGCGCCCAGTGAGGGTGAGCCTCCTTCGCGCTCTCCAACACCGCTGCCGCGCCGCCGCCCACTGTCCTCCGGAGGCTTGCAGTTCTTCCCGCTCGCTGCCCCCGTCCGGCTCCTCGATACCCGTCCCGGTCAGACGGCCGTCGTCCATCCCGGTGCGCCTCTCATGTCGAACCAGCCCCTCACCCTGCCCGGTCAGTTCTCCTCGGGCGGCGTCACCGATTCCCGCCGAAGCCCAGGCGCTCGTCGGCAATGCCACCGTCGATAACTCCATCGGCGCTCCTGCGGGCTTCGCCACCCTCTATCCTTCCGGTGCGGCGTTGCCCCTCGCCAGCAATCTCAACTTCGTCCCCGGCACCGTGCGTCCCAATGCCTTCACCGTCGGGCTCGGTGGCGATGGCAAGTTCAACCTGCTCGCCAACACCGGCGGCAACTTCATCATCGACATCACCGGCTACTATGCCCCACCGGGCACCGGCGGCCTCTTCTTTCATCCGCTTACTGCCCCCGTCCGTCTGCTCGACACGCGACCCGGGCAAACTGCTTTCGTGCATCCCAATGCGGCCCTCACTCCCGGGCAGACCATCAATCTCCCCGGTCAGTTCACCGCGGCGGGCGTCACCATCCCCACCTCCGCCAAAGCACTGGCGGGCAATGCGACAGTGGACAACACCGCCAATGCCCCCGCAGGCTTCGCGACGCTCTTCCCCGGCGGTACTCCCCTCCCGCCGACGAGCAACCTCAACTTCGCACCGGGCACGGTGGCTCCGAACGCCTTCACGGTTGGTCTCGGCGGCGATGGCTCCTTCAACCTCTTCAGCAACACGGGCGGGAACTTCATCCTCGACATCACGGGCTACTACGACGCGGTGGGTGCGGGTGGGTTGCTCTTCTTCCCCCTGAGTGCGCCCGTGCGTGAACTGGATACGCGCGCCGGGCAGTCTGCCTCGGTGCATCCCGGTGTGCCGCTCGGTGCGAAGGGAACGGTCAACCTGCCCGGCAGCTTCACCTTCAGTGGCGTGACGGTCCCGGCCGATGCGAAGGCGCTGGTGGGGAATGCGACGGTGGACAACAGGGTGAATGCCCCCGATGGGTTTGCGACGCTCTTTCCGGGTGGGACGAGTCTGCCGCTGGCGAGCAACCTGAACTATGGCAAGGGGACGGTGGCACCGAACGCGTTCATCGTGGGAGTGGGGGCAGACGGGACGTACAACCTGTTCAGCCTGTCGGGAGGGCACTTCATCCTCGACATCAGTGGCTACTTCGCGGCGGGCACCGGCACGAGTGCGGTGAAGAGGTAGGAACCGCAGGGGCATGTGCCGCATATCGGCGCGATATAGACAGGTAGGGGCGCACAGCCGTGCGCCCGTGGCCCGCGAAACGAGACGCACATCTATGCGAGGGGGAGCGTGACCTGCTGCCCGGTCTCGATGGAGCGGAAGATCGCCTCCGTCGTCTCCATGTACTTCAGGCCGTCCCAGAAGCTTGGCTCGACGGTGGGGCGACCCGCGCGGACGGCAGCGATGAAATCCACTTCTGCGGTCCACTGCCGCTGCTTCTTCCGGGGTGATCGGTACTTCGGTGAGGGTGCGGTCAGACGATTTCCCGCGAGGATCGTGCCCGTCTCGAAGAGATACCGGATCGTGCCCTCGGTGCCGTAGATCTGGAACCCGTTTGCCCCCTGCGCGTGGCGGGCGACGCCGCTGCACATGATGGTCAGCGAGCGCGCCGTTCTCCAGTTCGGCGACCACCGACAGCGTATCCGGTCGCTCGACCGGAGCAAGGCTGCCGTCGCTATCGGGGCGCTCGGTCGTGAAGGTCCGCTCCAGGGCGGTGACGCGCTTCGCGTAGCCGAGCCAGCGGTGGGTGACCTCGATCATCATGCCGAGGTCGAGCGCGTTGTAGCCCGAGACCTCCCAGCGCTGCCGCCAGTGGAGCGGGGCTGGTCGGGTCGAGGTAGCCGGGATTGTACGACTGCACGACGGCATTGCGCGGCTCGCCGATGAAGCCCTCTGCGATCATGCGGCGGACGATACGGTCGCCCGGCATGTAATGCGGCGGCGGGGAGATCATCGTCGTCTGGTTCGGGTGGCGCTGCGGCGGCCTCGTACATCGCTTTCGCGTCGGCGTAGTTGAGCGCCATGCGCGCCTGGGTGAAGACGTGCTTGCCCGCATCGAGTGCGGCCTCGGTGACGATCCGGTGCATGGAGGGGTGCGTGCCGATCCAGACGATGTCAACCTTGGGATCAGTGACCAACTCCTGCCAGTCATCGTAGACGCGCTCGATGCCGAACTCCTCGGCGGCGCGCATCGACGACGCGCGGCTGCGATTGACGACGCCGTAGAACTCGACCCCCTCGGCCTGCCGCAGGCCGGGAACGTGCCGATCGCGGACGATCCCACCCGCGCCGACGAAACCGATGCGTAGCGTGTCGTTGGGCATTGCGTACCTCCTTCGAGTATCGAGCGCCGCGCTTCGCGCGTGCCGTGTGAGGCTATTCCCTTATCCTATCGTAGCGTGCGGCACGCTGTGTCGCAATTACGTTTTCGGTATCGCACATCACTCTCGCATCGCAGCAATGCGCGCAGAATCGACCGAGATCGGCTTGCGCATCGCGGCGTCTGCGAGGATCGGCAACAGAAGGATCAGCATTAGCGCGGTCATTCCTGCTGCATAGAGGCCCGCATAGCGCGCTAGGTGAAAATTCGCAAACGCAATGACACCGAGCATCGCCGGGCCATAGAGTAACAAAAAAACGAGATGCCAGCGCTTGTTGCGGGCGTTGAAATAGGCTACTTCCATATTGATCAGGCTGATCATCACCGCATTGAGCGCGGTGATCCAGAGGACATGGCCGCTCGCGCGGTATGCATCTCCGAACGTCACCCGCAACAGCGTCGGGCCAAGCACGAAGCTGACGCCGATAAAGCAACCACCGAGAACCGTGACGAGGCCAAACGACAGGCCGAATGGCCGCATCATTGATCGCCCCTGGTGGATCGCCTTGATGAACTCCGCGAAGGCAATCACCGCAACGGACGCCGTGGCAAAGAGAAAGAACTTCGCCATCGACGAGATTGCGACGTACTGATCGGCGATTTCGGGAGCAAGGTAACGGCGGCAGACAATGACATCGAGATTGATGAGGATGATCATGCAGAGGTTGGCCAGGGCGAGCTTGCCGATATCCCGATATACCGGCCCAAGCGTCTGACGGGCCGCCCTGCTCCCCGTCCATAATGCCTGCGGGCGTGGGAAGTACCACACCGCGAGCGCCGCCGAGGCGGTGTAGATCGCGACAACCCCCACCATCCCGACCCCCGCGAGGATTGCCGCAACACCGACGACGCCGCGAAACAGTGCCTCCCCGACGTAAATGACACCGACGCGCGCGTACCTCCCCTCCGCTTGGAGGACACCCTGGAAAAGTGCCTGAAGGAAGAGACAGAACGCAGTTACGGCGACAAAATAGAGTGGGGTAATCGTGGTGAGCCGGAGCACATGACCGAGAGAGGTGTGGAAGAGAAAGATGAGCGCGAGCGCGACGAGATACAACCCGGAGAGATGCCTGAGCAGTGCCCGCTGCATCGCCGCCGTCGGTGTCAGGTCGCCCGCCAGGTGGTCGATGCTCGCGTGCCGCGTCACTGCCCCCAACACCGATGAGGAGATCGGCGCGAAGGCCGCAAGCAGGTTCAGCACGATACCAAACTGGCTATAGGTGCCCGGCGCGAAATGGCGAGCCGCCGCAATGTTCAGAAGGTAATTCGCTAGGCCGACACACGCGAATGACGCAAAGAGATAGCCATTGTCCCGCACCATCGGGAGCGCGAGCAGGCGGCGTATGAACGAAGCACGGTGACGATCTGCCACTGAGCGCTACCCCTCCAACCAATTTCGCGCCGCTTTCTGTGCGCTGGTTGCGTAACTCCTACTCGCCACGATCATCGATCAGCGAAGGCGGAAATAGCAAAGAGCGACGATGCCAGCCACGCACAGGCTCAGGCTGGCAATGAGCGCACCTTGCCACAGCGGGCTAAGGAAGATCGTGACACGATGCCAGAGCGGGCCGAGCGTCGCAATCAGTGGGCCGGAGGCCGCCGCGTATCCAACGCGGAACGTCGCCGTGCCTTTCTGTGGGCGACCGCCATAGGTGAGCACATAGTCGTCCGGTTGCAAGTTCGCATTCGTCCACCAGGAGATCGCGTCATTTTGCCCCCCATCGGAACGCAGCGTGATGCGGATCGGTTGACCTTTCACCACTGCCAGTTGGGGCGAGAAGGTGAGTGTGTAGTAGGCATTGTCACTGAGCGTCTCCTTCTCGATCGTGCGGGTGGCAAGGTCCTGCCACTGCCCACTCGCGTCAGATGCCTGAATGATCGCCTCCGCAGGGCCGTGGTTGGTCCGCTGATAGGTCGCGAGCATCAGCGCAATCGAGCGGATGTGCGTTCCGGCGGCAGGAAATTGCTGCGTCGCGGGCTTCCCTGCCACAATCGCGCCCACCGGGCGGGCGTCGACCACATTCGTACCGGGGGTGCTCACCGGCCGCGCGGTATCGGTATCGTCTTCCACCGGCACACTGACCGGGACGAGTGCAATGGTGAGCAGACAGAGCCCACAGACGGCGGGCACGACCCACCGCGATCGCACATATCTCATCCGATCACGATACCGTAATAGCGCGTGAGCACCGTCGCCAGACCAACCACCTGAAGGGCTGCCATACCGGCAACCGCGATGCGCAGGCCGAGCGGATGTTCCCGCCATAAATGATCCCAACCCGAGAGGAGTACGAAAAGGAGCGGTGCCAGGATCGGGAAAAGATACCTCCCCTGTAGGCCAAACTCTTTTCCCGTCTGCACGAAACCCTGATAGTAATCGACGCCGATAAAGAGAAAGAGTATCTGCGTGACGAGGAGCGCGACCAGGAGCAGCAGGCGCGTGCGTCGCGCGGGCTGCAGGAAAACCTGCACGATCAGGCCGATGACGCTGATCGCGCAGAAGGCAACAATGGGGCGATACATACGGTCTGCGAACGGCGCGTCCAGCCAGCCGAAGTCGCCCCAGAAAGTCCGGACAAAGAGCCAGTGGTAGTACTCCCATCCGCGGTCTTTCTGGAGGATCAGATACGACCAGGGCGAGAGTTTCGCCGTCGCCAGGAGCGGCGCGATGACCAGATGCGGCGCTCCACCGGAAGCCGGAGGCGTCGATGCAGAGACGGTGGTGCTCCCGCTCACCAGATGGAAGAGGGGGGCGAAGGGAATGGAGAGGAGGCGCACGTCTCGATAATAGTGGTACCGGACGAAAATCCACGGGCCATAGACCAGCGTCGCACTGGCGGCAGAGAGACCGAGCGTGAGCACGGTGCTGCGCAGTGCCTCCCACGATGACCGGAGCATCGGGAGGGCTTTCACCAAAATCACGACGCCCGCGACGAGGACAAGGAGAATACTCGCGGGTTTGGTGAGCAGTGCCAAACCGCTCGTGACGCCAATCGCCAGGGTGTATCCGCGTGCGAGTTCCGCGCGTTGCGCGGTTCGCACGATCAACCAGATCAGCGCCGTTGCCAATAGACCCAATGCGGCATCGTTATTGGCGACGGAGGTGATAAAGACATACATCGGCATGAGCGCCATGCCAAGCCCGACCGCCAACCCCCACCGTCGCTCGCGCCGCAACTCGAACGCCATCAAGTAGCCGAAAAGGCAACTGAGTGCCCCCAGGAGCACAGACCCGTAACGCATGGCGAACAGGCGAGAGAGGACCGATCCGCCTTTGGCTACGGCGTATGGCAGCGCGCTATAGAGGTAATAGAGGGGCGGATACGCAGTCAGGGGGCCGGCAGAGTGCCGGTCCTGCTCGCTGCCCTGGTAGGCGCGGGCCGCCGGATAGTCGTACTGGATCGGGAGATAGGGAAGCTCATAGGTTGGCGCTCCGCCAGCGGCAGAGAGTTTGCCCGCCAGCGTCAGATTCCAACTCGTCGCGACTTCCGTCGTATAGATGTCGTCGGCGTTTGGCGGATGCGGGATCTCGTCCTGATCGATGATGTGCGCGGTATAGAGGTAATGCGTCGGTTCATCGGGGGCCTGCCAGGGCGGTACGACCACCGCCCAGACGCCGCGGATACCGAGCGCGATAGCAAAGACCACCACGAGATCACGGAGGATCGCCGCGCGTGTCGGGGGCGATGGAGTCAATTCATCGCGTGCGGCGCGCGGTTGCGACGCAGCCCAATTTCGTAGTCGGTCGGCCCCAAGACGCGCCGCCACGTCTCTCCGCCACTGCGGCCATCGCCTCCTGGAGAGGAGATGCCCGGCGGTAAAGCACGCGATCGCGAAGAGCGCGCCGATCAACACGGCGCGTGCGAGACCCGGTGCGGTCAGCTTCGCCGCAGCAATGAGCACCAACACGATCAGCAAGGCCGGTGCGGGTCGCCTCATCGCTGCGGCTTCGTCGTCAGGAGAGAGACTTTGTTCACGGATCCCCACCGATCATCGCGATGACACTTCCCACCGCGCGTACGCAGTCGTTCGTCGTATACTACCGTCTGATCGAAAACGGGCAGGCGTTCACGCCCGGCCCGGATGCACACCCATGATATACTAGACTTCTGCGCTGTCACTGGGGAGATGTTGTTGGCTGGCACGGACCTCGTAACGCCCGTCGGATCTTTCGCTGCGGATCGCGCGGATAGCGCAGACACCGATGTGTGCGAACTCACAATTCTGATGCCCTGCCTCAATGAAGCGGAGACATTGGCGGGGTGCATCCAGCGGGCGCAATGGTTCCTCAGCAATGCCGCCATCGATGGGGAAGTACTCATCGCGGATAACGGCAGCACGGACGGATCGCCGCGGATCGCTGCGGAGTGCGGGGCGCGGGTCACCCATGTGCCGGAGCGTGGCTATGGGAACGCCCTGCGCGATGGCATCACTGCCGCACGCGGTCGCTATGTCATCATGGGGGACGCGGATGGAAGCTACAACTTCGCACAGTTGATGCCCTTCGTTGACGCGCTGCGCAGCGGCTACGATCTCGTGATGGGCAATCGATTTGCGGGCGGCATCGCACCTGGCGCGATGCCGCGGCTGCACCGCTACTTCGGCAATCCGGTCCTGACGATGATCGGTCGGCTCTTCTTCGGCGGCGTCTGCCGGGACTTTCATTGTGGGCTGCGCGGCTTTCGCCGAGACATTCAAGCCGAGCTCGATTTCCGCACGACGGGGATGGAGTTCGCGAGCGAAATGGTCGTGAAAGCGATTCTCGGTAACCTACGGATCACGGAAGTACCGACGGTCTTATCCCGCGATGGTCGCAGTCGACCGCCGCATCTGCGGAGTTGGCGCGATGGCTGGCGGCACTTCCGGTTTCTCCTCCTCTATAGCCCGCGCTGGCTCTTTCTCTATCCCGGACTCGGTGCGGTGATCGTCGGGGTGGTCCTGATGGCACTGCTCTCTGTCGGTCCGGTTCGTGTGGGGAAAGTCGGCTTCGACATTCATACGCTGCTCCTCGCCAGTCTCCTCATCATGGTCGGCATGCAGTCGATCTTCTTCGCGCTCCTCGCCCAGGAGTTTGCGATCAACGAGGGGCTCCTGCCGCCCACGCAACGTTTCCACGCCTTTGTCGCCCGATTGCCCCTCGAAGTGCTCCTCGTCTTTGGCCTCGTTCTCATCGTCGTGGGCGGATTCGGGATTCTCTTTGCCTTATTGATCTGGCATTCGGTGGCCTTTGGCGAACTGTCGATCCGTCCGATGATGCGGTTGCTCGTTCCTTCCGTGACCGCAGTGGCGACCGGCTTTCAAGTGATCACTGCCGCCTTCTTTCGGGACATCCTGAATCTCAAGATCCGTCGATCGTGAGCAGGGATGCCTCACGATCTCCCGATGTTGCCCGCGCAGACCCGGATCGTGCCCCCATGCCGCCTCTCAGGATACTCGTCGTTCTTGAGTATTTCCCGCCGCACATCGGTGGTGTCGAAAGCCTCTTTGCACAGGTAACGACGGCGCTTGCGCGCGCCGGTCATCGGGTCACCGTCATAACCCTGAAGGTGCCGGGCACTTCGGCATATGAAACGCGCGACGGTATCGAGATCATGCGGATTCGGACGCCCGAGTGGGCACGTCGGGCATTCTTTACGCTGCTGGCGATTCCCTCCGTCGTGAGGCAGGCGCGCCATGCCGACCTTCTACACGCGGCGACCCCCAACGCTGCCCTTGCGACCTGGATCGGGGCCAGGATCGCGCGGAAACCGGCGGTCCATACCGTTCATGAAGTCTTCGCCGATCTCCTGCCGACACTGCCGGGGTTACACCCCCTGCGGGTATTCCTCTTCCGTACCTACGAGTGGGGTATTCTCCGACTGCCGTTCGCGCACTATGTCTGTGATTCGCATTTCACGCGCGAGCGTCTGGTGCGATTGATGCATATCCCGCCTTCACGGGCTTCGGTCGTCTATCCTGCGGTCGATTACACATTTTGGGAGCGGTCGCGTCATCAGTCACGCAATCTCCACGCCGAATTCGGGCTCGATGACGCGACGTTTCTAACTTTGTATTTCGGCAGGCCCGGCTTCCTCAAGGGGGTCGAATATCTCATCGACGCTGCGATGCAGATGCGCGAGCGGCTGCCTGCGAGTCGCCTCATTCTGCTTCTCGATCGTGACCCACCGGACCATTACCGGCGGCTTCGGGAGCGCATCACGCGGTTGGGTCTCGACGACTACGTCATTGTGCGTGATCCTGTACCGCGCGCGGCACTCCCGTCATACCTGATCGGCGCGGATTGTGTCGTCGTTCCCTCGCTCTCCGAGGGGTTTGGCTATGCGGCAATAGAAGCAGCGACCCTCGGCTGCCCGCTGGTGGTGACCACCGGCCATGCGGTGCAGGAAGTGCTCAACGGGCGCGCGGTATTCGTGCCGCCGCGTGATCCGGCTGCGCTGGCGGAGGCCATTGTGTCAATCGCGCGTACGCCACCTGCGTACCCCGCTCCGCCCCGCTTCACGATTGCGGCCCATGTCACCGCAATTGAGACGATCTATCAGCGGCTTCAGCCCTCCGGGAGGAGATAGCACATGTCCCTTGCGTTCGATAATGAAGGTCTCGCCGTGCATGAAGTCCGGGACTGCTATCTTTGTCATGGGCGCGGCGAACGACGCTTTACTCATCTGCGCGACCGTCTCTACAGCGCGCCGGGCCTCTGGGACATCGTCCAGTGCCCCGTGTGCGGCCTGGCCTGGCTCAACCCCCTCCCGAACATCGAATCGCTCGACCGGCTCTATGCCGAGTATTACACGCATGTGATGACGGACCAGACCTTGGGGTACCCACGAAGAATCGAACATATCGCGCGCATGGCCACGCACTACGCATCGATCCTCTCGCTTGGCTATACGCAGGTGCCGTTACGGCGGCGCGAGCGAATTGCGGGCAGGTTAACGAGTGCGATTGGCCCGCTGCGCGATGTGGCATGTGGGGGGATCATGTGGCTACCGGCGAAGCCGGGTGGCCGGTTGCTCGATATAGGGAGTGGGAGCGGCCAGTTTCTCGCGCGGATGCGTACCCTCGGGTGGGAGGTCAATGGCCTCGATCCCGATGCCGCTGCAGTGGAGGCCGCAGAGAAGAACTACCAGATCACGAGCTATCATGGCACCGTCGAAGAGGCGCACTTCCCGGAAATTCGTTCGATGCAGTCACGATGAATCATGTGATCGAGCATCTCTATGACCCCATCGAAACGCTGCGCGAGTGCATGCGGATTCTCAAACCGGGGGGAAGCTCATTGTCGTGACCCCGAACACCGAGAGTCTTTGCCAACGCCGGTTCGGGGAGCATTGGCTCGCCTGGGATCCGCCACGGCATCTCCACATCTTCACCCCACGGACCTTGCGTCGGTGCGTGCAGGAGGCGGGGCTCCAGATGGTCCAGTTACGCACGTCTGCACGTACTGCGGGCGTGCTCTGGCGCGCAAGCACCTTCATTCGCCTCCACAAACCCTATCCGGGAGGGGTGCGGCCAATCCGTGATCTCTGGCCACGATTGTTTGCCGTGCTGGTCCAGATTGTCGAGCATGGATTGAGCCGGATCATGCCCGTCGGAGAGGAACTTGTGATGATCGCGACCAAGGCTGCGTGATCGCATGAATGATCGAGCAGTGCGGATGGACCGCGTCGCGATTGTCGTCCTCACCTGGAATTATCGCGCGTACACGCTGGCGTGCTTACGTTCCCTTGCGGCGCAACATTTCCCGCACTCAGTCTATGTCGTCGATAATGCCTCAACTGACGATACCCCTGCGGTGGTGGCTGCGGCTTTCCCGGCGGTACGTGTCATCGCCAATGCGGAGAATCTTGGTTTCGCTGCGGGCAATACCATCGGGCTGGCGGCGGCATTTGCCGAAGGGGCCGATGCGGTCCTTGTCCTCAATAACGACACAACCCTCGAACCGGACGCCCTGACGGCACTCGTCTCAGCGATGCGGGCGCATACGGAGGTCGGCATCTTCAGCCCGTTGATTCTGTTCGCGGATGCGCCGCATCATGTCTGGTTCGCGGGGGCGACCGTCTCCAAGTGGACCGGGCAAGATACGCATCTCGGGTACGACCAAGAGTATGACGCGGAGCGATTTTCGTCCCCACCGATGGAGCGGGCGGCGGGCTGTGCGATGCTTATTACCCGCACCTGCTATGAGCGGATCGGCGGCTTTGACGCTGACCTCTTCATGTACTTCGAGGATGTCGAGTATTCTCTACGCGCCCGCAAGGCGGGTTTCGGTATCCTTCTCGTCCCGCAATCCGTCGTCTACCATCATGTCTCGGTCTCGACGGGTGGGGCAAAGACCGCGAATGGTGTCTACTACATGCTGCGCAACGGCATCACGGTGATCGAGCGATACTTCCCGCGTGCCTGGCCCCTGATGGCACTACGCCGGTCGATCATGCTGCTGGCGATGATCCGCTTCATCTGCATGAAACCGCGCGCGATCGGGCGGATCGGCGACGTGATTGCGGGATTCCGTGATGCCTGGTGTGCTCGTTTAGGGCCGCGCGCGGGAACTCCCCGCGTAGTGATGCCGTCGCGCCAGTGACGGAAAGAGCCGTGCTTCTCGCTCTTCGATCAGGCAGCACGGCATCTTGTGCATCACGGGACGTCCGATATCCAGGGTCGCCGCACCGCAAGGCCCACCGCGAGGATAATCACCACGATGATGAGCACTACGATCAGGATCGGCGTCCAGTTGGTCCCCGTATCAGTCGTGGTCGTTGTCGTGGTCGTCGAGCCGCCAGTTGTCGTCACAGCGGTGGCGGCCGTCGCCGGTTTCGTTGCTGCAGCGGTCGCAGCGGTAGTGGCAGCGGTAGTGGCAGCGGTGGTCGCAGCCGGGGTACTCTGGACACTCGGAGTCTGCGCCGGAGTCTGCGCAGTAGCCGTAAATGCCGCCATCACGAGTGCGGTACAGATGAGCGACGCGATCGTGAATACTCGGAGCAACCGTTCCCGAAAGATCATCGGAGCACTCCTTATCTGTCCAGCATGTGCTCAGGCACCCATGCCTTGGCGATCTATTGCACGTTGGATGCCGTCATATTAAGCACGCTGCGCGTTGCGGTGATCCGGCGGGAGAGGCGGTCCGCCAGCGATCACCGGCGCTCGGTTGCGCGATGAAAAGCGGCGAGCGTTTCTTCTGCGGTCCGCCGCCAGGTGAAGCTCTCTGCCCGTCGGGTGCCCCGCGCAATCAGATCGCGCCGCGTATCCGCGTCTTCGAGTACGCGACGAAGTGCCGCAACGAGTGCCGCGCGATCGTCGGGATCGAAGAGGAGGGCGGCATCTGCGGCCACCTCCGGAAGCGAGGTCGTAGTGGTCGTGATGACTGGCGTACCGCTCGCCATTGCCTCGACGACGGGAAGCCCGAACCCCTCGTAGCGGGAAGGGAGCACGAAAACTTCCGCCCCCTGATAGAGGGCGGGTAAATCCTCATCGGGCACCCACCCCGTAACGATCACTTCTTCGTCGAGGCCGGCAGCGCGGACTTTCTCCCGCAGATCGCCCGAAATGTGCTTGTGGATGGGGGCGCTCTCCAACCCGACGAGCGCCAGTTGCACTGCGGTCGTCGTCGTTTGACGCAGGGTGATGAACGCATCAAGCAGCGCATCGATGTTCTTATGGGGAAAGAGCGAGGCAACGGAGAGCAGATAGGGCCGTGTCAATCCATATTCTTCTCGCACCCGCCCAATCTCGTCGGGCGCGAGACGCGCGAAGTAGACCTCGCTGGCGGCCAGATGCGTGACGGTGACGCGTTCGGGTGGAATCGCATAGACATCGACAATCCGGCGCTTCGCATGTTCGGAGAGCGTGATGATCTGTGCTGCGGTGCGCGCCGCGTGGGCAACGACCCGGCTGTGAATCCGATGATGGAGCGGCGCGAACGTCTCGGGCAAGTCGATGTGTCGCAGATCGAGGATCGCTGCGACCGATGCGAAGTGGCGACTGCTCGGGGTCGTGTAGTTTGGCGAAAAGAGCACATCGACCGCGCTTCGCCTCGCCTGCATCGGTACCGCGAGATAGTCATAGACGATACGCACCGGGCGATGCATCGCCCGCACCGGGCAGCGAATCTCTGTCACATTCGTCGCGTCCTGGACATCAAATGTGCCCGCATTCTCCGCGTTGGTGAACAGGAGGTAGTCACTCGTCGGATCGAGCAGGGGAAGCTCCCGCACAATCATGCGCGTGTAGGTCTCGGCGCCGCCCACATTACTCGGAACGAGCGATAAGGTATCAATACCGATGCGCATGACGCTCCCCTGGCTCAGATCGCACGGCGGCGCTCTTTCGTGTATTCCGGTGCGGGCGCATCATCGATTGCCGTTGCACACCCATCCTCCTTCGGGGTCAGTATTTCCTTCCCTGAGAAGGGACAGGTAGGGGAGAGCATACACCAGAAACCGCAGTCGCCTATACAGCGGTGCGGAGCACTACCGCCCCATACAGCAAAACGTACTACCCTCTCCCGCAGGTGCATCGCTGTTCAGGAAACATTCAGGGCAATCCCAAGCCTCTCCAGCGCTTCTTCAGGAATGACGCACTACCGTGTCTCCCAGCGGCTGACCGTCACCGCAGCAACGAAGGAGGTTCATCATGGCAGATATCGGGATCATCGGCGCGGGTATCGCCGGCTTGCAACTCGGGCTTTTTCTCCGGCAATCTGGCATCCCCACGACGATCTACTCGGAGAAGACCGCCGAACAGATGCGTGAGAGCCGACTCCCCGCAGTCGTCACCCGCTCCGCGCAGACACGGCAGCGGGAGCGTGCGTTGGGCATCGATTATTGGGACGCGCCGGATTTCGGGGTTTTCTGCATCCACTTCGCCGTGAGCGGCCCGCAGCCGCTGGCATTCACGGGGCACCTCTCGCAACCGGCGATCGCGGTCGATATGCGCATCTACTGCGCCACCCTGCTGAAGGCGTTCACCGCGCGCGGTGGGCGCGTGCGGATCGGAGTCATGCAAGGCGGCGATTTGGCGCACCTCGCGGATCAGCACGATCTCGTGGTGGTTTCCTCCGGGCGTGGGAGCCTGACCGAGCACTTCCCACGGAGTGCCGAACACTCCCCGTACAGGGTGCCGCAGCGTCACCTCTACGGCGGCCTCTTCCGGGGCATCACCCACACGGAGCCGCTCGGTCTCGGTTTCACCATCGTCCCCGGCCTCGGTGAGATCTTCGACAACCCCATCCTCTCCTTTGAAGGCCGGCAGAGCGGCGCCGTGATCGAAGCAGTGCCCGGTGGCGCGCTCGATCTGCATTCTCAGATGCACTATGCGGAGAACCCGCGACGCTTCGAGGCGGCGATGCTCGCCCTTATACGGGAACATGCCCCGGCGCTCGCCGCGCGGATCGACCCGGACGTCTTCGCGGTCACGCGCCCGCTCGATTTTCTTCAGGGTGGCATCACCCCGACGGTCCGACGCGGCTACGGTCAACTGGACAACGGCAGGTACGTCATCGCCCTTGGGGACGTGCATGTGACGCACGACCCGATCATTGGGCAGGGTGCGAACGCGGCATCACATGCCGCATGGGTACTCGGCGAGGCGATCCGCGATGGCGGCCCCTTCGACGAGCGATTCTGCTGTCAGGTGGAGGAGCGGCGGTGGGAATATCTCGGGCCGGCGGCGTCATGGTCCAATGCGATGCTGCAACCGCCGCCGCCGCATGTCGGGGAACTGTTCGCCGCCGCCGCGCAGATACCGGCGGTCGCCGACGCTTTCGCCGAGACCATGACCATGCCGCAGCGCGGTTGGGAACTCGTCAGCAACCCCGCGCGAACTGCGGACTTCCTCGCCGCATCCGGCTGGCATCCGCCCATTCTCACCGCCACGATGTAACCGATGGGAGATACCCATGCCGACACCGCGATGCTAAAATCCCACAATGAGGGAACACATGAACGACGATGCGACGTTCTCTCTACGATCGTGCGATGGGGCTTCCACATGAGGTGGCGTGATGACGGGTGGAGAGAGTCCGGACATGGCGGCGCGGGGGCTTACCCGGTACCGCATCGAAGGGACACTTGGCGAGGGCGCCTTCGGGACGGTCGTCCGCGCCTTCGACACCCGCCTCAAACGCTTCGTCGCCATCAAGACCCTCAAGCACTCCCTCGTTGATACCGAGCGCGATCTCCTGCAGATGCTGATGGATCGCTTCCTGCGCGAGGCGGAGGCGGGATCGCGAATGGGCGTTCATCCGAACCTCGTCGCGGTCTATGACCTCGCAGAGGATGCCGAGCGGAATCAGCATCTCATCCTTGAGTACGTGCCCGGCGGCACGCTCGCCGCTCGGCTGGAACGTGGACCGATCCCCCTTGCCGAAGCCCTCCATCTGCTCGCCGATGTCAGCCGCGGCTTACAGGCCGCCCACGACGAGGGCATCGTCCACCGCGACGTGAAACCGGCGAACATTTTCCTCACCACCGCCGGGCGGGCCAAAGTGGGCGATTTCGGTATCGCGCAGATCGACCAACTCTCCGCCCGTACGCACGCAGCCGTGGCACATCCCGGCACGCTGCTCTACATGAGCCCGGAACAGTCGACGACCGGCGGTTACCTGCACCCGACCTCCGATCAATACAGTGTCGGCCTCCTCTTCTTCGAAGCGGTGACGGGCGTACCCTACAAACGGTTGCTGGAGCGCGAAGCCGAGCAACACCTCGCCGCGTTCCCGGAGGCGGTGCGTGCCCTCTTCCGGCGCATGACCGCGCCGCAGCCGGACCTCCGCTATACGCGCATGGCGGCGGTGGCTCAGGTAGCGGACGAGGTCGCCCAGCATCTTCCCGGAGTGTCCATCGCCCGCCCTGCCGCCGCGCCACCCGGTATCCCCGTCCCCCTGGACGGTGAGGCGGGCAGTGGCGGTCCGGTCGCGCCGTCGCCAATCTATCCGACCCGACCTTTCGATCCCTCTTTTCGGGGCTATACCCTGACGGGCGCACCGCGCGCGCTCGTCGGTCATACGAGTTGGGTGCTCAGCCTCGCGTTCAGTGCCGATGGGGAAACCCTGGCATCGGCGTCGGTCGATCGCACCGTGCGGCTGTGGCAGGTCGGCGATGCCGTGGCCCATGCCGTCCTTGTCGGCCATACCGATTGGGTGAGCGGCGTGTTGTTCACCGACGATGACGCGACGCTCCAGACGGCGTCGCATGACGATACTATCCGTCTCTGGCGCGTGCGCGACGGTGCGCCCCTCGGGACGCTCGTGACGGGAAGCAGGGGAGTCTCGGCCTTCGCCCGATCGCCGGACGGCGCGTCGCTCGTCTCCGGCTCCCATGATCGTACCGTCCGCGTGTGGCGCGCGAGCGACGGGATCGCCCTCGGGACGCTGTTCGGTCATACCGGGCCCGTCCGTGCGGTTACCTTCTCGCCCGATGGCGCGCTGCTCGCGTCGGGCTCTCAGGATCGCACGATTCGTATCTGGCGGGTGAGCGATGGCATCCCCCGGCAGATCCTTGTTGGTCATCTGCGGGCAGTGACGGGTATTGCCCTGTCACCGGACGGGAACCTGCTTGTCTCGGGATCGGACGATCAGACGGTCCGCATCTGGCATGTCAGAGATGGTGCTGCCATCGGTGTGCTTACCGGCCCGATCAAGGACGTCCTGTGTGTCGCCGTTTCGCCAGGGGGTCACATCATCGCCGCGGGTGCGGACGATCGTTTGATCCATCTCTGGCGCGCGAGCGACGGCTACCCGCTGGCAACGCTCGCGGGCCACACGAAGGGCATCCGCTGTATCGCCTTCTCACCGGACGGACAGACGATCGCCTCCGGCTCCGCCGATGGGACGATCCGGTTGTGGGCCATCGGCCACCTCCTTCCTCACGACACAGAAGAGGACACGTAGCCGCTCATCACGCATCCGCACTGCCCCTCTCATCAAGCGCGATGAGGGCCATGCCAATCGCGGCGACGACGGGGAGTTGGGCGACCTCTCCCTGAAACAGTGCCGCGCGCAGTGCCGTCAGGCTGCGGCGTTCGATAACGATCTCTTCGAGGTCACCGTGATCGGGCTGCGCGGTGTGGACGGCATCATGCGCCAGGTAGAGATGCGCGGCCCCACAGCCGCGATTGCCATCGACCGTGAAGCTGCCGAGGTGTTGCCAGGATGCTGCTGTGTACCCCGTCTCCTCAAGGAGTTCACGCTGCGCCGCGACGAGGGGTTCCTCGCCCTGCTCGATATAGCCCGCAGGGAGGGTGAGTGAGACCCGGCGCGGACCATGTTTGTAGCTCTGCTCGACGATGACGGATCGGTCGGGGGTGAGCGCGACGATCATCACGTAGTCGGGTGCGTCAATCGAATAGAAACCGTTGATGATCTTTCCGTCGGGCAGCTCGACATCCTCAGCCATCACCCGGAACCAGGGTCGGGCATCGACAATCTCGCGACGGGAGACGGTGCGCCAGGGGTTGAGTCGCGTTACGTTCATGGGGTCCTCACTGTTGACAGGAATTACGCGATTCAATAGAGAAAACCCAGTGGTAGCAGGCTTTCTAGCCTGTCTCCCGCCTTGAAAGGGCAGGCCGGAAAGCCTGCTACCACCAGAAAAAGCCCCAAATGGGTAAGTCCTATGTTGGCCCATGCCGCTCGAGGAAGTCAATCGCCGTCTCAACTATCTCTGGGGTAATGGCGTGCGCGAGACCGGGGAGGATCGCGAGTTCGCCCGCAGGCAGCATCCGATAGACCTGGACCGCTTCTTCGACGGAGCAGTATTCATCCCGGTCGCCGACGAGAATGAGGGTGGGGGCGGTGATCCGGCGGAAATCCGCGAAATTCTCGTCCAGGGGGATGGTCCGCATCGGGAAGGTCTGGACGAACAGGGTGAGCCAGTAGTCCTCGCCCTGCGCGGCGTCGTGGTCCGCTTGCAGCTTGCCCAACATCTCCCGCAGACTCCCCGTGGCGGTGAACCACCGCCGAATTAGCGCGGGGTTGGCCTCCGTTGCCGTGTCGCTGCCGCCATGCACGGTGCGGATCACGCGGCGGATCGGCGCATCGGGGTTGATCAGATCGTACCCCGCGTGGTTGACGATCGCCCGGAAGGCATCGGGATGACGCATCGCGGCCAATGACGCCGTAATGCCGCCATCACTGAAGCCAAACACCAGGGGCCGGTGCAAGGCGAGCGCATCGATGAGCGCAACGACATCGTCCGCGAGCGTGTGGTAGTGCATGGTGCCGCTGGGATTGACGGTGCGCCCGTGACCGCGGGTATCCGGCGCGATGACGCGAAAGTGCGCGGCGAATCGGTCGAGGTGCGTGCCCCAGCCGAACGGGTGATCCGCCCAGACATCGCTCGTGGAGACGGAGCCGCCGTGGAGGAGCACGAGCGGCTCGCCCTGACCGATCTCACGGTAATAGATGTCCAGGCCATTGGCCCGCACATATTTTCCCTCATTCGGAGCGGACGCCGCCTGTACCATCTCGTATGCCCTCCTCGCCGACACGATACGACTCGCGCTCCTCCTGCTCATGCGCGTAATGCGCAAAGAGAATATCGCACGGCGTGGTACGTTCTTGCCACTCGGATGGCTCATCCTGCTCGCGCATCGTGTCGTTAAACGAATCGTCAGATCGCGCACGGTTACGGAGACGCTTCGCTACATCTGCCGTTGCTACTCTTCACTGCGTCACAGGTAGACCGCCCAACGGTCTTGATGCTGCATTCGCCTCTGGTGCACAAGGATGGAGTGAATATCGTTGAAAGCGGTGCATACCACAGAAGAAACTTCGGTCATCGTGATTGGCCGGACGAGTGACGTGAGCACGGGCTTCATCTCGGCGGTTGAAGCGGAGAGATGGCGCTGGGAGGAAGTGCCGGATGTCCGTGCCCTCTTCGCCCAACCCCTCGCGCCGCGAACCGTGATTATTGTGCCGGTCACTGCCTTCACCTCAGCATCGTATGTGATGATCCGGCACCTGACGAACACGCTCGCCCTGCCGGTCGTCGTTTTCAGCGCGGAGTGCCAGCCGCAGATCGTCAACACGGTCCTGGAGGCGGGTGCAGATGATTTCCTGCCCATCCCGGTCACCATCGAAGAGATGATCGCGCGCCTGGCCGCCGTGATCCGCGTCCACTTCGGCGCGCAGGACGAACTGCATCGGAGCGATTACCGCCTCGATGAGATGGCGCACACCGTGACGATCACCGGCGGTCCGGCGATCCATCTGTCCGCCACTGAATACCGGCTCTTCCGTATGCTCTTCGCCGCGCGGAATCGCCCGGTCGCGCGCGCGCGACTGGCGGCAATCCCCCTGCCCTGTGCCGATGATGATGACCGGAACACCCTCGACACGACGATCCGTTGCCTCCGCCGCAAACTCGGTGCCGAACGACTGATCACCATCCGGGACATCGGCTACGAACTGGTGGACAACCGGCAGTTGCCAGCAAATGTCTCCTCCATTCACGACGCCCGCGCCGCGCGCCGCACCACCGCCAACCGGACATAGGAACACGCCGATGACGGAAACCGGGTATGAACCGCAAAGGCGCAAAGAGCGCAAAGAGCGCAAAGAAGAGAAAAGGGATTGAACCAATACTTTCGCCCCCTTTGTGTCCTTTGTGTCCTTTGCGCCTTTGCGGTTCATACCCGGTTTCCGCCCCCCTAATTGGACGGCAGGAAAAGATGATAGATTCTGAACAATTCGTCATCCCTCTATCCTGGAGATGAAGCTCATGTGCCATCCAGGAATGATACTTTCCTTTTGTAGGCGTACACGGTAGCCGAAAGCGGAATCGGAATGTCACCAAAGGGAGGGGAACACGATGGGGATAAACTGGCTCGGAATCTTTCGTACGCCTCGAATGAATATATCGATCATGGGTCATCTATGCAATATTTCAGCATAGATGTTATCTATCTTGACATACTAGATTTTTTCGGATAAAAAGGCCCTGACGATGGCATGTCCTCCTACCTGCAACCAATGGCCTCTGCATCAGAAGCGGGAACGACACAGCGACCGCTGCGCGTCAGGACTCCCGTTGTACCGATAGGATCGTGCAGAAGTAGGCTCGTAGACACACGTTCCCAGTAGCGACAAGCGATTTCGAGGCTTCGTGGATTTCTCGGCCCGACACAATACGTAAGAAGGAACAAGCATGATTACAAAGAATGGTGCAACGACGGGAGAGTATCATCGGCAGAGCACCGCTGCTCCGGTAACACGCGCGATGGGCCACGTGCAACTGACGGAGGCTGTGGACTCCGATGTGACGACCTTGAGCATGAGAGACATTGCTCCCGCCCGTGATCGGTCGGTACCCCGGTTGGTTGCGGATCAGGCCGCTGCCACCCCGGATGCAGTTGCTTTGGCGGCAGGCACGGAGACAGTGACCTACCGAGAACTCGATACACGGGCGAACACGCTCAGTGCCTATCTCCGCGCACGCGGCGTGGGGCCGGATGTCGTCGTGGGGCTCTGCCTCGAACGCTCGGTCGATTTCGTTGTGGGTGCGTTGGCGATCCTCAAAGCGGGCGGGGCCTATCTTCCGCTCGACCCTACCCACCCGACCGACCGTCTCCATTTCATGCTGACCGACGCGCGTGTCCCCGTCCTCGTGACGCGACAGGGCATTGCCGACCGACTGACCGAGGGATCATGGCAGACCGTTGCGGTAGACACTGATCGTGCCGAGATCGTCGCCCAACCCGCGCAACTCGCACAGCCTGGGGAAACTGCGGTGCAGGGCGAAACGCTGGCGTACGTCATCTACACCTCCGGCTCGACCGGGGAACCCAAAGGGGTGGAACTCACCCACGCGGGTTTGCTGAATCTCGTGCGCTGGCATCAGGGGGCATTCGCAGTGACCCCCGCCGACCGTGCGGCCCAGATCGCGAGCCTCGCCTTTGACGCAGCAGTGTGGGAACTCTGGCCCTATCTCACGGCGGGGGCGAGCGTGCTATGTGCCCGATGAGGCAACGCGGGCTCTCGCCGGAAGCGCTCCGCGACTGGCTCGTGGCGCAGCAGATCACGATCAGTTTCCTGCCCACGCCGCTGGCCGAGATCGCCATGACACTTGCATGGCCGACCCCAGACCGCGCTGCGCGTCTTGCTCACCGGCGGTGACGCGCTGCATAACTACCCGCCCGCCACCTTGCCTTTCGCGTCATTAACAACTACGGCCCCGCTGAGGGTACGGTGGTCGACTACCTCGGGGCGCGTGCCTCCCGACTGAGGCCCCACGAGTCTTGCCCTCGCTTGGTCAGCCGATCACGAATATCGAGGTTTACATCCTGGATGCGGAGCGCGGCCCGTCCCGGCGGGGACGGAGGGTGAACTGTATATCGGCGGCGTGAGCGTGGCGCGTGGCTATCGCCATCGCCCGGCGCTCACCGCCGAGCGGTTCATCCCGGACCCCTTCGCTGCGGCACCCGGTTCCCGCCTCTATAAGACGGGCGATCTGGTCCGCGAGTTGCCCGACGGCAGTATCGACTTCATCGGTCGCGCTGACGGGCAGGTAAAGATTCGCGGCAACCGGATCGAACTCGGCGAGATCATCACCGTCCTGAACCAACACCCGGCCATCCGCGCCAGCCATGTCGCCGCCCGCGAATACGCCCCCGGTGACCTGCGTCTGGTGGCCTATGTGGTCTCGGTACCGGGGCAGGAGCCCGACTGTCAGCGATGTGCAAAGCTTCCTGCGAGCACGTCTGCCGGAGTACATGATGCCCGCGTCCTTTGTGCGCATCGCGGCGCTGCCGGTGACCCCGAACGGTAAGATCGACTCCGCCGCCCTGCCCGAACCCGATGCGACCAACAGCATGAGGGAAGAGAGCGATGCCGACACCGCGCACCTCCATCGAGGCGCGACTGACCACGATCGTCGCTACGGTGCTCGGTCTCGACCGCGTGGGCATCGACGATGATTTCTTCCTCCTTGGCGGTCATTCATTGCTGGGAACTCAACTGATCTCCCGCATCCGCGACGCCTTCGCAGATCGAACTACCGTTGCTCACTCTGTTCGAGTCGCCGACGGTCGCGGAACTTTCCGCCGAGATCGAGCGACTGATCATGGCGAACCTGGAAGCGATGTCGGAAGAGGAAGCGCGGCGATTGCTCGCATAACGGAGCTGCGTCAACGAGAAGGTGATGAGGATGACGGTTACCTCACAGACGGCACGCACCGGAGCGAAAGCGGGATCGGAGCCTGGGGCTGTATCGCCTGCTCGATCCCGAAGTGCTCGCCAATCCCTATCCGCTCTACGACCGGCTGCGCACGAAGACCCCGTGCATTGGGATGCCGTGCTGCACGCGTGGGTAGTGACGCGCTACCCAGATGTCGTGACGGTCTTGCAGCGGTTCTCCGCCGCACGGACACCCCGCCGGAACACCTGACGGAGATGGGTCTGGATGCATTCAACCCGATCGCGCAAGTGATGAAGCGGCAAATGCTCTTCAGCGATCCGCCCGCCCACACCCGTATCCGGCGGCTCGCGGCCACCGCATTCACGCCGCATCGGGTGGACGGGCTGCGGCAGCACATCCAGGAGATCACTGACCGCCTGATGGCCGCCGTTCGGGAGAAGGGCCGGATGGATGTGATCGCGGATCTCGCCGCCCCCTTGCCCGGCGACGGTGACGGCCGAAATGCTCGGCGTGCCGGTGGCCGACCGCGAGCAGTTGAAGGCGTGGACGAACACCTTCGCCGAAGTGCTCGGCAACTTGCAGCACAACCCGGATCATACCCCGCAGGCGCTCCAGTGCTCTGAAGGAGATGACCGACCTACTTCCGTGAGAAGATGAACGAATGCCCGCACATCCTCAAAGAGGGCCTCGATCACCGGCCTGATGGCGGCGGAGGAGAACGGCGACAAACTGAGCGAGGACGACGTGATCGCCAACAGCATCCTGACGATGGCCGGTGGTCAGGAAACGACCACGAATCTGATCGGCAACGGCCTGCTGACGCTCTGCTGCGCAACCCGGAGCAATTGCGGATGCTGCAAGCGGACCCCTCCCTGATCCCCGCCGCTATCGAGGAGTTGCTGCGCTACGAAAGCCCGATCCAGTACACCGCGCGCCTGGCCCCGGAAGATATGGAGATCGGCGGGCAGACGATCCGCAAGCGACAGGCGGTGATGGCGGTGATCGGGGCCGCGAACCGCGACCCGGAGCGATTCCCCGACCCGGACCGGCTGGACATTCACCGCGCCGACAACCGGCACCTCGCCTTCGGCTGGGCGGCACACTTCTGCTTCGGCGCGCCGCTCGCGCGCATCGAGGGCCAGATCGCCTTCGAAGCGCTGCTGCAGCTGCCGAATCTGGCACTCACGCCCGCTCCGCTCGTGTGGCAGGACAATCACGGCTTCCGTGGGCTGCAGGGGACTGCCGCATCACCTTTGGCGATACGCCCACAGGAGGGGTGGGAGGGTGATCATGACCGATCGACGCCCCTCGTCTCTCCGAGGCGAAGGCCGCACTGCTCGAAAAGTATCTCCGGGGTGAGATCGCGCAAAACACCACGGCACGGCACGGCATCGGGCGTCGCCCGGCGGGGGAGCGCGTGCCGCTCTCCTTCGGGCAGCAGCAAATCTGGCTGCTCGGCACAGCTTGCGCCGGACCGTCCGGTCTATAACGAGTGCGTGACGATCCGCATGACGCGGCCCGCTCGACGTGGCCGCGCTGGAGCGGGGTTTCAACGAGATCGTCCGGCGCCACGAAGCGTGGCGGACGACCTTCGCGATCGTCGACGGTGAGCCGAGCCAGGTCATCCATCCCGCGCCGCTGATTGCCCTGCCGGTGATCCACCTTGAGGGGTTGCCCGCAGCGCAGCGCGAGGCGGAAGCCCTGCGGCTGGCGACCGAGGATGCGCGCGTGCCCTTCGATCTCGCGCAGGGGCCGCTCCTCCGCGCGCGGCTCGTCCGGCTGGATGAGACCGAGCACCGGCTCTATCTGACGCTGCACCACATCATCTTCGATGGTGTCTCGATCTACGATGTGCTCCTGCCCGAACTGGCCGCCCTCACGATGCCTACGCTGCCGGCAAACCCTCGCCGCTGCCGGAGCCGGTCATCCAATACGCGGACTACGCCTACTGGCAGCGGCAACGCCTGGGGGACGATTTTCTCGCGGCGCACCTGCCCTACTGGCGCGAACTGCTCGCCGACCTGCCGATGCTCCAACTACCGACCGATCACCCTCGCCCAGCCGGTGCAGACGTTCCGCGGATGCGCTGCAACGGATCGCGCTCCGCGCCCGCTGATCGATGCCCTAAAGGAAATGAGCCGCCGCGAGGGCGTGACCCTCTATATGACCCTCATATCGGCGCTCGTCACGATGCTGCACCGCTATGCGGGGCAGGATGACGTCGTCATCGGTACGGTCACCGGAGTCGCGGACCGCCCGGAGATCGAGAAGTTGATGGGCTTCTTCCTCAACACGCTCGCGCTCCGCACCAACTCGCAGACGATCCGAGCTTCCGCACCCTGCTTCAGCGCGTCCGCAGCGCGACGCTCGAAGCGCAGGCGCATAAAGAAGTGCCGTTTGAACTGATCGTGCGCGAACTGCATCCGCAGCGCAATCTCGCGCAGAACCCGCTCTTCCAGGTGCTCTTCACTTTCGAGCCGCCCCTCGCACCGCTGGAAGTGCCGTGGACGATGAGCCAGTTGGATGTCGATGTCGGCACGGCGAAGTTCGATCTCTCGATCGAACTCGATGACCGGCCCGAGGGCATCATCGGGCGCTTCGAGTACAACACGGACCTCTTCGAGGAAGCGACCATTGTGCGGATGATGGGCCATTTCCAGCGCCTGCTCGAAGCAGTTGCCGCCGATCCATCCCGTCGCGTCTCCACGCTGCCCATGCTGACGGAGGCAGAGCGTCATCAACTGCTTGTCGAGTGGAACGACACTGCCGCCGCCTACCCGCGTGAATCGTGCTTCCATGAGTTGTTCGCAGCGCAAGCCGCCCGGACGCCGGATGCCATCGCCGCAGTCTGCGGGGAGCAGCAGATCACCTACCGGGAACTGAACGCACGCGCCAACCAACTTGCCCGTCATCTCCAGGCGCGCGGCGTGGGGCCGGACACGTTTGTCGGTCTCTGCATGAACCGCTCGGTGGAAATGCTCGTCGGGCTGCTCGCGGTGCTGAAGGCGGGTGGGGCGTATATCCCGCTCGATCCCGCTTATCCGCAGGAACGCCTCGCCTTCATGCTCGAAGATGCCCAGGTGCGCGGTCTTGCTCACCGAAAAGCGTCTCGTCGCGCAGGTGCCGGTGGGCGATGCCGAGGTTGTCTGCCTCGATGAGGACTGGGAGAGCATCGCGCATTGCGCGATTGAGGCCCCTCCCACGACGACGACACCGGAGAGCCTCGCCTATACGATCTATACCTCCGGCTCCACGGGCACACCCAAGGGCGTGATGATCCCGCACCGGGCGCTGGTGAACTTCCTCTCCGCGATGCGTGATCAGATCGACATGACCGGCCGCGATGTGATGATCGCGACGACCTCGCTCTCCTTCGACATCGCCGGTCTCGAATTGTACCTTCCCCTACTGACCGGAGCGCGCGTGGTGATCGTGCCGAGCGAAGTGGCGAAGCACGGGCGGCGTCTCGCGGCACTGATCGAGAGTGCGGGCGCAACGATCATGCAGGCGACCCCGACAACGTGGCGGATGCTGATCGAGGCGGGATGGTATGGCAAATCAGACCTCCAGATTCTCTGTGGTGGGGAAGCGCTGCCGGTGGAACTGGCGCAACACCTGCTCCATGCCGGGCGACGCCTGACGAATCTTTACGGCCCGACCGAGACAACGATCTGGTCGACCATTCAGGTGGTGGAGCGCGCGGAGCGCCCCATCCCGCTGGGGCGACCAATCGGGAATACACAGGTCTACATCCTCGATCGTCACCGACAAATGGTGCCGGTGGGTATACCGGGAGAGTTGTATATCGGTGGGGATGGATTGGCGCGTGGCTACCTGCACCGCCCGGAGTTGACCGCCGAGCGCTTCGTCGCGAACCCCTTCTCAGCGGAGCCGTCCGACCGGTTGTACGCGACCGGAGACCTGGTGCGCTATTTGCCCGATGGCACAATTGAGTTCCTTGGACGGATCGACCAACAAGTGAAAGTGCGGGGCTTCCGCATCGAGTTGGGGGAGATCGAGACGCTGCTCGAACGCCATGTCGGTGTACGACAGGCAGTGGTGGTCGTGCGGGAGGACGCGCCGGGGAACGCGACGCTGGCAGCCTACATTGTCCCGGCGCAGACGCCGCCCCCGACCGTGAGCGAACTGCGGCAAGCGCTCGCCGCGCATCTCCCTGAGTACATGATCCCTTCGGCCTATGTGATGCTGGACGCGCTGCCGGTGACCCCGAATGGCAAGGTGGATCGGAAAATGCTCCCCGCGCCCAGTTCCGAGCGGCCCGAACTGTCCGCACCCTACAGGGCACCTGATACCCAAATCGAGACGGCGCTCGTCGACATTTATGCCGAGGTGCTTGGTTTGGAGCGCGTCGGCGTTCATGACGACTTCTTCAACCTGGGCGGCCATTCGCTGTTGGGCGGCCAGGCCATCGCGCGCGCGTGCGCCGTCTTTCAAATCGATCTCCCGCTGCGCGCGCTCTTCGAGCATCCCACGGTTGCCGGTCTCGCCCAAGCCATCGAGGACATGCTACTGAGAGAGGTAGAAGAACTCAGCGAAGATGAGCTCGAACGTCTGCTGGAAAGCGAATCACTGAGGCTCGGGAAGGATAGCGATGCCGACTGAAGTCGAATCGATCTCGCGGCAGGCAAGGCTCTCTGAAGCAAGGCGAGCGTTGATCGAACGACGCCTGTCGAACGCATCAACGGCAAAAAATGACGGAGTATATACCGCCATTCCCCGCCGTTCGCACAACGGCCCCCCACCGCTTTCCTTCGCCCAGGAGCGATTGTGGTTCCTGGAGCAGTGGCAGCCGGGAACGGCAGCGTACAATATCCCCACGCCGCTACGGCTGATCGGCGCGCTACAGACCGGGGCATTAGAGCGGGCGCTCAATGGGGTGGTTGCGCGGCACGAGGCATTGCGCACGACATTCGCGATGAGCGACGGACACCTCGCCCAGATCATTGCTCCGGCGCTGACCATCCCACTCCCTGTGATCGACCTGCGCGGTCTTCCGGCGGCTGCTCGGGAGGACGAGGCGCAACAACTGATGGCCGAAGAAGCCCGCCGGTCCTTCGATCTTGCGCGGGGGCCGCTGTTGCGTGCCCGCCTGCTGCAGTTGACCGATACCGAACATCTGCTGCTGCTGACGATGCACCACATCATCGCCGACGGTTGGTCGCTCGGTATCATGCTGCGTGAGATCGCCATCCGCTACGAGGCGGAAAGGGACGGGCAAGGAGCCGCACAACCGGCGATCCCGGTTCAGTACGCAGATTACGCCGTCTGGCAGCGGGAATGGCTGCAAGGGGCTGTGCTGGAAAAGCAACTGACGTACTGGAAGAAACAACTCGCTGGCGCACCCGCCATGATCGAGCTCCCCACCGACAGACCGCATCCACCCGTTTCAACGCACCGGGGCGCAGTCTACCCGGTGAACCTGTCCCGCGCTCAGACGGTGGCGCTGAAGGAGTTGAGCCAGCGAGAAGGAACAACGCTTTTCATGACCCTCCTCGCCGCATTCCAGGTACTGCTGGCACGCTACAGCAGGCAGGAGGATATCGTTGTCGGCGCGCCGATAGCCGGGCGCACCCGCCCGGAGACCGAAGGGTTGGTCGGCGTTTTCGTCAACTCGCTGATCCTGCGCACCGACCTGGGAGGTGATCCCAGCTTCCGCGAATTGCTCGGGCGCGTGCGCGAGGTGGCACTGGGTGCGTACGCGCACCAGGACCTACCCTTCGAGCAGTTGGTGGCCTCCCTCCACCCCGTGCGCGATCCGAGCCGCAGCCCGCTCTTTCAGGTGATGTTCGCGATGCAGAGCCCGCCGCCCCTCCCATCCTTCGGCGGACTCTCCGTGGAACGTCTCCCGATACACACGGATACCGCGCAGCTCGACCTGACGCTGTCGCTGGAGGAGCATGATCTCAGCCTTGCAGGCACCATCGAATACCGCACGGACCTCTTCGAGGAGGACACGATTGCCCGTATGGCGGGCCACTTTCAGATGCTTCTGGAAGGCATCCTCGCTGACCCCGAACAACGCATCTCGGCACTGCCGCTCCTGACCGCCCCCGAGCGCCGCTGGCTGCTGGACGAGTGGAACGCTACCGCCGCCGACTATCCCCGCGACCGCTGCTTCCACGAGTTATTCGCGGTGCAAGTCACGAAGACACCCGATGCCGTTGCCGCGGTCTTTGGCGAAGAGCAGATCACCTATCGCGCGCTCGATCAGCGCGCGAACCAACTCGCTCACCACTTGCAAGCCCAGGGCGTGGGACCGGACACTTTTGTTGGCCTCTGCGTTAATCGCTCTATTGAGATGCTGGTGGGGCTACTCGCGGTCCTCAAAGCGGGCGGGGCCTATATCCCGCTTGATCCTGCATATCCACGCGAACGCCTGGTGTTCATGCTCGAAGATGCGCATGTGCGTGTCTTGCTGACCGAAAAGCGACTCGTCGGGCAATTGCCTGTGGGTGATGCCGCGGTCATCTGCCTCGATGCAGACTGGGACACTATTGCCCAACACTCTCTTATTGCTCCCCGCTCGGCGGCCACGTCGGAGAACATCGCGTATACGATATATACCTCCGGCTCCACCGGCAAACCCAAGGGAGTTATGATCCCCCATCGGGCGCTGGTGAATTTTCTCTGGTCCATGCAGACACAGATCGGCATTGCTGATGACGATGTGATGCTCGCCTCAACGTCGCTCTCTTTCGACATCGCGGGCCTTGAAATGTATCTCCCGCTACTCGTCGGAGCACGCGTGGTGATCGTACCGCGCGAGGTGGCGAAGCACGGGCGGCGTTTCGCGGCACTTATCGAGAGTTCGGGCGCGACGATCATGCAGGCCACCCCGACAACGTGGCGAATGATTCTTGAGGCGGGGTGGGAAGGCAATTCGCGCGTGCACATCCTCTGTGGTGGTGAGGCGCTCTCTCAGGACCTGGCACAGCGCTTGTTCTCGGCGGGGCATCGCCTGACGAATCTCTACGGCCCCACCGAGACGACGATCTGGTCGACGATGCAAGTCGTGGAAAGCGGAGAGAGCGCAGTCTCCCTCGGGAGGCCGATTGGGAACACGCAAGTGTACATCCTCGATCGCCACCGCCAGCCTGTACCTGTGGGAGTGCCGGGCGAACTTTACATTGGTGGTGATGGTCTGGCGAAGGGTTACCTGCATCGCCCCGAGTTGACGGCCGAGCGTTTTGTCACGAACCCCTTCTCCGGGGATGCGGGTGCGCGCCTCTATGCGACCGGAGACATGGTGCGCTCTCTGCCCGATGGCACGATTGAGTTCCTCGGGCGGATCGATCATCAGGTCAAGGTGCGGGGCTTCCGCATCGAGTTGGGGGAGATCGAGACGCTGCTCGAACGCCATATCGGTGTACGCCAGGCCGTCGTCATGGCGCGGGAGGATGTGCCCGGCAATGCATCCCTCGCAGCGTATCTCATTCCCGCTCAGATGCCCGCGCCGAGTGTCAGTGAGCTTCGCCATGCGCTGGCTGCGCACCTCCCTGAGTACATGATCCCTTCGGCGTTCCTCATGCTTGACGCGATGCCGGTGACGCCGAACGGGAAGGTCGATCGCCGGATGCTGCCCGCGCCAAGCGCGATACATAGCGCGCAAGGGGCAGCATTTGTCCCCCCGGAGGGGGTGCTTGAACTCCAGCTCACGCAAATCTGGGAAGAGATTCTCGATGTGCGGCCCATCGGCATTACCGATGATTTCTTCGATCTGGGAGGGACCTCACTTCTCGCCGCTCGCCTCGTCGATCGGATTGATGATGTCTGCGGGCAGGCCATTCCACTCACGACACTCTTTTCCGGGGCAACAATCGCGCACCTGGAAGAGGTGCTGCTCTCACACACCGACGAAGAGAAGGATGCCGCGGTCGTGCAGGTCCAGGAGGGCAACGGCAAGCAGCCTTTCTTCTTCGTGCATGGCGATCTGCGGGACGGCGGCATCTATTCCTTGAAGTTTGCGCGCGCACTGGACCCGGACCGACCGTTCTACGCGATTCATACTATCGGCGTTGATGGGCGGACAGTGCCGTACACCCTCGAGGAGATCGCGGCGGATCGCGTCGCGGCGCTGCGCGCGGTGCAGCCTGAAGGGCCCCTATCTGCTTGGTGGCTTTTGCGCGGGGGCGTTCGTCGCTCTTGAAATGGCCCAGCAACTGCAGGCGCAAGGGGCGCGCGTCGATGCACTCGTCATGATCGAGCAGGGATTTGCTCATCCTGAGACGAAGGCGGCCCGGACGGCAATCGGCTTCGTGGGCGATCTGGTCGGGCTCGACCGCGAGAAGCAGGTGCGTCTCTTTCTCCTCCTGCGCAAGTCCTTCATGGAGAAATCGCCGCGTCTCTTGCTCCCTGGCTGGGCCACGGCGATCGCCGAAGGCGATTCCGTACGTCGCGAAATCGCTCGAAAAGGCACGGCGCGTCTTGCGGACTATGTTCCGGCGACGACCGGCACCCGCCGTATCACCGGCGGCAGATGTCCGCGCCGATCGCACCCGCCTCGCCTTCGACCTGGAATGCCGGTACATGTGGGCGTGCACTGCCTATGCACTGCGGCGGTATCGGGGGCGCGCGGTGATGTTCTGGGCACGCGATGAGCAGAAAGAGCCGATGAGTGGTCGCACCACCAAATGGAAGGAGATCATGGCAGACCTCGATGTCTACTCCACTCCTGGCACGCACTTCTCGTCGATCACCACCGAGGCGGAGACGCTGGCGAAGCGTCTGGGCGCATGGCTGGACGACCATGAGGCGCGGATGAAAAGTACGACAAGGGACAATGTGTAAGAAGTCGGACGACATCTGGCATATTCCGCCGCCGCTCCTTGCGCTGGACGATGATGACGTCCATGTCTGGCGAGGCTTCCTCACGGTCACCGCAGAGCGGGTCGCGGCCTTATCCGACACGCTCACCACGGACGAACGAATGCGCGCGGAGCGGTTTCGCTTCGCGCGTGATCGCGCGCGCTTCATTGTCGGCCGGGGGCTGCTTCGGGCGATCCTCGCGCGCTATCTGGCGATGGAGCCGGGCGCGCTCGTGTTCGCGTACAACGCCTTCGGAAAACCCTCACTCTCAGACGAGTCCGGGGGAGAACGCCTCCATTTCAATCTCTCCCACGCGGACGATACCGCCCTCGTTGCCGTGACGTGCAGCCGAGCCGTGGGCGTGGACATCGAATCGGTCCGCGCGGATCGGGCAAATGAGCGGGTCGCTGCGCGCTTCTTCTCACCACGAGAGGTCGCCGCCCTCCGCGCCCTCGATCCGGATGCGCAGCGAGAGGCGTTCTTCACCTGCTGGACGCGCAAGGAGGCATACATCAAAGCGCGGGGTGGCGGCCTGAGCATTCCCCTCGATCAATTCGATGTGTCGCTCGCACCGCACGAGCCCGCTGCGCTCCTGGCGAGTCGGGAAAACGGCGAGTCAGGCAATCGCTGGTCTCTCCACCACCTCGTACCCGGCCCCGGCGCGATCGGGGCGGTCGCGGTGGCGGGTGAAGGGTGTACGCTCCGGTGCTGGCACTGGCAGGAGTAGCAATCAGGAAGCGGCTGATCTCTGGTGATGGAGGTTCTTCGGCAGTCACGATGGGTGGGAGTAGCGGTCGGGAGGGCGGGCGAACTGGCAACAGCCAATGTTGCCGATTTGTAAGGGAATGACGGCCTGACCGTGGCCTCGTGTTCATCCCCCTCGCCGTTAATGGGCACAGGCCAGATGAACGGGCGCTCGGTGACGATGCGGAGCGCGCGTGCCATGTACGTGGGGTGGTAAAGAAGGATACGGACCAGACATGGAAGCAGAACGCGTTGAGGCTGAGCCTCAAATACAAATCGTTCCGGACCTCTCAGACCTCTCGGACCGCGGCAGCGCGACGACGGTGATCGAGCGAGGGCAGACTGAGCAGCGTGAGCGGCGGGTATCACTCTCTGTGAACGCCATCGGGGATGACTCGTCGTTGGGGGCGCAGGAAGACGGATGGCGCACGCTATTGCGGGAAGCGCAACACCAGCGCCCCACACGGCTGCTCTATTGCCTCGTCTTCAAGCGCTGGCTTGATGTGCTCGTCGCGGGCTCACTGCTCATCGTCATTGCGCCCCTGCTCGTGCTCGTTGCAACCATCACCTGGTTGGATACGCGCGGCTCGATCATCTACCGGCAACGCCGGGTCGGGCGATATGGTCACATCTTCATGATGTACAAGTTTCGCACGATGACCGCCGACCGCCGACAAGCCAGTCAGCCGTATACCGGCCCCGAGCGGCGCAAGTCACACAAGACGGCCGCCGATCCACGGGTGACCCGGACGGGAAAGTTCTTGCGACGCACGAGCATCGATGAGTTGCCGCAGCTCTTCAATGTGCTGCGCGGCGATATGAGCCTCGTCGGCCCGCGCCCGGAACTCCCGGAAATCGTCGGTCGCTACGAATCGTGGCAGCATGAGCGGCACGTCGTCGCGCCGGGAATCACCGGCTGGTGGCAAACGCACGGCCGCAGCGACCTGATGATGCACGAGCATACCGAGCTTGATATCTATTATGTACAAAATATCTCGTTCCTCATGGATATGCGAATACTGTTCGGGACGGCGCGCGCGCTCGTTTCGCGTGCGGGCGCGTTCTAGGCCACGTTCGACGTTCCTCCCCGGAGGAGGCAGATCGTAGGGTGCGCTCAATCATACCGGCAGGGAAGTACCGTCTTAACCTTGCTACACCAAACCGACAAGACAGGGTGCTTTAGAGAGAGGGCGTATGCCAATGGTAACGATCAGTCGTAATGCGGTTGAAAGTGCGGTCAGTATGGAGAGCGAAGCGGATGATATGACTCCGAGCGATCCTGCCGCATACATCGCGCCCCTCAAAAGGCGCTGGTGGCTGCTCATTATCGTCCCGCTTCTGCTCGCGTTCGGTGCCTACGAGCTTACGTCACTGCGGCCATCGTCCTACAGCGCGACCGCGACCCTGCTCGTCAACCCCCTTGGGTCCCTCAGTGGCAACCCCACCGACGACATCGCGGCGGCCACCCAACTGACGAAGACCTACAGCGAGTTCGTCACCTCGCCGACCATTCTTCAGCAGGTCGTGACGGACCTCAAACTGATGGAAACACCGACCCAGCTCGCATCGCTCATCACGGTGACGGCGGAACCCTCATCGCAGCTCATCCGCGTTGCCACGAAGTATCCCAACGCGCAGGGTGCGGCGGACATCACGAACGCCGTCGCCGATCGTTTCATTCTCTATCTTCCCGATCTTCAGCGGGTGGGAACGAGCCAGGGGAGCCAGATACTCCGCGTCAGTATCGATAAAGCGCGCAGCGACCGGGATGCCGTGACCGCGCAACTCGCCGCGCTCCGGCCCACCTCCGGCACCACGCTCACCCCCGAGGAGAATGCCCGGATCGCCAACCTCGATTCCCTGCGCCAGCAATATGACAGCACGTACACGGGTTTGCTCGGTTTGCAGCAACGCCTCAGCCTCTCCCAGTTCACGACCCAGAATGGTGTGAGCATCGCCCTGCGCGCGGTACCGCCGCAGGGTCCGACCGGCTCCCTCCGGTTACTCGCGACGGCGGCGGCGCTCCTCATCGGCTTCGGCGCGACGGTTGCCGGTGTGGTGCTCGTGGAGCAGGCCAACCCGCGCGTACGATCGCGCAAAGACCTCTGGCGGGTGACGGAGCTTCCCGTGCTCGCGACCGTCCCGCGAGCGCGCCATACGGACCGGATCGAAGTAGTGCATGAGCCACGATCCGCCGTGAGCGAGACGATCTACACGATTCAAACGCAAATTGGGCTGGTGGCACGAGGGAATGACGCCACCACGATCATGATTACCAGCCCCGGCCCCGAGGAAGGTGCCTCGTTCATTGCCGCGAACCTCGCCGTTGCCTTCGCCCAGGCGCGGGAGCGGGTAGTGCTCGTGGATGGTGACCTGCGGCACCCGTCGCTCTGGCAACTCTTCAAGAAAGATGCCAAGCATCCGGGGCTTGCGGAACTCGCCGCCGTTCCGTCGCTGGCACCGCGCGATGTGCTCATCAGCGAAATCCACGGCGATCTGCAATTGCTGCTTGCGGGGCCGGTCTCCACGATACCGACGGAACGCCTGATGAGCGAGCGTCTGGAGCGGATCGTCGCTGATCTCCGGGATCGCGCGGAGATCGTCATTATCGTCGCGCCGCCGCTCCTCACGGACTCCGATGCGCTCCTGTTTGCGGTCGAGGCGGATCACACGGTCGTCGTCGCGCGGGCCGGACAGACGCGCATCGATGGACTACGCACGACGCTGGCGCGCCTCCGGTCCGTCCGCGCCCAAACGCTCGGCATAGTCTTGTGTGATGTCGATGGCGATGGTTCGGCGGCGTGAACCGAACCGCTGCCTCGTATCGCCCCTCCTTCTCGCGTCAGGGCGCACGGCCCACGCGCCTGACATCACATCCCGGCACCGTGCAAGCGCCCGATGCGCCTGAAAGAGACTGAGTAGATGGCGGTTGAAACGTATCGTCGCATTCGAATCAACGGCGGACGCCTCCGGCAGCTTCAACTCGGCGTCCTCCTCCGGAAGGGCTCCTGGGGGCTCGGCGATCAAGCGCTTATCTCCGCGAGCAACTTCATTACGACCGTCGTGCTTGCCCGCAGCCTCTCCTTCTCCGATTTCGGCGCATTCGCGCTCCTCTATGGGGCGATCTTCCTGACGATTTCGCTTCAGACCACCCTTATCACCCGCCCGCACAACGTCCTCGGTGCGACACGGCAGGGTGCGGAGTATCGTCGCTACACCACCGTCACTGCCGTGAGCCAGCTCTGTTTCACAGGCTTTTTTGCCCTGGTGACCCTCATCGCTGCGGTCGCCGCGCGGGGGGCTGCGGGCAGTTTCGCGCCGCTGCTCTTCGCCCTCGCACCGGCGGTCGCTGCGTGGCAACTGCAAGAGTTCACCCGCCGCGTGCTCTATACCGAGGGTCGCTTCAAGGACGCCTTCATCAACGACCTCATCAGTTGCGGGGGGCAAGCGGTCGCCATCGTCGTGCTTGGCCACTTCAATGAGCTTACCGCCGTGCGTGCCTTCGCGATCATTGCCCTCACGTCCGCACTCGCGGCGACATGGGGCTGCTGGCAGATCCGGGAGGCGCTGGATCGCCACGGCGTCTGGCGTGCGGTACGCGCGCATGGGTTCGGCGAGAACTGGCATTTCGGCAAGTGGCTCTTCGGCGCGGCGCTCGCCACCTGGATTTCCAGCCAACTCTACCCGATCTTGATCGGCGGACTGATCAGTGTCGCGGAGGCGGGTGCCTTCAGCGCCGTCCTCACCCTGATGGGGCCTGCGCGCATCCTCCTGATCGCGATGGACACCGCACTGGCACCCGTAGCCGCGCGCGCATACGCAGAGAAGGGCCAACCCGCGCTGCACTCCTTCGTCGTCCGCATTCTCATGATTACCGCGCCCGCCGTCGCCGTGTATTGCATCGGCGTGAGCCTCTTCGCGAAGACGATCCTCGGGGCGGCCTACGGCGAGCATTATCGCGCCTATGGCTGGCTGCTCGCGTTATTCGCGATCGGGTATGCTTTGGATTATCTGCGCCATCCGGTCTCGATCGCCCTCGAAGCGCGGCGGGCGAGCGCCCCGATTTTCCGGGCCTATCTGGCTGCCGGCGTGGTCGTCCTGACTGCCGGGGTCGCTGCGGTGCATTTCCTTGGTCTCCTGGGCGCGGCGCTCGGCACGATTACCAGTAGCCTCATTCTCGGCGTGATGATCTGGCACTATTACCGCCACCCTCTGGCGATCGCCGCGCCGCGCGCTCAGGTCGGGCCGCTCTCCTGGCTGCCGGAGATACCCCTCTCGCCCGTGTTCGATAGTGAGCGCGCCCGCAGCATCCCCCGCAGCGTGATCGACCGACGCCCCGCACGCGACACTGCCGACCGCGCAGATGCGAAAACGCGCGAGATAGCGGAACGTCTCGTGCGGCATGAATCCGCGCCCGCAGTAGCGATGACGACGCGGACCCGATACGCGGCGCGCGCGCGCGGAGTCGCCCGATCTGCCGTGATCCCCTTGTGGGAAAAGGGGTTCGCGGTTGCCGGTATCTTCCTCTGCCTCGATGCCGGCGTGCGTACCATTCGCATCCTCAGCGGCACCGAATCACCGATCCAAAGCGTCACTGCGGAGGTGGATTACAGCCAGGGGAGCGCCCTCACGCAGATATTGCTCTTTTCTGTCTATCTGGTCAGTATCATGCTCCTCTTGATCCAACCGACGCGGCAGGTGCTGCGCGGCTTTAAACCGAAGCTCCTCTGGCTCTTGCCGACGCTGGCGATGTTCTCTGTGCTCTGGTCCGGTGCGCCATCGATCTCCTTTCGCCGCGCGGTCGCCCTCCTCGGCAGTTCGATCTTTGGCCTCTATCTCGCGACGCGCTACTCGCGCACGGACCTGCTGCGCTTGTTTCTCACGGTCTCGGTCATCGCGACGGTGCTCACGGTTCTGACTGCGATTGCCTTACCCGCCTATGCGATTGACGCGGGCGCATGGCTGGGCGTGTTCGGTCAGAAGAACCATCTCGGGCGGTTCATGGCGCTCTCGGCAGTGCTGTGGCTCCTCTATGGGCTGAGTCACAAGCGCCACCGCCTGTTGGCGGCCCTCACGCTCGTCTCGGTCGTCCTCGTGCTCCTCAGCCACTCGGCGACGTCCGTTGTGCTGCTCTTTACCCTGGTTGCTGTCCTGTTGCTCGTACGGCTGATGCGTCTCCCCTCGGGCCTCGCGGTACCGATCCTCGCGCTGCTGGCCGTGGGCGGGGGCTATCTCGCCCTGCGTGTGGCGAGTGACCCTTCGCAAGTGACGAGTCTCCTTGGCAGAGATTCGAGCCTGACCGGGCGCACGCAACTCTGGGGCCTCGTCTGGCAGATGATCCGGACCCATTCGGGGTTCGGGTTCGGCTATGGCGGGTTCTGGCTCGGCTTCGATGGCCCGTCCGCGCCGGTGTGGGTGGCGACCGGATGGAACCCACCGAGCGCGCATGACGGCTTCCTCGACCTCATGCTCGATCTCGGCTTTGTGGGGATGGCGATCTTCATCCCGGCGATGCTCATCGCGCTCCGGTACGCATTCGCGCTCGCCCGGCGCGGTCGCACGCTCGATAGCGCCTTTCCCCTCATCTTTCTGGTCTTCTATCTCATGTCGAACATCACGGAATCGTACCTCGTGGCGTACAACACGGAATCCTGGGTGCTCTTCGTGGCGATCACGATCCAGTTGTATATCTGGTGGCAGGAGGAAGGGAGCCCGCGTGCCCGCGCACATGCCCGCACGCACGCACGGATGCCCGCCCGTACCATGCCGCACGACGATCTCGTGCCCCGCCCCGCTCTCGCCGCGATGCAGAAGGAACGAAGTATCTATCAGGAAGGACGTTTTATGCCCGCGCAAGTGACCGTTTCCGCCATTATGACGACCGACAACGCGATGCCGTATGTGAAGGACGCAATCGACAGTGTGCTCGCGCAGACCTTCACCGATTGGGATCTGGTTATCGTCGATACCGGCTCCACGGATGGGACGCGCGCACTCCTCGCGGAATATACCGACCCGCGCATCCGGATCATCGAGGCGGGAGAGACGCGCAGCCGCGCGGCGGCACGCAATATCGCGCTCAACTTTGCCTGTGGGAAGTACATCGCGATCACTGAAAGTAACGCGCGCTCCCTGCCGGAACGATTCGCGAAAGAGGTCGCGCAACTGGAGAGCCACCCGGAGATTCATGTGGTCTCCTCTCAGGTGATGCAGTTCGCGCAGAATGGGCCGCCACGCTCCCGCAGCGCCTATCCGGAAGAGACCGAGGCGATCCAGCGACGATTTGCGAAAGGGAAGATGGCGATACCCTTCCCTGCCGCAATGATCCGCTCCTGGTGCTTCGATCGTTTTGACAACTTCTCTGAGGACCTGGAGCGTGCGGAGGAGCTCGAATGGTTCCTGCGGATCCGGCAAAACTGCAACTTCCGCGTGCTCCCGGACGCTCTCTGTCTATATCGTCATCAGACGGGGGGGGGCACATTCAGGCAATGGATAGGGGACCTGCGGTATGAACAGTATGCAGCGTACCGAGCCAAACAGTTTGGCGCGAACGCCGACCGCAGAGTTCTGTCATTCGATCAGTTTTCGCGGCGATGGCAAGCGCGTCTGGGGTACTACACCTGGGACGCAGTGCGCTTCGCCTTTCGGTCGAAGAGCGACCGCCAGGGGCCGAAGCGGAAATGAGTGGTCGCACCGTCTCTCGATCGGGCATGGCTGAGAGCTAAGGATATTGAGGAAGTGGTGTTTCAGGGTGATCCAGATGACGACGCAGCGCTACCGGGAGGCGGGAAGATGAGGCTCCTCCTCGTCCACAACCGCTACCAGTTGCCCGGTGGTGAGGACATGGTCTTTGCCGCCGAGGCCGCCTTGCTGACGGCGCATGGGCACACCGTGGAGCAACTCGTCTTCGACAATGATGAGATCGCTTCTGACCGCTCGGCACTCGATTCGGTGCGGCTCGCGGGCACGACGGTCTGGTCCCGGCATGGCTATACGGTCGTACGGAACGCCATCCGCACCTTCCGGCCCGATCTCGTCCATTTCCACAACACCTTCCCGCTCATCTCGCCTGCGGGCTATTACGCGGCACGCGCCGCGCATGTGCCGGTCGTACAGACCCTGCATAACTTCCGGCTGCTCTGCGCCAACGGCATTTTCTATCGCGACGGGCACGTCTGTGAGGATTGCCTGGGCAAAGCCGTGCCATTGCCGGGGGTCGTCCATGCCTGCTACCGCGATAGCCGCATGGCGAGTGGCGCGGCGGTGGCGATGTTGACGACCCACCGCGCGCTCCGCACCTGGACGCGTCTGGTGGACCGCTACATCGTGCTTGGGGAGTTCGCCCGCGAGAAGTTCATGCAGGGTGGGCTGCCTGAAGAGAAATTAGCGATCAAGCCGAACTTCGTTCCCGATGCGCCGATTGGCACCGGGCGCGGCAACTACGCGCTCTTCGTGGGCCGCCTCTCGCCGGAGAAGGGCATCCAGACGCTCCTCAAGGCATGGCAGCAGATGGATGGGAAGATCCCGCTCAAGATTGCGGGCGACGGCCCCCTTGCCGCTACCGTCGCGGCGACGCTGCCACAGATGCCGGGCGCGGAGTGGCTCGGTCAGCTCTCGCCTGCCGCAGTCACCACCGCGATGCAGGATGCCGCCCTCCTCGTCTTTCCCTCCGAGTGGTACGAGGGGCAACCGCGCACGATCCTTGAATCGTTCGCAGTCGGCACGCCGGTCATCGCGTCCGATTTGGGCGCGATGACCGAACTGATCCAGGGCGGTCATACCGGAATGCGCTTTCGTCCCGGCGATCCCGCGCATCTCGCGCAGGTGGTCGCGGATGCCTTCGCGCACCCCGCAGCCCTCGCACAGATGCGCGCGCGGACGCGCGCGGCGTTCGAGGCGCACTACACCGCAGAAGCCAACTATCACCGCTTGATCGAGATTTACGCGCAGGCACGAGGAAGGAGCGCAGGCATCACGAGCCCTACGTCCAGTCAGTCAATTTCGGTAATGGTTAGTTGATGATCTGTCGTGATTTGACACGAAGACGATTCATGGATTTGAAGGGGGTACCAATGTTCTGGACAGGAAAGAACGTTCTCGTCACGGGTGGGGCATCGTTCATCGGCGCACCGCTCACACGCAAGCTCGCCGCACTCGGTGCCAATGTCCGCGTGGTGGACAATTTGAGCAGCGGCAAGCGCGAGTACATCGACCCGCTGATCGCCGCCGGGGCAATCGAGTTCATCGAGGGCGATCTCCTGGATCAGCAGGTGGCACGCCGCGCCGTGCGGGGGATGGAGACGGTATTTCATCTCGCAGCGGATCACGGCGGGCGCGGCTATGTGGACCTCCATCAGGCGGAGTGCGCGACGAATCTCGCGCTCGACGGCCTGCTCTTCCTCGAATGCCGCAATGCGGGTGTCGAGAAGGTCGTCTTCGCGTCGTCCGGCTGCGCCTATCCGTCCTACATCCAGATGGATCTCTCGCAGAAACTTTATCTGACCGAGGACAAAATCGGCCCGCCCTATGACGCCGACCATATGTACGGTTGGGCGAAGCTGATGGCGGAGATGACGCTCCAGTCCTATACCCGCGAGTGGGGCATGAAATCCGCCTCCTGCCGCTATTTCACCGTCTACGGCGAGTGGGGCAAGGAAGACCACGCCGTGATCGCAATGATTGCGCGCGCCTTCGCGAAGCTCGATCCCTTCGAGGTCTGGGGCACCGGCGAGCAGATCCGGAACTGGACGTACGTCGGGGACATCGTGGACGGCACGATCCTCGCGGGCGAGAAGATCGACGATGGGACGGCAGTCAACCTCGGCACGATGGAGCGGACGCGCGTCATCGACGCAGTGCACGAAATCCTGCGCTACACCGGCCACAGTGCGGAGATTCGCCTGCGCCCCGACATGCCGACCGGCCCCTTGAACCGTGTCGCGGATAACAGCCTCGCGCGGCAACTGCTCGGCTGGGAGCCGCAGATGAAGTTCATCGACGGCCTGCACCAGACGATTGACTGGTACTACGCGACGAAGAACCGCCAGGAAGTCGCGGATACCCTCGAACTCGCCCTGACGGCGCGGTAACGGTAATGATTACCATGCCCGCGCCCGTTCGCCGCGTGATCGCCTCACCGGCGCGCGTGAATGTGCTGGGGGTCGGGGTCAGCGCCATCACGATGGAGATGGCGCTCTCCCTGATCGACGAGTGGATCGCGCGCCGCGAACCGCAGTATGTCTGTGTCACGGGCGTGCATGGAGTGATGGAGAGCCAGCGCGATCCCGCGCTCCGCGCGACACTCTGTCGGAGCGGCCTCACCACCCCCGACGGCATGCCGCTCGTCTGGTTGAGCAAGCTCAAGGGGTTCCGGCACGTCGAGCGCGTCTACGGGCCGGACCTTATGCTCGCGCTTTGCGAACGCTCGGTGACGAGAGGATATCGCCACTTTCTCTACGGCGGCGACGAGGAGTTGGTGGCGGCGCTTGCGGTGCGCCTCCAGGAGCGCTACCCTGGCATTCAGATTGTCGGCACGCACGCCCCACCCTTCCGCCCGCTCACCGAGGAGGAAGATACCGCGATCGTCCGCATGATGAACGATGCTGCGCCGGATGTGGTCTGGGTGGGTCTCAGTACGCCGAAACAAGAGCGCTGGATGGCCGATCATCACAAGCGGATCGCCGCTCCGGTGATGGTTGGGGTAGGCGCGGCCTTTGATTTCGGGGCCGGGCGCAAGAAGCAAGCCCCACACTGGATGCGGCGCAGTGGCCTGGAGTGGTTCTTCCGTTTGCTCCAGGAGCCACGACGATTGTGGCGGCGCTACTTGATCAATAACCCGCGCTTCGTGGGTCTCGTCCTGCTACAATTCCTCCACCTGCGGCGGTGGGAGCTTCTCGACGTTTCTGATGAGGCAACGGCGTAATCGTACGATGGAGCGCATGAAGAAGATCATTGCCTACGTCTTCCAGGACTGGCAGGCGAATCCACGCAACAACCCGAAAGGGCGGCTCGTGCTGGCGCTCTTTCGTCTTGCCCAACTCGTTCGCCGCCTGCCGTTGCCGCTACGCATTCTCGGTCTTCCCTATCTCGTGGGCTATCGTGTCGGTGTCGAATGGATTCTCGGCATCGAACTCCGTTGGAAGACCCAGATCGGCCCGCACTTGCGCCTCGATCATGGGCAGGCGTTAGTCGTCCATGACCACACGGTGATCGGCGCGAACTGTGTGCTGCGGCATTCAACGACGATTGGCAATAAGGGCGCGCGGTCAGACGGTCTCGATGATTCGCCGCGTATCGGTGATAATGTCGATATCGGCGCGCACTGCGTGATCATCGGCGGCATCACCATCGGCGATCATGTCACAATTGGCGCGGGTTCGGTCGTGATCCGCGATATACCCTGTGGTTCGGTGGTCGTGGGCAATCCCGCCAGAGTGATTCGTCGCAGCAACATAGCGGTTGGAAGGATTGCCGAGGATGCAGAACGATGAGCGCCCGAGAATCACGCGGCGCACATTCGTCACAAGAGCGGCGATCACCCTCGCTTCGCTAATCACTGCCGCCTGTGGCGCGGACAACGCGGTGAAAAGAACGCCCACCCCCGTCCAGACACCACCGCCTCTGGAGCCTCCGTTTCCGGTTCCTCCCACGCCCCCACCCCCCACCCCCAACACGCTCGCGCAGGTGCTTTACGTGGACACGCTCGATGCGCGGGCCAGTGACGCTAATCCGGGGACGGCGGATCGGCCTCTGAAAACGATCGGCAAGGCGGCGGCTATGGCGCTCGACCCTGCGCTGGGGAGTAAAAGCGCCTGGGTGATGATCGCTCCCGGTGTCTATCGAGAATCGGTCGCGCTGCAACCGAACGATGCGCGCGCAGCGGCATCGATCACCTTTCAGGCGAAGGAGAACGGCACCGCGATCATCGCCGGCTCCGATGTCTGGACGGGATGGCGCACGCAGGGCACGACCAATATTTACACCCATACCTGGCCGTATAAATGGGGCATGGCACCCTATCCGGCGGGCTGGCAGGGCAATGTCGATCTCAAGCCAATCGTCCGCCACCGGGAGATGATTTTCATCAATGGCGATCCGGTCACGCAGGTATTATCACTCGCTGACCTGAAGGAAGGGACCTTCTTTGTCGCCGAGCAATCCTCGACGGTAACGCTGGTGCCCCCTGCGGGTGTACAGATCGAGAATGCGACTGTCGAGGTGGCGACCCGCTCCGGCATTTTTTCCGTTGACGGCGCGCAGAACCTGACGGTACGCGGTCTGGTATTCATGCACGATAACACCCCGGTCGGTGGCACGGCGGTCACCTTCACGAACTGCGCCAATACCGTCGTCGAGGATTGCAAATTTCTCTGGAATAACTGGGCGGGAATGACCTTTCAATCGGCCGCGCCGCATATCTCGCAGTCGATGACGGCGCGGCGGAACATCGCCAACAACAACGGTGGCATCGGTCTGGCAGCGGCCCGGATCAAAGATATTTTGTATGAAGATAACGAGACCTCGTATAACAACTGGCGCGGCGCGCGCGGTGAGTTCTATCTCTGGTCAAACGCCGGGATGAAACATCTCTTCATCCACGGTGGCATCTACCGACGCCATCGCGCGGTGGGCAACCAGGCACCGGGCTGCTGGTTCGATACGGACTGCGCCAATATCGAGATCGATCAAGCCTTTTTCTGCCGGAACAACGGCCCCGGATTATTCATCGAAGCGAGCCAGGGGCCGACCTACGTGAAGGGCTGCATCATCTGCGACAACCAGAGCGAAGCGGGGATCTACACGCATGGTGGCTCCGATGTCACGCTTGAGAGCAACATCCTCTACGGCAATGCGGAGACACAGATACGCGCGGTGAAAGGCGTCCGCCCGGTGAAGGACTGGGAAACGAACGAAGCGCTCGCCCTCATCGCCGAGCGGTGGACGATGCGGAAGAATGTGATTGTCGGCACCGATGCCCTTCCCCATCTCGCGAATATCGCGAACGGGTCCGGCTTCTTCAGCACCTTCGTTTCGGATGAGAATATCTGGTTCAGCCCGAAGAAGAGCGGCGCGTTCGTGGTCGATGAAAAGAGCATGGACTTCAGTAAGTGGCAATCCGTCTCGCACCACGATGCCAATTCGCAGTTTATCGACCCCCTCTTCGTCAGCCCCGAGAACGACGACTTCCGCCTGCGCGATACCAGCCCCTTGCAGGGAAGATAATCGCGCGACCGATGCCCCCTACGGGGCTACGGGGCGTTGGCTTGCCGCTCGCGCTCCATCATCGTCGCCCGCGGGGTGGCGATCTGACGCAGGGCGAGCCGCCCCATGCCATCGTGCGACCCATCGAAGGCCAGCGGGGCCGAGACGCGGGGCAGCAGCGAGACTCCCATCAGCCGAATCCCGATCTTGAGGGCCCGTTGCTCGGCGCGCAACGCGGCGCTCTGTGGCACGTCAGGGACGCCGTAGGTGCGCCGCAGGCGGGCGTAATCGACCTGGGAGAGGTCCATCCGCGTGACGGACTTACGCTCCGGGTAATTGCGATCGACGGAAACGACGTGATTGAGCTTGGCGATCCGATGGTTCTGCCCGAGGCGTAACCAGAGTTCGTAGTCCATCGCGTAATGAAACGTCTCATCGACCAGTGTATCGCCGAGCGCGGAGCGCCGGATGAAGGCCGATGGCTGGACGATGAAGTTGTGCAAACGCAGGAGCCCGTAGCGGAACGGCGGTGCCCATAACATCTGAAGGATACGCCCCTCCGCATTGACGAGCGCCCCATGCCCATAGACGACCGCGACATCGGGGTGCTGCGCGAAACAGCGGGCGACCGCCGTGACCACATCGGTGGAGTAATAGGCATCGTCAGAGTTGATCCAGCCGATAATCTCGCCCGTGCTTTCCGCCAGCGCCTTATTGAGCGCATGGGACTGCCCACGATCCTTCTCGCTCTTCCATCTGATGCGCGCACCCGCCCGCGTGAGGATCGCCACGGTGTCGTCCGTCGATCCCCCGTCCATGACGATATGCTCAATGCGCGGATAGGTCTGCCGCGCCACCGATTGCAGGTTGTCGACAAGCCAGCGAGATTGATTGAAGGACGGAGTAAGGATCGAGACGAGCGGTTCATTCGCCACTGGAAGACTCCCTTTTCGCGCACACGGGAACGAAGTTGGCCCCAAGCATCCATTGGCAGAATAACGTACCGGTGCATCGCAAAGAGTGCGACAGGCTGAAGCCTACATTACAGTATTCACATTAGCCCGATACGGATTAGATAGGGGTGATTTCTCGTGACAGCAGACGTTCCAGTCTGCCTCCCGTGGCAAGAGGATGGACTGGAATGTCTACTGCCACCAGGGAAATGCGTTGTCAAGTGCGTTACCAGTCAGCGACGCTGCCATCCGATTCGTAGAAGAACTCGCCGCCCAACTCCTCCGTCCACTGCGACATCCTGGCGATTTCGCGCTCGTCCACCTCGACACCGAGGCCGGGCACGGTGGGCAGTTCCATGTGACCATCGACGAGCTTCCACGCCAGTTGCACCGCCCCCTCAAGCTGTACCGGCCCGATCATCTCCTGGATGAGGAAGTTGGGCACTGCGGCATCGACATGCATACAGGCACTGAGGGCGACGGCACCGATCGCGCAGTGCGGCATGATATGGATATAGTAGACCTCGGCCATGTTGGCGATACGCTTGAGCTCGCTAATGCCGCCCGCGTGAGCACCGTCCGGCTGAATGTAGGCACACGCCTGTTTCTCGAAGATTGTGCGGAACTCCCAGCGGCTGAGTAACCGCTCGCCCGTGGCGATGGGGAAGGGCACATGATCGGAAACGAGCTTGAGCGCGTCGACATTCTCCTGCGGGATCGGCTCCTCGACGAACATCGGGCGCATACTCTTCAGTTCGTGGCAAATCTCGATGGCGAGCGCCGGGGTCATCTTGCCATGAAAATCGAAGGCGAGTTCGACATCCGGCCCCACCCACTCACGCATGAGGTGGGCGCGGGCAACGAAATCATCGATCACCGCCGGGGGCTCGTGCGCCCGCCACTTGCCGCCCGGCCCGGCCTTGAATGCCTGGTAGCCACCGACGGTGCGGAGCGTGTCGAGGCGCTCCCGGGCACTCGCAAGCCCCGCCTCGCTCCGGTCGTGGATGCCCCAATGGGCGTAGACGCGCACGCGGTCGCGCGTCGGCCCGCCAAGTAACTGGTAGACGGGAACGCCGTAATACTTGCCTGCGATGTCCCACAAGGCGTGGTCGATGCCGGAAAGCGCGCTCATCAACACATTGCCGCCACGGAAGAAGGCCGAGCGGTAGATGTGCTGCCAGTGATGCTCGATGCGGAGTGGGTCCTTGCCAATCAGATAGTCGGAGAGCTCCTCGATGGCGGCCATCGTGCTCTTCGGTTTGTTCTCCAGCGTCGATTCGCCCCAGCCGATGATGCCATCATCGGTGGTGATCTTGACAAGTCGCATCCGTGGCCGGGGAAAGAACTGCTCGATCCGGGCGATTTTCACAAACCACGCTCCTCACGATAAAAACGGATCACGCGATCTCAATCTGAATCACCTGCGGTGCCTGATAATATGCACTGCCGTCGTTCGTCAGCACCTTGATCGTCAAGGTGTGCGTACCGCTCGGGATCATCCCCGGCGGGAACCGCACGACGAACCCGCACTTGCGCACGGCGGGGTTTTTGAGGAAATCGGCGACATCCTGCCGATCCTGGCCGTAGTCTGCCCGCACGCTGAGTGTATCGTCAACCGAGACGATGACGCCACCGGCAAGCGTATTGTTCGGCGCGTCGATTGCCCAGCCACGAACGGTGACAGGAGAGGCGGCAGGGATCCGGGTCGGCGGCGCTTGCGGAGCAGGAAATGGCCCATCGTTCAGTGTGTCGAGCTCCACTTGCGTCCTCGCCGGTGATTTCGTCAGCGTGCCGATCACGACCGTCGGTGGGGGGGTGGATGTCCCTGAAGGACCGGCCTGTGCCGCGCCAGGGGCGCTCTTTGGCGAACTTGGCTTCTGATTGAGTGCGACCGCGATGAGCACGCCAAAGAGCGCCCCGGCCACCACGAACACAATACCGATGAGTATCCCAGGCGACAGGCCACGCTTCATCCCTTATGCTCCTTTATGCCGATCCCCAACTATCCCGCGCCGGAATGCCATGAGGGGGATCGGAATCTCAATTTACACTACGCCATGACCGCACGGAGAGGCGTGCCCATCGGTGCAGTCTACCGCAGATATATGGCATGTGGCCCCCGCCATTTCTGTGCTGCGTGTGTCGAGAATGTTCGTTGATCGCTTCTGAAGCCTCACTGATACACCCAATAACATTAAGTACCATAAGTACCATCACTCTCATGATCGATCAGGAGCACTACACAGCGAATGTGTTAGAATGCCACTCGTCAAGGCGCTGGTTCCGAGAGAGTTATGTGACTTGTGTCGCATATGTACGCACATTTGTTCGGAAGAGTCACAGACCAGCGATCGATGCTTGAGCTACATGTCGAACCTGATGGTTCGCATGATCAACGGTATTGATTCGATAGGGGCATAAGGAGAGATACTCGAATAGGGAGGGAAGAACCACGCGAGACAACACCGAGATACTTTTCAATCGCACTATTTCGCCGAATGACGACATGATGGCCTCTTTTGATGAGAAGGAAAGACAATCGTATTTCGCGCTTGGTCAGGCTGCGCTTGAGAATATCAAAACAGTGCTCGCACTTGTCGGCAAGACGGAAGTCCGGAATATTCTCGACCTTCCTTGTGGCTACGGTCGTGTGCTTCGAATGATGCATGCATCCTTTCCCAGAGGCGACGATTCACGCATGCGATCTGAACCGAAACGCAGTCGATTTCTGTGCTGCCACATTCGGCGCAGTCCCCGTCTACTCTTCAACAGATTTTGCGAATTCCCCCACCGCGAAGTTCGATTTAATTTGGTCGGGTTCGTTGTTGACGCATTTGGATGCAGCGCAGTTTGCAGCGTGTGTCGAATTTGATATCGACAAGTTGGCCGACGGTGGAGTTCTCCTGTTTAGTACCCACGGGAGGTATTCGGCTTGGCTGCAGCAGAGTGGTCATGCGAAATATCTCGGTGATGACCGATTTCAGCAAATCCTCGCGGATTACGAACAATCTGGGTTTGGGTACCAAGACTATGAGGGTCAGGTTGACTATGGCATTTCCCTCACAAAGCCTTCATGGGTAGTGGCACTACTTGAGCGCTACACGAATATACGGATCGTGCATTTGTTCGAGCGATCGTGGTCCAATCATCAGGACGTCTTCGCCTGTATCCGGATGCCAATGCATAGTGTTGCTGATGTACGGTAGTCGATCTTGATTGGCGTCAGGAACTTTTGCACTTCGGGCACAACCTTATGATCGATAACCTGTGGCGAAGATTCAGGTGTAGTATCAAGAATATTCTTGCGTGCTGCGCGTATGAGGATGGTCAGTGGCAGTAAGTATAAATGATGTTCGATCTGTTTCGGTCGTCATCCCCGTATATAATAGTTCCCCAACACTATGTGCCATCGTAGACCGCATCATGGCAGTGCTCGCACGAATGGATATCCCATTCGAGATTCTTCTCGTCAATGACGGTAGCCGAGATACGAGTTGGGATCAAATCGTTTCAGCAAGCCAGGCACACGATCATGTTCGTGGGATTAAACCACGTAACTATGGGCAACACAATGCGCTCCTCTGTGGCATTCGCGCTGCCCATATGAGGTCATTGTCACAATGGACGATGATTTGCAGAATCCACCCGAAGAAATCGCTATCCTCCTTGCCAAGCTTACCGAAGGGTACTCACGGTGTACGGTACTCCCGCGCGCGAGCAGCACGGTCTATGGCGTGATCTAGCTTCACAAATCACCAAGCAAGTCTTGAAGAGCTCGATGGGCGCGGAAACCGCACGAAGTATCAGTGCCTTTCGTGCCTTTCGTACGAATCTGCGAAACGCTTTTGCTGCGTATCAAAATCCGTACGTTTCCATAGATGTACTATTGACTTGGGGAACGACTCACTTCACTGCGGTCCCAGTTCAGCACGCGCGACGTCAGGCTGGTGTCTCCAACTATACATTCCGTAAGCTGCTCACGCACGCGTCAGACACTACTACGGGCTTCATACGTGGCCTTTGCAGCTCGCAAGCCTCATCGGCTTTGCCTTCACTCTGTTTGGTATCGCCGTACTCGCTTATGTCTCGGGCGCTATATCATTGAGGGGCAACCGTCGCAGGCTTCCCCTTTCTTGCCTCCGTCGCGGCCATCTTCTCCGGCGCGCAATTGTTTGCCCTGGGCATCATCGGCGAATACCTCGCGCGGATGCATTTCCGCATGATGGAACGCCCTACCTATGCGATCCGGGAAGCGCCTCTCTAGCAGAAGGGGACATAAGAGATGGAAGCTGAGAATCAGGCACCCTGTAGGTCGCTTCCATGGGATAGCGAGTTCTGGAGGTTGCCACCGCTCGCGTTAATAGCGACACCCTGACGCGAGAACGCTTGCAACGCATCGACACATGGTGTCAGGAGCAGCGCATATCCTGCCTCTCATTTTCTCGCTCATTGGACGCACTGAAAACACCGACATATCTCGCCGAAGATAATGGATTCCATCTAATTGGACGTCCGTATAACCTTCGAGTCCGACACATTGCGGACCTGGCGGCGCCAGCAAATGGACCGGTGTATCATGTCGTCCAAGTGCGACCTAGCAAGCAGGGTGATATTGAGGTGCTGCAGGCGATCGCGCGCGCGAGCTACCGCGATACACGTTTCTATTACGATACGCACTTTTCCGAGCATCAGTGCGATCGCTTTACGAACTCTGGATCAAGCCGAGTTGGCGAGGTACTTTACGCCGATGTGGTCTTCGTCGCGGAAGCTCAAAATAGACCTGTTGGCTCTTATCTCTTGCGACTGCGATCACGAGACGAACAAAAAGGGGCAGCATCGGGCTCGTCGGTGTTGATGCCACAGTTCGCGGCAAGGGGATCGGTCAATCAACTCGTTTCGGCAGCACTTGAATGGTTCGCGTCACGCAACCAGCAGGTGGTGTCAGTCGTTACACAGGGAAGAAACACTGCCGCGCAGCGTTTGTATCAGCGTGCAGGGTTCCTGACATCGGATATAAGGATCTGGTACCACAAGTGGTATCTATCCGAAAGGCCATGAAGTGAGCAGCTACGCCATCCCCTTCAACCGCTCGTCCCTCATCGGCCGGGAGCAGGAGTACATCGCCCAGACGATGGCCATCGGCCAGATCGCCGGCGACCAGACGTTCACCAAGAAGTGCCACGCGCTGCTGGAGCAGACGCTGGGCGTGCCGAAGGCGCTGCTCACCACCTCCTGCACGCACGCGCTGGAGATGGCGGCCCTGCTGCTGGACATCGGGCCGGGCGACGAGGTCATCGTCCCGTCGTTCACCTTCGTCTCGACGGTCAACGCCTTCGTCCTGCGGGGGGCCAAGCCGGTCTTCTGCGACGTGCGGCCCGACACGCTCAACCTCGACGAGTCGCAGCTGGAAGCGCCTGATCACGCCGCGCACCCGGGCGATCGTCCCCGTCCACTACGCCGGCGTGGCTTGCGAGATGGACGCGATCCTCGCCGTCGGCGCCCGCCACGGCATCGCGGTCGTCGAGGACAACGCCCACGGCCTGTTCGGCAGGTACAAGGGCCGGAACCTCGGCACCTTCGGCTGCCTGGCCACGCAGAGCTTCCACGAGACCAAGAACATCACCTGCGGCGAGGGCGGTGCACTGCTGGTCAACGATCCGCGCTTCGTCGAGCGGGCCGAGATCATCCGCGAGAAGGGGACCAACCGCAGCCGGTTTTTCCGCGGGCAGGTGGACAAGTACAGTTGGGTGGACGTCGGCTCCAGCTACCTGATGTCGCGACGTGCTGGCGGCGTTCCTGTACGGCCAGCTCGAAGCGGTGGCGAGACAATCCAGGCCAAGCGCCGGCGCGGTGTGGGAGCGTACTACGACGCGCCTGGCCGGCTGGGCAGCACGAGCAGGGCGTGCGGCCGCCCGGTCATGCCCGCCGCACTGCGAGCAGGCGTATCACATGTACTACCTGCTGCTGCCGTCGCTGGCGTACCGGCAGGCGCTGATCGCCCACCTGAAGGCGCAGGCATCTTGAGCGTGTTCCATTACCTGCCCCTGCACCTGTCCGACATGGGCCGGAAGTTCGGCGGCCGCGCCGGCGACTGCCCCGTGACCGAAGACGTCAGCGACCGGCTGCTGCGCCTGCCGTTCTACAACGAGCTGACCGAGGCTGAGCAGGCGCAAGTCGTTGAAACAATGTTGCAAATTTGATGGCATCTCGTAAACTCGTGCGCGACTGAACGCCGCGATACTCTCACTGGAGTAACGGTACCTATGTCCATGCTTCTCATCGTGGGTACGATCCTCTTTACCGTTGCCGGTCAATTTAACTTGTGAAGGCGGGAATGCTGCATGTCGGGAAGCTTCCCTATTACGCGAGTGACGCCCCTCACTTCGTCTTGCACGCCCTGACGAACATCAAGGTATTCGGCGGCCTCGCGTTCGCGGTTCTCGCCGCCGTGATGTGGATCGGCGCGGTTTCCCTGAGCGACATCAGTTTTGCATATCCCTTCATGGGGCTCGCCATTGTGCTCGTGCTCGCACTTTCACCACTTTTCTTCGGCGAAGTGGTCCCGCTCAGCCGCTGGATCGGTGTCCTTGTGGTCTGTCTCGGCATCGTCATCGCCGCACGGAAGTGGTAGCGTCAACGATGTTGCCTAAGTAGCGACCGGCTTTTTCTATGCGTGGAAGGTAGTGATCGTGCAACTCAGGTATCCTGTTCAATCTCCGACGCCAAGAGGATAGATCAAATACGCACGAGTCTCTTAGCTCCCACTGGCGTCGGCGTAGTAGCAATGCTCGGTATTATTGGTGCATTATACGGCCCGCTTCTGCACCCCTTTATGTTTAGTTATCTCGGTACCGATTTCACCTCCCGCATATTGCTCTTGCCCGTACTATGGTCATAGATGGTGCCCCGCCCACACCTCACTTCCTTTACCATCTGTTCATCGCTAGCACTTATGAGTTGTTTCGTGGTCGCATATCCTTTGGATCCACAGCCTTTCTTGTTACACTCCTTATCTATCTTTCGCTGGGAGTTGTTCTTTTCTGGATGATCTACCGTAAAGTTAGTTCTCCGCGATCGTACGTGACTTCCGTCATGTATGCGGCTCTTTCTGTGGGGTTGATGCTTGTCGCGCCAATCACAATGTTTACATGGGGACAGAAGCACCTCTATTTCGGATATATTGCGATTTAATACATATCATAACCCGACGATTGTTCTCCTAAAACCTCTCGCTCTCCTCCTGTTTGTCTTTGCGCTTCATGACTTCTCAGGCAGCAAACGACAGGCGTCGCCCGTATTGATCGCGGGCGCTGCAGTGACTGCAGTCCTTGCAACACTCGCGAAGCCCAACTACGCACTCTGTCTTCTTCCATCTCTCGGTGTGTTTGGAATCTACTCGCTTCTTCGAAATATCTCCGTAACCTAACCGCCATGCTGTAGCTGGTGAGAAGAGATGGGTCATCGTTATTCGTGAACCGAATATAGATTGGCGACTGCTCTGCCTCGGTATAGGTGCTCCACTTATCGGAACATTAGCTTGGCAATACTACTTTACTATATTTCTCATCGTGCAGTATCGATCCAAAATCTTCCGGTATTGTCTTCGCGCCTCTTACGACGATTCGTTTCTATGACCATTCACCACTATTCTTGCTTCTGCCAAACTTTCTCCTCTCGATCCTTTTTCCACTGACCGTTTATGGCATGTACTTCTTACAAGCGAGGCGGGATCGCGCGCTCAACTTCGCGTGGGTTACATTCTTCTTTTGGAGCCCTTTCAGTATGTACTGTCTCGCTGTAGGCTGGTAGTGGAATCTCAACTGTGATTTTCTGGTGGCCGGTTTCAGATTACACTCTTCATCCTTTTTGTGGCTTCGGCAGTCTTCGTTCTCTCGCAGGAGCATGAAATTGCCTTGGGTAATAATCGTCAATGGGCACCGAATCGGCGCATAGTCATCTGTGGCATCGTCTTTGGTCTTCATCTGGTATGTGGATTGCTCGACTATTCGAT
>CAVXPY010000048.1:0-96097 GCA_963763655.1 uncultured Chloroflexia bacterium
CTCCCTAGAAAGGAGGTGATCCAGCCGCAGCTTCCGCTACGGCTACCTTGTTACGACTTCGTCCCAGTCACCAGCCCCACCCTCGACGGCTCCGCCCCTTGCGGGTTCGGGCACCGGCTTCAAGTGTTGCCAGCTTCCATGACGTGACGGGCGGTGTGTACAAGGCCCGGGAACACATTCACCGCGGTATGGCTGACCCACGGTTACTAGCAACTCCGCCTTCATGGGGGCGAGTTGCAGCCCCCAATCTGAACTGAGACCGGGTTTGTGGGATTGGCTCCCCCTCGCGGGTTGGCAACCCTCTGTCCCGGCCATTGTAGCGTGTGTGTCGCCCAGGGCGTAAGAGCCATGCTGACTTGACGTCATCCCCGCCTTCCTCCGCATTCACAGCGGCAGTCTGAGCAGAAACATGCAACTGCTCACAGGGGTTGCGCTCGTTGCGGGACTTAACCCAACATCTCACGACACGAGCTGACGACAGCCATGCAGCATCTGTGCGGTTCGCCTTGCGGCCATGGGCTTTCACCCACTGAACACCGCATGTCAAGCCCTGGTAAGGTTCTGCGCGTTGCGTCGAATTAAACCGCACGCTCCGCTGCTTGTGCGGGCCCCCGTCAATTCCTTTGAGTTTTAGCCTTGCGGCCGTACTCCCCAGGCGGTCGACTTGTCGCGTTAGCTGTGGCGCGGACGGGGTCAAGACCGCCCACACCGAGTCGACATCGTTTACTGCGTGGACTACCGGGGTATCTAATCCCGTTCGCTCCCCACGCCTTCGCGCCTCAGCGTCAGTACCGGCCCAGTGGGCCGCCTTCGCCACGGGTGTTCTTCCTGATCTCTACGCATTTCACCACTCCACCAGGAATTCCACCCACCTCTACCGGCCTCAAGTCTGCCGGTTCGCCACGACTCTCCCGCGTTAAGCGCGGGGCTTTCACGTGATGCCTGACAGACCGCCTGCGCGCGCTTTACGCCCAGTAACTCCGGACAACGCTCGGACCCTACGTATTACCGCGGCTGCTGGCACGTAGTTAGCCGGTCCTTATTCGCCGAGTACCGTCCATTCTCTCCCTCGGCAAAAGCCGTTTACACCCCAAGAGGCGTCATCCGGCACGCGGCGTTGCTCCGTCAGGGTTGCCCCCATTGCGGAAAATTCCTTGCTGCTGCCTCCCGTAGGAGTCGGGGCCGTGTCTCAGTCCCCGTGTGGCTGATCATCCTCTCAGACCAGCTACCGATCATCGCCTTGGTGAGCCGTTACCCCACCAACTAGCTAATCGGTCGCAGACCCCTCCCAGCGCGCATTACTGCTTTCTTTCCCCAGCCCGTCGCCAGAGAACCGTACGCGGTATTAGCCACCATTTCTGGTGGGTATCCCCCACGCCGGGGTAGGTTGTCCACGCGTTCCTCACCCGTTCGCCACTCAATGCCTCCGAAGAGACACTCCGTGCGACTTGCATGCATTAGGCACGCCGCCAGCGTTTATCCTGAGCCAGGATCAAACTCTCAAATCAATATCTCTACAGAGCTCAACGCCCTGCTTCTGAGACGTTTCCGCCTCTCTCCCTTCCCCTCTGCTGGTAATGGGCTGGCGCTGTGGGGATAAAAAATCCGCCTTCAGGCGGCTCTTTCTGGCCCCTTGCGCATGCCGCTCGTTCGGCGGCTTAGGGAGAATACACCCCGCCGTAGGGCGTGTCAAGCCCTTTTGTGAGCAAATCGTGAAAATGCCGCAAACGTCCCGGAATTGCCCTCCCTACGCGCGATATGATAGCCTCGCGTCGAACGCGGCCCGGTCGGACGACGATCGCGATACCACCAGATGAGGGAGACGCATCGTGTTTCTTCGTAATCTCTTGCACGACAGTCGCTTCTGGCTCGTGGTGCTCACCAGTCTCGGCCTGATCCTGACGATTGAGCGCGTGCAGGCGTACGCGAATGGGCCGTGGCCGCAAATGCACCGGGACAGCGCGCGCAGACCCGTCGCGATGGGTAATCCTGCCGCGTGGTTCGCGGTGATGATTCTCCTCCTGCCCGGTCTCGTCCTCCTCCTCGCCAATGTTGCCATCCTCTTATGGGCGAAGTATCCGCGCCGCAGCGTTCAGGTGCTCGCCGCCTTCCTCCTCATCCTTCCCTGGGCAGTGTTCACGGTCGGGAGCTTCAACGGCCTCGGCATCGGCCCCTATATGCGTCGGGTCGGGATCGCGCTGCCGATCGCCCTCTGTGTCAGTCTGCTCCTCGCGGACCTCTTGCTGTTCTTCACCTTTCTCGATCTCGTCCAGAGCACGAACCTGATCGATTCGCTGAAGCACCTGCGGCCCTGACCAGATACCTGCGCGGGCAGATCGTAGTACGTATTATCCGGACCCCATAGCGCGTACGCCGCAATCGTGGTATCCTTTGGCGCACTGTGGTCATGCCACAGTCGGGTCCTCCGCGTGGGAACACTTGGCACATCGAAAGAGGGTTGCGTGCGCGCATTCCGCCTCACGCGCGTCGCTGGAATTGACGTTCGCGTCCATCCCACATTCGCGCTCATCGTGCTCTGGTTCGCATACATCTGGGGAGTGAAGACCGGCGCGGGCCCCGGTGGCCTGCTTTTCGGCTTGCTGCTCGTCACCTGCCTCTTCGCGTGCGTCCTCCTCCATGAACTCGGGCACAGCCTCGTTGCGCGACGGTCCGGCATCCGCGTGCATGACATCACCTTGTTACCGATCGGCGGCATGGCCCGCATCGAGCGCGCGCCCGTCCATCCCGGCGACGAGTTCTGGCTCGCGCTCGCCGGACCGGCGGTGAATATCGGCCTCGCCCTTGCGCTCCTTCCCATTGTTGCCCTGATCGGTTGGCTCCAGCACGTCGATGGTGTGGCCGGGATGATCGCCACCTTCGGCCAGGTGGACATCGCCGGGTTCGCCACCTATCTGCTCTTCGCCAACATCTCACTCGTCGTCTTCAATCTCATCCCCGCTTTCCCGATGGATGGCGGGCGCATCCTGCGCGCCTTCCTCAGCTTGATGATCAGTCGATCCCTCGCCACCCAGATTGCCGTCACGATCGGCAAGGGGATCGCGATCTGCTTCGTGATCGGCGGCATCGCCCTCCTGCACGATTGGACGCTGCCAATGGTCGGCGTGTTCATCTTCGTCGGCGCGCATATCGAGGGACGCGCCGTCGCAATGGAGGAAGCGTTGCGGCGTATGCACGTCGGGCAATGCATCACCTGGGAGGCGGGAGGAATTGGGCCATATGAGCCCCTCGCCGGTGCACTCCTCGGCGGTCCGCGCGACCTCGCCGTCACCGAACATGGCCGCGTGATCGGTATCCTCTGGAAGACCGATATCCTTAATGCCCTCCGCCTGCGCGGTTCACACGTGCGTGTCCACGAAGTGATGGACCATTTCCCGCCCATCGTTGATGTCGATACCTCGCTCTACCTCGCGCAGCAGGCGATGGTTCGCGCCAATCGCGGGGCCGTCCTCGTCACCGATCGCGGCATCTATCGCGGCATCCTCACGGCAGAGCGGTACTGGTATCTCCACCGCGTCTTGCAGGAGGGGCGGCGCAACGCGAAGGCGGAGCGGTACTGGGGTTGGCTCTTCGCCTATGTCCGTCGCTGGCGGCGGGACACGAAGGCGCTCTCCTCTATCGGCCGCAGACCGATCCTCTAGCGAGCGCCGACACATTCATGCCGCGCCAGAGAGCAGCCCGCGTGCGACGCCGTACGTTGTACGGCTTGTTCGCGCTCTTCACCATCGGTTGGTTCCTCGCCGTCATCGGCATTTCCCGGAATATGACGCTCCCAGTGAGCGAGCGGTACGCGGGCAGTTCGATGCTCTTCCTCGAAGGATGTATCGCGCTCATCTGGATCACCGATGCCTATTCGTGGCGGCACGCGGTGCGTTTCGCGGCGGTCGTCCTACCCCTCGCATTCCTCGTTGAGTACGTGGGGGTGCGCACGGGCATCCCCTTCGGACACTACCACTACACCGGTGCGCTCGTGCCATCGGTGCTTGCTCGGGTGCCTGCGCCGATCACCTTCGCGTGGCTGATGATTGCTCTCGGCGCGCTTACTGCGGCACAAGCCTACACCCCAGGCAAACGCAGTGGTGTCGTGGTTGTCGTCTCCGCACTCCTCGCCACCGGGCTCGATGCCTGCCTGGAGCCGACTGCGTACCATGTCAAGGCATACTGGCTCTGGGAGGAGGGCGGGCCGTACTACGGCGTGCCGATCCTCAACTTCATTGGCTGGTTTGTCGTGGCCCTCGGGATCAATGCCCTCGCCGCGCGTGTCCTCATGGGTCGTCAACCGGATCAGCGCAGGTTTCAAAACCACCAATACTGCCCTGAGGGCACCCGCAAGAATACGGAGAACACCAAGAAGGATAAGTATTTCTCTCTTGGTGTCCTTGGTGTTCCTTGCGGGTGCCCTCAGGGCAGTATTGGTGGTTCATCTTTCCGTCGTTTTGAAACCAGTTCTCAACCACGTATCACGGGTTGCATCCCCGTCGTACTCTTTTGGTCCACCGTCGTGATGTTCGCGATCATCGATTTCTTCCGAGGCTATCCCGGCGGGGCGGCACTCGGCGCGCTCCTCTGTCTCACCGCTCTTCCGGCGCTGTATCGGGCTGTGCATCAGGCACGGGGAGTCGCGTCGCGTACGTCCGCCCCTTCCATTCACCCCGACCCCGCCAATGCCAAAGAACCGAATTCGTCAGGATCAGCACGAAAAGGATAACGCCGAAGGGATGGACGAGCGGTTGCCAGAACGGGCGCTTCGTCCGCTTCGCAATCACGCCCGCCTGAATGAGCATCAAGACGACGAGCGCCGCTGGCAGAATGCGCCAGGTCCAGTCGCCCCGATCCAAAACGAAACTGCCGACGAGCAGGATTATTGGCGGCAGAACATAGAGCAACAGAAGCACGGCCGCAAAGATCGTGGCTCCCGCTATTGATGATCCCGTAAGGGCGAAGGCATTCTTGGAAAAGCCGCGCCATACTTCGCCGGCATCGTGATACATCCGCGTGCGCACCGTCCCCACACCATCCGCGAGTCGCACGGGCAGGCGCAGCGCTTTGGCGCGTTTCGCCAATCCCATATCGTCCAGCACGGCACGACGAACGGCCGCATGGCCGCCGATTTGCTCGTATGCCGCGCGCGTGAAGGCCAGCAGTTGGCCGTTCGCTGCGACGAAACGGGGCGAGGGGTCCGACCAGACACGCCCGATAGGCAGAAACGCCCACACCGTGAAGGACATGAACGGCACCGCGAGCGCCTCGCTCCAACTGCCGATCGCTTGCGCGGGAAAGGCAGTGACGACGGCGGCACCGGATGCGAACGCACCAACGACGGAGCGGATCATCGTCGGTGCGTGGACGGTGTCCGCGTCGGTGAAGATGAGGACCGCGCCGCCCGCCACCTCCGCGAGTTGATGACAGGCATACGCCTTGCCGAGCCAGCCCTCCGGCAGCGGCTTGCCTCGTATCAGGCGAAGCACATCGCGTGTGCCCGCAAGCGCCCCGACAATGAGGGCGGTCTCGTCCTCGCTGCCGTCATCCAGCACAATGATCTCGTAGCATGGATACGACTGCACCATGAGCGACGTGAGACAGGCACCGATATTCTCCGCCTCATTGCGCGCCGGAATGAGGACCGAGACAAATGGGCAATCCGCAGCGACTGCCGCGTACTCGGTCAGTCGGTGGAAGGCGCGCAGATTGCCGAGCGTATTCGCGGTGATGCCGAGTGCGATGAGGCAGCAGAAACATTCGAGCCAGAAAAGCCCGTTCATGGCTCGTCAACGAGCCGGGTGCGATGCAGCAGCCGGTCGAACAGATCGTTGACCCCCGATTTCCCCTGCATCACCGTCCGATACGCGGCGAGCTGATTGGCGGCGAGATCGGCTCGCAGCGCATCCATCTCTTGGGTCAATGCGGTACGAATGCGCGCGGACATCGCGTCGGTGTCGCGCGTGGTCGCTTCGCGCTCATACCAGACATTCCCCACCCGAATGAAGACTTCGGGATGCTGCTCACCGCGAAAGACGAGTTGCCACGCCACCGGCAGGATACCGATCATCTGCCCCTGCGCGGTCGCTCGCCGCATGACATGCGCCGCCCCCGCATGGACCGTGATCGGGCGCGCGTCTGCGGAGACGATCTCGGCCTGGGGAAATATCCAGACGAGCGGTCGCTGCTTCCCTCCGAGGAGATGCGCCGCGTAGGCGATGCTGCGCGCCACATCGCGCGGGTCGGCGCGATCGACACCGAAGCAGCCCGCCCAGGCGAAAAATCCGTACCGCTTCAGTTGCGCTGTCTCCATCATCAGGTAACGCGGCATCCCGTAATAGCGCGCGAGCAGCAGCGCGAGGTAGCCATCCCACCACGAGGAATGATTGGCGACGCCGAGGAGCGAGACCGCATATGCACGCGGATCGCTTTCCGGCGCGCGCAACCGCACGCGCACGAACAGACGACGGAGCGAGGAGCGCACGAGCAACCAGACCAGCAGTTCCCCGAGCGGACTTTTCCGCGCCGGATAGGCGGGTTCTCGCGCATTGCCACCGCCTGAATTGTACTCAGAACTCATACTGTTCGTACACCTGTGCGCTGAGATCGGATACAATAAGATGGTTCGGAACGGGCACGCGATACCGCCCGCTGCACTCACGACGCAGCACGCAGCACGTAGTATAGGCATTCGCAATCGGGGGCGCACAGGGTTATGCAGGTTATTGTGGTTGGCGCGGGCATGGGTGGCCTTGCCGCAGCGATACGACTGGCGACGATGGGCCATTCGATTACGGTCTTCGAGCAAGGCCCGCGCGTGGGTGGCAAGGTGAACCAATGGTCACAGGATGGCTGGACATTCGATACCGGCCCATCGCTCCTGACGATGCCCTGGGTGCTGCGCGATCTCTTTCGCGAGGCCGGGCACGATCTCAACCAGTTTCTCACCCTCGATCCCGTTGACCCCATCTGCCGCTACCACTTCGCGGACGGAACGCACCTCGATATGACGACCGATACGGCGCAGATGGCAGCGAACATCGAGGCGATTGCACCGCGCGAGGTCTCAGCATTTTTCCGCTTCCTCGCCTATGCCAGCGACGTCTATGCCCTCGCGGGCGAGCCGTTCTTACGGTTCCCGATGGAATTGCATACGCTCCGACACGAACGCGCGCGGTTGTTCCGGTTTGGTTTCCGGCCCGGCGATCTCCGCAAGGTCGCCGCGCCGCAAAGTATGCACCGCACGGTCGCGCACTTCTTTCGCGACCCGCGTTTGCGTCAGGTGTTCGACCGCTACGCAACCTACAATGGCTCCTCACCGTATCGCGCGCCCGCCACCTTCTGCCTCATCCCCTTCGTCGAGTTCGCGACCGGCGCATGGCACCCACGCGGGGGGATGTATCGCGTCGCCGAAGCCCTCGCAGCCCTCGCACAATCGGTCGGCGTGACGATCCAGACCGACACCACGGTGACCGAGATCGTCATAGAGAATCGTCGCGCGGTCGGCGTCCGTCTCGCCAATAGCGCAATCGTACGTGCGGACGTAGTGCTCTCGAATGTCGATGTCCTGACGACGTATGAGCGGCTCATCCATCATGAGACGACCGCGATCGAGAAGAGACGATCTACCCTGAAGGCGTTGGAACCCTCCTACTCGGGCTTCCTCCTCTTAGTCGGCACGCGGCGCACCTTTCCGTCACTACCGCATCATTCGATCTTCTTTTCGGCGGACTATCGCGCCGAGTTCCGCGATCTGGTCGATCACCGCGTTCCACCCACCGATCCAACCATCTATATCTGTCGGGCAACCGCGACGGACACCACCTGCGCGCCCGAGGGGTGCGACAATCTCTTCGTAATGGTCAACGTCCCCGCGCTCGACGGTCGAACCGATTGGCCAGCCCTCGCCCCGGCCTATCGCGCGCGCATCCTCAGCGCACTGCGACGACGGGGAATTGCTATCGAAGACGCCATCGCCATTGAGGATGTCTGGACACCGGATCGAATGGCAGAGGCATACGGCGCGCAGCGGGGAGCGATTTACGGTTTCGCGTCGAATAGCCGCCGCGCCGCCTTCCTCCGGCCGCCGAACCGCGCGCAGGCCATCGAACGCCTCTATTTCGCGGGCGGCAGCGCGCATCCGGGTGGCGGCGTGCCCCTCGCCTTGCTCTCCGGCCGGATCGCGGCGGACCTGATAGATCGTGATCGAGAGGAGCGGGCCGCATGACCGTACAGACGCCCACCGCGCGATGGCTCGTCACTCCACCGCCGAACGAGACGGCAACTGCCGACTATCGTGACATCTCGCCGCTTGTCGCGACGCTCCTGCATGGGCGCGGCATCGCTTCGCATGAAGCGCCATCATTCCTCAGCGAGCGCTCTCAGCTACTCGCCGACCCCTTCTTACTTTCGGGTATGGCGGCGGCGGTTGACCGTATCCGCGCGGCATATGCCCAATCGGAAGCGATCTGCATTTACGGCGATTACGACGCCGACGGCCTCACGGCGCAAGCGCTCCTCGTCACCGCACTGCGCGCCTGGGGCTTCGCAGATGTGCGCACCTATACGCCGCACCGGGAGCGCGAAGGTTACGGGCTCCATCACGCCGCGTTGCAGACATTGGCGGAAGCGGGCGTCACGCTCATCATCGCCGTCGATTGCGGCATCAGCAACGCCGTCGAAGTCGCCCGGATTAATGAGCACGGCGTGGACGTCATCATCGTCGATCATCACACCGTACCCGCGCACATTCCCGCTGCCGTAGCGGTCATCAACCCACATCTCCCCGAGAACGCCTATCCGTTCCCCGATCTCGCGGGGGTCGGCGTCGCCTACGCGCTCATCCGGGCACTCGCAGCCAGTGGCGCTCCCCTACCTCGCCCGGACACCGCGACGATCAACACCTTACTCAGCTACGTGGCGATCGGCACGGTCGCTGATGTCGTGCCCCTCGTTGGGGAGAACCGCGTCCTCGTGCAGGCGGGTCTGCGGGCGCTCCGAAGTACACGCCATCCGGGCTTGTCCGCCTTGTGTGAGCGGGCGGGCATTCGTAAGTCATCGCTCGATGCCAGCCACATCAGTTTCGCGATCGCCCCCCGCCTCAATGCACCGGGCCGGATGGGCGACGTCGAGAACGCCCGGCGACTACTCCTCCCAGAATCGGACGTCGAAGCGCGCATGGCGGCAGTTGCGCTCGATGAAGCGAACCACGCGCGTCAGACGGACACGCAACGTGCGATCCGCGAGGCGGTCGCGATGGTCGAAGCGCGGGCGATTCCCGAGGGCGACAAACTGCTCTTTGTCGGTGATGAGGCGTGGAATTTCGGTATCGTCGGCCTCGTCGCGGCGAAGCTGGTTGAACGGTACCATCGGCCCGCCCTTGTCTTCTCACGCACGGGCGATACCTGCCGGGGGAGTGCGCGGAGCATCGCGGCCTTCAACATTGTCGAAGCGCTTGATGCGAATGCCGCCCTGATGAAACATCACGGTGGTCATCCGCGCGCGGCGGGCTTTACCGCATCAGGCGCGCAGGTCGACGCGCTGCACGCGGCGCTGCTCAGGTCAGCAGCAGCGCTCTCCGATGATGACCTCGCGCCGACGATCCATATCGATGCCGTCCTCGCACATGCGGACATCCGCCTCGCCGCCTATTGGGACGTAAATACCCTCGCGCCGTTCGGCCACGCCAACCACGAACCACTCTTCCTCGTTCCATCGGTGCGCGTGCAGGATACGCGCAGGGTCGGTGCCGATGGCGCGCATCTCGCCTTTCAGGCGATCCTCGACACGCGCGCGAGCATCCGCTGTATCGCCTTCGGTTTGGGGCCACGTGAGGACGAAATCAATGCCATCGGCGCGGTCGAACTCGCTGCGACGATGCAGCGCGATGTCTGGCAGGGCGATGAACGTCTGCAACTGCGCGTGAAAGATTTCCGCAGGGCGACCGATACCCGGGCGCCGGTCAGGTAATCGTCGGTCTGTCTCACCAACCTTGTCGATTTTCAGGGAATCTTCAGGACAATCGCTCTTACAATCAGTGTTCTTTCAGGGAATTCCGCACTAGCCTCGTTCCCAGAGAGGTGGTGAATCGTTCACCGCCCAAGAGAAGGAGGTCTGTGTATGTCTGTTACCCTTGAGGCCAAACCCGCTCTGTATCAGCGCGCCAAGCTCATCGTCGTCGCCGCACTGCTTATGCTCTCCATCGCGCTCGGCGTGGCAACATCCGCGCAGCGCGCGGACGCAAAGACGGTGTGTTACCTGGATCCCGAGCGAGGGACACAGTGCCAGGTGATCAAGTAAACAGGCGTCGTTAATCAAGGGATTTAGAAGATGCTGAAACATCCTCTCTCCGAGACACCACCGTAGGTGAGTCGGGTAGTCATTTGCAGCCGATACTCTGCGATCTCTTTTCGACATTATGCGCATACGACAGGGAGGCACTGGCCTCCCTGTCTTTCTCTGTCCAACCTGCCGAACCTACCTAATTGCCACGGCTACGTACACGCTCACGCAGAATATCTGCGAAGTAGCGGACTTCATCGAGGCGAAAGAGCCACGCGCCGACCAGATAGGTGAGCGCGCCAACGCCGATGCCAGCGAGGACCACGATCACCTGCGCGAGGAAGGTGGCGTCACCGACGATCCGCGTGGCGACTGCGACCGCGATCACCACCGCTGCGGCCATGATGAGGGCCGCGATCCCCGCACGACCGACGGTTTGCCATAAGCCTGCGGTCTGGAATGCGCCGATATGTCGCCGGGTGAGGATGAACATGACGATGGCATGGAAAGCGAACTGCGCCGAGTTCGCCAGCACGAGGCCGAGCACACCGAGCGGGATAATCAGCGCGAAGGAGACCGCGAGGAGCACGCCAACGGAAATGGCACCGACGATCACCGGTGTCCGCGTGTTCTTGCGGGCATAGAAGGCGAACAAGAGCAACTGATCCCAGGCGAGGAACGGCAAACCGATCGCGTAGCCGATCAGCGCGATGCGGATTTCATGCACGCCTTCCGGCGTCGCCTTGCCGTGGTTGAAGAGCAGATTGACGAGCGGCCACGACAAGGCGATCAGCCCGAGCGTCGCTGGAAGCACGAGCGCCGTCACCAGCCGCATCCCGAGCGCAAGTGTGCGCCGAACCCCTCGTCGTCCGCTTCGGCAGCGGCGCGCGCGAGGCGGGGCAAGGTGGCGATGCTGATCGCCGTCACGACCATGCCGACGGTCAGTTGCTGCACCTGGGTGGCGAAACGCATCGCCGCAATGCCGTGCTCGCCGGTCGTCCCGGCGAGATTCCGGTCGATGATGAGCGCCCAGCTATTGAGCAGCAAGCCGAGGAAGACGGGCAAATAGAGGACGCCGATGCGCCGGAGGATCGGATCGCGCCAGGCCAGTGACGGACGCACCCGCAGGCCGGTACCGATGAAGCCCGGAATCTGGATCGCGATGAGCAGGCACGCACCGACGAGCACGCCGACGACGAGGCTGTGAATGCCCATGACCGGGCCGAGCACCAGAACGGCGAGCACCACCGAGGCGTTCCGTGCGGCGAGCGAGAGCGCGGGCATCGTGAAGCGCTGGAGCGCGTAGAGGGTCGATTGCAGGACGGAGGCGACGCCGAGGAGCAGGAGCGCGGGCAAAATCCAGCGCGTGAGCGAGACGATCAGGCCACGGTCGATGTTCTCGCCGCTGCCACTGTAGCCCGTCATCGCCCACGCGACGCCGCGCGCACCGAGTTCCAAGATGAGCAACATCACGCCGCCGCCAATGACGACGAGCGTCAACAGCTTGCCAACGAGCGCGCCCAACTCCTCGCGCCGGTCTTCACCGACGTACTCCGAGAGCACCGGCACAAGCACCGCGCTCGCGATCCCGGAGAGCAGAAGGTCCAGGAAGATGGTCAGGACGTTCTCAGCAATGGTATAGGAGCGCCGTGACCGTCGAGTCACCGAACATACTCGCAATGAGCGATTCGCGCGGGATCGCCACGACCCGGCTGAAGATCGTACCGATCATCACGATCAGCGCCGCACCGGCGATCCGTCCGGTCGTCTTGCGGTCGCGCGCCTGTGCCTCCTGCTCGCGCTCGATCAGGTCGGCAGCCTCACCCAGCCCGGTTTGTTCGATGGTCTCAGCCATGCGAACTCCCTGTATCCACGCAGCCAGAGGCGCGGAGGATCGCGCGCACAAGATCGGTGGTGCTGCGCCCTGCGACCAACGGGACAGTCATTACCGTGCCGCCGTAGCTGCGCACGAGCGGCGCTTCCGGCAAGGGCGTCTTCCCGGCGCGCTCCTCGGCTTCGGTCGTTGCATAGTCGCCGCCCTTGACATAAATGTCCGGCTTCAAGAGCCTGATCGGTTCGTCGGCGGTCAGGGCAGCGAACACGACTGCGATATCGACACAGGCAAGCGCTGCCAGAAGTTCCGCGCGCTCGTCCGCCGGGATCAGCGGGCGTCCGCTACCCTTGCGGGCAGTCGTGCTCGCGTCGTCGTTGACGCCCACGATCAAGCGGTCACCGAGCGCCCGCGCCGCCTGCAAATAGCGGACATGACCGATATGCAGGAGGTCGAAGTGCCCGTTCGTGAAGACGATCCGCGCACCCTTGGCGCGCATCTGATCGCCGTACGCGGCGAGCGCGGCGAGCGCCATCACCTGCCCCATTCTCACCGCTCCTCAGCTGCGACGAAGAGTGCATCATCCGCCTCAGTAATCGCGTGACGCAACTCGTCGCTCGTCACGACCGCGTTGCCGAGCTTTCGCACCGCGACCCCGCTCGCCAGATTGCCGAGATGCGCTGCGACTTCCAGCGGCAACCCGGCGGCGAGCGCGAGCGTGAGGACGACGATCAGGGTATCGCCCGCCCCGGTGACATCGTAGACATCGACACGGTCTGCCGGGAGATGCCCTGCCGTGCTTGCGCCGTCGAGATACGCGAGCCCCTCCGCGCCGAGCGATACGACGATATTCTCCGCATCGAGCCGCGCGCGCATCCGTGGCAAGGCGTCGCGCACCTGCGCGATGGTCTCCAGTGGCTCACGCAGATACGCAGCGGCATCGGCGCGGTTGTCCCGCACGAGCGTAAAACCGTGATAGGGGTCGAGACTGCCTTGCGTGTCCACCGCAGTGATCGCCTTGAGGCGGCGACCCGTCTCGCGTGCTGCCGCCGCGACCGCAGGCGAAATCGTGCCGTAGGTGTAATCTGACACGAGCAGGGCATCGGCTGCCGCAGTCTCGGTGATCGCGGCGACCAATGCGGCCTCGCAGTCGAGTGCGAGTGGCGCGCGCGTGCCACGATCCACGCGGGCGACCTGCTGCGGGAAGCGAAAGAAGCCTTCCGCGAGAAAGCGGGTCTTCCGTGTCGTCGTTCGCGCGTCATCCGTCACCACACCGCCGGTCTCGACACCCGCAGCGGCGAGCGCGGCGAGCAGGAGCGTCCCGCTCTCATCACGACCGACGCAGCCAATCATCACGGACTCCCCGCCCATCGCCCGCACCGCGAGCGCCGGAAATGACCCGCCCCCCGGCTGGGCGTAATCACGCTGATGTTCGAGGACAAGCACGGGCGCTTCGCGCGAGACGCGACCCACCGTCCCGAAGACATACTCATCGAGGAGCATATCGCCGACGACCACGACGCGCTTCCCCTTGAGCCGGGGCACTGCATCGAGCAGCATGGCGCGCGTGACGGCCATACTCAGCGAAACCGGACGTATGGGATGGCGAGCGCAAGCGCGCTATAGACGATATTGGGGAGGTTGAGCGAGAGCTGCCGGAAGAGAATGCGCGCATCCGGGCTGTCGATGCGCGCATTGCCGAGCACATTAGAAATGGTCGCGAAATCGACGCCAACGCGATTGGCGAGGATGACGCGGCTGACGACGATACAGAGCAGCACGCCGCCCATGCCGATCAGTTGATACGTCCGCCCGCGCTTCGCACCCGTCGCGCGGACCAATGCTTCCGTAATGAGGAAGCCGCCGCCGATCACGAACCAGAAAGACCAATCCGGCTGGAAACCGCGCAGGCTACGGACACCGAAGAGCGACGCGACCGGCATGAAGCCCCAGAGTGCGCCAATCGCGACGGCGATGCCCGCCGCGACCGCGACTGCGCGTGAGGTGAGTTGGGGTGAAGTCTGATACACGGGAATTAGCGCCCCTCTCGACGAAAACGATCCGCGAGGGCAGCGCACCCCGCGATCGCGGCGAACTGCCAGACACGCGCGATGCGCGGCCAACGCGATGGCTGGCGGACGAGGCGATAGAGCCATTCCAGCCCGCGCGCGCGCATCCAGCGCGGTGCGCGCGCGACACGGCCCGCGAGGTAATCGAGGGTACCACCGACACCGATGGCGACCGGCGCATCCAGCGCGGGCAGGTTGCGCGCGATCCAGTGATCCTGCTTCGGCATCCCGTACGCCACGAGCACGACCTTCGCTCCCGATGTATTGATGCGCCAGCGCGCCTCCTTGTCATCCGCCGATGCCGCACTGCCGGACCACGTCCCCGCGATCACGGCGCGGGGATACTGCCGCTGCAACATCGCCGCAGCCTCTTCCGCCACACCGGGTGCCGCACCGAGGAGGAAGAGCGGGGTGCCCGCCTGCGCGAGGGCGGCGGTCAGGTCATTGCCGGTGAGCCGTGCCCGGAGCGGTCGTCGCGCGAGCCGGGCGGCCTGCGTGATGCCCGCGCCATCTGCGGTCACGAGCGCGGCAGCGTCGATGATCGCCCGCAAGGCATCGTCGCGGCGCGCCCGCATCACATACTCCGGGTTCAAGGTGATGACGTGGCAGCGCGTCCCCCGCGCGATTGCGGCACTGATCGCGTCTATTGCCTCCGCCAGCGTCAGGTCATCGACGCGAATGCCGAGGATCGCGCGGCGTCGCGTGCCGTGCGGGGTTCGCATAGGCAGCGATGTGTGGCGGTCGATGTTCACAAGTACGTTCTCCACAATGCTGCATCATAGCGCGGTGCCCGCCTATCGTCCACGGCAAGAACGGGCTGCAGGCGGCAGTGTACAATGCGCCGGGTGCGGTCGCGGAAACGTCGAATGGAGGAGCGCCGGTGCACATTGGGCTGAACGCGCATCTCCTCTCGTTCCGTCCGGGCTATCGGCGCGCGGGGGTCAGCCAGTATGTCGAACAGATGCTGCGTGGCTTGAGCCGCGACCTCGCCACCCATCGGGACACGCTGACCGTCTTCGCAGGTCCCGATCCCCCGCCCGCATCGCTGCACGCCCCTCAGGTGTCATGGCAGCAGACACGCCTGCCGACCGGGTCCGCGCCGGGAAGGATCGTCTGGGAGCAGTGCATCGCGCCCATTGCGGTCCGACGCGCGCACATCGACGTTCTCTTCTGCCCGGTAAATGTCGTCCCGCTCGCGACCGCGCTGCCGTCGGTCGTCACGGTGCATGATCTGGCGTTCGTCGCCCACCCTGAGGCTTTCCACGCGTCGAAACGGCGCTACCTCAACCTGATGACCCGCCTCTCTGTCCGGCGGGCGCGGCAGGTTATCGCGGTCTCGGCCCACACGAAGGCCGATCTCGTCCGCCATTTCGGCGTCTCGCCCGACCGCATCACGGTCATCCCGAACGCCGCCGATCCCCGCTTCCGCCCGGCAGACAATCCCGACGCCCTCCGCGCCTTTCGGGCAGCGCATCACCTGCCGGAACGCTTCATCCTCTTTGTCGGTACCCTCGAACCGCGCAAGAACTTGCGGCGCTTGATCGAGGCATTTATCCCGCTCGCCGTGACCGACCCGAACCTGCAACTCGTCATTCTCGGTGCGTCCGGCTGGCTGACGAGCGATATTGCCCCCCTCGTCGCCCAACACGCCATCGCGGATCGCATTAACTTTCCGGGATATGTCTCAGACGATGACCTTCCCTGCTGGTATCAGGCCGCGACGATTTTCTGCTACCCGTCATTGTACGAGGGTTTCGGGCTGCCGGTCCTGGAGGCGATGGCGTGCGGCGTGCCCGTTGTCACCGCGAACACGAGCAGCATCCCCGAAGTGACGGGCGACGCCGCGATCCTGATCGAGCCCACCGATGTGACGGCGCTCCGTAGCGCCTTGCAGACCCTGCTCGATGATCCCGCGCGCCGTGATGCCCTCCGCGCCGCAGGCATCGCCCGCGCCACACACTATTCATGGGATTCGACGGTTCACGCCACGCGTGCGGTGCTTGCCGCAGCAATGCAGGCATGAATCAGGTCGGCACAGATACCTTTGAGGCGACCACTACCGAAAACGGACCCTATAGTCACTGACTCAGCCGAACGAAGGAGGGATGAATGGACGACAGATTCCCGGCGATTGATCCGTATGACAGCGGAATGCTCGACGTGGGCGAGGGGCATCGTGTGTATTGGGAGTGCTGCGGCAATCCCGCAGGCAAACCCGCGCTCTTTTTCCACGGCGGACCCGGTTCGGGTTGCTCACCGGGCCAGCGACGCTTCTTCGATCCAGACGCCTACCGTATCGTGCTCTTCGACCAGCGTGGGTCCGGGCGCAGTCGGCCCCTCGCCAGCGAGCCCGACGCCGATCTGCGCACCAATACCACCGCGCACCTCATCGCCGACATCGAAACGCTGCGCCAGCACCTTGGCGTCGAGAGCTGGACCGTCCTAGGCATGTCCTGGGGAACCACTCTCGCTCTGGCGTACGCGCAGACACACCCGCAGCGGGTCAACGCGTTGGTGCTGGCGCTCGTGACCACCACGTCTCGCCGCGAAGTCGAGTGGATCACCGAGGGTGTCGGGCGTATCTTCCCGCGCGAGTGGGACCGATTCGCCGCAGCCGTGCCCGATAGCGTTGCGGCACCTGCCGCTGGTCGATGCCTACGCCACGCTGCTGTTCGACGCTGACCCCGCCGTCCGCGACGCACGCCGCCCGAGAATGGTGCGCCTGGGAAGATGCGCATGTCTCCCTCGCCCCCGACCATCGCCCGAACCCGCGCTACGAGGACCCGGAGTTCCGCCTCCGGTTCGCGCGTCTGGTCACGCACTACTGGCGGCACGCCGCCTTCCTCGAGGAGAATCAACTCCTCCGTGACGCAGCCGACCCTGAACGGCATCCCCGGTGTCCTCATCCACGGCCGCTACGATGTCAGCGGCCCGCTGGAGACCGCGTGGCGACTCTCCCAGCAGTGGACCACCAGCCAGCTTCACGTCCTCGACGACGCCGGTCACGGCGGCGGGGATACCTTCCTCCCCACCGTCGTTGGTGCGCTGAACCGGTTCGCAGGGAAGTAACCGTCCGACCGAGAGAGGTGCTGCAACCACTACAGCATACTGACGGGATCGACATCGAGCGTCCAACCGTAGGGTACGGGGAAGGAGCGGAGGAGGGGCGCGACATCGTCTGCCGCGACGACGACCTGCCACAGATATTCACCGCGTACTTTCGCGGTGAAGCAGGGGGCCGGGCCGATCAGTTCGACATCTTCGCGCCCGGCGCGGTAGGCGATCCGGGCGAGCGCGAAGGCCAGCCGGTCCGCCTCGATCCGGGCCTTGTCCTCGCTGCGGTGCCGGGTGACGAAGCGCGCCAGTTGGCGATAGGGCGGATAGCCCATCCGCTCCCGGTTCGGTAGCTCGCCTGCGGCGAAGAGCGTGTAATCGTGCCGCTGTGCGGCGATCAGCGCGGGGTGGTCGATCGACTGCGTTTGAATGATCACTTTGCCCGGCGCGCGCCGACCCGCCCGCCCCGCGACTTGCGTCAGCAATTGAAAGGTTCGCTCAGCCGCGCGAAAATCCGGTAAATGTAACTGCGTGTCGCCGTTGATGACGCCGATCACCGTCACCATCGGCAGATCGAGCCCCTTCGCGACCATCTGTGTGCCGACGAGCACATCGATCTCGCGCGCCTCCAGGCGGCTGAGGATACTTTCGTGCCCACCTTCCGCGCGCAGGCTGTCCTGGTCCCAGCGGACGACCCGCGCGCCCGGCAGCATCCGCCGCACTTCGTCTTCGACGCGCTGCGTCCCGACGCCGTAGGCGCGCACCTCCTGCTTGCCACATGCGGGGCAGCGGACGCTCGGCCGCATCTCGAAATCGCAGCGATGGCAACGCAGACGCTCGCGGTCGGCGTGATAGACGAGGGGCACATCGCACTGCGGGCAGATCAAGACGTGACCACAACTGCGGCACTGTGAGAAGGTCGCCATACCGCGCCGATTAAGCAGCAGAATCGATTGCTCGCGGGCGGTATGCGCGGCGACGAGCAGGTCAGTCAGGGCATGTGAGAAGACACCGCCATTGCCGCTCTTTCGTTCCTCCCGCATATCGACCAGCGTGACCGGCGGCAGATCGAGCGTGCCGTCCGCACCGTTCCATGCGGCCGGGCGCACCCGCTCCGGCAGCGTGAGATAGCCCATCGCGCCGCGCTTCGCGGCGGCATAGGTGGTCATGTCGGGCGTCGCACTGCCAAGGATACAGACCGCGCCGCTCAGTCGCGCCAGTTCGCGCGCCACATCGCGCGCGTGATAGCGGGGCAGGGCGTCCTGTTTGTAGGCTGCATCATGCTCCTCATCAAGCACGATGCAGCCCGGCTCAGCGATGGGGGCGAAGAGGGCGGACCGGGGGCCAATGGCGATCATCGCCTCCCCCCGGCGCAACCGCTCCCAATTCGCATAGCGTTGCGCGTCCTTGAGGACGCTATGGAGGAGCGCGACCTGACCGGGGAAGCGCGCCTGGATGCGATTGACCATCTGCGTCGCCAGCGCGATTTCCGGGACGCAGATAATCGCGCCCTTGCCAAGCCGAAGGCTCGCCGCGATTGCTCGCAGATAGATCTCCGTCTTGCCGCTGCCTGTCACACCATGCAACAGAAAGGTCTCGCCGCGTGCCGCCTGCATAGCGGTACTGACGCGTTCCCAGGCTGTCTGCTGCGCGCCGCTCAGGGCGGGTGCGGGCATCGTTGGCACGAACGCGCCCCGCGGCAGCGCCGTAACCGCACCGATTTCGACCAGACCACGGTCGATGAGCCGGTTGAGGACCGGCATCCCCTGTCCGGTATCGGTCCGAAAGGTGGCGACCGTGACCGCCCCCGGTGGTAAACCCGTCTCATTCTCACTCGCCAGCCGGCGCTTTCGGCGCAGGTAATCGAGCGCTTCCTGCTGACGGGGCGCGGTGAGCGGCGCTTCAAACTCGAGGCCCGCGATCGCGCGCACATAGGGGATCGGCTTACTCTGCGGCGCGCGGTCATGCTTGATCCGGGCGTCCATCATAATCAGATCGCGCTTGCGGAGCGCGGCGACCACCGTCGTCAGCGCGCCGCCGAGGGCCGCACGTAACTGAGCGAGGCTCGCGCCCGCGTCGTCATCGAAGGTCGTGAGATAGTCGATGATGCGTCGCTGGGTCGGCGTCAGATCGGCGGGCGGTACGGCCCGCCCTGCGGCGGTGAGGCGGTAGGTCTCGATCACCCGGCGCTCGACGCCCGGCGGGAACATGAGCGATGCCGCGTGAAAAAGGGAGCAACAATAGCGCTCGCTGATCCACGTCGCGAGATTCATTTGACGCGCGGTCAGGCAGAAGGTCGGTTCAACGACGGCATGAATGGGCCGTGCCACGGTCCCCGATGCATCGTCACTGAGCGCGACCACGATACCGAGCACGACCTTCTCACGCAGTGGCACCCAGACAAGCTGGCCGTCCGCGACCACGCCGCGCAGATTATCGGGCACGGCGTAGGTCCACTCCGTCCAGTATTCGGGAATGATCGCATCGACACTGACCGTCGCGTAGGACGGTCGCGACGGCGCAGGACACTGACTATCCGCCCATGCACCATCATTCATCGTAGCCGTGGCAAATCCTGAAAATCGCAGATCCGTTATCACGCTACCGCACTCTCCCCATTAATGAACGTACAGGGAGAGTATATGCGCGCAGCGCCCACCACGCTATGAGGAGTCGGAAACCGGGGAGAACCGCAAAGGCGCAAAGAGCGCAAAGAGGGAAGAAGAAAACAATGATTCCTTTCATCTCTTCTTTGCGATCTTCGCGTCCTTTGCGCCTTTGCGGTTCAATTGGTTTCGGTATCGACCCTACGCGGGTGCGCCGGGTGAGATGATCGGGGTGTCGATGATTGTTGGGCCGGTGCATTGCTGTGCGGCGCGAATCGCCGTGGCAAGTTCGTTCGCGTCCCGCGCGCGGACGCCGGGGATACCGTAGGCATCGGCGAGTTTGACGTAGTCGGGGTTGACGAGGTCCACCCCCACGTACCGCTGCGATCCATCCATGCCGCGCTTGACTGCGGTGTAGGTGCTGTCGTTGAAGATGACGATGGGCAGCGTCACCTCGTGCTGAATGGCGACGGCAAGCTCTTCCATCGTGAACTGATAGCCGCCATCACCGACGACCGCCACCACCTCGCGCTCCGGCTGACCGATCTTCGCGCCAATCGCCGCCGGCACGCTGAAACCGAGCGTGCCGTACCCATGCGGAGAGAGATAGGTACGCGAGGCGTAGGCCGGGAATCGCTGATGGCACATGTACGAGAGCGAGGTCATATCGTGTGCGATGATGCCGTCGCGCGGCAGTGCGCTTCGGAGGGCATCGATATAGTCCTGGTAGGATGTATCGCGCGATGTATGAGAGTCCGTCCGGGCGCGGGCGATCTCTTCGCGGGACCAGCGCGCCGCCGGGCCACCACCGGCGCGGACTGCGTCGATCAGCATCTCGACCGCGAGGCGGGCATCACCGTGGATTTTCACTTCCGCCGGGTAGTTGCGACCGAGTTCGGCGGCATCGATGTCGATATGAATGAGCCGCTTCGGCATCGGGAGCTGCCAGTGATTCGTGCTCTGCGCGCCGAGCTTGCTGCCGATCACGATCCCCACTTCGCTCCGGCGCAAGACGGTATCGATGGCCGTGTTCCACCCATAGAAGGCGACACCGAGCGCGAGTGGGTGATCCTCCGGGATCGCGCCCTTGCCGGGCGTCGAGGTGATGACCGGCGCATCGAGGGCTTCGGCCAATTCGGTCAGTACCCCATCGACCCCGCTCTCGACCGCGCCCCCACCGGCGTAGATGATGACGCGCTGCGCCTCGCCGATCACCCGCATTGCCGCGTCGATTGCCTCCTGCGAGGGACGCCGCCGGATGCCTTCCGGGCTAGCGGTCACCTCGACATCGGCAGACTCGGCGAGCACGTCGATGGGAATCTGCACATGCGTCGGGCGGGGTCTCCCTGTCCGCATCTGGCGGAACGCCTCGTTGATCGCCCAGGGGATGTCGGTCGCGTCATCGACCTGCGTATTCCACTTCGTGAGGTGGCGCATGAGGCCGAGTTGGTCGTTCATGTCGTGAAGGTTGCCCCGCATCCGCGCCGCGTTCTCGCGCTCGACCTCCGCGCTGATGATAAGCACCGGCGATGAATCCGCGTAGGCTTGCCCGACGGGCGTGCTGACATTCGTCAGGCCGGGGCCGGTAATGATGATCGCGACACCCGGCTTCCCCGAGGCGCGCGCGTAGCCATCGGCCATGAAGCCCGCGCCCTGCTCGTGGCGCGTGAGGATATGCCGGATCCGGCTGCCGTAGAGCGCATCGTAAATGTCGAGGGTATGGACACCGGGAATACCGAACACGGTATCAACCCCGTTCGCCTCCAGCGTCGCTACAACCGCATGACCGCCCTTCATCCACTTCGCCATCGCCAGCAACCTCCCCGCTACTCACCGCAAATGCACCGCGTGGACCGCAGTATAGCACGCAGAGTGCGTCATACACCTGAGAATCACCCGCCATACACGGCATTAAGCACTGAAACTCACTCGGTTCCGATAGTTGGCTGACTGAAATGAGGATTCGCGGTGGCTAGCCCTGATGCAGCATTCGGTGGCCTAGGCCACCAGCCACTTGCGCTCCCGCGCGCTCCCCTCTCCATCGCCGCACAAACCTGTCCATATCGCGATCTAGGGGCGATGGAGAGGGGCCGGGGGTGAGGAATTAAGAGGACGCCCTAGACGACGGAGGTTGAGACCGTCGATCCGGTCGGCAGCCCGACTTCCACAGGGATCGAACCATGTTGGCGCTCAAGAACGCGCATAAAAGCGTCGACAAGCTTGGGATCGAAGTGCGTGCCTTTGCACCACAGCAATTCTTCCTTCGCTTCGCGCACACTGCGCGCCCGCGCATAGGGGCGATCCGAGGTCATCACATCGTAGGAGTCCGCGATGGCAACGATGCGCGCGCCGAGCGGAATATCGTCGCCCTTAATGCCGTCCGGATAGCCCGTCCCGTCGTACCGCTCGTGGTGATGGCGCAGAACTCCGAGGCTATCTTTATAGATGGCGAGCTGGCGCAGGATGTCGTCCCCCACCACCGGATGCTGACGCATCAACCAGTACTCACCCTCATCGAGACGGCCCGGCTTGAGCAGCACCGCATCGGGGATCGCGATCTTCCCCAGATCATGCACGCGGGCTGCGAGGATGATCGCCTCGGACTCCGCGAACCGGATCGTGCCGAGTTCATCGATGATCTGCCGCGTATAGCTGGCGACGCGCTCGGAGTGTTGCGCGGTGGAGGTATCGCGGCGGTCGACCGTGTCCGCCAGGGCCTCGATTGTCTGCCGAATCTGCGCCTGAGTCTCCCGATGACCGCGCATCGCGATGTACGGCCCCAGGAGTGGTAGGAACATGATGAGCACCGCCAGTGGGCTGAGATCACGCACGGTAGTCAGCAAGAGGCCGATAGAGAAAATCGTCAGGTTCTGGATAAAGAAGCCGGGGATATTGGCGATGAATATCGTGATCGGTGACTTCCCGATCGAGGTCCCAACGACGAAGGCAAAGAGGACGGCATTGGTGCCGATGTACGCGATACAGGCGATTAGCCCCGCGACGATCGTTCGGGCACTATTGAGCGGTACGACCTGCGCCGTTCCGGCAAGGGTGTGATAGACCAGACCCGCGATGCCCGCCGCACAGGCGAACTGCGCGACATTGAAAACGAGTTTCCGTGTCTCTCGCCGCGCGGCAAGTTCGGTCACAAGTGTCCCAACGAACGCCAGCACTATGCCGACAATCACTCCGTAGGCAATACTGCACGCAAAAAAGGCGGTCCCTGCAACCGTGAACGCCGCATTGTATTTGAACTGCGCAAGCACGGTCTGCACGAAGTCCATAGCCAGAACGATGGCAAACATCACGGCAATGACGAGATAATCCTGCGTGTGCAGCGGACGGAACGAGGCTTGGGTCGCCTGTCTCGCGGCAACGATCGTCACGATGGCAGCTAGGATAGCGACCGACGCGATGGCGAGGACGGTTTTCAGATCGCCTGATTTCTGCCGGGCTGCCAGAGATCTATCCTCCTCGGTGCAGCAGTCACGCGGTGCATGAAGCATCGTGCACGCAACAACGCACGTACACCTACAATACGACATTGTACCACAAAAGAGAATTGATGCGACGCCGTTAGTAGAATATTGCACGTCAAAAAGGATCATTTCAATCAGTGGGCGCGCCCAAACAACGAGAGCCCCTTTCTTGGGGCTCTCGTCAAACTCCTATAAACATTTTCACGGGCATCAGGCCCAGGTGATGTCGGTCCACTTCATCGTGTGTCTCCTTTTCAGAATCCCCAATTTCCTAGTGTCCCACTACATCCTTCTTAGGCCCAGGTAATGTCAGTCCACTTCATGGCAACCTCCCGATTACGTGTGCCAATCGCCGCCAGAGTCCCCGGAAACGGGCAGCGATCTGCGCGAATACGACAGCATCTCTTTCGCATCTCATACACGGTCATCGACCGACAAACCCGTGCAGCTACATGAATAGGTGCGATACGAAGACTCGCGATTTCGCACGAAAACTTCGTCTGTTGGCACTGTAACAGCACGGACAGCACAAATCAAATGCTACAAATAATAATTAGATCGCAGGAATGAAAATGTTCTTTGGCATGGATTGGGTGTGGGGATAAATTCTATACCGAGGACGTGGATTTATCTCAAGTCCATCGCAAATGACGGGCACGACCGCAGAGTGCAGAGCGCAGAGCGAAATCCTCTTCATGCTGCGCTCTGCAGTCGCGGTCGCAGTGCTTGACTTTTGGAGGAATCTACGAAGAGGGCGGGGCAGTACGGCGAGCGGTGAGCCAGACATGGATGAGGCGCTGCACGGCGGTGACATACGTGAGCACCGCGAGCAGCCAGAGAATCACATCGGTCCAGCCGAAGAGCAGAAAGGCACCGAGGCCGACGACGCGCTCCGGCCGCGCCAGGATGCCGACTTCATTATCGAAGCCTAGCGCTTCCGCACGGGCGCGCGCGTACGAGACGAGGATCGAACCCGTCGCGCAGGCATAAATGAGGAGGGTCCGCGTGGAGACATGCGTCCCATCATGCTGGATATGCCAGAGGAGACCGAAAAAGAGGATCACCTCGGAGTAGCGATCGAGCATCGAATCGAGAAAAGCGCCGAACTTCGATCCGGTACCCGTGGCACGAGCGAGGGCACCATCTACCATATCGAGCGGTGCCGCAATGAGGAGAAGCAAGCCACCCAACCCAAATCGCCCCGTCGCGAGAACGACTGCCACGCCACCGTTCACGACGAGACCGAGCACGCTCGCCAGGTCAGGTGTCAAGCCGGTGCGTGCGAGGACGCGACCGATGGCGTCCATCCGCGTGCGCACGCCATCCTTGACGAGGTTGGAAATCATCGCAGCGCAACGCTCAAGGACGCGACGCGCTGCTGCAGTCGCCCGGCCTGCTCGTACTGCTCAACGACCTGCTTGCCGACCTCCACCCACGAATAGCGCATCGCGGTCGCGCGCCCGGCCACTCCCATCGCCTGCGCCAGGGGGCGATCCGCAAGCAAGCGCACGATCGCGATGGCGAGTGCCTGGGATGACTCCGGCTCGACCATGAGCCCCTCCACCCCATTCGTGAGGATGCCCTGATGACCGGGAATGGCGGTCGTGACAATTGGCCGACCGGAGGCCATCGCCTCCATCACGACGAGGCCGAACGACTCGCGCCCGGTCGCGGGGGAGCAGAAGACATCCGCACTCGCGTAGTATCGCGGCAACTCCGCGTTACTCGCGAAGCCCGCGAACTCGACATTCTCTTCAAGCCCATGATTCTCGATGAAGCGCAGGTACCGTTTCGGCTGACCGCGCCCGACGACGAGCAGACGGACATCGGGGAACTGCTTGCGGACGAGCAGGATCGCGCGCGTGAGGTACTTGAAGCCTTTCCGCGCGTCGTTGTATCGCCCGACGAAGAGCACGGTCGGTCGCCCGTCGGTGTAGCGCGGGAACGGCGCGATCTGCGGCCCGAACTGCTCCGGTTCGATGCCATTCGGAATGACGACCATCCGGCCGGGGAAATAGCTCTGCGCGTACGTGCGGGCGGCGTCCGACACGGCAATCCGACCGTGCAGCATCCGATAATACCAGCGGAGATAGGGCCGGAGCGTCGCGTAGCCCATGTTCGATTCGCTGAAGGCGTGAAAGGTCCCGACATTGACACTCGTCGAGTGTCGCAGCACGACATGGGGCAGATGGGGCATCAGTGGCTCGTGGAGATGAATGACATCGAACTGCTCGGCGCGCAGCACTTCCTTCACCGGGCGATTGAGGGCGAAGGGTTGCAGGGTGATCCGCGCGGTTGAGCCATTCGCCGGGAACTTGAGGGCACGGCCGATGCCGTAGAAATTCTCGCCAATAACGAAGTCTTCGTCGCTATCGCTGCCCGCAGGTGCAATGACCGTCACATGGTGGCCCATCACCCGCAGGACGCGCGCGAGATGCTGGATGTGATCGGCCACGCCACCGGGATAGCTCACGTCGTATGGCGAAACGAGCGCGACTTTCATCCGTCCCTCCCTGCCGCCGATTGCTCGGTCGGGCTACGGGAAACGCCGACGCGGCCCGCGATCTGCTGCGCCTTGCGCGCGGGGACGAGCACCCAGGCACGATAGAGGCTCGTGCCGGCAATCTCGCGATGCTCATTAAAGGTCCAGAAACGACCGTGAGCGCGTGTCTGCCCCGCTGCGAAGGCGACCAGGAGATCGTGTGCGGTGCGACCGGGGAAGGTCGTATAGGCGCTGCCGATCAAGTGGCTCGCGTGCGCGTCGCTGCCGCCCATGACCGGCAAACGCAGGAGATCGCGGTTAATTGCGTGCGCCCGCCGATGTGCGACCCGCCCCGCGACGCTGGGATTAAGCATCTCAATCGCATCAATAAAGACGCCGCTGCGACGGCCCGCGTCGCCGAGCGCATAAATACGCCGCAGATTTCGCTCGCCGACGCTCGTCGTCAGCCACGACATTGGGTGGGGCACGATGGCGATCCCCCCTGCCTCGTGAATGGCGGCGAGCGTCGCGTCGATCGATTTGAGCATCGGGAAGGTGCGATCCACATCGAGGGCGAGGACGTGACCGTGCCGGGTCGTCACTTCGGTACCGGCGATCACCGCCACGCGATACCCTTGACGCGCCGCGAGGTCGCACGCCCTCAGTGCGGCGGAAATTTCATCGTGATCGGTGATCGCCACGACCGAAAGATCGGTCTGATGCTCGGCATACGCGAGGAGTTGTTCGACACTCTGAAGGCCATCGACGGCATCGGTATGCAGGTGGACGTCCGCGCGCCCGAACCGGGGTTCCCGGATTCGCTCAGGTTCTTCATGCCGTGCACGAGGGTCCACGCTGCCGCCACTTCCTACCCACGACCGTCACGCACACGCAGTATAGCGAACCCATCACCGTTCGTCCAAAAAACACGACCCGGGGATTTACCGCAGAGGACGCAGAGAGCGCAGAGAACACAGAGGAGAGAAAACATAGATTCTCTCTGTGTTCTCTGTGTCCTCTGCGCTCTCTGCGTTCGTTCCCTTTTTGGCGTCTGGACGGTTTTATAACCGTCTGTTATGCGCCCGCCTCGCGGAACTCGCCTTCGATAGTGTCGTCCGCACCGGGCTGACCGGGAGTGCCGGGAGCGCCTTGCTGCCCGTACATCGCCTGACCGATCTTGCCGAGGGCGGTGTCGAGTTCGGACTGCGCCGTGGCCATGCGGGTCAGGTCGTCACTGGTGAGCGCATCGTTCGCAGCGCGGATTTTCTCCTCCACCTCGGTCTTGACGCTCGCATCGACCTTGTCGCCGAACTCCGTCAGGCTCTTTTCCGCCGCGTAGACGCTCGATTCGAGGTGGTTCCGGCTCTCGATCTGCTCGCGCCGCTTGCGATCCTCATCGGCGTGCGCCTGCGCCTCGTTGACCATGCGCTGAATCTCGGCCTCCGAGAGACCACTCGACGCGGTGATTGTCACGCTCTGCTGTTTGCCGGAGGCCGTGTCCTTCGCGGAGACATTGACGATGCCGTTCGCGTCGATGTCGAAGGTCACTTCGACCTGCGGTACGCCGCGCGGTGCCGGGGGGATGCCGTCGAGGATGAACTTCGCGAGGGTCTTGTTCTCGCCCGCCATCGCCCGCTCGCCCTGGAGGACGTGAATCTCCACCTGCGGCTGATTGTCCGAGGCGGTGCTGAAGACCTGGCTCTTGCGCGTCGGGATCGTCGTGTTCCGCTCGATCAGTGGTGTGGAGACGCCGCCGAGCGTCTCGATACCGAGCGTCAGCGGCGTGACATCGAGGAGCAGGACATCCTTGACTTCGCCGCCGAGCACACCGGCCTGGATCGCCGCGCCGAGCGCGACCACCTCATCCGGGTTGATCGTCCGGTTCGGCTCCTTGCCGAAGAACTTGCCGACTTTCTCCTGCACGGCGGGCATGCGGGTCTGACCGCCGACCAGCAGCACTTCGTCGACCTTGCCCGGCTGCAAGTCCGCATCCTTCAGGGCCGCTTCCATCGGCTTGAGCGTCGCTTCGACGAGCGCGCCGACGAGTTGTTCGAGCTTCGAGCGCGTCAGCGTCACATTGAGGTGCTTCGGGCCGGTCGCGTCCGCCGTGATGAAGGGCAGCGAGACGTCTGTCTGCTGCGTCGAGGAGAGCTCGATCTTCGCCTTCTCCGCCGCTTCCTTCAGCCGCTGCAATGCCTGCCGGTCGGAGCGCAGGTCGATACCGTTCTCCCGCTTGAACTCGTCCGCCAGCCAGTTGATGATCTCCTGGTCGAAGTCATCGCCGCCGAGATGGGTGTCGCCATTCGTTGCCTTGACCTCGAACACGCCGTCCGAGATGTCGAGCACGGAGATGTCGTACGTGCCGCCGCCGAGGTCGTAGACGGCGATCTCCTCATCCTTCTTCTTGTCGAGGCCGTAGGCGAGCGACGATGCCGTAGGTTCGTTGATGATGCGCAGCACTTCAAGGCCGGCGATCCGACCGGCGTCCTTCGTCGCCTGCCGCTGCGCGTCGTTGAAGTATGCCGGGACGGTGATGACCGCCTTGTCCACCTTATCGCCAAGATAGGCTTCCGCGTCCGTCTTGAGCTTCTGGAGGATCATCGCCGAGATTTCCTGCGGCGAATAGGTCTTCCCACCCATGTGTACCTGCACATCGCCGTTCGCAGCGGCGGAAATCTTATAGGGGACGAGTTTCGCGTCCCGCGTGATCGACGGGTCGCTGAACTTGCGGCCAATGAACCGTTTGACCGAGTTCACGGTGTTCTCCGGGTTCATCACTGCCTGCCGCTTCGCGAACTGACCGACGAGACGCTCGCCGCTCGCCGTCATCGCGACCACCGAGGGGGTCAGACGACTCCCTTCAGCATTCGGGATCACCGTCGATTCGCCGCCCTCCATCACCGCCATCACGGAGTTTGTGGTGCCCAGGTCAATACCAATCGTTCGTGCCATTGTCTTTCCTTTCAGTAACGAGTAACGAGTAGCGAGTAGCGAGTGGGGAGTAGCGAGCGCCAGGCTCGTTAGTCGTTACTCGCTACTCGTTACTTCGCGTTCCCACTTTGACGAGCGCGGGCCGGATGACGTTGCCGTGGAGCGTGTAGCCCCGACGTAGCTCGGCGACAACGAAATCGCCGCCCCCATCTTCGACCATCACGGCCTCATGAATGGCAGGATCAAACTTCTGCCCCGCCGCCGCAATCGGCTGCACGCCCTCGCTTTCGAGCACCGTGCGCAACTTATGGGCGACGAGTGCGACGCCGTTCAACCACGATGCGACCTCCGTGCCCTTCGGGACATTGGCCAGAGCAAGATCGAAGTCATCGAGCACTGGCAGCACCTTGGCGATGACGATCAGACCCGCCATCTGCGCCTCACGCTGCTTCTCCTGCTCGACGCGCCGTTTGTAGTTGAGGAACTCGGCGCGCGCGCGCTGCCAACTGTCGAGCAGTTCCGCGCTGCGTGCCTTCTCCGCCTCAAGCTGCGTCGCGAGATCATCGGGGGCGCTCGTTGCCGCTTCCACTTCGCTATCCGTTTCGTTGGGCGCAGTCTCCGCTTGTGTCTGTTCTTCCGCCATCGCCTACCGTCCTTCGTTTCGTTCCTGCGATATATCGAGACGCAAATCGCGCGTCGTGTACAACTCCGTCAACAGGTCAGTGAGGACCTGCGAGACATAGCGCACCGATGAGATTGTCCGCTCGTAGTACATGCGGGTCGGCCCCAGGACACCGACAAGGCCCGTCACCTCGGACGGGATACCGTAGGTCGCCAGCACGATGCCGAAATCCTGGAGTGCGTCCCATTGATTCTCCGCACCGATGATGACCTGCACGCTGTTCACGCGCTCGCCATCCTCGGTCGCGACGAGCAACTGCGGCAGGAGCGCCGTCAGAAGCGCGCCGCCGCGGAGCAGTTCAACAAGCCGACCGGCCCGCTCCTGCCCGCCAAACTCGGGCTGCTGCAACACATTGCCGAGGCCATCATGCACGACTTCCGCGCTCATCGCTTCCTCAAGGTTCCGCAGCAGCCGCACGGATTCGTCGGCAATGAGTTGGTCGATGCCGCTCAACTCGCGCGCCGTTGCCGCGACTTCCACACGACCGAGATTGGCGAGCCGTGCGGTGATCCGATCCGCCGTCGCGCGCAGTTCCGTCTGCTCCGATGAAATGGGCAGCGTCACCATCGTCTGGCGCACCGCGCCCTCACGGGTGACGAGGACGAGGAGGGCCGTCTTCTCCTGCACCGGGATCAGTTCGAGCGTTTTCACTTTCGGCAGCCGCGCGCGCGGCGTCGTGACGACCGAAACATTCCCGGCCACCCGCGCCAGCACCGAGGCCGCCAGTTTCACCCACTCATCGAGATGAACCTCGACCTGATGAAACTGATGGCGGATCAGCATCTGCTCGTTCGTCGAGAGCGTCGGCTGATCCATCAGCCGCTCAACGTAGTAGCGATAACCCGCATCAGTCGGGGTGCGCCCGCCGGAGGTGTGCGCCTGCTGGATATAGCCGAAGCGCTCCAGGAGCGCCATATCGTTGCGCACCGTGGCACTCGAAATATCGAGGCCCCCGCGCTCCACGACGGTTTTCGACCCGATGGCGCGCATCGTCGAGGTATATTCCCGCACCAGGAGGCGCAAAATGCGCTCTTGCCGCTGACTTAAGCGAAACTCCACAGTCCCTACTCCTCATTAGCACTCTCGCATCACGACTGCTAATAATGAGACGATACCACTTGATACAACCCATGTCAAGCCACTGCTGCATATTATGTCAACTCAACAGTAGCGATTCGCGTCGCTTTGCCGTACCATTAGAATCCTGATTTTGGCGTGACGGAAAGGCGTCTCATGCAAGCGATCCCGACAGTTGACGACGAGCAGCGCGTGCTGCCGCGCACGGCACGGCGCACCACTGCCGGGCTGCTGACGATGGGAAACATCCCGCTCGTCAGCTTCGCGCTGCGCTACGGCACGCCGCTCTATCTGTACGACGAGGAGCACATTCGCTCATCTGTCTGGCAGTTCCGGCGCGCCTTCGGGGAACGGATGCCCGCGCCCGGTCAGTTCACCCTCTCCTATGCCGCGAAAGCGTTTCTCTGCACCGCCCTCGTCCAGATTCTCGCCGAAGAGAACGTCGGGCTTGATGTCAATTCCGGCGGCGAGCTACACATCGCCCTCAAAGGTGGGATGCCCCCCGCCGCGATCCACATGCACGGGAACGCGAAAGCCGCCGACGAGCTGCGGATGGCCGTCGAGCATGGCGTCGGGCGCATCGTCGTCGATAACCTCACGGAACTGGCGGCGCTCGACCGTATCGCGGGTGCGCTCGGTCGGCGTGTGGCGATCTGGCTCCGGTGCAACCCCGGCGTCAGTGTCCATACGCACGCGGCGATGGCGACGGGACATCTCGACTCGAAGTTTGGCCTGCCCATCGAGACGGGGGATGCCGCCAATGCCGTGCGGGCGGCATTGGCGACGGAGAATCTCGACCTTCTGGGCCTCCACTCGCATATCGGCTCGTCGATCACGGACGCGGCACCGTATCGTGACACCGTGCGCCGCATGATCGCCTTTGCGGGCGAGATGCGCACCCAAACCGGATGGACGATGCGCGAATGCAGCCCCGGCGGCGGCTTTGGCGTCGCCTATCTGCCGGACGATCCGATCCTCGATGCCGACACGGCGGCGGCGGCGATCCTCGGCACCCTGGCCGAGGAGTGCGCGCGCGCCGACTTTCCCGTTCCAGATGTGACGATTGAACCCGGAAAAGCACTCATCGCCTCCGCCGCTATCGCCCTCTATTCGGTCGTCAATGTCAAGGAGATCGCCGGTGTGCGCCGTTTCGTCGCGGTGGATGGGGGCATGGCAGACAATATCCGGCCCGCCATCTACGGGTCGCGCTACTCCGTCCTGCTCGCCAATCGCGCGCCGACGGCAGCGCCGGTACTGAGCACGGTGGTTGGGCGCTATTGCGAGAGTGGCGACATCCTCGCGCGGGACATCATGCTGCCCGCCGACCTCGCACCGGGCGACCTGCTCGCCTTCCCGACTGCGGGTGCCTACAGTATCCCGATGGCGAGCCAGTACAATGGCGTTCCACGGGCGGCGGTCGCACTCGTCCGTGACGACGGGACGCATCAACTGATCCGCCGCCGCGAGACCTACGACGATCTCGTGCGCGGGGATGTACCGCTCGAAGCGGTGTCTGGGGGATAAGGATGGCCTTTGCGGAACTGGTGGGACGAGTTGCGATTGTCACGGGCGGCGCGGGCGCACTCGGTCGAGCAACCAATCGGGTCCTCCTTAGCGCGGGGGCGCGCATCATTGCCGTCGATGCCCACCCGGAGCGGTTGAGCGATCTCGCTGCCTCAGTGCCGGAAGGCGCACGGGCCGGGCTCGTCACCGCTCATGCCGACTTGACGACCGAGGCGGGCGCAGCGGCGATCATCGCGCAGGCGATGGCGACCCACGGCAGGGTCGATATCCTCGTCAATATCGTCGGCGGCTATGCGGGCGGTCCATCGGTCGCGGAGACGGACCTCGCGACCTGGCGCGATCAGTTCGAATTGAATGCAACGACCGCCTTCCTGATGGCGCGCGCCGCCGTGCCCGTCATGCAATCTCAGGGTTGGGGGCGTATCATTAACGTCTCGTCGCGCGTCGCACGGACCGCGCCGGGCGGCTTAGGCGCATACGCCGTCTCGAAAGCGGCGGTCATCACGCTCACGGAAGTATTGGCGAACGAAACGCGCGACCACGGCATCACCGTCAATGCGATCCTGCCGAGCGTCATCGACACGCCGGCGAACCGCCGCGATATGCCGGACGCGGCGTTCGACCGCTGGGTACGCCCGGAACAGATCGGTCAGGTGATTCGCTTCCTGGCCGCCGAAGAGAGTGGCATCATCAGCGGTGCGGCGATCCCCGTCTACGGGCGCGCCTGACGACCTGAGCGAGCGGAGGGTACGGTGTCACTGACGGGTGCGTATGGCGGCGAAAAATGGTCTCCCCGGACCGCGTCGCGGTCTGAGGAGATGCGCGAGATATGGGGAGACTGGGGTTCAGGCTCGGAGTGCAGCCGCTTGCGGGCGGTCCTCTTGCATCGCCCCGGCGCGGAACTCGATGAGATCGTCGATTTCGATGCGGTGCAGATGCGCGCCGATCTCGATCCGTCCATCGCACGAGCGCAGCATGACGCGATGGCGGCGGCCTACCGGGCGGAAGGGATCGCCGTCCATTACGTCGAGGGCTATCGACCAGACAAGCCGAATCAACTCTTCTGCCGCGACCTGATGACGATGACGCCCCAGGGCGCGATTCTCGCCCGCCCGGCAAGCACCGTCCGGGCCGGGGAGGAGCGATACGTCGCGGAAGCCCTCGGCATGCTCGGCGTGCCGGTGTTGATGAGCGTCCACGGTCACGGCACCTTCGAGGGCGCGGACGCGATGTGGGCCGCGCCCGATCTCTGCTTCGTCGCGGAGGGGCTACGGACGAACCGCGCGGGCGCGGCGCAGGTAACCTGGGCGCTCCAGAGCATTGGTGTCACCGTGGAGCCGGTCATCCTGCCTTATGGCGCGATGCATCTCGATGGCCTGCTCAACTTCGCCGCGCCGGACCTCGCCGTCGTCTGGCCGCGCCGCACACCGATGATTGTGGTGCGCGTATTGCAAGAGCGCGGTGTGCGGATCATTCACCTACTCGATGAGGCGGCGACGCACGACTGTTTGCCCGGCAACTTCGTCGCCCTCGCGCCGAACCGCATCCTGATGCCCACCGGCGCACCGCGCCAGAAGGCGATCTACGAAGCCGCAGGTGTGACGTGCATCGAAATCGAAGTCACTGAACTGATCAAAGCGGGCGGCGGTATCCACTGCATGACCGCCTTCCTGAGACGTGAGGAGCGAGTAACGAGTAACGAGTAACGAGAACGCGGTCGCCCCGTCTCGTTACTCCGCGCTTCCCCCTCGTTACTCGTTACTCGTTACTGGGTGTGGTGATGCTGGTTGAGTTGAGTATTCAGAATATCGCGATCATTGACCGGCTGCGGGTGACCTTCGAGCCGGGTATGAACGCGCTCACGGGCGAGACGGGCGCGGGCAAGTCGATCATCATCGACGCGCTCGGCGCGGTGGTCGGCGGGCGCACGTCGCCCGATATGTTGCGCTCCGGCGAAACGCGCGCGCGGATCGAAGCGGTCTTCGACCTCACCGGGCGCATCGACCCCTTGCTGAACGAAGCCCTCGACGAAGCGGGCATCGAGCATGAGGATGAGACGCTGATCCTCTCGCGCGATCTCTACGCGACGGGGCGTTCGGTCGCGCGCGTCAATGGGCAGACGGTCACGGTGAGCCTCCTGGGGCGGATCGGCGAGCGACTCGTCGATATTCACGGCCAAAGCGCCCACCTCTCGCTCCTGCGCCCCGCGACGCATCTCGATTTCCTCGATGCCTATGCCGGGCTGCTCGACCGACGGGCGGAACTCGCCGCGCTCGTCAGTCGCGTGCGCCGCATCCGTGCCCAGCGCGCCGAACTCGAACGTGACGACCGGGAGATCGCCCGCCGTACCGATCTGCTCCGTTTCCAGGTGGAGGAGATCAGCGGTGCGGACCTCCTCCCGGACGAGGACGAAACGCTGCGTGGGGAGCGGTTACGCCTGGCGAACGCGGCGAACCTCCAGATCATCGCGGACACCGTCTATCGGACCCTCCGCGAGGGCGCGCCACCGCGTGGCACGAGTGTCGTCGAGGGGCTGCGCGATGTCGCGCGAAATCTCGGTGAACTCGCCAAACTCGATCCCGCACTGGCCGAGGCGGAGAGCGAAGTCGATGAGATGGTCTACCTGCTCGAAGATGTCGCCGCGACGGTGCGGACCTATCGGGACACGGTGGAAGACAACCCCGCGCGTTTGGCGGAGGTCGAGGAGCGTCTGACCGTGATCCGCGATCTCGAACGGAAGTATGGCGGCACGATCGCCGAAGTCCTCGCGTTCGGTGAGGGGGCAGCGCGCGAACTCGCCTCACTCGAAGGGAGCGAAGAACGCCTCGCCCAACTGCGCGACGAGGAAGCGAACGTACTGCGCCAGATCGGTGAGCGAGCAGGCAAGCTCTCGCGTGCGCGACAAAAGGCGTCGACGCGACTCGCCAAGGCGATGGAACAGGAGATCGCGCATCTCGCGATGGGTCGCACGCGCTTCACCGTCTACCAATCGCAAGAGGAGGAGCCGAGCGGCGCGCCGGTACCGGGCGATGACGGCCATATGCGCCTGCTCGCTTTTGACGCGCGCGGGGTCGATCGTGTGGAGTTCCTGATCGCACCGAATGTGGGCGAAGCGCCGAAACCGCTCGCCCGGATCGCCTCGGGCGGCGAGACGGCGCGCCTGATGCTCGCGCTCAAATCCGTGCTCGCCACCGCCGACACGACGCCCACGCTCGTCTTCGACGAAGTGGATGTTGGTATCGGCGGGCGGAGCGGGCATGTCGTCGGCGAAACCCTCTCCGGTCTGGCGCGCAACCATCAAGTGCTCTGCATTACTCATCTCGCGCAAGTCGCCGCCTTCGCAGACGGCCATTTCCGCATCATCAAACGCGATGTGCGCGGGCGAACGATCTCCGATGTCGAACGGCTGGATGAACCGGAGCGCATCGAGGAACTCGCCGCCATGCTCGATGGCATCCCAATCACCCCCGCCGCCCGCGCCAGCGCGCAGGACCTCGCAGCGCGGGCGGCGACCCGCAAGGCGAGCGAAGAACCGGCCCGCGCCCCCGCTGCGGATTAGCTGCGCGGCATTAGGCCATCGACAGACCGAGCCAACGGCATGATAAAATCCTAATTTCCCCGGTGGTAGCAGGCTTTCCAGCCTGCCTCCCCGCCCCGAGAGGGCAGGCTGGAAAGCCTGCTACCACCATTGTATTTGTCGTGATACACTCTGTATCACACGGCGGCATGATGCCGTCGTATGGCAGATTGCCGCTGGCTAGAAGGACTCCCGCAGTGCATATCACGATGTTGCGCCGCCCCCGTCCGCCCTGCTAAGAGTTAACGCAACGACAACCGTGTAGCAATGGTTTCGTGGGCAACCGGCCCGCGCATTTTTGTGTGCCTTCCTTCCAGAAACAGACGACACCCGACAGCCTCGACGGCGCTTGACGCGGGCGATGTTTCGCCATGCCCGGATGCCCGCCTGCCCGCGCACCACCTCATCCGTTCTTTCGCATTTCGACGACACGCCGAAACGAGAGAACGGATGGGAGTATATGGAAAGTATCCGAGGCAAACAGGCATGGAACATCGATGCCGCCCAGTTAGCGACACGAATCGCTCAGTATCGCGACATTGCAATCGACATCGGCACTGGCGACGGCCACTATGTTCGTCATCTCGCGCAGCGGTGCCCGGCATCGTTCACCATCGGCATTGATGCGTGCCGTGAGAACCTGCGGGGCGTTTCGCGGCACGCGCCACCCAACGCACTCTTCATTATCGCCAATGCGCGCGCCCTTCCTTGCGAACTGCATGGCTTGGCAACACGCATCACGGTGAATTTTCCGTGGGGAAGCCTGCTCACCGGGTTACTCGATGGCGATCCGGGGTATCTCGGCGGCCTCGTCGCGCTCGCACGACCGGATGCTATGCTGGAAATTCGGCTCAATCAGGGCGCGCTCGCGGAGGCCGGTCATTCGCTCGCGGGAGGAGTGTGGCACATCCGTGAGACGATAGGCGCGGCGGGCTTCGCGATCACACGATCCGAGCCTCTGGATGCCTGCGCACTACGCGCCTACCCGACCACCTGGGCCAAGCGCCTCGCCTATGGTCGCGATCCGTCCGGGTGGTATCTCTCTGCAACGCGCCGGGTCGAAGGCTTACGGGCGTCGCCTGCGTCCAGCCGCAAATGCTCCCACGGCGATCATGGTCAGCAGTAATCCCATGCCGACAGCGCCCGCGACCAGGAGCCAGGAAGGTCCGGACTTCGCCGCAGTGCCCCCTGTCGCGGCACTCCCAACAGGCGAGGTCGCAGGCGGGTTGCCCGGCGCGGGTACCTGCACCGAACGCGGCGGGACGAGCGTCGCCTGTGGCGACTGGCTGGGCGGGAAGATCTGCGCGATCTGCGCGGGCGAGATCGAGAAGCGCGTTGTGTAGTGTAGGGTACCCTTCTCTCCGAACGTCAGGTCGAGGGTCGCCTCGTAGTCGCCCGCATCCAGTGCCTTGTCCTGAACGCGCGTGGGGTACTTGATCGCCGTCTGCGGCAGGAAGGTATCCATCTTCAGTGCCAGGTCCTGCACCATTTGCCCGGAAGCATCCGTCACGCGCAGTGTACCGACCGGCTTGACGAAGTTCGTCCCCTCGTTCTTGAGATCGAGGACGAGGGTCTGATTTCCTTGCGTACCCGCCGCGCTCACACCGGTCGCGCTTAACTGTTCCACAATCGGGCCGGGGAGATTTACCTGCACCGCGAGGATCGTGCGACTGCGCACACTGACCGATACGCCGCCTGTCACATCCCCTGCGGTAAGGTTCTTGTTCTCCGCAACGAAACCGCCCACGTGTTGGCCGGGACGGGGAGTTTTCGGCACCGTGATCGTGAACGGGATCACCTTACTCTCATTCGGGCCGAGGGTCAGTTCCTGATCCTCCGTGGCGATCACGATCCAACCGCCCACATCCTGGCGGGGATCCGTCTCCGCAGGGAAGACCGTGCCGGTCGCATCGCTCGTCGTTCCGTCAACCGGATAGAGACGCACGGTGCCCGCCGCCTTGCCCGCGTTGGTCACTTTCACCTCGCTCTGGATCACCGCTGTCGGCTGCGTGTTGAAGACGAAGTACGATTTCGTCTCCGGGATCGCCGGGTCAAAGCTCGTTGGATTCAAACCGAACGCGGCGACATCACCATCTGCTGCGACGATACCAACCTGTGCGACGCTCGATGCGAGTGCCGTCACCAGCGCGAAGAGGAAAAGCAAACGGAATCCTGCACGTCGGCACATCATGGAAATCAGCCTCCTGAAACACGTCAAAGACATTGAAGCACTAATGAGCATTTACAACTTGATTGGGTACTGGTGGGCGCGGGCTTTAGCCTGCGCCAGGTGCGGCAGGCTGAAGCCCGCCGCCACCAGCAATTACCCGAATTAAGTTGTAAATGTTCATTAGTTGCTCTTCACGGTGCAAGGAATCCCGGCACGGCAGCGGTTGCCGCCGTGCCGAGGTTTCCTACATGGGCCTCCATTGCGTCTGCTATGGGGCCTGCACAAGGGAAATCGTCATCGTGCTCGTGTACGTCCCGATCGGTGCAATAGCCGGCACGGTCACGGCGACCGAGTGCGTATAGCTCAGCAGTCCCTGACCGGATCCTGCGAGCGCATGCACGAACGGCACCGCAGTCGGCGAGGCTCCGTCCGGCACTACCAGCGGATAGGTAATCCCCGTGTTGACCGGTGTGGTGCAGGTCGGTATGAGACAGAGCGGGAAGCTGGGCGCGTTAAAATCTGTCTGGCCGGCGGGGAAGGTATACGGCGTCGGCGTCGTCACAGTGAAGGGCGTCGCAGTTGCCGTCAGACTCCAGCCCGCACCCGAACCGCGCAGGTCACTGACCGTGATTGGGATGGTGAAACTGGTCCCCGTGCCACCGACCGGGGCACTCGCGCCGACACCGACGACTGCGGTGAAGGTGATGGAGCCACCCGTGACGATCAACCCGTTCACCACATTGGTCGCCATGGCCGGCGCAGTGCCCAGGATGGCGAGGGCTGAAACAATCGCGAGGGCAAGCCCCAGGCGAATGATCCGATTCTTCAGTGCATTCATGATCTCGTTCCTTTCCGAACGTTGTCTATTCAGTGATCGATCGATTTCCCGCTCTCGGAGCGGTTGTTCATGGCAGTGAACGACCGTTCTTTCTGATCATGCGTCTCACAATCTGCGACCCCTTTCTCGTTTCGTATCCTTATGACGCGGCGGCCAGCGTTACATTGACCTCGATAACGTACTGGCCGATGGTGGCGTTGGGCGGTATTTCGACCTCGATGGACGGGCTGAATGATGCTCCCAGATGCATCGCCGCACGCGGCACGACGAGCGTTGCCGTCGCTTGGTCCGCGCGGAGCAATGCACCGGAGACAATGCGCGGTGCGTTCGGCACATCGAGATTAATCGCGCGCGTCTCAAGGGCGAATCGGCTGCCCGCGCGCTCGGTGTAGACGTTGACCGCGAAATTGAGTCGCGGATCGTCCCGCCCGCACGTAGTGTCCGTTACTTGTAACGTGGAGAGCGGCACGGTCACGAGTTGGGCTGCACCACTCAGTTTGATGGTCGGAGCACTCACCGGCGGCGCACCGAACTGCGCATCCCGTATGCCATTGACGGTCAACAGGCCGCCGGAAATCTTCTTCCCTTGTGCGTCGCTGACGACGGCCGCGTACGTCCCTGGGCAGAGACCGGGGGGCAGCGTCCCGGTCAGCGCCGTCGCGGATTGCACCCACACGTCGCCGAGCGATTGATCCCCAACCGTGGCTGACATCCCGGCAACGAAGTTCGTGCCCATCAGCGTCAGCATCACTGATTGTTCGTTCGTCACCGTCGCCGGTGTGATCGCCGCGATCGCAGACACCCCAGTGGCTGTGGCGATTGGTTTCGGCACGACCCTCGCGCAGGGCAACGGGAGTGTCGCGCCCGTCGTGGTCCCTTCCGTCGTCGCCGTTTCCGTCGAGGCGCATGGTGTCGCCGATGGCGATAGGGTGGCTGATGGAGTTGCGGTGACTGGCACGGTCGATATCGCAGTCGACCTCGCTGACACTGCGGTAGTATCAGACGCCCGAAGCGTCGGTGTACCGGTGATCTTTGTGGTGGGCGGCGGCACCGTAACGATGGTCACGATGGTCGGCGTGGCGGTGGACGCCGATCGTGAGAGGGGCAGCGCGGTCGCCGGGCGCGGTATCGCGGTGGCGGGTGGCGTGGCGGTCACAGTCGCTTCGAGCCTCGCCATGGGCGGGCGCGGTGTCGCGTTGACGACGACTGTCGCGGAGGATGATGCCGAAACGGCAACCCTGGGTCCGGGAGCTGCGTCCACCGAGATGAGCGTAGCGCTGCAACCGATAAACGCGATCAATGCAGCGAGACCGAGGCAGATCGCACTGTTGCCGTGTCGGCACCGCGCCCGGAAATCTCCGTGAAGACGCTGCACGATGCGTGAAGAATATATTAACATTCAGTCCCCCGAAGGCACAGGTCGCCTTGTATCCTCTGCTCAGGCAGGAGCAGGGCTGGCAACCCGGCGGTCTCAGGGGAGATCCATTGCTTTGCGTCCCCGCCTCACGACGGGTCTGCCGGTAGAATCGAGTGCGATGGCGAGCGTTCGCATCGCCTCCTAGTTATACCATACATTTCGTCAAAATGTAACTGTCGGACTAAATTTAGTTTTTAGTCATCGGTGGGGATGCATTATCGCAGGAGCCGATTGGCGGTGGAGGTAGGCAGACCGGCCACATCTACGGACCGACCTCCTCCGGCTGGGCGAGATGCTCCCTGAGGAGTGTGAGCATCTCCGTCTGCTGCGCCAGCACGCAATCCTGCGCGGCGAGGATCGCTGCCTGCTCACGCGCCAGCCGCTGGATCTCCTTTGTATTCTCTTGGGTGAGCGCCACAATATCTGCGGTCTCGTCTACCGTTACAGCCTCGTGGTCGTCGCGTTGCCGGTCCTTCGATGCCTGCCGGTTTTGGCTCATCATGATGATCGGTGCCGCATAGGCAGCCTGCGTCGAGAAGAGGAGATTCAAAAGGATGAAGGGATAGGGATCGAAGTGGCGAAGGACCACCATGATGTTGAGGACGATCCATGCCGCAACGATCGCGCTCTGGATGATGATGAATCGCCACGATCCCATTGCCGCCGCCACTGCATCGGCGGCACGCTCGCCGGTCGTCTTCGGGGTGTGGATGCTCGCACGCGCGGGTATTTCCCTCTTCACTGTTTTCTCCGCTCACTCTTCGCGACAATGCCGCCGATCCTATCGGCAATTGCCTTCGCATCCTAAACGTGCATTTCATCCAGATGTATATGTCCGAGAAGACCGCGACATTGGGGAGGAATGATCACCATTAGCTCTCTCCAGCTGCGGCAACGAGGGGAGCTTCGGACAGGTCTGTGACCGATGGATCAGCAGACGGAAGGGCATGCAGTTGCGGGCCGCGATCCCACTGCACCGGGGACGGACCAAGCACCGCCACGATCGCATCCAGCAGGTCTTGCAGATTAAACGGCTTCTCCACCACCTGACAGCGCATCGCGTGCAGCGCATCGACGGGCACCGGCAGTGAGTCGGGCTCGCCGGTGACGATCAACGCCGGGATGTGCGTCGTCTCCGCATCACCCCAGAGCCGCTTGAGGAAAGCCCAGCCATCGTCACGCTCCTCCATCCAGAGATCGAGGATCACGAGATGGGGTTGCAGACGCCGGATCAGGGCGTACGCGCGTGCCCACTCACTCGCTTGCCAGCGGAGCGTACGGTAGCCTTCGTCGGTCAGCACATCATGCATGAGAGAGAGGAAGGAGGGGTCATTATCCAGAACCGCAATTATCGGGGCCGTCATCGGGCCCTCTTCCCGCAACGCTGGATGAGACGACAGAAGCGAGGATAGGCGGAATGCCGCCTGGCCGTGGGGCACCAGTCATCATCAGGTTGCCACGATAGCGTAACAGAATATGAATATGTTCGCAGCATACTTGTCCTGGAATCTATGGAAATCTCTCTTTTCAGCCGGGGAGCCACCGGACCCGGCAGTCACAAAGGCGGGTGGTGCCATCTCGGCGCGTGCGATGACCGGGGCAGCACCGAAAGTGAGCGCGGCGAGTCGCCACGCCCACACCGCGGCGCTCGATCAACTGCGGGAGACCTTTATCTCGACGGTCTCCCACGATTTGCTCACCCCGTTCACCGCCGCCAGGGCAGGGCTTGGGATGCTCGAAACGAGTGTCGCGGCGCGACTGCGGCCGGACGAAACGGCGCTCCTGCGCAGTATCCGGCACAACACCGAGTATCTCGGTGTCATGATCGATGATCTCCTCGCCTACAACCAGGTCGAGGCGGGGGTGCTGCATCTCGATCGCAAGCCGTTCGAGATGCGCACCGTCGTCAGAGATGCCGTCGAGATCGTCCAAACTCTGCTCGCGCAGAAGCGACAGACGGTAGCGATTGAATTGGCCGAGCCGCTACCCTGCAACGGCGATTCACGCCGGTTGCAGCAGGTGATTGTCAATGTCCTGTCCAACGCCTACCGCTACATGCCGGAGGGCACGCACATCGTGATCGGCGGCACCGCGACCGCGACCGCGATTCATCTCACGGTTCGTGACAATAGGCCCGGCATTCCCCCCGACGAGTTAGAGGCAATCTTTCGGCGCTTCTATCGCGGGGGGTCGCCGAGCGTCATGGCGGCGGGTGGCTCTGGGCTTGGGATGGCAATTGCACGGGGCATCGTCGGGTTGCATGGCGGGCGGATGTGGGCGGAGAGTGCGATGGGGCAGGGCGCGACCTTCCACATCGTCCTGCCCTGTGCCACCCTAGGAGACCAAGCGCAACGATGAAACTGCTGATCGCGGAGGATGCCCACGGTGTTGCCGAGGTGCTCACCTTCGGCGCGCGGATGATCTGGCCGGACTGCCACGTCACGACTGCGGTGAGCGGCCAGGAAGCGCTCAGGAAGTTCGCGGAAGATTCGCCAGACTTTGTGATCCTCGATGTGGCGATGCCGCCGCCCGATGGCTTCGAGGTGTGCCGACGCATCCGCGAGAAGTCCCGGGTGCCGATCCTGATGCTCACGGTGCATAGCGATACGATGGACAAGGTCCGCGCGCTCGATCTCGGTGCCGACGATTACCTCACCAAACCGTTCGATCATCTCGAACTGCTGGCACGGATGCGGTCGCTGATGCGCCGGGCCAACGAATCACTCATCCCTTCCCACTCGACCTTCGTGCTTGGCGACTTGTCTATCGACTTCTCAACCCGCGAGGTACGCATCCGCAACGAGGTGGTGCATCTCACCTCGACGGAGTTCCGCCTGCTGGCGGTATTGGCGCAACATGCCGGTACGGTGCTCCCGCACCATTTTCTGCTCACGCATGTCTGGGGCACGGAGTACGTCCGCGATGTCCAGTTCGTGAAGGTATTCGTGCGACGTTTGCGACAGAAGCTCGCAGTTGCGCCCGAGCAGGTTCCGTATATCCAAACGGAATGGGGCGTCGGCTATCGCTTCGTTCCTTCTCCGTAAGCCCGTCGCGCGATAAACCTTTAGGAGTTACGCAGTGGGGGGTTTTTGTGGTGGTAGCAGGCTTTCCAGCCTGCCGTTCTGACCCGAGGGGCAGGCTGGAAAGCCTGCTACCACCGAGTTTTCCCTGCTGAACTGCGTAATTCCTATCCTTTTCACTGTCCCGAGCGGGAAGGGGATGTGCGGCGACCTCACTTTGAGTCAGCCCGCCGACGCGGGCATATTCGCGAGAGAAGGATCGGTGTGTGACGCGGCATGTTTCGGGGTGTCGCGATGCGATCGCACCGGCGCGGGACCAAGCATCGCCTCGATCGCGCCCAGCAGTTCCGCGGCATCGAACGGCTTGGCCATCACATGGCACTGCATCGTCCGCGGCAATTCGGCCTGCCCCGGCAGCCTTCCCCGCTGCCCGCGAGGCGATAATCGCCGGGATGTGCATCGTCTCGAGATCGGCACACATGCGCGCGAGGAACGCCCAGCCGTCCTCGCGCTTCGCCAACCAGAGGTCGAGGATCACGAGGTCGCCTGCGCGTGCTTCACCACCGCATGCGCATCGGTCACATCGCGCGGGCGGCAGCGGAGGGTGCGGTAGCCTTCGTCGGTGAGCAGGGCGTGCATCGCGGAGAGGGGAGCGGCGTCATTATCCAGGAGTGACGATTCGTGGGGCCGTCATCGGGCCCTCTTCCCGCAGACGCTGGATGAGACGACACGAGCGGGGAGGGGCGGAGTGCCGCCTGGCCGTGGGACGCCGGATCGTCATCAGCATTGCCAGAACAGCATAACACATTACGAACGGGTTCACGTCTTATCCGAGGAAATCTACAGAAATCTACACATTCAGTCGGAATATGAGTATTTTGGCTCGTCAAAAGAGACTTATGGAGGCGTTATCGTGGTATCATGATCGTGTCAAGTTCTTGACCCCCGCTCGACACCCCCGACATTGTGGGCCGCGCCGGATGATGGCGGCGGCAATGCGAGAATCTCCTGGGTCGCAGCCCGATCGTGCACCGCACTGGTGCGCAGCGGGACGCGAGGAGATTCGCATGACCATCTCGCGCGATGGCCGCGCCCCGACCGAAGGCCGCCCCGGCCCCAAGCCGCGGGGGCGCACCGTCGTTCCCCTGACGATCACCGTCACCCACGCCCAGCGCGCCGGACTGGAAGCGCGTGCGGACACGGAGAAGAGCAGCATCAGCACGATTGTGCGCCGGTTCGTCGCGGCGGGCCTCGCCGCGAGCGGATCTGTTCGTCCTCTCGGCATTGATCGAGAATCACCATCGTCGCGCCGAACCGGCGCGCAAGCCCTCTTGGGCAGTAAAGGAATCATCGCATGGATGCGCACACACTCAAGGGCATGGCAATCGTTTCTGCTCGCGGAAGGCACGAAACTCGGGCTACGTCGAGCAGCCGCTCCTCGATCTGACGGCCCGAAAGGTCGTCGCGCTGCAGGTCAAGGGGGAGTCGGGCACATTTATCGTCCCCTTCGACGAGGTGGCATCCGTCGGTCCGGATGCGATCACCGTGGCCAGCAGCCAGGCGACGCAGACGCCGAGCACCGGCGGCGCGGCGGACGGATTGCGCGACCTCGATGCACTCAGGAAGCTGAAGGTCGTGGATCACGCGGGCACCTTGCTCGGGACGATCTCCCGCGTGGAAATCGATCCCGCCAGTGGGGCGATCACCCAACTCGCGGCACACAAGGGTGGCATGATGGGTATGGGCGGGACGACGACGCCGATTGACGCGCGGGCGATCGTCAGCGTCGGCCCGGAACTGATGACCGTAAATACCGAGGACTCCGTCCCCTCCGCCTCACTCTAGAGCGGTTTGCGAAATTACTGAGCCGAGAGATATTCGGTGGCGGCGGGCTTCAGCCTGCCGCAGTAAGGGATGGCAGGCTGAAGCCCGCCGCCACCGGGGATTTTCGCAGGGCCAGTGGTTGCGGAAACTGCTCTAGGTTCTCGCACGTAACCACCGCATTACCGAGGGCGCACGTACACGCCCGTCACGAAAGTAACGCGTATGAGCCATTCGCACGAGAAGAGCCACACATGAGTGCCATCTATCCATCGAAACACCATCCTCACGGTGAGACGACCGGGACCAGCGAGCGAGCGCCACAGCAGCTTGCCGCTCCGGTGCTCGCCTTTGACCTTACACACGAGGTAGCGCAGTTGCACGGACAGGCCGCATGGCAGCACGGCGACCGCAATGCGAAGACCCTGGTCAAGGAGTCCGATTTCCGCATCGTCCTCATCGCTCTGCGGGTGGGTGCCCGGATGGAAGAACACCGGGCGGCGGGGAGGATCAGCGTTCAAACGCTGACGGGTTATCTGCGCCTGCACGCCTGCGGCGAGACGGTGGATTTGTCGGTGGGGCAACTGGTGAGCCTGGAGCGGGACGTTCCCCATGACGTCGAGGCAGTGGAAGAGAGCGCGTTCCTGCTCACGATCGCTTTGCAGGGAGCGCAGGACGCTACGGTGGACTGACCGCAATCACAATGGCAGACGCGGACAATGCCATCAGGGCAGACGCATCGGTCACGCCAATGCATTCATGTTCAGGCTCATGTGATGCCCCACACCCTCGATTGGGCACGAGGCTGGTATGTGGCACCGCTTCCACGCCCGTAGGCGGGCAACGACACGATTATCATGAGGAGCAACGGTATGGCGACGTATGCAGGACTCTCACGACGGCGATTTCTCGCGGGGACACTGGGCGCGGGTGGCCTCGGCGCACTCGTCGCCTGTGGCACCCAGGTAAGCCAACTCCAAGGGGCACCCTATGCGACGAACGAGGTGCGGAACACCGGGAGCGCGCCCGCACCCGCTTCAACTCGCTCCGGCACGACATCGGTCGCGAGTGGGTCGGCCGTGGCGACGATGGATCATTCAACCATAGTACCGAGCGCCGGGACCGCGACCCCGGCCAAAGACTGGAAGATGATGAACCAGATGCACGAGGCGGGCGTCAAGACCTTCCTCGCGCAGCCGAAGACGCGCTGCGGCGGCCAGCCGATGCCCTTCACCATGCAGGACGGCATCAAGGTCTTCGACGTGACGGCGAAGAAAGTCGCAGTGGGAGGTCACGCCCGGCCAGATGGTCGAGGCGTACACCTACAACGGCGTCGTCCCCGGCCCGGAGATCCGCGTCACCGAGGGCGACAAGGTGCGCGTCCGCCTCACGAACGACCTGGGCGACGAGGCGACGGCGATCCACTTCCACGGCCTGCTGATCCCGAACGCGATGGACGGCGTCCCCTTCATCACCCAGCCGCCGGTCAATCCCGGCGAGACGTTCACCTACGACTTCGTGGCCCGCAATCCCGGCTCGCACATGTACCACTCGCACCTCAACAGCGCCTTCCAGGTGACGAAGGGGCTGCTTGGCGCGTTCATCATCGAGCCGAAGGACAAGAGCACGTACCCGGCATTCGACAAGGAATACACGATGATCCTCGGCGACGGCCCGCTGGGCTACACGCTGAACGGCCACGGCTTCCCGGGGACGGAGGTGCTCACGGCGAAGCAAGGGCGAGAAGCTGCTGGTGCGGTTCATGAACGAGGGGCTGATGATCCACCCGATGCACCTGCACGGCATGCCGATGACGATCGTCGCGCAGGACGGCTACGTGAACACGCCGTACCGGTGCGACACGGTGAACGTCGCGCCGGGGCAGCGGATCGACGCGATCGTCGACTGCACCGAGGTGGGGGCGTGGGCGTTCCACTGCCACATCCTCTCGCACGCCGAGAGCGAGATGGGCATGTTCGGCATGGTCACCGCCCTGGTCGTCACGTGACGAGCTGGGGACGGCGCATTGGCACGACTGTTCACGGCACGCGGCGTTGGTCGGTCATGCGCACGCCTTCTCTGACGCGGCATCACGTATGCTGGCAGAATGAGTATGTGTTATAGTTGTATCGAAAGGAGACCACCATGAATCGAATGCGCACCCGCGATGTCGTCCTCGCGGTCGCCATCGCCGCCGGCTTCATCGTCCATGCGATCGGCGCCGACTGGTCCGCCCTCAGCGAGAGCGGCCACGTCATCCTCGCCCTCCTCGGCCTCGCCATCGCCTTCGGCGCGGTCGGCACGATGATCTATGATCATGTCGTCGCCCACCCGATCGACACCGGGCCGGCGACTGCGGTGCGCGAGCCCGCCCTCTCCCGCTTCCTCTTCCACGACACCCGCTCCGCGCCGCTCTGGCTGGCGGTGCGCCTCTATGTCGGCATCGCCTGGCTGACGGCGGGCTGGGAGAAGATCACCGGCTAGCCCCTCCTGGCTCTCGAACGGCAGCGCGCTGAAGGGCTTCTGGACGAACGCGGCGGCGATCCCGAAGACGGGCAAGCCGGCGATCTCGCTACGACTGGTACCGCAGCTTCCTGCAGTACATGCTCAACCACCAGTGGTACGACTGGTTCGCGAAAGTGATCTGCCTCGGCGAGTTGCTGATCGGCATCGGCCTGATCGTCGGCGGGCTGACGGGGATCGCCGCCTTCTTCGGGGCGCTGATGAACATGAGTTTCCTGCTGGCGGGGTCAGTGCGAGCACGAACCCGGTGCTCTTCACGGCGGCGATCCTGCTGATGCTGGCGTGGCAGGTGGCGGGGTACTGGGGCGCGGACCGCTTCATCCTGCCGCTGCTCGGGGCGCCGTGGAATCCCGGCCTGATCCTCCGCCGGGGGCACGGATCGGCAATACCAGCCCCCGGTATCGTCGGCGACTGAGTCCTGTGCTTCGTCGTGATTGGTGGGAAGCGACCCGAGTCTCGCCGCGTAGGCTCCCGGAGCGTGTGTGGGGCGTCGGTTGGGTGGTCGTCCGCGATCTTGGCACGGGTTTCCGACGGACGTATGCGATTTGTCGCGTATCACTGAGGGGTGTCGCGCTCCCACCATCTCAATGCTCGATGATGTGGTCTCAAGAAAGGTGCACACGGATGATGAATTACGATGGCCGATGATCGCGGGGATCGGGATGGCGACCATCGCGGCCCGCACACAACGAGGAGACGAACGATGAAGAAGCAGACATGGGGTTGGGTCGCTGCCGGGGTGCTCGTCGTCGCCCTGGCGATTGGCACGACCGGATGGTCATGGCCGGAGGCTTCAATGGCCTCACGGGCCGAGGGGGACAGGGATCGGGCGGCATGATGCAGGGCGGCGGGCAGAACGGCCCCGGATACCCCGGCGCGATGCCCGGTGGCACGATGCAGGGCGGTCCGAGCGGGATGATGAACGGTTCCGGCGGTACCACCGCCACCGGGCAACCCGTCACGATCGACCAGGCGCAGCAGGCGGTGCAGACCTACCTCGACCGCTACGGCAACGCGAACCTGGCGGTCGATGAAATGATGGGATTCCAGGACAACTTCTACGCCATCGTCAAGGAGAAAGACACCGGCACGAAGGCATTCGAGGTGCTGATCGACCGGAACACCGGCACGGTCTTCCCGGAATACGGCCCGAACATGATGTGGAACACCAAGTACGGGATGATGCGCGCGCAATACAACCCGCAGCCGATGACCGTCACGCCGGACCAGGCCACGCAGAATGCCGCGCAGTGGCTGGCGCAGAACCAGTCCGGTGCGACGACCGAGACACCGGACACGTTCTACGGCTACTACACCCTGCACATCATGAAGGACGGCAAGGTGACGGGGATGCTCTCGGTGAACGGCTATACCGGCCAGGTCTGGTACCACAACTGGCACGGCGACTTCATCCAGATGAAGGAAGCCGGGGCGTAGCCGGAAAGCAGTGTCGCGATGATGGACGACCGCAGGATGAGCGCGGGATGGGCAATATTCCGCGGTCGCCGTCATCGTCAACTCCTCACGCAGCACCGACACGTTGGTATCAGAGAGATGGGGAGCGGGTATGCACAACGTACTGGAAGAGATCGATCTGCTTCTCACCGGCCCCCCTCGATACCGAGGCGCTGTATGACCGGGTGGCCGACCGGTACGAGCAGTTCCGCGCATTCTGGGTCGCACTCGCCGGTCACGCCGTCGAACGCCCGATGCTCGAAGAACTCCGGGCAATCCTCTCGGCCCGGTCTGCGGATACTGGATGCGGGCTGCGGCACCGGAACGCTCGCCGCCGTATCCGAACGATGGAACCTGCGGCACACCTGACGCTCCTCGATCTCTCGTCCGCGATGCTCCGCACACCGCCGACATCCCCGCATCGCGCGTGCAGGCGAGCGTGCTCGATCTCCCTTCCCCGATCAACTCCTTCGATCTCGTCGTCAGCAGTTGGGTGATCGAGACCGTGCCCGATCCGCTCAAGGCGGTCTCGGAATATCTGCGCGTGATCAAAGAAGACGGCTCCGTGCTCTTCACCTTCTGCTCGTTGCCCGATGGGTGGGTCTCGCGCGCAGGCACCGCGATGCTGCGCGCGACGGTCGCGCATCGGTTCGGCGGGAACTTCCTGCCGCCCGAGCGCACACCGTGGCACGACTGCGACCGGTCCTATCGCCTGCGCAGCCATGCCGGGCTGACCACGTTTGTGATGCTGCGGAAATGCTGCACGGTCGGCCCCGGCATCCTCCCGGCACCGCTGGATGCAGCGACGGGAGGTTTGACGCACCGATGACACGCCAAGGACCTGAACGACTGCGCGACAACGATGATGTTCCCGCATGTGCCGTCACGCTACCGGATGGGGTGCGGGTGCCGATCCGCCCGATCCATCCCGACGATGCCGCCGCGTTGCAGACCTTCCATCGCATCCTCAGCGAGCAGTCGGTCTATCTCCGCTTCTTCGCCGCCCTGCCCGAACTGGCCGACGACCGGGCGCGCTATTTCGCGGGCGCGGACGGCAGGGATCGCGTCGCCCTCGTCGCCCTCGACCCCGCCTCGCCGGGCACGATCATCGGGGTGCTCCGGTACGACCGGCTGCCGGGCACGGATCGCGCGGAATATGCGGCGGTGATCACCGACCGATGGCAAGGGCGCGGCCTCGGCATGGCGATGTCGCAGTGTCTGATCGCGATCGCGCGGCGGGGCGGCATCCGCACGTTCATCGCCTTCACGCTGCCGGAGAACGACCGGATGCGCCACCTCTTCGGCGACCTCGGCCTCCCTGCCCACACGCGATGGGAGGAGGGGACGATGCGGGTGGAGATCGATCTCGCACCCGATAACGCAACCGCCCACACCACCGTACGAGTGATGTGACAAACGCCCGCGCGCCCAACGAGAAGGAGGTGGTCGAGATGCAGCATGTACTACCCACGAATAAGGACTCGGTGATTACCGCATCGCAACTTGCGGGGCTGCCCGACGTGGTGCAGCGCTATCTGCGCCACGCGCAGATTATCGGCAAGGAGCCCATCCGCACCGTGCGCCTCGCGCAGAAGGGATCGATGCGGATGACGCCCGGCGGGCGATGGTTCCCGATGCGCGCGGAACAGCGCTTCACTACCGACCCGCCCGCCTTCCGCTGGCACGGCACCATCCGTCTCCTCCCCCTCATCTCGCTCTCCGGCACGGATATGCTCCGCGACGGGCACGGTCGGTTCCGGATCGCGCTCGTCGATCGCATCCCGCTCGTCGATGCTCGCGGCCCGGAGATCGTCCAAGCCGACCTGCTGCGCTACCTCGCGGAGATCGTCTGGTTCCCGACCGCCTGGCTCTCCGACGCCATCACATGGGAATGCCTCGATGATCTCTCGGCACGGGCCACCCTCCGCTATCAGGACCAGTCGGTGTCAGCCGTGATGCACTTCGACGCGGACGACGAGCTGACGCGGGTGGGCACGGAGCGCTACAGGAAAGATGGGAAGCGAAATGTGCTGACGCCGTGGGGAGGGCGGATGGGTGCCTATCGGGAGATGCACGGGCTACTGATCCCGACGCAATGCGAGGTCGCGTGGCAGTTGGCATCGGGAGACTACAGCTACTTCCGCAGTGACATCACCGCGATCGCCTATAACGAGTCTTGCGGTGAAACGTGATACATCTTATCTCTTGATGAACGACCCCCGCGGCGTGCAGTCGAGCCAGGTACCAACCTCAACATCGGGTATCAAGCGACCGAACCGCGTGGAGAGCCGAACGATTGCCAACAGACGTAGTCCATCATGTTGCCGGTCGAGATCGGTGCTATGACTCGTTGATCTCCCGCACTTCGACGCCCGGGAGCGGTGATGCGGCGACGGGAACGGGGGCAGGAGCGCGCCGCCGACCCCGCCGCGCGACGAAGTAGATGGCGAGGAGCAGCGGCAACTCGATCCACCAACCACCAATAATGACGGTAATCAGGGCGTCGGCGACATTTTGCAGGCCATTGACGGAGCGGTTCCACGCTTCCTGGATCGAGTGGCTGAAGCTCCACTTGGCAACGGGCGTGACCGGCGGGGTCTTCACCGGCACCGCAGGCAGGATGGAAGCCGAAATCGTGCTGAAAGCGGTCCGGGTGTCATAGTAGTTCAGCTTGCCCTTGATCCGCTCCAGGTCGCTCTGCACGTTGTTCAACTGATTCTGGACCTTGAGCGTTTCATCGACCGTCGTTGCCCGTGTGAGGAGCGATTGGAGTTGCAGCGAGGTCGCTTCGAGGTTCCGCTGCCGCGCCTGGAGGTCGACATACTCTTCGGTGATGTCTTGCGCGGTGCTTTGCTCCTTCTCCACCTTCACCGCATAGCCCCGCACCTGGTCCATCGCCTCCTTGAAGCGCTCGGACGGCACCCGGAACGAGATGTCCGCGCGGACATTGTCATCCGTCCCACTCGTATTGGAGGTAATCACCGTCCCGCCGAGTGTGGTCGCGAGGTTCCAGATCGCGTTCTGCGTGCCCGTGACATCCTTCACGGTCAACTGGATCGTGCCGGTGCGCACAACCTTCTGGTCGATCACGCTCGGTGGTAGCGGGGCATTGAGCACCGTCGAATCACTCGATGCACTCGCGCTCCCGGCAGGCTTATTCGCCGTGACCGCCGGTGCGGGCGCGACCGCCGCCGAACCCGACGATGCAGGCGCGCCGCTCGATGCACGCGATGCGGTCGTCGCGGACGCCGCAAACGACGGCGCGGCAGTCGCAGCCGGTGCGATCGAGCCACCGCCCGTCGTGTATCCGTCCGACACGGAGCTTGTGGAATCGTGTTGCCGCGTGACGACCACGACCCCGCCGAACGCGATCACGATGACCGCGAGTACCGTCAGGCCGACGCGCCACACGCGCGGCAACTTCCGTACCTGTGACAAAGTCTTCACCGTCAGCCTCCTCTCGACTACGCGCCATACGACACGCGCTCATTACTCTCGCCCTTGGGCTTGGTATGAGGACGACAGGAGGTTACCGAATGTTCCAGGAGTCCACGAGGTGAATGGTGCTACTCACCGCAGGAGGATGGAGAGGAGATTGTGGGATTAGTCTGCACTGAGGAGATCGAACGTCTCGCCGTCAAATTTCGCTTGCACGATCAGTTCGCCACCGAGCGCCTCGATGAACCGGCGCATCGTCGCGATCTGCGGCTCCCCGGTGTGCTCGATGGCGGATACACGGACCTGCGAGATACCGAGCAGGGCAGCGGGTTTCCTCCTGGCTCAGTTCATTGCGCCGCCGCAGTTGGGTGAGGATGTTTTCGCGCAGGATCGTTCGCACCTCGGCGGCAATCTCCGCCTCTTCTTCGGGCGTACCCTGGCGTCGAATCTCTGACCATTTCTTGTGTCCGCTCATCGAATGCCCTCCTTTCTCAGTTCCGCGAGATATTCCGTGTAGAGCCGTTCCGCGCGTGGAATATTGAGAGCGGGGCCAATTGTTCCAGTGATTCGATAGCCTGCACGACCGCTTTCGCGTCCGCAAGTTCGAGGTCGGAATACCACTCTTGAAACTGGCCGGTGACCTCGATTTCCCACTCCATCGAAGAATTATAATACATCTATTGTAACAACAGAAGTGTTATGACGAATATACGTCCTGACCACCGAGTATTGTCCGGTGCGGTCGGATCGCGCGCAGTTCTGCTTCGGGGCAACGGAGCGGGTCACGGCCGAGGATGACGAAATCGGCGAGCTTCCCCGCCGCGATGGTGCCGCGGTCGCCTCCTCGCGGAGGGCGTATGCCGCGCCGGTCGTATAGAGCCGGATCGCCTCTTCGCGGGTCAGTGCTTCCGCGGGATCGAAGGCGGTCCCGGCGGCGGTCTCGCCGGGCGATGGCGGCCCAGATGCCGACGAACGGGTTGTAGTCCGCGACGGACGAATCGGAGGAACCGGCGAGCGGCACGCCCGCATCGAGATAGCGGCGGGCGGGGATCATCGCGCGGGCCCGCGCCATGCCGAGGCTGGCGATGAACGACTCGCCGAGGCCGTGGATAAAGCCGGGCTGGATGACGGCGGGAATACCGTATGCCGCCATCTTCCGCAGCGTCTCGTCGTCGGGCATGTAGGCGTGATGGACGCGATGACGCAGATGCGGCTTCGGTGCGGCATCCTGCGCGGCGACAATCGCGATCGACGACTGCCGCTTGCGCGCGGTCGCCGCAGGTGTGGCACTCGACCGGCCAATCGCGGTCGTGGCACCAGCGAACATGCGCCATGAGCGCTGCTTCCGGCACGATCATCACGCCATTCCCGCCACCAGGTACGGGAGCGAGACCGCCGCCGTTTGATCGCCGATGCCGCCATCCACCATGAACTTGACCGCGTCGTAGCGCACCGATCGCGTCACCAAAACCAGCTGCGACGCCAAGCCCCGCGATGATGGTATCGAAATCCCGACCGGGCGGGAAGAATCCCCACGCGCCGACCATCAGATGCGACCGGACTGTGAGTGCGCCGGCGGCACGGGCCGCCGCATAGACGCCGAACTCCTCCGGCGTCAGGCCGGGGTCGGCGGCGCTGGTGATGCCGACCGCGTTGTAGGCGCGGCAGGCACGGCGGAGGTTGTCGATCAGTTCTGCGCGGGAGAGTGGCGGGAGCGCGCCAAGGATCAGTTGCTTGGCGTTGTCGCGAAAGAGCCCCGTCGGTTCGCCGTCCGCATCGCACATCGAAGCCGCCCGCGTATGCGTCTCCCGTCGGTTGCGGCGTCGTGCGGTCGATCCCGGCGATGGGCGAGCGCGCGGGAGTTGCAGACGAGTTTGTTCCAGACGCGATTGAGGACGACCGGATGATCCGGCGCGACCTCGTCGAGTTCCTGGCGCGTCGGGTAGCGCCGCTCCGCGAGCAGCGATTCGTCCCACCCGCGCCCGACGATCCACGCCCCGGCAGGCGACGCTTCGGCACGCGCGCGGACGCGGTCGAGGATCTCGCCAATAGTGCGGCAATCATAGAGTTGCACATTGCCGAGCAGCGTCCCCGTATGCAGCATGTGCGTGTGTGCATCGATCAGCCCCGGCAGGACGGTCGCCCCACCGAGGTCGTCAATGATTGTTCCCGGCGTCGCCAGCCGCTCCACCGCCGCGCGCGGCCCGACCGCGACGATGCGGCCATCCGGTGATCGCCACCGCTTCCGCGATGCGGAATGTCGCGTCTGCGGTGATGAATCGCGCATTGACGAGCATACGATCAACCGGGGCACGAGCGAGCGATGTCCGGCATTATGGGCGCTCCTCCCATCGCTCGTCGCAAGCCGGACGGATAGAGCACCCCCGCCATCGTGAAGCGGAATTCCGTCGGGATCACCCACGCCGCGCACATACTTGACCGTGAGCAGGCTCTCGGCCATCTCCACGTCGTTGCCCCAGCGGGTGATCGCGAAGGTCTCGCGCGAGCCGGCCAGGCGCCGGTTGATGACATAGACGGTGGGGCGCGCCGCCATCAGGCCACTGCAGATCGTGCGTGAGTAAATCCAGCCAGAGGCAGGGGCGGCGATGCGGCCCCGGCGTCGTGCGGTCGAGCGCCGCGATATGGAGGCCATCGAAGAGCGACGGGGTGCGCCTCGATCGTGTAGCCGGGCTCCATGCGGAAGGTCTGCGTGCGCTGCACCGCGCCCTCGGCCGTGCTCGTCAGAACGCGCGTGATGACGGCCGCATCGACTTCAAGGTTCGCCGAGACTGCCATCGTATCCGCACCATCGTCACGGTCATCGCCAGCGCCGTCGCGCGGCCGCGCTCGTCGAGCGAGAGCGTCGCGCGGTAGCGATGGCCGAAGTCGCCACGGCGGTGGCATCGGCGTGCGTTTCGAGAAGGCTGCCCGTCTTGGCGCGCAAGATGCGCCACTGCTCGCGTGATCGGGAGCGGTTTGCCATCCGGCCAGCCACTCGTACGCGCCGGAGGCGATCGGGGCAGTCTCGTCGGGGCAGAAGCGGTCGGTCAGCGACCATCCGCGACGCTCCCGTCATCCGCGGCCATCCTATCACGGGTTCGGGTCGGGGGTCGAAGTTGCGGGGAAGCACACCGCTCCCAACCGCGAACCCCGAACCGTTACTGCGTCTCGTCTGGTGGTGATGCGCGACATCCTCTATGATGCCGATGCGCACCGGCTCGGCGGATTACGGCGTCCACCTGGGCCGCGGGAACGATCGGCGTCGGTCTCCGGCAAGGCGGGCGGCGATATCGAAGACGAGCGCCGCCCGATCACCTCGTCCATGTGCTCGACCCAGATCATCTGCATGTCGCGCAAGATGTCCTTCGGAATCTTCACCGCGTCGGTGCGGTTCTCGGCGGGCGCGATGACCGTGCGGATACCCGCCCGGTGCGCTGCCAAGCACCTTCTCCTTCAGGCCACCAATCGCCATGACACGCCCGCGCAGCGTGATTTCGCCGGTCATCGCGACATCGTGCCGAACCGGGCGCTTGGTGAGCGCGGAGACGAGCGCGGTGACCATCGTCACGCCTGCCGAGGGGCCGTCCTTCGGCGTCGCACCTTCTGGAGGTGAATGTGAATATCGGTGTAGCGCTGGAAATCGATGTCGATCTTCAAGCGCGGCGGCACGCGAGCGGGCATAGGATTGCGCCGCGCGTGCGGACTCCTGCATCACGTCAGCCGGCCCGGCCCGTGATCGTCATATGGCCGTGGCCCGGCATCGTCGCGACCTCGACGGGGAGGATGTTCGCCGCCCGCGACTTCCGAGACGCCGAGACCAATCGCCACGCCGATCTGGCTTTCCCGCAAGTCATGATCGGTGCCGAAGCGCGGCGGGCCAAGGAACTCCTCGAGTTTTGCGGGCGTCACCTTCAGCTTCTTCGGCGCGCTTCCCGTTCAGCGCGACGGCGATGCGCGCCGCCTTGCGGCAGACGCTGCCGATCTGCCGTTCGAGCGAGCGCACGCCCGCCTCGCGCGTGTAGTGCCGCACGATCAGCCGGATCACCGCCGGCGAGAGTCGATGAAACCCGGCTCGAGCCCGTGGCTCTCCGCCTGCTTCGGCAGGAGATGGCGGCGGCAGATCTCGATCTTCTCTTCCTCGGTGTAGCCGCCGATCTCGATGATCTCCATCCGATCCCGCAGCGGGCGCGGGATGTTGCCGAGGTAGTTGCCGGTCGTGATGAACATCACGTCCGAGAGATCGTACGGCAGGTCGAGATAGTGATCGACAAAGGCGTGATTCTGCTCCGGGTCGAGCACTTCGAGCATCGCCGCAGCCGGATCGCCCCGGAAATCCGCGCTCATCTTGTCGATCTCATCGAGCAGGATCACCGGGTTCATCGTCCCGGCCTGCTTGATCGCGTGGATGACGCGCCCAGGGAAGGCGCCGATGTACGTCCGCCGGTGGCCGCGAATATCCGCCTCATCGCGCACGCCGCCGAGCGAGAGGCGCACGAAATTGCGATCCATCGCGCGCGCGATCGAGCGGCCGAGGCGAGGTCTTGCCGACGCCGGGCGGGCCGATGAAGCAGAGGATGGTCGGCATCGCCGCGACGATGCCCCGCTCCGCGACGCAGCTTGCGCACCGCAAGGAAGTCGAGGATGCGCTCCTTGACATGCTCGAGGCTGTCGTGGTCCTCATCGAGAACCTGCTGGGCGACGTGCGAGGTCGAGTCGGTCCGTCGTCCGCTCGGTCCAGGGGAGCGCGAGCACCCAATCGAGATAGGTCCGCACGACCGTCGCCTCGGCGGAGACACCGGGCATCCGTTCGAGCCGGGCCAATTCGCGCCGCATGCGCTCCTCGATCTCCGGCGGCAGGCCACGTTCGGTCGATCTTCTGTCGCAGTATTTCAATGTCGTTTTGCGTCGTCTCACCAAGCTCGTCGTGTATCGCTTTCAACTGCTCGCGCAGGTAATATTCGCGTTGATTCTTGTCGATCTGTTCGCGTACCCGGTCCTTGATCTTCTGTTCGAGGTCAACCACTTCCAATTCGCTGGAGAGCACGATCGAGAGTTTTTCCAGCCGCTTCAGCTTGTTCGGCTCTTCGAGGAGCGCTTGCCGATCCTTCGGATCGTTGACGAGGACGGCCAGGACATCGCCAAGATGGCCGACATCGCTGGCGGCATTGGCGGCATCGACGAGTTCGTTCGCGGCATTGCCGCGCAGTTTCGCGTACTTGCCGAGCAGTTCGCGGATCTGCCGGGCCCAGGCGCGGTTCTCCTGCTCGAAGCCCGCCTGCTCGTACATCTCCTCGACACTGACGAAGTAGCAGGGCTTCGTCGCCTCCGTGCCCGTGATACGCACGCGGCAGAGCCCTTCGAGCGATACCTGGATCGTGCCGCCTTGCTCCCGGTCGGACTCTTTGATCCGGCAGAGCGTCCCGACATCGTAGACATCGGCGGGCGTTGGTTCGTCAAGGTTCGGATCGCGCAGCGCGGAGGCCACGAGGTATTGGTCGCGCTCCATCGCCTCCTCGATCGCATCGAGCGAGCGCGGGCGACCGACATGAATCTTTGTGGTGCTCTGGGGAAAAACGACGATATTCTTGAGTGCCAGGAGCGGATAGCGCGGTGCAAATGTCTCGAAATTACTCATCAGTGGTGATCCCCTTCCAATAGCCACCTCTCCCGTAGCTATCGGCATCGACGGACCGGACCAAGCGCCCCGTCCATCCACCCGCCCGATGGAGCTTCCCTCTCCACCGAGATACCCTCCGACGGTGCGACCACCGTCATGCCCTCATCTTTTCTTAACGGCGACCGCGCGTTTATAGCACGCTGCGCGGTCTGTTCCCGTTTTCGCCGCCGCTTCTTTCGCCGCCGCTGCCGGTGTATACCCCGCCGCGAGGAGCGATGCAAGCAGCGCATTCACCGTATCGTCATCCGCAACCGCCGGGATTCCCGCCGCTTCAGCGATGACGATGACGTATTCGCCCCGTGCCGGCTTTGTGACCAGTGCGGAGACTGCCCCGGCAAGCGTCGTCAGGTCGATCTCCTCGTGGAGCTTCGTCAGCTCCCGGCAGAGCGCACAGGGCCGATCACCGAAGAGATCGAGCGCGTCCACGAGGAGCGCGGCGAGTCGGTGCGGCGCTTCGTACAGCACGACCGGATGCGGCAGCGCCCTGAGCTCCATCAGCGCACTACGCCGTGCGCCGCGTTTGGCAGGGAGGAAGCCAACGAAGGTGAATGGCCCATCGACCACGCCCGATGCGGCAATGGCGGCGAGCAGGGCCGATGCGCCCGGCACCGGCACGACACCGTGCCCCGCCGCGTGCACCGTCCGCACGAGATACGCCCCTGGATCGGAGATGACGGGCGTACCGGCATCCGAGACGAGCGCGACATCGTCGCCGTCATCGAGCCGCGCGACGATCATCGCCGCCCGCTCCCGCTCATTATGGGCGTGCAGCGAGAGGTAACGCGCCGCAATCCCGTAATACGCCAGCAGTTGACCGGTATAGCGTGTATCTTCCGCAGCGATCACCGCCACCTCCCGCAACACGCGGAGTGCCCTCAAGGTAATATCCTCGCGGTTGCCAATTGGCGTCGCCACGATATAGAGCGTCCCCACAAGCTGCTTCTTCCCTGTTGACGGACAGTATAGCGGCCCGTTGTGCAGAATGGGGCTGCGTGTACGCGCCAGATAACTATTGCGTCTACAAAGAGCATTGTACGGACACTTCTGTTTCATTGCAACAAGAAAACGGACTGAATCTGCCTCACCCCCCGGCCCCCTCTCGTACGGAGCCATCTCCGTGGAGAGGGGGAGCGATCAACAGGAGAACACAGCAGATCAAGAACGCCACGGCAATTACCGCGAGGCACGCCTCTCCACGCGATGGAGAGGGGCCGGGGGTGAGGTTGGCTTATCCCTGTCGGACCCAAAGTGCGCGGGTAGTCTGCGCATCGCCAAAGATGAGGTCGCGCAGGACTTGTCGTTCGTGGCGACGCAGTTCATCGAAGACGGCGATCGCCTCGTTTGCCGCATCGGGGAAGCCGAGCGCCTGGAATCGTTCGACAATCGCTTCGAGAATACCCTGCTCCGCGAAGGAGCGCGTCGAGCCGAGCCACGGCGCAAGCGTCAACTGACCAATATCGGTGAACTCCGGTCGCAAGCGCCGGACCGACTGCAAGCGTTCCTCGGCGGAGCTAACCATCTCGTCGATGAGAACGACCGGCCCATGCGCGGCATTGTGGCGTGTATCGACGATCAGTGCTTTCCCAACGCGTGGGAAGAAGAGGCTCATCACCTCGGCTTCGGCAAGCGCACGGATGATCTTTCCACTGGATATGTTGTAGGCGTTATCCATCGCTTCGGTTCTCCCGGCGCATGGAACGGATCACGCGCCACCTGTACTGCGCGAACGTTATTTGGCCTCCGGTTGTTCCGCGCTCTGCTCGGTCAGTTTCTCGGTCTCCCTATTCGGCTTGCCCGCACCATGCCCATTGCGACCCATCGCGAGTACATCGAGCATCAGCGAATGCAAGTGACCGTTCGAGGCAACGATGTCGTTCCCGTCCACGCGGTAGGCATCCCCGTAGGGGTTCGAGATCGTGCCACCCGCTTCCTGGACCATGAGCGCCCCGGCTGCCATGTCCCACGGTTGCAGATTCAGCTCCCAGAAGCCGTCGAACCGGCCCGCCGCGACGTAGCAGAGGTCGAGCGCCGCCGCGCCGTCACGCCGCGTCGCTTGCGTACGCAACACAAAGTTCCCCCAGTTACTGAGATTGTTCGTCGGGCCGTCGAGGCGGTACGGGAACCCTGTGCAGAGGAGCCCGCCAATCAGTTCCGTGACACCGGACGCCCGCATTGGCGCGCCATTGAGCGTCGCACCTCGGCCCTTCACGGCAACGAAAAGTTCATCCATGTAGGGCGCGTAGACGACGCCGATGAGCAGTTCGTTCGCGCGCTCGACCGCGATTGAGACGCAGTACAGCGGATATTGATGTGCAAAGTTCGTCGTGCCATCCAAGGGGTCGATGATCCAGCGATACGCACCGCTGCCGCCCGTACTCGTCCCTTCCTCGGCGAGGATGCGGTGATCCGGGAAGCGGCTCTGGATCGCATCGACGATGATCTTTTCGCTCTGCTTGTCCGCCTCCGTCACGAGGTCGCGCTTCCCCTCGCCTTTGAAGACGACCTCGCGCACGCCGCGCTCGCTCACCGCGCGGATCGCCATCCCCGCTTCGCGCGCCACGGCGATTGCGACATCACAGAGGGCACTCAGTTCGCTTTCCGTGGACACCCGCGCTCCTTTATCCCCGTCAACAGGCGGCCCAACCACCGCCCCTCCCGCAGTATACCGTACGATACCCTCAGCGTTGATGCGACCGCGATCGACCTCCCCCCCCGACCCCCTCTCCGTCAAGCGGAGAGGGGGAGCAATCCTTGATATGCCTCGATATTCACGTAATACCACGGCAATTTCAGCGAGGCACCCCTCTCCACGCAGATGGAGAGGGGCCGGGGGTGGGGTTAATATCCAAAGCGCAACGCAGTGCGGATACCGCTATACTGTGGCATTCGCGATAGCCACGCGACGAAGCGACCGCGTCCGGCACAAGTACGAAGTACGAAGAACAAGGAACAACGAGCACATGCGCGTCGAACGGCGCACCGCGATCCGCACCACTCCTGCGAGAATCCTGATCGGCGGTATCGCCCATGAGACGAACGTGTTCAGCACCACCCCGACCGATTTTAGTGAGTTCCGCCAGCGCGTCTATATCGGCGGACGTGACCTGGTGGGGGGGTTCGCCGGGACGCGCACCGTTGTCGGCGGCTTTCTCGATGGCCTCGCGGCGATCCGCGCGACCCCGTTGCCGCTGCTCTATGCCTCCGCGACACCCGGCGGCATCGTGACCCGCGCTGCATACGGCGAGCTACGCCACAGCTTGCTCGATGGCGTGCGTTCGGCGGGCCCGGTCGATGGTGTCCTGCTCGCCCTCCACGGCGCGATGGTCACTGAGGATGTGCCGGACGCTGAAGCGGACCTCCTGCGCGCGGTGCGCACGCTGATTGGCCCGAATGTCCCGCTCGTCGCCACGCTCGACTCGCACGCGAATATCTCCCCAGCGATGGTCGAGGCGGCGGACGCTCTCGTTGCGTACACGACCTACCCGCATGTGGACACCTACGAGCGCGGCTATGAGGCGACCGAAATTCTCCAGCGTCTCCTCAGTGGCAATACGCGCGCGACAGTCGCGCTCGTCGCCCCACCGATGCTGCCGCCACTGCCGCCGCAATGCACGACCGAAGAGACGCCGATGCGCGCGCTCCTCGCCATCGCGCAGCGCGAGCGGGCACAGCGCGGCGTGCTCAATATCAGTATCGCCGGGGGCTTCCCATATAGCGATGTGCGCGATGCCGGGTTGCGCGTCCTCGTGACGACCGCGAATGACCGAATGCGCGCGCAGACCATCGCCGCGCGCATCGCTGCTGAGGCATGGCGCAGGCGCGATGCGTTCACGGCGGCCCTCACCCCGCTCCCCGAGGCTATCCGCCGCGTCATGGAGGCCACGAACGGCCCCGTCGTGCTTGCCGATAGTGGGGACAATCCGGGCGCGGGCGCACCGTGCGACGGCATGACGCTCGTCACCGCGCTCCACGACGCGGGCGTCCGCGAGGTCGCTGTCGGCGTGATCCGCGATCCGGAGACGGTCGCGCAGGCGCAATCGGTGGGGACGGGCGCAGAAATCACCGTCCGGCTCGGCGGGAAGACGGATGACCGGCACGGCGCACCGCTCATCGCCGTAGCGCGCGTCGTGCGGATCACGGACGGCGTCTTTACGAACACCGGTCCAATGGGTACGGGCGGCCGGACGCGGATGGGCACGACCGCCCTCCTCGACCTCGACGGCATCAAGGTGATCATCACCGAGCAGCGTGTGCAGGCGCTCGACCTGTCGCTCTTTCGCAGCGTCGGTATCGAGCCGACGATGGTACGTGCCATCGTCGTCAAATCGAGCGTTCATTACCGCGCCGCGTTCGCCCCCATCGCCAGCGCGATCATCGATGTGGACACGCCGGGCATCAGCAGCCCCCATCTCTCCCGCTTTGATTTTCGCCATCTCCGGCGACCGATCTGGCCGCTGGACCCGGACACGACCTATTCGCCAGGAGGAGACGCAGATGGATAAGGGACGAGCGCGAGAAGCGGCGCATCTCCATCGACTCGTCGCGGTGGCCGCCCGGCGCGCACCGGCGGACCTCGTCTTCACGAATGCGCGCATCGTCAATGTGCATAGCGGAGAGATCGAGGAAGGGAATGTCGCAGTCGTGGATGGCTGGATCGCCGGGATCGGCCGTACACGGCGGCCGAATCGACAATCGACCTCCGTGGCCGCTACCTCGCGCCGGGACTGATGGACGCGCATATTCATCTCGAATCGAGCCTCCTGTGGGTGACGGAGTTTGCGCGGGCGGTCATCCCGCACGGGACGAGCACCACGGTGTCGGACCCACATGAGATCGCCAATGTCCTCGGCATCGCCGGGATGCGCGCCCTGATCGCGGGCACGCGCAATCTGCCTCTCTCGTGCTACTTCACGATGCCATCGTGCGTGCCCGCCAGCCCGAGCGAGACGGCAGGGGCGACCTTTGGCGCAGACGAGATCGCCGAGGGCTTGGCGATCCCGGAAGTGATCGGTCTGGGGGAACTGATGGCCTTTCCGCTCGTCGTCGCGGGCGTCCCCGACGTGCTGGCACGCGCGGCGGCGGCAGAGGAGGCCCACCGCCCGATTGACGGCCATGCGCCGGGCCTGCGCGGTGACGACCTCCAGGCGTACATCGCCGCCGGGCCACGCTCGGACCATGAGTCCGTGACGCTCGACGAAGCGGCGGAGAAGTTGCGGCGCGGCATGTCCATCATGATCCGCGAGGGATCGACGGAACGCAATCTTGCCGCTCTTCTCCCGCTCATCAATGATCGCACCTGGCCGCAGATCATGTTTTGTTCGGATGACCGCGAGTGCTCGACACTGGTTACTGACGGCCACATGGACGAGACGCTACGGCGGGCAGTCCAGGGCGGCCTCGATCCGGTGCGGGCGATTCAACTCTGCACGATCAACACGGCGCGCTACTGGAACCTGCGCGATCGCGGTGCCATCGCCCCCGGCCTCCGCGCGGACCTCGTCGTACTGGAAGACCTGACCGGATTCCGTGTGCTCCAGACCTACCACGCCGGGAGATGCGTCGCCGAAGATGGCGCGCCGCTCTTCGATGCGCCCGCCACGATCCCTGACGTCCTGCGGCAGACGATGCACATTGGCGAGTTCGGTATCGCGCGCCTTGGCCTGCCATCGACCGGCGAACCCGTCGATGCGGTCGGCATCGTGCCGGGTCAGATCGTCACCGAGTGCGTGCGCGTTGAACCGAAGGTGATCGATGGCTACATCTGCGCCGATCCTGCGCGCGACATCCTCAAGCTCGCATGCATCGAACGGCACCGCGCGACCGGCAATGTCGGCGTTGGGCTGGTCGTCGGCCTCGGGTTACGGAAAGGTGCCATCGCGTCATCGGTCGCGCACGATGCCCACAATGTCATCGTCGCGGGGGCCAGCGATGACGATATGGCGCGCGCGGTGCGGGAAGTCGAAGCGATGGATGGCGGCCTGGCACTGGTCGTGGATGGTGCGGTGATCGGTCGGATGCCGCTGCCGATTGCCGGCATTCTCTCCGATCAACCGGGCACAGCAGTCGCGCAAGAACTCGAGGAACTCTCGCGTCAGGTCCAGGCGCTCGGTTCTCCCCTCCCCGCCCCCTTCGCCACCCTCTCGTTTCTGGCGCTCTCCGTCATCCCCACCGCACGCGTGACCGATCAGGGATTTCTCATCCTCTAAGTCGGTGACCAGCGCTCTCCCGCGATCCATGTCGTACCTTCCTGCGGCTTGAGGCGGTACGGGCCTATCTGGTCAAGCAGTTCCTGCCGTTCCGGGCTGGCGATCCATACCTGCGCCTGCGCAGGCTCCTCGAACGCGAGCAGAAAGAAGCAGCGATCCGGTTCGTCGCGCCTGGTCATCTGCCGGATATCGGAGAAGCCCGGAAAGCGGCTTGCCGCCTCCCCAATCGCCTGGATCCACGCCGGAAATCGCTCCCGCCCCTCGTCGGTGAAGAAGTGCTCAACCAACAACAGAATCATCGGGTCTCTCCTTCCTTGGCTATAGGGACAGGTCTTTTACTCAATCATCGCCCGTGCCTGGGGTGCGCGGCGACGACGCGAAGGCTTCGGTGTAGAAATCCCGACAGGCATGGAGGATGCGGTCGCTCAACTCCGGATCATCGACCGCCCGCGCGAGGAGCACTGCGCCCACCATGCCGGAGGCGAGAATCAGTTCGTGATCGGTGCGCGCCTGTGCCTCCTGATCGGGGAGAAGCGATGCCAGTCGGCTGAAATAGCGCCGGAGTTCCTCGGTAAAGATGTGGCGCACCGTGGCGGATTCGCGCCGGACCTCACTCGCGAGCGCGGTGAGGACACAGCCGTTCGCCGGGTCGTCTCGGTGTGCGGCACTGAGATAGTGATCGATCACTGCGTTCAGCTCGCGCCCCGGTGGCGCGTTCTCTGCGCGATGCAGCAACTCATCGACGGTATCATTGAGGCCACGGGCGCACGCCGCCGCGACGAGCGCATCCTTGCTCTCAAAGTGCGCGTAAAACGTTCCATGCGTCAGGCCGACATGCTCCATCAGCGTGGGAATGCTCGTTCCTGCCACCCCGTTGGCACGGAACGCGTGTGAGGCCGTTTGTACGAGGCGCTCCCGGGTCCGCGCTTTCTCGACTCTCGACGTCCGTGCCATCATCGCCTCCTTTCAGCCCTGCACTGCCCCCAAAGCCTGCCATCACCGCCATCAGCGTCGTTCGAGCACCGACCGGATCAGCGCTATCCGGTGCTCGGCGAGATTTCGCATCATATTGCGCGCCCGTTCGGGAAAGTCCGCCCCCAGGACGAGGTGCAGCCCCGGTGGCGGAACCGCAGGGGTAGACTGCGCCGTGGCTGCCGCGACAGTGCCATCGGTCAGGTCTTCCCAGACCACCTCTTGATAGCCGATCGCGGACAGCAGCGCGCGCACGTCATCGGGGGATGAGAGGAAGCTGATCGATGCGTCCTGCGCCCACGGGACCGGGTAATGGGGGGGCGCTTCAGTTCCCGCCATGATCTCAAAGAGGGCGAGTCGCCCCCCGGCGCGGAGGACGCGGAAGATCTCCGTGTAGAGCTGCCTCTTATCCGCAATATTCATCGAGGAGTGCTGCGTCCAGACGAGATCGAAGGTCGCGTCAGGAAAGGGGATCGCCAGGGCATCACCGTGCCGGAAAGTGACATGATCACTCAGGCCCGTGCGTTCGGTCAGCATCTCCCCGACCTGACAGTAGGCCGCCGTCAGGTCCAGCACCGTGACCGAGCAGCCATAGGCAGCGGCGAGCGTGCGCGCCGGGCCGCCGAATCCTCCACCAACATCGAGCACCCGCGACGCGGGATCGATACCGGCGAGGGCAGCGAGGGCGAGTGTCGCGCCTTTCCCGCCGACGTGAAACTGGTCGATCGGCGCGAGATCGTCCGGTGTAAGGAGTGCCGTTTCCCTTCCCCCACGATTGGAGGATGCGGAGAAAGGTCGCAGAGAGATCGTCGGGGGTATAGTGGGCGTTGATCTGTGTAGCATAGTCATGTTCGGTCACTTTTTCCTCACCTGTACCGTGTACCCCGAATCCGGAGTCCGAAATTGACAAGGAGAGCGCGAGGCTGCCCATCAGTAGCTCGCGAGTGCTGCTTACATGACGATCATACTATATAATCACGGCCTGTCAACGAGCGCGCGGAGCGTGCTGCTCCGCCGGAAGGCGGGTCACGGTGACGGGAATGAGATCTGTCGCGCCGATGCGGCGGTCCACAGACGGTTTTGCAATGGATGCGCGATGAATATGGGTCGTCAAAGAGGATCAGGTGCCGTCGATACGACCAATGCGGCGATTCTTGCGGATCGTGTTCTGCCGCCGCCGTTGCGCCCGGCGATCCATCTTGAGCGCCCAGCGGCTCACGACGACTGCGAGGAGCGCCGCGAGGAGCAGCCCGACGATCAGCAGGGTGACCCCGACCTGTTCTGACACTACGCGGTCCCTTCTGATGGTGCGGCGATTGCGACGGCGTCGGTCACGGAGAGCATCACCGGCATGATACCGATCGTATAGGACTGCTCGACAATGCCGCGCCGCACTTGCCGTTCTGCGGTCGCGAGTCGTTCGATCAGCGGGCTTTCCGGTCGCACGGCCTGAAGCATCGTCCGCACCTGATGCATGATATCGAGCGACTTATTGAATGCCAGCACGACATCCCCCTCGCTCAGCCCCACCTTCTCGACGATCCGCTCCATCACGGCACTCCTGCACCACGCCCGGAGCGCGCCGTAAAAGAGCGGGTGATAACCCGTCGTGATCGAGAGACCGGCACGCCGCTCGGCAATCAGCACACCGTGGGTCAGGTCATCGAGGCGATCGCGGACTATCGTGAGATGGCGCGGCAACTCGAAGGTATTCTCGAAACGCGCGTCGCGGTCGTAGGCGAACCAGGAGAAGACTTCCGCGACATCCTCGGGTGAGAGCTCATCGAGCCAACCCCGGTCAACGAGTTCCGCGACGACGAGCCCGTTCGTATCGAAGATGTCGGCGAGAAGGTCCGCCTTTGGCGTCGTGTACCCGCGATGGAGATAGCCGAACTGGTGCAGCACGGCGGCGATGCCGCGAATGAGGTTGCGCGTTTGCGCGTCGTCCGCCTCGGACTCCTGTGCGACGCGATCCGCGAGGGCTTGCTGCTCGCGCGAGAGTCGTTCGAGGACACTGAGATTCTTGCGGTGCTCGTCCCGCACGGGACACGTATTGCAGACATGCGCGTGGATTTGCTCGGTGAGGCGGGTAACCACCTCCTGCGATGCGCGTGTCTCCGACCGCGCCGCTTCCAGGTCCTCCCGTTGTAAGAGACGCCGCGCCGCGCGGTATTCCCGCAGCCAGGCATCGAGATCGGGCAGGCCAAGCGCCGCGACCTCCGACCGCAGGGCACCCCACGCATCGCGGGTGAGCAACGCGGTGACCGGGGCACCCTCCTCAACCACCCGCAAGGGCGCTGGCACGCTGATCGCCGCATCCGGCGATGGGAGATGGTCGATTTGTCGATACTCCGTGACGACGCCAACAGAAAGCTCAAGCGCGGGGTCCGTGATGCCGAAGAGGAAGCGGCCTATAGTGGCGCGCCCGCTGTCTACCGGCCTGCCGAGATAGACGCCCCAACCCATCTCGCGCACGTGAATCATCGCGCCCACGGGCAAGGTGCGGAACACCTGCCGCAGTACATGGCGGGTGGGTTCCTTCCACGGGCGGTCATCCGTCGTCATCAGAACGCGCGTCTCATCCTCGCGGGCGCGGCGCTCCTGCGTCTGGACCAGCTTGAGATCGCGACCGAGTGTGCGATACTCCGCAAGTAGGTCGTCCCCGCCCTCGTAGCCGAGCAGGCATCCCTTCGGGACCGTGGCAATCCGCTCGCCGAGCGCGAGCAAATCCAGTTCGGTGTCGCGCACGCGCCGGTTCGTCTGATATTGCAGCAAACTCTGGCTCAACAGTTGCCGAACCCGGTCGCCTGCCGGGGGATCCCAGAGGTTAAGCACGCTGTTGTAGCGCACCGAGAAACCACTGCGGACCGGATGTAACGGCCCCGTGGCGATCTGCAACATCTCCGTAAACGAGATGCGCTGGCTATACGGCGTGACGACGTGCCCGAGGGGGTCCATGCCCCGGCGTCCGGCCCGCCCGGACATCTGCTGGAACTCATTCGGAATCAGCGGCCGGCGACGACGCCCGTCCCACTTACTGAGCCGCCCGATCACGCAGGTACGGGCGGGCATGTTGACCCCGAGCGCGAGGGTATCCGTCGCGTAGACGACGCCCAGTAGTCCGCTCGTAAAGAGGGTCTCCACGAGTTGTTTGAGGATAGGGAGCAATCCGGCATGGTGATAGCCGATGCCACGCCGCGCGAGGCGGCCGATCTGCACCACCTGCGCGAGCTGGTGGTCCTCGGTCGCGAGCATGCCGAGATGGGCATCGAGAATCGTTTCGATGCGGGCCGCTTTCTCCGGCGTCGCGAAATCCACGCCCGCAGCGGCGGCATGTTGCGCCCAGACCTCGCAGTCTTTCCGGCTGAACTGGAAGTAGATCGCCGGCAACATCTCCTGCCGCTGCAAAGAGAGCACAATCTCGGTCGGCGTCGGCTCATCGCGCTCCGACGGCATATCGAGCGCGTCTTCCTCCCAGGACTGCCCGCGAAACGGGCGCCGCCCCTCGCCGCCGATGTCGGGAAAATCCGCCACTTGCCGCCCCGTCCGGTCGATCACGAGGTGGAGCGTCCCATCGAGGTAGTAATAGAGCGCGAGCGGGACCGCGCGTTCATCGTGCGTGATCAGTTGGATTGGGCGATGTGTGCGGCTGATCCACGCCGCGATCTCCAGGGCGTTCGAGACAGTGGCCGAGAGGCAAACGAGCTGCACATGCTCGGGACAGAGAATGATCGCCTCTTCCCACGTCGTCCCACGCTCCGGGTCCGCGAGAAAATGAATCTCATCGAAGACGATCGCGTCGACCGTATCCATCTCCCACGGAGCCTGAATGAGCATGTTCCGCACGACTTCCGTCGTCATGACGAGGATCGGTGCGCGGGGATTAACCGTCACATCGCCGGTGAGTAGACCCACCGCCTCCCCATAGCGCGTGCGGAGATCGCGAAACTTCTGATTCGAGAGCGCCTTGATCGGCGTGGTATAGAAGACGCGCCCGTGGCGCGCGTACGCCTCATGCACCGCATATTCCGCGATCACCGTCTTGCCCGTGCCGGTCGGTGCGGCGACCATCACCGAATCGCCACGCGCAAGCAGCGCGATCGCCTCCTGTTGAAATGCATCGAGAGGAAAGGGATAGAGCGCATCAAAGGAGGCGCGCACATCGACCCTCGTATCCTCGCGCGCATCACTCGCCACGCCTGACGGCAAAGAAATCAGGGGGTGTTCTGCTGGCGGCACCGATTGTGGGGGCAGTTCTGTCAAGTTTGATTCACTCATTGCATCCCTGGACACACGCGGTTGTCTCCACCGTCACAAAGTGTAACACACGCACGAAATGTCGATTCGGTCATATCGTCGGTTATACTAGGCAAGCACAGGTGCGTTTCGCTCAACCTCACCCCCCGACCCCCTCTCCATCGCTCCTGGATCGAGAAATCGTTGGGTTTTGTACGGCGATAGAGAGGGGGAGGGATATGGAGAGAGGAAGGTATTGCGGGAAGGCCACGGCACTTTGCGCGAGTCGCCCCTCTCTATCGCCAGACGGACCTTTTCCGTACCACGATTTACAGGCGATGGAGAGGGGCCGGGGGTGAGGTGAGGTACGATGGATAGGCCCAATAGCGACAGCGATCTTCCCGGCACCACGGACGTCGTGGTGATCGGCGGTGGTTTCATCGGCTGTGGGATCGCCTACCAACTCGCGAAACGCGGCGTGCCGGTTACGCTCGTCGAGCAGGAGCATATCGCCTGGGGCGCGTCGGGCCGCAATGCGGGGCAGGTCAGTCCGGCGGCGGGATACACCTCCGCCTTCCTCCCCTTCACCGTCGCGAACTTCGCGATGCTGGCGCAGATGGAAGCGGAACTCGATACCGACTTCCAGTTCCGGCTCAGTGGCGGCATGGAACTGGCGACGACGCCCGAAGCAGCGCGCGATCTCGAAACGAGTGCGGCTGCCTTGCGCGCGGCAGGGTGGCACGCCGATGTGCTGGATGGCGAAGCGGCGCGTGCCCACGTACCTGTGCTCGGCGCAACAGTGCGGGCGGCGCGCTATGTGCGCGAAAGCGCCCACCTTATGCCGATGGCTCTCGCCTACGCCTTCGCGCGGGCGGCGCGTCGCCTCGGCGCGCGGATTTGCACCGAGACTGCGATCATCGGCATCGAGCGTGATGCGCGCGGGGTTGCCGCGATTGTCACGACACGCGGGAAGATCGCCACCCGGACGGTCGTCAACGCGACGAATGGCTGGGCGGCGAAAATTGGTGCGATGGTTGGCCTGACCCTCCCGATCGAGCCGCAACGCGGCCAGATTCTCGTCACTGCTCCCGTACCGCCGCTCCTGCCGATGACCTTCGGCTACTGGGCCGAAGAGGCGATCCACTACTGGCGGCAGACGCCGGGTGGGGCCATCGTCATCGGTGGGGGGCGCGCCTATGACGCCGCCGGTATCGGTTCGTATAGCCGTCGGACAACGCTGGCGTTACTGCGGCGGTTTCCCGCCCATGTCGCCGCGACGATGCCGATACTCGCGACGCTGCCCGTCGTGCGCACCTGGGGCGGGACGATGGGCTTCACGCCCGATTACGGCCCCTTGATCGGTGCCGTGCCGTCTATACCAGGTTTCTATGTGGCGGCAGGGTTTAACGGTAACGGCACACCGTGGAGTTGCATCGCCGGAGTAGTGGTCGCGCAGATGATCGCGGGCGAAGCGACGGACTTGCCACTCGACCGCGTCCACCCGGATCGTTTCACGGGCATCGCAGGCGACTGACACATCATCGCCGCCTTTTGCTATACTGACGTGAGGAAAGAGTATCGGCGCACGATGCGCCCTCACACACTGAGGTACCGAATGTTCGAGCACCTAACGACGACACTCCAGGATCTCCGCGAACGTGTCGACGTCGCGCAGGAGCGTCTTTGACATCGCGGGCAAAGAGGCGCAGATCGCGGAACTGACGGCGCAATCCGCCGTGCAAGGATTCTGGGATGACCCGCAGCAGGCACAACGCATCATGCAACGACTGACGGCGCTTCAAACGCAGGTCACGGCGTGGCGCTCGCTTGGGAAGGAAATCCACGATGCCTCCGAGATGGCGGAACTGGCCCGCGACGACGCATCAATCGTCCCCGAGCTACAGCGCGAAGTAGCGGAACTCAAGGAGCGGCTCGATCAGATGGAGTTCGATCTGATGTTGGCCGGGCCGCACGATAGCGCGAACGCCATCCTCGCCATCCATGCAGGCGCGGGCGGGACGGAATCGCAGGACTGGGCGGACATGCTGCTGCGCATGTATCTGCGCTGGGCGGAGATTCGCGGCTTTCAGACCGACATCGTCGATTTGACCGAGGGCGAAGAGGCGGGCATCAAGAGCGCGACGGTCGAAATTCGCGGCGACTACGCCTACGGCTACGCGAAGGCTGAACGCGGCGTGCATCGCCTCGTCCGCATCTCGCCCTACGATGGAAGCAAGCGACGCCACACCTCATTCGCGCTGGTGGAAGTCCTGCCGGAGATCGAGGACGATACCGAGATCGTCATCAACGACGATGACATCCGGGTGGACACCTATCGTGCCTCCGGCGCGGGCGGTCAGCACGTTAACAAGACCAGTAGCGCGATCCGCATCACCCACATCCCCACCAATATCGTCGTCACCTGCCAGAACGAGCGCTCGCAGACGCAGAACCGCGAAACAGCGATGAAGATCCTGCGCGGGCGGCTCCTGGAGCGGCGCGAAGCGGAGCGCGCCGAGGAACACGCCATCCTCAAGGGCGAGCACGTCGCCGCCGGATGGGGCAACGCCATTCGTTCCTACGTCCTCCACCCGTACAACATGGTGAAGGACACGCGGAGCGGCTACGAGACCTCGAATACCCAGGCGGTGCTCAACGGCGAGATCGATGGCTTTATCAGCGCCTATTTGCGCTGGCGGATGGGCGATGCGCCCGCCGCAGGAGATGAGGACGCCGCATGAGACGCCGCCGCGTGGGCATCCTGGCCTTGCTGATCTGCCTGCTCGCGGCCCCGGCGGCCTCCGTGCTCTCGCCCATCGGCGCGGCCTCGGCAACCGTCAACGTCAGCGCAAACACCGCGACACCCCACTTCCCGGACAATGTCGCTTTTCATCTCGAAGCGACTGCGGTCTCCGGCGAAATCGCCAGCGTGAACCTTCTTTATCATGCGGCGAATACGCCGGTCACGAAGCGCGTGCGCGTCCCGGTCGAGCGGGGGCAGCGGATCAAACTCGATTATGCCCTCGATACGCAATCGGAGTTCCTCGCACCCGGTCTCGATGTCGAATATCGCTGGGCGTTCACCCTCAGTGATGGCACGCAGTACCGGACGGACCCGACGACCTTCTTTTACATGGACAGCCAGCAGCAATGGAAGAAGAAGACGAGCGGCCAGATCACCCTCTGGTGGTACAGCGGCGATGATGCGTTCGCAAACGACGCGCTCACTACCGCGACACGCGCGGTTGATACCCTCAAGAAGACCTTCAATGTCACTGGTGACCGCGCGATCCGCATCCTCATCTACGCAAACGCGCGCGATCTCCGCGTCGCCCTGCCGCCCAACAGTGCGGAATGGATCGGCGGCGGCGCGTCGCCCGAACTGGGGATCATCCACGCCGCAGTTGCGCCGGGTCGATCCGCCTCATCTGAGGTACGGCGCATTATCCCGCACGAGATCAGCCATATGATCGTCTATCAGGCGAGCCTGAACCCGTATAACCATCCACCCCTCTGGCTTGATGAGGGGCTGGCGGTGCATAATCAGGAAACGCCGGATGTCCGTTTCCGTCCGCTGGTCCAGGACGCCGTGACAAACGGGACATTGATCCCGCTCCGAGCGCTCAACTCCCCCTTCCCCTTCAATGCCGAGCAGGCGCTTCTCTCGTACGCCGAGAGCGAGAGCGTCGTCAACTACATCATCAATGCCTACGGGAGCAAATATATCGGCGCGCTCGTCTCCGCCTTCAAGGAAGAGCTTTCCTACGATCAGGTCGTGCAGAAAGTGCTTAAGGTGAGCATCGAGGAACTCGACAAGGACTGGAAAGCGAGCCTGAACTACAGCGGCGATCAAGGCGGTATCACTGGCTAGCCGACCCCATGGCACCGCTCCTGCATACCATCGTTTGGCATGGTAGCGAGGAGTATGACGGGTGATGGCATCGGCACCGCAAATCGAAGAGGACGCGCCGACCGCGCTGATTCAGCCTTTGGCTCCGCGCCGGTCGCGATTGATTGCGCTCTATGTCACCCTGGCTGTCATCGCACTGGTGATTGGTATCGTAATAAGCGCGACACGGCAACGCGATCACATGACCGCAGCGGATGCGGCACCGCCGACAGAACGCGCGGTCATCGCGACCGCGAACCCCGGCCTGCCCACTCCCACACCTCTGGCGACTACGCCCACCCCGCCGCCCGCACCCACACCAATCCCGCCCACTGCGATGCCACCTACTGCGGCCCCTGCCGTGAGCGCGCCGCCTCCCGCTGCCGCACCGCCCGTCCAGGCCGCGCCCGTCAATCAGCGCCCGGTGAGCCCGCCCGGCAACGGCCACGGGAAAGGAAACGACGGCAAAGACAAAGGCAAGGGCGACTGAGAGATATTCCGAGGATTCGGACACTCAATGCGCTGCGCCGTACATCTTTTCTCCCGCCGTGATGGCGAGCGCGAGCCGGTTTTCCGGCGGTGCCAGCGGGCACGTCGCATAGGGAGTGAAAGCGCACGGCGGATTCGTTGCCTTGTTGAAGTCCAGGAACATCTGAGCTTCGCTCGTCACATCAGGAGTAAGAAACCGCGCGCCGCCGTAGGTCTCGCGACCGGACGTTTCATCCGCGAGCACGAACCAAATCGTGCTGCGTTGCTCTCCGACTGCGTAAAGCTCATACTGCCGCCCGCCGCGCGTGAACACGGCTTTGCCGAGAATCGGTCGCTCCCGCACCGATCCCAGAGTCGAGGGGATCGGCAGTGTCCGCCCGGTGTCCAGCGGCACCCATTCGGCTGCGATGCGCCAGCTTGGGTCGATTGGGTAATAGTCCAGACCCAAAAAGTCTGTTCGCGTGGCCGCATTACTGTCCTTGACTCGCACGCCCTTCTGTCCGTCACGGTCGATCAGCGAGAAACTCGCCGTACCGAACACGACAATCGTCGGACGACCACCGGACTGCGCGTCATCGAGCAATTCCGCCGCAGCCTGTGCAACCCCATCGATGCGCGCGTCCACACCCGGAGTGAGTTGAAGATGGGCGCGGCCGTCGGCAGCGAGTGTGATGACACCGAGATGTGCGGGACCGGTGCTGAGCACAATGTCGTTCTCCGCCGCACTGCCGACACGGTTCGGGCCGGGCTTAAGCCATTCGAGACCAATCAGGGTCAACCAGCCATCGGGCGCGGTCAGTTGCTCCACCCGCTCCCTGCGCCATCGCTCGATCTCGTCAACGTACGAATCGGACGCTTCGTTCTCCCGCGCGGTCTTCATGCTCATCAGACTCACTTGATTCCCCCAATCGCTCAAGCGAACACTGCTTACGTACAACATCGGACCAGACAACGCATTCCGCCAGGGTGCTTCCATCTCGACGGATCGCTCCCCGCGCGGCATACTCAGGCGCAGGGAGGTATGCCATGCACCAGGAAAAGAGAACGATCACCGCCATCCCCGGTATCCGCGTCGGGCACGCGACGGACCTCGCCAACGTCACCGGCTGCACCGTGATGCTCCTTCCGCCGGAGGGCGCACGCTGTGTCGTCGATGTGCGGGGCGGGGCACCGGGCACCCGCGAGACGGCGCTCCTTACCGAGGAGACGGCGATGCCCGTCCATGCCATCCTGCTTAGTGGCGGGAGCGCGTTCGGACTCGCCGCAGCGGACGGCGTGATGCACTGGCTGGCAGAGCGCGGGGTGGGCTTCCCGACTCCGGGCGGCCCGGTACCGATCGTGCCCGCCGCGATCCTGTATGACCTCACGGTCGGTCGCGCCCTGCCCCCAAATGCCGCGATGGGCTACACTGCCGCCGCCAACGCATCGGCAGCGCCTCTGGAGTCGGGCAGTATTGGCGCGGGAACCGGTGCCACCATCGGCAAACTCTTCGGGCGCGCGGCAGCGATGCAGGGCGGCATCGGTTCTGCCGTCGAAGCAGTCACGATTGGCACACAGGGCGCGCTCGTTGGCGCACTCGTCGCTGTCAACGCGGTCGGTGATGTCTGGGATGGCGAACAGATCGTTGCTGGCGCACACGACGCGCAGGGCTGGCTTGCCACGCGCCCGTCATCGGCGTGGCCCGATGTCGCTGCGCCGCAACCGGGAACAAATACAACGATTGGCATTATCGCAACGAACGCGCCGATTCCCCGGAAGGCGCTTATCCGTATGGTGATCAGCGCGCACGATGGCCTCGCGCGCGCGATTCGCCCCGCCCATACGGTCGCGGATGGTGATACCCTCTTCGCGCTGACGACCGCGCAAGAAGAAATCGCGCTCGCCGCCCCGGACATGGTTCGCCTTGCAATCGCGACTGAGCGCGCTATCACCCGCGCGATCCTCGATGCGGCGCAGCACACGACCGCACGCAGCGATCTACCCGCCGCGCATGATCTCCGTCTAGACACGACTTAGACAGAGAGATGAATTCCCGGTGGTAGCAGGCTTTCCAGCCTGCCCTTTCTGTGTCGGGGAGGCAGGCTGGAAAGCCTGCTACCACCAACAAATCCAAGGTATGTCTTGATGTCGGTTCATGACCCTTGTTGATCGCAGGTGTCGATGCTACACTCCCAAGGTCCAGCATGTACCGATCCACAGCGGGCAGGCGGACTGAACCCACACACCGGAGCGGACGATGGAAATTCTCGTTTCGACTGGCAGCCTCACCCCGCGCACCTTGCGCGATGCCGCGAGTATCGCGCGTCGAGCGGGCGCGGATGGGATCGAACTGCTCCTCAATCGCAGGCTGATCGCTGCCGGACCGGAGTTCGCCCGCCACATCGCGCGCGAGCACCAGGTGCCCATTCGCGCAATCCATCCACCGATCCGACTCATTAAGGCAGCCCGTCACACGCACGATGACATGATCGCCGCCGCCGAATATGCCCGCGCGATCCCCGGTTGCCGCACGCTCGTCATGCATGCGGTCGGCGGTGCGGGGCTCCACACCGAGCGCGGGCGCGCCTTCTTTCAGACGGTCGAGGAAGTGATGGACATCCTCGGCAAGAACGGGGTGCGACTCGCCATCGAGAATCGCGGCACCCTCCACCCACAGCCACGCATGGATTTCCTCGATAAACTCCAGAACCTCTATCGGGTCTGTGAGGAATGGAACCTCGACATTACCTTTGATACCGCGCACGCCGCATCGTTCGGTCTGGACGTCGTCTCTGCCCTCGATGTTGTCTTCCCACGTCTCGCCAATATTCATCTGAGCGACCGGCGCGAGGATCCGCCCGCCATCAGTTCGAGTCTCCTTAACGCGCTGACGCGCGACCATCAACTCCCCGGCGAGGGCGCATTGCCCCTCGCGATGATGCTGCAACACCTCAAGGCACGACAATACGCGGGCGCTGTGACGCTCGAACTCTCGCCAATCGCGCTCGCCGCGTGGCGAGAACCCCGCGCGCTCGACCGGCTCTCCCAGGCAGTCACGTTCGTGTGGGAGCATACCGCAGCGGCGCAGAACGCATCGAACGCCGGCCATCGCTCTCGCCGCACCCCGACGCCCGCCGAGAACGACTTCTAATTTTCATCGCTGCATATACGTCGCTATCCGCTGCGCTATTGCTCACGAGTCGGCGACCATCATTCCAGCGATTCAATGATGGGATGGCGGACGCGGAGACGCTTCCTTTCCCGTTATCGCACGATTGACGCGCCGTGCTCTATGATCGGAGACGCAATGCCATCCCCCCGACCGGAGACGTGGAACAGTGGCGATTTGTACGAGCCGTACGTCGGGCGCTGGAGCCGTCTCGTCGCGCGGGAGTTCCTCGCCTGGCTGGCCGTGCCACCGGGCGGCCGCTGGATCGATTGCGGCTGTGGCACCGGCGCCCTGACACACACGGTTCTCGCCGAGGCTGCCCCGCACCAATGTAGTGGGATTCGACATCACCGAGGATTACGTGGCATATGCGCGTGCCCACGTCATTGACGATCGGGCGACGTTCTCAGTCGGGGATGTGCAGGCGCTCAATCTCGCCGCAGCGACCTGCGACGTGGCAGTCTCCGGACTGGTGCTCAACTTCGTGCCCCATCCGGAACGGATGGTGGCGGAGATGGTCCGGGTGGTGCGGCCGGGCGGGACGGTGGCGATCTATGTTTGGGATTATGCGGGCGAGATGCAACTGATGCGCCATTTCTGGGATGCGGCGGTCGCCCTCGACCCGACCGCGAGAGAAAAAGATGAGGGGCACCGCTTCCCGATCTGTAAGCCGGAGCCGCTCGCCCGGCTCTTCGAGGAGGCGGGGCTGAGCGCGGTCGCCACCCGTGCGATGGATGTGCCGACGGTCTTCCGCGACTTCGACGACTACTGGTCGCCGTTCCTCGGCGGGCAGGGTCCCGCGCCCGCCTATGCCATGTCGCTGGACGAGGAGCGGCGGATCGCATTGCGCGAGACGATCCGTGCCCGTCTGCCGCGCACCGCGGACGGATCGATCGATCTGATCGCGCGCGTTTGGGCGGTGCAGGGAACGAGCGATCCACCATCGGGATGACGGTAAGAAATCTTGCGCCGGTCATTATCTGACATCCGGGAAGGACTCGATGTTGCGGGTGGCGGCGGGCTTCAGCCTAGTCTGGCAGGCTGATGAACAGTGAAAGAGTATAAGGAAAAGAAAACGCCGCTCCATCACGGGAGCGGCGTTCGTTCGGTTTGAGTGTTAGCGCTTCGTGTACTGAGGTGCCTTGCGGGCTCGCTTGAGACCGACCTTCTTGCGCTCCTTGACCCGCGAGTCGCGCGTCAGAAGGCCCGCTTTCTTGAGCGTCGAACGAAGCTCCGGGTCGAAGCGGCAGAGGGCGCGGGCGATACCGTGACGGATCGCGCCTGCCTGCCCGCTCACGCCCCCACCGACGACCTTGACGCTGACCAGAAAGCGGTCGAGCGTGTTCGTGACGCGCAGCGGGGTGTTGATCGGTGATCTGGTGCAGTTCGCGGCCACCGAAGTAGTCGCGGACATCCTTGCCATTGACCGTCACTTCGCCCGTACCGGGATAGAGGCGCACGCGGGCGATGGCGCTCTTGCGGCGGCCGACGGCGTTGTGATACTGGCCCGTCAATTGCTGCGGTGTCGTTACCACTGGTTCCCCTCTCTTACGCGCTCGCGCTGTCGCCGCTTACGGCAGCCAACCGAACGGCTGCCCGCGCGACGTTCTCATTGATCACCATCGGCTCCGGCTTCTGCGCGGCATGCGGGTGCTCCGCGCCGGCATAAACCTTCAGCTTCATGTATTGCTGCTTGCCGAGGCGGTTCTTCGGCAGCATCCCCTTCACGGCATATCTCGATGATCCGCCCGGGGAACTTCCGCTCGACATCCGTGTAGTTCGGCTTCTTGAAGCCACCCGGATAGCCGGAGTGGCGATAGTAGATCTTCTGTGTCAGCTTCTTCCCCGTGACGGCGATCTTCTCGGCATTGACCACGATCACGTAGTCGCCCATGTCCATGTGCTCGGCGAAGGTCGGCTTGTGCTTGCCGCGCAGCACCCGCGCAACCTCGGTCGCGAGGCGACCCAGCGTGTGACCGTTCGCATCCACAACAAACCATTGATGGTCGACTTCCGCCGCTTTCGGCGACCAGGTGATATTCGTGAGTGTCGGCATTCGCTTTATTTCTCCCACACGTCCGGCGTCTGGTGTCGCGCCGCTACCTGCTGTCCATCCCAATCGTCGTAGCACACTCGCCAGAGCGTCAGTCCGTGCGGTGGTGCCGTTGGTGCGGCCAATCGGCGATCCCGACCCCGCAACAATGTCTCGATCCACGACTCCGGTGCAGCACCCGCGCCAATCGCGACGAGCGACCCCACCAGATTCCGCACCATGTGCGGTAGAAACCCATTGCCCTCAATCGTGAACACCAGTGCGGAGCCGATCACCATCTCCAGGCTTCGCTCTGCTGTCCACCCCACCGCCCGCATCGTGCGGACGGTAGGTACGTCGCCTTCCGGTACGCCTTTCCCGGCCCCCGCGAAGGCGGCGAAATCGTGTTCCCCCACGAGCGCCTGCGCTGCACTCTGCATCGCCGCAAGATTGAGCGGGCGGCGACGGTGCCAGGTCGTCCCGCGCAGCAGGGGTGGCTGCACTTCGCCGTTCCACACCGTGTAGCGGTATTCCCGCCATCCCGCGCTAAAGCGGGCATGAAACCCTTCCGAGGCTAGCGCTGCACGCGTTACCCGCACATCGAGCGGGAGTAACCCATTCAGCGCCCGCCGCCAAACTTCCGGTTCACGCGCGCGGTGCAGGTCCGCGTGCACCACCTGCCCAAGAGCGTGAACCCCGGTGTCCGTGCGCCCCGCGAAGGTAGCGCGGACCGGCACTCCATCGAGCGTCGTCAGGGCCTCCTCGATGACGCCCTGCACCGTCCGCTGCCCCGGCTGGACCTGCGATCCCGCGAACGCCGCACCATCATATGCGAGCGTCAGCCGCAGCCGGTACATCGGACATTCCTACTCCATCAACCGCAGCACGACCATCGGCGCACCGTCGCCCTGCCGCTGACCGAGGTGGTACAACTGGGTGTAGCCCCCCGGCTGGCCCTCAAACCGCGGGCCGATCTCCTCAAAGAGCTTGAGGGTGGCGAGCGGATTGCCGATCTTTGCCATCACGAGACGGCGATGTGCCTCGGTATCCTCCCGCGCGATCGTGATGATCTTCTCGACCTGCGGTTGGACGTTCTTGCCCTTCGCCTCGGTCGTGATGATCCGCTCGTTGAGGATCACGCTGTTGATCAGGCCCTTCATCAGCGCCTTGCGCTGGCCTGAGTTGCGCCCGAAATAGCGCCCTGCCTTACGATGCCGCACGGTTGTCCTCCCTGTCGCCCGCGCCCACGCGCGTCAGCTTTTGCTTACTCGTCCGCCGCACCGGCATCAGCGGCGCCCGCGTCGTTGTTCCCGTCCTGGCCCAACTCGAAGTCGTCCGGAATCAGTTTCCGGTTCGCCCCAAGGAAGCCATGCACCTGGAGCTTCTCCTGCAACTCGGAGAGCGACTTCGGGCCGAAGTTCCGGATGCCCATCAGGTCTTCCGGGTTCATCTTCAGTACCTGACCGACCCGGTCGATCTTCTGGCTGCGGAGCGAGTTCAGAACGCGCGACGAGAGGCCAAGCTCCGAAAGCAGCTTCGCTTCCGCTTCCGGCGTCACGTACGGGCCGATGCCCGTTGGCTCCTCCGCACCGCCGCTGGCGAAGTCCACGATCAGTTGCGCGTGCTCCGTGAGGATCACCGCCGCCTGCCGGAGTGCTTCGCTCGTGTCGATCGTGCCGTCCGTCCACACTTCGAGGATCAGCCGGTCGTAGTCCGTCATATGCCCGACGCGGGTATGCTCCACCACGAAGTTCACCCGCGGGATCGGCGTGTAGATCGCATCGACGGCGATTTCGCCGATCGACAGCCCCTCGGCGGCTTCCGCCGACCGATAGCCCCGACCACGCTCGACCGTCAGTTCGATGTCCAGTGCGCCGTCCTCGTCTTCGACATGCGCGATCACTTCGTCGGGGTTGACGCAGGTGATCTCGAACGGCCAGGCGACATCGCCCGCCGTGATGACGCCCGCGCCCTGCCATGACAGCCGGACGCGTGTTTCCTGCAACGAATCATCGCTCTGCAAGCGGATACGCTTGAAGTTCAGCACGATCTCGGTCACATCCTCCCGCACATGCGGGATCGTGCTGAACTCGTGCCAGACATCGCTGATGCGAATCTTCGTGATCGCCGTCCCGGCCAGGGACGAAAGCAGGATGCGGCGAAGCGCATTGCCGAGCGTCGTGCCATAACCCGGCGAGAGCGGTTCGACGGTGAACCGCGCATAATTTTGGCCACTCTTTGTGAGGTCTACCTTTGGCTGTGCAATGTCAAGCACCGCGTTCAGCCTCCCTTTTGTATTTATCAGCACGTAACTGCCCACAATCCGACACTTTGCCACACCCCGGACCTGCGCCCGGATCGTGCGGACTCAGACGCGCCGCCGCTTCGGTGCCCGGCAGCCGTTGTGCGGGATCGGCGTAACATCGGTGATCGACAGCACCTGCAGGCCGGACGACTGAAGCGCGCGCACCGCGGCCTCGCGACCGCTGCCGGGGCCTTTCACGAAGACCTCGACCTGCCGGAGTCCGTGCTCCATCGCCCGGCGCACCGCGCCCTCGGTCGCGACCTGCCCGGCATACGGCGTGCTCTTGCGCGAACCCTTGAAGTTGGACGATCCCGCGCTGCCCCACGAGAGGACGTTGCCCTGCGGGTCCGTCAGCGTGATGATCGTGTTATTGAATGTGGACTGCACATAGGCACGCCCGCGCGGGATATTCTTGCGATCCCGTCGTCGGACGCGATTCTTGCCGCCGCGTGTCCCTCGTCCGTCGTTGCTCCGCCATTCGTCGCTTCGCTCCTCTAGTAGTCAGTAGTCAGTAGTCAGCGGGATGCTCGTCCCTTCTGATTACTGACTACTGCCTACTGCCTACTTACTTCGTCGCCTTCTTCTTGCCTGCGACCGCGCGGCGGGGGCCGCGGCGGGTGCGGGCATTCGTCTTCGTCCGTTGGCCATGCACGGGCATACCGCGCCGATGCCGGATACCGCGATAGCAGTTGATGTCAATCAGCCGCTTGATATTCATCGCGACTTCGCGGCGGAGATCGCCCTCGACGACCATCTCCTTCTCGATGATGTCGCGCAGCCGCGTCACTTCGTCATCGGTCAGTTGATTGACACGCGTGTCGGGATTGATGCCGGTGCGCGCGAGAATCTTCTGACTGGTCGTCAGGCCGATCACCATACAGATACGTGAGCGCGATTTCGACGCGCTTCTCGCGCGGGATGTCTACACCGGCAATACGTGCCATGCGTCTTCCTCTCCTGGTCTACCGATGTCGGTACACAATACGGCCACGGGTCAGGTCATAGGGCGAAAGTTCGACGCGCACGCGGTCGCCGGGCAAGATGCGGATGAAGTTCAACCGAATCTTGCCGGAAATGTGGGCAAGGACTTCGTGACCGCTCTCCAGTTCCACGCGGAACATCGCGTTCGGCAGCGGCTCGACGACCTTCCCCTCGACCTCGATGACATCTTTCTTCGCCAAAGGCGCTCCTCATTTCTTTGTCACACCCGCCGCACGCGGGCCGCACAAACGCCACCGACTTCACGGCAGCGAACTGCCATCATACCACGCGGCCGCCGTTTGCGCTAGAGCAGCGTCAGGATTTCCGGATCGCCATCGGTGATCGCGACCGTATGCTCGAACTGGGCGGCGCGTTTGCCGTCGTTCGTCACGACCGTCCATTTATCCGGCAATGTATGTGTCTCATACGTGCCGACGGTCAGCATCGGCTCGATCGTCAGCACCATCCCCTTGCGAAGCAGGGTGCCGGTGCCGGGATCGCCGTAGTTCGGCACCTGCGGCTCCTCATGCAGCGCCGCCCGATCGCGTGACCGACATATTGCCGGACGACGCCATAGCCGCGCGATTCGGCATACTCCTGGATCGCGTGGCCGATGTCGCCGATCCGCTTGCCGGGTCGGCATTGCTCGATCCCGGCGAGGAGCGCGTCGTAAGTCGTCTCAACCAGCCGCTGCGGTCTCCTCATCTATCTCGCCGACCGGGACGGTGATCGTCGCGTCGCCATGCCAGCCATCGAGCAACGCGCCGGTATCGAGCGTGATGATGTCGCCATTCCGCAGCGTCCGCTTGCCGGGGATGCCATGCACGACCTCGTCATTGACCGCGACACAGACGCTCGCCGGGAAGCCGTACAGTCCCTTGAATGAGGGCGTCGCGCCCGCCTTGCGGATCGCCGCTTCACCGACCGCGTCGATCTGCGCCGTCGTAACTCCGGGTCGGACAAAAGCGCGCATCGCTTCGAGCGCCTGCGCGACCACCCGCCCCGCACGGCGCATCTTCGCGATCTCTTGCGGTGACTTCAGCGTCATCGTTCCACCCCGCGCCATCTACGCTCCTCCCCTTCGAAGATCGGTGCAAGCGCGGCGATGATGTCCGCCGTCACGTCTCGAAACCGATTGATTGCCGTTGACGCGATGGATGATGCCCCGCTGCTCGAAGAGGGAGAGGAGCGGCTGCCGTCTTCTCTTCGTAGAGCCGGAGTCGTTCCTCCGCCGCCTCACGCGTGTCATCGGCCCGCCCCCGGCTGAGAATGCGCTCAACGAGCACCGGTCGCGGCGCATCAATATACACAACCGCGTCCACCTGCTCGCCGCGCGTGCGCAGAAACGCATCCAGCGATTCGACCTGCGGCACCGTGCGCGGAAAACCATCGAAGATGACGCCCCGCAACTCCGGCGCGATCTGCCGCAGCGTGATGAGATGCGCGTCGAGCATCGCGATCGTCACATCATCGGGGATCAACCCGCCCGCATCATAGAGGGGGCGGATTTGCTCTCCCAAGGCGGTGCGCTCCGCCATGTTCTGCCGGAAGAGATCGCCCGTCGAGACATGCGCGAGATGGAGGAGCGGCGCGACGATGGCCGCCTGCGTGCCCTTCCCGACCCCTTGCGGGCCGAAGAAGAGCACATTGTGTTCCGATTGGCATTCTCACTCACCGAATGAAGCCCTCGTAGTTGCGCATCAGCAGTTGCGCTTCGAGTTGCCGCATCGTATCAATCGCCACACCGACGACGATCAGGAGCGCGGTACTGCCGAAGCCTAACTGCGTGATGCCCGTGAACAGTCGCGCAAAGAACGGCAGGATCGCCACGAGGCCGAGGAAGAGCGCGCCCGCGAGCGTGATCCGGTTCAGGACGCGCGATGAGATACTCCGCCGTCGGCCGACCGGGCCGGATGCCCGGCACGAAACCGCCGTTCTTTTGTAAGTTCTCCGGGATGTTCTGCTGGTTGAAGACGACAATCGTATAGAAGAACGTGAAGCCGACGACCAGGAGGAAGTAGCCGATCTGATACGGATAGTTACCCGGATCGAAGAGCACGGCAACTTGCCGCGACGAATCGCGCAGCCAGCCCCGGTCGGAGGAGCCGAGGAAGTTCGCAATCGTGGACGGCAGGATCATGATGCTACCGCGAAGATCAGCGGGATCATGCCGGCCGAGTTGACGCGGAGTGGAATCGTTGTCGCCTGCCCGCCATACTGGCGCTGGCCGCGCACGCGCCGCGCATACTGCACCGGGATCTTCCGCACGCCCTCATTGATGAGGATGATGCCGACAATCGTGAGGAGCCCGATCCCCGCGAAGAGGATGATCGAGACGAGGTTGAAGGATGACCCGCCCGTGACGAGGTTCGCGAGGCCACCCGGCAACCCGGCGACGATGCCCCCGAAGATGATGATGCTGACGCCGTTACCGACGCCGTTTTCGGTGATGAGTTCACCGATCCAGACGAGCACCAGTCGTGGCCGCGACGGTCGAGGTCAGGAGCGTGAAGCTCGGCAGGAAGGTATGCCAGTTGAGGATGCCGAACTGGTCCGCCGGGATCACCTGGTTCGCGACCGCGAGCCGGATCTGACCGTATGCCTGGAGGTAGCCAATCGGCACCGTCAGGATGTGCGTGACGCGGTTGACGCGCGCCCGACCGGACTCGCCTTCCTTCGACCACTCATCCAGCTTCGGGATGATCGGCGTCAGGAGTTGCACGATAATCGAGGCGGTGATGTAGGGATAGACACCCATCATCGCAATCGAGAAGCTCCGCAAGCGCGCTTCCGGAAAAGAGATTCAGCGTGCCAAGAAAGGCGTTATTGCGGAAAAGCCGGTCGAGCGCCGCATGATCCACATTCGGCAACGGGATATGTGCAATGACGCGGAAAATCAGCAACATCCCGAGCGTGAAGAGGATCTTCTTCCGCAGATCGGGGATGCGAAATGCATTGAACACGGCCTGCAACATAGTAATGCCATCTCCTCTACAGCGGTATCAGAGCGGGATGTGCGCGATGACACGAAAAACCGTCGGGGCTATTTTCTGGTGGCGGTGGGCTTCAGCCTGCGCCAGGCGCGGTAGGCGAAAGCCCACCGCCACCAGCAATTACCGGATATCTACGCGGTCTCTTCCACTGCCTCATCAGATGCCGTTTCCTCGACCGTGCCACCGGCGGCAATGATTTTCTCACGCGCCGATGCCGTCACACGATGCACGCGCACCGTCAGCGGCTTCGTGATCTCGCCATCGCCGAGCACCTTCACCTGCCACCCCTTGAAGGGCACCACTGGCGGGCGCAGCACCTTGTCGGTGACGACGCGACGGGCGACGAGCACTTCCGGCGTGATCTCATCGCCTGCGGCGAAGAGCTCTTCCAGGCGTGCGACATTCACGACCGCGAACGGCTGCTTGAAGATGTTCGTAAAGCCACGCTTGTACGGCATTCGCATATAGATCGGGTTCTGGCCGCCTTCAAAACCGCGTCGCACATTCGGCCCGGAGCGCGCTTTCTGGCCCTTGGTGCCCCGTCCGGCGGTCTTCCCCTGCCCTGCGGAGATACCCCGTCCGACGCGCTTGCGCTCGCGGTGCGCGCCGACTGAGGGCTTGAGGTCGTGCTGCTGCATGGTTCAATTACTCCTTCGGCGCTGCGCTCGTGTCCTGAATGGTCACGAGATGGCGCACTTTGAAACACATGCCCCGCACGGACGGTGTGTCCGGCAGTTCGACGGTCTGCTGGAGCCGCCGAAGCCCGAGGGAGCGAACCGTTGCCTTCTGGTCGTGTGCGTAGCCGATGGAGCTTTTGGTATAGGTGACACGCATCATCGGCGCTTCGTTCTCTGCCATGTTCGACGCTCCTATGCGTGCGCGGTCGCGGCGTTTGCCGCTTCCTCGGCCAGTTCCTTGTTGCGGCGACGACCGAAGTACGAGACGGGCTTGCCGCGTCGCGCAGCGACGCTCTCGACCGACTCCAGTTCCTCCAGCGCCTTGAGGGCGGCACGCACGACATTGACCGGATTGGTGCTGCCAATCGTCTTCGTCAGAATGTCGTGAATACCCGCCGCTTCCATGACGGCACGCACGCCGCCGCCCGCGATAACCCCGGTGCCGGGCCGCGCCGGGCGAAGCAGCACGCGCGATGCGCCATACGTCACCTGGATCTCGTGCGGGATCGTCGTCCCTTCGAGATTCACGCGAATAATGCGCTTCTTCGCGTCCTCGACGCCTTTGCGAATGGACTCCGGAACTTCACCGGCCTTGCCCATCCCCGCGCCGACGTGGCCCTTGCCGTCGCCGACGACGACGACCGAGGAGAAGTTAAAGCGGCGGCCACCGCGCTGCACCTTGGCGACGCGGTTGATCTGCACCACGCGCTCTTCGAGTTCTCCTATTGTTGCCGGATCAATCCGTGCCATTCGTCGCTTCGCTCCTTTAGTAGGCAGTAGGCAGTAGGCAGTAAACAGTTGAAATGGGAAGCGGAAATGCTTCGCTATTCAATTGCCCGCTTCTTTCTGTCTACTCCCCTGTCTACTGCCTACTGCCTACTGTCCACTTAGAAATCGAGTCCGCTTTCGCGCGCGGCATCGGCGAGCGCCTGGACGCGACCGTGATAGAGGAACCCGCCACGGTCAAAGACGACCTGCGTGATTCCCGCTGCCTTGGCGCGCTCGGCGATCAACTGACCGACGAGTTTCGACCGATCCGTCTTCGTCGTGCCGTCGCTCACTTGCGTGCGCACGGCTGGCTCGGCGGAACCCGCCGCCACCAGTGTGTGACCCTGCACATCGTCAATCACCTGGGCGTAGATGTGCTTCCCCGAGCGAAACACATTCAATCGGGGCCGCAACGGCGTCCCCGACACCTTCGCGCGTACGCGCCGATGCCGCTTCTGCCGGAGCGTCAGCGCCTTTCGTACTTTCAGTCGTTGCATGGGCATTGTGGTGCCCCTCCTTCATTCCGCGCCCAACTACGTGGGCCGGTGCCAGGGAGAGTACTGAGTGCTGAGTACTGAGTACTGAGGAGGCAAGACTTCACTCAGTACTCAGTACTCAGCACTCAGTACTCGTCACTTCTTGGCGGCCTTGCCGGTCTTGCCGGCCTTGCGCCGCGTCCATTCGCCGAGATACTTGATGCCCTTATCCTTGTACGGCTCACGCGGGCGGACCTTGCGGATGCGCGCCGCCCACTCACCGACATCTTCCTTATTGTTCCCCGTCACCGCAATGCGCACCGGGGTGTCCACCACAAAGGTGATCCCTTCCGGTGCCACGAAGCGTACCGGGTGGGAGTAGCCGACGGTCAGCACCAGGTCCTTGCCGTCCATCGCAGCGCGGTAGCCGACACCGTTGATCTCCAGGTCCTTGCGGAACCCGGTCGTCACACCCTCGACCATATTGGCGACGAGCGTGCGGGTCAGGCCGTGCAACTCACGATGCACGCGCCCTTCCGTCGGTCGCTTGACATTCAACACGCCGTCCTCGCGCTCCAGAATCATCGACGCGGGGATCGTGCGGGAAAGTGTGCCGCGCGGCCCCTCGACGGTGATCGCGCCGCTCTCGTGCGAGAGCGTCACGCCATTCGGGATTGGGATCGGGCGAATACCGATTCGGGACATCGCAAATCCTCCTAGGAAACCGTGCAGAGGAGCTCGCCGCCCACACCGCGCCGGTATGCATCGCGGCCCGTCATCACGCCCTGCGAGGTCGTGACGATGGCGACGCCGAGACCGTTACGGACGCGCTCGATCGCGCCCCGCTGCCGATAAATGCGCAGACCAGGCTTGGAGATGCGCTTGATCTCCTGGATGACGTGCTTCTTCGCATCGTCATACTTCAGCCGCACCGTCAGTTGATTTTGCGGCTGCTGCTCGGTGACCCGGTAGCCCTCGATGAAGCCCTCTTCCCGCAGGATGCGGGCAATCTCCACCAACACCTTGGTCGAGGGCATCGAGACCTCCGCATGCCGCATCATGCCGGCGTTGCGGATCCTGGTCAGCATGTCGCTGATGGGGTCATTGACGCTCATGCCTTCCCTCTCCTACCACGATGCCTTGGTGACGCCCGGCAACTTGCCATTGGACGCCAACTCACGAAAACAGATGCGGCAGACGCCGAACTTCCGCATATACGCGCGGGACCGACCGCACAACTTGCACCGGCTGTAGCCGCGCACGCGATACTTCGGGGTGGCGTTCGCCTTGTTGATCCACGATGTCTTTGCCATGAGAACTCCTTAGACCGTGATGCGCTGGACGCTACCGGCCTGCCCTTGCGGCCGCGAGTAGGGCATCCCGAGCATTTCCATGAGCCGTCGCCCCTCCGCATCCGTGCGCGCCGATGTGACAAAGGAGATTTCCATGCCACGCACGCGGTCGATCTTGTCGTACTCGATCTCCGGGAAGATCAACTGCTCCTTGAGGCCGAGCGTGTAATTGCCGCGCCCATCGAACGCGTCCGGGGAGAGCCCGCGGAAGTCGCGTATGCGCGGGAGCGCGATATTGAAGAGCCGGTCGACGAACTCGTACATCCGCGCGCCGCGCAATGTCACCATCACGCCAATCGGCATCCCGGCGCGGATCTTGAACTGCGCGATCGAGCGCTTCGCCCGTGTGACGACCGGCTTCTGACCGGTGATCAACTGGATGTCGCCGACGGCGTTATCGAGCGCCTTCGCGTTCCCGACCGCCTCACCCATGCCGATATTGATGACGACCTTCTCGATTTTCGGCACCTGCATCAGATTCTTGTAGCCGAACTGCTCGCGCAGTGCGGGCACTGCCACCTCGTCATACTGCCTGCGCAGGCGCGGCACGAGACGGGGTGTTGCGCTGTCGGTTTGTGCTTCTGCAGCCATCACTCAGTCTCCCCTACCGATCGTCCGCGACGGTTTCAATAATGATCTGCTCATCGTTGTGCGTGTAGTAGCGGACATTCTTGCCGCTCTCGTCCGTCTTCACATGAACACGCACACCCTTGTTCGCGCGGGGCGACCAGTACATCACATTCGAGACGTGGATCGGTGCTTCCATCTCGATGATGCCGGCCTGCCGGGCGCGCGCCCGCGCGCGATGGCGCTTGACGATATTCACGCCCTCGATGATGACGCGATCCTTGTCCGGTATGGCAACGCGCACCCGACCACGCTCACCCTTGTTTCGACCTGAAATGACGATGACCTCATCGCCACGACGTATCTTCCGCATCGCTTCCTCCTACAGCACTTCAGGCGCAAGCGAGGCGATGCGCAGATAGCCCGCTTCACGGATTTCCCGGGCAACGGGGCCGAAAACGCGGGTGCCGCGTGGGTTGCCCTGCGGGTTAATCAGCACCGCCGCATTATCATCGAACCGGATGGACGAACCGTCCGGGCGGTTGTATTCCTTCGCCGTCCGCACGATCACCGCGCGGACCACATCGCCCTTCTTCACCGCCGCGCCCGGTTGGGCCTGCTTGACCGCGCCGATGATCACATCACCGACACTGCCATACCTCCGAAACGAACCCCCGAGGACGCGGATGCAGAGAATCTCGCGGGCCCCCGTGTTGTCCGCGACGCGTAGTCGCGATTCCGGCTGAATCATCGTCGTTTCCTCCGTTAGTCCTGCGACGCCGAATGCAGGATCTCGCGGACGATCCAGCGCTTCTCTTTGCTCAAGGGGCGCGTCTCTTCGATACGCACGCGATCGCCGATCTTGCAGGTGTTCTGCTCGTCGTGCGCCTTGAACTTGTGCGTGCGACGCATCGCCTTCTTGTAGAGCGGATGCCGCACCGTGAAGTCCACCGCGACGACGACCGTCTTTTCCATCTTGTCTGAGACGACCCGGCCTACCTTCGCCAGCCGCGCCTTCCGCACGACCTCGCTGACTGCGGGCACCGCGTCGTTCTGTTCCGCCACCATCCACTACTCCCTATCTGAGTAGTCAGTAGTCGGTAGTCAGTAGTCAGGAAGGGAACGGACCCTCTGACTACTGACTACTGACTACTGACTACTCCGCCCCCAGCGCCTGCTGGTACGCTGCCGCAATCTCGCGCTCGCGCAGGATCGTATTGATCCGCGCCACATCCCGCTTCAGTGATCGCATCTGCGCGTGGTTCGTTTGCTGGTTCGTCGCCAGCGCGAAGCGCATGCGCATCGTCTCTTCCTTGAGGCCATTACGCCGCAAGACCAGATCACCGTCCGAGAGCGCGCGGACTTCATCAACTCGCATGGTTAGTTCCCCTCGCTCTCGTGCGAACCGCTCTCTGCGGCTGCCTCAGCGGCGGCTGCATCTGCCGCCTGATCGGCATCGCCCGCCATCTCGTCTTCCGAACCCTCAGCGCCCAGCGTGCCATCGGCGGCCATCTGCGCGCGCAGTTCGGCCTTCCGCCCGAGTTCAATCGTCTCACCCGCCGCGAAGACGCGCGTGACGATCTTCGTGCCCATCGGGAACTTGTGCCCCGCGATGGTCAGAGCTTCCTTCGCCTGATCCTCGCGGATGCCACCGATCTCCATGAGCATCCGACCAGGCAGCACGACCGCGACCCAATGGTCCGGCGCACCCTTCCCGGAACCCATGCGGGTTTCGGCGGGCTTCTTCGTCACGGACTTATCCGGGAAGACGCGGATCCAGTACTTCCCACCCCGACGCGTATAGCGGGTGACGACGCGGCGCGCGGACTCGATCTGGTTGCTCGTGACCCAGGCGTTACCCGTGGCGACCAACCCGTACTCACCGAAGGCCACCGTCGTACCACGATGCGCTTCGCCCTTGCGGCGACCGCGGTGTACCCGGCGGAATTTCGTTCGTTTCGGTTGCAACAACATGCTACGAACCCTCTCCGTTAGTCCGCCGCAAGCTCAGCACCCCGCGTGGGTCGCTGCCGCTCCGGGATCACATCGCCCTTATAGATCCAGACCTTCACACCGATACGCCCGAAAGTCGTGTGGGCATGAACAACCGCGTAGTCGATGTTCGCGCGCAGGGTGTGGAGCGGCACGCGACCGTCCTTCTCCGAGATCGTGCGCGACATCTCCGCGCCACCGAGGCGACCACCGAGCCGGACCTTGACACCCTTCGCACCCCGACGCATCGCCTGCGAGACCGCGTGCTTCATCGCCCGGCGGTACGCGACGCGGCGCGTCAGTTGGTCCGCGATGTTCTCCGCCACGAGCCGCGCTTCAAGTTCGGGCGTCTTGATCTCTTCGATCTTCAGATGCACATCGCGCTTCATCGTCGCCTTAATCGTGTTGCGCAGCTTCTCGACGTTGCCGCCCTGCTTGCCAATCACGACACCCGGCTTCGAGGTGAAAATCGCCACATCGACCTTGTTTGCTGCCCGCTCGATGTAGATGCGTGCGATACCGGCGTTCGGTAGCTCGCGCATCACGAGGCGCCGTAGGGCGATGTCCTCGTGCAGCAATTGCGTGTAGTTGCGCTCGGCAAACCAGCGGGATTCCCAATCAGTGACGATTCCCAGCCGGAAGCCGATGGGATTAACTTTTCGTCCCACGGGTACCTCCCTTAGCTCCTGCGCTGTTCATTCAGTGCTCCGCCCTCATCTTCCGGTTGAGACAAACCGGCATCCGCGACCTCATCGGCCTCTGCTTCCGCCTGCGCCGCCTCAATCGGTGGCGGTGCGGTCTCGATATTCTCCGCCGCTACGGCGCTTTCCAACTCCGCAGACGGCGCAGCGACGGCCTCATCAATCTCCGCCGGCTTGGGCTGCAACGTCTCGATCTTCCCCGGCGCTTCCGCACGCGCCGGAACCGCGACCGGGCCACGAGAAACTGCGGGGGTCTGACTCCGACCACGTCCGGTCGGGTTCACTCCGCGCCGGGCGGTGCCCGCCGCGCCACGTGCCACCGGGCGCGCGCCCCGCACGGGTCGCGGTCGCTCTTCAACCACGATCGTGATGTGGCTGAAGCGCTTGAGGATCGGCCCCGGCCGCCCGCGCGACCGTGCGGTGAACCGCTTGAGCTTCATGCCTTCGTCTGCATAGGCGAGGGCAATCACCAAATCCTCCGGGTCCATGTCGTTGTTGTGCTCCGCGTTCGCGGAGGCGGACCGCACGACCCGCGCGACTTCACGCGCCGCACCCTGCGGCAGGAAGCGGAGGATCGCGAGCGCCTCATTGACCCGCTTGCCGCGCACCTGGTCGATGACCAGCCGCACTTTCTGCGGGGAGATGTGGATATCCTTTGCCACCGCCCGCACGCGCGTTGTTGGCTGTACCGTTGCCATACGCCTCGTCTCTCCCTCGCCTAACGCCGTCGCGACGCTTTATCGGCATCTTTTCCGTGGCCCCGGAAGAATCGCGTCGGTGCGAACTCCCCCAGTTTGTGGCCGACCATGTTCTCCGTCACGAAGATCGGGACGTGACGACGGCCGTCATGCACCGCAATCGTGTGCCCAATCATCTGTGGGAAGATCGTCGATGCCCGCGACCATGTGCGGATCGCGCGACGCTCCCCGGTCGTGTTGAGCATCTCAACCTTCTTCAGCAGTTTGGCCTCAATAAACGGGCCCTTTTTTGACGACCTCGACACCGAGTGTTACTCCTTCTTCCGAGTAGTCAGTAGTCAGTAGTCGGTAGTCAGTTGGAAACGTGAAATGCTTCTCTCTGTCTACTGTCTCCTGCCTACTGCCTACTTTCCCTTACCGGCGCTTCGTACGCCGCCGGACGATCATCGGGTCCGTGCGCTTGTTATGCCGCGTGCGGTATCCCAGCGCGGGCTTCCCCCACGGGGTCTGCGGCTGGCCACCGATTGGTGCCTTGCCCTCGCCACCACCATGAGGATGGTCGCGCGGGTTCATCACCGAGCCGCGAACCGTCGGCCGCTTACCCTTGAGGCGGTTCCGCCCTGCCTTGCCGATCACGATGTTCTCATGGTCGATATTGCCGACCTGACCGAGTGTCGCCATGCAGTCGAGCGGGATCAGCCGCGTCTCACCGGAGGGCATCCGCACCTGCGCGTATTGCTCGGACTTCGCAACGACCTGCGCCGCCACACCCGCCGACCGCACCAGTTGCCCGCCCCGGCCCGGCTTCATCTCGATATTGTGGATGTCCGTGCCCGGCGGCATCTCGCGTATCGGCAGGCTGTTGCCGACACGAATCGGCGAGCCGGAGCCGGCCTGCACGATCTGACCGACCTTGAGGCCGTGCGGCGCGAGGATGTATCGCTTCTCGCCATCGACATAGGTGATGAGGGCGATCCGCGCCGAACGGTTCGGATCGTACTCGATCGTCGAGACCTTCCCTGGGATACCGAACTTATTCCGCTTGAAATCAATCATTCGGTAGAGCCGACGGGTGCCACCGCCACGGTGCCGGGTGGTGACATGACCGTGCGCGTTCCGGCCACTGTGCTTCTTCAGCACTTGCGTGAGCGGCTTGTACGGCTCGGTCGCCGTGATCTCCTCGAAGGTCGAAACGGTCATGCCGCGCCGACCAGGAGACGTTGGCTTGTATTTCTTGATCGCCATTGACGCTATCCTCTCCAGGTCTCGGGCTAGATACCTTCGAAGAACTCGATCGAGTTCCCAGCTTCGAGCGTGACAATCGCCTTCTTATATCCAGATCGCTCGCCGAGCACGCGACCACGGCGGCGCACCTTCGCGGGCACATTCAGGGTGTTGACGGCGTGCACCTTGACATTGAACGCCACCTCGACCGCTTCCTTCACCTGCGTCTTGTTCGCCCGCCGGTCCACCACGAACATGTACTGCCCGGTTTCACCGAGGCGCGTATTCTTCTCCGTGATGACCGGGCGGCGGAGGACATCCCAGATGTTCATGCCTTCTCCTCCGTCTCGGTCGCTGTCGTCTCGGTCGCTGTCGCCTCATCAGATGCCGTCGTGGGCACTTCGACTTCTTCACCGTCTGCGGCGACCGCTGCGGTAGTCTCGGCCACCGGGGTCTCCGCAGCGGCTTTTCGCGTGGTCCGGCGCGCTGGCGTCGCCTTCGCTTCCTTCACCGCGACGGTGTATTCCGCATCGCCCCAGAGCTCGGAGATGCGGGTGAGCGCCTCGACGGTAAAGAGCAGTCGCTCATACTTGAGCAAATCCGCCATGTTCAGGTATCCGGCATTGAGCACCTTGACATTGCCGAGGTTGCCCGCCGCGCGGTGCAGGTTATCGGGCCGGTCCGGCGCGATGATGAGCGTTGAGCGCGGGTTATCAAGACCACCAAGGAGCGCGATCATCGCGCGTGTCCGTCCGTCGAGGTCCTCGATGCCCCGGAGCACCGCGACATTCGCCGCCTTCGCGGAGAGCGCCGAGCGGATCGCCAGTTGGCGCATCTTGCGCGGCATCGCCTGCGTGTACTTCCGTGGATGCGGCCCCCAGACGGTGCCACCACCCTTCCACTGCGGCGCGCGGGTGCTGCCCTGTCGGGCGCGGCCCGTGCCCTTCTGGCGATAGGGCTTGCGACCGCCGCCATGCACTTCGCCGCGCGTCTTGGTGGCGTGCGTGCCGTGGCGCGCATTCGCCTGCTGACGCACGAGCGCCTGATGCATCACGGACGTGTTCGGCGTGATGCCGAAGAGCGCATCGTCCAGCGCCACCGTACCTACTGTTTCGCCTGTGGCGTTGTAGACCGAAGCCTCCATCAGCCAATCCTCTCCCTTTATGCCCTACGCTCGCGCGTTCCGGCGGTTCTTCACGGTCTGACGGATCGTCACCAGCCCACCATTCGCGCCGGGAACTGCCCCCGCGATGAGCACAAGATTGCGCTCGGCGTCCACCTCGACGATGCGCATGTTCTGCACGGTCACCCGCTCATCGCCCATGTGTCCGGCCATCTTGAGGCCCTTGAACACACGACCCGGCGTCGTGCCCGCACCAATCGAGCCACCCGCGCGCCAGCGGTCGGACTGACCGTGCGTCTTCGGGCCACCATTGAAATGATGCCGCTTGATGACGCCCTGGAAGCCCTTGCCCTTTGATTGACCACTGACATCCACATAGTCGCCCGCCTTGAAGATCGCATCCGCCGTCACGGTGTTACCAACTTCAAGATCGCCGTTATCTTCGGTGCGAATCTCGCGCAGATAGCGCGAGCTTGCACCGCTCGCCTTCAGATGACCCTGCTCCGGCCGCTTCAGCCGCTTCGCGGTGCCGTACCCGAGTTGGACACCCGTGTACCCGTCGTTCTCCTGCGTGCGCAACTGCGTCACGACGCACGGACCGGTCTCGATTACCGTCACGGCGAACGCCCGACCCGTGGGGTCGAACACCTGCGTCATTCCGAGCTTTTTGCCCAACAATCCGTCCAACATCCGTTGCGTCTCCTCGACCAGTAGGCAGTAGGCAGTAGACAATAGGCAGAAATGCGTTCACGTATCCGCTTCTTACCAACGTCATTTGCTACGTGCCTCGGGATTCCTCCCCCAACTGTCTACTGCCTACTGCCTACTGCCTACTCCGTTAGAGCTTGATCTCGATGTCGACGCCTGCCGGAAGATTGAGGCGCATGAGCGCGCTGATCGTCTTCTGGCTCGGTTCGAGCACATCAATCAGTCGCTTATGTGTGCGGATCTCAAAGTGCTCCTGCGAGTCCTTGTCCACGAACGGCGACCGCATGACGGTGTACCGCTCGATGCGTGTCGGGAGCGGCACCGGCCCGGCCACTTTCGCGCCCGTGCTCTCTGCCGTCTCGACGATCTTGGACGCGGACTGATCGAGCAACTTGTGATCGTATGCCTTCAGCCGGATGCGAATCCGCTGCCCGCCTACCTTCGGCCGCGGCGCACCGGCCTGTGCGGGGCGGGGCGCTGCGGCCGTAGCCGCTGCCCCACCTCCTCGATTGCGTCTCTCTTCCGCCATCTATCGCTCCCTTCGGTCGCTTCAGAACTGAGGACTGAGGACTGAGGACTGAGCACGTCCCCGCTGCCTCCTGCCTACTCTC
>CAVXPY010000049.1:0-21420 GCA_963763655.1 uncultured Chloroflexia bacterium
ATCGCCCCTGAGATAGTGGAAAGAGAAAGATTCGTACGGCGATGGAGAGGGGGATGGGGGGTGAAGGTCAGCCCGCCTCCACGACCTGAAGGAGCGCTTTGATATAGCCGAGGCAGAAGGCGAATTGCCGCTCCTTGTCGAGGTCCACGGCAGAGGTCGGGACATGATCGGGGCAGATCATCCCGTGGTAGCCGACCTCCTGATAGACCTGAAGCGCCTTGTGCATATTCACATCGCCGTTATCGGGATAGACCTCATCGAAGTGCAGGTAGCTCCCTTTGATGTTGCGGAAATGTACCATGAAGATCTTGCCGCGCCCGCCGAAGTAGCGGATCGCCTCCAACACCTCGGTCGCGGGATTCGCGCACATCTCCGCCACCGTCCCCTGGCAGAAGTTCATCACATGCGCGCTGCTGGGGCTGAGATCGAGGTAGCGCTTCAGGCCGTCGATGCTGCCGAGGACGTGATGGAACCCGCGCAGGCCGGTATCGTGCGGCAGCGGCGGGTCTTGCGGATGGAAGGCGAGCGCGACGCCGGATTCTTCGGCAATGGGGATCATCCGTTCGAGAAAATACTCGAATGCATCCCACGATTGCTGCGGCGAGACCGGCCCGACTTCCGCCGCGCGGCTCTGACCGGCTGCCTGCCCGGTGTAGGCGGCGAGCGCTTCGTCCGTCGCCTCCGCAATGTCGAAATGGGAATAGAGCGCGCCGCCCCGCCCCGGCGTCCGCCCCGTGCGCGGGATACCGATCATGTGGAGCGCGTACTTGAGGCACGGCACACCCGCTTCGCCCGCCGTGCGGATATTGTGCGCGATCACGGCGAGTTGCGCGTCCCGCCGCGCGCTGTTGCCCCGAATGATGTCGATGAGCAGCGTCTGCATCTCCAGGCCGATGACATCGACACGAATGCCGTTCGCTGCCGCGCGTGCCTGCACATGCCGGATGCGATCGAGCGCCCATCGCCCCGTCTCGCTCTCGTCGTACAGTTCCCGCCCCATCTCGACCACGAGATGACTGACGCCGAGTTGCGCCGAGAGGGTCAATCGGGCGTCAGACGGGTTCGGTAGTTGCTCGCCGAGATACATGCACGTCCTCCCCTGCAATCGTTGATCTTGCGCCAAACGCGAGGGCATTGTGTCATACTATCGGTCTGGACACAGGCTGTGGAGATTCGGTGAGACGGAAGGGAAGCAAAACGATGGCCTTGACAATCACGACAAAGTCCGGGGATGCCCTGACAGCGAGCGCGGATGCGTTCATTTTGCCCGTCCCGCCGGGACGGACGTGCGGGGGGACTGGACGGCGCGGAACGGTTCAATGGGCAACTGGCACCCGTACTCGATGCGACCGGGTTCACGGGCAAAGAGGGGCAGATCGCGGCGTTCCCGACCTTCGGCAGACTGCCCGCGCGCACGCTCGTCCTCGCGGGCACTGGCGAGGGTGGGGACCCCGCCATGCGCGGCGAATCGCTCCGCCGGGCATACGGCGCGGCGATCAAGCGGGCGCATGAGAGGGCGCGCGCACCGTCGCGCCGCCCTGCCGGATGGTGCGGACGCCGATGCGATCAGCGCCATCGTCGAGGGGCTTACCCTCGCCTCCTACCGCTTCACGCGCTATAAGAGCAGTGGGGAAGCCGCCAAGGAAGTCGAATCGGTCGCACTCTGGTCCACCGGGGCGGCGGATGCCGATGCCGTCGCGCACGGGCAGGCGGTCGCATCCGGCGTCGCACTGGCGCGGGACCTCATCAACACGATCTCGAACGACAAGACACCGCCGCAGATCGCCGAATGGGCGCAGCGCGTCGCGCGCGAATCCGGCCTGCCCTGCGAGGTGCTCGATCAGCGGGCGTTGTCCTCCGGCGGCTACAACTCGATCCTCGCCGTCGGCAAGGGGAGCGCGGCGGAGCCACGGCTGATCGAGATGGTCTACGAACCGCGCGGTGGAGCGACGAAAACCGTTGCCCTCGTGGGCAAGACGATCACCTTCGACTCCGGCGGCCTCGACCTGAAGACGCAGGACGGCATGTACTCGATGAAGACGGACATGGGCGGCGGCGCGGCGGTGCTTGGCGCGATGTATGCGATCGCCCAGGTCAAGCCGAATGTCCGCGTCATCGGCATCCTGACGGCGGCGGAGAACATGCCGAGCGGCACGGCAATGCGCCCGAGCGATGTCGTCACCGCACTGAACGGCAAGACCTTCGAGATCGGCAACACGGACGCAGAGGGCCGGATGGTACTCGCGGACGCCGTTACCCACGCCGCCCGCGCGGGCGCGGATGAGATCATCGATCTCGCCACGCTCACCGGAGCGAAGATGGTCGCCCTCGGCAATGTCGCGGTCGCCGTGATGGGCAACGATCAGGGACTGGTGGATCGTTTCCTCCATGCAGCGAGTAATGCGGGCGAGCGCGTCTGGCAGCTGCCGACCTGGGACGAGTACAAGGAGCAGTTGAAGAGCGACATCGCGGACCTCAAGAGCACCGGCGGGCGCGGTGGCGGCGCGATCACGGCGGCCCTCTTTATCGGTGAGTTCGTCGAGGGCAAGCCGTGGATTCATCTCGACATCGCGGGCAGCGCGGCCACGGATCAGCATGGCCCGTACACCCCGAAGGGCGCGACGGGAGTGATGGTCCGCTCGCTCGTCCAGTACGTCGAGGAGGCGGGCGCGTAAGTCTCGTCCTCTCAAGGCCCGATCCCGACGGCCGTAGTCGGTGGCTGCGCGATGCGCAGCCACCGGTTTCGTTTTTCGCTCCCCGAAGCCTCGCACATCTCTGTCCGTACCGGCTGTGATAGAGTAGCGACGAAACCAGCAGAAAACGCTTGAACCGCAGAGACGCAGAGGACACAGAGGGGGAAAGAGAGAAGAGAAAAACTGCATTCTTCTCTTCTCTGCGTTTCTCTGCGCCTCTGCGGTTCAATAGGTTTCCCAACGAAGTGATGGGGGTTGCGATGCCGAGGGCGGAAACACGACCGGGGAATCTGATTGGCATGGAAAAGGCGGCGATTGACACACCCGCGCTCGTTATCGAACTCGATGCGATGGAGCGGAACCTTAAGACGATGGCGGATTTCTTCCGCGACAAGCCCGCGAAACTGCGCCCACACGCGAAGACGCACAAAAGCCCGGTTATCGCCCACAAGCAGATCGCCCTCGGCGCGGTCGGCATCACCTGCGCGAAGCTCGGTGAGGCGGAGATCATGGCGGAGGCAGGTATCAAAGACCTCCTCATCGCCAATCAGATCGTCAGCCGGGCGAAGATCGCGCGCCTCATCGGCCTCCTCCATCACACCCGCGTCACCGTCGCGGTGGATGATCCTGAAAATATGCGTGAGCTCGCCAGTGCGGCGGCGGCGCAGGGCGTCGAACTCGATGTGCTGGTCGAGGTCAACACCGGAATGAACCGCTGCGGCGTCCAACCCGGCGAACCAGCGGTGCAACTGGCGCGCATCGCGTCGGACCTGCCCGGCATCCGCTTCCGAGGCATCCAGGCATATGAGGGGCATCTCGTCAATATCCAGGACGATACGGAGCGCGCGGAGCGCGTGGCGGCGGCGATGGCCCCGATTATCGCGACGCGCCGTGCCATTGAAGCGGCGGGCATGCCGGTCGGCATCGTCTCCGGCGGCGGCACCGGCACCTTGCGCACACCGGCACGCTCGAAGGGTTCGATGAGATCCAGGCGGGGTCGTACGTCTTCATGGACAGCACGTATGCGGGTGTCGGCGGGATCGGCGAGCGGTTTAGGCCCGCGCTCACGGTACTCGCCACGGTGATCAGCCGCCCAACCCCGGAGCGCGTCGTCCTCGATACCGGGCGCAAAACCGTCGGCACCGACCACGGTACGCCGATGCTCAAGGGCTACCCGGAGGGCGTTGAGTTCAAGGGCTTCTCCGAGGAGCACACGACGCTGACCGTGGAGGGCCCCGCGCGCGATCTGCGACCCGGCGATGTCGTCGAGGTCATCCCCGGTCACGTCTGCACGACCGTCAACCTCCACGATTGCTACTACGCCACCCGCAAGGGCGTCGTCGAAGCCATCTGGCCCGTCGCGGGTCGCGGCCGCTCGCAGTAGATGCACCTAACCCCCCAGCCCCCTTCCCTAAGAGGAAGAGGGGAGAAATGCCGCAATGCCGTGGCCTTCGGGGGGAATACCTCGATATTCGCAATCAGTCACCCCTCCCTTTTAGGGGAGGGGCCGGGGGAGAGGTAAGATGACCGGAATTTACGAGCGCCTCGGTATTCGGCCCTTGATCAATGCACGCGGCACGCATACGCGGCTTGGTGGCTCGGTGATGCCGCCGGAAGTGCTCGATGCGATGCGCGAAGCGGCAGGGGCGTACATCCTCCTCGATGAGTTGCAGGCGGACGCGAGCAGGTGATTGCCCGCGCGACCGGCGCGGAGGCGGGGATGGTCGTCGGGGGTGCGGAGGCGGGGCTACTCCTCGCGACCGCCGCCTGCCTCGCGGGGACGGACCCAATCAAGATCGCGCAGCTGCCGGACAGCACCGGCATGAAGAATGAGGCGATCATCCATCGCGCGCACCGCAACGGCTACGATCACGCCGTCCGTGTGGCGGGAGCGACGGTGGTCGAGGTCGGCTACGGTCACGGCACGATCCCGTATCAACTGGAAGCGGCATTCACCGAGCAGACCGCGCTGGTCGCCTATCTCGCCTCGCCGTGGGCGAGCCGGGGAGCGCTCCCCCTCGCGCAGACGTGCGAAATTGCCCACAAGCACGGCGTTCCGGTGCTCGTGGATGCGGCAGCGATGCTCCCGCCACCGGAGAACCTGACGCGCTTCACGCGGAAGGCGCGGACCTGGTGACGTTCAGCGGCGGCAAAGGGCTACGCGGGCCGCAATCCTCCGGCATCCTCGCCGGGCGCGCGGACCTCATCAAGGCCGCGATGGCGAACGGCAGCCCGAACCACAGCGTCGGGCGGGCCGCGAAGGCTGCAAAGGAGGACATCGTCGGACTGATCGTCGCATTCGAACGCTATCTCACGCTCGATCATGCCGCCGACATGGCGCGCTGGCAGGCCCAAGCGGAGTATATGGCCGAACGGCTCGACGGGATCCGCGGCGTCGAGGCGCGCTGCGTCTACGACGGGCGCGAGCACATCACCCCACGGGTGGAACTGCGGTTCGACGCGACGAGCCATATCGACGCGCATGAACTCGTGACCGCGCTGGAGGAAGGCGAGACGCGCCTCTACCTCTTCGAGCCCAATGGCCCGAGTTCCGTGCCAAACAGCGTCGTCATCAACACCCAGACGATGCAGCCCGGCGAGGAGCGCGCCATCTCTGACATCCTTCGCCCCGCGCTCCTGGAGCGCGTGAAGCGCCCGGTGCACGCAGACTAAGCGTTCCCTTACCGCGCGCGGATTGCGGCGGGTGGCGCGGGTTGCACGACGACATCGATGGTATCGAGGCAGGACTGCGGGTTGAAGATGTTTGGGGCGGTATGCCACGGGCCAGGGCGCATTGTCAGATTCGTCAGACGGTCCATGGCGAAGCAGCGCCACTCGCCGTTCGGCGGGAGGCCATGTGCGCTCCCGCCGCCGAACTGATAGGCGAGCACATGATGCGTGCCGTTCTTCGTGCCGAGGGCGTGCGGGCAAAATTCGCGGGCTGCACCATCATAGGTCGCGATTACCTGCGCGCGGCGCTCAATTGCCTGTTCGAGAAGGGCGTAGTTGTCCATTACTCGGCTCACCTCCGTAGAGACGTATACACCGGTGTAGATGAATATCGCATCTGCGATGCCAGGAGCTTTGCGCGGTTTCCCGTGTCAGACCATGCTATGGTATCGTTGGACGATATTCATTCTGCACATCGTTCCGGGTTTCCGATCCCTCGTACCAGGAGGTCAGAATGGCGACCATGACGATGACCGAACGCCGCGTCGGTCAGGAACGCTATCGAGTCAGTGTCGAGCAGTACCGCACCTTCCACGCGGAGGGGTATCTGGTCGTGCGCGGCCTCGTGAGCGCGGAAGATGTGCGGGAGTTGACCGCGCACACCGATGACATCCTTGCCGGGCGCATCCCGCTCCCTGGTACGAAGCAGAAGATCAGCGGCTGGACGATGGAGGAGATCGAGCGGCAGTTCAACCGCACCTTCATGCCCCATCTCGAATCGGCAATTCACGAGCGGTTTCTGCTCCATCCGCGCACGCTCGACGTCCTCGAAGCGATCATCGGGCCGGACGTGATGGCGATGCAGACGATGCTCTTCCTCAAGCCACCAGGCGGCGCGGGGCAGGGATACCATCAGGATGCCTACTACATCCCGACGAAGCCGGACACCCTCTGCGGCGCGTGGCTCGCCCTCGACCGCGCCGACGAGGAGAACGGCTGTCTCTGGATGACGCGCGGCACACAGCACGGGCCGGTCTACCGGATACGGAGAAGATCGGGCAGAATCACGCGCCGGACGCCCTCGCGGGATTGACCCTGATCGACAACGCGAGCCATGTGGACGAGGAGATAAACGGCCTCACGCCGATTGCCCGCCAATACGCGGGGCAGGAAGTCCCCGTCATCATGGAACCGGGCGATGTCGCCTTTTTCCAGGGGCACATCCTCCATCGCTCCCACGCCAACCGCGAGCGAGGACCGCTTTCGCCGCTCCTTCGTCGGGCACTACGCGAACGCCCGCTCCTACACCGCATGGAACGGCGGGAACGCGGCGCAAATCCTCGCGCGCGGTGATACCCACCTCCCCTTCGCGACACCCCGTTTCGGCACGCCCTGCGCCGCGACCCTGCCCGCAGCACAGCGTGCCCATTCCGCGACCGTACTCGCGGCAGGCGAGCTCATGGGCGTCGAGGAGATCGACCCTGCCCGCAATGACCCCACCACGCACGATCATTAGCGCGGTTGTCGCAGAATCTCCGGTGGAGGCGGGCTTCAGCCTGCTGGTCCTACGTCGGCAGGCTGAAGCCCGCCTCCGCCAATCATCGGCCTCATACCTCACCTACAACGCCGCTGCCATCACTGCGTTGCTGAACTGGGCCTGGCGTGGTCGCTCGGTCGTCCAGCCGCTGGCGAGCGTGCGGTTGGTGAGGAGCACGCAGACGATGTCGGTCGCGGGGTCCGCCCAGACGACGGTGCCGGTCGAGCCACTGTGGCTGTAGGTTGCGGACGAGGTGAGATCGCCGCTCGGATGCGGGCGCTTCGTCCCTTTAATTTCCCAGCCAATACCCCAGGACACTTCGGGGCGAATGACCGCAGGCGGCGCGCCATCGCGCAGCTCCGGCACAAGGTCTGCCAGGGCATCCGGTGGAGAGAACTGGACGGTCGTCATGGCACGGACCGTCGCGGCGGAGAGGATACGCGTGCCCGGCTTGATCGCGGCGTCATGGCCGATACGCTGGCGACCGCCCGCAGCGGGAAGGAAGCAATCGACAAAGCGGACGAGATCGCGCGGGCGACTGAAGAGGCCGCCCCACGGGATACCCAGCCCCCGGTAGTAGGCGCTGTTCGCCATCTCCCAATCCTGCCCGGCTTGCCCCGTCCCCTCCACCCAGGCGATGCGGTCGGACCATGCGGCGGGCGGCTGAAGGGCGCTGGCCGTCATGCCGAGCGGCGTGAGGATATGCTGCTGGACGAAGGGGTGATACCGCCCGACTGCGGGGCTCGGGACGGATCGCCGCAGCGTCCCCATCTGCGCGCGCCCGACGACTTCCGCCGCCATCAGGATGCCGGGGTTGCTGTAATAATGGAGGGTGCCGGGTACGAAGAGAAGTGGTTGCCGCCCGAAAGAGCGGACGAACGCCTCCAGCGGTTCGTGCGCGCGGCGGAGGTCGAAGTTGTCCGGGCTGACACCGGGCAGACCCGAGCAGTGCGCGAGCAGATGGCGAAGCGTCACCGCGCGGCGGTCGAAGGGCGTTTTTGGCACGTCCTCGTTCGCGAACTCCGGTAGGAGGTCCGCGAGCGATTCGTCGAGCGCACAGAGTCCGCGCTCGACCATCAGCATGACCGCCGCCGCCGTGAACGGCTTCGTGATCGAGGCGAGACCCCAAATGGTCTCGGAATCCGCCCCCCGTTTCTCCGCGCGATTGGCGAGACCGAGATACGCCTCCCCGGCGATCTGCCCACCCCGCGCCACGAGCGCGGCGGCACCCGGCACGATCCCCTGCGCGGTCCATTTCTCCACGAGATCGAAGGCCCGCTTGAGCGCGGCGGGGTCGAACCCCGCGTCGCGCGCCCCCTGTACCGTGATCCCCCGCACGACTTCCTCTCCCACCCGTGCTGCCTCCCCCGTTACGGATCACTCTCCATCCGACGCTGCGCTTCCTCGTAGACCTGACGGAGCACATCGTACGGCTGCGCGCCCTGCACGCCCACCTGCCCGATCACGATCGTCGGCACGGCGGTGATACCGACCCGCGCCGCCAATCGTTCCTGCTCGATCACCTGATCGGTGTATCGCCCCTCCGCGAGCGACGCCCGCAGATCGTCCGCATCCAGCCCGATCGATGCGCCGATGTCGACAAGCACATCCACGTCGCCAATGTCCCGGCTCTCGACGAAGAAGGCATGAAAGAGCGCGTCCCGCATCGCATCAGCGCGATCATGTGCCTGTGCGTAGATTGCCACCTCGTGCGCCTGCCGCGAGCGCGATTTGAAGGGCGGGAAATGCATCTCCACGCCGAGACGGGCGGCCATCGGCGCGACGCCGCGCTCCCAATGCTGGCGAAAGCGGTCGCCCTCCGCGCCGGTAATGTCCGGCAAGGGCGCAGGTTCCGGACGCAGCTCGAAAGCGAGCCATTCGATGGTCACGTCGTGCTTTTGCTCCAACTCGGCCAAGGCACCCTCAGCCAGATAGCAGAACGGTCAGACGTAATCCGAGAAAACGAGCACGGGCATCGGGGATTCCATTTGCTGTTTCCTTTCTCTCACTCGCGCGGACATTCCGATCCGAAGGTAGGAATATGCCATCGAAGAGAAGATGCTCGCCTACTATCCAACGGAGTGTACACGCTCTGGATATGCTCCTGCGCACCCCTTTGTGAGCAATTTCGCGCCGAATCCATGCAACCCCTTGACAAATGTCCGAACAGTCTGTATCTTCATCATTGTAAGGTCCCGATGACCGATGCACCTCAGTCGGATACGGAAGCCGCAAGGCCCACGGATTCGGTTGGAGCGCACTGGCTGTCGGGGTCTTACACTTTAAGGCGATTCTGATTCCTCACCCCCTGCCCCCTCTCCATCGCCCATAGATCACGGAATGGATCAAGTTTGTTCGGCGATGGAGAGGGGAGACGAATGGATTTGTGACTCATCCCTTCTCGTACGAATAGGAAGCCTGATCGATTGTCACCCAGGTGTTCGTCGTAATCGCTGTGTCGAGAGCATCGAGAATTGCCTGGATCGCGACGCCATCGGCGAAGTTCGGCGCGGGGGATGGCCTCCCGTCCTGGATTGCACGGATGAAGCGCTTCGCGATCCCCGCTCGATCCCAGAGGCCCTCTGGAAGCGGGAGATCGACGGGTGCCGGATCGGCGGCGGTCGCGCCTTTCAGGTCACTATTCGTGGCGATCAGCGCGCCCTCGGTGCCGTTGAACTCGATCGAGAAGCCGCCACGGTGATAGGCAATCGGCACCCCGCGCACCGTCGCCAGCCCGCCATTGGCGAAGCGCAGCAGAGCGATGAAGGTATCCGGTGCGGTGATGCCGGTGATTTCGCGGCCATCGACCAGGGTAGCGGTCGGGATCGCGACAGCGGACCCGCCGCCGACCGCCACAACCTCCCCCCAACACCAGCGCAGCATATCGAAGAGATGCGGCCCCGCCGATCCGGCCATAATCCCGCCCCCCTGCGCCGCATCGGTGAACCACCCGGTCTTACTCGGGCTCCAGAGTGACCCGCGCAAGTAATCGACCACGTTCATGCTGACACGGGCATCCGCCAGCGTCGGCTGGCCGAGATAGCCTGCGGCGATCCGCTCCTGCATCGCCGTGTAGGTCGCGCCGAAGCGCATGTGATGGTTAATCATGTGAATGATGCCCGCCGCCTCCGCAGCATCGCGCATCTCTATCGCCTCCGCCAGTGTGGCGGCGAGCGGTTTCTCACAGAAAACGTGCTTGCCCGCCGCAATCGCATCGAGCGTCATCGACACGTGCAGCGCGGGCGGTGTGGTAACGATCACCGCGTCAACATCCGCGCTGAGCAGATCGCGATAATCGCTCGTCGCGCGGGGGATAGCGAACTGGCGCGCCATTCCCTCCGCGCGCTCCTGTTGCGCCGAGCAGATCGCTGTGACGACCGCGCCAGGGGCCTCCTGCAATGCCTTGATGTGTTCGGCGCCGATGCCCGTGCCGATGATACCCACCCGTACTGTCTGTGCCGTCATCGCTCCCCCATTCCGCTTCATGGATATGTGCGCGTGGCAGTGTGTCACGCGCCGCGCATGAGTATGGCGCGGCGGCACTTTGAAGCGCAAGAACCGGATAGAACACGATGCCCCCATGCCCTATTCTGAGAATAGAAAGGAGATGGATGATGAACATACAGAACGGGATATTTCGGGACACCGCAGCTGTCACCGCGCACTATCGCACACAGGACCTGCTCATGCAGGCCGAACGGGAGCAGATACTCCTCGACGCACGGCCACCCAGGCACGCAATGATGACGGGGATCGGGCAGCTCCTTGTACGCCTCGGTCAACGGCTCCAGGGATTGGCGCAGCAGCCCACATACACGGAGGAAACGATATAATGATAGTGGCGATTGAGAAGACGATGACGATGGATACAGAGATGACCGAGATCGGTGCGTTCGTGGCAGAGACGGTGAATGAGCACGAACACGTATACGACGCATGGGATGAGACCCGGCAGTGGGCGTCCGTGCTCGCGCGCGACGCGGAGGCGGACGGTCTCTTCGTCTATGCCGTGACCTCGACCGGCATCTACTGCCGCCCGACGTGCCCCTCTCGGCGACCACGGCGCGAAAATGTTCACTTCTTCGCCTTGCCGGAAGCGGCCGCGCAGGCCGGATACCGCGCCTGCCGTCGCTGCCATCCGGAACAGGCCGCGCTCCGGGACCCGCAGGTGGAACTCGTGCAGCGCGTCTGCCGGGCAATCGCGGCGAACCCCGAGGAGCCGCCGACGCTCGCCAGCCTGGGAGAACAGACCCATCTCAGCCCCTTCCATTTGCAGCGCACCTTCAAGCGGGTGATGGGCATCACGCCCCGGCAGTACGCCGAGGCGTGCCGGGTAGGTCGCCTCAAAGGCGAGCTGCGCAAAGGCGAAGCAGTGACGAGCGCACTCTACGGCGCGGGATACGGCTCCGCCAGCCGTCTCTATGAGCGGGCACCCACCCAACTCGGCATGACGCCCGCCGTCTACCGACGGGGCGGCCTGGGAATGCGCATTCAGTACACCATCGTTCCCTGCCCCCTCGGGCGGCTGCTCGTCGCTGCGACGGAGCGTGGCATCTGCGCGATCACCCTCGGTGACGCGGATGAGACCCTCGCGGCGGGTCTGACGAAGGAGTATCCCGCCGCCGCGATCACGCGGGATGCCTCCGGCCTCGATACGGCGGTCGCGGCGATCATCCGGCACATCGAGGGGCACGAACCGCATCTCGATCTTCCCCTCGATATTCAAGCGACCGCCTTCCAGTGGCGCGTCTGGGAGACCTTGCGCACCATCCCCTACGGCAGCACCCGCTCATACGGCGAGGTTGCCCGCGCCATCGGCCAACCGACCGCCGCCCGCGCCGTCGCACAGGCCTGTGCCACCAACCATGTCGCCCTCGCCATTCCCTGCCATCGCGTCGTGCGGGAAGATGGCGACCCCGGTGGCTACCGCTGGGGCATTGAGCGCAAGCGCGCCCTCCTCGCGCAGGAGCGGAGCGGGGGGTAAGGGAATTTCCCCTCGTACGGAGCCCCCGGCCCCTCCCCTTCGCAAGCTCCGGAAAGGGGTGCCTCATCTGAAGCGCTGTGGCATTCTCTGAGCATTCCTTTCCCCTGTATCTCTCCCCCTCTCTATCGCCGTATAGACCTTTCTATTCCACAACCCTATGGGCGATGGAGAGGGGGACGGGGGGTGAGGTTTCCCGGATTGACCCCTCCCTCCCTGCGGCATTACGATGACCCCCGGTCGCGATGGCACAACAGGGAGGGAGGCGCAGATGGCGACACGCTATCCAGAGAAGCAGTACGCGATGGACTGGATCGAGGAGAACCGGCAGCGGTTCTCCGCTTTCGATATGGAGATCTGGCGCTACGCGGAACCCGCGTGGCGGGAGTACAAATCCGCGAAAGCCTATGTGGACCTGCTGCGTGCCGAGGGGTTCACCGTGGAGGAGGGATCCGGCGGGATGCCGACGGCATTCGTCGCGACGTGGGGCGAGGGCAAGCCGGTCCTCGGTGCATACGCCGAGTACGACGCGGTGCCCGGCAACTCGCAGCAGACCCGTACCCTACCGCGCCCCGCGCGAGGGGCTGCATCCCTGGACGGCGGGCCATACCGACCCGCACTCGCAACTCGGCACGACGGCGCTGATCGGCGTGCTGGCGGCGAAGGCGGCGATGGAGAAGTACCATCTGCAGGGCACGCTGAAGTTCTTCGGCGAACCGGCGGAGAAGGTCTGCGGCTCGAAGCCCGTCCATGCCGCGAAGGGGTATTACGACGGCTTCGACGCCTTCATCGCCTACCACCCGAACATCAATAACTCGACGGTCTGGGAGACGCATTGCGGCTCGTACTGGAGCGCGGTCTTCACCTTCGAGTGCCTGACACCGGAAGAGTGGATCGACCGCGACCTGCTTGCCGAAGCCGGGCGGCTCGCACGCGACCGCGCGCTGCCCCGGCGCGATCGACGCGCTCTTTCTGATGTACACGAATACGAAGTACACCAAGGAGGCGATGTTCCCGCATACCGGCACCTGGACCCTCAATGAGTTCGTCCTCGCCGCCGGGGACGCGACCTCGGACAATCTGCCGCCGCGCTTCAGCCAGATTCAATACTCGTGGCGCGGGCCGACGCTCGGTATCCAGGAGCAGATCGCCAATGTGCTGATGAACAACGCGACGCACGCGGCGGCGGTCACCGGCTGTGAAGCCTCGATGCGCTGGGTGACGAAGACGCGCGTCGGCCTCGCGAACAACGCGCTGGCGGACCTGACCTATCGCAATCTGGCACTGGTCGGGCCGCCCGTCTACCCGGAGAGCGCCCGCGCCTTCGGTCGCGCCATTCAGGAAGGTCTCGGCCTCACGCCGATGGAGGACCCGTTCGCGCCGGAGAACGAGCGACTCACTGACCCGCGCGATCTGGAAGCCGCGCTCCGGGGCGTGCTCCCGGCGTGGCAGAAGAATTTCACCTCGGATGACTACGTCGAGTATTGCTGGCACGCGCCGACCGTCCGCCTCTTCACCTCCCGCCCGACTCTGCGTGCCCCGAACGGCAGCTACGCCTATCCCGCGTGGGCGTACAACGCCCTCGGCGGCGTGCCGGATGCGATCGATCCCGGCATGTTCGTCGGCGGCAAGACGATTGCCGCAACGCTGCTCGATCTTCTCACGCAACCGGACGAACTGGCTCGCGCCCAGGCAGAGTTCACCGAGCGGACAGGCGGCGGTGTCGGCGGCACGCACTGGGTCGCGCCCCTCCTGCCCGCAGATTTCCCCGCGCCCGTCGACCTCCGCTGGCCGGAATATGTCACCACCGTCCGTGGTGAAGAATGGTGGATCCCAACACCGGTGCCGGGCGCGGATGTGAGATTGACCTAACCCCCCACTGCCCAAAGGGCACCCGCTTCCCCAAAGGGAAGGGGTGCCTCACAACAAGTGCCGTGTCATTCCTCATATGCCGTGACCTATCGAAGGTCGCTCCCCTTCCTTTTAGGGAAGGGGGCTGGGGGGTTAGGTTTCCCGGCAACCGTGCGAATCACGCAGCGAAGGAGTATCATTAAGAGACGTGATACGCTGCGGTAAGGGAAATGCAAGCATTTTTCCTGATCATGTGAGTGTGCACTACGCGCATGACCGCAGTATCTGATGAGAAGGAGTGATTGATAATGGATCAGCGAGAGAAGGCGACGTTCGCGGCGGGGTGTTTCTGGGGCGTCGAGGCGACGTTCCGGCAGATTCCGGGTGTGATTTCGACCGCAGTCGGCTATATCGGCGGCAAGATGGAGAACCCCACCTATCGGCAAGTCTGCTCGCATACGACCGGACATGCGGAAGCCGTTGAGGTGACGTACGACCCCACGAAGGTCACGTACGATGACCTCCTCAATATCTTCTGGGAGAATCACGACCCGACGCAGTTGAACCGGCAGGGGCCGGACATCGGCGATCAGTACCGCTCGGAAGTCTTCTTCCATAGCCCGGAACAGGAGCGCGCGGCGCGTGCTTCCAAGGAGCGGCTTGCCCAGTCCGGTCGTTTCCGTCGCCCGGTCGTGACGGCGATCAACCCGGCAGAGACGTTCTATATGGCCGAGGATTACCACCAGCAGTACCTGGAGAAGCGCGGCATGGCATCCTGCCACGTCAGCATGGCGCACTAACCTGCATCCGTAGTGGCAACCCCCCGTGGTTGCCGAACGTCATCTTTGCCTGGGTAATCACAGGGATAGTCTCTGGGCAACCACGGGGGGTTGCCGCTACATACCTGACCATCGCAAGATAATGAAGGAGCGGTTTCATCGCCGCTCCTTTTTTGTTCCACGCGCACCTACTGCACATGATAGGATGACCGCCGCACGGCATTGTCACGACGCATGAAGGAGGATGAGATGCACGCATCGTTTCCGTCCACTGAGGGGCGCATTCCATTCCGTGGCTACGAGACGTGGTATCAGGTCATCGGGGAGGGCGAGGAGCCGGGCAAGCTGCCAATCCTCACCCTGCATGGAGGGCCGGGCGCGTGCCACGACTATCTCGAACCGATGGCGGCGCTCGCCGCGACCGGTCGCCGCATCATCTTCTATGACCAACTCGGCTGCGGCAATTCAGCTGTGCCGCCTAACCCATCCCTCTGGACGGTCGAACTCTATGTTGACGAGGTGAATGCCGTCCGCAAGGCGCTCGGGCTCGATCGCGTGCATGTGCTCGGCCAATCGTGGGGTGGGATGCTCGGCATGGAATACGCGCTCACCCAACCGGCGGGGCTGGCGAGCTTGATGATCGAGAGTTCGCCCGCCAGCATGACCCAGTGGGTCGCGGAGGCGAACAAACTGCGCGAAGCCCTCCCACCCGAAATCCAGCAGACGCTTCTCGCACACGAGGCGGACGGCACGACCGACGACCCGGCCTACGAGGAGGCGATGATGGTCTTTTATGAGCGTCATGTCTGCCGCCTCGCGGAGTGGCCGGAATGCGTACAGCGCTCCTTCGAGAAGTTGAGCGAGAACCCGGAAGTCTATTACACGATGAACGGGCCGAGCGAGTTTCACGTCACCGGCACCCTGAAGACCTGGGACATCACGCATCGCCTCGGCGAGATCCGCGTGCCGACGCTTGTCCTCTCCGGGCGGTACGACGAGGCCACCCCCGCCATCAACGAGACCGTCCATCGCGGTATCCCCGGCTCCGAGTCGGTGATCTTCCCCGAGAGCGCGCATATGTGCCATCTCGAAGAGCCGGAAGCATTTCTGCGCACCGTCAGCGACTTCCTCACGCGCGTCGAGGCACGGAAGTAGCACGCCGAGCGCAGTCGCTGGTTTCAGAGTACGGGTTTTCCGGCGGAGGATGATATTCGAAAGCGGGAGCCAGCATTACCAGTGATTCGCAGATACCCGCAGACGAGCAAAGTGCAAAGCCCCGACAACTTTCTGCGATCATCAGATGAATCCGCATTGCTGCGTCTTCATACATACGATGTATCGCTTGGGCCATCGGGACCTCGCATACTCTGTATAACACGGAACGTTCACTGTGTCAATACACCCCCGTCATCCGCTTCAACTCTTTTCATCGTGCGAAAACGCGACCGCTTCCCCACCCATTTGTCGATAGCCGGAGAGGAAAGGCCGGGAGGCCGAGAGGCCGAACTTGCGATGCCCCGCGCATCTATCCGCCTGGGCGTATATCGAGGAGAGGGGTCATCTCCAGCTCCATGAAGGGATAAAAGGGGAGGGAGGCCATCGTCTGTCGCACATGATCCGGCGACTCGCCCTGCAGCACCATCCACGAGCGCGACCGATCGGCGGACAGATAGCCAGCCTCCACGACCCCCTGCGCCATCAGTGCCCTGACGTGCGCCTGTTCCGCAGGAAGGAGCGCCGCTCGTGCCTCCTCCTGCCCCGGGACAAAGGTGATGCTCACCAAACATCTCATCACTGGTATTCCTCTCCATTATGGCGTCGCGCGCCACGGCAATTTCCAATAGAACGATCCGATTGCGCGGTATGTCGGCTCTGTACTCACGGCTGCTCATAACCTGATAGGCGTTCTGTGGTCTCCTTTCCGCGATTGCGATGACGTGCGGGCGAGGAAATCCACGATGACGCGCGCCAGTTCCGGCCCTTTGTCCTCCTGGATAAAGTGCCCGGCTCCGGCGATCGTCGTGTGCGGTTGGCCCGCCGCGCCGGGTACCGTCTCTTGGAAGACCCTATCCGCTCCCCCGAATGCCGGATCGGCATCGCCGAACGCGGTCAGGAATGGCTTCCCCCACTGGTGCAACACCTCCCACGCCGCACGGTTGGGTGCCGCTGCGGGGTCGTCCGGCGTGATCGGCACGAGCAGCGGGAACTGGCGCGCGCAGGACAAGTAGCGCTCCTCGGGATCGTCGGGGAAGGGTGCGTCGTACGCGGCCCGCACCGCAGGTGGTACGTCAGCGACCGTGCCGCGCTGAACGATCTCGCTGGGGCGGAAGACCGGCGTCTCCTGCGAGAAGCGTCGCCACCACAAGAAGCTCTCCCCCGGCGGAATATCGCCCGTCGGCAGGAAGGTGTTCGCAGCAACGATCCGGGCAAAGCGGTCTTCATGTTCGGCGGCGAGACGCAGGCCGATGAAGCCACCCCAATCCTGCCCGACGAGGGTGATTCGCCGCAGATCGAGCGCGAGGATCAGGCCACGCATCCAGTCCACATGGCGCTGATAGGTGTAGTCCGCGCGCTGTGCGAGCTTGTCGGAGCGCCCGAAGCCGACAAGATCAGGCGCGACAGCGCGATAGCCCGCAGCGACGACGATCGGGATCATCTTCCGGTAGAGGTAGGACCACGATGGTTCGCCGTGAAGCATCAGGACGGGATCGGCGTCCTGCGGGCCTTCGTCGACATAGTGGATGCGCAGCCCGTCAATCTCCGCGTAGTGGGGGGAGAACGGGTAATCGGGCAGATTGGCGAAGCGGTCATCGGGTGTGCGGAGAATCTCCATGACAAATCTTCCTCTCCGGATTGGTTCGCGTGCGATACATACCGTCGCTCTCGACATGATCGAGGCGAGGTGCCTGGCCTACATGCGGGTCGCGATGATGGCGATCGTCACGTTGATCTCGTCCGCGATCTTCATTACCGGCATATTCCAGACAATCCCGAAATCCCGCCGGTTCAGCGATGTGGTCAGCGTGACGCCAAATTGCGGCTTGCGCGCGCCGGGCGATGGCGGCGTGTATTCGGCGTCGAGAACGACCTCGCGAGTCACGCCGCGAATCGTCAGGTCGCCCGTGACGCGGTACCGCCCCGCTGCCCGGTCGATGGCCTCGATGTGGCGGCTCCGGAAGATCAGGAATGGATGGCGCTTCACGTCGAAGAAGTCGGCCTTGAGCAGATGCGCGTCGCGCTTCCCCATAGCCGTTCCCACACTGGCCGCGCCGATCGTGACCTCGGCCTGCGCGTTGGCGGGTTTGTCCTCGTTGAGCGAGATGGTGCCCCGGACATCGGTGAAGTGCCCCGTAACCGTCAGGTCCTTGACGAAGAAAAGACGCTTGCGGGTGGTGAACGCGACGCGCGAGGCTGCGGGGTCGATCTGCCATGTGGCGGGGGGTATCGCGCGACCGGGGATGCCCGATGTCACGGGTGAGGTGGTGTTCTTGAATGTCGTTTGCATCGTATTGCTCCTATTTTGGGTCGAATCGGGCGGCATCGGTGAGCGAGCTAGACGCCGCTGATGAAGAGGATGTCGAAATCGGCGGACCGCAGGCGCAACTGCTTAGGCCCCTGGTATCCCTCACTCTCATACCACTCTTTCAGCGCATCCATGCTCGGGAACTCGACGAGGAAGGTCATCCGCGATTGTGTGTCCCCCTCGATATGCTCACCCGGCCCACCCGCGAGGAGCTTGCCGCCATACGGTCGCATCGTAGGGCCAACTTGCCCGCCGTACGCCTCGAAACCGGCCTGATCGGAGACCTTCTTCAGACTGGCGATCAGATATGCAGCCATTGTGCTATCCCTTCTTGATTGGTGAGAGACTGACGATCCGTACTTCGAAATATCCATGTGACCGCGTCACGGTCGCGCCGCGCCCACCGCGCCCGGCCACCAGCCCTTGATGGCGCGCACGATCTCCTCCGGTGCCTCCTCGGGCGTGAAGTGCATCGCGCCATCGAGGATCAGTGTGCGATGCCGGGGGAAGAGCGCCTCGAACCGCCCCGGCCAGCCGGCCATCGTGGTCGGCGACAGCTTCCCGAAGATGAGCAGCAGGGGCAGTGCGTAGAGGGATGGGAGGCGATCACGAATGTCCGCCAGGTAATCGTCGCTTTCGAGGATGCTGTGGAAGAGCGCGTGCTGCGGTTCGCGCGAGGAGCGGGAGGCGAAGGGGGCGCGATACGCCGCTTGCTCGGCGCGCGTCAATTTGCGGCGGCGCACACCCACCGCGACGGTCACCCGAACCAGCGGATTGAAATTGCGGATCAGAAAACCGCCGAACCCAGAGCCCATCATCCGCATCATCCCGGAGAGCATGCGCGCGTCGAATTCCGCTACCGGCCACGCAAATGTGTCCGCCAGCACGAGCGCGCGAAACCGCTCGGGGTGGCGCACCGCGACGCCGAGTCCGATCGGACCGCCCGAATCATGGGACATCATGGTGATGTCGTGCAGATCGAGGTCGAGCACGAACTGCTCGACGAGCGCAGCGTGTTCGCGCAGGGTGTAGCCGTAGCCCGCGCCCCCGGTCGAGAGACCGAAGCCGGGATAGTCGAGTGCGATGCAGCGGAAGCCGTCGCGCAGACCCTTGATGATGTCCCGGTAAATGAACGACCATGCAGGGTTCGCATGGAGGAAGAGGAAGACCGGGCCGGTTCCCTCGTCAATGTAATGCACCCGGCAACCATTGATGTCGAGGTATCGGCTCTGGAACGGGTAGAGATCGTCGTCCAGCCATACGGGTCGCGGTACGGTCGCGCTGGAGCGGTCGGTCGGTGCATGGGTGAGTGACATTGCAGTGCTCCTTTTCGAGGCACGGGTTGAGGCGGGCGGCGGGGACGCCCCGTCGCGGACGATGGATGGGTTTGGCGTTACCGATCGGGTGCGCGGTCCTATGGTGAACGGGGATGGTCAGGCGTGGCGACCACACTCCGGAGCTTGTCCGGGTTCGCGACAACCCGGACCGCCTGGATGCGTGCGTCCACGATGTCGAGCGCGACGACCCCGCTGACTCCTCGGTCTGTCAAGAAGACGAAGCCGGGCTGCCCGTTGACGACGACCGTGCGGGTGTGTACTGACGTCGTCGCCTTGCGCAGGAACCCGAGAATGAAGGCCGCCACATGCTCTGCACCGACAACCAGTCGGAGGGTCGCTTGCGGCACCTTGCCGCCGCCGTCCCCCCAGAAGGTTGCGTCCGTCGCGAGGGTGGCGATCAGGGCAGAAAGATCGCCATTCACGCATGCAGCGATGAACTGTTGGGTCAACCGTGCATGCTCTTCCGGTGAGGGGTCGAAGCGCGGGCGCCGTGACTGGATCTGCTGCCGTGCCCGGTGCGCGATCTGGCGGCAGTTCGCCTCGCTCTTGCCGACGATGCCCGCGATCTCATGGAAGTCATAGGCGAAGACATCGTGCAAGAGGAAGACCGCGCGCTCGACCGGCGTCAGGTCTTCCAGCAGGACGAGGAAAGCCATCGAGAGCGATTCGTGCAGCCGGCAGTATCAGCGAGATCGGGCTCCGGCCCAGAAACGATCGGCTCGGGTAGCCACGGCCCGGTATATGTCTCGCGCTGCACGCGCGCCAGGCGGAGATGATCAATGCTGCGGCGCGCGACGATGGCGGAAAGAAATGCTTTCGGCGATGTCACCGCCGTCTCCTCGCGTCGTTGCCAGTCGAGATAGGTCTCCTGCACGATGTCTTCGGCGTCCATCACGCTGCCAATCATCCGGTAGGCAATCGCGAACAGCAGTGGGCGATGGCTGGCAAAGAGGTCTGTGTCGGTTATCGGTATTCTTGTTCGCTCCACTGCACACATCCCTTATCTCAGCTCCCAGCGGGTTCAATCGTCGTCACCTGCTGCATAGAAGTCGGATGAGCGACACAAAATGTGACAGGTCCGTAGAGAATATCCCCTCTGGGGTCTGCGGGCGATGGAATCAGCGAACACTTCGGCGTCGCTGACCGTGCCACATCCACGCCTCATGGTATTATCAGTGCTCGTCACATCTTCGTTCTGACTACCGACTACTGACTACCGACTACTCTGGGGAACGCCTTTGATGCGTATCGCGCTCTTTTCTGATGTCCACGGCAATCTGACCGCCCTCAACGCCGTCCTCGCCGCGCTTGACCGTCATCGCCCCCTTCAGATGATCGTCGTGCCGGGCGATCATGTCCTCGCGGGGCCGCGACCGGCGGAAACGTGGGACGCGCTTCAGGCGGCGGGGTGTATCTGCCTGCTCGGCAATGAGGATGAACGGCTCTGGAACAACGATCCGGAGTATACCGTGCCGAATAGCCCCTGGACGCCGCTGACCAATGCACAGGCACCCTGGACAGTCGCCGCCCTCGGCCCGGCCCGGATGGTCGCACTACAGATGCTTCCCCGTACCCTCCGGCTTTCACTCAGCCCAAATGAGGACGTGCTCATCGTCCACGCGAACATTCACAACCTCTATGGCTGGGCCTTCAATGCGGAAACGAGCGATGACGATCTCGCGCGCTTATACGGCGGCGCGAATGCACGCATCGTCTGCTGCGGTCATTACCACATGCCGTGCGTGCGGGAATGGGGGGGCATGACACTCGTCAATGTCGCGAGTGTCTCTCTCGCGACGGACGGCGAGCCCGTCGCCAAGTACACGATCCTTGAATGGGACGGCGTCTGGAATGTCACCCAGTACCGTGTCCCCTATGATACGGACGCGGAGGTGGCGGCAATGGCGGCCTCCAGCATCCCGAAAACAGTCCCTGGTTGGTCTCCACCGGCACAACACACGATACGACTGCCCGACGCACCGACATCCGGATGCGATTCGTAGGCTCTGTCAAGAGATCCTCGCCCCGCAGTGCCAGCCATGCTACGTC
>CAVXPY010000050.1:0-141755 GCA_963763655.1 uncultured Chloroflexia bacterium
CCGCTCGTTGGCCAGGTCCGCCCCACGGGAAGCAGCGACAGCACTCCCGCCCGCATTTTTTCAAGTCGGAGTCCCTTGCTACTTTTTTCAGCCCGTAGCAGTAGCAGGGAAAATGCCTGAACCGAAAGATTTGCAACACGCCTGTTCATGAAAGAAACCGGGGCGTAGGCCACTCCTCCACCCGCCTATGGAACCAGGCTCAGGCAGGATCGTGTTCGGGTTTCGACACAAGAAATTCCCAAACTGCGAGCCGATGAATCCGTCATCGGGGCAAGGCCGCATCGACGCCCATGCCGACGACGAACAGGGCCTCTTCGACGAGCCTCACCCGGCCCGGAGTTGCTCGCAGTTCTCCCCGCCGTCGCTCTCGGCGGACTCCCGCAGCGCCTCGGCCAGCAGGTGGAGGATGCTGCACCGTGTCAGCGTCCGCCGCAACATCTACCCGAGTTGGCTCCTGGCACGTTCCTCGGTCATGGGTCACCCCTCCACGTCATTGCCCGCTCGCCGTGAAGGCCGGACTGTACCTTTCGCTACCACGCCCCATGTCCTGGCCGGAACTCTAAACTCGGCATTGTTCGGCGGCACAGTTTCACCGTCGCCCGCCGAAGAGGAAGATCGAATGTTCCACGAGATGCCAGATGCCGAGTTCGAGCGGCACGTCGCCGTGGTCTGCCACACGCTCGCCGTGCGCTCGCCACCTGCACGAGAACCCGAGCGCCTCCCGAGCCGAAGCCTGGGAGTTCGCCGTGCGGCACTGGGAGGACTTCATCGACACCGCCTTCGTTTTCCTGGCGGCCCAAGCCGTCCGTCAGGAGCAGCGGGCCGGTGACCGTCCCCAGCGGAAATGACGAAGGGGTGGGGCGATCACCCCGCCGTCATCTGGACACTACTGCTTCGAGTATCTCGCCAGCAACCGCCGCCTTCTTTGGGAGATCGCACCCGGCGTCCGGTTCATCCGGCGGGCGACTTCCTGGTTCGGCAGTCCCGTCAGCCAGCAGGTCGCACATCTCCCGCTCGAAGTCGTCCAGCCCGGCGCAGAACCGTCGACCTCCTCGCGGGCGATGGCGGCGTGCAGAGGGCCGGGCCTGCGGTCGGCCACGTCGCTCCATCCCGCCCCCTGCCACTGATCCAGGTGATCCCAGGCGTCCCGGAACTTCGAGCGGATGCCGGGAGGTCACGCCCGGCAAGGGCGTGCCGGACGCCGACCCTGGCCCAGACGCGTCGGCGGGCAGGTGCCGCTTGGCCGGTTGGCGATGCGCCAGGCCCACCAGGCGATCACCAATGCGATGGCTTGAAGGTCGGGGCAACGGAGGCGGGCCTCGGCGTAGCGGATGACGACGGGGGCGATGGCGTCAAAGTTCTCAGCGGACATGGGTGTGCCTCCAGACTGCGGGGTCGGTCAGCCCGTTGCTGGCCTCAGCCTAACTGCACGTTTCGCTACCCCCAGACCGGGACGTGGACCAGGTGGAGGGCACGGGCATAGGGCTCTCCGTGGTCCAAGAAGATCGTCGAGGGGCAGGGCGGCCGAGTGTGGGTGGAGAGCGCCGAAGGCGAAGGCGCCACCTTCCACTTCACGTGGCCGGCGGCCCCCGTGTCCACCACCGCCGACGTATGACGCCCGCATGAGCTCGACTCAGCTTCCGGTCGCCGACGCGACCACGCGCGACCGCTGCCTCAACATCCTCCTGGTCAACGACGACGAGTCGACGTGATGAACGTGCAACGCGCCTTCAAGAAGAGCAACATCACCAATCCGCTGATCGTCGCGGAGAACGGCGTCGAGGCGCTGGAGAATCTGCGCAGCGCTCGATGCCGAAGGAGAACCGGCTCGTCCTCCTCGACCTCAACATGCCGAAGATGAACGGCATCGAGTTCCTGCGCGAGCTCGCAAGGACCCCGCCCTGCACGCCATATCGGGTTGTCTTTGCCTTGAATTGACGAGACCTCAACGCACATCGCGTTGGTTCCTACAATGAGGTATGAGAATACGTCGTCAAGCTCCTGAAACAGCGAGCGTAGGGTCTGCCAAAAGAATACGAAGTCCAATCCATTTGCCCAATGAGAGGTGGGGGATATTCTAAAAGTTATATTCTCAACTTCATCAAATATTAGCAAGATATTCTTTTTACCGAGCTGGCGGAATGCTGCTTGGATGTCTCGCCTGAATAACAGCGCAGCATCTTTTTCCGTGTAATGTGTTTCTGCGATGAAAAGCTCTGAATGTGAGACTACATGGTCCTTAAGTCGGTCGATTATGTAGTAAAGGGCCTCGTTCCATCTTCGCATATGAAATGCTGGACTTTGACAGTCTATGACCAAGGATTTTGCATCCATTTGTGCCAAGGCACGCTGGACACCGTAGATTACAGAAGTCTTACCAGATTTCCTCAATCCGAAGAGTCCGGAATTCTCATTCGATTTATTGCCTGTTGGCAATCTCGTGGACTAGGTCTTTCCTCCCAAAGAAGTAGATATCTTTCTTCAGCGCCGACTCGAAGGCGAAGAGGTCGCGGGCGTAGAAATGTTCTTTGAAACGGTTGCGGACGAAAAAGGGATCGTGACTCTCGAGCATCTCTGTGTACGAAAACGGAATAACCACTTGCGACTCTTCATTCTTTAGTAAATCACGAAGCTTCTGCTCGACTTCTTCATCTTTACTTATGACGACGCTGCAGATGCGTTCGACCCTGAGGGCTTCCTGGCGATTGATGACATGATCGATGGCATCAAGAGTTCTCGGCTCAAATGTCGTGTAGCGACTGAAAATCACTACGATTTCCCGATCAAGATTAAACAGTTCCTGATAGTTTTTAGCTGGCTTAATAAGAACATATTGATATGTGCTAGATGCGCCTGGGCTTACAGTACCGCCAGCCGTGACAAACCATTCCTGAGACAGCTTTTGGATGATTTGCATTTCCTCGTCGCTAAATAGGTTTAGATTAGCTCCCGGATGAATACCAAGGTGACTGCTCTCCATAATTCCTCCGTCCCCGCTTGCGGCGGATCTTCCACAGACTCTCAACCTATATTATGCTCTGTGTAGCCTATTCTACGCTGGCTTATCTTTTGCAGCAAGTTGGTCTGCCAGAATCTATGCTTCGTCAAGAGATGGGGGCTTCTGCACGCTCGATACACCACAACCGCCAAAGGCGATTAGCACTGAGCGCTGTATCGACATCGAGTATCATACGAGTTTTATTCTCCCTGGTAGCGCAGAAACGGGTCATTCAGCTTCATCGAGACTGCGGGAGAGTCAAGACAGGGTATACATACCAGTCAGCGCTTTGACGGACGCTCTCCTGCCATGCTCCGCTTCGCGATTCTTGATGCAGGTCGCCACCATCCACCACGCGGCGGGAGCGATCCGGCTTCACAGAAAGGACTGAAGTGGTGCAAGGGACGATGCTCCGCATCTATCAGGCGACCCGCATCACCCTGCTCCGTTCAGCGACCCGTGCTTCCTCATACGTGACACGCACGTGCTGCTCGCGTTGAAGAAGCGTGGCTTCGGCATGGGCAAGTGGAGCGGGGTGGGGGGTAAGACGCAGCCGGGAGAGGGCATCGAGCAGGCCGCTGTCCGTGAGGTACACGAGGAAATCGGTGTCGTTGTGCGCGCAATGCAGCGGGTCGCCACGTTCGACTTCTTGTTCCCCGACAATCTGGACTGGGATCAGCAGGTGTGCGTCTACCGCGTCCACCACTGGTATGGCGAGCCACGCGAGAGTGAGGAGATGGCACCGCAGTGGTTCGAAATTATGCGATCCCATTCGCGGCGATGTGGGCGGACGCCGCCCACTGGCTGCCCGCGATCCTCCGGGGACAGCGCGTGCATGGGGGCTTCCTCTTCGACGCGGCGCAGGAGATCGCAGATTGGGGAAGTCATCTTCAATCCCCCGGAGCCAATGCCTTAATGTCTAATGGTGGCTGAGAAGGCCAAGAGTGCGCCCCCTCCCTGATGGGGAGGGGGTTGGGGGGTGGGTTAAGCTACCCGGTAAAGGTGACCGTTGCGAGAATCGCGTCGATCTCGGCGCGATGCTTGCCCACGACGAGCGTTTCGAAATCGTACTCCGTGTTCCCATGATTGACGATCCAGAGGATGCCGTCGGTGCCCGTAGCGGTCGGCTGGTCCTTCCGCTTCGCGGTGTAGGAGACCATCTTCCCCGATTCACCCGCCACCTTCGTGTCCGTCACCGGGCTGGAGGTGAAGCTGAACTGGGTGCTCTTCGCCCGCTCATCCTGCGTCGTTTGCATCTCCTCAGTCGGTGTGCCGCTCTGCTTGTAGGTGTCGATGTAGAACGACACATTGTCCGGGCCATCGATCTCGACGATGTTGCTCTGGGAGTTCGCCTGCTTCGTCACTGTCCAGCCATTCGGATATTGCAGTTTCACGCGACCGTTCGGGTCCGTCCAGGTCTGCCCAAGCGTTACGGAGGTCGTTGCTGCGGCAGTACCGGGCCGCGCGCTCCCCGTCGGTGCCGCTGAACCCGCAGGACGGCTTGCGGACGCGGCAGTGGCCGTCCTGACTGCCGCTGCGGTGGTCGTCGCTGCGGTACTACTGCCGCTCGCCGTCGTAGATGCGCTCCGGGTCGGTGTGGCGGCGGTTGCCGATGCGGAGGTGCTCGTACCGGCGAGTGCCGTGGGTGTCGCCGCCACCGTGGACGGTGTAGCGGCGGTGCCAGGCCCGCCGGTGCCCGTCGCGGCGGCGGAGAGCGTGGCGAGGATATTCCCGCCGCCCGCCTGGGTGACGATGGCGACCACAGTCGTCGTCGATACCGAGGCGCTGGAAACGGCGCGCGCGGGCGTCGCCGTTGCGGTATCGTTACCGCCCCGCTGGGTGAAGGCGAAGATGCCACCGACAATCACGAGCAACGCGACCAAACCACCGCCGAGACCCAGGAAAAGACCGCGATTGCTCTTCTTCGGTGGCGGGGCATACGGTGGCGGGTATCCGCCCGGTGGTGGGGCACCATAGCCTCCATCTTGAGGCGGAGGTGGATAGCCGCCATACGGCCCGCCTTGTGGTGGTGGCTGCGGGAGTGGTTGCGTCCCGCCATACGGAGGCGGCGGATAGCCTCCACCATAGGGCGGTGAGGCGGGCGGGCTCCCATATGGCGGTGGCGATGCGGGCGGGCTGCCATATGGCTGTGGGCTACCACTACCACCCGGATAGGCAGGTGGTGGGGCACCGTAGCCTCCTCCTTGTGGAGGCGGCGGATAACCGCCATAGGGCCCGCCTTGCGGTGGTGGCGGGGGCGAAGACGGGGGCGGATTGCCGTAGAGTGGCGGTCGTGAGGGGGGCGGCGGTCTGCCCGGAACAATCGTCGCGTCGTCATCGTTCGCGGGCGTGCCGGGCGGCGCGTGGTCGGACATGCCATGCTCCCTTCGTTGGCGGTGAACAGGTACCGATACCGTCACATATTTGCGTCGCGGGCGCGAGAGGCGCACGGATCGCGCACCCCGCGTACCGCGATTCTTAGGAGAGGAACCAGAGCACGATCAGCGCGAGACCGATGATCGACGCGGGTCGCCAGATCACGCGGCGGAACCGACCAATCGACACGAAGGTGCCTCCGCCATTCGCCACCTGTGCGGTGAGCGGCGGCGCGCTGAGGATCGGCCCGGCGATCAAGAGGAAAACGACCGCGCGCAGCAACTCGATTCCTCGCGTTGGAGAGACCGCCCGCACTGCGTCGAACGTCCACCAGAGCGCGAGGCCGAGGAGCAGGAGTGCCCCCCCGAAAAGCAGTATCCCGGCATTGCCACGAAGGGAGAGTCCCATGCCGTACTCAATCACCGCTGCCGCGATATAGCAGGTCACGAGAATCATGAAGAGCGCGAAGACCGGATAAAACATTCTGTATCGCTCGTTCCTTTGCATCTGCCGACACCGTCCCGCAGTATAGCATGGCCTGAAAGAACCTCACCCGTCCGCCCTAACCCCCGGCCCCTTCCCCACGGGGAAGGGGAGCGGACCTTTGATAGATCCCAGCGATCGAGGAACGCCACGGCGTGGCAGACGAGATCCCCGCGAAGGGAGGGGAGCCTTTTCTCCCCCTTCCCTGTGGGGAAGGGGGTTGGGGGGTTAGGGCCAAATCGCAGAACAATTGTTCAAGGTTGCAAAGTGTACGTACACCAGTGTAGGATGCAGGGTGCGAGGTAGACATAAGTGCGGCAGGTGGCAGGATGACAAGCGGAACGAGCGACCCACGAGGCAATGAGCGTGCCCGCGCGTACGGGATCACGATTGGCACGATGGAGACGGGGCGGTGGAACGCCCTGACCGATGTGCCGGGTGTGCGTGTGGGGCATTGCAGGGTGGCGTTCGGGGAAGGCGCACTCGTACCGGGCAAGGGGCCCGCGCGCACCGGCGTCACGGCGATCCTGCCGCATAGCGGGAATATCTTCCGCGAGAAGGTGCCTGCGGCCAGTCATGTGATCAATGGTTTCGGCAAGTCCATTGGCCTCGTGCAGGTAGACGAACTTGGCGCAATCGAAACGCCGATCCTCCTGACGAACACCCTCAATATCCCGCGCGTCGCGGACGCCCTGATCGACCACATGCTCGCGGTGGAACCCGCCATCGGCATCACGACGACGAGCGTCAACCCCGTCGTGATGGAATGCAACGATGGCGGACTTAACGACATCCAGGGGCGGCATGTCCAGGCCGCGCATGTCCATCGCGCGCTGGCGGACGCTGCGGACGGCCCGGTGGCGGAGGGGAGTGTCGGCGCGGGGACGGGCATGGTCGCCTTCGGGGTGACGGGCGGCATCGGCACCGCCTCCCGCGTGTTGCCCGCGCCGCACCCTCGCTACACCGTCGGCGCGCTCGTCCTCGCCAATACGGGGCGACTGGATGATCTACGCATCGATGGCGTTCCGGTCGGGCGCACCCTCGCCGCAACGCGGGAGGCGTGGGCAGCGGAATCGCACGACGGGAGTATTATCATCTTGCTCGCGACCGATGCACCGACCACGACGCGGCAACTGACGCGCCTCGCGCGCCGTGCGGCGCTCGGCCTGGGTCGCACGGGTGCGATGGCGCACCACGGCAGCGGCGACATCACCCTGATTTTCAGCACGCATATCGCGAACCGTATCCCCCATCGCCCGGCAGGGCCGGTGCGAACCATCGAGGCCATCGCGGAGGATGGCGCATTGATTTCTCTCCTCTTCACCGCCGTGATCGAAGCGACCGAGGAGGCGATCATCAACGCGATCTTCGCGGGCCGGGGGATGACCGGCCGGGATAATTACCGCGTACCGGGTTTGCCGATCGAGCGCGTTCTTGCTATCCTCCGCGCGCGCGGTCGCGGGGAAGGCCCAACCGCGCCTCCGGTGGGTGCGGAGTGACCAGGGGAAGGGTTACGCGGTCTATGGGGCATCGCGCACTGCCACGTTGGGCGGCATGGTGGGCAATTGTCGCCCTCGTTCTCCTCCCGGTATCGGCCCTTGCCGAGAACGAACAGGCCGCCGTGACACCCGCCGCACCGGAGGTCACGGCGGTAGCGGCGGCGGTGATCGAACTTGGCAGCGGCACGATTCTCTGGGGCAAGGACCTCCACACCCCACGCGCCCCGGCCAGCGTCACGAAGATGACGACTGCGCTCGTCGTCTTCGATCTCAGCCCGCTCGATGCCAAAGTGACCGTCCAGGAGAGCGATCTTGTGGGTGAATCGAGCATGGGGCTGGAGAGCGGCGAGACGCTGACGGTCGAGGCCCTCCTGTACGGAATGCTTCTGCCTTCCGGCAACGACGCTGCGACCGCGCTCGCACGCACCTTCGGCAAGCAACCGGGCGACACGAGCGGGCCGCAGAGCGTCCAGCATTTCGTGGACAAGATGAATGCGAAGGCGAAGACACTCGGTACGAAAGAGACGCACTTCGCGAACCCCCACGGTCTCGATGAACCGGACCACCTGACGAGTGCTTCGGACCTCGCCCTGATTGGCATGGCGTTCGCCAGGAACCCAACGCTGATGCGGATCGCCGGGACCGTCACCTACGATGGCTTCGGTCACACCGTCCACTCAACGAATAAGCTCCTCTACGACGGTCGCTACCCCTCCGTGATCGGCGGCAAAACGGGGCAGACCGACAACGCGGGCTACACGCTCATCGAAATCTCCTCGCAAAACGGGCGGCAACTGCTCAGTGTCGAACTCGGCACGACTGCCGAAGCCTTCTGGACGGACGCGATGCATCTCCTCTCCTATGGCTACGCGATACCGCCCGCCGCATCGCGCCCGATCGCGCGCCGCCACATCAGCGCCGCCGCGCAATCAGCGAACGACCCGTCGGCACCCCGACAGGGGTCGGAGCCCACAACACCCGTCACCCCGCCACCCAGTGGGGACGTTCACGCGACGACGCCCTTGACGCTGCCGATTACGCACCATTCCAGCCACACGCTGATGCTGCGGATCGTGCTGCTCGGTCTCCTGGCGGCTGTCGCGTGCCTGATCGTCTTTGCGCGCCGGACCGCCGTGCGTCGCACCTTCACCGAGATGAAACACGAGTGGCACAAGGCGCTGGCGGATCCGCCACATCTCGTCGCGACTACCCAGATGCCGATTATCCGCCCACCGACCGCCGCTCCTTCCGTCTCCTCCCGCTGGGCGCAGATGGGCGCGCAGGTGCCGAAGGGAGAACGAGAGGTCGCGCGGGCGTACGCCTTACAGGCGGTACGGCAGGCGAGCAACAACAGCCGATTGGCGGCACAGCAAGCCTTCAGAAATGCGGTCTGGCTCGACGCGAAGCTCGAATGGGGGGCAATTCCGGGGTTCTGGGAGATGCCGCCCATCAGCTACGCGGACCTCGCGACAGTACTGATCGAGGCAGGCTATCCCGCAGTCGCCCGCTCGATGCTGACCGTTGCCGCCCTCGCCTACCCGCGCCACCCGGACCTTCGCGCCGTCGAAGCGCGCCTCAACCCGCCCGAGAGTGTGCCCCCACCGACCGCCGCATACGGTGGGCGGCGATAGCCCCGGTCTTCCAGCAGGCATCGCCACGCTGGAAGACCCCTTCGATGCACTGCCCGTCCTTCGACGCGCGGTACTGAACCCGCCCGCGCCCTACGCGCTCGACCTGACGATGACCGCCCTCGCCCGCTATCCCCGGCTCCTCAACCGTTGGGATGGCACGACCTACCGCCGTCTCTTCATACTAGAGGGCACATTCGTTGCGGTCATGATCCGGCAGGAGGGATCGGTGCGCGAACCCCGTCTCGCCCTCACCTTCACCGGCCCCGCACACGTCGCACCTCGCCTGCTCGATCAGCTTACGGGATATGTTGGGACCATGCTCGGCGCAACAGACGAGATCGCACCCTTTCTCGTCGTCGCCGCGCGCGATCCAGTGATCGGGCCATTGGCGGATGCGCTCCCCGGCTTGCGACTCTTCCGCAAGAGTAGCGTGGTGGAAGAAGTGATCGTCAACATCCTCGCGCAACAGATCTCCCTCCCCTTCGCCTATCAATGCAAGGCACGACTCGTCGCCGCCTACGGCCCCCGACTCACCGTGGGCGATACGACGCGGTATATGCTCCCGACGCCCGCGATCCTCGCGACGCTCACACCGGAAGCGGTGCGCCCCTTGCTGCTCTCTCGCCAGAAAGCGGCGGCCCTGCGCGCCTTCGGGGAGGCGGTCACCAGCGGTGCACTGGACCTCGCGGCGCTGCCGATAATGAGCGACGCGGACGCAATCACCACCCTGACGGCGGTGCGCGGCATCGGGCCGTGGACGGCGCACTGGACCCTCGGACGGACGCTCGGACGCGGCCATATCGTGCCGGTCGGGGATGTCGGCGTGCAGGCGATGCTCGGCCGCGCCTACGGTCTTGGCCGCAAGATGACGCCCGATGAGATGCGTCGGTGGGCCGATCCGTGGGGCGAACACGCCCTCCTCGCCGCGATCTATCTGATTGTCGGGACGTGGCGCGGCCTTCTCCCAACCTGAGAGGGGGCGCGTTCGTTTCTCCCGTTATCCCTTCCGGCTGGCACGATTGTAGGCGACGGCGGCACGAATAAGGTCCGTGAGCGCGGACTCATCAACGGTGTCGCCCTCATGGAAATCGATCGCCCGCGTCGCCTTTGCGTCAAAGCCGGCGTTGAAAAGACCATGCCGATCTTCCAGGGATGCACCCTTAAAGAAGTTGATCTTCAGGTGGTCCTTAAAGGCTCCCACTGCACAGACCGTCCCGTGATGCGTCCACACGGCGGTGTTCCACTTCCATTCCTCGACGATGTCGGGGTCTGCCGCACCGATCAGTGTACGCAGTCGGGCAAAGAGGCCACCACGCCAGTCGGCGAGATCGGCGATTTGTTTGTCGATGAGTTCAGATGGGTTCATTCGATCATACCTCTTTCCTCTGCCGTGCCCGCATCATTGAGAGCCAAGCCAGGACCAGCCCGACTCGTCTCCGGCCCCCGCACCGTGAGCGTTGTCTCGCCATTCTGTCTCGTCACGACCATCTCCCAATGGCTCATGGCAAGCGAGAGAAAGGAGCCTGCACGCGCACTTTGGGTCCGCCAGATCCTTTCGACAAAAGGCGAGTCTGATGGTCTTTCGTCAAAGGTAAAGATCATGCTTCTGCCCCCAGTATCAGCCTTATGTGATTCTACCCTATCGTGATTGTGAGGGGGCGTCCATCCACCGTTTCCGTCGATCGCAGGGTGCGCGCAGAGAGACATCACGATCATCTCCGTGCTAGACTCCGTCCATTCGTGGGTGGCGGTGCAAGCAGGGAGGGGATGAGCGGATGCGTGAGGGAGCGGGGCGACGCGCGCGGCGTCTGATGCTCGCCAAACATGCTGCCAGCCCACAACTCCGCGGCGCCTATCGGCGCTTCATCCGCGCGGCCCGCCGGGAGCAGGAATCTCAGGAGCACCCGCGCAGCGACCGTGCCTCTCCATCACGCGGCACGAAGCCTACCCATCGCGGTGCCATCCCCGCCCCGCACCGTCAGAGGCTACTGGGCGGCGTCATCATCCTCGCGCTCCTGCCGGTGCTGCTCACTGTTTTCGTCGGCATCCGCATCTATGCGTTTTACGACCATGTCAAAGTGGCGGTCGACACCATCTCGACCGCGTCGGTCGGCGATATCGTGCATGGTACCGCCGCGCCCGGCCAGCCATCCGGCACGGCAGATAAAAGCGACCCGTCGGCTGCCGTGCCGACTGCGCTCCCCGCACCACGGTTCGACCGCAAGGACCCCTTCACCATTCTGATGCTCGGCGTGGATACGCGCGAGGGCGATATCGACTCCTCCCACTCGGACACGATCATCCTCGCCTACATCGACCCACTGGAAAAGCTCGGCCACCTGCTCTCCATCCCGCGTGACCTGCGCGTCCAGCAACCGACGGGTGGCCTGGCGAAGATGGCGGACGTCTATGCCAATGGTGATGCACAGAAATACAAGGGCGTCGGCGGTGTCGCGTACGTCTGGGACACGATTGAGAAGAACTTTCAGATCAAGATCGACTATTACGCACAGGTGGATTTCAACGGCTTCAAGAAGATTGTCGATGCGGTGGGCGGCGTGACCGTGGACAATCCCTATCCGATCGTGGACAACGCCTACCCCACCGAGGATTATCAGTTCACGCGCGTCTTCTTCCCGGCAGGGCCTATGCATCTCTACGGCGCGGAAGCCCTTCAGTTTGCTCGCACCCGCCACGACGATAGCGATTTCCAGCGCAACAACCGTCAGCAACAGGTCATCCTTGGCGTCCGCGAGCAGGCGCTAAAGCTGAACCTCCTCGCGAAGGGGACGGACCTGATTGACGCCCTTAAAGACACGGTGCGCACCGATTTTCCGCACGATCAGTGGCTCGGCCTCGCCCGCCTCGGTATCGATCTGCGTGGCGACGCGATCAAGCAGTACAGCCTCAACAACCTGCTCGGCAGGGATACCAGCACCGGCATCGATTACGCGACGATCGACTGGCAGCAGGCCGTGGCGGCGGCGCGGGATTTCTCGCCCAAGGAGAATTTCGGCACGATCCGCTCCGGGCTTGCACCGGGCACGAACACCAATGTGCCAGTGGTGGTGGAGAACGGCACGCTGAACGCCGGGCTGGCTAAGCGCTGGACGACCGTGTTGCAAAAGGCGGGCTTCACGCGCCTCACCGCGACCGATGCGCCCCCGGCAGTGAAGGGGAAAGCGACACAGACGAGGATCACCTATTACGGCCCCGCTCAGCAGACGGCGCTCGCGCTGGCGAAGCTCCTTAATATCGATGCCAGCCGGGTACAGGATGGCAAGGAGAAGCGCCCGGCCGATCTGCCTGCCGATACCGCCATCCTCATCCTCCTCGGCGACGACACCACCGACCCCGGTGACCCACCACCCGGATAAACAACCGGATGATAAGAGGGATCAACACAGAGAGCACGGAGAACACAGAGGACACAGAGAGTAATCTTTTCATTTCTCCTCTCGGTGGTCTCTGTGGTCTCTGTGTCCTCTGTGCTGATCCCCGGTTTCGCCCCTCGGCCTGCGGCTGGGTTATGCGCTTGACGGCATAAGGCTTGTGCTGGTATCGTCATACCCGCATAACTGTGTGAGCGCATTGATCTGTCGAGGTCGCAGGAAGGGATGCATAGGCATGGGCAAGCTGCTCGTCGGGCGGCCAGCACTGACAATGGAGTTCGTCGTTTCCGCGCCGCTCGATCTCATCGAGACGCTCGTGCTTGTCTATCGTGTGCCGGAGATGGAGACGGAGGCGGACCCCTGGTGCATTGCGACGCACGCCGCGATGGACGCAGCGGCCCTCCGGACGCTCGAAACGCTCTATGGCTCTTCAGGGCGCGGCATTTACTTCGCCGAAGAGTTGCTGATGGCTTTCGATCCCCTCTCGCCGGATCGTCGGGACGCGACCTACGCGATGTACCGCGCCTATCTCGGTAACCAGTCATCCGCGTGGTACGTGAACGCGCTGAAACGTGCGCTTCGGCGCCTCCAGTATGAACAGGGTGAGGAACACCCTGACCCGGCGGAGGGTGACCGCGCCGCGTGGGAGCGATTCATCGCGCCCGGCATTACCCGTGCAAAACTCACGGATATCGTCGATCTCGCACTTCATCCCGCCGATCTGAAAGCGAAGATACTCACACTTTACGACCACTATGAAGAGGGGTTCCACGCGGCGGATTATGCGTCCGCGCGGGAACCGCTTCACGGCGCGGCCGAGCGGGCGGAGCGGTTGCACGAATCCGATCTCGCGGAAGCATTCGCAGACATGACCGGCAACCGGCTACCCCCCGAAATCGAGCACGCCGCACGCGAGGTCGAGCGCGCGACCTTCGTCCCCTGCGCCCATCTCGGCCCGTTCCTCTCGTATGTGCTCTACCCACCGGAACTGGTGGTCTACTTCGATGCAATGCGCCCGCTCGGTCGCCCGGCGCGCAATGGGCGTGTGATCGAGGAACCGGTCGCGACCGGTGATCTCGCCGCACTCCGTGCATTGGCGGACGGCACACGCCTGCGGATCATCGCCATCCTGCGTGACGGCGAACTCTACGCGCAGGAGGTCGTCGCACGGCTGGGCATCTCGCAGTCCGCCGTATCACGGCATCTGAGTATGCTCGAATCCGCAGGGATCGTGCGCGTCCGCCCCGCGAATGGAATGAAGTATTACGCAGTCAACGCGGCCCGATTACGGCAACTCGCGGAATCACTCGGGCGACTCGCGGAATAATATCGCGGCGATAGTTGTTGCCAATGATAAGCGATGGCATGAAACGTGCGTAAACCCTTGTGTATCGGACATTCCGGCAAAAGTACCTGTCCAAAGGTAGGGGAGACTCCTGATCGTTGGGAGGGTTGACCGGGCCGGGGTCGCATGATATAGTGACATTGTTCACAAACCGGGAGACGCAAAAGACGCCGACCGGAAGCTTTACAAACCGATACCTTGCCGGTTCGCTGGTTTGAGGTATTCAGAGCTGTGCAGCCTCACACCCATCGCGGGTGTTGGCGATAGATATTCCCCTCTGATTTCCTCTTTTGACGGGCACCACTACGGTGGTGTCTCCCGCCTAACGAGCCTAGCCCGATCAACTCGGCGGAACACCACCACCGATGCGATGGGCACCTACGGCACATGTGACACGCGCCCTCGATCCTCTATCGAGGGCGCGACGTCTTAAACAGTTCCTCACGCGCATTTCATGCATCATTCGTCCGGTGGGTCATCGGTGACGACGGTCCCGTTTTGCGACCCTGGGAAGGGCGGCTGTTGTGTGCCCCATGATCCGATCACGCGCTACACGCCGTTGACGCCTTCTGCATTCTCGACAATACTGCACCGATAAATGTTGCAGACATCAAAACGTGGACGCACACAAAAGGGGTGAGGGGATGATCCTGGGAGTTCGCCGTCTGTCTCGACTCGTGTCGGTTATCGCGCTCCTCGGCCTCCTCGTCATCGCGGCTGTCGCCGTGCAGCCGGTGCGGGCCGCGACGACCCTTCTAGTCAATGGTGCATCGGGGACGGACAGCCCGACCTGTGGCCCGGTCACCGCCTGCAAGACGATCGGCCAGGCGATCACCAATGCTGCGGCATCGGGTGACACGATCTCTGTCGCGGCCGGTACCTATGCCGAGCATCTCGTGCTCACCAAGACGGTGACGATTCAGGGAGCGACGACGGGCGCAACGATCATTGATGGCAGTGACACAGGCGCAGTTGTGACGATCAGCTCTCCAGGCAATGTCACCCTGGAGTGGCTCACTATTCAGCATGGCCACGGAATGGTCAATGGCGGCGGCGTCTTACTCAGTGGCGGGGGGACAACAACGGCCACGATCCGCCATTGTCTGATTACGGCGAACACGGGATTCTATGGCGGGGGCATCTTCTCCTCCGGTACCCTGACGGTGATCGATTCCACGATCAGCACCAACACGACCACGGGGAACTCTGGTGGCGGGGGGATTCTCAACGCGAATGCGGCGTCTCTCACGCTGATCAATGACACGATCACCAAGAACAGCAGTAGTACTGATGGGGGCGGAGTACGGAACGACAGTGCAGTTGCCCCGGTGATTCGCAACACCATCATCGCCGATAATACCGCCGCCACCACAGGACCGGATGTCAGCGTCAATACCGGGTTCGGCGGGGTGCCGATCGCCAGCAGTGGCAACAACCTGATTGGCAAGAGCGATGGCTCCTCGGGATGGGTGGCGAGTGACAAGACGGGCACGATCGCCGCTCCCCTCGATGCCAATCTCCTCCCGCTTGCCAGCAATGGCGGCCCGACCCAGACGCACGCCTTGTCCCTCGCCTCTCCCGCACGCGACGCGATCCCCGACGGGGACGAATGGCTGTGGCACCACGGTCACCGACGATCAACGGGGCTTCACCCGTCCACAGGGACCCGCGTGTGACATCGGTGCTTTCGAGCTGCGGATCGCCCTCGCGGTCACGAGTGGTGGAGGGCCAGTCCACGCCGGTGTTGCACCCTTCCCGCAGCCACTGACCGTCACTGCGACCAGCCCTGACCTCGGGAACGCATTCGTCCCCGGTCTGATCATCACCTTCACCGCTCCGGCGAGCGGGGCAACCGCAACCTTGAGCACGCCCAACCCCGTGACGACCGCGGCAAACGGGCAGGCGAGTGTGAACGCGACGGCAAACAGCGTGGCGGGTGGGCCGTACACAGTGACGGCGAGCACGCCCGGTCTGCCTCCGCTGAACTTCACGCTGACGAACACCGCAGGACTACCCGCCTCGATGACGGTCAACCCGAACACGACTCCCCAATCGACGCCGGTGGGAGCGAGCTTCAGTGTGCCGCTGGCCGTGACCGTCAAGGACAGTCAGGGCAACCTGGTCTCGGGGGCCGTCGTGACGTTCATCGCGCCCATGAGTGGTGCATCAGGGAGCTTCGCGGGAGGAGTCATCATCGCGACGACGAATGCGAGCGGTGTCGCGACCGCACCGACCTTCTATTGCCAACAACCTGCGGGGCAGCTATCAGGTCATCGCCATAGTGAACGGATGACACGACATTCGCACTGACGAATGCGGGTGTGCTGCAGCCACCGAGTAAGCCGGGTGCCGCACCGGGCGGAGGAGTGCCTACCGAGGAGAGCCGGGCAGGTAGTGCGCCAACAGGTGCAGTGATGCCACCGCCGACCGGGCGATAACGATTAGCCATTACGAGCGAGGCGGAGGGCGGGGAGTGATCCTCGCCTTTTGCGTCCCGGGCGACCGATCGCAATTACTGAGCCGAGAGATGTTCGATGGCGGCGGGCTTCAGCCTGCCATCCCTTGCTGCGGCAGGCTGAAGCCCGCCGCCACCGGGGATTTTTGCAGGGCCAGTGGTTGCGGAAACTGCTCTCGTGGATTTCTTGTGAGGGCAACGGAATACCGCAACGACAGGGGTGATCTACGGATCACCCTTTACGATACCTATGAGCGGAGCGGGCCGGTTATTACTAGGAGTTACGCAGTTGAGGCTTTTTTCTGGTGGTAGCAGGCTTTCCAGCCTGCCCTTTCGAGGTGGGGAGGCAGGCTGGAAAGCCTGCTACCACCGGGTTTTCCCTGTTGAACTGCGTAACTCCTAATTACGACAGGTCTATCGTGAAAGAGGATGACAACCTCTCATCTGTTACACTCCCGTCCTATTGAAACGAATGGGAGGAGTGCGAGATGCGGGTCGAGGGCGCGTTCTTCGCGGAGAAGGTTACCGAGCGGCCCGATGGGCGGCTCGATGTCGAAGGGTTCGGTCCGTTCACACTCAGTGTCGCGGAGTTGCCGTTTCGGCTCTCGAATTACGTCGTCCCGGTGCTTCTCGTTTTCACCCCCCAGGACAAGGATCGGCGGATCGCCCTGGACATCGACATCCTGGGGCCGGGCGAAACGCTGGTGATGCGCGAGCAGATCATCGTTGACTCACCGTATCCCCGGCATCGCGGAATCATCGCGGTGACGATCAACGATCTGCTGCTGGCGAAGATCGGCATCTATCGCATCCGCTTCGCGGTGAGCGGGATGAAGTACGACGGACCCTCCTTCGACGTGGAGATGCTGAAGGACGAACCCGCCGGGAATAGTCAATGACGCTCGCCGTTCCCCCTCGCTACGCGGGCGCTGGGTTACGCTCAGATCACTCGGGGTTTATCGCCCCATGATCGGTCCCGGTGGTGCGCCCGGTGAACCCGTGCCCCGATTGCTCGGTGCGGGTGCGGGGGCGGGGTTGCTCGTCCCCGCACCTGTCGGTCGCTGTCCGGGTGGGATGATGCCTGTCAGCGTTGGCGGCGTCACGGTCACTACTAGCGTCGTCGTTACCCCGCCGACCGTCACGGTAATCGTGGCCGTGCCCGGTTGCCCTCCTGTCGTGATCTTGCCGTTCGCATGCCGCCCTCGTTGCTCGGGCAGGTCGCGGTCAGGTTGCCATTCGTCAGCGTGCAGCCCGCGAGGGGGGCGAAGGTGGCGGAAGCACCGCTCGTCGTCAAGGAGAAGGTGACGGGGATCGCATTGATCGTGCTCTCGGTCTCGTTCGATGCCAGGCTGAGTGCGAGCGAATTCGGGAAGGGCGTCGTGACGAGCGTTGATTGACCGTCCCCGCCGGTGACGGTAGGCACGAAGCCGCGGAACTCGACCGACCCGGCGTCGCAGCCGCTCCCGGCAAGGCGGGGGAAGCCGCGCTGATCGGCGGTGAGGGTGATGTCCGTGCCGGTGGTCGGGTCGTGGAAGGCGGGGCAGGGGGCAGGGGTGAGGTCAATGGCGGGGGAGGCGGATGGGAGCGCCTGGGTCTGTGTCGATCCGCCATAGTTCCCCAGCGGCATCAGCAGCGGCGTACCGCCGATCACATTGTGCCCCTGATCCGTCGTCACACTGCCGCTGATGTCCGTCGTGTTGCCCGCGACGATGCTGTTGCCCAGTGCCAGCGTTTTACCAATGTTGACCTGAATGCCCGTCGCGTTGTTACTGATCGTGCTGTTCGTCACCGTCAGAGCCGCGCTGTCGTTCTGGATGCCATTGCGGGTATTGCCGCTAATCGTGCTACTCGCCACCACCACGGTACCGGCAGTCTCAAGGCCGGTACCATTACCGTTGAAGGTGCTTTTCTCCAACAGCATAGTGCCGGTACCGAAATTGAAAATACTGCGGAAGTTGCCACTGCTCGTGCTATTGATGACCCGCATCGAGCCGCCGGAGTTATTGTTCATGCCGGTGCCGCTGCCGCTGGCGACGGTGTTCGTCACCGTGACGAGGCCACCGGTGGAGCTTATGATGCCATTGCTGTTGGAATTGCCGCTGCCGATATTACTGAAGATGCAGTCTGTGATCATCGCTCCCGGACCAAAAATGCGGATGCCCGCGGAGGTCGTGTTCCTGACCGTCAGCCCGCTGAGGGTCGTCGTACCAAGATTCACTGTGAAGCCAATGCCGACGCTATCGCCCCCACTTACCGCCAGCGCGCTCGCTCCCGGCCCCTGAATCGTCACATCCTTACTCACCCCCAGCGTCCCAAGCGCCAGGGTGATCGTGGAGGGATTCGGAAGATTGAAGGTGATCGTGTCGTTTGTGCCAAACACTCCGGTGATCTGGCTCACCGCCCCCGCATCCAGGGTGCCGACATTTCCGGCGTTCACCGCATTGATCGCCTCACGCAAGGAGAGCAGATTGTCGTTCGCGGTGTCGTCAGCGGTGGTGTTGACAGTGAGGGAGGCGGCATCGACGCGCAGCGGATGCGCGAAGAAGAGCACGAAGAGCACGAAGAGACCGAGGAGTGCAACGACGAAGCCAAGCCGAGACATCCGGCAAGAGATGCGACGCAGCATTATGAGAGCCCCGTTAATTCGTGTGTGACGGTTACTTTTCTACGACAATACTACGTACAGTGAGAATTGCAGGACTATTTGGCGGTGTCAATCATTGACCTCACCCCTGTCCCCCTCTCGTATGGAGCCATCGCCCTGAGATCGAGGAATAGTGGGGTTTCGTATGGCGATGGAGAGGGGGAGAGATGAATATGGGGAAACGGGATGTTCAGAGAACGCCACGGCATTTCCCGTGCGCCACCCCTCTCCATCGCCATACGAAACCCCGACTCATATCCTCGATCTCGGGCGATGGCTCCGTACGAGAGGGGGCCGGGGGTGAGGAAAGAGAACGGACGATCAGGATTCCGCGCACGCCCGGATGACATTCTGCACCGCCGCGAGGCCGGGGCGCGCCGGGACGACGCGGACGAGCGCGACGTCCAGCCCCACCGCGAGGCTGCGGAAGGCCGCCGCCGCGCCCGCCGCCTTGCCGTAGTAGCCGACCATCAGGAGCAGTTCGCGCGGGAACGCATCGACGACGTTCATCGGTCGGTGCACCGCGCATCCCGCCGCGCTTCAAGGTCGGTGAGCGCCGCATCGAAGCCCATCCGCGCGAAGTGGGCGCGGTAGCCCTGCGTCCTTCGATCGCGCCGGGCCGGGCGAGGGCGTAGCCCATCATCGCGCGGGTGAAGGCGCGCCGTGCCGCGTCTTCGTCTTCATCGACGCAGATGCGGATGTACTCGATCATCTTGACCTCTGCGGGGTCGCGCCCGGCCCGCGTCGCGCCCTCCGCGACGCGCTCACGGCTCCAGGCGATTTGCTCCGGCGTACACCAATTCAGCGCCGCGCCGTCCGATGCCTCACCCGCAAGCCGCAACATCTGCGGACCGAGCGCGCCGAGCACGACGGGCACGTGCGGTCGCTCCCACGGCCAATCGAGCTGTACGCCCCGCAGGGTCACCGTCTGCCCGGTGTAATCGACCCGCTCACCACGAAGCAGCGCGCGCAGAGTGACGAGGTAATCGCGCATCAGGGCAATCGGCGGGATAGGCGGGCAGGCCGAGGCTCGCGCGGTAGGGCTCGCTCGTGATGCTGCCGGTGCCGATGCCGAGGCTGAAGCGGCTGCCGGTCAGTTGCCCGGTCGTTGCGGCGACACTGGCGAGCGAGGATACCTGCCAGATCGGCACGGGCACGACCGAAATCCCCGTCTGAAAACTCGTCCCGCCCGCCGTCTCCGCCGCCTGGGACCATTGCACGCAGGTATGAAAAGCGTCCGGCGCGAACCCGGCGGGGGTCCAGGCGCTCGTATAGCCAAGTGCGACCGCCTCGCGGATCGCCTCACGATGCTCCGCATACGTCAATCGTGCCGTCATGTCCAGCCCGATGCCGATTTCCATGATGCTGCCTCCTGCAATTTCACGCGATCGATCGCCTTTATCGTATGAGACTACACCATCTCCCCCAGCGGTGATATGCCCCCTATCAACCTCACCCCCCGACCCCCTCTCCATCTGCGTGGAGAGGGGGAGCGACCCACATGAGAGCACGGTACGTGAGGAATGCCACGGCACATGCAGCGAGGCACCCCTCTCCACGTAGATGGCTCCGTACGAGAGGGGCCGGGGGTGAGGTTTCTCCGCGCGTGTATAGACAAACCGCAGCGCGCCGGGGATGATGCGCGCACACAGCGATTCGTGCCGCCGCAATCATCGGGAAGGAGTGCCAGATGTCCAGTGTGCTCGCGCAGTTCGTGGACGACCTCGCCGCCGGACGCATCACGGTGGTGGACCTCACGCAACCACTCAGCCCGGAGACGCCGGTCATCGGGTTGCCGCCCATTTTCGGTGCGTCGCCGGGCCTGACGATCGAGGTGATCTCGCGCTTCGATGATGCCGGCCCCGGCTGGTACTGGAATACCCTCCATCTCGGCGAGCACACGGGCACGCACTTCGACGCGCCGATCCACTGGATTACCGGCAAGGACCTGCCCGACAACGCCACCGACACGATCCCCGCGCGCCGTTTCGTCGGCCCCGCCTGCGTGATCGATGTCTCACAAGAATCGGCGGCGGACCCCGATTTCCTCCTCATGCCGGAGGGCATCACCGCATGGGAGGCCGCACACGGGCGCATCCCGGCGGGCGCGTGGGTGCTCCTGCGGACCGACTGGAGTAAGCGCACGGACCCGAAGGAGTTCTTCAACGACGACGCGAACGGCCCGCACACTCCCGGTTTTCACAAAAGTGCGTCCGAGTTCCTGGCGCACGAACGCGATATCCTCGGGGTCGGCGTCGAGACGGTCGGAACGGATGCGGGGCAGGCAGGCGGGTTCGATCCCCCCTTCCCGAATCATACGACGATGCACGGTGCGGGGAAGTTCGGCCTCGCCAGCCTCTGCAATCTCGACCAACTGCCCCCGACTGGCGCGGTAGTGATCGCCGCACCGTTGAAGATCGTCGGTGGCAGTGGCAGCCCGGTCCGCGTGCTCGCGATCACTGCGACGTAAGCGGCCCGTCAGCATGGCGAGGAAGGTTCCCATGTCCGCATCGTCCCCTATCGATCAACTCGTCGTCGTCGGTGCATCGGCGGGGGGCATCGAGGCGCTCTCGACCCTCGTCAGCGGTCTGCCCGCAGACTTCCCCGCCCCAATCATCATCGCCCAGCACCTCGACCCGTCGCGCCCCAGCCACCTTGAGGAGATCCTCAGCCGCCGCAGTTCCCTGACGGTGCGCACCGTCGTCGATCACGCCCCCCTCACGCGGGGGACGGTCTTCGTCGTGCCCGCAGACCGCCATGTGCTTCTCAGCGATCACCGGATCACCCTCTCCCAGGGTGGTACAGGCCGACCCAAGCCGTCGGTCGACTTGCTCTTCCGCTCCGCTGCGGAGGTGTTCGGCGATGGCCTGATCGCCGTCGTACTCAGCGGCACCGGCAATGACGGTGCGGAAGGAGCGCAGGTTGTCAAGGAGGCGGGGGGCACGGTAGTCATCCAGGACCCGCAAACCGCCAGCTTCCCCGGCATGCCGAGTGCCGTCGTGCCGACAATCATCGATATCATCGCACCGCTGGAGGGGATCGGGCCGCTGCTCGCCGACCTGGTCAGCGGGGTACGGATGCCGGGGCGGAACGAGGATGTGGCGGTCGATGCGATTCTCGCGCTCGTGCGCGAGCAGACCGGGTTCGACTTCGCGCCCTACAAACGACCGACGATCCGGCGGCGGCTGCAGCGGCGACTCGTCGCGACGCACCAGACGGACCTCGATGCCTATCGCTCCTATCTGGGTACGCAGGCCGGCGAAGCGGAGCGTCTCGCCAGCTCCTTCCTGATCAAGGTCACGACCTTCTTCCGCGACCCGGAGGTCTTCACCGCGCTCGGCGCGCAGGTCGTGCCTGAGCTCATCGCGCGGGCGCGGGAACGGGGCGACGAGTTGCGGCTGTGGAGTGCCGGCTGCGCGACGGGCGAGGAAGCCTACTCTCTCGCCATTCTCGTCGCCGACGCGCTGGGCGACGACCCGGAGCGGCCCGCCGTCCGCCTCTTCGCTACGGATCTGGATCGCGAGGCGGTGGCGTACGCCCGCCGGGGCGTCTTCCCGGCGAAGGCGGTGGCCAATGTGCCGGACGCGTTGCGCGCGCGCCATTTCACACCGCGCGAAGACGGTAGCTACGAGGTGGAGAAGGCGGTGCGCGGCATGATCGTCTTCGGCGAGCATGACCTCGGTCAGCGCGCACCCTTCCCGCGCATCGATCTGATCCTCTGCCGCAATGTCCTGATCTACTTCACGTCGCCCTTGCAGCAGCGGGCGCTGCAAATGTTCACCTATGCGCTGCGCGAGGGGGGCTACCTCGTGCTCGGCAACAGCGAGACGCCCGGCAGATTCACCGCGCTCTATACCACCGATCGCACCGTCGGGAAGATCTTCCAGCGGACGGCGGAGCCCGTGCCGATGCCGGCCGGCGACATTCGCCCGGTTTCCCCCCGCTCCGGTGATGGCCGCACCAACTCCGCAGCGGCACGGGAGCTGGCGCGCGTCCGTCAGGCGACGCAGCAGATTCAAGCGACCAAGACGCACATCACCGATCTGCTTTTTCGCCTGCCGGTGGGCATCGTCGAGGTAGACCGACGCTACGACATCAGCAGCATCAATGGGGAGGCGCGCCGCCTCTTCGGCATCCACGGTGCGGCGATCGGCGAGGACTTCCTGCATCTGCTCCGCGACGCGCCGACCGACCAACTGCGCGCGGCGATCGACACGGCACTGCGGGGGGAAACGCCCGCACCACTCGAAGAAGTCACCCTGGGCATGTCCGCCACCGGCGAAACGCACCATGCACAGATCGACATCGCACCGGGCGTGCGTGAGGAGGTCACCGCCGCGACGGCGGTGATTGTGGTCAGCGACCGAACGGAAACCGTGACGCGCCGCCGCCAGATGGAAGCGGACAGAGCGCAGATAGAGTGGGGCGCGGAGAGCGAGGCGGAGCGGCAGCGGGCGGAGGCGGTCGACTTGAACGCGCGGTTGGAGGCGCTACGAACCGCGAACCGCGACCTGCTGACCGCGAACGGGGAGTTGGCCCGCGACAATGAGGTATTGCGCGAGCTGAATCAGCAGGTGGTGAGTGGCAGTGAGGAGATCGTCGCCGCCTCGGAGGAGGTGGAGACGCTCAACGAGGAATTGCAGGCGGGCAACGAGGAACTTGAGACGGTCAACGAGGAGTTGCAGGCGACCGTCGAGGAGTTGCACGCGAGCAACAGCGAACTGCAACAGCGTACGGACGAGGTCGCGGAACTGATCCTGACGCGGGAGCGGACGCGGATACGGACGGAGGAGCGCAACCTGCTGGCACAGGTGTTGGAGCAGATGCCCGTCGGGGTGATCGTCGCTGAAGCGTCGTCCGGGCAGGTGATCCTTGGGAATGCGCGTGGTGAGCAGATCCTTGGACGCGCGATGCCGGAGACAGGGAATATTGCTTCCTATGCGCGGTGGCAGACGCGCGACGCAATGGGGCAGGCATATGAGCCGGCCAAGATGCCGATCGCGCGGGCGCTGCTGCGGGGTGAGGAGGTGCGCGACGAGGAGATGCGGTTCCCGCGCCCCGAGGGAGGCTGGATGCGGGTGCGCGTGAACGCCGCGCCGGTGCGGAACGCGGCGGGCGCGACGGTGGCTGCGGTGCTCACCTTCGCAGCGATCGATGCGTCTGACGATACCCTCGCCGAACGCTGAATCCAGGGCATGATTGACCTCACCCCCGGCCCCTCTCGTACGGAGCCATCTGCGTGGAGAGGGGTGCCTCGCCTGACGCGCCGTGGCATTCCTCATATGCCGTGGTATATCTAAGGTCGCTCCCCCTCTCCACGCAGATGGCTCCGTACGAGAGGGGGTTGGGGGGTGAGGTTGATCAACGCATACGCCCTGTCCCTGACACACCGATGCGTTGCGCGATTCGGGCAGGTAGCGAAGAGTGAATGGTGCTATCATAGAGCGTATGGAAGAGCAGCGCGACGTTACCAGCGTGGTGGACCGGGTGGAGGCACAACTTCGCCACGAGATTATCTACGTCCGAGGATATGCGGCGATGTATCGCGAGCGGTATCTGGAGTACCTGCGCGACCTGCGGAAGGCGCGGTGGGGCAGGGACTACCACCGGGCAGATCAAATCATCGATGATCTGCGCGCATTCATCGAGGAAACCAGGCGCTTACAGCACAAAGAGCGCATCGCGTACGGGCGGCTGACCGACCTGGTCACGGAACCGGGATTCACCGCGCGGACCGAGACCGATGCATTGCCGCCCGAACCTCGCTTCGCGCGGGCACATGCCAGCGAGGCACCACCGTACGAGAACTGACTCCACCGCGACTCATGGCCGGGTCACCTCACGTCGCTGCCCGGTCGCGATGGCGCGCGCAACGGCGTCGATGAGCACGTCCGCACTGTAGGGCTTCGCGAGGGTGCGATCGCCGAACCCCTCCCGTTGCGCGGTCTCATCCTCTCCGTACCCTGTCCGCGACGATGTGAGGATGACGGGGATCGCGCGGAGGGACGCATCCTCCCCGATCTGCGCGCGCACCTGCAGCCCCGCGTCGCGCGTCTCCATCTCCACATCCAACAGCACCGCCGCAGGCATCTCACGCGCAATGAAGTCGCGCGCGCCCGCGCCAGTGTGCCACCCCGCGACGCGATACCCCTCGTCCTCGAGAACCAGTGCCACAAAGGCGAAGATGCGCGGGTCATCGTCGATGACGACGATCGTGACCGGTTCGGGGGTGCGATCGCCCAGGGAGGGGGATACTGCGGTGATCCCCTGCACGCGGGGTGCATCTGCACTATCTGCTCCGTGCCCGCTCGCGCGGTCAGTGGCCAGCCCGGCAGCGATGAACTGCCGAATGACGGTGCTGATACTCACCCGCTGTACATCAGCCAGTGCTTCGAGCGCGGCACGTTGTTCTGGGGTAATGGTGATCGTCAGCGGGACGACTCTGCGCCCGCGTGGTTTCGGCCCAGGGCGGCGTGGGGACGGGGCTGATCCGTTCGTCGAAGTCGTCATGCAGATCTCTCCATCTACCGTCCGTGAAGGGCGGGGCGTCGCCCTTCCACGATCCAGATCACCGCGCATCGCCATTGGCCTCACGCGGCGCTCTTCTCCCTCTCACCGCGAGGGCGATCAAGGGATACGAACTCCGCCTGAACAGTTTACCACGCCGCCGTTCTCTTTCAGCGAAAGGGAGGGCATTGGATAAGAATCAAATCTTATCATGGCATAATCCTTGCGTAAAAATGCAGGAGATGCCGAAAGACACCATGCGGGAGCGAGAGGGATGATCGAGGCAAAGAGGGAAACACCGGACGATATCGCTCTGCTCGGGCGGATTGCGCGGCGCGAACCCGAGGGGCTCTCCCTGCTGTACGACCGTCACAGCGGTGTCGCATTTTCGCTTGCCTATCGCCTCTTGCACGAGCGAAGCGCCGCAGAGGATATCGTGTACGCGGCGTTCCTCAAGGTCTGGCAATCGCCCACCACCTACGACGCGCGACGGGGCGAGGTGCGTATCTGGCTTTTGACGATTGTGCTTACGCAGGCCGTCCCGGTGTTGCGCGCCCGGCATGGCGATCTGATCTGGTCGCCGCCGAGGGCGTCATGAGTACGAGAGAAAATACGCCGATCGCTTCGGCATGAGCACGCACATCCGAGGAGAAATCATGTCATTACAGACACCGACACCGCTTATCACCCGCGCCGGTCGGGACAAATGTATCGAGGACGGCCTCTATGCGAACTACCTCGCCTACTTCCGCAAGGCAGAGGATACACGGCGCTGGAAGCCTACATAAAGACATTCCCTGGGAGCTCGCCAAACCGGACACCTCGGATGAAGTCGCCACGATGGTCGAGGGCTACTTCGCCGTCGAGAGCTATCTGCCGGACTACGCCGCCAAGACCATGGAGATCGTCCGCCGCTCGCGCGGGCGGGCGTGGTTCCAGGCAAACTGGGGCTACGAGGAGTCGAAGCACGCGATGGCGTGGGAAACCTGGCTCGTTACGGCCGGCAAGCGCACATCGGCGCAGATGGAGAGTACTTTGGTTACCTCTCCGAGAAGCAATGGGATCTGCCGTACGACACCCCGCGCCGGATGATGGTCTACACGATGATCCAGGAGCGCGCCACCTACCTCAACTACCACAACCTCGCGCGCGCGTGCCGAACGCGAAGGTGACCAGGCACTTGCGACTGCGCTCCGCATCGTCGCGATGGATGAGATCGCGCACCACGGCTTCTTCTACAAGGGCATGCAACTCTATCTGAAGTACGAACTCGCGGCGACCCTGGACGATATGTGCCTCATCTTCAAGTCTTTCGCGATGCCGGCGCAAAATTTCCTGTGGAACTGGAAAGAGTTCGAGGAGATCGTGGCGCGGGCGGGTATCTATGGCCCGCGCGAGCATGTGCGGGACGTGCAGAACCCGATCCTCAACGCCCTTGGCTACGCGAACCGGCGCGAGTTCGAGCGCGCAGCGGTGCGCATGCGGATCGTGCCCGACAACATCGGCCCGCAAGACATTCCGGACTGGGCAAAAGAACCGGCAGACCGACCTGCAGATGCCCTCGTCCTCTCGACGGGGGAGTGAGGCAATGGCCATTGCCGGAAGAGTCACTACTGCGGCGCGCGCCATGCGGGAGCCTGCGAACGGCCTGACGCACCTCGCCGGTGTGCTGCTCTCCCTCGTCGCACTGGTCGCCCTGGTCGCGATTGGCGTTCACACAGGCAACGTGACCGTGCTGATCGCCCTGATCGTCTTCGGGCTGAGCCAGATCGCGCTCTACACCGCGAGCACGCTCCACCATTCCCTGTCGCTCTCACCGCAGGCGAATGCCCGGCTGCTTCGCTTCGACTGCATGATGGTCGTCGTACTGATCGCCGGTACCTACACCCCCGTTTGTCTGTTTGCGCTGCGTGGTCTCTGGCGCGGGGGGCTACTCGGTGCCATCTGGGGGCTGACTCTCATTGGCCTCATCATGATGACTCGTTGGATGAACGCCCCTCGCTGGGCCTCGACGACCTTCTATGTCGCGCTCGGCTGGGTCGGGCTGCTCGCGGCACCGGTGCTGTTCCACGCCCTGCCACTGGCAGGGTTCGCATGGATGCTGGCAGGCGGGGCAGTGTACACGCTCGGGGCGCTGATCTTCCTGTTCAATCGCCCCGATCCATTCCCACGATGGTTCGGGGCGCACGCGCTGTGGCATCTGTTCGTGCTGGGCGGGAGTGCGTGTTGCTTCGTATTGATCGTCAGATACGCGGTGCCCCTCGTCGGCTAAACGATGACGTCATCGCAGGGTAACGCGCCCTTGCAGTGCAAAGAAGTGAACGTCACCTCTCCTTGATCTGTCGTGTTGAGCGCGGGAGCGGATCATTGAGCCGCAGACTGCGATGATCTATCCGTCAATCCATTGGAAGCCGTCGTGGTCCGCCACGATCCTTCCCCACGGTGGGAAAACGGCGTGGGAGAAGACGAGCGTGGCATTTTGCGGCACGGCCGCCGCCAGCAAACGGTCGCGGGAGGCGCGCATGGCGGCCTGATCGCGCCCGGTGAGTACCCAATCGCGGTGCCGCACCTCGCATGGGTGATGCAGGAGATCGCCGAGCAGATAGCAATGCGCCCTCCCCGATTCGACATGGACGATCGAGTGCCCGGGCGACTCACCCGGCGTATGGAGCACCGTCACACCGGGGGCGACCACGCGGTCACCCTCCACAAGTTCGAGCAGGCCCAACCGCTCCAGCACTTCCATCCGCGGCGCGAACTCGGGATCGGGTGGGTTGCCGTACCGGCTCATTGTGCGATCCGCCCGCCCAATCAGGTGGCGCGCGTTGGGGAAGCGCGGCACGAGCGTGCCTGCCTGCTCGACGGTCGTGCCAACGTAATGATCGAAATGCGCGTGCGTAAGCACGAGATGAGTGATCTCCTCGGGCTGAACGCCGATCTGTGCCAGACCCGCCTCGACACCGGGCGAGCGGTTGATCCCTTCCCACGTTGCCGCAAACTTCCGCCCCCATGCCGATGCCGGGTCGTCGAACCCGGCATCGACGAGGATCGTGGCATCCCCGCTCTGGATCAGGATGACATGGAAACCGATGATGATTCGGCCCTCCGCATCCATCTCCGGCATCGCGGCGTGGAGTTCCTCCGCAGGCACTGCGAAGTTCGGCCGCCAGAGCGACGTACCATCCGAAATAACGGTCACCGTTGCCGCGCCAAAGTGGCGTGACTCCAGAAATGCCGGGATATGCGCCGTCGTCACGGTCCCCCTCTTTCCTTGGTATCCCATACCATTTCGCTATCGAATTGCTCGCTCAATGATCCAGGTATGATTCTTGATACGTACAGTGTTGTTGAGGAAAGTGTATCCTACTCGTGCCGGGCATGGTTCGGCACCGTGGCAATGTCGTCACATGGAAACAAGGAGGAGATTCTTGACCCACCGACGTTATGGGCTTGTCGTTATCACTTTGCTGCTCTTCACGGCCCTGCTCACCGCCTGCGGTGGCAGTTCGGCAACCGATACCCCGAAACCCGCAGTTGGATCGCCGACGGCGGCGGCCCCGACCACGGCACCGACGACCGCACCGACCACGGGAGCCGCCGCTTCAAGTTCTGCGGCTGCAGCAACACGACCCGCCGGGTCTGCCGCGACCGGATCATCCGTCGCGGGCACTACTGCACCGACGTCGCACCGACCACTGCCCCAACCGTGGCAGTAGGCTCCGCCTCTGCCGCGAGCGGGACACGTCCCGCCGGTTCGACAACGACCGGGACGGCTGCTGCGGGTTCGGCATCCGCAGTCACTGGGACGCGCCCGGCCGGGTCTGTAACCACCGGAACGACCGCTGCGGGCTCAACGACCGCAGGCGCGGGAGTGACGGTCTTCACGGACACCAAAGGTCGCTTCTCGTTCTCACGGCCATCGGCATGGGTACCGGGGCAATCGAGCTCACTCGATACCGTCGCGCAGTTTAGCGTCACGGATCCCCTTGGCGTCGTTGACATCTCCACGGAGACGGTGCCAGGGAGCACCACCGCAGACGCTTACCTGCAAGCCGCACTTGTGCAGATTAAGCAGACCATCCCGGATGCGCAGCAGATGGGTGTCACGCAACTCAAACTCGACACCGAACCGGCGACCCAGATCGATTATGTCGGCACCGCGAGCGGCACCAAGATCTACTTCTCGCAGATTTTCGCGCTCCACAAGGGCACTGCGTACGTCCTGACCCTCGGCACACAACCCGCCGACATCGACAAGCTGAAGCAGCAAGCGATTGTCGTCATCCAGACGTGGAAGTTTCTCCAGTAACCGGGTAGTCGCAAGACGGTAACCGAAAGTCAGATTCAGTGTAAGGGGGGCATTCGTTGCCCCCCTTACTGTATTGTCATCTAAACGTTGATCGAGAGGTGACGAATGCGCGTCCGATCAGGATAGTATGATGTATCGCCGACAGGGCGAGCGCGTACCATCCTGACAGACGCAAGGAGAGCCAGCCTGTGACCCGCCTCCGTATCCCACGTCCCCGCCTCCTCGCCCTCCTCGCGGCGCTCATGCTTCCGCTTCTCCTCCCCGCAAGCCCGCTTGCGCCCACGTCGGTCGCCTCCAGCCTCCCACCTGGCGGTGCGCCGCTGCCCGGCAGTGGCACGCAATCCACCCCACCCTTCGTCCGCGTGCTGGATGGTCGGACATTTGAGACTACGCTCAACGGGAATCAGGTCAGCGTCGTTATCGTCGGCATCGCGGTCGCGCCCGGCAACACCGATTGCGGGCAGGAGGCAGCCCGTCAGTTACGCGTGCTTGCGAAGGGCGGCCTCACTCTCACTGAAGATCAGACCATCGCGTTCGATGCGGGCCATCACCGCGTCTATCAGGCCACCACGCGTGACGGTCGCGTCGTCGCCCAGGAGTTGGTGCGCGCGGGCGTCGCTCAACTCGATGGCACCGGCGAAGCGACGCATCAGTATCCAACCGAGGAAGCACAGGCGCGTGCGGCGGGCACCGGCTGCTTGTGGAATGGCGGTCACGTCACCGCCCCCTCCACCGCTGCCGCATCCACCGCTGCCGCACCCCCGCCGGTCGTGCTACCCTCCGGTTTCCAACAGATCATCGTCGGGTACAACCTCAACTTGCCGACGGGCTTTGCCTTCCTGCCGGGTGGACGGATACTCGTTACCGAACAGCGCGGGCGCGTCCGCCTCATCAAGAATGGTGTCCTGCAAGCAACGCCGCTGATCGACCTCCAGAACCGCATCAACAACTACGGCGACCACGGACTATTGGGCATGGCGATCGATCCTAACTTCGCCACGAACGGCTTCCTCTACCTCCTCTATACCTACGAGAACGATGCCGCTCACTACAGCGCCCCGAAGACTGCGCGCCTCGCTCGCTACACCGTCGTTGGAGATAGCGCGGCACCGGCAAGCGAGACGGTCATCCTCGGCACCACGGTCGGCACCACCTGCAATGCCTTCCCCGCTGGCACGGACTGCATCGCCACCGATTCCGACTCACATTCGGTCGGCAGCCTCCGCTTCGCCGCCGACGGCACCCTCTTCGTCTCAACCGGAGATGGCGCGAGCTACAACGATGTCGACGATAACGCCCTGCGGTCGCAGGACCTTACCTCCCTCTCCGGCAAGCTCCTGCACATCACGACTACCGGGCTCGGCGTCGCGACGAACCCCTTCTGGACGGGCGATGCGCACGCCAACCGCTCGAAGGTCTGGGCGTACGGCTTTCGCAACCCCTTCCGCTTCCAACTCCGTCCGGGCAGCGACACGCCGTACATCGGTGATGTCGGCTGGGGCCTCACCGAGGAATTGAATGTCGGGGAAAAGGGCGCGAACTACGGCTGGCCCTGCTACGAGGGCAGCATCCCGCAGGGCGGATACGCGCCAAAGCCGGTCTGCCAGGCGCTCTATGACAAGGGAGCGGACGCCGTCCGTACCGCCCTGGCGATGTACAACCACGAGGGGTTCGGCGCGGCCATCGTCGGTGGCCTCTTCTACACGGGCACGAGCTACCCGACGCAGTACCGGGGGGCGTACTTCTATGCGGACTACGCCCAGTCGGTAATCCGCACCCTGACGGTCGATACGAACAACACCCTGACAAGTGCGCCGACGATCTTCGCGTCGAACGCGGACGGTCCGGTGGACTTTGCGATCGGCCCGGATGGCGATCTCTACTACATTTCCATCAGCACAGGCGAGCTCCGGCGCATTGTCTATCCGGCGGGGCAAACGTCCATCGTCGCCAGCGCATCCGCCACCCCGACGGAGGGGCCGAACCCGCTCACCGTCCAGTTTTCGAGCGCGGGATCCACCAACCCCGGCGGGGGCACGCTTCAGTACAATTGGGATTTTGGCGATGGCGCAAGCGCGACCGTCGCCAATCCATCGCATACCTATCTCTACCGGGGGCGTTACCTCGCCATCCTGCAACTCTCCGATACCACGGGGCACACGTCGACTGCGACGGTACCGATTGTCGCCGGGACGCCGCCAACGGCGACGATTACCTCACCCCCTGCATCGACCAATTACGTTGTCGGCGATACGATCACCTTCGCCGGTACCGGCACCGATTCTCAGGATGGGGCGGTACCGCCTTCCTCGCTCTCGTGGCAAATCATCCAGCATCACTGCCCCGGCGGCATGTGCCATACCCATTATGTGATACACACGACCGGCAATGGGGGCAGTTTCACCGTCACCGATCACGGCGATGACAGCTATTTCGAGATTCTCCTGACCGTCAGCAACAACGCGGGGGTACAGGGGACCACGTCCGTCGTCCTCAAACCACGCACGGTGCATCTGACACTGACAACGGTCCCAGCGGGCGAGACACTCGTCTACGCAGGTACGACCTACACTGCGCCGGTCACGATCACCACGATCCCCGGCTCCACGCGCACCATCGCGGCAAATGACGCCAACCGGACATTCGAGCAATGGTCTGATGGCGGCGCGCAAGAGCATCAGATCACGATTGGCAGCACGGACGCCGCGTATGTCATCACCTACTCGGCCCTGCCCACAACCGGCCCCCCGCCCCCCAATCCACGTTCCGTGCCCGCAAACGGATCAGGGCCTGATAGTCCCCCCTCTCCGCGTACGACAGGGCCAATCAGTCCGTCGCATGGCCCCGTCGGACCGATCACTGGGCGATAGCGATTGCGGGGTTGACCTCTCGAATGCCCCCACCTCCGGCCCCTCCCCCGCCACGCGAGGGAGGGGTGCCTCACTGCAACGTCAATGACGATAGTTCACCGTGATCGCTCCATCGCAAGCTCCCCTCTCCCGTTTACGGGAGAGGGGTCGGGGGTGGGGGCCGGTGTCAGCGCGTGCCTGTCCTTCCGCGCACTGCGCCACCGAGAAATTATGCCCGAAAGGACAGGAGAAATCCGTACCGTATGTCCGGCGCGAAAGCGACGCGCGTGCCCGATGATAGGGTCAGTGAATGCGGAGCAGGAGGCGACGATGGATATGGTGTATGGGCAGGCGACAGGGACGACGCGGCGCGCACTGAGGAGTGGACAGACAATGGACGGCCCCCGCCACAACAAGCGCCGTGGTATCCGGCGGAATGTATGGGTCAACGCCTTCGTTGTCCTCTTCCTGCTCATGGGCGTCCTCCTTGGTATCACCCAAGCCTTCATCCTCCTGGCAGTCTACGCACTGGTGATCGCCCCCGCATAAACAGAGTGATATGAGTTATCCAATCAGCGACGGGTTCGTGTGAACCCGTCGCTTTTTGTCTCGTGTGCACCCCTGATCCCCACCGAGCGTTCTATAGGAGTGACGACGGGTCGAAAGATTAGGGGTGAATGAATGATGTATGTGCGCACGCCACAACTGAGGCGGAAGCCACCACCGAGCGGGCAGGCTGGGATGCCGCGCTGGCCCGCTTCCCTCGCTCTTCTGGCAATGAGCGCGATCTACTTCGCCGTCCCCGCGCGTCTGCGGATTGGCCCACCGTGGTCGCTGACCGCCCTCACGGTCGTTGCAACCACCATCCTCTACGTCTTACGGCGGCTCGGCATGCACGTCGCGAACCGAAAGATCGCGGTGGCGCTGACGGCGGTGCTAACGCTTGCGATGACCACGAGTGCCATCTTTCTCGTCGCACGATTGCCAAGCGGCAAAGAGAGCGCGCCCCATCTCCTGCGCGACGGGGGGCTGATCTGGACCTTCAATGTCCTCGTTTTTGCCGTCTGGTACTGGGAGATTGATGGCGGCGGCCCCGCGAAACGGCACCGCGGTCACCATGCCAGCACCGATTTCGTCTTCCCGCAGATGGCCTTTGACGATGAGGAGAGTAACGCGTGGTCCCCCGAATTTCTCGATTACCTCTTCCTCGCGTTCAACACGAGCACCGCGTTCAGCCCCACCGATACGCTCGTCCTCTCCCGGTTGGCGAAGGTATTGATGATGTATCAGTCGCTCGTTTCGCTCCTGGTCATCTCCGTCCTGGTCGCTCGCGCGATCAACACCCTCAATTGAGCGCACATAATGCGTGCGCGGCCATCACGGCAGGGTGCTTGCGTGCGCTAAAGAGAGTGGGGTTCAATTTCTCCGCGCGGGAGGGTGATAGTCTCGCGCAAACGGGGTAAAGCGTAATGATCGTCATTCTCGGTAGCATTCATGAGAGCGTGCAATCTCTCCTCCGGTCGCACACCCTGGCGGTGATCGTCTCGATCCTTTTTTTCGAGGAACTTGGCGTGCCGAGCCCGATCCCCGGTGATCTGATGATGGTACTTGCGGGCGTGCGCGTCGCCCAGGGGCGGGAGCCGCTCTGGCTCGTTCTGTTCGCGCAGGAAATCGCGACAGTTCTCGGGGCGACCGGCCTCTTCTTCCTCAGCAGGCGGTGTGGTCGCCCGCTCGTCCTGCGCTACGGTCGGTTTATTCACCTCGGCCCGGAGTCCCTGGCGCGGGCGGAACGGGCGATTGAGCGGCGCGGTGGCTGGGCGATCGTGATCGGGCGGTTCCTCCCCGGCCTGCGCATCATCACGCCAATTGCAGCGGGTGTGCTCGGGCTATCGTTTCGTGCCTTTCTCCCCGCGCTCGCCTTGGGCGCGTTTCTGTATATCCTCCTGTACACGATGATTGGCGTCTTCGTTGGCCCCGCTGCACTTGCCTTCTATGACCGCGTTGCGCTGCCGGTCGGCGCACTCCTCTCGCTCGTGGCGCTCGTGGCGATCTTCTTCTTCATGCGCCAGGTCAAGCGCGCGGCACCCGCCTTCACACGGGATCGACACGGCGCGGTCGTCTCGGCGCTCGTTGCGGGCGTCCTGGCGGGCGTCGTGGGGCTGCTCGCGGCGAACAGTATCAGCGAGTTCACCACGTTCGGGCGGCGACTGCTCGGTCGCTATCCGGTCGTCGCGACGGGTGGAGTCGGCAGCGGCCTGCGCTTCCTGATCGCGTGGCCCGCCTTCCTTATCTTCGCCGGGTTCCTGGGGGTCCTCGCCTACATGATCGGCGTGACGCGTCTGTCGCGCTGGCTCGCCCTCCTCCTCAGCGCGGGAGCACCGCTCGCCATCAGCCTCGCAGTACTCTACCCGCTCACGGAGCGGCGGCATGTCGGTCTCTCGGAGTACCGGGAGCAGATTATCTTCGTCGTCGATACCACGCGGTGGCTCGCATACGGTATCGCACTCACGGTCTTCCTGCCACTCCACTCTCCTCTACATCCCACGGCACTCGATCCAGACCCGGTGATGAGCGAGCACCCGGTCGCCACCGTCGGCGGCGGAGCACGCAGCAACCCGGAGGAAACGGCGCACTCGTGAGCGATCGCTGCCGATCACTGTCATACCGTGTCACACCGGCACCGAGGATGGTGTTAAGGGAGTGTGAAGGGTACGGCGATGCGGCGGCGGACGAAGGGGAGCGTAGGAACGGTGCAGCAGGCGGCGATCATTGAGCGCTCTGTGGCGGGGCAAATGCCCCCGTTCGATACCGTCTTTCAGCGGTATTACAGCCGCGTCTTCGCTATCCTGACGCGCATCGTCGGCCCTGATGACGCGGACGACATCGCGCAGGAGACATTCCTTCGCTTCCACGACCGCCCACCGGTGCGACGCACGGACGATGAGGATGCGATTGGCGCGTGGCTTTATCGGGTGGCAACGAACCTCGGGTTCAATGCGATTCGCACGCGCAAGCGGCGCACCGCCCGTGAGGAACGGGTCACCCGGGCAGAGTTACCACTCCAACGAACGCTCGATCCCGAGAGCGAGGCGGTGCGGCACGAGGAACGGCTCTTCGTGCAGGCGATCCTCATGGAGATGCCCGAGCGCGCACGTGCGGTCCTCACACTCCGGCAAGGGGGCTGCTCGTACACCGAGATTGCGGGAGCGGTCGGCATCGCGCCCGGCTCGGTTGGCACAACATTAGTCCGGGCGGAAGCGCTTTTTCGGCAACGGTACGAGGCGATGGATGCGGATCGTCGAAAGTCAGGGAGAGGATGAACGAACGAGCGGACGAGGTGAGGGAAACGATGGCGTCAGTGGATGATGGGACACTCCGCGCCTATCTCGATGGCGATCCCGTGCTGGATGACCGCGCGCGAGCGCCGGATCGAGGCCGCGCTCGTCGATCAGCCCACACTCGCGGCACGCCTCGCGACGATCAGCGCGGATGCGACTGCGGTGGATACGACTTTCTCCGCCTTCGCTGCCCCGGAACCGGACACCGCCCATCTCGAACGCGCCTATCGTCGTATCCAAACACGCCTGACCACCGAACGGCATACCGGTTTCATCACGAACATCAAGGAGAGATTGGCCGCAATGACTGAATACAATCACGCCGCACGCACCCGACGTTACGCCCTCGCTGGTGGCCTCGCTGCGGTCGCGCTCGCATTCCTGCTCGTTTTCGCGCCGGTGGGCAATGTGCTCAGCGCCGTCCTCGATACCTTCCGGTATCAGCCGACGCAGTTCGCCGTCATCACCGTGAAATCCAGCGACTTCCCGCAGTTCCAGAGTGGCGCGACGGACGGCACGCATCCGGCAGGCACGAAGCCGACGGGAAGCAAGGCCGCAGGCGCGCCGACCGGGCCGGACCAACAGAAAATGATGCAGGAGCTTGCGAAGTATGTGAGTGTCACCTCATCCATCGGGCAAGGCCAGTTGCCGGGCCGCGAAGTGAAGAGCGCGGCGGATGCGCAGACTGCGGTCGGTCGCCCGGTCTCCGCACCAACCTTCCTACCGCAAGGGGTCGCGAACACGCCGCACTACTACGTCTCCGATCACCAGACGGTGGATGCGACGCTGCATCTGAACGAGATCCGCCCGATTCTCACGCAGGCCGGGATGGCGAGCCTTATCCCTGCGGCAGGTGACACCGCAACCGTCCATGCCGATCTGTCCGCCGCCTCGATCGTCTCGTACGGGTTCGATCCGACTGCCCAGGGTGCCGCTGCACAGAACCAGAAGGGCGTCGCGGTGATCGCGATGGGTACGCCGACGATTGAGGTGAACGGACTCGATGTCCCCGGTATCGTCAACGTCGTGACTGCGATGCCCGGCTTCCCCACAGAACTCGCCGCCCAACTGAAGAAGGCGGACCTCCAACACACCTTGATTATCCCGGTCACCGACGATCAGGTCGTCAAGAACGGCACGATCAACGGTGCGCCGAGCACGACGATCAGCCAGAAAGACAACAGTATGTCGGTCGTCCTCTGGATCACGAAGGACAACGTTCTGCACGCGGCGGTCGGCTCCTATGCGCCGGATGTCGTGGAGCAGGTAGCGAAGTCCGTCAAATAAGCCTCCCTCCTTCCCCATCCCTTCCTCCTTGAAGACCGGACCCTGTTCCCACGGGGCCCGGTCTTCGTTTTTCACGTGGCAACCAGTCAGTGCCAACCGGGCGCCACGATGCGTTATACTCGCGCCCGAAATGCTCGATTCTCTTTGTTGGAGGAGTATCAATCTGTCAGGAACGACGCATCAGCCACCGATCAATGGCATTTGGGTGATCGGCCATCGCAGCCCGGACACGGACTGCACCATCGCCGCGATCACCTACGCCACACTCAAACAATCGCAAGCGGAGCATGACACGCTCTTTATCCCGGCGGTGCTCGGGCCACTGAACCCGGAGACCCGCGCGGTGCTCGATCGCTTCGGGGAATTGCCGCCGCTTCTGCTCGCCGATGTCCTCCCGCGTGTCCGGGATGTGATGACCACCGCCATACAATCGGTCCCGGATGACGCGCCCTTCGATGCAGTCGCCCGCCTGATGCGCGATCACCATATCCGCACCGTGCCGGTGATCGGCACGGATCATCAGCTTCGTGGCGTGGTGACGGTGGACGAGATCGCCGATCGCTATCTGCGGGAACTGCAACAGGGAGATCGTGCGTTGCCAAAGAATGTGCGCGAGGTCATGCGGGCAGATGTCGCCACCGTGAGCGCCGATGTGCTGATCGAGGAGGCGCAACGGCTCCTCATTGAAGCGAAGGGCCGCAGCCTCATCGTGGTGGATGACGATGACCGGGTCGTTGGCCTCGCCACGCGCACGGACTTTCTGCGCCGCCAGCGCCGCCGCATCGTCCTTGTCGATCATAGCCAGCGGGCGCAGTCGGTCGAGGGATTGGAGACGGCGGAAGTCATCGAGATCGTCGATCATCACAACATCGGAGATGTGACGACGGGATCGCCGATCTATTATCTCGCGGACCCCGTCGGTGCGACCGCGACGCTGATCGGGGAGATGTATCTCGATCCGACGCGCTGGCCCCACCTCCCCTATCCGGAGCGCGTCACCCTCGATGATACGACGGCCGGGCTGCTCCTCAGCGCGATCATCTCCGACACCCTCCTCCTGCGCTCCCCGACGACGACCGCGCGTGACCGGCGCGTCCTCGCCACCCTCGCGGAGCGGACGGGCATCGCGGTGGAGGCCCTGGCACAGGAGATGTTCACGGCCCGCTCGGACATCACCACCCGCACGGCGGCAGACCTGATTGGCAACGACTACAAGCCCTACCAATTCAACGGCAAGTCAGTCGGTGTCGCGCAAGTGGACGTCCTCTCGCTCGACGCCGTGCGCGGCCGCTACGACGACCTGCGCACCGAACTGACGGCGGCAAAAGCGCGGCAGGGGCTGGATGTCTATGTCCTGATGATGACGGACATCATCGGCGAAGCGACCGACCTGCTCTTCGATGTAGAAAGCCGCCCGATTGTCGAGCGCGCCTTCGGCGTCCAGGCATCCGGGGGCTACGCGCACCTCCCCGGCGTCGTCTCGCGCAAGAAACAGCTCATCCCACCCCTCGCTGCCGCACTGTAGCTCAGGTGAGGAACGATGCCGGCTCATTGAGGGCGGCGCGGAGGGCGGCCCAGAGCACGGCATACTGATCCCAGGGATTCTCCCCGCCGACGCGGATCGTCATTGGCCCCAGGCGCTCGATGCCCGCCGCACGCGCCGCGCGGTCACACTGCGGCATCGTCACGAAATCCACTTCGAGCGTGAAGGGGCGTGCGGGTGTGTAGGGACGCACGCGGTCACGCGCAGCGAGGGCGCGGGCCGCTGCCTCGGTGATCTCCGGTCGCGTGGCGCCGGGCGGGCGGCAGAGGGCGGCATTCCGCCCCGTCGCCTCCTTCACCGCGACCGTCTCAATTGCCTCACCGAGGCAAGCGCGCGCCTCCACGACGGTGGTGCTATCGCCCGTGACCATGATGACTGGGATGCCCATTGCGCCGAGAACCGCAGCATTGAGGCCGGTTTCACCGTGCGGTTCGCCATTCAGCCGCAGTTCGGAGACGACCGCGCCCGCGATCGTATGCGGATGGATTGCTTTCGGCGTGCGGGCCATCGCGTGGTAGCCGATGAATACTGCCGCTTCGAAGGGTCGGCTATCGGCCAGTTCGATCTGGCAATGCTCCTTCGCGTCGCCCGTCCCAGTGAGCAGGTGTGCCGCCGGGTGCATCTCCTCGAAGATCAGGTTGCGCATCGTGCCATGCCCGTCATTGACGAGAATGTAGGTCGCGCCCGCCTGCACCAACCCCTCAATCGCCGCGTTCGCATCCCCGGTCATCAGCCGTTTGCCCCGCTCGTACTCCCGCTCGCCCGGTCGCATCATGTCCATATGGACGACGCCCGTGATGCCCTCGATGTCCACCGATACATAGACGTTCACGATTTCCCCTTCCATACGCGCAAATAATCGAATGCGTGCCGATGTCGAAACCGGAGCGAACCGCAAAGGCGCAAAGAGCGCAAAGAACACGAAGAGGGAAAAGAGAAAACTGCATTTCTTCTTTGCGCTCTTTGGGTCCTTTGCGTCTTTGCGGTTCGCCCCGGTTTCCGTCCGTCCCTCAGGTGCGCTCCCAGCGGTGGCCGGTCTCTGTCGCGACGATCCGGCCCCACATGGGGAACCGCTCGTGGGTGAAGTTGACGGTCGCGCCACGCGGTACCGCCTCCGCGAGGAAACGCTCGCGCGAGGCGCGCATCACGGGCACATCGACCCACGGCGAGGCCCAGTCAAGGTGCTCGATTTCCGATGCATGGTGAAAGAGATCGCCGAGCGCGTAGAACTGCGCGCCGCCGGACTCAACACGGACAATCGCGTGCCCCTTCGTCTCACCGGGCGCGTGAATCATCGTCACGCCGGGCACGATCTCCTGCTCACCGTCCACGAGATCGAGCAGGCCACGCGCCTCGACCGCGCCGAGGCGCGTGCAGATATCCGCTGCGGGATTTTCGCGCCGGGGATTGCCTTCCCAGTCCGCGCGGCCGATCAGATGGCGGGCGTTCGGGAAGCGCAGTTCGTTGCGCCCGCCACGCTCCGCGACGACCCCGGCGAAGTGGTCGTCGTGCGCGTGGGTGATGAGGACATGCGTGATCTCTTCAGGGCGCACACCGATGCTCGCCAGCCCCGCGTCCAGGCCCGGTGTCCGTGTGATGCCCGGCCACTTGGTAGCGAAAGCGCGCTCCCACTCGGTGCCGGGATCGTCGTAGGCCGGGTCGATGAGGATCGAGGCATCGCCGATCCGCACATGGATGACTGCCTGATCACTCAGGAGCCGGTCCGCGCGGTCCGCCTCACCGTGTGCGCGGATCCACTCCGCTTCCGGGCCGGGAAAGACCGAGGCGATCGGGATCGGCAATGACCCCTCATTAATCACCGTGACGATCGCGTCGCCAAAGCGGCGCGTGGAGACAAAGGATGCCGAATCAGCCATGCGGAACTCCCCTCCCTTGCAATGGACGACACGCGGTGCGCGGCGATCAGCGTACTACAATTGCCCCCGATGGCAATTCCCTATCCTGCTTCCCCACTCGCTGATGGTTATGCACATGCGTACGTTCTCTCTTGCACACATGTGCTATACTTCAACCTAGACCAACAGGTATCTATACAGGCACAACACGCAATGAGCAACAACGCGACCCGTAGTCTTTTGAGAGAGACCACTGTGCGCGTTTTTGTCGGAAGGCAGAAAGGGGGGCAGCCAGAAAGGGTGCGGCTTTCTCGTACCGGTGAGACGGTGCGGATGGGCAAGCCATCGGCACGCCTCCCGGCGCTACCCCCGCGCCTCTGCCACGAACACTGCATGCATCGTGCGTGACGGAGCGGCGTTTCTCGGTATGCATCCTTGGGTGAATGCACTACGGAGGGAATTCATGGAAGTAACAGCAGAACACTCTGGCGGAAGGGAAATCCTCAGCCAGCGGAAAATCTTCGGAGTCATCGGTGCCTCATCGGTCGGCACGATGATCGAGTGGTATGATTTCTATATCTTCGGCAGCCTCGCAACGATCATCGCCGCACACTTCTACCCCAAGGGGAACGACGCGGCGGCGCTGCTCTCGACGCTGGCGACATTCGGTGCCGGGTTCGCCGCCCGTCCGTTCGGCGCGCTCGTGTTTGGCCGGATCGGTGATCTGATCGGCCGGAAGTACGCGTTCCTAGTCACGCTCCTCGTGATGGGCGGCGCGACCTTCCTCGTCGGCTGCCTGCCGGACTATGGCAAAATCGGCTTCGTAGCGCCCCTCCTGCTCGTGCTACTCCGCATCATTCAGGGCCTCGCCCTCGGCGGCGAATACGGCGGCGCTGCGGTCTACGTTGCGGAACATGTACCGGACAACCGACGCGGCTTCTATACCTCCTTCATCCAGACGACCGCGACGCTCGGCCTCTTCATCTCACTGATTGTGGTCGTCATCTTCAGCGAGAGCATGTCGAAAACCACCTGGGAGAGCTGGGGCTGGCGCATCCCCTTCCTGATGTCGTCAATTCTCGTCATCATCTCTCTCATCATTCGCCTGCGGCTCAAGGAATCCCCCCTCTTCGCGCAATTGAAGGAGGAGGGCAAGACCTCCAAACAACCGATCACCGATAGTTTCGGCACTAAGCAGAAGTGGCAGACGCTCCTGCTTATGCTCTGGGGCGCTACCGCCGGGCAGGCAGTCGTCTGGTACACTGGGCAGTTCTACGCCTTCAGCTGGCTGCAGAAATGGGATGGTAAGACTCAGAATCTCTCGCTCGTCCAAGCAAGCTGGGTCATCGCTATCGGCCTGCTGCTTGGCACGCCATTCTTCATCGTCTTCGGCGCGCTCTCGGACCGGATCGGCCGCAAGCCGATCATCATGGCGGGCTGCCTCGCCGGTGCGCTGTTCACAATCCCGATCTTCCGGGTGATGTACGAGTTCACGCCGCTCAAGCAGAATTACCAACCAGTCGTGCTAGTCCTCTGCGTGTGGGTGCTTGTGATCTTCGTGACGATGGTCTACGGACCGATCGCGGCGTTCCTCGTGGAGGCGTTCCCGTCACGGGTACGCTATACCTCCGTCTCGCTGCCGTACCATATCGGCAACGGTTACTTCGGCGGCTTCCTGCCCTATACCGCCACGGTCATCGTTACCCTGTGGCTCGGCCACAAGACCCATGTGGGTTGGGCTCCGTATATGGGCCTCCTCTTCCCGGTGACGGTAGCGCTCATCACCTTTGTCGTTGGCTCACTCTTTCTGCGCGAGACGAGGCATAACGTCCTCGAGCAGACCGAGGCCTCCCAGCGCGGCTTCTCGCCGGTGATTTTCGGTATCCTGGTCGCGCTCTCCGCGATCGCCCTGATCCTCGCCGATCAGGCACTGACGCCCAAACTGAGCGCGCAGTATAACCTGCAGTGGCCCGCCCGCATCTTCGCCCTGCTTATTGCCGCGTGCATTGGCGGCTTCGCGCTCTACCGGCGAAGCCGGAGGGAACAGGGGGACGTGCGGCTGCAAGCCGGGGACTAGACGAACGTGCCCCCAGCCCCTCTCCGTTGCTTACAGGCTGATACATCGACAGATTACGACACCGATGGAGAGGGAAGCGCAGAAAGTATCTTGATCCCCCTTCCGTACGGAAGGGGGATTGTTTTTGTGTTTGGGGCGAGGAGGAAAGAGGAAACGTTACGCGGTGAAGAAGGCGCGTAATGCGGCGTAGGTCTCGTCCGGCGCTTCTTCAGCGAGATAATGGCCGCAATCAAGGGCGTAGCCTTGCACCTCCTCTGCCCAGTCGCGCCAGATCGCCAATACGTCATACCAGTTTTCCAGTTCGCCGCGACGGCTCCAGAGAGCGAGCGTCGGGCAGGCGATTTTCCGCACGCCGCGGTCCGCCTCATCGAGTCGGTAATCGAATGTTGCTCCTGCCCGGTAATCCTCGCACATCGCATGGATCGTTTCCGGGTTGTGGACGCAGCGGAGATAGTCCGCCAGCGCCTCCGGGGCGAAAAGATCGCGTTGCCGCAGATAGTAGCCATCCGGGTTGGCACCAATCAAACGCTCGGGCAGATCGTACGGTTGGGCGAGGAAGAACCAGTGCCAGTAACCGAGCCCGAATGCCATGTCCGCACGCCGGAACGCCTCGCCCGTCGGGATAATGTCGAGTATCGCGAGCTTCGCGACACGCTCTGGATGATCGAGGGCCAGGCGATAGGCACAGCGCCCGCCCCGGTCATGACCGACCACGAAGAAACGCTCGAAACCGAGCTGCCGCATCACCGCGACCTGATCCCGCGCCATGGCGCGTTTCGAATAGGGCGCGTGATCTGCGGTCGTGGGCGGTTTACTACTCTCGCCGTACCCCGTGAGATCGGCGGCAACGACGGTGAACTCCGTTGCCAGGCGTGGCGCGATCTTGTGCCACATCATATGCGTTTGCGGGTGACCGTGAAGCAGGAGAAGCGGTGGGCCACTCCCCCATACCGCACGCGGATGACTACCTCGCCCGTGTCGATCATCGCCAGGGTGAACCCCTCGAACATAGTGCCCGCTCCTCTTGTCGTTCACGTGCGCAGTGCCAACCCGTTAGGCGGCCAGTGCAACCGCCATGCGATAGAGGTGCGCATGATTCCTGCCAGATAGATTTACATCCCAATCTCCTCCGTACCCTGCAAACGCTGTAGTACGCACTACGTCGTATCCACCGATTTTTGCAGTTATCCCCATCGTTCTCTTTTCTTGTGACTCCTTGACACGTACATATTGTACGTATATACTCTGTTGCTCTTGACAAGCGGGGTGCCTACGGCTACGATACCCCTACATCTTGTGGTGCCGAATGACAGACACCCCGATATATCCCCTCTCTTCCGTACAGTGAAGCGGGGCGAAGCGGGAACCACGCCTGTTCTAATTTTCGGCATCGTCGGTCATTTTGGAGCTTGGGGAGACAGGTTGGCACCCAACCTGCGGTCCTCAACGGTTCGGGACGAAGGGAGTCATGGGAAGATGGCGTCGGTACCTACGAAGCGATTGAAGGCGACAGACATGACCGGAAAGACAACCAACGGGAACGGCCATGGCCAGGTAAGCAGACGAAAGCGATGCAGCGCCCCACACTGAAGGGCACATGGTCCGAGCCTGCCGTACGCGTCCTGCGCGAGCGGTACCTCTGGAAGAAGGACGGTCAGTTCCTCGAAGATGAGGATGGCCTCTGCTGGCGCGTCGCCACTGCGGTCGCGCAGGCGGAAACGAACTACGGCGGCGATGTCTATGCGGTCGCCTCGCAGTTCTACGAAGTGCTCGTCACCGGCAAGTTCCTCGCCAACTCCCCCACTCTGATGAACGCGGGCAAGGACAACGGCCTGCAACTCTCCGCCTGCTTCGTCCTCCCCGTCGAGGACACGATCGAAGGTATATTCGATGCTGTGAAATATGCGGCAATCATACATAAGTCAGGTGGTGGAACAGGTTTTTCTTTCTCTAGGCTTCGGCCAGAGGGAAGCACTGTTGGCACGAGCCAGGGCGTGGCGAGCGGCCCCGTCTCCTTCATGCGCATCTTCGACGCCGCCACCGAGCAGGTGAAGCAGGGCGGCACGCGGCGCGGCGCGAACATGGGCATCTTGCGCGTCGATCACCCGGACGTCGAGAAGTTCATCACCTGCAAGCTGGATGGCGGCGTGACGAACTTCAATATCTCCGTCGCCGCCACCGATACCTTCATGCAGGCCGTCAAGGACGACACCGAGTACGACCTAATCGAGCCGCATAGCGGGGAAGTCGCTGGCAAGAAGCGTGCGCGGGAAGTCTGGGATCAGATCGTCGATGCCGCGTGGCGCTCCGGTGATCCCGGTTTCGTCTTCATCGACCGTGCCAACAATAGCAAAAGCAATCCGACTCCCGCGATTGAATTGCTTGAAGCTACTAATCCATGTGGCGAACAGTGGCTTGGTCCGTATGATGCGTGCAATCTCGGTTCTATTAACCTTGCAGCAACGACCAAGCGGGTGGGTGAGTCGGTTTTCCTCGATTGGGAGGAGTTGGAGCGGGTGACGCGCCTGACCGTCCGCTTCCTCGACGACGTGATCGATGTCAATCCGCTGCCGCTGCCGCAGATTCAGGAAAAGGTGCGCGCGAACCGGCGCATCGGCCTCGGCGTGATGGGTTGGGCGGACCTGCTCTTCCTGCTCGGCATCCCGTACGACTCCGACGACGCACTGAAGCTCGGTGAAGAGATCATGGCGAAGATCGACGAGTGGGGCTGGTCCGCCTCGCGCGATCTTGCCAAGGAGCGCGGCCCCTTCCCGAACTTCCCCGAGAGCATCTATGCGAACGATGCACCCGTCCGCAACGGCACGGTGACGACGGTCGCGCCGACGGGCAGCATCAGCATCCTCGCGGATTGCTCCAGCGGCATCGAGCCGATCTTTGCCCTCGCCTTCCAGCACCGCGTCAAGCAGGGCAAGGAGTATCGCATCCTCAACTTCGTCAACCCGATCTTCAAGGCGGAGATGGAGCGGCGCGGCCTGTGGAGCGAGGCGCTGGAGCAGCATCTGATCGCGACGGGCAGCGTCAAGGATGCACCGGGTATCCCGGAAGAGATTCAGCGCGTTTACGTGACGGCGCAGGAGATCTCACCGGAATGGCATGTACGGCAGCAGGCCGCGTGGCAGAAATATGTCGATAACTCGATCTCTAAGACGGTCAACATGCCGAATCAGGCGACCCGTGAGGAGATCGCCGAAGCGTACATGAGCGCCTACGATACCGGCTGCAAGGGCATCACCGTCTTCCGCGACGGCTGCAAGAGCGAGCAGGTACTCAATATCGGCGTCAAAGAGAGCAATGAGCAGGCAGCGACACCTCCTGTGGTCGCTCCTGCTGAGTCCGGTAGTGGTACGCCGACGGCGGCAACGCTTGCCACGATCAAGCCGCGCCCGGACCTCGTGCAGGGATACACGCGCAAGCTCACCGCGCCGGAAGGCAAGGTCTACATCACGATCAACTCCGATGATGAGGGGCCATTGGAGGTCTTCGCCACGATTGGTCGCGCCGGTTCGGACATCGAGGCGATGGCAGACGGCATGGGGCGATTGATCTCGCTCACCCTCCGACTCCCCTCGACGCTCTCGCAGGGTGAGCGCGCGAAGGCGGTCGCCGAGCAATTGCGCGGCATCGGTGGCTCGCGGTCGGTCGGTTTCGGCCCGGCACAGGTCCGCTCGTTGCCGGATGCGATCGGCAAAGCGATTGCCATGCACTTCGGCGAGGCAGTCACGAACGGCCACGGCGCACCTGCGGCAGTCGGGATCACCGAGAAAGCGCCGCAACCCTCCGGCAACCTCTGCCCGCAGTGCGGTTCCGCCGCCTTCGTCCTCGAAGAGGGCTGCAAGAAGTGCCACTCCTGCGGCTACAGCGAGTGCTAGACGAGTAGTCAGTAGACGGTAGTCAGTAGTCAGAAATCATTCCTGCTCCGGGCGATAAACCCGGAGCGGTCTCTCCTCACCATTTGCATCTGCATATTCGTGGAATTGGGTAACGCGCCCGGCGCGCCACCTTGGGAGGTTACTGCCATGTCATCCCCGTCCCTCTCGTCGCACACGAACGGTTCCCACACGTTGCCGACAGTCACGAAACGCGATGGTTCAACGGCCACCTTTGACGGCGAGCGCATCCGCGTCGCGATCGAGAAGGCGTTCCGCGCCGAACTCGATCTCTCCACCGATATTCCCCTCGCACCTGAGACAGCGGCGAAGATCGCCGCTCTCGCAACAGGCGTGGTGGTCTGGTGCCAGGAGCAGGCGGACGATGTGCGGGTCGAGCAGATTCAGGATGAGGTCGAGCGCGCGTTGATGCGCACCGGGGAGCACGGCGTCGCGCGGCGCTACATTCTCTACCGTGAGGCCCGCGCCGAGGAGCGGCGAGCCCGCATCCTCACGTACCGGCGGGCGGATGGCAGCGAGGCGGAACTGGAACACGACGCGCTCCGCCAGCGGATCGAGGAGGCGTGCGCGGGCCTCGGTGACGACCTCGCCGCGCCAGTCTTCGCTGAGGCAATCGCCAGCGTCTACAACGGCATCACCGAGCGCGAGATCGACCAGGCAATTCATTCTCGCCGCCCGCGCCCGTTTCGAGCGCGAGCCCGCCTACACCTATGTCGCCGCCCGCCTCCTCCTCACGACGCTCTACGCGGAGACCTTCGGCACGCCAACCACGCTCGCCCAAGCGGCAGATGGCTATCGCGGCTCTGTCGCACGCTACATCGCAACGGGGATCGCGGCGGAAATGCTCGATCCTGCCCTTGCGACTTTCGACCTTAATCGGATCGCCGCCGCCCTTCGACCGGAACGCGATCTCGCCTTCAACTATCTCGGCCTCCAGACACTCTATGACCGCTACCTGTTGCAGACGCAGGGACGGCGCTACGAGCCGCCGCAACTCTTCTGGATGCGCGTCGCGATGGGCCTCGCGCTCAATGAAGAGGACCGCGAGGGGCGCGCGATCGCCTTCTACGATCTCATCTCGCAGTTCGCCTTCACGCCCTCCTCCCCGACGCTTTTCAACGCGGGCACCCGCCATCCGCAACTCTCCTCCTGCTTCCTGACGACGGTGCCGGACGACCTCGGGGCGATCTTCAAGTGCGTGCGCGATAACGCCCTCCTCTCGAAGTGGAGCGGCGGCCTCGGCAACGACTGGACGAATGTCCGCGCCCTCGGCGCGCACATCAAGGGGACGAATGGCAACAGCCAGGGCATCATCCCCTTCCTCAAAGTCGCCAACGACACCGCCATCGCCGTCAATCAGGGCGGCAAGCGGAAGGGGGCGGTCTGCGCCTATCTGGAGCCGTGGCACCTCGACATCGAGGAATTTCTCGAACTGCGCCGCAACACCGGCGATGACCGCCGCCGCACGCACGACATGAATACCGCGCTCTGGATCAGCGATCTCTTCATGAAGCGCGTCGCAGCGGGCGGCGAATGGACCCTCTTCAGCCCGAGCGACGTGCCGGACCTCCACGACAGCTACGGTCGGGCCTTCGAGGAGTGCTACACACAGTACGAAGCGATGGCCCGCGCGGGCGCAATCACCCTCACGCGCACCCTCCCTGCGGTGGATCTCTGGCGCAAGATGCTGACAATGCTCTTCGAGACGGGCCACCCGTGGATCACCTTCAAGGACCCCGCAAATATCCGCTCCCCGCAGGATCACGCGGGCGTCGTCCATAGCTCGAATCTCTGCACGGAAATCCTGCTCAATACCTCCGCCAATGAGACCGCCGTCTGCAATCTCGGCTCGATCAACCTGCCCGCGCACCTCACCGATGGCGCGCTCGATCTCGCCCGCCTCAAGGCGACGGTGCGGGACTGCGGTGCGGATGCTCGATAACGTCATCGACCTCACCTACTACCCGACGGACGAGGCGCGCGCCGCGAACCTGCGCCATCGCCCCGTCGGGCTCGGCATCATGGGCTTCCAGGACGCGCTCTACGCGCTCGGCGTCAGCTATGCGAGCGAGGAAGCGATCACCTTCGCGGACCGGAGCATGGAGGCGATCTCTTACTTCGCCATCCTCGCCTCCACCGAACTGGCCGCCGAACGCGGCGCGTACCCGAGTTACGAGGGGTCGAAATGGTCCTTCGGCGTCCTGCCCATCGATAGCATTCGCCTCCTTGAGGAGCAGCGCGGACTGCCGGTGGAGATGGATCGCACGACGACGCTGCCCTGGGAGAAGGTGCGCAACGCCGTCTGGGAATACGGGATGCGCAACAGCAATGTGATGGCGATTGCGCCGACCGCGACGATCTCCAACATCGTCGGCACCTCCCAATCTATCGAGCCGGCCTACAAGAACCTCTACGTCAAGAGCAACATGTCCGGCGACTTCACGCAGATCAATACCGCGCTCGTCGCGGATCTGAAGCGCCTCGGGCTCTGGGACGCCGAAATGCTAGACGACCTGAAGTATTACGATGGCTCGCTCCTCGACATCGCGCGCATCCCGGACGCGATCAAGCAGCGCTACCTCACCGCCTTCGAGGTCGATCCGTCCTGGCTGATCGAGGCTGCCAGCCGCCGCCAGAAATGGATCGACATGGGCCAGTCTCTCAACCTCTACATGGTCCAGCCGAGCGGCAAGGCGCTCTCGGAGATGTATTTCCTCGCCTGGCACAAGGGACTCAAGACGACCTACTATCTGCGCACCCTCGCCGCCACGCAAGTCGAGAAATCGACGCTGGACATCAACCGCCGCGCCATCCAACCCCGCTGGATGAAGAGCGAGAGCGCATCCCGCAACATCCAGATCCACCGCCCCGCTACCGCAGTCGACGAAACCACCGCCTGCAATCTCGGCGAAGAGTGCGAAGCCTGTCAGTAACGAGCAGCTCCTCCCCTCTCCATCGCCTATTGATCGAGGTAAAGAGAGGTTTGTACGGCGATGGAGAGGGGCCGGGGGTGAGGCATGAGGAGAAATGAGGAACACGATGACACTAACCTTCGATGAGAACACGACGGAAACGATGGCAGCGCGTGTGGATGCGCGGAACAAGCGGCTCATCAACTGCTCGCAGGTCGATGTCAATCAGTTGATGCCCCTCAAATACTTCTGGGCATGGGAGCACTACACGAACGGCTGCGCGAACCAATGGATGCCCACGGAAGTTGCCATGGGCAAGGACATCGAGACGTGGCGCTCGCACGACCTCACCCCGGACGAACGGCTCGTCATCATGCGCAACCTCGGCTTCTTCTCGACTGCCGAAAGTCTGGTGGGCAATAACCTTGTGCTCGCCCTCTTCAAGCACATCACGAACCCGGAATGCCGCCAATATCTCCTGCGGCAGGCATTCGAGGAGGCCGTGCATACGCACACTTTCCTCTACATCGTCGAGAGTTTGGGGTTGGATGAGCGCGAAGTCTTCAATATGTACCACGAAGTCCCCGCCATCGCCCGCAAAGACGCCTTCGAGATGGAGTTGACCGCGTCCGTCCTCGACCCGGATTTCTCGACGGAGACCTTCGCGGGCGCGCAGAAGCTTTTGGAAAATCTGATCGGCTACTACCTCATCATGGAAGGCATCTTCTTCTACACCGGCTTCGTGATGATTCTCTCCTTCCACCGCCGCAACCGGATGACGGGGATCGGCGAGCAGTTCCAGTACATCCTGCGCGACGAGACGACGCATCTCAACTTCGGTATCGACCTCATCAACGGTATCAAGGAGGAGAACCCGGCGCTCTGGACGCCGCAGTTCCAGGCGCACATCATCGACCTCATCCGGCAGGCGGTCGAGTTGGAAATCACCTACGCGGAGGATTGCCTGCCGAACGGCATCCTCGGGCTGAAAGGCGCGCTCTTCCGTCAGTACGTCCAGCATATCGCAGACCGCCGCCTGGAGCGGATCGGCCTCACCGCGCAGTACGGCTCACCGAACCCCTTCCCGTGGATGAGCGAGACGATGGACCTCGGCAAGGAAAAGAACTTCTTCGAGACCCGCGTCAACGAATACCAATCCGCCGCGTCGCTCAACTGGGAGTAGCGGCGGACAGTTTGACGGGTTTCCTTGCCCTCGCTGGCACCATCCATCCGTAGGGGCGGTTCGCGAACCGCCCGCGTTCCTGCGCCACACCCCTCAGTCAGCAGTACACCACCGCAGATGGGCGGTTCGCGAACCGCCCCTACGGACGCATCACGTCATTACTATCGCGAAAGAGTATGAGGTTATAATCCCCCTACGGCGGTCCTCCCCACTGCTGGAGATGACGCTATTGATCGTAGGGTAGATGAAGCATGGCGATCCCGTCCGGTCCGGTCGCGGTTCAGCTATTGGCAGACAACGAGGAGTTGATCGCCGCCATCGGTGAACTGCGATGGCGAGAGTGGGGGCACGCGCCCGAGCCCGAAGACCGCGATTGGTGGATCGATGTCACGGCCCGCGAAGCGGGGTGCGACCGTATACCCATTACATGGGTAGCGATTGATGAGCATGGCGAACCACTCGGTGCAGTGGGACTCGGCGAGTTCGATATCGAAGAACGGCGGGATCGCTCGCCTTGGGTGTTGGGGATGATCGTCCGGCCCAACCGCCGGGGAATGGGCATCGGCAGACTGCTTCTGTCCTCTCTCGAAGGGTGGGCGGGAACCCATGGATATACGCAGGTGTGGGTCGCGAACGAAGGGCCAGCCATCGGCTTCTATCGGAAGTGTGGGTGGGAATTGAGCGAAACGCTCCAACGCGCATCGGGAGAAGCAGTAGCGGTGCTCACAAAATCTCTCTGAGGTCGAACGTGCCATGCCCTCGCACGGAGCGCGTGCTTCTGGGAGGCCGGTATGAAGCCGCCGAGCGCGCGGAGACATTCGGCAACATATACAATGATCTCCAGCATCGGACGATAATCATCCAATCGGTAGCAGGGGAGGGACAGCGATGAGCATTTCCTTTGGTATCCACGTCGGGCAGCAGAATATCACGATGGAGGAGATGCGCCGCCTGTGGACGTATGCGGACAACAACGGCTTCGGCTGGCTCTCGATCTGGGACCATATGTATTGCGCCACAGACGAGACCGAGCCGCACTACGAGGCGGTCGCCTCGCTCGCCGCCCTCGCTTGCGATACGAAGAACCTGCGCTGCGGCTGCATGGTCTTCGCGGTGCCGTACCGCAATCTCGGCCTGCTCGCCAAGTCCTTCATCACCCTCAATCACCTCTCCGGCGGGCGATTCGAGCCGGGACTGGGTGCGGGCTGGCACGAGCCGGAGTTCCGCGCTTTCGGCTACGAGTTCGCGCCGATCAAGCAGCGCATGGACATGCTGGACGAGGGCATGCAGGTGATGCGCAGCTTTATCGATAACGAGGTGACGGACCACCACGGCCCCTTCTTCGACTTCACGAACGCCTACATGAACCCGCGCCCGGTCGGTAAGCTACCGCTCTGGATCGGCGGACGGGGCGAGAAGCGGACGGCGCGCATGGCCGCGAAGTATGCGGACGGCTGGAACATCGCTTACGTTTCGCCGGACGATCTCGCGCACAAGATGGAGGTGTTGCGCCATTGGTGCGAGGTCGAGGCGCGCGACCCGGCACAGGTCACCGTCGCAACGCAACTCGGCTTTTTCATGGCCGCCGCGGACGATCCCGCGACGATGGCGGCGACCGAAGCGGAGATGCATCGCAAGGTGCCGCACCAAGACCCGGCGGGCCAACTGATCGGCAGCCCAGCACAAGTCGCCGATCGGCTACGGCAGTACGAGGCAATCGGCGTCAAGGAAATCAACCTCGCCATCCGCCCGCCCGTGGACTGGGCCGCACTCGAGACCTTCGTCAAAGAAGTCATGCCGCAGTTCGAGTAGGCAGTAGACAGTAGTCAGAAGGGTTGCGGGTCACTGCCTACTGCCTACTGTCTACTGTCTACTCACAGGGGAGCGCAATGAGCCAGCCAGTGCGATCGGTCTGGGACAATGTGGATCGGACGGCGGACCCGCACTGGTACCGCAATTATCTGGACGCGTTCAATGCGATGGAGACGGTGCGGGCGTGGAAAGAACGATTCTTCGCGATGTTTGCGGTCCGACCGAGGCAGCACCTGCTCGATGTTGGCTGCGGGTTGGGCGGGGATGCGCTCGCGCTCGCGAGGCAGGTGGGTGAGGGCGGTCGCGTCGTCGGGGTGGACAATAGCGCGCAATTGATCGTCGAGGCACGTGAGCGCATCGCGGATTCCGCCTTGCCGGTGGAGTATCACGTCGGGGACATCTACGCGCTCGACTTCCCCGATGCCACCTTCGATGGCTGCCGCGCCGATCGTGTCTTCCAACACCTCGACCGGCCCGGCGATGCCCTCGCCGAACTGATCCGCGTCACGAAAACCGGCGGGCGGATCGTCGTCGGGGACCCCGATTGGGAGACGCTGGTTGTCGATGCGCCGCAGCGTGACGTGACACGAACCATCCTCAACTTCGTCTGCGACAGCCACCGCAATGCCTGGATGGGTCGCCAACTCCCTGCCCACTTCCATGCAGCGGGGTTGAGCGCTGTCACAATCGCCGCTGATACCCTCCTCTTCACCGACTACGCTCTCGCCGATCTCACCGTCGCCCTCGGGACGCGCGTGCAGCAGGCAGAGGACGCCCAGGTGATCACCGAGCATGAGGCCGCCGAATGGCTGGACGCACTCGCGGCTGCGGCAAACGCCGGTCGATTCTTCGCTGCCATGACCTGCGTAACGGTCAGTGGGCAGAAACCCTGACAAGGTAACGCGCTCCTCAATCCGCAGCATCAATGGTTCGTGCTCGGAATAGCTTTCCCCTCGCCCAATAGCGGAATGTCTCAGGGTCTGTCCAATCGCTGGCGGGGTTGACGCGATCGATTATGATGTTCACGTAAACGTGAGGTTTGATGCAGGAACGCATCACAACAAGGGGACATGATGACCGTATCCACTGCCATGCAATATTCCATTGATGAAGTCGCCCGGAGGACCGGGCTGACTGCGCGCACGCTGCGGTTCTATGAGGAAGTGGGCTTGCTCGACCCACCAACGCGCACCGAGGGCGGGCACCGCAAATACCGCGATGCAGATATCCGCCGCATCGAGCGGATCAAAGAACTGAAGGAACTCCTCGGCTACTCCTTGGCCGACTTGCAAACGATCCTCACGGCAACCGAGCAGCGCGGCACGATTCGCGAGGCATACAAGAGCGACCCTGACCCCGCGCACCGGCTGGCGCAGGTCGCTGCGGCCTACGCCCTCGTCTCGGAGCAACTTGGCGTCGTGCAATCACGTATCGACCGTCTCATGCGCCTCCAGGATGAGTACCGAGGAGTGCGACACCGCCTCGAAGCGGAGCGCGACCGCTTGCAGGCAGTCCTTGCGACGACATCGGAGGAGAGATGAGTACGCCCCGCACCACCACGTCCGACTGCGACGCCCCGTGGCTTTCACGAACTCGACCGCAAGCAACTGATCTGGACCGTCGCGGGGGTGCTGCTCGGCCTGCTGCTCTCATCGCTCGATCAGACGATTGTCGGCACGGCGCTGCCGAAAATCATCGCCGATCTGCATGGCTTCAACCATTATTCCTGGGTCGTCACGGCGTATCTGCTGACCTCGACGACGGCGGTGCCGATCTTCGGCAAGCTCTCGGACATCTTCGGCCGCAAGTGGATCTATATCAGCGGCATCGTCGTCTTCATGTTCGGCTCGATCCTCTGCGGCGCAGCGCATTCGATGATGCAGCTCATTCTCTTCCGTGGCCTGCAAGGCATCGGTGGCGGCATCATGGCTGCGAATGCCTTCGCGATCATCGGCGATATCTTTCCGCCCGCGCAGCGCGGCAAATGGCAGGGCATCACGAGCAGCGTCTTCGGCCTCTCCTCGGTCGTCGGCCCCGCGCTCGGTGGCTGGATCACCGATAGCTCGTCGTGGCGGTGGGTTTTCTACATCAATATCCCGGTGGGCATCCTCGCCCTGACGGTGCTCGTGCTTGCCTTCCCCTATTTCCGCCCGAGTGGCGTCAGGCGAGTCATCGACTGGGCGGGCGTTGCGACGCTGATTCTCGCCGTCGTCCCCTTGCTGCTCGCGCTGACATGGGCAGGCGGTCAATATGCGTGGGGGTCGGTGGAAGTGATCGGGTTGCTGCTCTTCTCCGTGGCGATGTTCGTCGTCTTCGGGCTGGTGGAATCCCGTGCAGTGGAGCCCGTCTTACCGCTCGATCTCTTCAAGAATCGTATCTTCGTCGTCGGCGCAGTGGTCATCTTCGTCACCGGCGTCGCACTTTTCGGGGCAATCCTCTATATCCCGCTCTTTGTCCAGGGCGTGACGGGACGCTCTGCGGCCGGCTCCGGCGCGATCCTCACGCCCTTCATGCTCTCGCTGATCGTGGGCAGCACGACGAGCGGTCAGATGATCTCGCGGCGGGGTCGTTATAAGGCGAATGCCATCGCGGGGACCGCGATCATGATCGTCGGCATGGCGCTGCTCTCTCGGATGGGTGTCGGCACCACGAACAGCGCCGTTATCCGCAACATGCTGATTACCGGCTTCGGGACCGGCCTCACCTTCCCCGTCTTCACGATAGCCGTGCAAAACGCCTTCCCGATTACCCGTCTCGGCGTCGTGACGAGCGCGACGCAGTTCTTCCGCCAGATCGGTGGCACACTCGGCACGGCGGTCATGGGATCGCTCCTGACGAGTCGATTCAACGACAGCTTCCACGCCAATCTTCCGGCAGATGTCGCTGCGACCATTCCGGTGCCGGTCCTCAAGCAGTTGGAGAACCCGCAAGTCCTCGTCAGTGCGCAGACGCAGGAGCAACTACGCGGCATCTTCGCGGCGTCGGGCACACAGGCCCAAGCGTTCTACGGTACGTTTGTAACCACCGTGCGTCAGGCGCTTGCGGACGGCACGCACGTCGTCTTCACCATCAGCGTGATCAGCGCAATTATCGCCTTCGCCTGCACATTCTTCTTGCAGGAAATCCCGCTCCGCAAGAGCAACCGCATCGAAGCGAGCGAGGAAACGACGACGATGCCGTCCGTCGGGCAGGTCACCTCCGGTGTTCCCGCTGGGGAGCGCCGCACACCGGAAGTCGCCACGAGCAACCAGGGCGATTGACGCCGGATCGCATAGGGCAATGCCCCACCCGCTTATACAAGTGGGTGGGGCATTGCAGATTCATGCATGTGCAACAAGTGTTTGTCGTTCACGCTCCGCGGCATAACTCAGACAGACGCGAAGGTCGTCGTCTGTCAAATATCAGCGGGCACCGCATCGGCGATTCCTGGTTTCGATACGTCAACTGACGCCCGCCAGTGCCTCACCTTCCAACGTTGCGGAGCCGCCGCTGACGCCAACGGGGGTGCCGTCCGCGCGCCAGCAGGCCGCGCCGTGGAGCAGGCCGGTTCGCGCATCACGCAGCACGCCGTTCATGCCGCCCGCGACTTTCGGCACGACGGAGACCCGGTGGCCCATCCCTTCCAACTCGGCGACGAGCGCCGGGAGGTTCGGGAAGCGGTCTTCGAGCAATAAGGTGTTGCCATCGGTCCAGATGCGCGGCGCTTCCACGGCCTCCTGGAGCGTCATGCCGTGGTCGAGGACGTTGAGAATCCCCTGCATCACGGCGGGGAAGATTTGCCGACCGCCGGGGGTGCCGAGGGCCATCAGCGGCACGCCGTCGCGCTCCACAATCGTCGGGGACATGCTACTGAGGATGCGCTTGCCACCCGCGATGCTGTTCGTCTCGCCGGGGAAGGGATTCATGTTCGAGATCATATCGTTGAGCAGCATCCCCGTTCCCGGCGTCGTCACTTTCGAGCCGAACAGGCGGTTCAGCGTTTGCGTTGTCGTCACGAACATGCCGTCCGCGTCCGCAACGGTGACGTGTGTCGTGTTGACGCTCTCCATCACCGGGCGCTGCCCCGCGTGGTAGTGCGACGCACGATGCGGGTCAATCGCGGCGCGGCGTTCGTCAGCGTACGCCATGCTCGTCAGCCACTGGACCGGCACATCGGTGAAGGCGGGGTCGGCCATGTAGCGCGCCCAGTCCGCGAAGGCGATGCCCAGTGCTTCCGCCATCAGGTGGATCGTGCGCGCCGTGCCAAAGCCCGACGCCGCGAGATCGAAGCCACTGAGAATGTTGAGCATCTGGGCGATGTGCGTGCCGCCCGCGCTCACCGGCCCCATCCCCGTGATTGTCGCGCCCCGGTAGGTCGTTCGCACCGGCTCGCGCTCGATGACGCGGTACGTCGCGAGGTCGTCCATCGTGATGAGTCCCCCGTGCGCCGCCATGTCCGCGACGACCGCTTCCCCGATGGGGCCGCGATACAACACATCCGGCCCATTCGTAGCGACGGCGCGCAGGGTCTCCGCGTAGTCACGCCGGACGATGAGATCGCCGGGGCGCGGCGGTCGACCATCGGGCAAAAACACCGCCGCGCTGGCGGGAAAGCGACCGAGGCCATCCACGTTCTCGGTAATCGCTCGGACGAGATAGGGCGAGGCGGGATAGCCCTCGGCGGCGTAGCGGATCGCGGGGGCGATCACCGTCGCCAGTGGCAAAGTGCCCCACCGCTGTAGCGCCTCCGCCCATCCGGCAAGCGCACCTGGGACACCGACGGCCTTGTGTCCCAGGCGATTCTCGTCGTCCTCGGTCAACCATTCGGTAGTGCTCGGCAGGGGGCGGAACATCGTCTCCGTCGCCGCGCCGGGGCAGGTGGCGAAGTTGTCGAGTGTGGTCACTCCCCCCGCCGCATCGCGTACGACGACGAAGCCACTGCCGAAGATGCTCACCATCATCGGCTCCACCACCGTCAGCGCGAACAATGCCGCCATCGCCGCGTCCACGGCGTTGCCGCCCCGACCGAGCATCTCCACACCTGCCGCACTCGCCAGCGGGTGATTCGTCGCCACCACTCCTTGCGACGCGATCACTTCCCTCTTTCGCAATGGCAACGGGTACGTCATACCTGCCTCCTTGTGACAATCTGTCGGGCATGGATGGACACTCCATCGCCTGCCTCACGGCGCGTAGTGGTAGCCAATCTTCGGGGCGAGCGAAAGGGTGGCATAGAGCGTCTCGAAATGTGGGACAGGAACACCGGCGCGCGCGCCACGGCGCACCACGGTGCCGAGCAACTCCTCAACCTCGGTCCGCGGGCGGCCCTTCTCGAAGTCGCGTTGCAAACTGCTCTTGATGACTACTTTGGTCGTCATCATTGCGGCCTTCCGCTTCGCAATCACGTCGGCATCGATGCGCGTACCCTCGGCGGTGGCAATGGCGACAAGTTCGTCGATACATGCGAGATAGAGCGCGTGCGTCGGTGGATGGGTGAAGATATCCCCGTACGTGGCGCGAGAAACGGCGGTAATGGCGGCGACCGGACCAATCCACAGAAACTTTTCCCACAAGATACCCATCGGGTCTTCACTGAGGACGCCCCGCACGCCCGCGCCATTGAGCGCATCCACGAAGGCGCGCAGGCGCGGCGTGGCGGCACCGGTGGACTCCGCGACCACCACCTGATCAGCGGGGGGAAGCGGTGAATGATGCCGGGGGCGGCGATCGTGGCGGTGTAGGTGGTGGTGCCGGAGATCACACGCTCCGCGCCGTAGTGATTGCCGAGACGTTCGGGGGCATCCAGCCCGTTCTGGATCGTGACGATCGCGGAGTTGTCGCCCATCAGCGGCGCGGCTTGCGTCGCTGCACTGTCGGTGTCGTACGCTTTCACCCCGAGCAGAACGAAATCCACCGGGCCGATGTCGGCGGGGGTATCGGTGGCAGGCGCGCGGACGACGAACTCGTCGAGAATATCGTCGTTGGTGACTTCGCGCAGCGTCAGGCCGTCGGCACGAATGGCGTCGAGATGCGCCCCGCGCGCAATGAAGGCCACGTCATGCCCCGCGCGCGCGAGCCTGCCGCCGATATATCCGCCGATTGCCCCGGTGCCGAAGACTGCGATTTTCATGCGCACGTTGCTCCTTCATCGTGAAGGCTCCGTTGAGCCTCATCCCCCACCCCTGAACCTCGCCCGCTCCTTTACGAAATCCTCGCTCGGGAGAAACGCACGCGGCAAAACGTCCGCCCTCACTATATACGCGATGCGCGGCTGAATAAACCGCCACCCGTCGATCGGGGCACCGCGCGCATTCTCGTCTCGGCATTCCGCTTCTCAGCGCATCGCCCATGTGCGGCACCCGTCTGCGTGGCGCACCGAATATCGTTGGGCAACTATCGGTGGTTGCCGCTATCGTTACGAATAATCCAGACTACCCGATGCCGAGTCGGTGCTTAGACATGGATATGCAAGAGCGGCTCGCGGACGAAGTAGAGAAGAAAGACGACCGCGACGACGTAGAGCGCAGGGTGAATCTTCCGCCACTCGCCCCGGACGAGCCGCAGGAAGGTGTAGAGGATGAAGCCCGCGCCGATACCGTTGGTGATGCTGTAGGTGAGCGGGATGAGGAGAATCGTCACGAGGGCGGGCAAGCCCATCACGATGTTGTTGAAATCGATCCCCCCGGCGGCGTGCTCCTCGCCATCCGCGCCAGTCACGGTGCGCGGCGCGAGCACACCGCTCATCAGGAAACCGACGAGGATGAGCGCCGGTGCGGTCGCCTGCTCGGGAACGATCCCGACAATCGGCCAGAGGGGCATTGCGAGCAGGAAGAGCACCCCGGTGGTGACGGCGGTCAACCCCGTGCGGCCCCCGATGCCGACACCCGCCGCCGATTCGATATAGGTCGTCGCGGACGAGGCACCCGCCAAGCCGCCGGTGATTGCCGCGACGGAGTCCACGAGGAGCGGTTTCTGCACATCGGGGAACTCGCCCTTTTCGTCCAGGTAGCCCGCCATGCCACCGACGCCGATCAGCGTGCCGACCATGTCGAAGAAGTCACTGAGAAAGAGCGAGAGGATGACGAGGATCGCCGTCAGGAAGCCGAGCTTCGAGAAGAAGCCGAAGGAGATATGCCCGACGGTAGAGAAATCCGGGGCGGCGATCCACTTGGAGGGCAGTTTCGCGATGCCGGTGTCCTTGCCCGCCACGAACCAGAGGTCACCGCCGTTCGCGGCGTTCGCGATCAGCGCAATCACGGTCGCGATGAGAATGCCCCAGAGGAGCGCGCCGCGTATATTGCGCGCGAGCAAGGTAACCGTAATAAGGAGCCCGATGATGGCGGTCGCGAGCGGCCAGCCAACGAGCTTGCCCATCGTGAGCGGTGTTCCCTCCCCCTTCACGACGATTCCCGCCTGTACCAGCCCGATGAAGAGGATGAAGAAGCCGATGCCGACCGAGATCGCGCGCTTCAACTCGACGGGGATCGCGTCCATCACGAGCTTGCGTAGACCGGTCACGACGAGGATCAGGATCACGATCCCTTGCGCGACGATCACACCCATCGCCTCGGGATAGGTCAGTTTCTGCGCGCCAACGAGCTGAAAGGCGACGACCGCATTCAGCCCCAAACCCGGCGCGAGGGCGAGGGCACGGTTCGTGTAGAGACCCATAAAGAGACAGAGCAGTCCGGCGACCAGACAGGTCGCGGTCGTGATCGCGGGGCGCAGGTGTGCATCCGGCTGGGTTGTCGTGAGGATCGTTGGGTTGACGAAGATGATGTAGGACATCACCATGAAGGTCGTCAGGCCAGCAAGAAGTTCCCTGCTGATAGTCGTGCGCCACACACTGAGCTTGAAGAGTCGTTCCGCCCAGACGGCGATCGCACCCGATTCCATCCCCGCTTGCCCCGCAATTTGCCCTGCCACGGTTGCCTCCCCATGCTTACGACGCATCGACCGACACTCTCGCCATGCACCCATGCGGTGGTGTGAGGAAGGTAGCGTGCAGCGAGACAGACCCGCGCGAACCCAATGCTAGCCTACTACGCGCCCCGCTGTACGTATAGGGGGACGGAAAACCTCACCCCGGCCCCTCTCGTACGGAGCCATCGCCCTTGGATCGAGATACAGAGAGGCTGCGACGGCGATAGAGAGGGGTGACTCGCATGAAATGCCGTGGCATTTGGAGGAATGCCGTGGCGTATCAAAGGTCTCTCCCCCTCTCCATCGCCATACAAAACCCCATTATTCCTCGATCTTTGGGCGATGGAGAGGGGTTGGGGGTGAGGTCCATTACCGATCGACGGTGTACCGGCGCACCTTCTCGTCATCGAGCACGACGCCGAGGCCCGGCCCGGTAGGCACGGGCAGGAGCAATCCGGCAGGGGAGAGTGGCTCCGTCAGAATCGTATCCGAGAGGCGGGTAACGAATGAGGGCCAGGTGATGGCGGGCAGAGCGGCAGCGACATGGGCCGCAGCGGCGGCGAGTACGTCGTAATAGACAGCGACGGAGAGATCGAGGCCCGCAGCAGCGGCAATCTGCGCGGTTTTCAATGCGCCGAGCATACCGCCCTGCTTGGGAATCTTGAGGAATGCCGCCTGTGCCGCGCCCTGTCGGACGATCTCCAGAAGGGATTCCGGCCCGGCGAGCGATTCGTCCGCCATCACCGGCGCGGCAAAGCGGCGGGCGAGGGTCGCCAGATCGCGCAGCCGCGCGACGGGCTGCTCGATCATGCCGAGGCCACCGATCCGCTCCATCGCGGTAATCGCCGTGATCGCCTGGCTGAGCGAGTACCCGCAGTTGCCGTCCACCTGGAGCAGCGCGCGCCCCGCGGCCGCCTCATGTACCGCATTGTACCGGGCGAGATCGTCCGCGATGCCCATGCCGATCTTCACCTTGAGCGCCGGGTACGCGGTGGCGAGCAGGGCTTCAGTCTCGCGGGCCATCGTCTCCGGATCGCCATAGGGGATCATCGCCATCAGCGCGATTCCCTCCCGCACGCGCCCGCCGAGTAACTGGAAGACCGGCACCCCAAGCGCCTTCCCTTTCGCATCCCAGAGCGCAATGTCGATCGCCGCGTGGGTCGCATGATGGCCGGGTAGGGTGCGCGCCATGATGCCGTGCAGATATTCGATGTCGAAGAACGATTGCCCGATCAGGAAGGGGGCGAGATAGGCATCGATGTCCGCCTTGATGCCCGCCGCGCCGAATGCCGGCGGGTCGACCATCGTTTGCCCGATCCCCACCACTCCCGCATCGGTTTCCAGTTCGACAAGCACGGTCGTCGCGTCGTCCCGGTTGCCACCGGCAAGCGTCAAGCGCGTCGTGCGGGGGATCGCGATGATCGTCGCCGTAATGCGCGTGATCTTCATGTCAGACGCGCTTGCGCGCCAGCGTCAAGCCATCACCGATAGGCAGAAGCGTGAGATCGATGCGCTCGTCCTGATGAAGGTGCGCGTTGAAGGCGCGCATCGCGACGGTACGCGGATGGTGATCCGCCTCATCCGCGACTCGCCCGTTCTGCAGGACATTGTCGAGCGCAATGACGCCGCCAGGGCGCAGGAGTTGAAGGCAGCGTTCGTAGTACGCGGGATAGGTGTCCTTATCGGCATCGATAAAGGCGAAGTCGAACGCGCCCTCCTCGCCCGCATCGAGGAGCGCATCGAGCGTACCGAGCGCGGGGCCGATGCGCAGATCAATCTTGTGCGCTACCCCCGCCTCCTGCCAATAGCGCCGCGCGATGGCGGTCCACTCCTCGCTCACATCGCAGGCGATGATCTGTCCGTCCGACGGCAACGCCAGTGCCACACAGAGCGCGCTATAGCCGGTGAAGACGCCGAGTTCGAGCGTTCGCCGCGCGCCAATTGCCCGGACGAGAAAGGCGAGGAACTGCCCCTGCTCCGGTGCGAGTTGCATCTGCGCGTTCGGGAACCGCGCCGTCTCATCGCGGAGCGCTTGCAGCAACGCGGGCTCGCGCAGTGATGCGATAAGAACATAATCATACAATTTATCAGTCATTGCCAGCGTTCGTCGTGTCATACTGTTCTCCCTGCAAAAGCCCCACGTGCAACTCGTGTATCTTCTATAGTATCATTGCAACAGACTGAATCGTTCCTGTGTGCGGCGTATGAGACAGTCTCCATCTTCGTCCTCCATCCACCTCGCTCCCTTTCCCCAAAGAGGAAATGGGAAGCAAACGCACCCTCGGTGCGTTGAGGAGAAGGATAGTGCGAGAGTGCATACGTCCTATGGATGTGAGAGGAGGAAGTACGATGGTAACGGCACCAACGGCATCTCCCGCCACCGCCCCACCTTCATCCCGACCGAATGAGACGAGCAACGCCCGTCAGATCACCCTCGAAATTCTGAACAGGCTCTTCGGCGCCGCCCCGCCCCGCGGCGGTCGCCTGCCGTTTGTGGGATGGCACCGAGTGGCCGGAGAACGCGCCGGACGATGTCGTCGCGACCGTCGTCTTCAATCACCCGGGGGCACTCCGGCGCATGTTCCTGCCACCGACCGAGCGCGCCGTCGGTGAGGCATTTATCCGAGGCGATTTTGACATCATCGGCGATCTCGAAGCCGCCTGCGGGCTCAATGAGGTGATCGGGGCCGCACCGCGCACCCCCGCGATGACCTGGGACTCCTCAAGCTGCTCCGTCAACTGCCGGAAACGGGCGGCGCACCGCGCACCACGCGCCGAGCGGCGCACTTGCGCGGGCGGCTCCATTCGCATACGCGCGATCGCGCGGCAATCCACTATCACTACGATGTCTCCAACGATTTCTATGCTCTCTGGCTCGACAAACGGCTCACCTACTCCTGCGCGTACTTCGAGACCGGCGACGAAGACCTCGACACCGCGCAAGAAGCGAAATACGACCTCATCTGCCGTAAGTTGCGCCTCCGACCCGGCGAACGGCTCCTCGATATTGGCTGCGGCTGGGGTGGGTTGGCGATGTTCGCCGCCGAGCGCTACGGCGTCGAGGCGACCGGCGTCACCCTCAGTGCCCGGCAGGCGGAAGTGGCCAGGAGCGCGTGCCGCCGCAGCGGGCCTCGGCGACCGCGTGCGTATCATCCTCGATGACTACCGCAATCTCCCGTCCGGAATGCCCTTCGATAAGATCGTCAGCGTCGGCATGTTCGAGCACGTCGGGCGGCCCCGACTTGCCGGAGTATTTCACCATCGCGTACCGGCTCCTGAAGGCCGGCGGGCTCTTCCTCAATCACGGCATCGCGCAGCAGCACGACTTCCAAAACCCCGCCCGACGCGCGCTCGACCGCGAGATGCAATGCGCATACGTCGTTTATCTGGAACTACGTTTTCCCCGATGGCGAACTCGTGCCGATCAGCGAATCGCTCGGCGTCGCGGAGCGCGCGGGCTGGGAAGTGCGCGATGTGGAGAGCCTGCGCGAGCATTACGCGCAGACTCTTCGCCACTGGAATCAGCGCCTCGCGGCCCACGAGGATGAGGCGAAGCGGCTGGTGGGCGAGGAGACGTACCGCGTCTGGCGCATCTACATGGCCGGTTCAGCGTACAGTTTCGCGCACGAGCGGGTCAGCATCTATCAGGCGCTCCTCGCCAAACCGGATGCCACCGGAAAAGCGCACATCCCCCGCACCCGGCGCGACATTTACGAGCGGAAGGGATAACGGTACGCATGGGGGTTCTTTCGTCCTCACCCCCGAGCCCTCTCCATCGCCAGAAAATCAGGATATGAGTCAGGTTTGTGCGGCGATGGAGAGGGGAGCGCATAGTGGTACTTCGGTTGGAATAAATTCGGCCGACGTGGCGTCGCAAGAACGGCAGAGTCAACGATCCGACAGAAGGAGAGCGCGATGCCAGGACCCTGCTGCGACGACGATCCCGCCGCACCGCGCACCGGGTTTGACCCGCGCGAACGTACCGGGGCAGCAGATCTACAACCTGATGAACAGCATCGTCGTGCCCCGCCCGATTGCCTGGGTGAGCACGCTCAGCCCGGCGGGGGTGGCGAATGTCGCGCCGCACTCGTACTGCATGATCGTCTCGGCCAACCCGCCGATCATCGCCTTCTCCTCGACGGGCGCGAAGGACACGCTGCGCAATATCCGCGCATCGGGCGAGTTCGTCTTCAATCAGGTGCCGGAGGCGCTGGCGGAGGAGATGAACCTCTCGTCCGCCAACTTCCCGCCGGAGACAGTGAGTTTGACTGGGCCGGTCTCACGCCGGTGCCGGGTACGGTCGTCCGCGCGCCGCGCGTCGGCGAATCACCCGCCGCGTTGGAGTGCAAACTGCTCGACATCCAGGAATTGGGTGACGGGGCCGTCCATCTCATCATCGGCGAAGTCGTCCATATCACCGTAGACTCGACGCTCCTCACAGATGGCATCCTCGACTACACGCGGGCGCGCCCGGTCGGTCGCCTCGCGCGCAGCGGCTACAGTTACACGCGCGAGTTCTTCTCCATGCCCCGCCCCACCTATCAGGGCCTCCTCGATTCCGGTGCCACCCCAAGACGAAGGACTGAGGACTAAGGACTGAGGACTGAGCGGGCGCACGCTGTGTGCCCCTACGGCTCCCCTTCTCCATCGCCGACGAAACCTATCTTTACCTTGGTCTATCAGCGATGGAGAGGGGCCGGGGATGAGGAATAAGCACTCACACCATATCAGTCCGGCAAGGCGGCGAGGAGGCGATCGACTTCTTCCTCGGTATTGTAGAAGTTCGGGGAGGCACGCAGTCCGAGCGGGCGGAGGGCGACGATGATGCCCTGCTCCTCCAGTTGCTGCGCCATCGCAGCGTTCCGCTCCTGGCTGCCGAGGGTGAAGACGGCGATCGGCGGAGCGGTGCGCGGGTCGGGTGAACTGACGATCTCGATGCTCTCTTTGCGCGTCAGGCCCGCATAGAGCTGTTCGGCGAGGGTGCGGTCCCGCTCCTCGATCGTGGCGATGCCGACTTCCTCGATCAGCCCGAGCGAAGTGGCGAGCGCGGCCCAGCCGGTGCGGTTGCCACCGCCCGCCTGATAGCGCGCCGCACCCGGCTTCCAGTTCAGATGCCCCTCGAAGCCATCACCGCCACTCGCGAAGGAGGAGACGCCAACGAAGGTGGGCGAGATCTGGTCGACCGCTTCCGGGGCGACATAGACGCGGCGATCCCGAAGCCGGAGAGCAACCACTTATAGCCGTGCGTGGCAAAGGTCGAGACGCGCATCGCCTTCACATCGACCTGACGCGCGCCGAGCATCTGAATACCGTCCACAATGAGGAGGCACCCCGCATCGGCGCACGCGCTCGCCGAGTGTTTCGAGGTCCGCGCGGTAGCCGGTGTCCCACATGATCGCGCTACAGGCGACGGCGCGCGTCCGGCTATCGACATGCGCCATGATGTCGTCCACCGATGGCCCGGCGCCCGAAAAGGGGATGAAGCGCACCTCGACGCCGCGCTCTTTGAGGTTGTACATCGTGTAGGAGAGCGAGGGAAACTCGCGCTGCGGCACGACGATGTTATCCCCCGCGCGCCAGGCGATGCCCTGCACGGCGATATTCATGCCGTGCGTCGTGTTGCTCGTGAAGGCGATATCGCCCTCGTCCGCACCCATCAGCCGGGCGAGACGCTGTCGAGCGATCTGCTCATAGGGCGGCTGCTCCGCTGCGCGCTTCGTATGCGGCAATTGATAGACCTCGACCGCCTGCTGCACCGCCTGCATCGTCCGGGTCGGCCACGGCCCCTGGGAGGCACCATTGAGATAGGTGCATTCCTGGACTATCGGGAACTCACGCTCGCGCACATCGCGCAATGTTCCGGCACCCTCCACGCCACTCATGACAGCCTCCCCTCCTCCATATGGCGCGCCATATGTCTCGAACGCAACATCGCATGGGTATTGTAGCGCACCGGCGTCGATGGGGAGGGCAGGAGCGGGAGTTTACGGTAGGATATGCCGTGTGTCGAATCGTTGTTGCACAGGAAGGGAGCATCGCTGCGTGAAGATCGAGCAGAAAATCAAAGACCTGGGCCTTGAGATGCCAAATAACCCACCGAACCCGGCCTCGAAAATCCTCATGTACCGGCGCGCGGGCAACATCGTCTATCTCTCCGGTCATGGCCCCTCGCGGGGTGGCGTCAATCAGTACATCGGCAAGCTGGGGCAGGATTTCACGACGCAGCAGGGATATGACGCGGCGAAACTGACAATGCTCAACCTTCTGGAATCCCTGAAGAACTGCATCGGCGACCTCGACAAAGTGACGCAGGTCGTCAAACTGCTTGGCCTCGTCAACTCGACGCTCGACTACACCGAGCAACCCGGCGTCATCAATGGCGCGACCGAACTCCTCATCGCACTCTACGGCGATGCGGGCCGCCACGCGCGCTCCGCAGTCGGCATGGCGCAACTGCCCGGCGGCATGGCCGTCGAGATCGAAATGATCGTCGAAGTCGCGGACTAACAGGGACGATTGAACCGCAGAGACGCAGAGAGCGCAGAGAAACACAGAGAAGAGAGAATAGTATTGTCTTTCTCTCTTTTCTCTCCCTCCCTCTCTGCGTCCTCTGCGTCCTCTGCGTCTCTGCGGTTCAAGCGATTTTCCAGTAGAGCGTGACGCCGTCGCGGGACCAGATGGGGGTGTAGCCCTCGGCAGGGAGGGCGGCGAGAGCGGCGGGATAGCGTGATTGGTAGGGGCGGGCGATGTCGCCGTGGGCATCGAGGATGATGTAGGTCGCGCCGATGCCGTCCGGGAACTCGAAAAGCACCTGCCGATGGGCGAGGTGAGGCCCGATGCCCGTCTGCGCGCTCACTGCCGCATCGGGTGGTATCCGCGCGATCGCCTCAGCGACCGCGTGCTGATGCGTCGTATCCGTCCAATACTGGCCCGGATCGAAGCCTCGCGCGGGCGGAAATGGGCTCGCGGACCAGAAGGCAATGCCCGCGCAGATGATGAGAACGAGCCTACCCCCCTGCCCCCTCCCTAAAGGGAAGGGGTGACTCGCCGCAATACCTCGGCGCTTGAAGAAATGACGAGGCGCCCAGATCGAGTTCCCCTTCCCTTTAGGGAGGCGGGCGCCCTTTAGGGCAGTAGGGGGTAGGCGCGCCAGCCCCCACACCGCCGCGATCCAGACGAGCGGCAGCACTTCCGCCGAATAATGGAGGCGGAGATGCGCCTGCGGCGCATGCATCGAGAGGAGATGGAAGGCGAGGAGCGGCAGCGCGGCGAGCAGTTCCGCCGGGGCGGCGAGCGGGAAGAACCCCGCGCTCCCGAGCAGACCGAGCAATGTCAGCAGTACACCCCAGGTAAGGAGATGCGCCAGAACGCGCTGTGGGTGCGTGGCGAGGCCGGTGAGGATGTTCGCCGCGCCACTGCCCAGATAGCCGTAGCGCGCTTCGAGGTCCGATGGGCCGGAGCGGAAGTGCGGCATGAGGATGAGCGTCGTGAGGATACCCCAACCCGCTGCGATCCCGGCGAGCGTCCCGGCGAGCCGCCGCTCCTGCCACAGCCAACAGAGCCATGCAACGCCGAGCAGGAGCAAAACGGTATCCTCCTTGAGGGCGAGGAGCGGCAGAAGCGCGCAGATCGCTGCGCGCCGCCGTCCATCGAGCATGAACCGATAGCCGAGGAAGACGAAGAAAGGTGCCATCGTCTCCGGGTGGAAATCGAAGTTTACGGCATGATGCAGATACGGCGAGGCGAGATACGCCACTGCGACCAGCACGGCATCACGATCGCGACCGAGCAGGCGGCGCGCCAGATGAAAGAGGGGGATCGCCGCTACCGCCGCGACGAGCGCCTCCGAGATCAGCAGCAACTCCGGCGACGCCCAGAGCCGGTACAAGAGCGCGTAGAGCAGCAAGACGGGCTGCACATGCTGACCGAGGAAGTTATACGGCACGAACGAGGTCGCGAAGTAGCGCCCCTGTGACGTGTTCCAGATGATCTGATCGAAGAACGCGAGGTCGTTCGATGCCGAATGGAATGCCCGATGATGCAACACCGCCGCGCCCGCGAATCCAACGCCTGTGAGCAACGCCGAGCAATGAGTAATAAGTAGCGAGTAACGAGTAACGAGTAACGAGTGGATGCGGGCCTCTCTCGTTACTCGATACTCGTTACTCGTTACTTCCCTCATTGCTATTTCGCGCTTACTTCGATGAAGTGGATACCTGCCGCACCGCTGGGGAAGTTGGTTTCCGCTTTGGTCCGCTGGATGCTACCGCCACCGCTACTGTCCGCTTCGGTCTTGCCGGGTGTGCCGCCCTTCTCGAAGCAGCGCACGCCGAGCATATAGCTGCCGTTCTTCGGTGGGGTCCAGGGGAACTCCCAGAGCACCCATGATTGCGGAGAGGGGTTCGCGGTGAGCTTCGCAGGCTGCCACGTCGTGCCGCCGTCGGTCGTCACGTCGACCTTGCTCACGCCCCGGAGTCCGCCAAAGGCGATACCCGTCACGGTGATTGGCTGGCCCGGCATGATCGTGTCGCCCTTCACCGGATAGTCGATGCGAGAGAGCGTCTTGACGACCGCCGCGCGGTCCCACCCCTGCGACTCGTAGAAGCCCTTCGTGTGCCCCGTGCGCAGATCGATGCGTGTCACCCATTTGACGTGCTTCTCGCCATACCGCCCCGGCGTGATGATGCGCGCGGGATAGCCGTGTTTCTCCGACAGCGGCTCGTTATTCATGCCGTAGGCGACGATGACGCCCTCTGCCGCGATCTTTTCCGGCTCCATCGTGTTCGTGTAGCCGTCCGAGGCGGTAAAGAGCACTTCCGTCACACCGGGGGCCGGTTTCGCCATGTCGATCAGTGTCTGGAGAGGCACGCCGTGCCACGCCGCCGTACTGATCAACCCGCCGCCGACGAGATTGCCGATACAGGCGAGCGTCGCCGTCTCATCGACCGCCGGGAGCGCCTTGAGGTCCGCGAACGAGAGCGTCATCGGGTTCGCCACATCGCCGCCGATCTCCAATTGCCAGACCGCCGCGTCGATCTTCGGGTCCGCGAGGTTCTTCGTCACGCTATAGAAACTCACATTGTCCGTGATCGGCTGGACGGGCCGCTTCGGTCGCTTGCCGTCGTAGCCGAGTGTCGAGATGCGCTGGAGACCGAGGGTGACCGCGCCGAAGGCGACGACCGCCCCCGCCCCGACAAACGCCATCGCCTGCCGCCGCGTCACCCTACGTGCGCCATCCTCGGGCGCGGTCTCCGCCGACCGCGCTTGCCGCCACGCGAGCAGGAAAAGCACCGGCAGAAGGAGACCGAAGAGCAGGTAGTCGAAGAAGATTGCCGTGATGGTCAGTGCGCGACCCGTCGCGAGCGGACGACCGTGGTAATTCTCCGAGAGGATGGGCCAGAGCGCGGCAATTGTCGCCACCCAGAGGCCGAGCGCGACGAGCGGCCCGAACGCCCACTGCTTCCATACCGGCATCGTTTCCCGGCCCCAGGTGCGCGCGTACCAACCCGCCGCCGCGCCGCCGACCAGAAGTATTGCGCCGATGGTCGAGAGTTCGGGGATCAGCTTGGCGAATTGCCCGATCACGCCGAGGATGTCGCCGGACGCCTGCCCCGGCACGAGAGGAATGATCCGCTCCGTAATCAGCCCCGGCACGGAGGCGATACCGAAGAAGAGGCGGTGCGCGAACATCGCGGCGATCATCCAGAGCGCCGCAATCACGCCGATCAGTTGGGGGCTCCCGACTGCCGTCCGCTGCGACATTTCGCGCTCAACCATTGCCGTCTTCATCTTCGGTAACCTTTCGTATCTGTCATCACCTAGTCAGTAGTCAGTAGGCAGTAGGCAGAAGACCCAGTCCTCAGTCCTTCGTCACTCCCCCACTTCCACGGTGCTCCGTGCTGCGTGCACGATGTGCTGTGCACGAAGGCGCGCGGCAGCGGCGGTGAAGTAGTCTGCGACATCGCCCTGGGTGCGTATCCAGTCGAGATACCGGGCGATGCCCTCTGCGAGGGGTACCTGTGCCTGCCAGCCGAGGGCGGCGATGCGGCTGATGTCACTCATCAGGTGGCGGATTTCGCCGGGGCGGAACTCACCGGGATAGGTGGGTGCGAGCGGTACACCGAGCGCATCCGCGAGGAGTACGGCGAGGTCGCCAATCGCCGTGCCGACCCCGCTGCCGACATTGAAGACATCGCCATCGGCGCGGTCATCGGTGGCGACGAGGAAGTTCGCCCGCGCGATGTCCTCGACAAAACAGAAATCGCGTGTCTGTCGGCCATCCTCGTAGATCGTGGGCGGGAGGTTGTTCAAGAGGCGCGTGCAGAAGATGGCGATCACACCGGTGTACGGGTTATAGATGCTCTGGCGCGGGCCGTAGGTGCAGGAATAGCGGAGCGCGACCGTTGGGGTGCCGGTTTGCCGCCCCCACGTCATGACGAGCCGTTCCTGATCCGCCTTGGAGATCGCGTAGACGGTCTGACCGCCGATCGGCGTCCGTTCTGGGGTAGGGGCGGGCATCGCCGGATGACCGGCTTCGTCCACTATCTCCCAGGTAGCTGTCTCCAGTTGGGTGAGGGGCCGCGTGGGGGAAAGAAGATCGCGCCCGCGCGGTCACGATACGCCCCTTCGTCATAGACCGCCTGCGAGGAGGCGACGACGACTTTCCGCACAGGCAATCGCTCGTCCCGAATCGTTTCGAGCAGAAGCGCGGTGCCGTAGGAGTTCACCTCGATATACTTGGCGATCTCCGGCATGTAGCCACCGTACGCCGCCTCGTGAAAGACGACCGACACGCCATCGAGCGCGGCGCGCAAGTCCGCACGCTCGCGCACGTCGCCGGTCTGATACTCCGCATGGGGGTTGAGCCATTGCGGGGGGCCGTTACGGTGGGTCTGCGGCTCGAAGTTATCGAGCACGCGCACCTGCCACCCTTCAGCGATCAGGAGGTCAACGATGTGCGAGCCAATCAGCCCCGCGCCACCCGTCACAAGCGCCGTTTTCATGCCTCACCGCCGCCCGCTGCCTGAAGGCGATCGCCGATAGGCGGAACAATTGGTCGGGCGGATGCGTCTTCCCAGAGACGCAAGGCGTGGAACGTGGCAGCGGTCGCGGGCGCATCGTGCGGCCCGGCAAGATAGGCGGAGAGGTACTGCAAATCCGACACCTCATCGACATCCCAGGTCGCGGCGAAGGAGTGAAGCGTGATGCCTCGCTCTCTGGCGTTCGCCCGCAGGTCGTCGGAGACGGTGGCGGTGCTCATGGGGACGGTGCCGAGGATGTCCACCCCGCTCCGCTGCCCGATCAGGCTGTAGCCACCGTCATAGGTCGGTACGAGCGTCGCCATCGCGGTATTCAGGGCGACGAAGGCGGCGGAAATCGCAGAGGCGGGCAGGTGAGGAGAATCGGAGGCGATGAGAATTGTCTGGTCGTACCCATGTGCCGCCGTCCAGCGAAAGATGTGCTGCTGCCGCTCCGTCCAGTCCGCGCCTTCCTGCGCGAAGTAGCCGTCTGCCGCGCCGACGAGGGCGGGAAAGTCCGCCAGCGCGGGAGCGAATGCCCAGAGCAGGTCATAGCCGCGCGCCGCAGTAGCGCGCCGGAAGCGGGCGGCGAGATCGGTGAGGAAGGCGCGATAGAGCGTCGCCGCCCGCGCATCGCCAATCCCCCGGCCAAGCCGCGTTTTCACCGTCCCCGGTACGGGCTCCTTCGCTCCAATCACCAATGCACGACGCGCGCTCACAGCGATACTCATCTGTTCCTCACTCCCTGCCCCCTCTCCATCGCGTCAAGACCACGGCTTGGATATGTTTCGTCCGCGATGGAGAGAGGGAGATAATTGACTTGCGGACAGGCTGATGAACTTTCACGACTTACTTCGGTAATTCCTGGTGGCGGCGGGCTTCAGCCTGCCGTACTTGGCGCAGGCTGTGGCTCGCCGCCACCATTACTGGGTGTGCACGACCACTGCTCCCCCTTCCCCAATGGAGAACCGGGTGCCCTTTGGGCGGTATGGGGGGTAGGGCTCCAGCCCGCATAGCGATAGGTGGTTCGGAGGATGACGGCGGCGGCATTGATGCTCCCGCGCACCGTACCGCCCACTTTCGATTTGCCGCCTGCCCGCCGCCGGTACGACACGGGCACTTCGTGCACACGGAGGCCCGTCCGCGCCGCCTTCACCAGCATTTCGGTGGACCAGCCGTAGGTCCGCTCGTTCATCTGCAAGGCAGCGAGGGCATCGGCGCGGATCGCGCGAAAGGGGCCAAGGTCCGTGATCGCGAGACCGTATCGCCGCAGGATACGTGCCGCCAGCCAGTTGCCGAACCGTTGCGGGGGCGTCAGTGCGCCCCGTTCGACCGTGCCGCGTGCCCGCGAGCCCATCACGAGGTCCGCCTCACCGGCAAGCAGCGGCGCGAGGATGGTGGGCAGATTGGCCGGATCGTCGCTCGCATCGCCATCGAGGAGGACGATGATCTCCGCACCGAGCCGCCGGGCGAGTGCGACGCCTGCCGCGCAGGCCGCGCCGTAGCCACGCTCCGGTTCGGTGACGACGACCGCCCCTGCTTCCCAGGCGACCGTCGCGGTATCGTCCGTACTGCCGTTATCGACGACGATCACCTCGCGGATACGATCGCGCGGCAGGCTCCGGACGACCCGCCCGATCGCTGCTGCTTCATTCAATGCCGGGATAACGGCAAAGATACGTGGTTCCATGTCATGCACCCCTTCGGCAACACACCTTTCGACACTCTCAGGATGCGTGGGGGGCGTTACTCGCGGCTTGCTTCCTTCTTACCGTATTCTTACGGGGTGGCGTGCGGACAAGATGAAACGATTCCCACCCTGCGTGCGTGTAGTGAGTGGGACGCACGCAGCGCGTGGGTTCTTTCGGTGTTGCATTCGTGAAGGCGCAAAAAAGCGGAGGGTCATGTGGGCGAGCAAGAGCGAGAACGAGTACAACTCCTGCTCTGGCGGGCGGGGTTTGGCGCGACACCCGCGCAGGTCGATGCCGCCACTACGAAAGGATACCCCCAGGCCGTCGAAGACGTGCTCACCTACCCGGACGCAGCCGCTACACCACCGCCCCTGCCGCTATGGCCAACGACGCCCGCGACCTTCCTCGGCGCAGACGAGCAGGCGAATTATCAGCGGGCACGGCTCACTTATCAGAAAGCGATCCAGGATGCGCGCCAGAATGGCAATCGGATGCTTCTCAGCTGGTGGGCGGACCTGCTCCGTACGAGCACCACCCCGTTACAGGAAAATCTGACTCTCTTCTGGCATAACCACTTCGCGACCTCACTCGACAAAGTGGACCGCCCCGCCTATATGCTCCAACAGAACCAATTGCTCCGCACGATGGGCATGGGCAAGTTCGTCGATCTGCTCATCGCCATCTCGAAGGACCCCGCGATGCTCGTCTGGCTCGATGGTCAGTCGAACGTCAAGGGGCACCCGAACGAGAACTGGTCCCGCGAGGTGATGGAACTCTTCACCCTCGGCATCGGCAACTACACCGAGCAGGACGTCCGTGAAGGGGCGCGCGCCGCCACCGGCTGGACACTGGCAAGCGATGGCAAAGTCGCGTTCAACCCGCAGCGCTTCGACAGCGGCACGAAGACGATCCTCGGGCAGAGTGGCAATCTCTCGATGGACGATTTCTCGCGCTTGCTCGCCAATCGCCCGGAGACGGCGAAACGGACCGCGAAGAAGCTCTTCGTCTGGTTCGTGGGTGATGACCCCTCGGACGCCGAACTCGCCCCACTGCTCGACACCTGGCAGACGACCGGCGGCGAGATTCGCAGCGTGCTGCGTACCCTCTTCCTGAGCGACGCCTTCACCCCGGAGCGTGCGACGACCGCGCATATCAAGAACCCGGTCGCGTGGAGCGTCGGCATCCTGCGCAGCTTGAGTGTCGATCTGACGGGCGAGCAAGTAGCAAACTTGATGGCCGCGCAGGACATGACGATTTTCCGCCCGCCGAATGTCGGTGGCTGGCCGAACGGCACCGCCTGGATCAGCCCCTCAAATCAGGTGCTGCGCTTCAATCTCGCGGGCAACCTCGTCACGAAGGCCGGGATGCTCTCGGGAAAGGCCGATGACACCTTCATCACCGAGATCGCCGACCGGCTTGGCGGACTCACAATCCCCGATGAACTGCGCGGCAAGCTGATCGCCCTCGGGAGCGGCACCGAGGGCAAACGCGCAATCACACAAATACTCCTGGCAGGACCGAGTTATCAAACGCGGTAGCCCTAACCCCCCGGCCCCCTTCCCCACAGGGAAGGGGGTGACTCATCGGGAGATTATGCCCTGATGCATCGGCCACAGACCTATCGAGGCTCGCTCCCCCTTCCCTGTGGGGAAGGGGGCCGGGGGGTTAGGGCAGAATCTGAAACTTTCCACCGCGTGCGGACGTGTTGCAACTGAAAACGGATGATGGCATCAGCGCAGATATGGCCCAATCACTATGCCAATCATGCCGCATGGGTTATTGCATCACATGGAGGCACCTGTGGGAGATCGCGAACGAGTCCAACTGCTTCTCTGGCGGGCCGGGATGGGCGCAACGCCCGCCCAGGTCGATGACGCCACCGCAAAGGGCTATGCCGCTGCGGTTGAGGATATTCTGAACTACCCCGATACATTGGCGAGCGCGCCCGACCTGCCTGCCTGGCCCGACCAGCCGAAAGGCAAGTTGAGCGGCGACGCGAAGACGCAACTGGCGCAAGAGATCAATCAAGCAAATCAAGGGGGCGTCAAGATCGCGTCCGAGTGGTGGGCGAACCTGATGCGCACCACGAACGCGCCCTTACAGGAAAACCTGACGCTTTTTTGGCACAACCATTTCGCCACCGCGAACGACAAGGTGCGACGCCCGGCATTCATGCTCCAGCAGAACCAGTTGTTTCGGGCGCAGGGCGCGGGCAAGTTCGTCGATCTGCTCATCGCCGTCTCGAAGGACCCCGCGATGCTGCACTGGCTCGATGGCCGTGAGAATGTCAAAGGGCACCCGAACGAGAACTGGTCCCGCGAGGTGATGGAACTCTTCACGATGGGGATCGGCAACTATACCGAGCAGGACGTGCGCGAGGCGGCGCGTGCCTCCACCGGCTGGACGCTCTCGTACGACGGCGTCGTGAAGTTCGAGCCGAAGCGGTTCGATGACGGACCGAAGACGATCCTCGGGCAGACCGGCACCTTCAACATGGATGACTTCTCACGCTTGCTCGCCGGCAGGCCGGAGACTGCGCACTACCTCAGCAGGAAGCTCTTCCGCTGGTTCGTCGGAGACGATCCCGCCGATGGCGAGCTCGCACCGATGATCGACGCCTGGAATCAGAACGGTGGCGAGATTCGCGATGTGCTCCGCGCCCTCTTCCTGAGCGACGCCTTCACACCGGAGCGCGCCGCGACCGCGCATATCAAGAACCCGGCTGCCTGGACGATCGGCGCGATCCGCGGCCTCGAATCAGACGTCACGAACACGCAGATCGTGCAGATGCTGACATCGCAAGGGATGCGCCTCTTCTACCCGCCGAATGTCGGCGGCTGGCCGAACGGCCCGGCATGGATCAGCCCGTCGAACCAGGTGCTGCGCTTCAACCTCGCCAGTGGGGTCGTCGCCAAGAGTGGCAAGCTCAGCGGCACGGCGGATGACGGCTGGCTCGGTGAACTCGCCGACCGCCTCGGCGGCATCCTGATTGCCGACGATATTCGCGGCAAGTTGATCGCCCTGGGGAGCGCAGCGGATGGCCGCCGCGCTGTCGCCCAGATTATTCTCGCGGGGCCGGGCTTTCAGGCCCGTTAGCTCGCCAAAGGAGCACACCGAATGTCAGACCACGAACGCGAACCGTTTATGCCGTCCCGCCGCCAGTTCCTCAAATACGGCGCGGGCAGCGCCCTCGGTATCGGCCTCGCCGCCAGCGGCATCCCGCTCTTCCGTGGCTTCGCCAATCAAGTCACTGCGGCACCCCTCTACGTCCCGAACCTGACGCCGGGCGTGGGCATCCCCGCGAATCCCGAGGAGCGCACGCTCGTCGTCCTTCAACTCGGCGGCGGCAATGACGGCCTGAACACCGTTATCCCCTACAAGGACCCAACCTATCAGCAGTTGCGCCCGACGATTGGGCAAAAGGTCAGCGATGTCCTGCCGATTACGGACTCGCTCGCCCTGCATCCCGGCCTCAAGCCCCTCCTGGACATCTACAATAACGGCAAACTCGCGGTCGTCGAGGGCGTCGAGTATCCGCACCCGAACTACTCGCATTTTCGGTCCACCGAGATCTGGATGACGGCGGACGATCAGAATGTCGGCTCGCTCGGTTGGATCGGCCACGCGCTCGATCACCTCTCGAACCATCCCGCGCTCGTCGCCGCCTCACTCGGCGTGACGACCCCGCGCGCCCTCGTCGGCATGCAACCGACGGACATCGCCCTCGGCGGATCGCTGAAGGATTTCGTCTACAAGCCGGTCGGCAAGATCGACCCCGGCGCGGTCTCGGCGATCTACGACTATATGAACAGTGTCACCACCTCGGACAACAAATATGCGAAGCTGGTTACCGTGAGCCACTCGATCGCGCAGGAAGCGATGGCGGGCGTCGCGAAGGTTGCGGTTGGCTACACTCCCTCGGGCGCGTATCCGAAGACGCAACTCGGCGCGGGGCTGCAAACCGTCGCGCAGATGATTCACGGTGGCGTCGGCGCGCGTGTCCTCTATCTGGCCACCGGTGGGTTCGACACGCACTCCGGCCAGCGCGACACGCACGACCGACTGATGCAGTATCTCGGTGACGGCCTCGGCGCATTCTGGCAGGACATCACGGCGCACGGCCACGCCGATAACGTCGTCCTGATGACCTTTTCCGAGTTCGGCCGCCGCCCGGCGGAAAACGCCTCGCGTGGGACGGACCACGGCAGCGCCGCGCCGCTCTTCGTGCTCGGTGGCGGTGTCAAGGGCGGCATCTACGGCGATACACCGAGCCTTACTGATCTCGACAACGGCAACTTGAAGGTGCAGCAGGACTTCCGCCAGGTCTACGCGGCCATGCTCCAGAACTGGCTCGGCTTCGATCCGGCAGACGTCCTCCCCGGTGGCGCGTATCAGGCGTTGCCGCTCTTCACCTCCTGAACCTCGCTCATTCCTCCCCTCTTCCCCGGCCCCTGTCCCCACAGGGGCCACTTTCATGCCTGAAAATAATGTACCAGGTACTTGCCCATCACAAATCAAGATTGCTAAACGCTTAGATTTATAGTTCAGATCAATATAAGACTGACGAAAACAAACGATTCGTGGGTAGGGGACTGAAGGGGGAAAGATGTGCGCACGTGTGGTCCTGGTTGTTGCGATGATGATAGGTCTGTTGGTAGCCGCTCCCGTGGCGGCGGCACCGCACAAAGCGGTGACGGAAGTGACGATCTCCTCCCTTGTCGCATCTTCCGATGGCAATACGGTCTTCGTTGTCTCCGATGGCGTGCTACTGCGGAGCACGAACGCGAGTGCTCCGACGCCAACCTGGGTGAATCTTGGCAAGTTCTTCACTCTTCGCGGGGACTCCGAGGACGCAATTACTGTCGGTCTGTCGGCCGCCTTCGCAAGTGACCACACGATCTTCGTGATCGGATCGAGTGGGGACATTTTCCGTTCAACCAATGCCAATGCAGCGGCTGGCGCGGTCACTTTTGCCAACGTCGGCAGCCCATTGCAGTTTCCGTCCGGTACCATTCTCGCGATCTCGCCGAACTATGCGGTGGACCATATCGTCTTTGTGGGGTCCTTTAGTGGCCTTTTTCGCTCCACGGATGCGAACGCGGCGGCACTCACCTGGACAGAAGTGAGCAATGGCTTACCCAGCGAATTCGTCACCGGCCTTGTACTCTCGCCTTCCTTCGCCACGGACCATGTGCTCTTCTTCGGCATCAACTACAAAGGTACGAACCTCTATCGGAGTGACAACGCGCAAGCGGCAACGCCCACGTTCCTGCGACTTGACACGGGGCCAGGCTCCGTCCAGGGAGGTTTGACGATCTCCCCGAATTATGCCGCGGATCACACATTATTCGATAGCTTCTTCTTCCGAGTCACCGCCGCCGACACGAACACACCAACGCTCACATTCCTTCTCCCAGCAATCGGAATTATACTATCGCCCACGTTCGCGACGGATCACCTGTGCATTGGAGTAAATCTGTTCCAGGGCACGAACTGTGATGGTGCAGCAGCCTTCAACCCTCCTGCGCCAAGCCCTCTCGATCTCCTCCAAATTCTGAATCTCATCTGGCCGACAGGTACGGTGGCGTTCATTGGCACGCAGGGTGGCGGGCTCTGGCGTTCCGCGAATATCACCGACCCCGTGCCGACCTACCAGCAGATCCTCTCGCTCAGCAATGCCCCGGCCTTGCCGCCACCACCCACCCCGACGATCACGAGCATCGACCCTTCCCGCGCACAGGTCGCTGATTATGGCTTCGGGATCATCGTGACCGGCACGAATTTCATCCAGGGTGTCTCCGTCGGTCAGTTCGGCGGCATCGCACGAACGACCTACGTCAACTCCTCAACGGAGCTCTTTGTCATTCTCAATGCGTCCGACACGCTCCGACCGGGCACGGGAATCATCACCGTGATGAACACCGGTGGCGGCACCTCCAACGCCATGACCTTGACGCTCATCCTGAAGGAGCCAGCGTTGGGCCGCGCATCCGACGCTCCACCGACCGGCTCACTGCCCATCGTGCAAGGGCACGCCCCCGATTCGCCACCCACTGGGCCACCCGCACCCTTGACCGGGCGGTAGCGATACCAACACCGAAAGAAGATCACATGCCTACCCTGCGGTTCACGCCGTGCGGTAGGCATCTCGTCGTCTCCTGCGGTATCCTCATATCTGTTCGACAACAGAGCAGTGTGCATGGATGGCCTGGCAGTTCGTATAGGCAGGTGGGCAAATGGGTCGAACAGGACTCAGGCAGTTGAGGCTGTTTTCTGGTGGTCGCAGGCTTTCCAGCCTGCCTCTCCGCCTCGAAAGGGCAGGCTGGAAAGCCTGCGACCACCGGGTTTCCTCCGTTAAATTGCGCTGGTGGTGGGTCGTCGCAGGTCTCGTGCTCGTCGGATGCGGCGGCGCTCGTGCGACCGTCGTTCCGTCGCCTCCCCAACCAACCGTGACGCAGGCCCCGAGACCAACGCGCGCGCTCCTTGTCCAGACGCCGCTGCCCGGCGCGGTGAGCAGCGCACCATCGGGCACGATTCCTGCCGGTACCACGACCGTCATCAACGTGACCTCCCCCGTCGCGCGGGGCGCAGCGGGGACGGTCAGCATCCAGACGAGCGCGAAAGCGGTCTGCGCGATCGCCGTCACGGATCAATCCGGCCCGGTTGCCGCGCGCGGCCTCGATCAGAAGGTAGCGAACGACGCAGGCATTATCTCATGGACATGGACAGTCAGCGCAGATACGATACCGGGGGTTTACCCGATCACCATCCTCTGCGCGACGAATGGTGGATCGGAGACCGCCACGACGAAAATTGCCGTGACGTAATGGCAGCAGGCAGTGCCTGCAAGGAGGGTCCCCATGACACGCGGCAAATATTACTCGGTCGTGATGCCGATTGCCGGGATTCTCTATGTCATTGTGGGGCTGATCGCTCACCGCAGCATTGTCTGGGTCGTGGGCGCGATGTGCTTCGGGATCATCGCGATCCTCGGTAACGCGATCACGCAGCCCAAGTAATCGCGACGGGCACCGCTGGCTGACCAGCGAGAGAGGAAGTGTCGTGTGGCAGGAAATCGGGAGAAATGGCCCGACTTCGACGCATTGGGCGTGCCGAACAATTGGGGCCGTTGGGGTGAAGAGGACGAACGCGGCACCGCAAATATCATGAGCGCGGCGATGGTGCAGGCGGCAGCGCGGTTGATCGAAACGGGGACCGTCTACTCACTCGCGGCGCCCCTCTCGCCGGACGGCCCCAATCTGCCGAGCCGCCGCCCCACCTGGCACGTCGTGACGACGCGCCGCCGCCCGGACGGCGTCCTCTCCGGCGCGGACGATGTCGTGATGATGCACACCCACGGCACGACGCACATCGACGCCCTCTGCCACATCTACATGGGCGACACGCTCTACAACGGTCACTCGTCCCACTCAATCTATCCCACTGGCGCGCAGAAATGCGGCATCCAGAATGTCGGCCCGATGGTCGGACGGGGCATCCTGCTCGATATCGCCGCCTTTCGCGGCGTCGCACATCTCGACGGTGGCGAGGCGATTGAACCGGACGAACTGGACGCCTGTGCGGCGAAGCAGGGCGTGACGATCCAGCCGGGTGATACGGTTCTCGTCCGTACGGGCTGGTGGCAACTCTTTACGGGCGGCGCGGAAGCCCGGCAGCGTTTCTACGCCTCCGAACCGGGCCTCAGTGGCGCGTGCGGGCAGTGGTTCAAGGATCACGACATCGTCTCCCTCGGTGCGGACAACCCGGCGGTCGAGGTCGTGCGCTCCTGGGCGGAGCCGCTACCGCTCCATCAAGCGGTGATCTGGGGCTGCGGCGGCTATCTGGTCGAATTCCTCGATCTGGAACGCCTCAGCTGCGGACAAGGTCTATCAGTTCCTCTACGTCGCCACCCCGCTTCGCCTCGAAGGTGGCATCGGCAGCCCGATTGTGCCTCTCGCGATCGTCTAGAGGAGTAGACAGTAGGCAGTAGACAGTAGTCAGAGGCGTCTATTCCCATTCTGACTACTGTCTACTGCCTACTGCCTACTCCCCCGTCTGGCACGCATCATGCACACCTTTCCTGTACGGTATGGAGCATTGGCTCATTGATACCATTGAGAAAGGGATACCGCATGGATCGTGTGAGACAGGCATCGTCTGCAACGACGATTGACTACTTGATTATTGGGGGCGGCCTCGCGGCGGCGATGGCAGCAGAGGCGATCCGCGAGCGGGGCGTCGGCGGGCGCGTCGTGATCGTCACCGACGACGCCGAACGGCCTTACCATCGCCCGCCGCTCTCCAAGGAATACCTGCGCGGCGATCAGGAGCGGCGGGAGGTCTTCGTTCATCCCGTGGAGTGGTATGCCGAGCAGGGTGTCGAGTTGATGAACGGCGTGCGCGCGACCGGCCTCGATCCCAAACTGCATCAGGTGACACTGGACGACGGACGGACGCTCGAATACAAGAAACTCCTCCTCGCGACCGGCGGCACGCCGAAGCACCTCGACATCCCCGGCGCGGACCTCGAAGGCATCCACTATCTCCGCTGGCTGAATGACTCCGAGGCGATCCGTTCCGCCGCCGCAAAGGCGAAGCACGCGGCGGTGATCGGCGGGAGCTTCATCGGCGTCGAGGTCGCTGCAGCGCTCGTTGGCTACAAGGTGGATACCACGATGATCGTCAAGGGCAAGACGATCTGGAGTTCGTTCCTCCCCGAAGAACTCGCGATGTTCTTCCAGCAAACCCTCGCGGATCACGGCGTGAAGTTCGTCACCGAGGATGAGGCGGTGCGCATTTTGCCGCACTCCGGCCAGATGCACGCCGATCGGGTGGCGACGAAAAAGGGGCATACCGTCGGCGGCGATCTCATCATCGCCGGTGTCGGCATTACCTTGAACCGTGAACTCGCGGATGCCGCACTGCTCGACTACGATGCCGAGACGCAGGGCGTGAAGGTGAACGAGTATTTGCAGACGAGCGACCCGGACATTTACGCGGCGGGTGATATCGCCGCCTTCCCGGACCCGGTCTTCGGCACGCTGCGTATCGAGCACTGGGATACCGCGCTCTCGCAAGGGAAAACGGCGGGCGCGAATATGGCGGGCGCGAACGAGCCGTACGACCATGTGCAATACTATTTCTCGGACCTCTTCGACCTCGGCATCGAGGTACTCGGTCATCCGAAGCCGGATGCACATATCATCGTGCGGGGCAAGATCGAGGATCGCACATTCGCCGCGCTCTATCTCGATGGCTCGCGCGATATCGTGGTCGGCGCACTCACCGTGAATCGCCCGCCGGAAGAACTCGATCAGTACCGTGTACTAATCCGGCAGAAGGCATCGCTGCGCGGCTTCCTGCGTGAGGCGGAGCAGAACCCGGACGAAGACCTGACAGGGCTCGTACCGGACCTCGCAGCCGCGACGGAGATGATGGAGGCCGGTCAGCAAGCGTAATCTCGTGCCCCTCCCCTGACTCCTCCCTGCGTCGGGAAGGGGCCGGGGGAGAGGTATGGGATGCCCGTTGATAACGCCCTCTACGATACCGAGCCGTGGCGCGATGCTCACGGCTTCCTTTCTACGCTCCACGCCCTCACACCCGTCCGGTTCGGCTACATGCGCGATGTACTCGTCGATACATTGCGCATCGATCCCGTGGGGAAGCGCGCGCTCGATGTTGGCTGCGGCGGTGGCTTTCTCGCGGAGGAGTTCGCGAAGCTCGGCTGCGTGGTGACGGGTATCGATCCTTCCGCCCCGACCATCGCACAGGCACACGCGCACGCGAAGGAAGCCGGCCTGACGATTGAGTACCGCGTCGCGCCCGGTGAGGCGATCCCCTTCGATGATGCGGCGTTCGATATCGTGTATTGCTGCGATGTATTGGAGCATGTGGACGATCTGGAACGCGTGATTGCGGAGACGGCGCGCGTGCTCAAACCCGGTGGTCTCTACCTTTTCGATACGATTAACCGGACATTCCTCAGCAAACTCATCCTCATCAAACTCGCGCAGGAGTGGAAAGCCACGCGGTTCATCACGACCAATCTCCATGATTGGCGGATGTTCATCACCCCACGGGAACTGCGCGCCGCGATGGCGCGGCACGACCTGGAGAGCCGCGCTATCGTCGGCATCAATCCCCACGGCAATCCCCTTACCGCGCTCCGGGCCCTCCGTCAGGTGCGGCGCGGTAGGCTCTCGTACGCGGCAATCGGCGAGCGGATACCGATGGCGGTGGGCAGGCGGACGCCCATCCAGTATGCAGGATATGCGATCAAAGCCCCATCACCTGTACGCACTCGTACCGCAGCATCCTGACGCGATCCCTGCTCATGCTAGCCGTGTCGCCCAATTCATGCGATAAATAGGTGAAATAATCTGCTTTTGCTCCCCCTTCCCAATACGGAAGGGGGATTGGGGGGTGAGATATGGAACCAATCGCGATCATCGATTACGGCGGCGGCAATGTCGCGAATGCCCGCAACGCCTTCGCGCACGAGGGCGTGGACGCGGTCATCACCGCAGACCATGACGTGATCCGGCGCGCGCCGGGCGTCGTTCTCCCCGGTGTCGGCGCGACCGCAGATGTGATGGGCGGACTGGAGGCACGCGACCTCGTCCCGATCATCCATGAGGTGATCGACCGGGACACGACTCCCTTCCTCGGCATCTGCGTCGGCCTCCAGATCCTCCTCGATCGCAGCGATGAGGGCGATGCACATCCCTGTCTCGGCGTCGTGCCCGGTGTGGTGCGGCGGCTACCAACGGACATTATTGTGCCGCATATGGGCTGGAATGGCGTTCGTCAGACGCAGCGCCACGCCCTGTGGGAAGGGATCGCGGACTTCACGCCCTTCTACTTCGTGCACTCCTACATCAGCGACCTCGCGGACCCGACCTGGTTGGCAGGAGAGACGGCATACGGCGTGAATTTCGCTGCGGCCATCGCGCGCGGTACTGTGATGGGCACGCAGTTCCACCCGGAAAAGAGTGGGGCGGCAGGGCTGCGTTTGCTCCGGAACTTCGCGGCCATCGCGACCGGCGCGCAGACGCTGCTCTCTGCCCCCGCCGCCGTTCGATGATCGTCATTCCCGCAATTGATTTGCGCGCGGGGAAATGCGTTCGCCTCCTGCACGGCGATTTTTCGCAGGAAACGGTGTACGGAGACGATCCCGTCGCAATGGCGCGCCATTGGGCGGAGGCGGGCGCAACGCTTCTCCATGTCGTCGATCTCGATGGCGCGGCAGCCGGTAGCCCGCGACAAACTGCGCTGATTGCCGCCATCTGTGCCGCGATCGCGATTCCCGTCGAGGTTGGCGGTGGCCTCCGCACATTCTCGGACATCCAAACGACCCTCGCGGCGGGTGTGGCACGGGTCGTCCTCGGGACGGCAGCGATCGAGGACCCGGATCTCGTCACCGCAGCCCTCGCGCTGCACGGCCCGGAGCGGATCATCCTCGGCCTCGACGCGCGCGATGGTTATGTCGCTACCGGCGGCTGGTTAGAAACGAGCAGCGTCCGCGCCGTCGATCTCGCCCGCGCGATGGCGGGTCGCGGCGTGCGACACGTCGTCGCGACCGATATTGGCCGCGATGGCGCGCGTACCGGCCCGAACACCGCGTTTCTCGCCGAGGTGGCGACGAGTGGCCTCGGCGTGATCGCCTCCGGTGGCGTGAAAGACCGCAGTCACCTCGCCCTCCTCGCGACGATCTCTGGTGTCGAAGCCGTCATCACCGGCACCGCCCTCTACACCGGCGATCTCACCCTCGGCCCCGGCGAATGGGAAGTTGGCGCGGCGCAGCCCGCCTGATCTTGCTGATCTCTATCCCCGCGTGCGATAGTCTCCGAACGGATGTACGCAACCCCGGAGGAACAGATGGCCAGAGAAACGATTGAAGAACGCATTCCCGTCGCCAAAGTGCGCGGTAATCTCGACGCGGTGATCGCCCATGCCCGCGAGACGAAGCAGCCCATCGTTGTGACAGACGGTGAATGTGAAGCAGTCATTATCATTGATGCTGCACAATATCAGAAAGAAAGCGAAGAGCGTGAGACGTATCGCGCCCTTGTACGAGGCTTATCCTCCAAGAAAATATATACACTTGAAGAGGTTGAAGCGGAACTTGACGCCACGCTGCACGAATAAGCATGGCGAAAATTGTCCTGAAGGAATCAGCCCGGGAGTCGCTGAATGCTATTGTCCGCACGCGGAGGCAACGTGTTGGATTCTTATCCGCGCGTGCCCTCCGAGAGCGAATTATGCATGGCATCTATCAGCTTCGTGATTACCCCGAACTCGGACGGAGACTCACCGAGTTTTCCGAAGCCAACCTTCGCCAACTGATCGTGCCCCCGTACCGGATTCTCTACGAGTTCGCAGATGATACCGTGACAATCCTCGGAATCGTGCATGAGTTGTGTCCGGAATGTTCTGTACATTCCCCCACGCGGGTCAGCTGTCGAGCTGAGCGCTATCTCCCAAGTCACTCACTTCCTTGAGGTCTACACGAGGCGGCTACGGGCCACCACCGCCTCGATTGGTCCTCACCCTTTGGCCCCTTCCGATGTGGTGAGCCCGATCACACCGCCGCCATGCGCCGCACAGATTCGCGGACTTCGTCCCAGGTCGGGATGCTGCGGCCCGCGCCGTCCTCGCACTGCACGTTCAGGTAGCCGCTGCGGAAGGGGCGGGCCAGCTTCTCCTCCGGCACGTACTGCCGCCGCGCGATGCAGCCGGTGTCGCTGCCGAGCAGGTGGAGCGAGACCGAGGTCATCTCCGAGGTCGTGCGCACGCGGTGGATGTCGTTCTCCGGCAGCAGGGTGTAGAAGTCGCCGGGCGTGAGCGCGTTGCGCTCGGAGACGGCGAGATCGGCGAAGTCGTCGCGGGCGCCGTCGTCCCGCCGCCGGTAGACGACCTCATCCTGCGCGCCGCGGTAGAGCCCGACGAGCCCCCAGCCGAGGTGGTCGTGCACCGGCGTCTCCCGCCCCGCCCCCAGAACGAGGACGGAGAAGGCGAGGCTGCCGTCCCCGGCGCGGTAGAGGAGCCACATGCCGGTGTCGCTGCCCATGCCGCTGCCGGTGCTGCTCGCGCTCTCGGCGCGGGTTACCTGATACTCCGGCGGCAGCCAGTCCGGGTCGGCGAGGAGCTCGGCGAAGTGGGGGCGGATCATCTCGATGGCCGCCAAGGTGTCCGGGGCGGTGGTGCGGGCCTCGTCCACCGCCGCGATGAAGCGGTGCATCACCGGGGTATCGAGGATGTATTGATCCTCGCCGTTCAGCAGCATCGGCAGGTCATTGTGGAAATCGCACATCGGGCCCTCCCTCCAAGATCGGCGTGTCCGGCGCGTGCATCATACGTGATTTCCAGGGTGCGGGGAATGTCCCCGCACATCCGGCGCGATAGCGGACGTCGGTGCGGGCTGGCTCAAGCAGCGTCTCCCTCGGGCGTCCGGTATGTGCAGAATCGGGTGTCCAATATCGAGTCCCACCATGCTCCTATTTATCCAGGCAATCTCCCATCTCGCACCAGGGCGGCACCCTCGCTCATGTCGAGGTACCTCCGCCCGCTGACCCATTCCTCCGATTGCTCCATGCACAAGGCCGTTACCAATCGCAGGCACGCCGCCGGGTTCGGGAAGATCCGCACCACCCGCGTACGGCGCTTGATCTCCTCGTTGAGTCGCTCCAAGCCGTTCGTTGTGCGGATGCGCACCCGATGGGCTAGCGGGAAGGCAAGACATGCCAGACAATCTTCGATACCCGCTTCCAGCAGCCGCGCAACCGCCGGATGGGACGCATCCCACCGTGATGCCACCGCCTCGGACATCGCCATCGCCTGTTCCCGCGTCGTGGCCGCGAAGATTTCTCGCAGGTCCGCCGCGAGTTCCGCGCGTCGCCCTGCTCCGACCATGCCGACCAGATCGCGAGAAAAGTGAACCTGGCACCGCTGCCAACTTGCGCCCTGGAAGTGCCGGTCGATCGCCGCCTTCAGTCCCGCATGGCTGTCGCTCGTCACCAGCCGGACCCCGCTGAGTCCGCGCGCTTTGAGATTCCCGAAGAGGTGGTGATACGTCGCCACACTCTCGGTATCGCCGACTTCAACAGCAAGAATCTCTCGATGCCCATCCGCTCGGACACCGGCGACGATGAGCACCCCGTGGCTGACGATCTGCCCGCTCTGCCGGACGTGTTCATAGCGCGCGTCGACGCTCAGATACGGGTAGGTCGTCTCCGTCAACGGGCGGTTCCGCCACGCTTCCAACTCTCCGTCCAACTGCCCGGCCAGCTCCGAGACGAGACTCTTCGAGAAACTCGTCCCGCACAGCACTTCGGTGATCTCCCGCACCTTGCGCGTGGAGACGCCCTCGACATACATCTTCATGAGCGCCAGGACGAGCGCCTTCTTATTGCGCTGGTAACGAGCGAAGAGTTGCGTCGAGAACGTCCCCTCCCGATCCTGCGGCACCTGCAAGGTGAGCGTGCCGACCCGCGTGTTGAGCTGTCGTGGCTTGTACCCGTTACGGTAGCCGGTGCGGGCCGCGCTGCGTTCGTAGGATTCGGCGTGCAGATGGGCCGTCATCTCTGCATCCAGTAGCTCTTGGACGACCCGCTCAACGATGAATCGCAGGAAGTCTGGATCATTCGTCAAGATGGTTTGTGTCGCTGCTGCCATGCCGGTACGCTGTCTGTAGGCCATCGTCTTCCTCCTTCGATTCGGTGAGTTGCCACTACCGATCGTGGAGGACGATGGCCGCCTGTCAAAGCGGCGTTCTAATTACAGAAGATTCTGGACACAACCCGTGCATGGGCGCGTCTCTCCCGTCGATGATGGAGATGACACAAGCCTCTTATAATCTCCCTTCATCATTACTACACATCTCGGACATCAACAATCACCACCATCATGCCATTGCGCGATCATTACGTACATGATAACGTACAGAATAACGTACGCCACAAAGGGGGAGCAATGGTCATTAACATCGTCGAGGACATCATCCCAATCACGAAGGTGCGGGACAACATCGGGTCAGTCGTCGAGCACGCGCGGGAAACAAAACGCCCGATCATGGTGACGCAGAACGGCACTGCTGCAGTGGTCATCATCGATGCCGTGCAGTATCAAAAGGAAATGCAGGAACGAGAACTCTTCCGTGCCATTCTCGAAGGGGAAGATGCCGTGCGTGCGGGAAAAGTAATCAGCATGGAAGAGATGGAAGCACATCTTGACGCGATCCTTGCCGAAGAATAGTCATGGCAAATGTGCAGTTAAGCGCGCCAGCAAACGATGCGCTCGCGCAGATCATTGCCCATCGACGAAGAGACGTTGGCTTCATGGCGGCTCGCGCGCTCCGTCAATGAATCACGGCGCGAATTTACCAACTCAGAGACTTTCCCGAATTCGGGCGGAAAATTTCTTCGTCATCCTATGACGACAGACGTGAGTTGGTTGTACCACCGTATCGTATTCTGTATCGCATCCTCGGTGATACGGTCGTCATCCTCATTATCATCGATGCGCGTTCTCCGTTCCACATTGATGACGAGGATGAACCGGACATCTGATCTCCATGCCGGTTCGCCCTTGCCCGTCGCGCAGGGCCATGCGACACTCCGGGCATGACGACGACGCTTGCTGCACCTGCCTCTCCCGCAACCGAATCCCCCCATCATCCGCTGACGTTCTGGCTGATCGCGGCGCAGTACGCGCTCCTGGGCATCATGTTCGCGATGATCAGCGTCCTCTGGAAGGACATCATCGCTGCCGTGGCGATCTCCGAGGCGACCTTCGGGCGCATCCTCGCGATCATGCCGGTAGCGGGGGTACCGGTGATGCTCCTCGGCGGCTATCTCGGCGACCGGATTGGCCCGCGCCTCCTCCCCACAATCGGATCGGCGCTGATGATCGTCTTCTGCCTGACGCTCGTTGGCCCGGCGTCCATCCTGCTCCTGCTCGTGGCGGTGATTGTTCAGGGGGTCGGTGCGGGCATTTACGATGTCGGCATGAATGCCGCCTCCGTCGATTACGAGCGCCGTTCGCCGCGCAGTGTCCTCAACGCCTTTCATGCCTGTTTCAATGCGGGCGCGGTATCGGGCGCGATCGTGACGGGAGTGCTCCGCTCGGCCGGTGTCCCCTATCAGGCGATCCTTGCCGGGCTTGCCGCACTCTACGCGCTCATGCTCCTTGCGATCTGGAGCATCCCTGCTCCGGCGCAGACGAGCCATGCGACGGAGCAACGCGATTGGCGCGGCACACTCCGGGAGATGCGCGTGAACCCGACGATGCGGCTGATCGCCGTCATCCTCTGCTGCGGGCTGGTCATCGAGGGGACGATGGCGAGTTGGGCAACGCTCTATCTGCGCAAAGACATTGGCCTGGCGGCGTGGGTTGGCGGCATCGGCTACGCGCTCTTCAATGTGACGATGACGATTGGCCGACTGACGAATCAGCGGTTACTCGCTCGCATCGGGCCACGCCCGGCGCTGATCGGCGCGGGCTGCGCGATTGTCGTTGTCGATGTCCTGACGCTCCTCACTGCCCAGCCGGTCCTCGTCATCCTCGGTTTCGGCGCGCTCGGCGTCGTCACGGCCGGTGTCTTCCCTACCGGGTTCATTGTGGTGGGGAGGATCGCGCCGGGAGCGATGGGGCTTGTCTCCGGCGTCCTGTTCGCGCTGGCATACTGCGCCTGGGCCGCATCATCGCCCGCTCGTCGGCGGTATCGCGGATGCGCTCTCACTCCGCCTTGCCCTCGGCATTCTCGGCATCCTCGGTACCCTCGTTGTCTACTGTGCTCTCCGCCTGCCGGATGAGCGCGCCCTATCACCGCCGCTTCCCGTACCGGAGAAAGTGACCGTCTGCTGAGTGCCCCTGCTACAGCCGCTCGAATACCGCCTTCACGGTGGTAAGGCGATCCTCCTGATAGTTCTGTATGGTGTTACGCAACATCTCCAGGAACTGCGGACCGATTACGAGGTGAATGCCGAGCGGCGGTGGGATGGCGGCCGCTCCCCGCGCTACCTGCTCCTGAATGGTGGCGAGCGTCTTTTCGTGCTCGTCGGCCCAGAGGAGTTCGCGAAAGCTCGTCTCCGCCAGCAATGTGCGGATCTCTGCCGATGAGCGCAAGAAACTGATCGTCGGGTCGCGTGCCCACGGCACGGGGAAATGGAGGGGTTGCACCGGCCCTGCCATGTTTTCATGCATCGCCAGTCGGCCACCAGGCCGCAGCACACGGTGAATCTCACGATACAGTTGGTCCTTCTCTTGCATGTTCATTGTGGAATGCTGAGTCCACACGCCATCGAAACTCCCGTCCGGGAATGGCATCGCGAGCGCGCTTCCATGCCGAAAGGTCACGCGATCGGCGAGGCCGACGCGCGCGGTGAGCATCGCACCGACCTGGCAGAACTCTTCGGAGAGATCCAGGACGGTTACGGTGCAGCCCGTGACGTCAGCGAGCACGCGCGCCGGACCACCCAGACCGCCCCCCACATCGAGGATATGCATCCCGCGCGTGAAACCCGACCGCTGGATAAGGTCGAGCGTCGCGGGCTTCCCTCCGCAGTGGAATTGATCGACCGGCGCGAGATCATCGAGGTGGAGGGCATCGGGATCCTTCCCCGCAGCGCGCAGGCCCACGAGAATCTTCGCACCGAGATCGCCCGAGGTGTAAGAGCGTGTTTGGTGAAGCATAAATCCCGGTGATTCCGTACGCTGTCGCGTATGAATACGACGTATCCTTCCGACCTTACCGATGCGCAATGGGCTTGCCTTCAACGACACCTGCCTGCGGAAATACCACGGAGGCGATGGCCGCGCCACTCGCTCCGCAAGATCCTCGATGCCGTCTTCTATCTGCTGCGTACCGGCTGTCCGTGGCGCTTCCTTCCCGCCGACTTCCCGCCCTGGCAGACGGTCTACTACCACTTTCGCCGCTTCCGCCTCACCGGTGTGTGGGCTGGCATCCTCACCTCCCTTCGCCAGGCCGAACGGGTGCGCGTCGGCAGAAATGTGCAGCCGAGCGCGGCGATCATGGACGCTCAGAGCGTCAAGACGGTCGAGGAATCGGCGTCCATCAGCGGGTATGATGGCCACAAGCGGGTGAAAGGGCGCAAGCGCGCATCTCCTCGTCGATACGCTGGGGCTACCGATTTCGATCTCCGTCACGCCCGCCGACACGCACGACAAGGTCGGCGCGTGGCGCCTGCTCGCCGGGCTCAAGCCGCTCGTGCCGCGACTCGCCAAGATCTGGGCGGACGGGGCGTACACGAGCGGGAAACTGGCGCGCTGGTGCGAGGGGTACGGCAACTGGGAGATAGAGGTCGTCGGGCGCGACCCGGAGACGCGGGGCTTCGCCGTCCAGCCGCGGCGGTGGGTGGTCGAGCGGAGTTTCGCCTGGCTGGTGCGCAACCGTCGCCTGCGCATCGACTACGAGCGGCGGGTGCAGACGAGCGAGACGCTGATCGAAGTAGCCTTCATCCGCCTTCTGGTGCGTCGGCTCGCTCGGGGCGCATGAAGGATGTTGCATCATCCTGTCAGATCGGCACCCCCTCGTAGACACTGTAGTGCAGCGGGTCGCCGAGCGGGACGACGGCGTTCAACCGGAGCCCGGCCGCGGCGAAGAGCGCGCCGTACTCCGCCTCGGTGCGCTGCAGCCCCCCCAGGTTGACCAGCATCTCCAGGTCGATGTGCAGTTCCGCCATCGACTGCCCGTAGTCGGCTGCGATGGCGCGCTCGACCACAAGCACCCGGCCCGCCCCCTCCATCGCGCGGCGGCAGTTCGCCAGGATCGCCGTCGACCGGGCATCGTCCCAGTCGTGGATGATCTGGCGCAGGATGTACGCATCGCCCGGCGCCACGGCGGCGAAGAAGTCCCCGCCGACGACCGCGCAGCGATCGGCGACCCCGCCGCCTCCAGCGCCGGGGCCGCGCCCGCGACCACCGCGGGCAGGTCGAACAGCACGCCGCGCATCGTCGGGTATGCCTGCAGGACCGTCGCCAGCAGCAGGCCGTGGCCGCCGCCGACATCGACCAGGCGGCGGATGCCGGAGAAATCGTACGCCCCCGCGATCGCGTCGCCCGACTGCGCCGTGTTACTCGTCATCGCCGCATTGAAGGTCGCCGCGCTCTCGGGGTGCTCGCGGAAATAGTCGAAGAACCCGACGCCGTGGACATGGTCGAAGGCGGTTTCGCCCGTTTGCACGCTGTACATCAGCTCGCCCCACGGCCCCCATTTGGAGTCGTCCAGGAGCATGAGCACCATCGGGCGGATCGAGCCGGGGATATCCGCGCGCAGGCCGGCGCCGAGCCCGGTGAGGGCGAACCGACGCGGGGCGATCTCGTCGAAGAGACCGACGCCGGCGAGGAGGCGCAGCACGCGATAGAGCGCGGCCTCGTTGGTACGCCGTCGCCCGCGCCAGTTCGTCGCACCCTTGCGGGCCATCCGCCAGCAAGTCGGCGATGCTGAGCGTGGCGACGACGCCGATCGCCTGCGACACCCGGTAGCCGCCCACCAGTTGGTGCAACTGCCGGACCTGCTCCGGCGAGGGGGAAGCGGGTGTACCTCCGACGAGATTGGATTCCATCTGTGGCCTCCATACGACGGGTCAAGTACCACGGGGATTGTCTGCTATCCCGTTACTATATCATCGTCAGCGTGCCGCCTACCTCTCGGGAACCTGGGTCGTCGGGAATGTGTTCACCAAACACCCTCTAATGGGCACTCACCGACCGAGTGTAGTCCTGCGCTGCCATCGGTCTCTCCTTCACGTTCGCGGCTTTAGGGAAGGATTATACTACTCTCGACACGATCGAAGAGCGCCTGTGCGTCGTCAGGTTTCGCGTCATACTGCGCGGCAGGCACCTCAACGCGAATAGCGTAGCCATTGCTTCCCTTGATGAGCGTGACACTTTGCCCAACGACCGCCTTGCCACGAACGGTAGCACGATAGAGGCTGCGAACCGCTGGCGCGCTGCCAATCGTATTCATGCCCTCAGATTCCACCTCATAGGTGTCCGTCGTCCCTTTCAGTTCGTCCGTGAGCGTTGCAGCGAAGTCGTTGAGTTTCGTGTTCCCGGTCACTTGCTTGCGGACGACGCGCACACCTTGGTCGCCGTTCGCGCTCTGGGCAGCGAACTCGACGCCCGGCGGACTCGCAGGCGGCGCGACCGTAACCCAGCCACCAGGTAACGCGACCCCCAGGCCCGAAGGTGTGCGGGTAATCGCGCCCCCGCCCCCGCCTGGGGCGAGGGCGGCGGGTGTGGGCACATCGAGCTTGAGCGGTACGAGCGAGCCAACGATCCCCTCGATTGCCGGGTGTGTGGCGCTCGCGACATCCGGTGCGGCGGTCGCCGTGACCGTGATTGCGCCCGCGAATGTGAGCGTGACGAACCGCTCCACGGTTTCGGCGACGCCGTTTGTGCGGGTGAGGTAGGTGAAATCGTAGGTGGGCAAACCACTATCACTGACGCCGCGAATGCCGGTCAGGAGGGTGGTTTGCAGCGTCGCTCCGGGGGCACCTTTCCGGTACTCCGCGTCGAGGAGGCCCGCGACGACCGGCGGCATGAGGCGCGCCCAGTTGTCCGGTGCGGGGCCCTCCTCAATCGTCACGGTCACGGCATCTTTCGGGGCGCGCGTCATCACCCGACCCGGTGTTGTGGGATCGGGAGCAGGTGGCGTCCAACCCGGTGGCAGATCAATTTGGTAGGTCTTCGCGGGATTCGTGTACGTCGTGCCGCCCGGCAGCGGCTGCAAGCCCGGCGTCTCCGTCACGGGTATGGGTGTCACCGCATTTGCCCCACCCGCTGTCGGACTCGCGACAGTCACCGCCCCTTGTGCCGAAGGGCTAACTACCGGCGACGCAGAGCGCGGGAGCGTCGCGGCAGGCGTCCCCGGCACCGCCGTCAGTTGCGCGAGCGCCGTCTGCTGCGCCCGCAACACCGTCGGCGTCGGCGTCGCCCCCCCACCACACGCGGTCAAAAGGATAAAAACAATTGAACCGCAGAGGCGCAGAGAAGGAAAAGAGGTTCGACTACAGAGACCACAGAGAGCACAGAGAGCACAGAGAGAATCCTTTATTTTCTCTTTTCTGTGGTCTCTGTGTGCTCTGCGTCCTCTGTGCTCGAATCCCTCTTCCTCTTTTCCCCTCTCTGCGTTTTCTTCGTCTCTGCCGTTCATCTCCGTTTTCAGTCCGCCCATGCCGCGTCGCCGTCCTGCCAGGTCTCCGCGCCAGCGGAGCGGGTGAGGGCACGGACGGTCTGGGCGCGGACGTATTCCTCATCGACTGCGTAGCCGAGACCGGGGGTGGTGGGGACGGGGATTGCGCCGTCCGTCGCGAGGATCGGGACGGTCGTGATGTCCCGCGCGTAGTATTTGTCGGAGCCGGAGACATCGCCGGGGAGCGAGAAGCCGGGCAGCGCAGCTATCGCGACATTCGCGGCCCGCCCCACGCCGTACTCATGCATCCCACCGCACCAGACAGGGATGCCGCGCGCGTAGCAGAGGTCGTGCGTCTTCTTCGCCTCCAGGAGCCCACCGAGCCGACTCGTCTTGATATTGATGATCCGCCCGGCGTTGAGGTCGAGCGCTTTCCGGGCATCCTCCGCCGTGTGGATCGACTCATCGAGGCAGATCGGCGTCTCGAGTTCTGCCTGGATACGCGCGTGATCCACGATGTCGTCATGGCCGAGCGGTTGCTCGATCATCAGGAGGCCGAAGCGATCCAACTCCTTGATCTGCGGGATCTGATCGAGGGTGTAGGCGCTATTTGCGTCCACTTGTAAGGGGAGATCGGGCCATCGCTCGCGCACCGCCGCGACGGGCACCACATCCCACCCAGGGCCGATCTTCAGCTTGACGCGCGGATACCCCTGGTCGACAAACTCCCCGACAACGTCGAGGAGCCGGGGGACATCCCGTTCGATGCCGAGCGAAACACCGGAGGTGATCGCGGAGCGCGTTGCGCCGAGCATCCGGGCGAGCGGCTGCCCTTCGACGTTCGCGAGGAGCGCCCAGTAGGCCATTTCCAGGCCGGAGCGGGCGAAGTTATTGCCGCGCACCTTCGCAAAGCGCGCCAGCAAGTCTTCCGGCGAGCCGATTTCCTCACCGATCACCGTTGGGGCCATGAAATCCCGGAGAACACTCCACGCCGTGTCGGTCGTTTCCGGGCAGTAATAGGGATCGGTCGGCACGGCGCACTCCCCCCAGCCATTCTGCCCAGCGTCGTTGTGGATGCGGATGAGGAGGTGATTGAGATCGTTCTTCCGATGCGAACTCGTCTGGAAGCCGCGCACGAGTTCCATACGAACGTGCAACAGGTCGATACGGGTGATGCGCATTTTCAATTACTCCTGCGTGAGAATGTACCAGGCACGCTCGGTGCTTCGGCGGAAAGTCATCGCGCGGTAACCGGCAGCGAAGGCGGGGAGGAACGCTGCGCGGACCGCCTCCTGCCACGCGGGAATGAGCGCAGGTTGCTGCGCGCGGAGCGTCCGCATATCCACGGGAATCTCGATACTGAGCGCCGCGCCATTGCGGAATCCATAGGCGATGGGGCGGCGAATCCCGTCCTCTACCAGATCGGAAGCAACAAGCGGCGTCAGGTCATCGTCCGTGACCTCGGGTTTGGTAGGGAGCGGGTCGGCGGTCGGCCAGATGGCGAGGAGGCGATCGGTCGGCAGGCCGGGATTCAGGGCATCCTCGCGCGGACCGTAAAAGTCGGGATGATAATGCGTGGCGATGGCACCGAGGGCGACGAGGTTGTAATGGGCATTCATCGCCTGCAAGGGATCGAACGCCCAGGCGACCGCTGGCAAGCCGTGCTCGCGCGCCCAGGTGCGCTGCCACTGCTTGATGCGCCGCCCCGTGCCGCCACCCTGCGCTTCGGGGAGGACACCCGTCAGTTGCGAGTAGAGAATGGGAGCGCCATCGAGCACACCACGAAAGGCGAAAGAGAAGCCGACGAGCCGCGCGCCATCGAATGCGCCGAGCACGAGGCCGCCGTACGCACTGGCCGCCGCGAGCGTCGCCACGGGCACGATATAGCCGTCCTCCGTGATCCCCCATGTCCGCCGCTGCACATCCTGGCAGGCACGCAGTTCGGCCGGATCGTGGATTGGCCGGATCGTGATCTGTGCCCCACCCTGCGTCGCCACCGGTGCGCGTGTCTGCATCGTTCCCCTCGCCAACCTCATCCGGGTCACGCCGCATCGTTCTCATATCCAGCATAACATAATGATTGACCATGATACGCACGGATCGCGGCAACGGAGAGTTGACAAAGGAGCGGGGGGCATGGGAATATCGTGATTCGAACGATCGCGCGGAAATGGGTATAATGTCCTGCTGCCGATCCGATGTTTTGCGATTACCCTTCACCCCTCCCGATAAAGGAACTCCCCTTGGCCCGCTCCGCACCTCCGTATCCCCCTCGTGCGGCAACCCGCACCCGGCCCTTGCCGACCACACGGCGACCGATACGCGTGCGGCGACGTCGGACGACGGTGCCACTCTTTCGTGTCTTCGGTATTTTTCTGCTCCTTCTCCTCTCCTTCACGCTCTTCGCGGCGCTGGCGCTTGGGTTCCTGATCAAGCGTCAGGCAGACCGCAACGAAGCGGTACCATCGGACGCCATCGTCGTGCTCGGTGCGGCACAGTGGGACGGTAAGCCCTCCCCCGTGTTGCAGGCGCGGCTCGATCATGCCTTCGATCTCTACGCCGCCGGGTTTGCGCCGAAGGTGATCGTCACCGGCGGTGTCGGGGAGGGCGACCAATACTCCGAGGGGGATGTCGCGCGTCAATATCTCTTGCGCAAGGGCGTGCCGACCGCCGCAGTCCTGACGGAGACGCATGGCCGCTCATCGTATGAGTCGATGGAGGGCGCGACCCTGCTCATGCAGCGTAATGGCTGGCACAGCGCGCTCCTCGTCTCCGACCCCTTCCACATGTATCGCCTCAAGCGGATGGCAGCGGACCTCGGCGTACGCGCGGCGACCTCCCCGACTCGCACCAGCCCGATCCGCCCCGGCAGCGCCGAGGAGCGACGCTACATGCTCCGCGAAGTCGCCTCTCTCGCTGACTACCTCCTCTTCCGCCATTAAACCGCAGCGAGAAAGAGGTTTGAGCGCAGAGGACACAGAGGACGCAGAGGACGCAGAAAAGAGAAATAAAGACCATTCTCCTGTGCTCTCTGCGTCCTCTGCGTTCTCTGCGTTACGATTCCTCTCTGCACTTTCTGCGGCTCAATCTCCCCCAATTACGCACTTTCCATAACTCGATGCCGTTTTTGCGCCACCGAAAGCGACTTTGTTCGTTGTACATCGTGCAAGGACCACAGACCTTGCGGGGTAGCGCGACGAGGAGTATGTACGTGGGGTCGTTATGGCGTGCGCGCGCGCGTTGGGGCGCGGCGTTCAGTTGGATTGTGCTCTGTTTGCCGTTCTTCTGTGCGGTCGTGACGGTACATGCCGCACCGCTCACGTTCGATCCGCTCTTTCAGCCTTTTGCAACCACGATTGGGCCAGAGATCCTCGGGTTGCCGATTTCGTCCATCATCACGCGGGATGGGATGCGCTACCAGTACACGGAGCGTGCCCGACTCGAAATACCGATGGGCGGCGGCCCCGTCCAGATCACGCGCGCGGGCGCGATCCTCTCCTCCGGGCGCACCTTCAAGCAGTTGGACACGAGCAATGTCAACGCGGAAACGCGCTACTTCCCAGAAACGAACCACAGCCTCGCCTACGGCTTTCGCGCCTACTGGGAGCAGCACGGCGGCCTCGACGTCTTTGGTCTGCCGATCTCGGAGGAGTTTCCCGAAGTCAGCCCCACCGACGGCAAGCAGTACATCGTCCAATACTTCGAGCGCGCGAAGTTCGAGCGACATCCTGAGCTCGCGGGGACGCCGAACGAGATCCAGCTCGGTTTCCTCGGCAAGCTCCTCTATCAATTCGTTGAGGGTGTCTATCTCCCCGGCGTGACGACGCCGATCCGCGGACTCGTGGAGCCCGGCAACCCGCAGTTCGGTCTCGTCACCGAGTTCACGAACCAGCCGCGCGACCGGCTCCTGAAGATGGTGGGCGATCTCGGCGTGCGCTGGGTGCGGCAGCCGGTCCAGTGGTTTGCCTTGGAGCCGTCGCCCGGCGTCTATGACTTCGGCGGCCTCGAACTACTGCTCAACGACCTGCGCGTCCAAAACGTCAATGTGCTGCTGACCGTCTCCGGCAGCCCGAAATGGGCGACAACCAGCGGCGACAACGGTGGGCCGCGCGATCCGGCAGATTTCGCGCGCTTCATGACCGCCCTCGCTTCGCGGTTTGCCGGACGTGTCGGGGCGTACGAGATCTGGAATGAGCCGAACCTCGCGCTCGAATGGGGTCCGCGCATCGACGCGAGCGCGTACGTCGAACTCCTCAAAGCGGCCACGCCCGCAATTCGTGCTGCAGATCCCCGCGCGATCATCGTCGCTGCCGCGCTCGGCCCCACCGGCTACAACGACGCGAAAATCGGTATCGATGACGTGCGCTACCTGGAGCAGTTGGAGTCGTACCAGAACGGCATCTATCGGTATCTTGCCGATGTGCAGGGATCGCATCCGTATGGCTATCGGAGCGCGCCGGACCTCCTGTCCCCCGAGAAGCCGAACACCGGGGAGTACACGAACCACCCCTCGTTCTATTTCCGTCGCATCGAGCAGTTGCGGCTGGCGATGATCCGCGCCGGGGATGGCGGCAGGCCGGTCTGGATCACCGAGTTCGGTTGGGGTAGCGGCAATTTCCCCGAGTTCTCCGATGTCTCGGAGGATACGCGCGCGCAGTGGACCATCCAGGCAGTGCAACAAATCCGCGCGCGCTATCCGTGGGTCGGCGCGATGTTTATCTGGAATCTCAACTGGAGCGTCTTCAGTCCGCCCGATATGTCGTGGGGCTACTTCAGCCTGATTAACCCTGATTACAGCCCGCGCCCCGCCTACTACGCCGTAAAGAACATTCCGAAATAGCGCGCAGTTGGTCCATCACATCGTCTCGTGTGAGGACTTCCCGGCCAAGCGTCATGCACATAGCAGGTAGGCAAGTCGCAGAGATTGCTGAGGTGCACCTACCGGATATCGGTTGGTTCTTGATGCAGCAAACGGGGCAGAATCGTCATCATTGGTCTATCTGGGGCGACACCGAACACATGGCGGTATTCATTATGGCGAGACACCCGGTCTAAGAGGTGAAGGATGAACGAACATTACGAACTTTATGATGGTACGAGCTTTAATCTGATTGCCGATGCGGTGACGGAAGGAGAAATCCTTGCGGTGCTGCGGGAAACCATAGCGCAGTTCGGTGAGTCTGCGGTTGATGGGTTAATTCTCATGCGTGAAGACGGGCGGTACGTCGAGGGCAGCAAATCGCTCGTTGCCGCTGATAAGGAACTCATGCATCTCGCGCGCGCTAGCGGGCAGAATATCACTGCTCGACACTGAGAACGAGCGCGAAAGCCCGCCTGACTTTTATCAGCAAGCAACCCCTACGATATAATCTCATCTGCGTCTGCACCGCGATCTCGCCGTCGATTGCTACGCCAGCGGCAACGGGCATCGCGATTGTCTGCGTCTGGCGGCTGTCTGTGCCGTTGCAGAGAACGCAAATTACGGATAGAGTGACCGCCACATTCGTATAGCACAATGGGAACGGTACTCCCTGCCCGGATGCTCGGAGTCGCCCAGGGGAAGCCGGTGCAAGTCCGGCGCTGTCGCGCAACTGTAACGCAGCCTCACTGCGAAGCCAGGATACCCGCCGCTCCCATTTCGCTCCGACGGCCTTCGCGTCTAAAGGTCAGGATAATTCCATGTTTCTCGGTATCCCTTCCTCTTCTTTCCCTCCCGTTTTTGCCCGCGTGGAGCAGTACGGCGATGCCTGAGGCACGCACGCCACGACCGCGCAATCTCGTCCTCCGGGCGGACGGCAAGGCGATCAACGTCTTCCGACGGACGGGGCAACTGTTCGTTTGCGCCCAGGGATGCTGCTGCGGCCTCACCGACCGCGGCCACGATCCGGTGCCGGAAGAGCTCTACCACAACGAGTGGGAGCGCAGGCGGCTACGCAACAAGGTGCACCTGACAATCGGCGGGTGCCTCGGGCCGTGCGCGCTCGCCAATGTCGTCATGCTCCTCTTCGCCGGTCGCGAGGTCTGGTTTCACACCATCACCAGCGACGCGCAGGTTCTGGCGATCTATGACTATATCGAGGCAATGGTCGCCGCCGACCGCTATCTGCCACCGCCCCTGGCACTTCAACCGAACACCTTTTCGGTCTTCGATTGGCCGACGCAGCAGGCAGCCTTGTCGGGGGGCCAGGATCATAGCGACGAGCCGGAGCGCGCCGCCCCCACACGGCCTGCGGTGCGGGGCGCGGGTTTCCTCTTCCTCACCCATGCAGACACCGATATTCTCCTGCTCGACCGGATCGCGGCAACGCTTCCCGACGATTTCCCGCCGGTCCGCGCCTACAATATCGCGCGCCTCGGCGACGGTAGCGATCTCCTGGACTTTCTCGACCGGACTGCACCGGAGGCCGAAATCGTCATCGTCCGTCTGCACGGCGGTCGGGCGACCTTCGCCGCCGGATTGGCGCGGCTAGGGTCGCTTGCCGAGAGGCACGATTTTTTCCTGCTCTGCGTCCCCGGCACCGATGAACTCGACCCGGAACTGACCGCCCTCTCCAATGCCGCCGTGCCGACGATCCATGAACTCTTCGCCTACCTCCAACTCGGTGGGGCGCATAACTATGAGCACGCGCTCCGGTTCCTCTCCGATCACCTCCTTACGACCGGCTTCGGCTACGATGCCCCGGCACCCGCCCCCCGCTTCGGCATCTATCACCCCGATCTGCCGGACGCGACGCTCGCTGCATTGCGCGCGCGGCACGACCTGACTGCTCCGACCGTCGGCATCCTCTTCTATCGAGCGCATCTGCTGTCGGGCAATACCGCCTTCGTGGATGCGCTGATCCGCGCAATCGAACAACAGGGCGCGAATGCGCTCCCCGTCTTCACCGCCGTTTCGAAAGAAGCGTCGACCGAGACTGCCTCGTTTCTCGCGCCCTTTGCTGCGGGTGGGTGCGATGTGCTGATCACCGCAATGAGCTTCGCGATGGGCAGCGTCAACCCGGACGGCCCAACGATGAGTGGCTGGTCCGTCGCGCAGTTGCTTGCGCTCGACGTGCCCGTGTTGCAGGCGATCACCGCCGCATCGAGCCGGACGGCGTGGGAAGTCTCCGGTCGGGGACTCGGGCCGCTCGATACCGCGATGAATGTCGCGATCCCGGAGTTCGATGGGCGCATCATTACCGTCCCGATCTCCTTCAAGGAAGTCGGCGGCAACACGGCGATGCCGGTCCGCTATGTACCGGTGCCTGACCGGGTCGAACGAGTGGTCGGTCTGGCACTGCGGCAGGCCGCCCTCCGCCACACACCGAACGCGGAGAAGCGCATCGCCTTCGTGCTGACGAACTCGACCGCGAAAGCCTCGCGCATCGGCAACGCGGTCGGCCTCGACGCCCCCGCCTCGCTCCTCCGCCTCCTCCACGCGCTGCGCGACACCGGATACACCGTCGAGGATTTGCCGCCGGATGGCGATACGCTGATGCACGCGCTGATCGACCGCTGTTCCTATGACCGCGAATTGCTCACTGAGGAGCAGTTGCGGAACGCCTCCGCGCGCGTCTCATCCGATCGGTACGCGGATTGGTATGCGGCCCTCGCGCCGGAGAGCCGCGAGAAGATGGAGCGGCAGTGGGGCCCCGCACCGGGTGGTGCCTATGTACATGATGGGACGATCGCTTTGGCGGGGCTGCCCTTCGGCAACTGCTTCGTCGCCCTTCAGCCGCCGCGCGGATACGGGATGGACCCGAAGGCAATCTATCACCTGCCGGACCTCCCGCCGCCGCACAACTATCACGCCCTCTATCGCTGGCTGCGCGCGCCGCAACCGGACGGCTGGGGGGCGGACGCCATCGTCCACATGGGCAAGCACGGCACGCTCGAATGGCTCCCCGGCAAAGGGATCGGCCTTTCCGCCCGCTGCTTCCCCGACGCTTTTCTGGGTGACCTGCCGCTCATCTACCCCTTCATCATCAATGACCCCGGCGAGGGCACGCAGGCGAAACGGCGCACGCACGCGGTCGTCGTGGACCATATGACGCCACCGATGACCTCGGCGGGCGTCTACGGCGAACTGGCGGAACTTCAGCAACTGGTGGACGAGTATTACCAGGTCGAGCAACTCGACCCGTCAAAACTACCGCTCCTGCAAAATCAGATCTGGGCGCTCATCAAGCGGGCGAACCTCGACCGCGATCTCAGTTATCTGCTTGCGGCGAATCCCGACCACAGCCACGAGTGGGATCCGACCCTCACCGAGGACGGCACGCCCGTCACGCTAACCGAGTTTATGGCCCCGGATGTGGCTCACCTGATCGAGGACATCGACGGCTATCTCTGCGAACTGGCGGGCGCGCAGATCCGCGACGGGCTGCACACGCTCGGCATGGTCCCCGAGGGAGACGCGCTCATCGATCTGCTCTATCACCTGACGCGCATCCCGAACCTCGCGATCCCCAGCCTGCCCGCTACCATCGCCAGCGGATACGGCCTCGATCTCGCCGCCTTGCAGGAGGACCCCGGCGCACGTATCTCAAGCGGTCATGCCCTCGATGCGCTCGCTGATGATGCCGGAACGGTGGTCGTGACGGCGGGCGATGCGCTCCTCGCCATCGAAACGCTCTCGCACCGGCTCCTCAGCGCGCTCGCGGCCGACGGATTTGCGGCGGCAAGCATCGACCGCGCGATCCGGCAAATACTTCCCGCACTGCCCACAGAAGAGACGCGCCCGATTGCGGTGCCGCTCCGGTTCATCTGCACGGACCTCATGCCCAATCTCCGGCGCAATACGGAGGAAATCGACAATCTCCTCCGCGCGCTCGACGGTCGGTACGTCCCGGCGGGGCCGAGCGGCGCACCGACGCGAGGCATGGCCCATGTGCTCCCCACCGGTCGGAACTTCTATGCGGTCGATCCGCGCGCCCTGCCGAGCCAGGCGGCGTGGCAGGTCGGCCAGCAACTGGCGAACGAACTGCTGCGCCGTCATCTCGATGACGAGGGGGCGTACCCGGAGAGCGTCGGGCTCTCGATCTGGGGAACGAGCGCGATGCGCACCCACGGCGACGACATCGCCCAGGTTTTCGCACTGCTCGGCGTCCAACCACGCTGGCAAGCAGAGAATCATCGCCTGCTCGGTGTCGAGGTCGTGCCGCTCGACGCCCTCGGACGGCCACGGATCGATGTCGTCTGTCGCATCTCGGGCTTCTTCCGCGACGCCTTCCCGCACCTGATCGCGGCGATTGACGAGGCCGTACGCATGGTCGCCGCGCTGGACGAGCCAATCGAACAGAACTTCGTGCGCAAACGGTTTCTCGCGACGCGCGCGCAGCATGAGGCCACGGGGATGCCCCCAGCGGAGGCGGAGGAACGGGCGCTCTATCGCGTCTTCGGCTGCAAGCCGGGCACCTACGGTGCGGGCATTCTGCCCCTGATCGACGAGCGGAACTGGCAGGACGCGAGCGATTTCGCCGTCGCCTACGTGAACTGGGGCGGCTACGCCTACACGGCGGAGACCTACGGCGTCGATGCGCGCGACGATTTTCGCGGTGCCTTGGCGGGTGTCGCGGTCGCCGTGAAGAATCAGGACAACCGCGAGCACGACATCTTCGACTCGGACGACTATCTCCAATACCACGGCGGCATGATCGCGACGATCCGCGCTCTGACAGGGAAACGCCCGCACGCCTACTTCGGTGATAGTGCGGACCCGGCCCGCGCCCGCGTTCGTGACCTCAAGGAGGAAGTGAGCCGCGTCTTCCGCACGCGGGTCATCAATCCGAAATGGCTCACCTCGATCACGCGCCACGGCTACAAAGGGGCGCTCGAACTCGCGGCGACGGTCGATTATCTCTTCGGCTACGACGCGACCGCCGATGTCGTCGAGGACTGGATGTACGCCGCTGTGACCGAGCGGTACGCGCTCGATCCTGAAATGCAGACATTTTTCGCGCGTAGCAACCCGTGGGGTCTACGAGACATCGCGGAGCGCCTGCTCGAAGCCGCCAATCGCGAGATGTGGGCCGCGCCCGACCCGGCGATGGTCGACCAACTGCGGGAGATCTATCTCCGGGTCGATCGCGATCTGGAAGGCCGGCAGGAGTCTCCGGCGGGGGTGCATCATGCGCGCTAGTCAGGCAGGCCCGGCCCTGCGCTACCCGTTCAGCGCAATCGTCGGGCAGGAGCGGATGAAACTGGCCCTCCTCCTGAACGCGATCAACCCGGCGATCGGCGGCGTGCTGATCCGTGGGGAGAAGGGCTCCGCGAAATCGACGAGCGTCCGCGCCCTCGCCGCGTTGCTACCCGACATCGCCGTGGTGGCCGGTTGCCCCTACGCGTGTGATCCCGACGAACCGTTCCCCGCGTGCCCATACTGCACAGGGAATAGTCAGGATCGGGTGGCCGCCTCTCGCCCGGCGCGGGTCGTGGAGCTACCGATTGGCGCGACGGAGGATCGCGTCCTGGGCACCCTCCATCTCGAACAGGCATTACGGAGCGGCGAGCGCCACTTCGAGCCGGGCCTGCTCGCCGCCGCGCATCGCGGCATCCTCTCCATCGACGAAGTCAATCTTCTGCCGGACCATCTCGTGGATATTTTGCTCGATGCCGCCGCGATGGGGTGGAATGTCGTGGAGCGTGAGGGCATCTCATTCAGCCATCCAGCGCGCTTCATCCTGATCGGCACGATGAACCCGGAGGAGGGCGAACTGCGCCCCCAGTTCCTCGACCGCTTCGGCCTGGCGGTCGATGCGGAGGGATTGCCGGACCCGGCGGACCGCGCCGAAGTCGTGCGCCGCCGCATCGCCTACGAGGCCGATCCCGCCGCATTCGTCGCGCGGTGGGCCGAGGATGAGCGCACATTGCGCGAAGAGATGGCTGATGCGCGCGCGCGTCTCCCGCACGTTGTGCTCACTGACGACCTCCTGAACCTCATCGCGCGCCTCTGCACCGAGGCCGGTGTGGACGGACTGCGCGCCGACCTGACGATCTACAAGACCGCCTGCACCCTCGCCGCCTACGTAGGCCGGTCATGCGTGGAGAGCGAGGACATCCGCACCACAGCGGCACTCGCCCTCTCGCATCGGTCGCGTCAACCCCAGTCGCCGGACGCGCCGCTCCCCGAACGGATCAACGATCTCATGCGCGAGTATGAGGAAAAGGGAGACAACGAACCGGACCGTTCCCCACCGCAAATACCGGACAATCCCGATAATCCTGACACTGATGATAACCGATCCACGCTGTTCGATGCCGTACCCACACAGCCGTTCAGCCTCCCACGCGATCCTACGCGAGATCGCGCCGCGCGTGTGGGAGGCCGACGAGGTGCGACAGTACCGCAGAATGGGGCGGGTCGCGCAGGTGCCATAGTCGCAGCAACGCGCGAGGGCGGCTCACTCGCTATCGCAGCGACGATCCGGGCGGCGGCGACGCATCAGGAGGATCGCCTTAAGCGAGAGAGCGGCGGGATGGCGGTGCAGGTTCACCCCGATGATGTGCGCGTGCGCCGCCGCGAGCCGCCCGCAGGACATTGTGTCCTGTTCATCGTGGACGCGAGCGGGTCGATGGCGGCGGAGCGGCGAATGGCGGTCGCCAAGGGCGCGGTCCTCAGTATGCTCACCGATGCCTATCAGCGACGCGATCACGTAGGCCTGATTGCCTTCCGTGGGGCACACGCCGAACTCGTCCTGCCGCCGACGCGGAGTATATCGGTCGCCGAGCAGCGACTATCCGCGCTGCCGACCGGAGGGCGCACACCCCTCGCCGATGCATTGCACCTCGCACGCGAGATACTGGCGCGCCCGGCACACCGCGCGCAGCGAGCGGTCGTCGTGGCCCTCAGCGATGGGCGGGCGAACGTGGCGCACTCGGGTGCTGCGCCACTTGAGGATGCGTACCGCGCGGCGCGGGCGCTGCGCGACGTGGGCATCACCGCGCTCGTCCTCGACAGTGAAACCGGCCCGGTGCGCCTCGCCCTCGCTGAACGGCTGGCGAGCGAACTGGGGGCGGAGTACCGGCATCTCGGCGATCTTGAACCCGCAGACGGCGCGCACATGATCCGGTCTGCGCTGCCCGAGGTGTTCGACGGTACCGACGCCGCGTCAGCGGACGGGCGGTGAATCATGCGAGCGGACACACAAGCAATGGCACCCATCGCGCAACGACACGACGAGCGGCGCGCCGTTCCCACCGGCCGCAGGCGACGGTCGCTCGTGATCGCCGTGCTCGTCCTCGCGCTCATCGTCGCCCTGATTGTCAGCGCGGGGGTCGGGCCGGTGGGCATCGCGCCGTCGCACAGCCTCGGTGTCTTCCTCAACCGCCTCGGCCTCGGCGGTGTGCTGCCATTCACGCCGGTCGAGCAGCGCATTATCGAGTCGTTGCGCGTGCCGCGCCTCCTGCTTGCGGGCATCGTCGGTGGCGGCCTCGCGGTCAGTGGTGTCGTGCTTCAGGGCCTGTTCCGTAACCCCCTCGCCGACTCCGGGATCATTGGCGTCAGTAGCGGGGGGGCGTTCGGGGCGGTGCTGGCGATCACGACCGGTCTGCAGGTGGCGGGACTCTGGACCCTCCCCGCGCTCGCCTTTGTCGTGGCGACCGCAACGGCCTTCACCGTCTACGGGCTATCGATCCGGCACGGGCGCGTCCAACTGGGGATGCTCCTACTCGCCGGAATCGTGGTCAGTGCCTTCATGGGCGCGTGCACCTCCTCGGCGCTGCTCTTCACGCGCAATCCGTTTCTCCTGCGCGATGTCGTCTTCTGGCTGCTCGGCGGCTTCACGAACCGGGGATGGGAGCATCTCGCCATCGCGGCAGCGCTCGTGGTGCCGGGGGTCGCTGTCTGCGCCTGCTTCCCGCGCGATCTCAATGTGCTGCTCGCGGGCGAGGAGGAGGCGAGCAGCCTCGGCGTCGATGTGCCGCGCGTCCGGCTGATCCTGCTGATCGCCGTCGCGTTGATCGTCGCGGCGTGCGTCGCCGTCAGCGGCCCTATCGGCTTCGTCGGCTTGATCGTCCCGAATGTCGTCCGCGCCACCCTCGGGCCGGATCACCGAACGGTCCTGCCGGTCAGTGCGCTCGGTGGCGCATTGTTCCTCGTCGTCGCCGACACGGTCGCGCGGACGGTCCTCCAACCGCAGGAACTACCCGTCGGCGTCATCACCGCGTTTCTCGGTGCGCCGTTTTTCCTTGTTCTCCTCTCCACGCGCCGTCGGCAAACCCTCGATCTATGAAAGGATACCCCGTGACGATGCCCGTACACCGCTGGATCGTGCGCCTCTTGCTCCCACTGCTCGCACTGCTTGTCGCCTGTGGGTCAGCTTCCCCTGGCACATCGACGAGCGCGCCATCGCCGCAGACGACTACCGCGCCCGCGCCCTCCGCCGTGCGTCCCGCCCTACCCACCGCGACCGCGAGTGCGAGCGCGCAGAAGACGCGGATTATCGAGCCGACGACGGCCTTCCCGCGCAAGATCGAGGCGCTCAATGGCGTCGTCACCGTCGCGCGGAAGCCGCAGCGCGTGATGACGCTCTCCGTCGGCTACGACGAGTTGACGCTCGCCATCGTGGACAAGAGCCGCATCGCCGCAGTCAGCCAATACACGGCGGACCCGATGATCAGCAATGTCGCGGATCAGGTGGCGGGCATCCCGATCTATGGCAAGGGCGCGGAGCAGGTGCTTGCCGCGAAGCCCGACATCGTCATCGCGGACCCGTTCACCGATACAGACCTCGTGCGGCAGGTGCAGGCGGCGGGCATCACCGTCGCCGTCACGGACCTCGTTGACGCCTTCGACGGCTTCACGGGCAGCATCCGCGTGCTCGCCTACCTCTATGGCGAGGATGCGCGCGGCGACGCAGTGATCCGGGACCTCACCGACCGGCTGGGGCGCATCGATGCGGTCGTCGCCAGGCACGCGAGCGAGCCGAAGCCGCGCGTTCTCCTCCTCCAAGGCAACGCCTACGTCGCGGGGGCGGACTCGAACATGGACGGCATCATCCGGCGCGCGGGCGGGCGCAATGTCGCGGCGGAGAGCGGCATCAGCGGCACGAAGCAGATCAGCCTCGAATCGATCATCGCCATGAACCCGGACACGATCATCGTCCCCGGCACCCCGGAGAAGGACCCGAAATCGTTCGCGCAGGTGACGGCCAACCCCGCGCTTGCCGCCGTGCCCGCCGTAGTCAACAAGCGCATCTACGGCGTCACCGATACCTACCTGTTCACCCTCTCGCATTGGAATGTGCGCGCGATGGAGGAACTCGTGAAACTCCTCTACCCGAACGGATAGCGACTCATGGCAGTGATGCTTGCGTTCCAATCGGTCTCCTATACGATTGACGGCGCGACATTGATCGCGGGGGCGGACCTCGCCGTGGCAGCGGGGGCGTTCCTCGGCGTGATCGGCCCGAACGGCGCGGGCAAGAGCACGCTGCTCCGGCTCGCGGCGGGCCTGATCGCGCCGACGACCGGAACGGTCGCGCTCGATGGTGCATCACTGCCGCGCGCTCGCGGCAACAGATCGCGCGGGTGCTCGGCTACGTGCCGCAGTTGGCGCGGCTCGACTTCCCGTTCAGCGTCGAGGAGGTGGTGATGGACGGGCGGAACCCGCACCTCGGTCGCTTCGCGGTCGGCAGCGCGACGGACCGCCGGATCGTCGCGGAGGCGATGACGTATACCGGCATCCTTCCTCTGGCCGAACGGAATGTGCAAACGCTCTCCGGCGGGGAGAAGCAGCGGGTACTGATCGCCCGCGCCCTCGCGCAAGAGCCCGCGCGTCCTCCTACTTGATGAGCCGACCGCCAACCTCGATTTGTATCATCAACACGCGATCCTGCGGCTCGTCCAGCGACTGGCACGGGAAGAAGGGCTGGCAGTCGCTGCCGCCGTCCACGATATCAATCTCGCTGCCCGCTATTGCGACCGCCTCGCGGTGCTCAAGGACGGGCAGATCGTCGCGGTCGGATCGCCCGCGACGACCCTCACCCCCGCGTTATTGGCGGACGTGTTTGCGGTGGAGGCAGAGGTGATTCCCGAGTCGTATGAAGCCGGAGCGGTGCGCGTCAATGTCCTTGGTCCATCAGTTGATGACGTGCGCGAACCCGCGCGGAAGATGATGCATGTCCATGCCCAGTGATCGGAGTGCGCGCACATGGTGAAGCCCTATCGCTATCAGGTCTTCGTCTGTACCGCGAGTGGCGCGGGCGCGGAGATGCAGACGGCTGCGGACCCCTGCCGCAACCGCTTCTGCTCGGACAAGGGCGGCGAAGCGGTCCGCGCGCACTTCTGGACGGCGCTCGAGGCGGCGGGCCTCGACGATGTCAAAGTGACGCGGATGGGTTGCACCGTGCAGCACGCACGCGGCCCGATCGTGATCGTCTACCCGGATGGCATCTGGTACGCGGGCGTGACCGTCGCGGATGTGGACGAGATCGTGCGCGATCATCTCGCTGGCACGCGGCCCGTCGAGCGACTGGTGCTTCACCGGATGACTGCCACGAATGCGAAGAGATGGGGGAGTGACGATGGCAACATCGACACCGACCACCATTACCGATCTTGCCGGCGACCCCGAGGAGACCGCCGGGCTGGGTGAAGAGGAACGATTGGCGCAGCAGAAGACGCGCCACATAGCCCGCCGCGAGCGCGCGAAGGCCGCGACCCGCAAGGGGCTGCTGATCGTCTACACCGGGAAGGGCAAGGGCAAGACGACCGCCGCCGTCGGGCTATTGGTGCGGGCATGGGGGCAGGGACTGCGCGTCTGCATGTTGCAGTTCATCAAGGCACGGACGGGTAAATGGGGCGAGATTCAGGCGACGAAGAAGTTTGGTATCGAACTCCTGCCGCTCGGTGACGGCTTCACCTGGCTCTCCCAGAATATCGAGGAGGACAAGGCGCTCGCCCGCGAGGGGTGGGTGGTCTGCCGCGCGCGCATCCTCTCCGGCGCGTACGACTTCATTGTGCTGGACGAACTTACCTACATGCTCAAATACCAGTGGCTCACCTGGGACGAGGTCCGCGAGACACTCGATCAGCGCCCCGCCGGGATGCACATCGTCATCACCGGGCGATACGCGCCGCAGGAGCTGATCGACCACGCGGACCTCGTCACCGAGATGACCGAGATCAAGCACCCCTACCGCGCCGGGATTAAGGCGCAGAAGGGAATCGAGTTCTAAGATGCGTGCGTCGTCGGCCAGGAGCGCACCCAGAGCAGCGGGCGCGGCAATGCTCGTGGCGCTCGCGCTCGATCTCGTTGGTGAGATGCCCGCCCGCTGGCATCCCGTCGTCTGGTACGGCAAGGCCATCGCGCGGCTCGAACGGTCCGCGCCGCCCGGCGAACGCGCGCGGCTGATCTACGGCGGTGGAATGATCCTCATTACCACGCCGCTGGCGATCTTGCCCGCGATGGCGGCGCACCGCCTCGCACGGCAGGCACAGATGGCCCTCGCGGAGCGCGAACATGCCCTGCAAGGGACCGCCGCCGCTGCCGTCATCGAGGGGGCCGCCCTCACGCCATTCTTCGCCCTACAAATGCTCGTGGCATCCGGGCGAACGGTGCGGATCGCGTTGGAGCGGGGCGACCTGCCCGCCGCACGGGAGGCGTTGGCGAACCTCGTCAGCCGCGAGCGCGCCGATCTGGACGTGCCTCTCGTCGCGGCGGCGGCGGTCGAATCCCTCGCGGAAAATCTCAGCGATTCGGTCGTCGCGCCCCTGCTCTTCTATGCGCTCTTCGGGCTGCCCGGCGCGGCATTCTACCGCCTCGTCAACACTTTCGACTCGATGATCGGCTATCACGGGCAGTACGAGCAACTCGGCAAAGCGGCGGCGCGACTCGATGACGCGCTCAATCTCCTCCCCGCGCGTCTGACCGCCGGTGGCATCATCGCCCTCGCCCCACTCTACGGCGGCGATGCGCGCGCCGCCTGGCAAATCTGGCGGCGCGACGCCCACCGCACTACCAGCCCGAACGCGGGCCACCCGATGGCGGCGGCAGCGGGCGCACTCGGTGTGCAATTGGAAAAGGTGGGCCACTATACGCTCGGTGACGCGCGCCAGCCGGTCGATGCGGCGACGATCCGGCGGGCGGAAGGGATGGTCCGCGCGGTCGGGGGCGCGGCGATCCTCGTGCTTGCGGGCGCGCTGGCATGGCAGGAAGCGAAGGCGGTGAATCGTGGCTGACGCCATCGTGCATGGGGGGATCGACTATACCGAGTTCGAGCGCCTCGGCCTCGACCCCGCCGACGTGATCGATTTCAGCGTCAACAGCAACCCATACGGCCCGTCGCCCACCGTCCGCGGGGCGATAGCGCAGGTCGATATCGCCCAGTACCCGGATCGCCACTGCCTCGCACTCCGCCGGGCCATCCGCGCGCACGAACTGACGAGCACGGCGGTCGCGCTCGATGCGATCCTCTGCGGCAACGGCGCTGCCGAATTGATCTGGGCTATCGCCCGCGCGCTCCTCCAACCGGGCGACCGGGCAGCGATCATCGGGCCGACTTTCGGCGAATACGTCGCCGCGTGCATGGCAGTGCGGGCGACCGTCATCGACTATCGGGCACCAAACGGGCTGTCCGGTTTCGTGCCGGACATCGCGCATGTCGCTGCGTGGCTCCACGACGCGCGACCCGGAGTCGTGTGGCTCTGCAACCCGAACAACCCGACCGGGTACTGGCTCGACCGGGACGGGCTGACGCAGATTGCCGAGGCGTGTCGCCAAATCGGCGCGCGACTCATTGTCGATGAAGCCTACTGGCGCTTCCTCTCCCCGCCTGAGCCGTTCTCAGCCGTGCAACTAATCGGCGCTGCCGACATGCCGGAAATCATCGTCCTCCGCTCGCTGACGAAGGATTTCGCACTCGCGGGCCTGCGCCTCGGTTACCTCGTTACCGCTCCACAGATGAATCAGCGCATCGCTGCCCAACTCCCCTCGTGGAATGTCAGCGCGGCGGCGCAGGCGGCCGGGGTCGCGGCTATCGAGGACCGCGCCTATCTGGCGCGCACCCTCGCCCTGCTGGCAACCGAACGGGCGGCGTTTTTCCCTGCCCTCGCGGTGTCCGGTTTCACCGTCATGCCGTCGCGGACGCACTACTGCCTCGTGGATGTCGGGGACGCCCGCGACATCCGTCAGCGATTGCTCGCGCGCGGGCTCGTCGTGCGCGACGGTACCTCGTTCGGTCTGCCACAATACATCCGCATCGCCACGCGACCGGAAGCCGACTGGCAAAGCCTCATCCGCACGCTGCACGCGGTCATGCAGCCATGACGCGGCTCGCACGCACGCTGATGGTTCAGGGCACGGCCTCGACGGTCGGCAAGAGTACGCTGGTTACCGGCCTCTGCCGCATCTTCGCTGCGGAAGGGCTGCGGGTCGCCCCCTTCAAGGCGCAGAACATGGCGCTCAACTCCTCCGTGACGCGCGACGGCCGGGAGATGGGGCGAGCGCAGGTCGTGCAGGCGGAGGCGGCGGGCATTGAGCCGCGTGTGGAGATGAACCCCGTCCTCCTCAAGCCGGAGGGAGACTCGCGTAGTCAGGTGATCGTCATGGGTCGCCCACTCGCCACACTGGAAGCGCGCGATTACTGGCGCAACCGCAGCAGCCTGCTCGACATCGTGCGCGATGCCCTCACGACGCTCCGACACGACTACGACCTCGTCATCATCGAGGGCGCGGGCAGCCCCGTCGAACTGAATCTCGCGCGCAACGACATCGTCAATATGCAGGTCGCCCGCCTCGCGGATGCGCCGGTGCTGCTCGTCGGGGACATCGACCGGGGCGGTATCTTCGCCTCCCTCCTCGGCACACTGATGCTCTTACCAGCCGAAGATCGCGCCCGCGTGAAGGGGCTGATCGTCAACAAGTTCCGGGGCGATCTCGCCCTCTGGCGAGATGGCGAGCGGATGCTGGCCGAACGAAGCGGCCTGCCCGTCCTCGGTACTGTGCCGATGTTCACAGGCATCACGATCGCGGAAGAGGATTCCGTCCCGCTCGAAGATATGGCGGCGCATTCACTGCTACCGAGAGAGGAGAGCGCAGCGGAGTTGGAGATTGTCGTGGTGCGACTCCCGTACCTGAGCAACTACGACGAGTTCGACGCCCTTGCGGCGGAACCCTCGGTCCATCTCCGCTTCGCCGCGCACCCGGACGAGTTCCCCGCCGGGGCCGATCTCGTCATCCTCCCCGGCACGAAGAGCACGCTGCACGATCTCGCCTGGCTCTGGCAGCGGGGTCTCGCGACGCATATCCGAAAGCTGGCGCAGGGCGGATGTGCGGTGTTCGGCATCTGCGGCGGCTATCAGATGCTCGGTGGGCGCATCAGTGATCCGGTCGGCGCGGAGGCAGCGGCGGGTGCCGTTGAGCCGGGCCTCAATCTCCTCCCTGTCGAGACCGTCTTCGCGCCAGCGCGCGAGAAGGTGACGGTGCGGACGACCGCGCAGATGCACGCATCGGCACGGCGGGGCCTCTTCGCCCACCTCAACGGATCGCCGTTCAGCGCCTACCAGATTCATATGGGTCGAACTGCACCCTATGCCGAGGAGACAGGTGGGAACACCGCTTTTCAACTTACCAATGAGGAGATGGATGGCTGGATCGACGCAGGCGGCTGGATCGCGGGTTGCTATCTGCACGGCCTCTTCGAGAATGACGCCTTCCGGCACGGCGTGATCGAAGCGTTGGTGGTGCGACGCGCAATCGCCAGCCCGATGCCCGTCGTGATGATGCCGTTCGACCGCCAGCGCGAGTACGAAAAACTGGCCGCCGTGCTCCGCGCCCATCTCGACATCGACCAGATCAGGTCGATCATTGAGCGAGACGAAACCGTTTGAACCGCAGAGACGCCGAGAGGGAAAGAGATTTGAGCGCGGAGGACGCAGAGAACACAGAGGGCACAGAGGATACGGAATGGTTTTTCTCTTTTCTCTTCTCTGCGTTCTCTGCGTCCTCTGCGCTCTCTGCGCTACGCCCCTTCTTCTTCGTATTCTTTGCGCCTTTGCGGTTCTCCCCGGTTTCGCAGCCGGTTCTTATCCGTTCAGCCAGCGATCAAGGGGTTTTGCGAGCAGCATCGTGCGGGTTGCGCCATCGTGCTGGACGGCACCGGCAGCTTCGAGCGCGCGGAGGATCGCCGCGCCGAGTGCGCCGCCAAGGTGGGGGCGACGTTCCGTCCAATCGAGGCAGCCAAACGCGAACATGCGGCGGGCATGATGCGCCTCATCGAGCTTCACTCCGCGCGCGCGGAGCGCCGTTTCGCCCGCTGGCGTAAGGTGATAGCGTGGGCGGGATCCGCCTTCTGGCGCGAGCCAGCCATGTTCGAGCATGGCATCAAGGAGCTGTACCCCGGCGACACCGGCGAGGTGATCGTAACAGGTACGCGCCTGACGGATCGGCATATCGCGTTGCACGGCGCGGGCTGCCTCTGCGCTGCGGGACGGGGTGGGTACGGTGGCGGTCATTGTTGTTCCTCCTAACGCTGCGAACATCTTCTCAATCTGCTCCGCATCCACTCGATAGGTGCGCTGGCGGCCCATCGTCACGACCGAAACGAGACCCGCCCGGCGAAGCAATGCGAGATGGGTGGAAACGCGCGGTTGGGCGAGATCGAGGCGCGCGGCGAGGTCATTGACGGTCGCATCTCCCGCGCAGAGGATCGCGAGAAGGCGTAACCGCGTCTCATCCGAGAGCGCCTGGGCAGATTGGGCGATTGCTTGCATTCCACTCATCTTGATTATAGTATATGTGCAGTGACGCGAGAATGCAAGGAGCGAGAGGAGAACGTGATGGCAGGCGAGGGAGCGCAGTTTGCGGTGGTACTGGAGCGGATCGCGCGGGATGTGATGCATCAGCTTCGCGATGTGCCGGACCCTCTTCTCAATCAACCCGTCCCCCTAGCGGGCGCGAACACGCTCTATGCGATCGCGACCCATCTCGCCGGTTCGACTGAGTTTTGGGCGGTGCAACTGGCGAGTGGGCGCGATGCCGGGCGGAACCGACTCGCGGAGTTCCACGCGACAGGAACGGGCACAGAATTGCTGGCCCGCTACGAACGGCTCATTGCGCTGGTGCATGATGCACTCGACGATTTGCCCGACACCGCGCTGAACGGCAATCCCCCACAACCACCCGCCGAATATCGAAGCACCGGCGGTCTCGGTGATACACTCACGCTCCGGGACTGCTTGCTGCACGCCGTTGAGCATGGCGCGCTCCATCAAGGGCACATTCAGATCACTCGCCAACTGCTCGTCGATGGCATCGTGGACAGTAGAGAGTAGGCAGTAGGCAGTACATGAGAGGAGCCGAGACGATGTCTATTGGAGCACAGGCGCGTATCCACTTGGCCGTACTCCCCACACCGTTGCAGGAGGCGAAAAACCTCCGCGCCGCGCTCGGTGGGCCGAAACGCTGCCCGCGCATCCTTATCAAGCGCGATGACCTGACGGGGCTCGCCTTCGGCGGGAACAAGGCCCGGAAACTCGAATTCCTCGTCGCGGACGCCCTCGCACAGGAAGCGACGGTCCTCGTCACTGCCGGTGCGGTGCAATCCAACCACGCGCGGATGACGGCGGCGGCGGCACGGATCGCGGGCGTGCGCGCGGCGCTCGTCCTGACCGCGAAGGGGCCGGACCCCGCCGTGCAGGGCAATCTCCTGCTCGACCGGCTCCTCGATGCGGAGGTGCATTTCGTCCTCCCCGGCGAAGACGCGGATCAGCGGATTGCCGAAGTAATGGTGGACTTGCGCGATCGCGGCGAGCGACCCTACCTGATCCCCGTTGGTGGCTCGAACGCGATTGGCACATTTGGCTATGTGACAGGGACGCTCGAACTCGTCACGCAACTGTTCGCGGCGCACGAAGCGCCGAGCCGCCTCTACTACGCCAGCGGTTCGCGCGGTACGCAGGCGGGCCTTGCCCTCGGCGCAAAGATGTATAGTGCGCCCTATCGACTGTACGGCATCGCCGTCAGTGGTGGCGACCCGGAGAAGACCGAGCGCGCCGTCGAGATTGCGAATGAAGCGGCGGCAATGCTCCACGTCCCGACGCGTCTGACCACGGATGAATTGCTGACGGACGAGGGATACTTCGGCGAGGGCTACGGCATCCCCACCGCCGGTTGCCGCGAAGCGATCCGCCTACTCGCGCACAACGAGGGCATCTTCCTCGACCCGGTCTACAGTGGCAAAGCAATGGCGGGCATGATCGATCATATCCGCCGTGGTGACATTACCGCCGGTGAAACCGTCGTCTTCTTGCACACCGGCGGCGCTCCTGCCCTCTTCGCTCAGATCGATCAACTCGGCTTGGATTCATAACACCTCAGTCACGCAGTCCGGAGATACCGCCATCGATCGCGAAGTTGGCACCCGTGACGTACGACGATTCATCGCTGGCGAGAAACAGCATCGCGTACGCCATCTCACGCGGCTCGGCTTGTCGCTTAAGGAGGGTGTGCGGCGCACCTTCCCCGCGTAAGGCGGCCTCCGCTTCTTCCAGTGAGATATGCTCCCGCGCCGCCCGGTTGCGGATGTGATACATCGTCAGCGTCGGTCCCGGCGAGACCGCGTTGACGCGAATCTGTTGATCGGCGTGATCGCACGCCATCGAGCGCGTCAGTGCCAGTACCGCATTCTTCGTTGCGTCGTATTGCGCCATGTTTTTCCGGCCGACCGTCGCATTGGCCGACGAGATATTGACGATGCTGCCGCCACCTTTTCCGGCCATATGGGGAATCGCGAACTTGCAGCAGTACGCGACGGCCAACAGGTTCACGCCGATGATGAAATCCCAGGAGTCCGTCGTGACGTCGGTAATCGGCCCGGAGACACGCACTGCGGCGATATTGGCGAGCACATCGAGCGTGCCGAACCGGGCGACGGTCTCGTTCACTGTACGCTCCGCCTCCGCCTCTTTCGTGAGGTCGGCGCCAATCGCGGCGATGCGCGCTCCACCGGGATCGATCCCGGCGGCGGCCGATTGTGCCGCCGTAGCATCAATATCCACGATCATTACCGCCGCGCCCTCTTCCCAGTAAAGGCGGGCCGTCGCCTCACCGATGCCGCCACCGCCGCCTGTGACGAGGGCCACCTTCCCCGCCAGCCGATCACCCATCGCGCGCGCTCCTCCCCTGCAATCCCTGCCTTGCAAATAATTCAATGTGTCGGACGGAAAACGTGATGCGAAGTGCGAAGACGGAAAGGGATGAGGGCGTTAGGGCAGGTCCGGCTTGTAGTGGTCGTATTCCATGTGCCGAGCCGTTGTGGCGGCGACTTCCGCGCCTTTGAGCCGCCCGACGACGTAGAGCGCCATATCGATACCGGCAGAGACACCCGCGCTCGTCACGATATCGCCCTCATCCACGAAGCGGGCGTCGCCCCGGACATGCACCATCGTGTAGGTCTGCGCCATACGCTCGACGCTCGCCCAGTGCGTCGTTGCGCTCTTCCCGGCGAGGATGCCGGTTTCCGCGAGCAAGAAGGCACCGGTGCAGACCGAGGTCGTCAGTTGCGCGTCCGCCGCACGGCGCTTGATCCAGCCTGTCAACTTCGGGTTGGCAACCTCCCGCCGCGTACCCTGCCCGCCCGGCACGACGAGCAGATCGAGATGCGGTGCGTCCGCAAGCGAATAATCGGGGATAACCTTCAGCCCGTTGCGCGCGATAATCGGCTGACGCGCGTCCGCCCGCTCGGCGACGGTGACCACCGTGAACCCACCGTCCGTGAGATTCCCTGCGACCGCGAAGACCTCGAACGGCCCCGCGAAATCGAGCACTTCCACATCATCGAACAACACGATCCCGACCGTCAGCGTGCCGTCGCCTTTCGTTCCAGCCATTGAATGCTCCTACCTACCCCGACCCCCATCTAAAGGGAGGGGACCCAGGGGAACGGGCGCACGCTATGCGCCCCTACCTACTTCCTCGCTCTCTCCCCCTTCCCACTGGGGAAGGGGGCCGGGGGGTTAGGGCAACATCACCCCGTATTCCGCAGCCGTGGGTCGAGGATGTCGCGCAGCCAGTCACCGATCAGATTGATCGAGAGGACGGTGAGCATGATCGCGACGCCGGGGAAGGTCGCCAGCCACCATGCGGTGCTGACGTAGGCGCGGCCATCGGCGAGCATACTCCCCCAGGTTGGCTGGCTCGCCCCGACCCCGAGGCCGAGGAAGGAAAGCCCCGCTTCGGCGATGATCGTGCCCGCGACAGCGAAGGTCGCAATCACAATCGCCGGCGTGATCACATTCGGCAGAATATGGCGAAAGAGGATAGAGGGCGTGCGCGCACCAATCGTGCGCGCGGCAGTGACGTACTCGTAGTTCTTCGCCGAGAGCGTCGAGCCACGCACGACGCGGGTAAATGGCACCCATGCCCCGATACTGAGAATAAAGATCACATTCCGTAGCCCCTGCCCCACGACAATCGAGATCAAGATCGCGAGAAGCAGGAAGGGGAACGCGAGTTGCACATCCGCGATGCGGCTGATCACGGAATCGACCGCGCCGCCGTAATACCCTGCCAAGAGGCCAATCACCGTGCCGATGCCCCCGCCGAGCGCGACTGCCGTCACCCCAACGATCAGGGAAACGCGCGCGCCGTAGAGGATGCGGCTGAAAATATCCCGACCGAGGTTATCGGTACCGAGAAGATGGTGCGTCGAACCATGAATCGTCTGACCGGCCACACCGAAACGCGGGCAGGAGGTCTGCGCGGGGCACGTCAGGCGCGCCCGCAAGTCCTGATCGAGGGGATCGTACGGCGCGATCACCGGGGCGAAGATGGCCGCGAAGACGACACCGAGCAGGATGATGCACCCTGCCAGGCCAAGTCGGCCACGGCGGAGCATGCGCCAGGCGCGTTTCCTGGCGCTCCGCTTCTTCGGTTCTTCCCGCAGCGCCAGGCGCGTTCCGGTGAGCACGCTCTCTTGTGACATCGTTCTCTCCTGGTAGTCAGTAGTCGGTAGTCAGTAGTCAGTGATTCACCGCACTGCGGAAGATCATCTTCAACGTATCGGGATCACGTCGGAACTGCTAGCAGACTCTTTCCTCCAACTGACTACTGACTAGCGACTACTGACTACTCAAGAAAGGCGGACACGCGGATCCAGCCAGGTATAGAGAATGTCTACGAACAAATTGATCAGCACGAAACTCACCGCGACAATGAACACGGTCGCCTGAATGACCGGGAAATCGCGCGCGTTAATCGACTCAACGGCCAGTTGCCCGACGCCATTCCACTGGAAGATTTGCTCGGTAATCACTGCGCCCGCGAGCAGATTGCCGAAGTCCAGGCCGATCACGGTCACGAGCGGAATCGCGGCATTCTTGAGGCCATGCCGGAAAATGACGAGTACCTCCTTGAGGCCCTTCGCCCGCGCGGTGCGCACGTAATCCTGATCCATCACATCCAGCATCCCGGAGCGGACGAGCCGGGTGAGGCGGGCGAGGCTCGGTGACGCGAGCGTAATCATCGGCAAGAGGAAGTAGCGGGGCGAGAACCCGCCATACCCCTGTGAGGGGAGCCAGCCGAAGCGCACCGCAAAAATGAGGATCAGCATGATTCCGAGCCAGAAATTGGGCACGGACTGCCCAAAGAGCGCGAAGAAGGTCACGACATTATCGAGCGCCGAATAGCGTTTGACCGCCGCGATCACGCCAAAGAGAATCGAGAGCACGACTGAGAGGACGAGCGCACAGACTGCGAGCTGGATCGTGCGCGGGTAGCGCTCCTTGACGAGGCTCATCGCGTCGAACCCCTGATAATGGATCGACTTGCCGAAGTCACCGTGCGCGGCATTGCCGATGAAGGTCACATATTGCTCCCAGATCGGGCGATCCAGTTTGAGGTTATGCCGCACATTCTGGATATCCGCCTCGGAAGACGTCTGCGAGAGAAGCAGCCGCACGGGATCGCCCGTCAGCCGCACGACGAAAAAGACGACCGTAATGACGCCCAGCACCACAAAAAGCGCCTGAATTAACCGCCGAACGATGTACTGAATCATAGCGCCCCCTTCGGGGGAGTAGCGAGTAACGAGTAACGAGAGGGCAGCGATTCCCTTCTCGTTACTCGTTACTCGCTACTCGTTACTCGGTTACTCGTTCCACTTCATCTCGTAGGCCCAGACCATTTCGTCGAAGCGTGGCTCCCATTTCACCCAGTTATCCACCCCGTAGATGTCGGTCAGGTTGTACATGTAGAGCGCGGCCGGGTCATCGAACATGATCTTCTGCGCTTGCGCATAGAGCGCGTTGCGCTTCTCCGGGTCGATCGTATACCGCGCATCGGTGATCAACTTATTGAAGTCCTGATTGCCGTAGGCGATGCCCGATGTACCCTTGGCGTTGTTCGTGGTATCGCGCGTCTCGATCGAGAAACGCGAGTAGAGGATGTTGTCGGCATCGAAGATCCAGTTGCCCCAGGAGGCGAAGATCATACCGTCCAGTTCGAGGGCATTGCCCTTTGTCGTCAGGACACTGGGATCGACCAGATTGCCCTTGCAGCGGATACCGGCCTTGTTGAGGAACTGGGTGACCGCTTCCGCGACCTCCTTGTCCTTCATATAGCGCCCCTGCTGATACCAGATATTGACATCAAAACCGCTCGCGAAGCCCGCTTCCGCCATCAAGGACTTCGCCTTGGCAACATCATACGGATATGGCTTGAGAGTGGGATCGAAACCAGTCGTCCACGGTGGCAGCACCGTGGCGATGCGCGTACCGTTGCCGAGGAGGACACCCTGGATGATCGCGTCCCAGTCCACCGCGTAATTGATCGCCTGGCGCAGCTTGGCGTTATCCAGCGGCGGCTTGCGAACCTCGAAGGTGTAGTACGGCACGCGGTTACTCGCGACGGCGCGGGCAGTCTGCCGCCCGCTCTTATTGATGCCGTCCACCTCTTCCGGCGGCATATCCTTGGCGATGTGAATCTCACCGGAGCGCAGCGCAGCGACGCGCGTCGCCTGCTCGCCGATGATCTTCATCCGTACATTCTTGATCTGCGGCGCGCCACCCCAGTAGGTCTCGTTCGATTCCACAACGAGGTCCTGGTTCGGGGACCACGACTTGAACTTGTAGGGCCCCGTGCCATTGCCGCTCTTCAGGACGCCGCCCGGCTCGGCATTCATCTCGGTCCATTTCGGTGCCATCTGCACCATCGAGAAGCCCGTCATGCGGTTGAGCAGTGCAGGGTCCGGCTTCTGGGTATGGACATTGACCGTGTATTTATCCACTACGTCGACACGGTCGATGACGGTGTACGTGGAGCGGGCATCCGCATTATTCTTCGGGTCGAGCGGGCGCATGATGCTGTACTTGACCGAATCGGCATTGAACTCTTCGCCGTTGTGGAACATGACATTTTGCCGAAGCGTGAACTGCATCGTGTTGTCGTCCAGCCGCTTCCATGCAGTCGCCAGAAGCGGTGAGACCGTCTTGCCATCCCGCTCGACCTTGACGAGCGGTTCATACATATGCCGCAACATGCTCTCCGCGATCGTGCCGACGTGCGTTTGCGGGTCAATCGCGTGCGTGGTCAGTTGGTTCGTGCCCCAAACGAGCACGAGTTCGCTCGGCTTACTGCCCTGGGGCTTGCCCGGTGCCGGGTTCTGGATACCCGTTTTGACCTGCACGCCCACCGTCGAGACCGCGCCAAACGTCGGGGTGGCACCGCCCGTCGTCTGCGCTGCGGGGGTGCTCCCCGTTGCCGCCGGGCTACTCGCCGCCGATGGCGTGCTCCCACCCGCCGTTGTCGCACCCGCAGGCTTGGTCGCCGCGCTCGTCGTCGCGGTCGGGACGGTGCTGGAGCCGCCGCAGGCCGCGAGCGCGGCGCTGGCCGTCGCTGCCGCCGCCCCAAGCAGGAATCGTCGCCGGTTGAGAACGAGAGAGTGAAGACGTTCGCGCTCTGTCATGTCAAACCTCCCAATGGTCCACGCAACCCCCAATGGACTATCCCACTCGCCCCATTCCCACGCACGTTAACCACAGAGACACAGAGGAGGAGAAATGAGGGAAGAGGGATGAGCAAGAGAGAACAAGAGTGTTTTCTTCCTCTTTCTCTTCTCAGTGCTCTCTGTGGTCTCTGTGCCCTCTGCGGACCTCTGCTCTCTCTATCTGTGTCTCTCGCTCTCCGTTCAAATCTCTCCCTCAATACGCCAATGGAGAGAGCGCGCCCGCCAGTACCTGGATACCGGCGACTGCGTGTTCGATACTCGTGAACTCCTCCGGGGTGTGGCTGCGGCCGTCCTTGCTCTGCACGAAGATCATCGCGACCTTGCTGCGTGCCGCCATGATCTGGCTATCGTGCCCCGCGCCGCTGTGCATTGTCATCGTCGGGATGCCCTGCGCGTGCGCCGACAATTCAAGCAGGCGCACCGTCTCCGGGTCACAGATACAGGGCGGGGTACCCGCGCGTGTCGTCCAGGTCACCTCCACATTCCGCCGCGCCGCCACCTGCCGGAAAAGCGCCTCGTGCCGCTCGGAGAGTTCCATCCGTTTGGCCGGGTCCGGGTGGCGCGCATCGACACTGAAGATGACGCGTTCCGGGACGATCGGCGGGGCGTTCGGCTCCGCCGCGATGCGCCCCACCGTCGATACCGCCGGGCGGCCCATCGCCAGGGCGTTCTCCTGCACCCCGAGGATGATCTCGGCAGCCGCGACCATCGGATCGCGCCGCAGGTCCATCGGGAAGGCCCCCGCGTGATCCGCTCGCCCGTGGACCTCCACGGTGTAGCCGCGTAGCCCGGTGATCGCATTCACGACCGCGACAGGCAACCCCGCCTGCTCGAGGAACGGACCCTGCTCGATGTGCAGTTCGATGAAGGTCTCGATGTCGTCCCGCGCCGCCTCGGGGATGCGCGCCGGATCGAGCCCGACCGAACGCATCACGTCCCCAATCTTCTCATTGGCGTAACTACGTAACGTCTCCGCTTCGTCCGGCGCGATCGCCCCGACCACCGCGCGGGAGGCCCAGAAGTTCGCGCGCGGGAAGCGACTCGACTCCTCCTGACAAAAAGAGACGACTTCCAGCGGGCGTTTCGGCGGGCCGAACTGCTCCCGAAGCGCCTTGATGGCGACGAACCCCGCGATGACACCGAGCGCGCCATCGTAGCGACCGCCGGGCAGTTGCGTATCGATATGCGAGCCCGTGACAATCGCCTTACCGCCCTCGGTCCCTTCCACACGCCCCCAGACGGAGCCGACCGCATCGTACCGGGTGTCCATGTTCGCTGCGCGGCACCACCCCGCAACCATCGCCTGCGCCGCGCTCCATTCGGGTGAGTACACCGGTCGCCGCACACCCGTCCCGTCGGACGCACCGAACTCCGCCAGGGAGAAGACGCAGCGCTCGACGAGCGCGGGGTCAATCTGAATGCGCGGTGCCACCAAGGCCCTCCAGAATATCCTCGCTATAGGCGAAGGTGATCGGCAGACCACCACTATGGACGAAGAGCACGTGCTCATCTGCCGCAATCGCGCCCCGCCGGACCTGATCGATCACGCAGGACATCGCCTTCGCGGTATAGACGGGATCGAGGATCAACCCCTCGGTGCGACCAACGAGACTGAGAGCTTCCAGCCCCGCCGCCGTCACGACGCCATACCGCTCGCCCACGTACTCGTCATGGACGGTGAAGTCATCCGCTGTGAGCTGCGCGGAAAGGCCGAGCAGTTCCGCCGCACTATTGGCGTAGCCGAGCATTTGCGCCTCGATCATCGCTTTCGACCCACCGACACTCACTGGATGCACCCGATAGGATGCACCGAGGAGCTTCCCCGCAAGTGCCAAACCGGCACTCGATGTACCCGATGCCATAAAGATATGGTGAACAGACGTTCCCAGTATATCAAGTTGTCCGAGGATTTCCACTGCCGCAAGCAAGTAGGCGCAGGTTCCCGCAATTTTCGAGAAGTGATCGCGCGGGACGGCGTACGCGACATGCCCATCGGCTTCCAGTTGCACGATCAGGGCATCAAGTTGCCGCTCGACCGCCGCCGGGTCGTCGCTCTCCGCCTCGATGATGCGTGCCCCCATGATGTGATCGAGGAGGAGGTTCCCCTGGATCGGATGATCCTTCGCGCTGGGCATCTTGATGATGTAGTTCGTCAGGCCGAACTTCGCCGCCACCGCCGTATGCAGCCGCGCGTGGTTCGATTGCGCGACATTCGTGACGATCATCGTATCCGCGCCCTTCTTGCGCACGTCCGCGAGGCGGAACTCCAGATGGCGCACCTTGTTGCCGCCGAAGGCGAGGCCGGTCAGATCGTCCCGTTTGACGAAGAGACGGGGCGCATTCGGCCCGAGCGCGGCGCGCAGGCGGGGCAACTCCTCCAGTGGCGTCGGCAGCGCAGCGATCCGCACACGCGGCAACTGCCCGACGCGCTCTACCAGTTCGTCACGTGTGACCAGCGATGTTGTCGTGACCATTTGTTCCCCCCTTACCTACCCCCCGGCCCCCTCCCGCGAGGAGGGGGTGACTCATGTGAATTGCCGTGGCTGACCCGACCTGCCTCGACCTTGCAGAGGCTCGCTCCCCCTTCCTTTTAGGGAAGGGGGTTGGGGGTTAGGTCCGCTGATAGTTGTGCCGCAACTGGCGATAGGCTGCCGTTTTCGCCTCTGGATCGAAATAGAGGCGCGGGATCTCCATCGCGTTCTTGCCGAAGAGGACGAACTCCAGCGCCGTTTGGCCGTCCGCACCCTGCTGGGCGTGGATGTCCTGCGGTGGGTGCGGGATGATCGCGGTATCGCCGGGGCCGAGGATGCGCTCGGCGGCCAGGACGATCTCCGCGTGACCCTCGCCATCGCCGCTATCGAGGCGGCGATACTCCTGCACGCAGTCTTTGCCGGCATAGACAGCGACCACGCCCCAGGTGCCGTGATTGTGAATCGGCGTGTTGCGGTCCGCCGGGAAGCGGGCACGCACGAGCGTGAGGCCCGTTTCGTCCGTGTAGAGTGGTCGGGATTGTTTGCCCCCGTCGTGGGCATTGCCGAACTCCTCCGGTGTTTCCGTCAGGGTTGGTTCGGTCGTGATTGCCCGCATCCGCTCCGCGATGCGCTGCAGACCGGCATCCGTTGGCCCCTCGGTGGCGAGTATCGCCTTCACGTCGGTGATGAATGCGTTGATGATTGTGTCCCTGTCCATACCTGGCCTCACCCCCCAACCCCCTCTCCATCGCCCATAGCGCATGGTAATGATGGGTTTCGTACGGCGATGGAGAGGGGGAGCAAAATGACTTAAGTCCTCTGGCCTTAGTCCTTAGTCCTCAGTCCTACCACGCGAGGGCGTAGCCATCGCGGCGTGGGTCGGCACCGCCCATGAGGGCACCGCTGTCGGGATCGACCATCACACCCTGACCGCCACCGACGAACATCGTCCAATCGTCCATCACCTGCACCTGGTGACCGAGCTTCGTAAGCTCCGCGCGCACCTCGGGGGAGATACGCCCCTCCATCGGCAGTTCATTGGCCGTCGCGGTGCGGAAGCGGGGCGCTTCGATGCCCGCCTGGATGCTGAAGCCGTGATCGAGGATATTCATCATCATCTGCGGCGTCGTTTCCATGATGCCGAAGGAGCCGGGCGTGCCAATCACCATGAAGAGCTTGCCGTCCTTCCAGACCTGCGCCGGGGCGAGGCATTGCTCCACCCGCTTGTGCGGGCCGATGGCATTCGGGCTTTCCGGGTCCATATCCATCCAGTAGGTGAAGTTGTTGAGGGCAAGACCCGTGTTCCCGAAGACGACGCCGGAGCCGAAGCCGCCGCCGAGCGTCTGCGTGACCGAGACCGCGTTCCCCTCGGCATCGACCGCGTCGAAGTGCGTCGTGCTCTGCTTCATCTTGTAGGGGTCGCCCGCGAGGACTTCGTCCTGCCGCTTCTTGCTCGTATAGCGGTCGCCACCACTGATCCCGGCCTTGTGGGGGTCAATGAGCGAGCGACGATATGCGGCGTACTCCTTGGAGATCAAGCCATCGGTCGGCGGGTTCGGGGCGGGGGCGTACTCCGCGCGATCCGCCACCGCGAGCTTCATCGCCTCCGCGAGGTGATGGATGTAGGCGGCGCTGTTGTGCCCCATCCCTGCCATATCGAACCCCTCGACGATGTTCAGCGTCTGAAGGTACTGGATACCGCTGCACGGCGGCGGCGGGCAGTAGACATCATACCCCCGGTAGTTGACGCCAATCGGCTCGACCCATTCCGGCGTGAAGTCGTCCAGGTCTTTCTGCGTGATGAGGCCGCCATTCTCCTCGGAGAAGCGGACGATCTCCTTCGCGATGTCGCCCTTATAGAAGACCTCTGCGCCCCCCTCGACAATCGCGCGGAAGGTGCGGGCGAGGTTCGGTTGCGTGAGGATCGCGCCCGCCTTGGGCGACACGCCGTTATGCAAATAGGCTTCGGTCGAGGTTGGCCACTGCTGGAGCGTCGCCTCCGACACCTTGAAGAAACGCTCGTTGTTGATCGAGAGGGGGAAGCCGCCCTCCGCGTACTCGATGGCGGGTTGGAAGACGGTCGCGCGGTCCATCGTGCCGTACTTCTCCAGCGCGGCCAGCCAGCCACCGAGCGAACCAGGCACGAGCGGCGAGAGAATGCCCTTCTGCTTATCGTCCTCGTGTCTGTATTTGCTTAGTTCAGCGGCGTAGGGGCTCGGCCCATTGTAATCGAGGACGATACGCTTCTTGCTCTTCGCATCGTAGATGAACATATAGCCGACGCCCCCCGCGCCGGACATGTAGGGTTCGACGACATTGAGCGCCGCCGCGATGGCAACGACGGCATCAACCGCGTTGCCCCCCTGCATAAGGATCCGCTGCCCCGCAAGCGACGAGAGGTAATGCGCCGATGCCACCGCACCCCGCCGCCCCATCACGACCGGCCGATGTGCCAACCCGTTGTTCGTCCACGCCATCGAACCCTTCCCTTCCTGATGTAACCGATCCTGACGAAACCGATTGAACCGCAGAGACGCAGAGAACGCAGAGATACTACAGTGAGAGAACTTGTGGAGGCCCAACGAACGTAGGAGTTACGCAGTTGAACAGGGAAAACCCGGTGGTAGCAGGCTTTCCAGCCTGCCTCTCCGCCGCGAAAGGCAGGCTGGAAAGCCTGCTACCACCAAAAAAAAGCCCCAACTGCGTAAGTCCTACGAACGAATCCAGAGAATTAGCTTCTATCTCTCTTTTGTATTTCTCTTTCTCTTCCCTCTCTGCGTTCTCTGCGTCTCTGCGGTTCAATCGGTTTCCAGCTCCGCGAGGTAGGCGGTGGTGCTTTGGGCGATCAGGCCCCAGGTGCTGGCGCTGAAGACGCGGACACCGCGTGCCCGCTCGCGTGCGGCGTCCGCGCCGGTCGGCGCATTCATGCCGACGGGCTTCCCCGCTGCGACACCGAGGCGAATGATCTCGGCAATCGCTTCCTGCACGGCGGGGTGGTCGCGCTCGCCGGGATGCCCGAGCGACTGCGAGAGGTCCATCGGGCCGATGGAGATGACATCTAACCCCTCAACGGCGAGGATCGCGGGCAGGTTGTCGATGGCGCGGACATCCTCGATGAGTGCGAGGACGAGAATATTCTCGTTCGCCTCGGGCGCGTAGGCGCTGAGGGGGCCGCTGATGCCATAGCCGGACGCCCGGACACCCGCCAACCCGCGTGACCCCTTCGGGACGTAGCGCGCCGCCGCGACCGCGCGTTCCGCATCCTCCCGCGTCGTCACCTGCGGGACCATCACGCCCTGCGCGCCCGTATCGAGATAGCGCAAGATTTCGTGCGGCGCATTCGTCGGCACACGCACAATCGGCGTGATCTCCACCGTATGCGCCGCACGCACGAGGTCTTCGCAATCCTTGACAGTGATATGCCCGTGTTCGGCGTCGATCAGCACATGATCCCAACCGACCAGCCCGCACACCTCAACGAGCGCGGCATCCGCCACCGGGACAATCGTTCCCGCGCTCCACCCCCCCGCCGCCAGTCGCTCCTTCATCCGATTCGGTCGCATAATCACCTCCGTTGATTCAAGCACAGAGGACGCAGAGGACGCAGAGGACACAGAGAGGAGAAAAAGAAGGCGAGTGGATTACCGCGTTACATGACATCCTGCATTGATCCCTCTTTCTTCACTCGTTTTCCTCTGTGTCCTCTGTGTTCTCTGCGTCCTCTGTGGTTCAATCGGTTTCCGGGACGGAGAACAGTGGCAGGGGTAAGACGTTGGGGGGCGCGCTATCACTGGCTGGTGATCGCGATGGTACTGTGCCGCTGCACAGGGCGTCAAGGTACACCGTAGGGAATATTGCACCGTGTGCCTGTCGATTTCACCAAGTTGCGTGCCGAAACGGCAGGATGTCAGGCGTCCGGCTCTTCGGTCGCCAGGGGCACGGCGAGCTTTTCCGCGCCGGTCACTGGCTGGGCGCGCAGATCGTCCCAGTGGGTGTGCTCGACCGCACCGACATCGCGGAGGTGCGCGACATCGTTGTAGGCGACGAGCCGCCAGCGCGGCTGCTTGCCGGGGCGGGTGCGCCGCTCCCAGTGGGTGATGGAGGTATTGAAGGTATGGAGGTCTGCCGCCGGGAGCGCGTGGGTATTGAGGCCAAAGAAGCAGATCATCGCGCCGTCGATCACCCCGCCGTGACAGACGATCACGACGGTTCGTCCCTCGTTGGCGTCCGCGATCTGATGCAGGGTCGTACCGACGCGGAGCATGAATTGCGCCCAGCTTTCTCCACCGGGCGCGAGTGGGCGGTAGGGGTACCGCTCGTAGTCAGGCACACCGTACCTGGCGGCGAACGCATCCAACCGCATCCCATCCGCCTCCCCGACACGCATCTCCTGCACTTCGTCTTCCCAATGGATCGGCACGCCGAATGCGGGGGCGATGATCTCCGCAGTTTGCCGGGCGCGTGGCAAAGTGCTGGCGATGAAGAGGTCTGCCGCGATCTCCTGCGTGGCGGCGAGCCGGTCCCGTAGCGCCTCCGCCTGCTGCACACCGAGGGGTGAGAGACCGACATCGCCGCGCATCCCTCCCATGATCGGTTCGACATTGGTCACCGCCTCACCGTGCCGAATCAGATAGAGGTGTGTCATTGGGTTCGTCTTCCTTCTCTTCATCCGCGACCGACCGAGGCATCCATCCAGTCTCCGGGCAGTATACAAACAGAGAACCGCCGGAATAGGTTCCGACGGTTCTCTGTTTGTACGAAAAGTGTGTGATGATCGCGGCGATCTTACGTCCGCGAGTCGTGGTTGGGGATCTCTCCGCCATTGACGGACGGTGCGGCGACGCTCGCCGGGTAGATCGTTACCACGCGCGGGGCCACAACCTCTGGCGTGACGTTGGAATAGTCGCGCAGTTCACGAAGTGCGCTCTCCCGAGGCATCGCCGTCGAATCGGCGGGGGACGACGCACCGACTGCAGCGGTGCCGACGAGTGCGGAAATGGCGAGCGAACCACTCATAAGACCGACAGTAACCCAACGACGCAATTGAACCTTCATGATAAGCCTCCACTGATTTTGATAAGTCCGGAGCAATCCTGCCCCCTACACAAGCATAATATGCGATACTTATTACTAATAAAGACATATTATCTTACGTTTTTCTTTCGATCTTTCTCGCGCCCTCACTCTCCTATACGTGCGATACCGGCATCTGGATGCCTCCCACGTCTCGGCGAGGATCGTCGGCAGTCAACATCTGAGGAATACTTTCACCGTGACGACCATCTGGAGTGCGTATTGCCGGGAAGAGTTACGCATTTGGTACCATGCGTCTCGACGCCGGACGGCAGTGGGCGTCGTGTCTGTAGAAAGCGGGGAAGCACACATGCGGCTGGCAGGGAAAGTGGCAGTTATCACAGGGGCGGCATCGGGAATCGGGCGGGCGACGGCGCAACTCTTCGCACGCGAGGGTGCCCGGCTCATGCTCGGCGACCTGGACGAATCGGGCGTCCGGCACGTCGCTGAAGAACTCAGTCAAGGTGGGAGCGAGGCCGATTCCATGCGGACAGACGTCACCTCCGGCGACGCGGTGCGACAACTGGTGGATGGGGCGGTCGAGCGGTACGGGAAACTGGACATCATCTTCAACAATGCCGGGATCGGCATGCCGGGTTCGATCCTCGAACGCGACGAAGCGGACTTCGACCGCGTCATTGCCGTCAATCTCAAGGGGGTCTTCCTCGGCTGCAAGTTCGCGCTGCCCCACTTCCTCAATAACCCGACGGGTGGCGCGATCGTCAATATGTCCTCGAATGGCGGCCTGATCGGGCGACCCGCCGACCCGCTCTATGTCGCGACGAAGCACGGCGTGATGGGGTTGACCAAATCGCTTGCCCTCGCCTATGCGGACCGACGCATCCGCGTCAATGCGCTCTGCCCCGGCCCCATCGACACGCCGATGATCTGGGAAGGGTTGCCGCCGGGCATGGACCGTGAGGAGTTCATCCGGCGGGCGGTCGCTGCCTGCCCCACGCCACGGATGGCGGCACCCGACGAGGTCGCACAAGCGGCGCTCTTCCTCGCCTCCGATGAATCGAGCTTCGTTAGCGGCGTCGGGCTGGCGGTGGACGGCGCAAAGGCCGCAGGCGTCTTCCCCGCCCACCGCTATCGCCTCGATTTCGACCTCCTCAGTTAAGGGATAGGACGTACGCAGTTGAGGCTTTTGGGGTGGTAGCAGGCTTTCCAGCCTGCCATTTCGAGGCGCGGAGGCAGGCTGGAAAGCCTGCTACCACCGGGTTTTCTCTCATTAACTGCGTGGCTCCTAAAGGGAGGAAGCGCGCACGAAAGCAACCCCGCCTTTACTCCTGCGCGGCGAGGGTCGCGGTAAGCGGGATGGCGTTCGTTTCGCCCCCGCCATGCGCCGTGAGGGGAATCAGCCACTGCAAGGAACGGATCGCGCAGGCCGCCTCGTTGCCTGCGCGGCAGTAATAGAGGGTCAGGGTGTAGCGCGCCTCGTGCCACCCTGCGGGGAGCGCGCCGAGGGGCACGATCATCGTTCCACCCGCGAGGGCAGGAGCAGGAAGCGGCACGGAGCGACCATCCACACGCAGAGACTGGCCGTTCGGCGCGTCGGTATTGATGTGATGATTGGGCGGCAGCGTGACATTCACCGCGAGCGATATCGGCATCGCGGCAGCGATCGCGGAGGTTGGGAGCGGAATCGTTTCGAGCGCCGGGAAGAACTCCGGCGCATCGGTCGGATTGGTCCGCTCCGCGATGGCAATCGTCGTCAGTGTTCCGGTCGTGAGGTCGAGGCGGCGCAGGAGCGAGTTGTTCGTGTCCGCGATGTAGAGCGCGTCTCCGGCCACGTTCAGGCCACCCGGTTCATAGAGCGTGCCCGGTGTGCCATCCATCGTGCCTGATGCACCTGTCCCGGCAAGGGTCACGACTGCCTGGGTCGCGAGGTCGAGTCGCTTGATCTTGTGGTTGTACGTGTCCGCGATCAGGAGCGCGCCGTCCCTATAGTCGACGCCGAGCGGGTGCTGCAAGCGCACGCGCGCGCCGCTCCCATCCACATCGCCAAACTCGAAGAGGTCTTCACCGACGAGCGTCGTCACGCGGCCGGTCGCCGGGTCGATTTGCCGGATACTGCTCGTCTCGCTATCCGCGACATAGAGTTTCGTGCCATCGGTCGTGATGCCGCTCGGCTGCGCAAACGCAGCTCCGGGGAGCAAGCCGTCCACGCGCGCCTCACCGCCCGAACCGGCATAGACATCTATCCGTTCTGTTTCCGGGTCGTAGACCCAGACCTGATGCGGCCCGGCCATCGCGATAAAGAGCCTGCCATTCAGGAAGGTGAGGTCCCACGGCGAACTGATCGGCGTCGTGCGCGCATCACCCCCGGTCGCACCCCAACCGGACTGGATGCCCGTCCCCGCGACCGTCCGCACCCGCGCGCCCACGAGATCGACCGCGCGCAGCAGGTGATTCTCGGTATCCGCAACGTAGAGCGTGTCACCGACACGCGCCATCCCCTGCGGGTGGTTGAAGGCAGCCTCAGCATAGCCGCCATCCATCGCACCGCTCGCGCCATTACCGATCCGCGCCTGCACCGCGCCATCCGGCGCGAGGATGACGATCTGATTGTGGTTCGAGTCCGCGACGAAGAGCCGCTCGTGCGGAATGTCCGCCAGCACCTTCCCAGGGTAGCGTAGTGGCATCGCGGGTGCGGTCTCGCGCGTGAGGGGGAAGGGGTTCTGCTGCGTCACCTCCGGGTACATCGCGATGAGGAGTTGAATATCCCGATCGATCTGCGGGAGCTTCCCCTCACCGGAATACGCCGCGACGGCATACCCGGCGGGGTCGATGAGGACGAGGGTCGGCCACGCACGCACGCCGTACTGCTGCCAGATGGCGAAGGTTGCATCATTGACGACGGGATGATTGATCTCGTAGCGCAGGACTGCCTGCCGGATAGTATCGGTCTGTCCCTCATTGGTGAACTTCGCGGAGTGGACGCCGATGACGACGAGTTCGTTCGGGTAGCGCTCCTCCAGCGTCTTCAGGTCCGGCAGGATATGCATGCAGTTGATGCAGCAGTACGTCCAGAAGTCAAGCAGGACGATATGCCCGCGCAGTTCCGCGAGCGAAAGGGGGTGATCGGTGTTGAGCCAGCCAAGCCCGTCATTCAGTTCGGGTGCGCGCACGCGGCCAGGGAAGGGGGATTGTGCCACGGGAACCTCCTGACGAAGTGCGAAGCGCTGAGTGCGCAGTGCTGAGTGCTGAGTATCTTACTTCCTTGACATCGCAGCCGCGATTGACAAGCGGTGGGCCGACTCGTATAGTGAGCGTGCAATCAAGTCATTAAGCGAATTGCTCAATTTTGTTCACGTCTTCGTATCGCCCGGTGATTGGGGTTATATGCAGGCATTGGAATCGAAAGAGATTCATACGCAGCGCGCGATCACGCAGACGCAGCTTCCCGCGTTGCGCATCGGCCTGGTCGAGTCCGTCGCCCAGCAGATTCTCGAACTGATCGATCACGAGGGCTTGAAAGCCGGTGATCGCTTGCCGTCCACACGGATGCTGGCCCAGCGTTTTCAGGTGGCAACGCCGACGCTTCGCGAGGTGCTCCGTCGCCTTCAGGCAACCGGCGTGATCGATATCCGTCATGGATCGGGGATCTATCTGCGCCACACGCATCAGCGGATCATGGTTGTTAACCCGAATCTGGGCGAACTCGATCCCCGGCTGACGATCAGCCTCCTCGATACACGCTTGCTCGTTGAACCGCCGGTGGCGGCACTGGCTGCCAAGACCGCGAACGAAACGACGATAGCGACCTTGCAGGCTATCCTGACAGAGGCCGAACAGTCCCTTGTCGGGAACGACCAGATGCTCCATCGGGTGAATATGTCGTTCCATCTCGGCATCGCCTATTGCACAGAGAATGTGGTGCTGGCGCAGATCATGGAATCGCTCATCGAACTCTACTCCTTCGAGCAGTTCGCGGTCATCTCCCTCTTTAACGCCCGATTCCAGGACCACGCGGAGCATCTAACCATCTTCGATGCGATCCGGGATCGCGATCCGGCACGGGCGCATGCCGCAATGGCGCACCATATCGGTCATGTCAAATCGGTGGTAGAAACCCGACTACGCGGACGGATGGAGGCCGAGGAGTAGTACACGGTCATCCTCCCGATAGAGGAAGGGTTTTCACAGGGACAACGTCGGGCGATCGGTTGAATGATAAGGAGTATGTCAGATGGAGATACGCGTGACGCGGCGTCGGTTCCTCGGCGGGGTCGCCGCAAGTGCGTCGTTAGCGATCCTCGCTGCCTGCGGCGGCAGCAAGGCAACCGACACGCCGAAGCCCGCGACTGGGGCGACCGCCGCCCCTGCGGGCACCACGGCCCCGGCAGCGGGCGCAGCAACCGCCCCGGCGAGCACGCCCGCCACGGTCGCCGCGACCAATGGCACCGCCGCCCCCGTCGCGACGACCGCATCGGCACCGCTGGCAGACGCAGGCTCGATCACGATGCTTTCGACGCAGTTCTCACCGATCGATCAGGCGGAGAAGTTCCGTAAGACGATCCTCGGCAACTTCAAGGGCAAGGTGGACTTCCTGCCGGGGGACTTCAATGACCGCCTGCGCGGGGAGGCCCAGGCCGGGAAGGTGACGGCGAGCCTGCTCGGCGGTCTGCACGGCGACTTCGTTCCCTTCGCGAAGGACGGCCTGCTCGAAGATCTGACGCCGGTGCTCACGAAACTTGGCGACCGTGGCTTCCCGAAGACCTTCCTTGAACTGGCGAAGGTTGGCACGACGGATAAGACCTACTACATCCCGTGGATGCAGGCGACGTACATCATGGCGGCGAACAAGAAGGCGCTGCAGTACCTGCCGCAGGGCGCGAAACTGGAGGCGCTGACCTACACGCAACTGAAGGACTGGGGCGCGGCGATGCAGAAGGGGTCCGGTCAGCGACGCATCGGCTTCCCCGCCGGCCCGACCGCTCTGGTCCATCGCTTCTTCCAGGGCTATCTCTACCCATCCTACACGGGCACCACTGTGGTCGGCTTCAAGTCCCCCGAAGCGGTGCAAATGTGGAATGACTTTAAGGAGATCTGGCAGTACACGAACCCCGGCTCCACCAACTACGCGAACACGTCCGAGCCGATGCTTGGCGACGAGATCTGGGTCGGGTGGGATCACATCGCCGGGCTCCTGAACGTGCTCCAGACGCGCCCGAACGACTTTGTCACCTTCGCGGCCCCCATGGGGCCGAAGGGGCGCGGTTTCATGCCGGTGCTCGCCGGGTTCGCGATCCCGAAGGGCGCGCCGAACCGTGCAGGTGCGGAACTGATGATCGACTATCTGACGCAGGCACCGCAGCAGATCTCCACCGCGAAGGAGAATGGCTTCTTCCCGGTGACGAATGCCATCGTCCCCGCCGATCTCTCCGCAGGCGTCAAACTGGAAGCGGACGCGATCGCGGCGCAGTCCTCCGGCGCGGGCGGCGTCACGACGCTGCTGCCGGTCGGGCTCGCTGCTAAGGGCGGCGACTTCAACAAGGTCTACTACGATACCTTCACGCGTATCGCCATCAAGAATGAGTCCGTGCAGTCCGTGCTCGATGACGAAGCGAAGATCATGCAGGGCATCCTCAACGACACGAAGGCGTCGTGCTGGGCGCCCGATCCCGCGAGTACGGGCGTATGTCAGGTCAAGTAGCCGCCGACCGAGCGAGCGACGGCGACCCCGGCGCGGCGGGCGCGCCGCATCGGTGGGCCCGGCACGTCGCTCGCCGCGTATCTGCTGCTCGTCCCCGCCGCGCTCTTCCTCGCGGTCTTCTTCGTCTGGCCGATGTTCCAGGCGCTCATCCTCTCCGTCCGCGGGGAGCACGGCGGCTGGACGACGGCGAATTTCCACCGGATGACGGGCGATACCTACTTCTGGCCGGCGGTCCGCTACACACTGCTCTTCATCGTCGTCATCGTGCCGTGCCAGTTGGTGCTCGCGCTGGCGATGGCGCTCCTGCTGCAGGCGGACCTGAAGGGCAAGGGATTCTTCCTCTACATCTGGGCGATCCCGCTGGCGATCTCCGACCTCGCCGCCGGGATCGTCTGGCTCTCCATCTTCTCCCCGAACGGCTTCCTCAACTCGATCCTGCACGGGCTGGGGTTGCAGGAGAACCCGTTCCCGTTCCTGACGATCGAGCACCCGGTCAGCCAGTTTCCTCGCAATCGTCGTCGCGGAGACGTGGCGGGCGACCTCGCTCGTCATGATCATCCTCCTCGCCGGTATCCAGGTGATCCCGAAGGATTACGGCGAGGCGGCGGAGGTCTTCGGCGCGACTGCCTGGCAGCGATTGCGCTACGTGACGCTGCCGCTCCTGCGCCCCAGCCTCCAGGTGGCGCTCATCCTGCGGACGCTCGCCGCCTTCCAGGTCTTCGCCATCATCCTGGCGCTCGTCGGGCGCACTGTGCCGGTGCTGGCCGAGGAGGCGTACAACTGGTCGCGCCATCTTGATCAACAACTACATCGCCGCCGCGTACGCGGTCGTGATTATCGTCGTCTCGATCGTCGTGACGATCGTCTATCTGCGCGCCCTGCGGGTGCGCGACGAGCAGCAGGGGCTGTGACCTAACCCCCCGGCCCCCTTCCCGCAAGGGAAGGGGGAGGGAGCCTGCGGCAAGATCGAGGCATTAGGGGAAAGGCGCGGCACTTGTCATTGAGTCACCCCCTTCCTCGCGGGAAGGGGGCCGGGGGGTTAGGTTTATGACCGCCACAATCACGAAACCGGCTGAGGGCGCCGCGCCCGTCGTGCGGAACCGGACACGCTCGCGGCGCTATATGCTGGGGCGGGTTGGGCTGTATCGTGCTGGCGATTCTCATCACGCTCTTCATGCTGCTGCCGATCTACTTCATCATCATCAGCGCCTTCAGCCCGCAGGCGAAGATTTACGCCTTCCCGAAGGCGCTCATCCCGCACCGGAGCGACTTCTCGACGGCGACATTCTCGTTCTTCATCCACTCCACCGGCGTGCACGGAGTCGGTGCGTAACAGCATCGTCGTCGGCATCGGCACGCTGCTCCTCTCGACGCTGATCGGCGCGCCCGCCGGGTTCGCGCTCGCGCGCTTCGTCTTCCGGGGCCGCGCGGCATTCCAACTCTTCATCCTCTCCACGCGCGCCTTCCCGGCGGTGATCCTCGCCATCCCGCTCGTCGTCACCTTCATCAAATGGAATCTCTACGACAAACTGCTCGGCGTCATCCTCGTGCATACTGCGTTCACCTTGCCGACGACGATCCTCGTCATGAGCAGCATCTTCGTCAGCATCCCGCGCGATCTGGAGGAGGCGGCGCTGACGCTCGGCTGCACGCCGTTCGCCGCCTTCTGGCGCATCATGCTCCCGCTCTCGCTGCCGGGGATGGCGGCGACGGCGATCTTCACCTTCGTCGCGTCCTGGAACGAGGTCTTCGCGGCGACGATCCTCACCGTGAAGCACCGCACGCTGCCCGCGCAGGTACTCGCCTCGCTCAACAGCTCGCAACTGCCCTACAAGTTCGCGGGCGGCTTCGCGCTCGTCATCCCGTCCCTCGTCTTCATATTCTTCATGCGCCGCTACCTGTTCAACATGTGGGGGCGCGTGGTGCGGTAGTTCGAAGGAACGTGCTCGAACCAATCCGAGGTGGTTATGGCTGAGATCGACATCCAGACGGTGCGAAAGACGTTCGTCGGGAGCAAACAACCGGCGGTCAACGATATTGATCTGACGGTGGCGGACACCGAATTCATGGTGCTGCTCGGGCCGTCGCGGCTGCGGCAAGACGACGCTGCTGCGGATGATCGCGGGGCTGGAATACCCGGATAGCGGCAGCATCCTGATCGGCGGGCGGGACGTGACCGACCTGCCGCCGCGCAACCGCGACATCGCGATGGTCTTCCAGAGCTACGCCGTCTTCCCGCACATGAAGGTGTACGACAACATCGCCTTCGGCCTGCGGATGCACCACGCGCCGAAGGCGGAGGTCGCCCGCAAGGTCGAGCGTGCCGCCGACCTCCTCCAACTGACGCCGTATTTGCAGCGGTACTCGGCGCAACTCTCCGGCGGGCAGCGGCAGCGCGTCGCCGTGGCGCGGGCGATCGTCATGGAGCCGTCCGTGCTGCTGATGGACGAGCCGCTCTCCAATCTCGACGCGCTCCTGCGGCTCAACTTCCGTAGCGAACTGAAGAAACTGGTGCAGGAGATCAAGACGACAACGATCTACGTCACGCACGATCAGGTGGAGGCGCTCAGCCTCGGCGACCGGATCGCCGTGATGCGCGACGGCGTGATCGTGCAATGCGGCACGCCGATGGAGGTCTATAGCCATCCCGCGACGGAGTTCGTCGGCGGCTTCATCGGCAACCCGCCGATGAACTTCCTCCAGGGCGAATTGATGCGCGAGAACGGTCATGTGCGGGTAGCTGTCGGCGAGCATCTGCTGGAGGCACCGCCCGCATTAGCGAGCGCGACGAATGGCAGCATCCGCGTCGGCATCCGCGCAGAGGATATTCGCGCAGACCTTCAGGCGTCGCCGGATGCCCTGGCTGCCCGCGCCGAGGTGGTCGAGCCGGTGGGCTCGAACCTGCTGGTCACGGCGGTCGTCGGCGATCAGCGCATGAAGGTGCTGACGCGCACGGACTTCGCGGTGCAAGCGGGCGGCGACATCTGGCTCCAACCGGAGTGGGACAAGCTGCGCTGGTTCGATCCGGAGACGCAGAAGGAGATCGCTGCCGAATGAGGACATCGAATCAGGCGTTCGGCGCCACACCCGAGCAGATGGCCGTCCGCGCGGCGGAGATATTGCGCGAGAACGATCTCGGCGGCTGGACGAAGGCCGCCCCGCGTCTCTACCCGCACCAGTGGAGTTGGGATAGCGCCTTCATCGCCATCGGCCTCGCGCACCTCGATACCCGGCGCGCCGCGCAGGAGCTGCGGATGCTCTTCAAGCGCGCAGTGGACGACGGGCATGGTGCCGCATATCGTCTTCAACCCGGCGGCAAGCGGCTACTTCCCGAACATCGAACGATGGGGGACGGACGTCTCGCCGAATATCCCGACCGGGATACAGACGAGCGGCATGTGCCAGCCGCCCGTCCATGCCATCGCCGCCCGCTCCATCTGGGAGATCGCCCGACGAACGGGGCGAGGCGGAGGGCGCCGACGCGACCGCTTTCCTGCGGGAGATCTACCCACGCCTACTCGCGTGGCATCGCTACCTCGCGACCGACCGCGACCCGGAAGGATCGGGCCTCGTCACGATCTATCACCCGTGGGAGGGCGGCTCGGACAACTCGCCCGCGTGGGACGGCCCGATGGCGGGCATCACGGTCGGCGATCTGCCGCCGTATGAGCGGCACGATCTCAAACATGCGGATCCCTCGATGCGCCCGACGATGGCGGAATACGACCGCTACCTCTGGATCGTCGAGGTGATGAAGCGGGGTCATTACGACGAGGCGACGGTCTACCGGACGAACCCGTTTCTGGTGAAAGGCGGTCTTCTTCAGCGGCATCTTTGTCGCCGCGAACGATGCGCTGCTGGCAATCGCGGACCTCATCGGCGCGCCGGACGCGGAGCGCGCGGAGATCACCGCATGGCGCGATCGCGGCCTGCGCGGCCTTGACGAGCGGTGGGACCCGAACTTCGGCCTCGCCCTCGATTACGATCTGCGCGCCGCTGCGCCGATTCCGGTGCGCGTGATGGGCGGCTTCGCGCCGCTGATCGCCGGGCATCTCACGCCGGAGCGGCGCGCGGCCATCCTGGCAACCTATGATTCACCGGCGTGGTTGGGCCATCCGCGCCTCCGCTGGCCGATGCCCGTGAGCACCAGCCCGGAAGGGCCGGGGTTCGACCCCCGCCGCTACTGGCGCGGCCCGACCTGGCCGGTGATGAACTGGCTCTTCTGGTGGGCGCTTAGCGCAGGCCGGCGAGACGGAGCGGGCCGCCGCACTCCGCGCAGGCATCGCTCGACCAACTCGCCGATGGCGGCTTCGGCGAGTACTACGAGCCTTTCACCGGCGAACTCCTCGGCTCCGCCGATCAATCCTGGACCGCCGCCGTCGCCCTCGATTGGCTCGCGACGAAGTAACGAGCAATGAGTTGAGAATCCCCTGGTGATGGCGGCAGATGAAAGCCTACCGCCTGTCCGGGAGTGAGGGGGCCGGGGATGGAGGCAACCTTACTCCGGGGCGCGGACGATGAGCAGTTCGCGGTGCTCGTTGGATGCGACGCCGCGCGGCGTCATGTACTCGGTGAGCAGGTAATCGACCGACCGCCAATCTTGCTCGATGTCGAAATGGGGCGGCACGCCGACCGCCTGCATCCAGAAGAGGAGCGATGCGGCGTCCTTGAAGTAGTACGGGACGTTGTATGTTGCGTACGAGACAATCGCGTAGCCCTGATTCTGGAATGCGTCCGCGAGCGCGGGGATTTCCTGGGCGGGATCGATGCGCACTCCGCCCATCCCCGGCCCGGAACCGAAGAGCGTCGTGATATTGAAGGTGTTTTGCGCGCCTACCTGCTGCGTGATGAAGCAGCCCCCGGGCCGGAGCACACGCACAATCTCGGGCACATCCACCACCGCGTGCCGGTTCAGCACCACATCGAACGCCGAGTCGGGCACCGGTAATGCCTCGGCGCGCCCCTCAATGAACGAAACCCGATCAGCGAGGAGTGCGGGGGTATTTTCTCGCGCCACCCGCACCATGTCCGGGTCAGGATCAACGCCGACGCCGGTCGCGAAATCCGCCGCGAGCGCGAGAAATTTCTCGCCGCCCCCGGTGCCGACATCGAGCACCCGATCTGTCAGCTCCAAGAAGCGACGCGTCACATCGAGGTAGTCCCACGGCACCGGATCGCGCTCCTCACGCATCCGCGAGAAATCCCAGCCGCGCCGGGGTGCCTCTTCAGCGGCGATACGCCGCAGTTCTTCATACTCCATTTATCCCTCGATGACCGTCGCGCCAGTATCGTCAATCGCAAGAACAAGCGCTTTGCCCTTATAGCCGCGCTGTGCGGAGGTCTCACGCATGGCGGCGGCGACTTTTTTTGCCTGCCCCGGCCCCGCGAGGGCGAGAACGCATGGCCCCGCGCCACTGAGGCACGCGCCGTATGCTCCCGCCCGCTCCTCGCGGCGAACGAGGGGTTCGAGCCACGGGATGAGCGCGGCGCGGTATGGCTCGTGCAGCCGGTCGCGCATCCAGCGGCCCAGGGCCTCGTACTCGTGGTCGATCAAGCGCCGCAACGAGCATCGCCACATTGCCCGACATTCATCACCGCGTCTTTGTGGGCGATCGAAAGCGGCAGGGCGGCGCGGGCGGCGCTCGTAAGCAGCGTGATATCGGGCACGAAGAGCACGGCGCGCAGGTCTGCCCCATCCGAGAGCGAGAAAGCGATGCCGCCATCCGCCGCGACGATGCCGCCGTAGAGTGAGGCCGCGACATTGTCCGCGTGCCCCTCGATCTGCGTCGCGATGAGCGAGAATGGGGTCATCCAGATCGTCGGACAGGCGGTCGAATGGCTCACCGAGCAGCGCGTTCGCCGCAAGTAGCCCACCAATAACTGCCGCCGCCGAGCCACCCATACCCCGCGCGACGGGAATGCCGTTCTCGACGTGAGCGTGTGCGGCGGCAAGCGCCGGTGCGCCGCGGCGGCAAGCCGCTCCATCGCCCGTTCGACGAGGTTCGGCGCGTCCGCAAGCAGATCTGCGTCCAGCCCGCTCACAGTCGGGCGCGCCTTCTCTCCTACCGTCACCGTCACCGTCGTATATTGCGCGAGCGCGAGGCCGAGATGATCGAAGCCGCTGCCGAGATTCGCGCTCGACCCCGGCACCCGTACCCGAATCCGCCTGCGCTTCGGGGGTGAAACCGAATGAACCGCAGAGGCGCAGAGGACGCAGAGGACACAGAGAGGAAAAAAGAGGAAGAGAGATGCGAACACAGAGGACACAGAGCGCACAGAGAGCACAGAGAAGAGAAAAGAGAAAAAACTACTCTTGGTGCACTCTGTGTCCTCTGTGTCCTCTGTGCTGAATCCTCTCGTTGGTGTCTCTGCGCCTCTGCGGTTCATTCGGTTTGTCGCGCTAGCCATTGGCGAGGATCCGTTGGACGGCGGCGAGGGTGGGTGCGATGACGAGGGGTGG
>CAVXPY010000051.1:0-40757 GCA_963763655.1 uncultured Chloroflexia bacterium
CCCCCGTTTCCCCTCTGTCTACTGTCTACTGCCTACGGCCTACTGCCTACTGCCCATGTACGTACATATGTTCGCTTGCACAGTCATACGAAAAGATGGTATAAGATTCGGTATGCGAAGCAGTCCAGCGTTGGGTAGACAGCTAGTGAAGTGCGCGCGATGACGGCTGAGATCATTGTCGCTCCAGCGGAAGCTTCCGACCCTCACGGTCCCGATGCACCGGCGAGTACTTTTCCCGTCCATGTGCGACGGCGCTGGCCCGCCTTAATCATCGGGGCGGGGCAGTTATTCCTCGATATTGCGCTCCTGGCGGTGGCGTTCCTCGTCGCGCATCAACTCGATTCGAGCCTGACAAGTAGCGGCTTCATCCCGCCATCGGGCCGGACGTACCTCGTGATGCTCGCGGTGCTCGAAGTGACCGCGCTCGTCTCGTTCAATGTTGCGGGGTTGTACACGCTGAAGCGTGGCGTCTCGCGCGTGGACGAGTTCGCCAAGCTCTGCTCGTCGCTTTCGGTCGGGGTCGTGCTCGCCCTGGCGGCGAACTCCTTCCTCCTTAGTAGCCGATTTGTCTATTCTCGGCAGTTGCTCCTCTCCGGTTGGGCGCTGGCGATCGTCTTCATCGCCTTCGGTCGATTCCTCTACTCTGCGCTGATCGGCGCACTCCGGCGGCACGGGGTGACCGCCGAACGCGCCGTGATCGTCGGCACGGGATCACCCGCCCGGACGGTATTGGAAACGGTGCGCCGCTCGCCACACCTCGGCTATCAGGTGGTCGGCTTCATCGCAGATGACCTCGACCACCCCGCCGACGAAACCGAAGTGCTCGGCTTACCGATCCTCGGCATGACTGACAGCCTGCCCGCGATCATACGCAAGGAGCGGGTGGATGAAGTGCTGATCGCGCTCGCGGGGGCATCGCAGGCACGCCTCGTCAACCTCGTTGACCGCTGCGCCGATGACCCGGTCAGTATCACCGTCTATCCGGACACCTTTCAACTGATCACCAATAATGAGTTGAGCATCGGTGACCTCGGTGGCCTGCCAATGGTGCAAGTGCGGACGATCGCCCTGCGCGGCTGGAATCGCATGTTGAAGCGCACGCTCGACATCCTCGTCGCGCTGGTGATTCTCGTCTTCATCTCGCCGCTCCTCATGCTCCTCGCCTCGCTCGTCAAACTCACCTCACCCGGCCCCGTCTTCCTCGTGCAGGAGCGCGTCGGGCGGGACGGGCGGCCCTTCTGGTGCATCAAGTTCCGCACGATGCGGCAGGATGCGGAGGCGCAGACGGGCCCGGTCTGGACGACGCCGAACGACCCGCGCCGCACCCGGCTCGGCATCTTTATGCGCCGCTTCTCGCTCGATGAGTTCCCGCAGTTCATCAATGTTCTGATGGGTGAAATGAGTGTCGTCGGACCGCGACCGGAGCGCCCGATTTTCGTGGATCAGTTCACGCAGTCCATCCCGCGCTATGCCCGCCGCCATCGAGAGAAGGCAGGCATTACCGGCTGGGCGCAAGTCAACGGCCTGCGCGGCAACACGAGCATCGAAGAACGCACCCGCTACGACCTTTACTACGTCGAGAACTGGTCCCTCTTCTTCGACCTCAAGATCATCGCCAAGACCGTGATCCTCATCTTCCGCGACCGCAATGCGTACTGAGCGACGAGCAACGAGCAACGTCTACGTGGCGCAATGAGCAATGAGGGGGCCGCGTTACGCCGTGGCGTTCCGTGCAAATGCCGTGCTCTCAAGAAGGTCGCTCCCCCTTCCTTTTAGGGAAGGGGGTTGGGGGGTTAGGTTGACTACGCCTGCGAATGAAAACAGGGCTGGAAATTCTGGCAAGAGCGTGCGATACTATGCGCGTGGACATGGCAATACCTCACATTGCCTGCGGGGCAATCGCCCCACCTCGTGTGGCCACATCCCAACAACAATCGAATAGATGCAAAGAGAGGGCGGGGACAATTCCCCGCCCTCTCTCGTTGCCCCGAAACGTCACCGCACCCTTGCATACGTCCGCAGTGCGCACGCCAGCGCATGGACGCCCGCCCGAAGTTCTTCGGGAGTGTCGCCCGCGAAACCGAGTACCAGGCCGTCACGCAGCGGGGGGCGCACGCTGAAGTGCGACACGGGAAGGATGTGCAGGCCATGCACCACCGCTGCGTCGGCAACCGCGCGACCGTCCACGCCTGTGGGGAGCCATGCGACCAGATGCATGCCCGCCTCTGGCGCGACGACGTCCACGGTGTCGCCCAACTCCCGCGTGAGGGCGTCCACGAGGACATTCCGGCGCTCCAGGTAGAGTCCACGCATCTTCCGCACATGCCGCGCGAAATAGCCCTCGGTGAAGAAGTCGGTCAGGGCGATTTGTTCCAGCAGTGGGGAATGGATGTCGATGAAGCGTCGCGCCGCAAAAAAGCCATCGACCAGGGCGGGGGGAGCGACCAGATAGCCCACGCGCATCGAGGGGAAGAGTACCTTGCTGAGGGTGCCAATATAGATCACGCGCGCGGCGGTATCCAGCCCCTGTAACGCCTCAAGGGGACGCCCGCTGAAGCGATACTCGCTATCATAATCGTCCTCGACGATCCATGCGCCTGCCTTCCTGGCCCACGCGAGCAGTGCCAGCCGCCGACTCAGACTCATCGTTACCCCGGTGGGGAACTGGTGAGAGGGTGTGACCACTACCAATCGCGCATCGCGACATCGCTCCTCCCCGGCCTCGACATCGATGCCCTCCCGGTCCACCGGTACGGCGGCCAGTTTCGCGCCCGCAGCCAGCAGTGCCCCGCGTGCTCCTCCATAGCCGGGATCTTCGACCCAGGCCAGATCGCCGGGGTCCAGTACGACGCGCGCGACCAGGTCGAGGGCTGCCTGCGCGCCGGTGGTGAGGATGACCTGTTCATGCGTGCAATGGACACCGCGCGTCACGCCGATATGCGCGGCGATGGCCTCCCGAAGCGGGGCGTAGCCGCCCGCATCCTGGTAGTATGCGACTGCGGATAGGGAACGACGCGCATGTTTTGCAAGCAATCTGGCCCAAACCTCGTACGGAAATTGGTTCTCCTCCGGCTGGCCGACGCGGAATACATCCGTGGTGCCGCGGGGCTGTTTGGCGAAGCGCGTTTCGGGAAAGGCCGTATCGAGAAGCAGTTGCCCGCGCCGCGAAAGCTCTGCGGGAGGCGTCGTCGCAGTATCGGGTACCTCCCGCGCTTCCGTCTTCCCCGCAGCTTGAAATCGCTGCTCCGATTGCAGCGAGGCAACGCGCGTGCCGTCGCCCACCCGACTCTCGATGTAGCCTTCCAGCAGCAGATGCTCGTATGCGAGCGCCGTCGTCGTGCGTGACACTCCTAACTCGGCGGCCAGGCTGCGTGTCGAGGGCAGGCGCGCCCCGGCCTCTAATTGCCCCGCCAGAATCTGGATGCGTAGCCGGTCATACACCTGTCGATAGAGCGGCAGCGAGGTATGGTGATCGAGGACGATCGCGGTCTTCGTACTCACTGTCAGGCGTTTGGTCATGCGTGCTGCCTCCCTGATCTCTCGCCGCACGTATCGGAACTCCGCAAAATGGTATCGAGATTATCGCCAATAATGGCCCTTTCTGCAATACCATTATCATGCTATGCTGACGATTCTCGCGGCGGTGCTCCTGGCGGCAGCGACGCTCTTCCTCGCCTATAGCTTGATCGTCACGTAGCTCCATCGCCGAAAACATTACCTTTCAGGTAATCGACAGCATGACCTTACGGCCTATGATGGTACTGTGGTTCCGAGCGAAGTACGAAGGGGCTGGGAGCCGAGACGGTCGATACACGGAAAGGCGGGACATCGTGAATGATCTGACAACGACCATCGACACCTACCTCGCGGCGTGGAACGAGGCGGACCCCGCGCGGCGGGCGGACCTCGTCGCGCAAGTCTGGGCCACCGATGGGCGGCTGATCGATCCGCCCCTGGCGGCAGAGGGACACATCGGCATCGCCAACATGGCGGCGGCGCTGCAATCCCAGTTCCCCGGTCACCGATTCCGGCGGGCGAGCGGCATCGATACCCATCACGACCAGCTACGCTTCGCGTGGGAGCTGGTCGGCGCAGATGGATCGGTGGCCCTCGCGGGGCTGGATGTTGGTGAACTTGCCGAGGACGGGCGGCTGCGGCGCATCACCGGATTCTTCGGACCACTCCCCGCCGCTGGCGCATAGGAACAACGAACGGTAGTCTACGGCAATGCGGCCCGCCCCCTCCCCACGTCGGGGAGGGGGTTGGGAGGAACACCCACACCGTTGGGATCGAGAAAGGTCGGAATGCCCCGCACACCGCTGCACGCGCTCACCTGGTCCCAGAATGACAGCCGCTATGCGCTCTCCGTCGCGGGCCATATCGAGCGGCGCTTTCGGCTGGGAGACGAGCAAGCGTGGCAGGACTGGCTGCGCGCGGTGACATCCTTCGCCTTCCAGGGCGCTTCCGGCAGCCTCAATGTCTATCAGGAGGCGCGGCCACGCGGCGGGCGATACTGGTATGCCTATCATACCGCCGAGGGTCGTACCCGCAAGCGCTATCTCGGGCGGACGGCAACGGTTTCGCTCGCGCGCTGGAGGAGGTGGCGCGGGCCCTCTCACACGGGCAATCGCCCGCTCCCTCATGCCCGTACAGGCAGAACAAGGGACGGCGCAGGAATCGCGCGGGGCGTTGTTCGACGCTCGACACCGGGCCGAACCGGCAGTGACGCTGCCCTCGACCAAGCTCGCTCCGCCGCGCCTGCCGACCGCCCTGGTCGGTCGGGAGCGCCTGCTCGCCGATCTGGATGCCGCATTCTCGACGCCGGTAACATTGCTCTCCGCCTCCGCCGGGTGGGGAAAGACGACGCTGCTTTCCGCATGGGCCCGCAGGCATCCGGGCCAGATCGCCTGGCTCGCGCTGGATGCGCTGGACGATGAACTCGCGCGTTTCTGGATCGCCGTGATCGCAGCGCTGCGCACCCGTGTGCCGGGCATCGGCACGGTCGCCCTCGCCATGTTGCGCTCGCCCCGCCCCCCGTCGATCACCGCAATCGTCACCGACCTCCTCAACGAGTTGGCCGGCGGGGAAACGCAGGACGCACCGATCCTACTCCTTCTCGATGACTATCAGATAATTGGGGAGCGCGCGATTCATGAGTCGCTCCAATTCGCGGTGGAGCATCTTCCCGCGCAGATGCATCTGCTGATCTCCAGCCGTGTCGATCCGGACCTTCCCCTCGCGCGCTTGCGCGTCCGGGGGCAGTTGACCGAGCTCCGCGCCGCCGATCTGCGCTTCACGCCGGAGGATATCGACCTCTTCCTCCGGCAGACGCTGGGCTTCCCCCTCGCGGAGGAGAGGTGCAGGTATTGGAGCGGCGCACCGAGGGATGGATTGCCGGGCTGCAAATGGCGGCACTGTCGCTGCGTAAACAGGAAGACCGCACGGCCTGGCTCGCGACCTTCGCAGGCAGCCATCGCTATCTGCTGGACTACGTGCAGGACGAAATTCTCGCCCCGCAACCGCTCTCCATCCAGCGCTTTCTTCTGCAGGTCGCCGTCCTCAGGCGCATGAACGCCGCCCTCTGTGAGGCCGTGACCGGGGAACCAAAGAGTAGGAGTCAGGAAATCCTGGAGGCGCTGGAGCGCGCGAACCTCTTCGTCGTCCCCCTCGATGAGCGACGCCAGTGGTATCGCTTGCACGACCTCTTCCGCGAGGCGCTCCTGGCGCAGGTGGAGGCAAACGAGCCGGGATTGCTCGCGCCCGCACACCAACGCGCGGCCCGATGGTATGCGGCGCACGGCGAGATGCGGGAAGCGATCACCCATGCCCTCGCTGCGGAAGATTACCCCGTGGCGGCTTCCTTGATCGCACGCGCGGCCCCCACCTTGTGGTTGAACGGCGAAGCGCAGACGGTGCATACTGTGGCTGCACGCGCTCCCGGACTCCATTCTCTGGCAGCACGCGCGCCTCGTCCTCGACGCCTCTCTCCACCTCCTGGAATCTCTGCACGCGACGGCCGGTCCATCGTATACCCGCGCGCGGATCCGCATCGAGCAGATGCTGACACGCATCGAGGCAGGGCTGCGCACTGGGGAGGGATCAGCCCTGCCAGCGGAGGAGATCGCCCTGATCCGGCGGCGCCTTCGCCTGCTGCGCGCGTTGATCGAGACGCGCGCGATCCTGCCGCGCGACGACGCGGAACGCCTCTCGCAACTTGCCGAGGAAATCGCCGGGCTTGCCGAGCAGGAGGAGTTGCAATGGAAGATGATCTGGCTCGCCTGCATCTTCTGGCTCACCTTCACGATCCGGCATGAAGGTACTCTCCTGCTCCCCCGTCTGTTGGTGGTGAAGCAGGAGGCGATAGAGGTCGGCAATCACCTGGTGACGATCCGTCTGATGGCCTGGCTGGCGCTCATCTATGGGCAGGCCGGGCTGCTCCACCGGAGCGAGCAGGAATGCATGGAGATGTTCGCCCTTGGGGAGCGGCTCACCATGAACACCGCCATGACCGGCTACCTCCATCTGCAATTGGGTCTCACCTACTACGCATGGAATCGGCTGGAAGAGGCCGCCGATTCCATACAGATGGCACTCCGCATCGCGCAGACGTGGCAGCAGATGGACCTGCTGGCTTTGGGAAATCTGCTGCTCGCAAGCCTCGAACGTATCCGAGGCACGCCCGCCACCGCCGATCGGGCGCTGCAAGAGGCGGAAACGGTGATCCGGCAGGAGTGGTACCTGCACTTTGCGACGGCGACAGACGCGGCACGCGCGGGGTACTGGCTCGCAATGGGCGATCTGGCGCGCGCCACCGAGTGGTCGGCACGCACCGTGTTCGATCCGCACACCGTGACCCCCAATGACGCGGACATGCTGCTCACGCAGGTACGCATCGCGTTTGCGCGTGCGCAGTACCCCGAGGCGCTCGCTATGCTGGAACGCTTCGCGCCGCACCTCGACCTGCCGATGGATCACCAGATAACTATCGAGTTCCTCGTGCTGAACGTCGTCGCGCTCCATCAGGCGGGCAGGACCGGGGAGGCCCGCACCGTTGCGGCCCGCCTCTTCTCCCTGACCGAGCCAGAGGGCTGGCTGCGCGTCTATCTGGATGCGGGCCCACCGATGGAGCAGGCGCTTCATGCATTCCTCGACACGCAAGCGGGCGAGACGCCCGACGCCCCGGCCTTGCCCCACGCCTATATCGCGCGGCTCCTGGCAGCCTTCGCGCAGGAGAAAGAGCGTATATCCTCGCACGCGCGGGGAGCAACGACCGCATCGCCGCCCCTGCCCTCAGGGTGGGGCGGCGCTCCTGCCGCCTCTGCGCTCATCGAACCGCTCACCAGGCGCGAGCGGGAGGTGTTGCGCGCGCTCGCCGATGGTGCCTCGAATCAGGAGATCGCCGCTGCTCTGTCGATCTCCCTGGCGACGGTCAAGAAGCATGTCAGCAATCTACTTGGCAAGCTGGGCGTGCAAAGCCGGACCCAGGCGATTGCCCGCGCGCGCGCAACGTCCCTGCTCTGATCGAAGGTGCGCCACAGTCCTCAGTCGAGCAGCACGATTGCGGCGCAGTAGATCAGCGATGCGGCCAGCCCGAGATTGAACGGTCGAGCGTAGCGCACATACACCGACTTCAGCGACGCACCGCAGACCGCCCAGCTAAGCGAGGCGAGCAGGGTCACCCCCGTGAAGAAGAGGACGAATGCCAGCACCATCGGCACCGTGCGGAAGTAGGGGATCACAAAGGTTGAGAAACCAGTGATGCCGTAGAGCCACCCCTTCGGATTGACAAGCTGGAGTGTCAAGCCGGTGACCAGGCCCACGCGGCGTGTCCCCGGCTTCTCCAACAGCCCGCCCCCGGAGCGGGCGATGACGAACGCGAGATAGAGCAGATACCCCGCCCCGATGAAGCGCAGCGCGATTGCCGCCGTCGGGATGACTGCGGCGAGCGCCACGTTGAGCAGGCCGGAGAGCGCGAAGAGCGTGCAGTAGCCGAGCAGCCCGCCGCACAAGAAGCGCGCGACGATGCGGCGCTCGTAATGGGCTGCGGTGTACATTGAGGACAAGGTATTGGGGCCAGGAGTGAACGCGCCGACGATGGCGAAGGTGATGAGCGCGGGGAGCGAAAACATTCCTGACCTCGCTGTACTCGTGCGAGCAACGTGCCACAGGTACGCCCTACGGCGCCAAAACGCGCGACGAGATGTGCGCACCGCCACAGTGTGACCCGCGTTCCCCACGGTGGCAACGACCAAACGACGGCGCTGTCAGCCATCCAATGCCCCGGTAGGAACCAGTCATATGCAGCCAGATTACCGATGCACGCGAGTGCAGTCATCCAGTGGTCTTTGGGGAGACAATCGGATACATCAGAAATGATGACGGCGGGGCTCTTTCCGTCTCCGATGTGACCGAAATGAGCCTATCCCATGTCAGAACGGGGAGTAGCGCGTTCCTCCCAATATCGCGAACGATCTGCGTGCAGAAATACTCCCTTTTGTAGACCTTAGACTACTGCGCGTGCGGTTGCGCCTCCCTATGCTCTCCTCAGGGCCGGAAGAACCGGACCATGGAGGAACGAAGATGCACTGCCACATCCGGGTGCGAGGACATCTTGACCCTTCCTGGCATCACCGCCTTGCGGGATTCCAGATCACGCATGAGGAAGCGGGGATCAGCCTACTCTCCGGCCTCCTGCCCGATCAGGCCGCCCTGCACGGCGTGCTCGTGCAGATTATCAACCTGGGCCTGCCCCTGCTCTCGCTGGAGACGAGCGAGGTGGCACAACAGGAAGGGAAAGGAGGTGAACCCGGCCAAGGAGATGCGAGGGAATCAGATTCAGCGCGATCACCGATAGGCGTCCCGAGATCGGATCGCGAGGTTTCCGCGCAGCGGGCCTGTACTCGTCGAATTCGCGCCCCGCCGAACGACTAACGTATGAAAAACCGTTTCACGCTTCTGTCGGACATGCGTTCGCCCTTCGGCGGTCATTGAGAAGGAAGGTTGCCATTATGTCGTCAATCATTGAGACCTCGTCCATCGCCGCGTCCTCGTCCGCCTCGAGGGAGTCGCGTGCCACCAGCCGGGGCCGCTTCGCCCGCATCGGCGTGGCCACCGTCATCACCGCCGTCGCCGCCAACACCCTCATCTATTTCATCGGCGGCGCGTTCGTCCACTACGACCCGCAGTTCCTCCCCCTCGCCAACGTCAGCGGCGAGATCGTCTTCACACTGCCGGCCGCCATCGGCGCGGTGCTCGTCTACGCCGCCCTGCTGCGCTTCGACCGTAACCCGGTACGCAACTTCACGCTCATCGCTGCTGTCATCTTCGTCCTCGCGACGATCCCAGACTTCACCTACATCCCAACGGTGCCAGGAGTGACGGGCGGGCAGACGGCGATCCTCGTGCTGATGCACATCGTCGCCGCCGCTGTGATCGTGCGGACGCTGACGACCCTGGCCCGCCCGCAGGCACGCTAGGGCGTGGGCTGTACATGATCGCGCCGCCGTTCCGGTTTGATGCCGCCCTGCGCGAGTTGGGTCAACCCGGGCCACGACGGGTTCGTCGCAAATCGCCGCTTGATTGGCGATCCAGGGAGGTGAAACGAAACGCGCCGAATCGCGGCCGCGCGGCATAGCAGCCGACTCGTTCACCTCAAGACACAAGGAAGGGAGATCGCTATGGGCAGGATCGTTGTTACTGAGTACATCTCCGTCGACGGCGTCGTGGAGGCGCCGAGCGGAATGGAGAGCTTCGCGCGCGTCGGCTGGACTGACGCCTTCACGCGCGGCCCCGAAGGGGAAAAGTTCAAGCTGGACGAGACGATGGCATCCGACGCGCTGCTCCTCGGCCGCGTCACCTACGACGGCTTCGCACCCGTCTGGCCGCACTACCAGGGCGAGTTCGCGGACAAGTTCAACACGATGCCCAAGTACGTCGTCTCCTCCACGCTGAAGAACCCGGAGTGGAACAACACCACCGTGCTCCGCGGCGACATCGTCGAAGAGGTCACCACACTCAAACAGCAGTACGAGCGAGACATCGTCGTGCATGGCAGCCCGCAGCTCGCGCAGACGCTGATCGAGCACGACCTGGTCGACGCCCTGCACCTGCAGGTCTACCCCGTCATCGTCGGCGCAGGCAAACGCCTCTTCACCGAGACGAGCGACACGAAGCGGCTCCGGCTCACGGAGGCGAGGACGGTCGGTGACGGCATCCTCATCCTCATCTACGAGAAGGCCCTCTAAGGGACCAGGATCGCCAGGCAAGCCCGCTCATCCAGCACAGGAGGTCGCAATGTCTGCATCAGTGCTCTACATGTCAATGTCCCTCGACGGGTACATCGCCGGTCCGAACGACGAACCGAGCAACCCCGGCGGCGACGGCTTTATGCGGCTGCACGAGTGGTACGGGGACTTCTCCCGGCCGTCCGGGCCGACCGGGGAGTTGTGGGACGAAAGCCACGCGACCGGTGCGGTGCTGGCGGGTCGGCGTACTGTTGAGCAGGTCGATCACTGGGGCGGTGATCATCACGGTGTCCCGATCTTCGTGCCCAGTCATCGGCCGCCCGGCCCGTCCGTCGCGAACTACCCGTTGGTGACGTACGTGAGCGATGGGATCGAGAGCGCGATGGCACAGGCGAAGGCCGCCGCCGGGGACCGGTACGTGCTGGTGCATGGCGCGTATACGGCGCAACGGGCGCTCGAGGCCGGGGTGCTGGACGAGGTGCAGATCCATCAGATCCCGGTGCTGTTCGGCGGTGGTCGTCGGTTGTTCGAGGTGTTGCCGTCGCGCGTCGAGCTGGCGATCGTGCGGGTGATCGACACGCCGGAGGCCACGCACATCCGCTACCGCGTCTGTCGCTGAACCGGTCGACTGAATTACCAGGACACACCCTGGGCAGGCGTTTCCCGGAGTGGATCGCGGGAGGAGCGCACCGAGGGCTGCGATTGCTGGCACGCTGTCGATTTCGGGCTCCGCCGAACGACTATCTTGTGGAACGACCAAGTCCACCACGATGGAGGAGGGAGCGATGAACGATGAAGCACCAAGCATCCCTGTCGGACGTGATCCGTAAAAGGAGTTCACGATCATGAAATCACATCTCGCACGCCACCCTCGTCGGTCCCTCCTTCTCTTCGCCGCGCTGAGTACCGTCGCAGCGACCGTGACGGATACGAGCGTGACACGGTCGCTGCGGAGGTATACCAACGGGAGGGTGTGATGAAGTTCTACGCCATCGTTCAGCTTAACGGCAAGATCGCCCCCGGTATTCACGTTCCGGCAGAGGTCGTCGCGCGCCTCGATCCGAGCACGCGATCCGCGTCGCGATCAACGACCACACCTCCCGCAGCAACCCTCGCGTCGATGGGCGGGGGATTCATGAAGGCAGCAGCGTCGCATCGCCAAAGCAGTCCGCGCGCTGCGCGAGGGGCGAATGGAGCGCCCGGTGATGCGTGCGCCGCACCCAAAGCTGGGCCTGAAGGTGACCTCGCAAGAGCGCAAAACGTCCGACACCAGTAACAGATCAGAGGAATCAATGAGTACGATGAATGAGAAGGAGATCGAGATGCGAAAGATCGTTGCGGGCTTGTTTATCTCACTGGACGGCGTCGTGGAGTCACCGGACAAGTGGCAGTTACCGTACTTCAACGACGAGATGGGGCAAGTGATCGGCTCGCTGATGGCCGCGTCGGACACCTTGCTGCTGGGTCGGCGAACCTACCAGGAGTTCGCCGCCGCCTTCGCCCATCAGGTCGGCGACCCGATAGCAGACCAAATGAACAACACGGCCAAGGTCGTCGTCTCCACGACACTGGAGACGCTCGCGTGGCAGAACTCGACGCTGATCCGCGGCAACGTTACCGAGGAGATCGCGAAGCTGAAGCAGCAACCGGGGAAGAACATCAACACCAGTGGCAGCGGCACCCTCGTTCGGTCGCTACTGCGCGACAACCTGCTGGACGAGCTTCATCTGCTGGTTCATCCGATCGTCGAGGGCAGCGGGAAGCAGCTCTTTCCCGAGGGGAGTGATCGGATGGGGCTGAAGCTGATGGACTCACAGACATTCAGCACGGGGGTCCTCTACCTGACCTACCAGCCCGCAGGAAGCTAAGATACCGAGCGCATTGGATATGCAAGGAGAAGAAACGATGAGTCGAGAGATCACCTGCTATATCAGCAGCCTCGATCAAGCATGGCAGGCCGAGCTATGCCGGTCGCTGCACCAGATGGTTCACCAGACCGTCCCAGAGGTAGCCGAACGACTCATGTACGGCAAGCCGCATTACTTGAAGAATGGGAAGTGCGTCGGCAATCTCGGAACCGCCAAGGGATGGGTCGCCCTGACCATCTTCAATGCCACCGCGATCGACGCACCCGAAGAGCTCTTCGACGGCCCTCCCGAGCGGAAAACGATCAAGATTCGGCAGGGGCAAGCGGTCGATTATGACCTGCTGACCAAGCTCCTGCAGCAAGCGGCAAGCACCCTGTAACGTCGGCGTTGCATGAGTGGTTCGCGGTGGAAGCAGGCTATAAGCCTGCCCTCTCGGTGCCGGGGAGGCAGGCTGGAAAGCCTGCTTCCACCGTTCGTGAGTTGCCCATCCCCGATGCCCATGCGACAATGCCGGTGCGTCGAGATAGGCGGCGCAACGGAAAACGACCAGGGGAACGATCCATCATGGCCTCGCCAACTCGCGTGCTTCGCAATCGCGCACTCCTGACATTGATGTTCGGCCACTTCACGGTGGATATGTATGTTGGGCTGCTGCCCGTCCTCTATCCGATCCTCACCGACCGCTTTGCGCTGGACCTCAAGACGGTTGGTCTCGTCTCGCTCGCCTACAGTGGCATGGCCTCAGTGTCGCAGCCCTTCTTCGGCTGGATCGCGGACCGCTACGGCACGCGCTTCATCGGTCTCGCCCTCATCTGGACGGCGACGATGTTCGCCACCATCGGCTTCGCGCCCTCCTTCCCGGTCCTCCTCTTCCTCGCAGCGGCGGCGGGGATCGGTTCCGGGTGCTATCACCCGCTCGGCGCGCTCAACGCCAATGCCGTCATTGCGCCCGAACAGCGCAACACGGCCATGTCGTGTCTATGTCACGGGCGGCACGCTGGGCGTCGCGCTCGGCCCGATCATTGGCGCGGTGATCTTCTCGCTCTTCGGCGTGCGCGGTACGGCGGTGATGTTCTTTCCCGGCATCGCGAGCGCGATCTGGCTACTCTTCGAGATGCGCACGATCGCCATTCGCCGCCCGGAACGGAAGCCGGGAGTCGTCATCACGCACGCTCCGGTACCAATTGTGCCGCTCCTGGCGATCATCGGCGTGATGGCGTCCCGGTCATGGACGGTGATCGGTATCGAGGCGTTCATCCCGACCTGGTACAAGGGGCTCGGCTACAGCGCCGGTTTCTACGGCCCGCTGGCAACGACCGTCGTGGTCGCCAGTGCCTTCGGGACGATTGGCTCCGGCACCCTGGCGGACCGCTTCGGGCGGCGGGCGGTGGTCGTTGGCGCGCTCATCCTCACGGTGCCGGTCATCTTCCTCTTCGCGCAGTTCACCGGCCCGATAGCCTTTCTGACGGGCGCGCTCGTCGGCTTCCTCGCCGCCTCCACCGGCCCATTGATGATCGTAATGGCGCAGCAGTTGATGGCCGGGCGCGCCGGCGTGGCCTCCGGTCTCATCCTCGGCCTCGGCTTCGTCACCGGCGCTATCGGCGTTCCGGTAATGGGCGCGATGGCCGATGCCTTTGGATTCGCCACCGCAATGCGTCTCCAGGTCGTGATCGTGATCGTCACAATTGGCGTCGCCTTCTTCCTCCCCTCCGAAGATTTCCTGCGCAAGCGCACCCGCGCCATCGAGGACGCCGCCCATACCGTGCCAGGCCCCGTCCCGGCCACCATCAGCAATGAGCGATGAGCAATGAGCAATGAGTGGTAGGGGCGTACAGCCGTACGCCCTCTATAGGCGGTGTGAATGATGAGCGAGCAGCAACAGAAACGGCCCCAACCTCGCGTGTTGAGCGGATTTCGGGATTTCTTACCGGCGCAGATGCGGGTGCGGCAGCATGTCACCGGCATCCTGCGCGGCGTCTTCGAGCGCTTCGGCTACGAGCCACTGGACACGCCGACCCTTGAGGCAATCGAGGTATTGCAAGGGAAAATCGGGCAGGACGAAAAGCTCCTCTACCGCTTTAAGGATCAGGGCGAGCGCGAAGTCGGTATGCGCTACGACCTGACGATCCCCCTCGCGCGCGTCGTGGCGATGCACGCGAACGACCTCGTGCTGCCCTTCAAGCGCTACCACATGGGCCCCGTCTGGCGCGCGGACCGGCCGCAGCGGGGGCGCTTCCGCGAGTTCTGGCAATGCGATGCGGATGTTGTCGGCACGAAGAGCGTCATCGCGGACGCCGAGGGTGTGGCGGTCTACAACGCGGCCCTCGCCGGGTGCGGCTTCACGGACTACGCGGTGCGCGTCAATCACCGCGCCGTCCTCTCTGCCCTCGCGCCGTATGCGGGCCTCCCGGAAAGCGATGCGGTCACGCTCATTCGCGCCATCGACAAACTCGATAAGATCGGGCCGGAGGGCGTCACGCGCGAGATGGCCACCCATGGCATCCCGGAGGCGGCAGCGGCGCGCGTACTCGAACTCGTCAGTATCACAGGCCCGAACGATGTGGTCCTCGGCAAGCTCAATGGTCTCCTCAAGGACATTCCCGCCGCGCGGGCCGGGCTGGACGATCTCGCGCACCTCTTTGAGTACGCCGCCGCTCTCGGCGTGCCGGAGGGGAAAGCCGTCCTCTTCCCGGCGCTCGCCCGTGGGCTGGATTACTATACCGGCCCCGTCTATGAGACCTATGTGCCGGAGGGTGGCGTCGGTTCACTCGGCGGCGGCGGGCGGTACGACAACCTGATCGGCGCGCTCGGTGGACGCGACCTCCCCGCGACGGGTATTTCCGTCGGTCTCGAACGGCTGCTCGTCGTGATGGAGGAGCGGGGCATGGCGAGCGCGACCGAGAGCGTCACGCAAGCGCTCGTCGCTATCCTCCCGAACGATGACCCACTTCCGTCGCTACAACTCGCGGCTGATTTACGGGCGGCGGGGCTACGCATCGAGACGACGCTTGATCCGAAGCGCAAACTCCCGGCGCAGTTCACATACGCGGAACGTAAGGGTATTCCCTTTGTCGTCATCGCTGGGCCGGACGAACGGCTAGGCGAGAAGGTTACTATTCGCCACCTAGAATCTCGAATCGATAAGGAATTCCCCCGAGCACTAGCAGCGCAGGGTCTCCAATACCAAAGTGAAAGAAGTAGCAAACTTCAAAGAGACACCTGCAGACCTCAAGCGCGCGCGGAATGCACAGCGTGAACCGCCGCAACGATAACAATCTCTCGCCGTCGCGTGACGGTACAGATTCGTACACGCCAAATCCACTCGGGTCGGCATCGAGGAATATGACATGATCGAGAGCTACCACAACGAGTTGCGGGCGATGTTTGAGGCGGATCAGGCAGACCGGCGGGCCGTTGCGGCGCGGACGATGACCGATCCCGAACTGAACTTACGGGACTACGAGCGGCGGCAGCGATTGGAAATCCTTGCTGCCGAAGGGGCAATCCAGAGCGCGGACGATTACTATTACGCAGCCTTCCTCCTCCAGCACGGCACCCTGCCGGAGGAATATCGCCGCGCCCACGATTTCGCGGCGGAGGCGGTGACGCGCGGTTCGCGGGCGGCGCGCTGGCTCTTCGCCGCCACCCTTGATCGCTGGCTGATCTCCCTCGGCAAGCCCCAGCAATACGGCACACAGTACGTCCGCATCGGCAACCACGGCTATGCGATCTACGAAGTCGATCCCGAAGTGACCGACGCCGAACGCGCCCAGTACGACATTCCGCCCCTCGACGCGCAATTGCGGATGCTCACCGAGAAGAACGGCGGCTGGCCGGTGCCGTGGGTGCAGCGTGTCAACGGCAAGCTGCAAATCATCGAGCCGGAAGAGGCGCCGGACGCCGGGCCGGTCCACCTCATCATCCCGAAGGAACCGCACACGCACTGATGAATATCGAAAACTTGATCTGATAGCGGTGGTAGCAGGCTTTCCAGCCTGCCCTCTCAGTATCGGGGAAGCAGGCTGGAAAGCCTGCTACCACCAGGTTATTACCAGATTAATCTCCCGCCACCGCCAGGGGCCGCAGCACGCCCGCAGCGGTAAGCTGGATGCGCAATTGCTCCATCTCGGCATCGGTCAGCGGCGGGATCGGCGGCGCGACGGCGCGACCGCACAAACCCTTGAGGGCATACTGGGCTTTCATCGGCGCGGGGAAGGTGCCGACGCGCATCGCCGCCCCGGCCCGGGTCACATCGCCCTGCAGCGCGAGGGCCCGCGCGACGTCGCCCTCCTGATAGGCACGGTAGATCGCAACGAGGACATCGGGCACGACATTGACGGCACCGCCGATCAGACCGTGACCACCGACGAAGAGCGACGAGGCGAGCATCGCATCGGAGCCGGTATAGAGCGTGAAGCGCTCGCTCCGACTGGCGATGCGTGCGAGTGCGGAGAAGTAGCCGAAGTCACCACTCGAATCCTTCAACCCCATGATGTTCGGGTGCTCGATCAGGACGGCGACTGCCTCGGTGGGAATCTGGAGCTTCGTCATCACCGGGATGTTGTACATGATGATCGGCACCGGGCTGACCTCGGCGATGCGCTGGTAGTAGGCGATGATACCGTCAGTCTCCAGTCGGTAGTAGTACGGCGGCGGCACCAGCGCCCCGCGTGCGCCGCTCCCGGCAATGGTTTTCAGGCTGTCGATGACGTCGGCCACCGCACTACTGGCGGCACCGGTGAAGACCGCACCCCGACCGTTCGTCGCCTCCATCGTCGCCGCCAAGGCTTGCTGCCGCTGGGCAATGGTCAGCGATGGACCCTCGCCGGTCGAGCCGAGGATGGAGAGGCCCGTCACGCCATTATCGAAGAGGTAATCTACGACATTCCTGATGCCGATTGGGTCGACCTCGCCATCGTCAGTGAGAGGAGTCGCCATCGCGGCGTAGACACCGGGGTATCGCGCGGAAAGGTCCATACAATTGCCTCCTCATATCTCCTCGATGCTCCTGTCCGGGAGAATGAGGAGCGACGTTTCGCACTCAGCGGCAGGCATCGTACCGTTGCGCGCGCCGTAGCGTCAACGTGTCAACATCATCAGGTATAGTGAGAGCCGTCCGTCGCCACGATCGGATGAGAAGGGAACCTCGATGACGCCGTTCCGGTCGGCCGCGTTCCGCTGGCTGTGGGGTTCGACCCTCACCAGCGCCGGGGCACAAACGATGGAGCGCACCGCGACCGCCTGGCTGGCATTGCAATCGGGCGGTGGTGCCTTCGTGGTCGGGTTGGTATTCGCCGCCCGGTCGCTGCCGTCATTGCTCTTCGGCTTGACCGCGGGCACGCTCGCTGACCGCGTCGACCGGCGGCTGCAACTCCTCGCGACGGCGGGGATCGCGCTGCCGCTCATGGCGACCATCGGTTGGCTGATCGGGGCGGTGACGATCCAGGCATGGCAGGTGATCGGCATCTCGTTCGCTGCGGGCTGCATACAAGTCTGCGACACGCCCGCGCGGCAAGCGCTGGTCCTGGACACAACCGCGCGGGAATCGGCGGCGAACGCGATGGCGCTGAATGCACTAGCCGCGCGGAGCGCCAGTGCGGTCGGCGCGCTCAGCGCCGGGCTGCTCATCCCACTGATCGGCGTCGCGCACTGCTATTTGGTGATTGCCGCCGCCTACGGGGGGACGCTGCTCCTTCTCGTGCCGCTCCGCGTGCCCCGAGAGATTCACGTCGCGGTCGCCCACCCGCCATTTATTCAAGCCCTCCGCGAGGCGGGGCAGTTGATCACCCGCGTCCCGGCGATCCGGCTCCTGACGATCTCCGGTATCGCCTGCGAGGTATTCGCCTTCTCGTACGGTAGCGCACTGCCGGTGGTCGCGCGGGACGTGCTCATGGCCGGGCCCGAAGGACTCGGGACACTGAATGCCGCCGTCTCTATCGGCGGGATGGTGGCGCTCATCTTGTTGTCGATACTCGGCGGGCGCGTGCGACGCGAGCCGCTTCTTGGCGCGGTCTTCGTATCTACGGCGGATCGATCCTCGTGCTGGCATCGGTGCGTGATCTGCGCGTCGCGGCGGCGGTGCTGGTGGTGACAGGAATCTGCGCGGGGGGATTCGATGTTTTGCAGCAGACACTTATCCAACTGGCGGTGCCCGAGGGGCAGCGCGGCCGCGCAGTCGGTATCTGGGTGCTCGGCGTTGGCTCGGCACCCGTCGGCAACCTGGAGATGGGCGCGCTGATCGCCGCGCTCGGGGCACCGGGGGCGCTGCTCATCAATGGCGGATTGGCACTGGTATCGGCGGCGACGCTGCTGGCCCGCGCGCCGCAGTATCGATGGAGGCGGACTCACCTACCCCACCACCCAAAGGGCACCCGCCTTCCCTAATCTCACAATCGTCGCGATTGACAGAGAGAAAGCTGCTTGCTAGACTGCCATGAAGTATGACTTTCGGAGGAGCAACAATGGCAGCACCAGAACGCAATCCACAACCCAAACTCGTTCGCATCCAAGAGAAGGGTCAAGTGACCCTGCCCGCCGATGTACGACGACGTCTCGGCCTGAAGAAAGGCGATCTTGTCTCGGTGGTCGAGACCACGGAGGGAATCCTGATCATCCCACAGGAAGTAATCGCAAATAAACTCTTGGATCAGATTGGTGAGGCACTCCGCGAGAAAGGCTTGACGCTTGCAGAGCTGATCGAATCTGGCAGAGAGATTCGCGGTCAGATCGTCCAAGAGAAATATGGCATCAAGAGCAGCTAAGGTCTTCCTTGATTCCAGTGTGCTGATGGCAGCGAGCATTTCGGCCAGAGGTTCTGCCCGAGACCTGTTGAATCACGGTTTTCGTGGCGAGTATGCGTTGATCATCTCCTCAGACGTGATTGCGGAGTGTGAGCGCAACCTACAGACAAAAGCACCCGCAGCACTGCCGCTGTTTCGCACATTTCTGACCCTCCTCCCCAATCGCAGTGAGCCCAGCGAAGCCCAAGTGACAGAGGCAGCGGCACTGATCGAAGCGAAGACGCACCGATCGTTGCAGCGGCTGTTGCAGCGGGAGCAATATATCTTGTCAGCTATGACCGACGCCATTTGCTTGCCCAAGCAAGGGTGATCCAAGAGAAATACCAGATTCTGGTGACGACGCCCGATGAAGTATTGCGATCTGATAGATCATGACAGCCCACCCACATGCAGAAAAACCCGATGATGGGGACTCCATACGAGAGATTTACTCCCCAATCGCATCGCGGAGATGGAGTGTTTCGACGAGACGTCCCGCCCGGTCGAGCGTGATGGCGACGACATCGATGCGGATGAGGCGGTCCGCGTGCTGCGGGATGCGCATCAAGGAACATCGCAACGGCATGGAGGACGCGCTTTGCCTTGGTGCCAACGACCGATTCCGCCGCCGAGCCGTGCGCGACGCCGGTACGGACCCGGACTTCGACACAGACGAGGGTTTCGCCATCGAGCGCGACGAGATCGAGTTCCCCGCCCCGGCAGCGCCAGTTGCGCGCAACGATGACGCATCCTTCCCGTTCGAGCAGGAGCGCCGCGACTCGCTCGCCGCTCGCCCCGACCGCCGCATTCCGCGCAGGCGGCGTAGTCACCGCGCCGCGATGCCGGTGATAGCCGTGGTCGGTTCGATCATCGCTTCGGCAGTCAGCGGATAGGTGCGCGCGGCGACGGCAGCCGCATGAACGGGCGCAAAACGAAAGCGATGGACCGGTGACGGGCCCGTGCAGCCGGAGCGCGGCGCGGTGAACCGCCGTGCCGTAGCCCTTGTGGCGGGCGAAGTCGTAGCCGGGATGCGGAACGTCGAGCGTCGCCATCATCGCATCCCGCTCGACCTTCGCGACGATGCTCGCCGCCGCAATCGAGAGACTCGTCGCGTCCCCACGGGCGAAGGCGCGTTGCGGGATGAGAGGTCCGGCAGGCGTATCCAGTCGAGGAGCAGGTAGCCCGGCATCCACGGCAATGCCTCCACCGCGCGGCGCATCGCCAGGCGGTTGCCAACGGTCAGGCCGTAGCGGTCCAGTTCGTCGGAGGCGACGATGCCGATACCGATGCCGCTGGCGACCTCACGGATGGTTGCGGCGAGCGTCGCCCGCTCCTCGGGCGTGCAGGTCTTCGAGTCCCGCACATTCGCGAGGCGCAGCAAGAGCTCCTCCGCGAGCGGCGGTGAGAAGACGGGCGGCAGGACGACCGCCGCCGCGACGAGCGGCCCCGCCCATGCGCCCCGCCCGACCTCGTCCACGCCCGCAATCGGGCCATGTCCGTCGCGCGTCAGGCGCAATTCCTCATCCAGCGTGGGGAGTACCCGTGTCGCGCCGCGTGGCATCGTCCCCTCCCTCATCTCCTCATTGTGCAGCGCAATATGTACGTACACTCCGGATAGTAGCACATCTCCGCAGCAATAGGAATATGTCGAAAACATCAAACCGGCCCATAATTATGGACCGGATTATCGAGCGAGCATACGGGGCTACCATTCCCTGCACCCCTTCCCCGATCGGGGAAGGGGCCGGGGTGAGGAAAGCCGATCTTAGTCCGCGCCGGTGCTCGCGGTCTGCGTCGCGCCAGCCTTGCGGACGGGGTGCTGCTCGCGGCGCTCCTTGAGGCGGGCCTTCTTGCCCGTCAGGTTGCGCAGGTAATACAACTGCTGGCGGCGGACATTCGCGCGGCGGACAACTTCGAGCTTATCCACGCGCGGCGAATGCAGCAGGAAGGTGCGCTCGACGCCGATGCTGTTCGCGCCGATGCGCCGGATCGTGTACGTCTCGTTGATGCCACCACCCCGACGGCTGATCACGACGCCCTCGAAGATCTGGATGCGCTCGCGCGTCCCTTCAACGACCTTGACGCTCGCGCGCACGGTGTCGCCGGTGCGAAAGACCGGAATATCGGTGCGGAGAAATTGATCCCCAATGCTCTGAACTAATGGATGCATCGCCTTCGCCTCGCTCTTTATACGCTTCGCACGCATTCACGCGATATGCGCCTCCGTAAGGCGCGACGGACACTGTATCACAGCCAACACAATGCGTGCAACTCGCATTTTCCGGCATCTGCGCCATGACAAGCAGCTTTTCGGCATGGTAGAGTGTTTTGGGTTGTGTGCGGCCCGGCAACTATTTGTCCTCCGCGCAGCGTGCGGGGCCATGGCATTGGCTGTCAATTGAGCCGCGTCCCCGGTGAGAGAAGGAGTGCATCTGTGGCAACGCGGTCATCGCGGCTCGAAACACCCCATCTCCCCGTCTTCCAACGGCAGCCGCTGTCACTCCGCGTCACGGAAATCCTCAAGCGCTACATCCTGCTCGAACCGCTCGAGACCGGCGATCGCCTGCCCGCCGAGCGCCGCCTCGCGGAGACGCTGAGTGTGAGCCGCACCGTGCTGCGGGAGGCGCTCAGTCAGTTGATCGCGGATGGCATCCTCGTGCGCACAACACCGCGCATCCTCAGTATCGCCGCCTTCGACCGGATGCGTGCCGCCACGGAACTTGCGCCCCTCAATGACTACAACATCGTCGATCAGAGTCTGATCGAACTGCGCGTCATCATCGAGGTCGGCGCGATCGAGGTCATCACCCGCCGTGCGGACGCCCGTGACCTCGCGGAGATCGAACGCTGGGTGACGAAGGGGAGCAACTGATCGTGGGAGCGACGGAGATGATGGGGCAGGTCGATCTCCACTTTCACGCCGCGCTACTCAGGGCCGCGCATAACGACGCGGTCAATGCCTTCCTTCCTCTTATCGAGCAATCCATGTATCAGAATGTCGGCGCGTGGCTGCGTCATCTCGGTCGGCGCTACCACCCGGAGGATCATCGCGTCATCGCGGAGCACCGTCAGATCTTCGAGGCGATCAAGCGCGGCGACCGTGAGACCGCGCGGTTGGTGATGCTCGCCCACCTCGCGCCCTATCTTGCACCCGAGTTCCGCGCCCGCACACGCGGTGCAACGCGCGCCAACCTCACCCCCCGACCCCCTCTCGCACGGAGCCATCGCCCAGAGATCGAGGTAAAGATACGTCTGTACGGCGATGGAGAGGGGGAGAACGCGGGGCTGATACGATCGTGAGGGTGTCACGGCGTTATACACGAGTCACCCCTCTCCATCGCCGCACAAACCTGATTTCTACCTTCATCTCCAGGCGATGGAGAGGGGCCGGGGGTGAGGAACAGCGCATACCCCCTACGGGATTTCTCGCAAGGCATTGCACTTTCGGTCTATTCACTATACCATACAGAGACATGAACAGCGGGTGAGGAAAGGAGTGGGCGGCATGGCTGGCACAGTCCTGGTGCATGTCGGTGTCCGAGCGACCGACCTCGAGCGGACCATTCGCTTCTGGCGTGACGCGCTCGGGTTGCGCGTCTTCAGTACCGGGGTCGGCCTCTATGACCTGACGGACGGGGTGCATAACTTTCGCATCTTCCAGCATGGCGGCGCGCCCCGCCCGCCGCACGTCTCTGACCTCCTCGATTACCTCCATATCGGCGTCGTGGTCGATGACCTCCGGGCGACGGCGGAGCGGTGCAGCGCCCTGGGATTTCCTCCCATCTATGAGGGCGTCGATACCGACCGGCCTTATGACCCCGCGCATCCGCCGAGCGCCGCATTCAAGGTGGAAGACCCGGACGGCATCGTCGTCGATGTCGCCGCACATCGGACACAGTGGCCAGGAGTCGCCTGATCGGCCCCAACGGTCGGCAAGTGCATCGCGCACCGTCGTCGCGACGTCTTCGCGACCAGTTGGTTCCTGCATCGTGGTGGGGTATCGCGTGTATCGGAGGAAACGCATGACGATCAACAGTGCACTGGGGACGAACGAATCATCGGGAGCGCGGTGGGCGGCACTGAGTCGCCGACGATTGCTCGGTGCCGCTGCCACGAGCGCGGCGCTTGCCCTGCTGGCCGCCTGTGGGGGCGGCAGTAGCGCGACGAATACCCCGGCACCGGCGAACGCCACCACCGGCACGACGGGCTCGACAGGTAGCGCGACGGTGGGCGGGGGATCGGCGGTGAGCGCGACGAGCGCACCAACAGCGAGCGGCCCGCAACCGAGTAAGGCGCGGCCGGACGGCACGCCCGCGCCGGATGACGAGCAAATCCTGCGTATGGTGACGCCCTCGACTTTCCGGATGGACCCGCTCACGTATGGCGGCGATCTCTGGCAGTTGCAGATGATGGTCTTTCAGGCGCTTACGCGCTTCGACGAGGGTGACCAACTGGTGCCTGGTGTCGCGGACAAGTGGGAGAGCACGCCGGACGCCAAAACATGGACCTTCACCCTCAACCCGAACGCGAAGTTCTCCGATGGCTCCCCGCTCACCGCGAACGATGTCAAGTGGACCTTCGACTGGCTGACGAACCCGAAATCGAAATCGGTGAGTGCGGACGTGACGGCGGGGCGGATCGTCGGCTTCGACAAGATGCAGGCGGGCACGACGGACAGCCTCGAAGGGGTCGTCGTCAAGGACGACCGCACCGTCGTCTTTACCCTGACCGCGCCCTTCCTCCCCTTCCCGAAACTGGCGGCCTCCTATAACGCGGTGATCCTCAAGAAAGACAATGTCCTCACGGGGGGCGAGGAATGGTGGCGCAAGCCGGTCACCTCCGGCTTCTTCAAGGTCACCGAGTACACGCCCGGCGATCAGGCGACGATGACACTCGAACGCAACGAGTTCTGGTGGCGGGAGCCCGCGAAACTGAAGCGCTTCATTATGAAACTCGTCGCGGACCCCCAGACCGAACTCGTCCAGTACGACAACAACGAGATTGACGGACTGCCCGCCCAACCCGCCGAGTTCGCCCAGGCAATCAAGCCGAACGGCCCGCGCAGTGCGGACCTCTTCTGGAGCATCGTGCCGGGGCTGTACTTCTTCGCCTTCTACCAGCCGATCAAGCCCTTTGACGACGTCAAGGTGCGCCAGGCGTTCGCGAGCGCGGTGGATGTCAACGCGCTCTCCGCCGCCGCCCTGAATAGCTACTTCCCACCCCAGAAGCGCAATCTCCCGGCAGGTTTCGCCTGCGGTGGGGATCAGCAGTGGCAGCCGCCACTCAACCCGGCCCGCGCCAAGCAACTGATTACGGAATCGACCTACGGCAGTGTCGATAAATTGCCGAAGGTGACGATCGTCATCTCCGAGCAGGGCGGCGCATCCGCCCTCGGCACCTGGGGCAAAGTAGCGGCGGCGATGCAGCAGCAACTGAAGGACAACCTCGGCGTCAATGTCGATCTGGTGCGCCAGAACTTCACCAGCACCGCCGCGCAGATCGACTACATGAAGAATCTCGGCAGTGGCGGCGTCCTCCGCCTCAGCGCGAGCGCCACGGCCAGCGACCCCTCCTATCTCGGCAACCTGGCACGCAGCACCTCCTCCGGGAACTACGCGCAGTACAAGAACCCGAAAGTGGACACGCTCCTGACACAGGCGGACTCGGAAACCGACGCGGGCAAGCGCTGTGACCTCTATAGCCAGGTTGATCAGACGATGTCCGAGGAGGCGTACTTCCTCGCGCCCTTCCGCAACTCCTCCACCTGGTTCTTCAAGCCGAAGGTGCGCGGGCTGTTCACCGCACAACAGCGGGTCTGGAACAGTATGCACAAGGTCTATATCGCAAAGTAAGCGAGATGCCCCCGGCAATGCGGTTGCCGGGGGCATGGTTCACGGGGGCACCCATGCTTCAGTACGCGATCCGCCGCATCCTGACCTTCATTCCGCTCATCCTGCTCCTCACGCTCGTCACCTTCCTGCTCACGTTTTACGGGCCGGGGGATCCGCTCCGGATCATCATGGGGGAAAACTGGTCGAGCGAGACGGTCTATCAGAACCTGCGGCATCAATACGGCCTCGACCGCCCGGTGCCGGTGCAGTTCGCTGACTACGTCTGGAAGGGCCTGCATGGGGATTTTGGCCGGTCGTACATTCAGCGCATCCGGGTGAGCGAAATGATCGGCAAGGCCCTGCCGATCAGCGCGCAACTCGCCCTCGTCGCGATCGTCTTCATCGCGCTCTTCGGGGTCGGGCTCGGCATCATCGCGGCGTTCTGGCATTACCGCTGGCCGGACGCGCTGATCGGCTTCGTCGCCGTCATCCTCCACAGTATCCCGTCGTTCGTCTTCGCGCCCATCGTCCTCGTCGTCCTCGTCCTGAAATTGGGCTGGATCGCCACGCCGACCGGCTGGCATGGCATCTTCAGTTACCAGACGGCGATTGCCGCCTTCATTCTCGCGGCGGGGCCGCTGCTCGGCGTGATCCGCCAGACGCGCACGAGTGTCGTGGAAATCCTCAGTCAGGATTACATCCGCACCGCACGCGCGAAGGGGCTGAATGAGCGGGTGGTGCTCTGGCGGCACATCCTCAAGAACGCGCTCGCCCCCGTGCTCACCAGCCTCGGCCTGACCTTCGGCTACCTCCTCGGCACCTCGATCTTCGTCGAAAGCGCGCTTGCCATCCCTGGCATGGGGCAACTCTTCTTCACCGCGCTGCGCAACAGCGATTATCCCCTCCTGATGGGCGCAACCATCGTCAGCGCCTTCTGGATCATGACGATGAACCTGATCGTGGACCTCCTCTATGGCTTCCTTGATCCCCGGATCCGGTACCAATAATGGCGGAGATCACCGCCCAGGGCGGCTCCCCCACCGAACCCCTCGTGGCGCGCGCTGCCTATGCCGCCGGGAGGCATCCCACTCGCGGTCCGTGGCGCGATGCGGCGCGGCGGCTCCTCGCGAACCGGATGGCGCTCGTCGGCGGCACGATCGTCCTCTTCTTCATCTTCCTCGCGATCTTCGGGCAAGTCCTCGCCCCGCAGAACGCGCTGCAACAGGACCTGGCGAATATTGCCGTTCCACCGAGCGGCGCGCACTGGTTCGGCACGGACGAACTGGGGCGGGATTTCTTCAGCCGCATCCTCGCGGGCGCGCGCACCGCTCTGATCGTCTCCGTTCTCGTCACCTTCATCTCCGCCGGTATCGGCACCACCGTGGGTCTCATCAGCGCCTATGCGCGCGGCTGGGTGGACAGCGTCTTCATGCGCATCGCCGATCTCCTGCTCGCCTTCCCCCCCTTCCTTCTCGCCGCGTTCCTCAATGCGACCTTGCGCCCGCCGCTCAAGCGATTCCTCACCGGCATCGCCGATGGGACGGGGCTCGGCTTCCTGAGCGGCAAAGAACTGATCGACTTCGTCGTCGTCTTCGGGGCGCTGGCGGTCATTAGTTGGTCGAGCTATGCGCGGCTGATCCGCAGCCAGGTGCTCTCGTTGCGGGAGCGGGAGTTCGTGGAGGCGGCCCGCGCAATCGGCGCGCCGACACGGACGATCCTCATCCGCCACATCCTGCCGAACAGCATCGCGCCGATCATCATCGCGATCAGTGTCAACTTCGGGAACGCGATTCTCGCGGAATCCGCCCTCAGTTACCTCGGCGTCGGCATCCAGCCGCCGACCCCCTCCTGGGGGCAGATGATCAACGCGAACCTCGATCAGTGGCGCTACTACCCCCACCTCATCCTCATCCCCGGTGGCGTCCTCGCCCTCCTCATCCTCGGGTTCAACTTCTTCGGCGACGGCGTCGCGGACGCCCTCAATCCCCGCCAAAACCGCCGATGATGCAACGGTGGGAGGAAAGCAATTGAACCGCAAAGGCGCAAAGGACGCAAAGGACACAAAGAGGAGAGAAAAATAAGAATCCCTTCCTTCTTTGTGTCCTTTGCGCTCTTTGCGCCTTTGCGGTTCTCCCCGGTTTCTGGTTGTGTAGTGAAGAGAAAGGAACACCGTGAAGACCTATCGTTGTGCCATCATCGGTCTGACGAATATCGCCAGTGCGCCCGTGACCGCCTCACTCAGTGGGGGGCGCCACCCGCTGCCGTACTCCCATGCGTCTGCGCTGGCAATGATCCCGAATGCGCGTGTCGTGGCGGTCTGCGAGCTCGTGCCCGCAATGGCGCAGCATTTCCTCGACCAGTGGGGCGATACCTGGGAGGACATTCACGTCTATGCCGATTACCGGGAGATGCTGGCGCGCGAGGAGATCGACATTCTCAGCGTCTGCACGCCGGACAACAAACATGCCGCGATTGTCGTTGACGCTGCCGACCGGGGCGTGCCTGCGATCTTCTGTGAGAAGCCGCTGGCGACGACGCTGGCCGACGCGGACCGGATGATTGAAGCGGTCGAGCGCAACGGGACGGTCTTTTCGGTCGATCACACGCGGCGCTGGGACCCCTACTTTCATCGCGCGAAGGAGATCATCGACGCGGGCATGATCGGCACGGTGCGGACCGTCGTCGCGACGATGCACGGCCCCCGCGCGATGATCTTCCGCAACGGCACGCACGTTGTGGACCTGATGAACTACTACGCGGGCGCGCCGCCGACCCACGTCTTCGCGAAACTCGAAGAGGGGTTCGAGGATTTCACCGAGTATCGCGGCGATGGCGGCAAGGAGCCCGCGTCCGAGCCCGGCGCGAGCGGCTTTGTGATGTACGCGAACGGCGTGCGCGGTTTCTACAATGGCACGAAAGGCACCTACGACGCGGTCGAGTGGGATATTACCGGCTCGGACGGACGCATCCGCATCGGGGGCATGGTGGCGGAACTGTGGACGCGCGAGCAGGGGACGGGCGCGCAGGTCTGCCGCCCCTTTCCGGCCAGCATGGTGATGAAGGGCGCGATCCAGGGAGCGCTGGAGGAGATCATGCACATCCTCGCACAGGGCGGCACGAGCCGCTCCACCGCCCGTGACGCGCGCATGACGGTCGAAGTCCTCCTCGGCATGCTCGCCTCGCAGCAGCAGGGCAATAAGCTCATCGCCTTGCACCCGGACGGGGAGGCGCAGGCATGATCCGGATGGTGCAAATCGGCATCGATCATCCGCACGCCGCCGCCTATCGCGGCACCCTCTGGTCCTTGCGGGACCGGATCGAGGTCGTCGGTTTCCTCGCGCGGGAGGGCGATATGACGAAACCCGACGGCCCCTTCGCGGATGTGCCCATTTATCACTCGCTCGACGATTTACTGACCGCAACGCGCCCCGACGCCGCGCAAGTGATGCTGCGGAACAACGAGATCGGCCCGGCGCTCACGCGCCTCGCCGACGCAGGCATTCATCTTTGGGTCGAGAAGCCGCTGGCGCGCCGCGCCGCCGATCTCGCGCCCGTCCGCGATCTCATCCATCGCAAGGGGCTGATCTTCACTGCGGGCTACCAGAACCGCCTCAATCCCGCCTCCGTCCATGTCCACGATCTCGTGCGCGCGGGGCTCCTCGGTCCCCTCACCTTCGCACATCTCATGGTCTCGACCACGACGGTCCGCTTGCGGAGTCCCGATGGGCCACAGGGATATGTCTTCGATCCGGCGGTCAGTGGTGGCGGCATCTTTCACTGGCTCGGCTGCCACATGGTGGACCTCGTGCTGCACGTCACGGGCGAACTGCCCACGGCGGTGACGGCAACGACGGGCACGACGGGCGAGGCGAAGGTTGGGGTGGAGGATGTCGCGGCCGTTGCGCTGCGCTTCCCCTCCGGGTGGGTGGCGTCCCTCAACTACGGCTACCTGCTGCCGACGAAGGAAGCCTCGCCGTTCGGTGAGGACGGCCTCGATTTCGGCCTCTACGGTCAGCAGGGGTGGGTACGCTGGAACTGGGCAACCGAAGCGCGCTCCTACAGCGCCGATCCGCGCCGGGCCTCAATGCCGTGGGAGCGCGCGCAGTTCGCGACGCCCCCCGCCGAAGGGTACGGGCACTCCGGTCGCCTCGTGATGTTGAACTTCCTCGACGCCATCGCGGGCGTCGCGGCTCCCGCCTACGGGATCGAGGAGGCAATGCGCGTGCTCGAAGTGATCGAGGGAGCGTATCAGTCCGCAGCGCAGGGACAAACGACGTCGCTCACGCTGACCGTCTAAGCGCGTTGCCGCATCGCATCACTGCGGACAGGAGGATACCGATGAAACTTGTGAGCTACCGCACCGGGCAGGAAGCGCCGCGCGCAGGGGTCATTGTCGATGAACAGGTCGTCGATCTCGCGCGGGGCGCGGCGGCGATCGGCGCGCAACTGCCGTCCGACATCGTCGCCATCCTCACTCTGGAGGCGGCGGGGCTTGAAATTGCCCAGCGTGTGGAGGAGGAGGCCCGCGCAGGCCGCGTGCCCGCCACACCGATTGCGGACGTGACGCTCGCGGCAGCCATTCCGCGCCCACCGACCGTGCTGCTCCTGGCGGGTAACTACCAATCCCACATCACGGAGAGCGGTGCCCGACCGGTGGATAAGAACGCCATCACACCGCGCTTCTTCATCAAGCCCCGGACGGCGATGATCGGCCCTGGCGACCCGATCAAAATCCCCCCTGTCTCGGAGAAAGTGGACTACGAACTGGAGATCGCCGCCGTAATCGGGCGGGCGGGGCGGGATATTCCCCTCGCCGAGGCGGAGGGGTACATCGCCGGATACGCCGTCTTCAACGACATCTCCGCGCGCGAACTGAATATCGCCGAGCATCGCGCGCCGCGCCCGATGGACGACTTTTTCGACTGGCTGAATGGCAAGTGGTGCGACACCTTCGCGGCGCTGGGACCGTACCTCGTTACACGCGACGAAATCGGCGACCCCACCCGCCTCGAAATGTCGCTCACAGTCAACGGCGAACTACGGCAGCACTCATCGGCGGGCGAGATGATCTTCACCGTCCCGGAGAGCATCGCCTTCATCTCGCGCTTCATCACCCTCGAACCGGGTGATCTGATCTGCATGGGAACACCGGGCGGTGTGGGCGATACGACGCAAACCTATCTGCGCCCCGGCGATGTCGTCGTAGCGCAGATCGAGAAACTCGGCACGTTACGCAACGTGGTGCAGTAGCGGGATGTGGCGCAATGAACCTCACCCCCCGACCCCCTCTCCACTTGATGGAGAGGGGGAGCGACCTTCGATAGGTCAGGGTATGTGAGGAATACCACGACACTTCAAGCGAGACACCCCTCTCCACGCAGATGGCTCCGTACGAGAGGTTGATCCCGAGATACAAACATTCTGCTCAGGATACCGCCCGTACCTGATAGTGCCCGACCACTTCGTGGCTGGAGTCCTTGCCGTGCGCGGTCACTTGCCAGAACCCGGCGGACGGGAAGGAGGTCGAGATCGTCACCTGCCCGTTCGCGTTGGCTTGCGTCGTATCGAGCGGCGAGACCGTACTGTCCGGCGCGGTGATCCAGGCATTGATGACCTCGTTCCCATTGAAGCCCGCAGCAGCGAAGGTGACGACGGTGCCAGCGGTGGTGCTGATCGGGTTGCCCGCCCCGGACGACCCTGGCGAGGCAGGGGCCGCAGCGGACGATGTCACGGGTGCGGAGACCGCCCCGGCGGTGTTGCTTACATTGTACCCGGCGATTACCTCATGCCCGGAAGTCTTCCCGTGCCCTGTCACTTGCCAGTAGCCCACGCTCGGAAAGGTCACCGAGACGGAGACGGTGCCGTTCGCATTGCTCCCGGAGCCACTAAGCGGCGAGACCGTGGCATCGGGCCCCGTCTCCCAGAGGGCGACCTCTTCGTTCGCGGCGAAACCCGAACCGGAGAAACTGACGAAGGATCCCACCACCACTTGCGGTGCATTGGTCCCCACCGTGCTCGCCGCGGCGGGGACTCCCGCAGCCGTCCCGACCGCCCCTACCGTATAGGTGCCGACCGTCTCTTTGCCTGACGTGATGCCGTGCGCGGTGACCGACCACTGACCGTTGGTGGAGAAGGTGACGGTCGTGGAGAATGCGCCCGCACCGTCCGCGCTGATCCCACTGAGCGACAACACGTTTCGGTTGGGGTCCGTCGTCCAGAGGGAGATCGCCTCGCTGGCGTAGAAGCCCGTACCGGAGAAAGTCACGGGCGATCCAATCACGACCTGCGGCACCGCCGGTGCCCCTACCGGTGCAGCCGTAGTGCTCCCACCCGTACCAACCGTGAAGGCGGCGATGGTCTGATTGCCCGAGGTGACGCCGTGCGCCGTCACCTGCCACTGACCGGCGTAGGGGAAGGTGACACTCGTCGAGAATGCGCCGTTCGCGTCCGCGTTGATCCCACTGAGCGGGGTGACGGCGGCATTCGGCCCCGTCTCCCACAGTGAGATCGATTCGTTCGCGGTGTATGCGGTGCCGGAGAAGGTCACCGGCGAACCCACCGCCACCTGCGGCGTGGTCGTCGTCGGTGCGGTCGTTATCGGTGGGACCACCCCCGTCGTTGGTGAGGTGACCGGGGAGTAACCGGGGCGTGACCGGGGCGGTCGTCGTTGCGGCAGTATAGGTGGCGACGAACTCGTTGCCGGTCGCGATGCTGTGCGCCGTCACCCGCCACGTCCCGGCGATTGCGAACGAGACGGTGGTCGTGAATGCACCGCTCCCATCAGTCTGAAGACCACTGAGCGGCGTCACGCTGCCGTCCGGGCCGATCTGCCAGAGCGAGAGCGATTCGTTAGGGTTGAAGCCATTGCCGGAGACCGTCACTGGGACGCCGAGCGCGACCTGCTGAGGCGTGGACGACGCTGCGGGCAAGGTTGCGTCAGTCGGCACCGCCGTGGCACCCGTGGATGTGTCGGCAGCGACGGTGACGGCGGCTACCGACGACATCGCGAGCAGAAGCGCGATGGTCGCACCGAGCCCCAACCGCATAACTCCCGTGTGAATCACTCCTCGGGACATCGTATCCCTCCCTTTGTTTCTTTTTTGTCGCTGACAGGTAGCCGTATCCATTATCGCCTCCGCGCACGTGCGCGCAACCCATCGACAAGAACGCCGAGGCTGAGGAACACTATTCTGTCAGCGACGACAGTCTTTTCAGGGGCAATTTCCGTGCCCTCATTCGTAGCGGAGCGCATCGATCGGCTTCAGACTCGCTGCCCGCTGCGCCGGATAGACGCCGAAGAACAACCCCGTCACCACGGCAAACCCCACCGCAATGAAGATCGATTGCACCGAGACGATCGTTTGTTGATAATACCGCCCCACCAGATAGGACGCCAGGACACCGAGCACGACGCCGGTGAGTGCCCCGATCAGGCTCATCAGGACCGCCTCAGTGACGAACTGGGTCATGATGTCCCGCTTCTTCGCGCCAATCGCCTTGCGGATGCCGATCTCGCGGGTCCGTTCCGTCACCGAGACGAGCATGATATTCATGATGCCGATGCCGCCGACAAGGAGGGAGATCGACGCGATGACGAAGAGGAAGATCTGGTAGGTCTTCTGGGTATCGCGCGCTGCCTGCAACTGGTCCGCCTGATTGGTCACACTCCAGTCCGCCGCACCGCGTCTTCGTGTTGTGAAGGCCGCCGATCACGGTGTTGACCTCGCTGATCGCCTTTTCCACCGCATTGGCGCTCATTGCCTTGACGTAGATTGTGCTCACGATCTTGCCCGAGCCCGTCGGCGCGCCGCCTCGACCGCCGGTGAGTTTCGCCATCGCGGTGGTGATCGGCACGTAGACCTGGCTATCGAGTGAGCCGAAACCATTGCCCCCTTTCGCCTCCATCACCCCGACCACCTTGAAACTCGTGCCACTGATGCGGACCGTCTGACCGACCGGATCGCCCTGACCAAAGAGCGTGGTAGCCACGGTCGCACCGAGGGCGACGACCGCCTGATTGCCCGTCACGTCGCTCTCCTGGATGAAGGAGCCGTTGGTCACATTGTAGGCGTGAACATCGACATACTGCGGCCAGACACCGATGGTCGCACCGAAGGTGTTCTTGCCTGCGGCGGTGATCTGCCCACCGCGCTGCACCTCGGGGGAGACGGCGGCGCAGTCGGGGCAGTTGCCAGCGTCGGAGAGCGCCGTGGCGTCCGCGAGGGTGAGCGTCTGCGATTGGTTGCCCGTGGCGATCCCACCCGCCGACTGACTGGCACCTTGAATGGTAATCAAATTCGTGCCGTTGCGCTCAAGGGTAGCGAGCGCTTTCGCCACCACCCCATTGCCGTAGGCGAGAAGGGCGACGACCGAGGCGACGCCGATGATGATGCCGAGCATCGTCAGGATCGTGCGCGTGATATTGGCGCTCAGGTTGTGGAGAGACGATGAAAAGCTCTCGGAGAGCGGCACGCCGCCCCCGCCTTTACGGATCGTCGGCGGGGTGCCGAGGCGGGTTAGCCGGGCGGTATCCGCCGCGAGCGCCCGATTCTGCTCGGTGAGGGTGGGCTGGGTTACCGGCTGTATCGCTTGTGCCATCCGATGCTCCTTTGCGGCTTTTTTCGGGGGGAGGAAAGGCCACACAACGTGGACGGGCGGCCCATCGACCGCCCGTTCATCGTTATCGTCGCCGCCCGTGACTTATGAGACGCGGAAGGCGGGGGTGCCGGTGGCCGTGCAGTAGAAGCCGCTCGCCGTCTGCGTCACCTGACTATCCGTGCAGTTCGAGTTGGTATCGGTGTACTGTCGCCCGCCCGCGAGGGCGTTGTAGGCAGTCGTGCCGGAATAGCCGAAGACGTTGCCATTGACGTAGGCGGGCACGACATACGCGCTCGTGGCGACCGACACGGGATACGCCGCGTTCACTGCGTAGTTCGGGTAAGCCGTGTAGTCCGAATACACCGGATAGATGCGCTGCCCGGTCGCCGCGTTGACATCAATCAGGTTCCCACTGGCATCACTGATGACGGAGACCGTCCCGTAGCGCGCGTCGTAATAGGTGCTCACTACCGTGTTCGGCGGATAGATGGACTGTGCACCCACCGCCATCGCGGGGAGGAGCGTGAGGATGAGCAGCGCGAGACCCGCCGCGACCACGATCAATCGGCGGCGCGCGGGCTGACGCGCGCGATCATCCGCGCGATTCAGGAATCGATAAGGGCGCGTGAGAGATGGGGACATGGGGAAACCTCCTATGAGTATGAAATCCCGTACCGTATGAGACCGTGTGCCAGGCTTTTCGTGCTTCCCGGCATATCTCCACCATAAGGCGGGCGAATGAGAGGACACGGCGGCGCGAATGAGAACTTGATGAGAGACGAGTCGATAGATATGGATATAGTTTCATACTTCTTGATTTTTCTATCCTTCTATGTAAAAATACGATCACTGGAATATATGTGCATTGGTATGTATAGAGAATGGTTTCTCGCAAGAAGGAAGTGCCATGCAACGCCGGGTGTTACGAGGGGTTTGGGGAATTGTCGGTATTCTCGTTCTGCTCGCGCTCTCATCCGTGCCCGGCACGGTGGCGGCACGGCACCCGACTGCGCGGTGACGACCACCGCGAACGCGGGGCCGGGGTCGCTGCGCGATTGTGTTCTGCAAAGCAGCGTTCACACGGTCGGCTTCGATCCCGGCGTCACCGGCACAATTACGCTGACCAGCAAGATCGACTTGCCTCGGAACACTTTGACCGTTAACGGGCCGGGGGCAGGTATCCTCGCCATTGACGCCAGTGCAATCAACATCATGTTCAGCGTCAGGGACAGTCTCAGCGTCTGAAATCACCGATCTCACCCTACAGCACAGTATCGCGGGCGTTGCCATCTCCTTTGGTGGCACGCTTTCCCTGACGCGCTGCCATCTCGCTCAGGCAGCGATCATCGTCAATCAATCGGGCAGCGTGACCCTCAACCAGAGCAGCATTACCGGCGGCGTCGGTGCGGGCGGCGTCAATGCGGAGGGTATTTACAACGGTGCCGGTGGCATCCATGTGAACAATAGCACCATCTCCGGCACCGGCATTGGCATTCGTAATATGGTGGCGGTGGCGAGTTCAAATACTCGGCGTTCGAATGATCGGTGGCGGTAACGTGACGGTGGCGAACAGCACCTTCATCGACAACCCTAATGGCGCGATCGCCATCGGCAGCGGTTCGCTCAGCGTGACGAACAGCACCTTCAGCGGGGGCAATAGTGCCTTCGGCATCCAGGCCAATGCCAGCGCGAACATCATCACGGTGAAGAACAGCACCTTCACTGGTGCCAATACGCGGGGTATCGCTGCGAATGCGACGCTGACCAATACGATCGTCGCCGGGAACAGTGGCGGTGATCTCGACAACCAGAGCACGCTCACCGGCAATAACAACCTGATCGGGGATAACAGCGCGATCACCGGCAATAACAATATCCATGGCAATGCCGTCCTCGACGCGACGCTCCGCGCCAACGGTGCGACCGACGGCACGATGACCCTCGCTCTCCTCCCCGGTTCACCGGCAATTGGCGCAGGCGGCGGCACAGGCGCGTGCGGCATCTAACGACGCGCGCGGTGTGGCACGGCCAGCGACGAACTGCGACATCGGGGCCTTCCAGAGCCAGGGTTTCACGATTGCGAAGCCGCCGACGGGTAGCGGCAATAACCAGACCGGCCCCAGCCTGGCGGCCTTCCCGAACCCGCTCGTGACGACCGTCACTAGTGCGGCGGGCGACCCCGTCGCAGGTGGGTTGGTCGCCTTTACCGCACCCGGCACGAACGCCTCCGCCATCTTCGATCAGAACCCGGCGACGATTGCCGCCGATGGCACGGCGCGCGTGACCGCCACGGCGAACGGCACGCGGGGCAGTTACAGCGTGGGGGCGAACATCGTGGGCGCGTCGAGTGGCGGCATGAGTTTCGCCCTGACGAATCTCGGCACCGCGAACACAACCTATGTCGTGGACAACAACGGGAATGGCACGGGCATCCCGGCAAACTGCCCCCCCGGTGGCGGCAATACGAATACCTGTACCTTGCGGGATGCGCTGGCGGCAGCGGACAGTGGTACGGACACGATCACCTTCAAGGGCGGACTGACGAGTCCGGTCGAGATCACGAGCACATTGAACGTCACGGTCAGTGTCACGGTGACCGGGCCGGGGGCGGCTGCTCTGGCGATCGACGGAGGAGGGGGAGGCACGCTCTTTTCCGTCAGTTCTAGTGCGGTGACGTTGACGATCAATGGTCTCACCCTCCAGCACAGCACGAACGCGATCGAGAATCGCGTGAACGGCGGATATGATCCCGGTGGCACGCTGATCGTGAATCACAGCACGATCACGAGTAATGACACCGGCATCGCGACCCAGAACGGTTCGGTGACCATACAGAACAGCGTGCTCTCCTGGAGCACCAACTCCGCGATCTCACCCCAAGGGAGCGGCACACTGACCATCACGGGCACGATATTCACGGGAAACACCTTCGCCATCTTTGGCTCAGTGACCACCGCAACGATGACGAACAGCACGATGACCGAGAACTCAGTCTTCGCGATGATTCTCTCGAACCCTGTGATCGTGACGAATAGCACTGTGACGAACAACGGGGTTGGGCTCGTGGCCAGCCCGCTGACCATCGCGAATTCGATCATTGCCGGGAACACGAGTGGCGACCTCCCCGGCGTCCAACCGGCGACCGGCGATTACAACCTGATCGGCGATGGTAACGGGATCAGCGGCAATAACAACCTCTCCGGCAATGCCCGTCTCGACACGACGATGCGCGCCAACGGTGCGACCGATGGCACGGCGACATTCGCCCTCCTGCCCGGCTCTCCCGCCATTGGTGCGGGTGGCGGCGCGGGTACGTGCGGCACCACCGATGCCCGTGGTGTGGCCCGACCGGCGACGCACTGCGACATCGGCGCATACCAGTCGCGCCCCTTCACCGTCGCGGCGACGAGTGGCTCCAATCAGTTCACCCCGATCGCGCAATCTTTCGCGAACCCCCTCATCGTCACGGTGACGGGTACGAGCGGCGATCCCGTCGCGGGTGGCCTCGTCCTCTTCACTCCGGCGGTCTCCGCCGCGACTGCCACGCTCTCCGGCACCCCAGCGGGTACGGCGACGATCGGCGCGTCCGGTAGCAGTCAGGTGACGGCGACGGCGAGCAACACGCCCGGCAGCTACCTCGTGAATGCGAATGTCCCCGGTGCGACGAGCGGCGGAGCGAACTTCACACTCACCAATACCGGCCTACCCGCAAGTATCACTGTGACCGCTGGCACGCCGCAGAGCACGACGACCACGATCGCCTTCGCGACTGCGCTCACCGCCACCGTCAAGGACGCGGGCAACAACAATGTTGGCCCCGGTGTCTCTATCACCTTCACCGTGAACCCCCTCGGGAGCGTGGGGGCGACCTTCCCCGGCAATGCCACCGCCGCCACGGTGACGACCGACGCGAACAGTGTCGCGACCGCGCCAACGCTGACCGCTGGCACGAGCGTCGGTACCTTCACCGTCACGGCGAATCTCACCGCCCCTGCGACCCCTCTCAGCCCCGCCGCCACCTTCGCGCTCACCAATGTCGCGGGGGTGGCGAAGCGATTCATCGTCACCACCTCGCTCACCACGCTTGTGGCGGGCACACCAATGGATATCATCGTCAAGGTACTGGACGTCAATAACAATCCGGCCACGGGCTACAGCGGCACCGTGCAGTTCACCAGCAATGATCCGCTCGTGAGCCCCGGCAATGGTCTTCCCGCGAACTACACCTTCACCACCAGCGGTGCCAATCCGGACAACGGTGTGCACACCTTCACCGGCCTCGTCACCCTCAAGACCGCCGGAACGGCGCAGTTCGTCAAGGCGACAGACAGCCTCGACCAGACCGTCGTGGGGCAGCAGAGCACCATTACCGTGACCGCTGGCACCGCGACGAAGGTGGTCGCGAAGGCAGGTACGACACCGCAGAGCGCCCAGGTCGGCCACGCCTTCACGAATGCGCTGGCAGCGACCGTCACGGACAGCTTCGGCAACCCGGTCGGCGCAAGAACCGTCGTCACCTATACACTCCCCGGCAGTGGGGCGAGTGGCACCTTCGCCGGGGGCGCGACGGCGACGACGGACGCGACGGGTGTTGCGACCCCACCCGCCTTCACCGCGAACGCGACACCGGGTAATTATAACGTCTCCGCCACGATCAGCGGCGGCACGACTGCGGCCTCATTTGCCCTCACGAACACCCTCGGTCCCCCGGCGACCTTCGCCCTGAGCGGTGCATCGACCGCCACGGCCACCCAACCGTACACGCTCACCGTCACCGCCAACGATGCGGTTAGCAACCTCATCCCCACCTACACCGGTACCGTGAAGCTGACCACGACGGACGCCTTCGCCGCCCTCCATCTCCCTGCCGCGCATACCTTCACGGCGAGCGATCACGGCGTCTTCACCTTCACGCTCACCCTCTCCACCAATGGTGCGCAAACGATCACGGCAACGGACCCCGTCGGCGGCCTGACGGGCACGAAGTCAGTCACGGTGAGCGGCCCCGCCATCTTCTCGGCCACCGCCACGGCGGGCATCAGTCCGATCATCGGGCAAACGACCGGCGGGACGACATTGACCATCGTCGGGAGCGGCTTCAGCGGTGTGACGGGCGTGACGGTCGGCGGCGCGGCGTGCGCCTCCCCCCAGGCGAGCCCGGCGGGCACGCAGATCACCTGCACGACCCCGGCACACGCGGCAGCCGTGGTGGATGTCGTCGTCGTCACCCCGGCGGGAACGACGACCGCGACCCAGGTCTTCACCTATGTGGAGCCGGGCAGCCTCCCGGCACCCGGAGGGCGAACCACACCGGGTGCGTCGGACCCGCCGCAAGCGTCACCGGGCGGGCGGGCCGCACCGGGATCGCCGGGCAGCGCCGGCCCGGCCCCGGTCACACCACGACCGTAGCGGGCTGATTGCCCTAACCCCCCAACTCCCTTCCCCCGTGGGAAAGGGGGAGCCAGAAGCGATCCGCTCCATCAACGATCATCGCCGATTTGTGAAGAATGCAGGCTATCCCGGTATCGGCGGAAGCTTGCGGAGATGACGCACCGGCGAGCAGAGGACGTAGACCTCTCCTGCGATCATCCCGACGACCGCGACGAACAGCGTCGCCTGTAGCCCGATCATGCCGCCAAGGACACCACCAACCAATGCACCGAGGGGCAAGCCGCCCCGCGCGAGGAACCGCACCGCCGCCTGGCTGCGACCCAGCAGGTCGTCCGGGGTGAGTGCCTGCCGCAGACTGGTCGCATTCACGTTATAGAGCGTGTTTCCCAGTCCGGCGCACAGGTTCGCCGCGATCATCAGCGCGATTGCGACGGACGGCACGAAACCCGCCAGCGGAACGAGCAGCCAGCCGAACCCCAGTACCAGCGGCGGCGCCGCGACTGCCCAGCCGATCCCCACGCGCCGGGCAAGGGCGCTCGCCGCAATTGCACCGAGAAAGAACCCGCCATAGCGCACGACCTCGAAGCTCCCGAGCGCTACCGGCGGGAGATGGAGATCGCGGATCATGTAGAGGATGTAGACCGCCGCGAACATGCCGCCGGTGGCATTTGCGATCCCCGATCCAATCGCGAGCACCCGCACGACCGGGTGCCGCAGGACGAAGCCGAGCCCCGTACCGATGTCGCGCAGGAGATGACGATTGCGCGCATCAAGCGCGGGCTCTTCGAGACGGATACGCGTGATGCAGGTGCCCGCGACCACGAACGAGAGCGCGTCGAGGAGGATCGCCAGGGGTGGCGCGAAGACCTGCACGAGCACCCCCGCGAGGCCGGGGCCGACCATGCCCGCCGCCGATGCGCTCGCACTCATGATGCTGTTCGCCGCAACCAGGTTTTCACGCCCGACGAGGAGCGGAAAGAACGCGGCCCCGGCGACCTCGGCGAAGACGGCAGCCGTCCCCGCGAGCAGGATCACGAGGAAGAGGTGCGCGAGCGTGAGATGGTCCCAAAGGGCGGCGAGCGGGATCGAACCGACGAGCGCTGCCTGCACGATGTTGGCGACAATCAGCACCGGACGCCGCCGCACGCGATCGACGAATGCCCCGGCGAGCAAGCTCGCGATCAGCCACGGCACTGCGCTCGTCGCTTCGAGCGCACCCATCTGGGCGGGGCTGGCATGGAGCACGAGCGCCGCCGTCAGCGGCAGCGCGAAGAGGGTGATCTGCGACCCGATCCCGGAGATGGTGCTGCCGAACCAGAGCGCGCGAAAGCCGGGCCGTGCCCACGGACCGGAACGAAAGGATGACATACCAGGGATTCCCCTCACGAGGGAGGGGGCGAAACTGCGCCCGCTCCCGCTGCTCACCTGCGCACAGGGTGTGAACAGCGGTCAGACGAGCAGGAGTTGCATCTCCGGGTTGCAGCACATTGGCAAATTCCGATCATGGCAGAGAGGCCGACACCCTATTCTCGCATGGGATGCAAACCTCTCGTACGAAGCACCGGCCCCCCTAAAAGGAAGGGGGCCGGGGGGTTAGATCACGCGGTGCGACGGCGGAAGAGCAGGCTGGCGAGGGCGACTGAGACGATGAGGATGCCGCCGCACCAGGCCAGAGCCAGCCACGGGCTCGTGCCGACGGGTGTGCCGAGGAGCAGACCGCGCAGCGTCTCGATGACCGGGGTGGTCGGTTGGTGCTTCGCGAAGCCGTGAATCCACGATGGCATCGTGTCGATCGGGACGAAGGCGCTACTCGGATAGGGCAGGAACATGACAAAGAAGGTGAAGCCACTCGCCGCCTCGGGGGACTTGGTGAGCAGACCAATGGCGGCAGAGAACCAGGAGATGGCGAGGATGAAGAGGAGGAGAATCCCTGCGGCAGCCAGCCAGTCCAGCGGCCCCGCGTTCGGCCGGAAGCCGATCAGGAAGGCGACACCGAAGACCAGGACGGTCGAGGCGGCGTTGCGCGCGACGCTCGCCGCCACATGC
>CAVXPY010000052.1:0-57264 GCA_963763655.1 uncultured Chloroflexia bacterium
GGGAAAGCGTGGGCTGATGCAACAGTGCGTCGACACTGACCTGCTGCGCGGGCGTGACGGGGATCACGGTATGGGCGGATTGTGGCATGCGAGCACCTCCCACCCACAGGATAGCCCTTTGCTGTGAATTTACCAGCACTTACTTAGCAGCACATATGGATTGGTCTGCTAAGCCGGAGGTGAGCGAAGCTCGCATTGTTGAGCCGCGTCCGTTGATCGTTTCGCGTCGCTCGAAAGCAGATGTGCAAATGGCTGAACTCATCGCCAGTCATCATGAACTTCGCAAAGAGATGACGGAGCTTTCTGGCCAAATGGCGCGGCTTACTGATTTGGTTGAGAAGCTACTTGCATCACAGGGTAATGAATAGTCCCACCCCTCTCTTCGCACTCAACGCCCTCGCTATGCGCGGGGGCTTTTTCGTGTGCATGATAGAGGCAGCAACCAATGCTCACTCTCACCTATTTCCCACCAGGCCCTGGTGCCACTCCGATCGCATTCACCAAAGGCGTACCGTACATGCTCCTCGATGCCACCGGTCTATCGAGGAATGAGGGCACACCGCAGAGCCGCGCAGGCGTCGGGCAGTGGAGCGAGATGCTCGTCGGCATGATTGTCGCGCCACACCTCATCGGACTGTCGATCGCCACCCTCGCCACGGGCGCTACCGCGCCTTCGTTCCGCTCGCCGTGAGACGCACCGCACAGGTCCCTAGCACGCTCAGGATCGCGCAGGAAGGGGCTGGGGGTGAGGAATGTGAGATACCACCGCTGGTTACACGATCATCGAGACCATCGTCCGCATCGTTTCGGTCAGTAGCGGATCGCCTTCCTCGGTGATATGCGGCGCTGCATCCTCGACGCGCATGCCCTTCGTGAAGAGCCGCCATGCGGTTTCCTGATCGAGCGTTACGGATGCGACGGGCGGGGTATCCGCCGTCGCGACGAGTATCCAGCACTGATCCACCCGTACCGCGAACCATTCACCGCCCGCTTCCCCCGTGATCGCGAGGCGCGCGCAGATGCCGTCGGGCGAGGCGACATGCTGCAAGGTATAGGGCAGCGCGCGGACAAAGGCATCGAGCACCGGCGCGAAAAAACGCCGCTCCTTCAACCCCGGCTTGCCGACCGCATCGCGGATATGCTGCTGGTGGGTCCATCGCTCGGTGTACTCGCGTGCCACATCGAGCCAGACGGGCGCAGGCTCCGGGCCTGCCCAACTGACCGGGCTCCCGAGCGCGTATTGATCGAGCCCGGCGAAATATGCCGCCATGGCGGGGCCAGTGACGCGGAGGGAATCGCAGAGCACGCGCGGGCTGACCCGACGCGTCGCCTCCACCCAGAGATCGTTGAAGCGGTTGATGAAGGCGAGCAGTTGATCCGGCTGCGAGAAATCTACTCCCCTTGCGGCGGCGAAATCGCTGTAATGATCGCGACGGCGGGAGAGGTTCCCGGCGTCTCCACCCCAGAGATGCAGCGCGACATCATGCACCGACCAGCCCGTACAGGCCGTCGGCCTCGCCCACTCAGCGTCCGATAGCCCGTTGAGCAGGTCCAGCAAGGCATCATGCGCCTCCGCGAACAAATCGGTCACAATCACTGGCCCTAATGGTTGCATACGCGCATCTCCTCTTCTGCCCTTTCTGCCACTTCCTCTACTATACTAGCGACGCCGCACTGTCGGCACCGGCTATGAGATGCGGCACCGGCGGGCGGTGCAGGATGGGGGGAAAGCGGACGATGGCGAGCGCGACAACCACACGGCGACCAGTATGCCCGGATGACCTCTTCAATCTGACCTTCATCGGCGATGTGGCGATCAGCCCGGACGGCGGGACGATCTGCTACGTGCAGACGCGGATGGATCGCGAAACGAATGAGTATCAGAGCGATCTCTGGACGGCCCCAACGACCGGCACGGTGGGCGACGCCAGGCGATTCACCGCCGAAGCGCGCACCGTCGGGCAACCGCGCTGGTCACCGGACGGGCGCTGGCTCGCCTTCCTCTCGGATCGCGATGGCAAGGGCAAACGGCAAATATGGGTGATCCCGACAACGAGGGGCGGGGGTGAAGCGCGCCGCTTGACGAGCGGCGATACCGCAGTCAGTGACTATGCCTGGGCACCGGACAGCGCGCGACTCGCCTTCGTGCGTGGCGAGAAGATTCTGCCTCCTGCCCCGCCGCCGACAGAGGAACCGGCGGGCCGCGTGACCGACGACGTGCTGACGATCACGCGCATCCGCAACAAGGCGGACGGTCGCGGCTTCATCTATGACCGCCGGAACCATCTGTGGACCGTCGACCTCGATGGCACGGAAACGCGCCTGACCGAGGGCGACCACGACAATCTCTTCCCCGCGTGGTCGCCGGATGGATCGCGGCTCGTCTTCGTCTCCAAACGGATGGCAGAGGCGGATTTCACGAACGCGACGGAGTTGTACATCATCGCCGCCACCGGGGGCGAGCCGCTCCGCTTGCATACGCCGGATGGACCGGTCGATGCCCCCGCATGGTCGCCGGATGGCGCGCGGATCGCCTTCGTCGGTCCCGGACGCGCGAATGTCGCGGGGGCGGTTAGCCAGCTCTGGATCATCCCGGCGGATGGCGACGGCACGGCACGCAGCCTGACCGCGGCCCTCGACCTCAACATCGGCCTCGATGTGTCGAGCGACAGTCGTGCGGGCTTTTCCGGCGCTCGCCCCGTCTGGGCACCGGACAGCAGCGCGCTCTTCTTTCTCGCCTCGACGCGCGGCACGACACCCCTCTGGCGCGTCACGCTCGAGAGCGACGACCCGCAGCCGATGGTGGATTGGGGATCGCAGGTGCAGTCGTTCGCCTTCTCCGCAGACACGACCATCCTCGCGCTCAACCTCGCAGACGCCCTTAATCCCGGCGATGCTTACGTCATCAATCGCGATTCCGGCGATGGCCCGCGCCGACTGACGGACGCGAACGGCGCATTCTTCGCAACGGTGGAGATCGCTACATCGGAGGCATTCACATACGAAGGCGCGGAAGGCTGGGAGGTGCAGGGCTGGTTGATGCCGCCCGTCGGCCACCGCGACGGAGAGCAATACCCCCTCGTCCTGGAGATTCACGGCGGGCCACACACCGCCTATGGGGAGATGTTCTTGTTCGAGTTCCAGGCGCTCGCGGCACAGGGGCACGGCGTCCTCTTCATCAATCCGCGCGGCAGTACCGGCTATGGCGAGCGATTCACGATGGCCTCCAACGACGATTGGGGCGGCAACGATTACCGCGACCTGATGCGCGGTGTCGATGCCGCGATTGCCCGCGCGCCATGGATCGACGCCGCACGGATTGGGGTGACGGGCGGCTCCTTCGGCGGCTACATGACGAACTGGATCATCACGCAAACCGACCGCTTCAAGGCGGCGGTGACGCAGCGCTCGATCTGCAACATGGTCTCCAAATGGGGTGTCTCGGACATCGGCTATCTCGGCAACGACCTCCAGTGGGGTGGCCCGCCGTGGGAAAATTTGCAGTTCTACCTCGACCGCTCGCCGCTGATGCATGTGAAGAACGTCGTGACTCCCCTCCTCCTCCTCCACTCCGAGCGCGACCTCCGCTGCCCCATCGAGCAGGCCGAACAGTTCTTTACCGCACTGAAATACCTGCGGCGGGAAGTTGAAATCGTGCGCTTCCCCGACGAGGGGCACGAACTCTCCCGCAGCGGCCAGCCCCTCCATCGCCTCGAACGACTCCAGCGCCTGACCGGCTGGTTCCGGGACCACCTTTAAAACCGATTGAACCGGAACGACGCAGAGTTTGCGTCAATCCGGTTTGACAAGCGGCTCTCACGTAAAAAGCGACGGGGACCACAGCGGTCCCCGTCGTTTGACGTTGTCTCTGATCGGTGTCTGGGTTTAGTAGTCCCGACGACCACCACGGTCGCGACCACCGCCGCCACCACCATAGCCACCACCGCCACGGCCACCGCCACCACCGTAGCCACCGCCGCCACCACCGGCGCGGTCCTCACGCGGGCGAGCCTCATTGACCACGAGCGAGCGACCGCCGAACTGATAGCCATTGAACTTCGTGATCGCTTCCTGCGCGGATGCATCATCCGCCATGTCAACGAACGCGAAGCCCTTGCTCTGGCCGGTCTCCCGGTCCATGATCAGGCGTACAGTCGCCACTTCACCCACTTCGGTGAAGAGTTCCCGTACTGAGGATTCCGTTGTGCTATACGGCAACCCGCCCACATACAAACTTTTCGCCACTGTCCTGTCCTTCTCGCTCGCTGGTCGGAACCTCGCTCGCGGATTCTCGTCTCGCGGGCTGATCCATACCAGCGGTAAGCGAGGACGCACTTTGCTATTATAGCATGTGTGTGAAGCGGCCAACGGGAAGTAACGAGTAACGAGTCAAAAGTAACGAGGAAGAAGCCTCATTCTCGTTACTCTACTTACTCGCTACTGGGATGAGGGGCAGCAGTGGCAGTGAGCGACTACGACGTAGCGGTGGTGGGCGCGGGGCCGGGCGGGAGTGCGGCGGCGATCACCCTCGCACGGGCGGGATTACGAGTCGCGCTGATCGACCGGCAGGCATTCCCGCGCACGAAACCGTGCGGCGACTTGATCGGCTATGGCGGGGTCGCGCTCGCGCGCACGCTCGGCGTGGATGCCGAAACGGTCGCGCCGTATCTGCCCCTGCGTGGCGCGGTCGTGATCGCCCCCCAGACACGGCCCCTCGTGCTGCGCGCGTCAAACCGCAACCGGAAAGACGCGCGCGTCATCCCGCGTCATATCTTCGATACCGCACTCGTCCACGCGGCGGAGCGGGCGGGCGCGACCTTCATCCGCCTGCATGTGCGTGACCTGCTGCATGAACGAGGGGCGGTCGTCGGTGTATCGGGTGGCGATGCACAGACAACGACCACGATTCGGGCACGGGCGGTGATCGGAGCGGACGGATACGGCTCCCGCATCGCCCGGGCCGTGCGTGGGGAGGAAACGACGCGAGCGGGGCAGATCGGGGTCGCCTTGCGCGGCTATGCAACGGGTATCGCGCTCCCTACCGCGTGGAACGACTGCCTCGTCTTCGCCTATGACACACAGACCGCGCCGGGCTATGGCTGGCTGATGCCTCTCCCGGATGGCAATGCAAACATTGGCATCGGCACCCTCGCCTCCGCGACGGAGACGCCCGATACTGCCCATCTGCGCGATCTCTTCCACCGTTTCATGGCCGGGACGCCCTGGCTCGCGAGCGCGACGATCAGCGACGAACTGCCGCCGCGTGCGTGGCCCCTCGCGCTCGCCCCCCGGCGCGGCCCGCTCGTTGGAGATGGGGTGCTGCTCGTGGGCGAAGCGGCCGCGCTCGTCGGCCCAATGACCGGCGCGGGCATCTATCCCGCCCTCCGCTCCGGTGTCTGGGCAGCGGAAACGCTCGTCGCCGCGCTGCGTGCGGGGGATCTTTCGCGCCGCGCCTTCTCCCCTACGAACAGCGCGTGCGACGCCGTTTCTTTCCGCAGCACCGCGCCGAAGCATGGGCGCAACGCCTGCTCACGAATCCCGCGCGCCTGCGTCGCATCACGAACGCCCTCCGCCCGCTCCCCTTCACCGGCCCCCTCGGCGCATCCCTCCTCCTTCATCTCGGCTAATCGCGACAGTGGATTGAACCGCAGAGACGCAGAGGACGCAGAGAACACTAACGAGAGGGAGCAACACAGAGAGCACAGAGATTCCCTTATTTTCTCTTCTCTCTGCGTTCTCTGCGCCTCTGCGGTTCAAGTGGTTTGTCAGTAGACGAAGGGGATGAGCTTTTTGACGGAGCGGCGATAGGCAGGGTAGGCGGGGAACTTCTCGGTCAGCCAGCCTTCTTCGCGGCGCGCTTTGGCATCGAAGAAGGCGAAGAAGACGAGGCCGAGGAACGTTCGCGTCCGGTTGCCGGTCACAAGACCCGCACCGAGCGTCGTGAGGATGATACCGCTGTAGATCGGATGCCGAACGACGCCATAGACGCCGTCCTGGACGAGGGTCGCATCGTCTTTCGGGTGCGGGAGGGGGGTCAGATTCTCACCGAGATCCCGGAAGCTCGCCGCCGTCAACCCGACGCCCGCAAGTGCAAGCGGCAACCCGACGATGCGCCCCCATCGCCGCCATCCCGGCGACCATGCCGCGCCCTTCCCCGGCGCAATCGCTGCCGCGACAAAGAGCCCCCCTTGCGCTACCACCCACCACTCGCCCCGCTCACCAAACCGTCGTAGAGAAGTCATCCGTTCTCCATATCTCTTCTTGCTCCCCCTTCCCTGTGGGGAAGGCGGGTGCCCTTTGGGCGGATGGGGGGTTAGGGCGAACACGTTAACGCAAGCGCGGGTCGAGCGCGTCGCGCATGCCGTCACCGAGCAGGTTGAAGCCGAGCACGGTGAGGGCAATCGGCGCGCCCGGCAAGATCGAGACCCACGGTGCGGTTTCGAGGAACACCGTAGCTGCTGTTGAGCATCGACCCCCACGAGGGCGAGGGCGGCTTGTTGCCCAGACCGAGGTACGCGAGCGACGCTTCCGCCAGCACCGCGAATGCGAAGGTGAGCGAGGATGCACGATCAGCGGGGGCGTGACATTCGGGAAGATATGCCGAGCGAGGATGCGCGGCGTCGAGACGCCGACCGCAGTCGCCGCCTCGACATACGGCGTGCGCCGCACCGCAAGCACGGACCCGCGCACGATGCGCATGAAGGTCGGCATGTTCGTGACTGAGATCGCGATGAAGACATTGCGCAGCGAGTGCCGAGCACCGCGACGAGCGCGATGGCGAGCAGCAAGCCGGGAAAGGCATACAGCACATCCATCGCCAGCGTGAGCGAGGTATCGAGCCAACCGCCCCAATAGCCCGCAATGAGGCCGAAGCAGCACGCCAAACAGTCCCGCGAGCGCGACACTGACCATGCCGACCTCGAACGAAATCCAACGCCCCGTGCAGCAGGCGACTGAGAAGATCGCGCCCGAACTCATCCGTGCCCGAGCCAGATGTGCGCTGCTCGGCGGCTGAAAGCGGCTGCGCACATGTCTGCTTCACGGGGTCGTAGGGCGCGATCTGTCGGCCCGAGCACCGCCACGACCACGAAGAAGCCGACGATCACGCTCCCCGCCACCGCCAACTGTTGCCGCCGAAAGGCCGACCATGCCCGTCGCCGCCGCGCGTTCGGCGCCGCCTCAGCGGTAGCGCGATCGTTCCGCCCCTCGCGCCTGCGCATGCACGCCTCCCCGAAAGAATGAAGGCGAGTGGAGCGAAAAGACGCAAAGAGCGCAGAGATCGCAAAGAAAAATGCAGAGGATCGCGGGATTCTCGTTTCAATCTGTTGTTCTCCCTTTGCGTCCTTTGCGCTCTGTGCGTCTTTGCGGTTCAAATGGTTTCCGTCAGCTCACGCGGATGCGCGGGTCAATAAAGGCGTAGAGGACATCCACGAGCAGGCTGATGAGCACGAAGATGACGGCGAGCACGAGCGACGACGCCCTGCACGATGGGGTAATCGCGGTTCTGGATCGCGTCGAGCGTCAGGCGTCCGATCCCCGGCATGCGCGAAGATCTGCTCGATAATGAAGACGCCCCCAAGCAGCCGCGCGATCTGGATGCCGAGTACCGTGACGATCGGGATAAGCGCGTTGCGGAGCACATGGCGGTTGAGCACGACGGCCTCGCGCAGCCCCTTCGCCCGCGCGACACGCACATGGTCCTGCCCCAGCACTTCGAGCACCGCCGAACGCGTCTGCCGCATCATCACCGTCGCGAGTGGCGCACCGAGCGCGAACGCGGGCAGGACCATATGCCTGAGATTGTCGCCGACGCCTTCCGCAAGTGGCACGTAGCGGATCGGCGGCAACAAGCGCAGCTTGAGCGAGAACATGAAGACGAGCAGCGTCGCCAGCCAGAAATTCGGCAGCGAGACGCCAATCAGGCGTGATGAGCGTGGCGGGGTAATCCAGCCAGCTATTCCGCCGGACAGCGGCGATCATCCCGAAAAAGATCGCCGGGATGCCGCCGAGGAGCGCCGCGAGCAGCGTCAGTTCAAGCGTCGCCGGCACCCGCAGCCGCAGTTCCTCGGTGATCGATGCGCCACTGCGGAACGACGTGCCGAGATCGCCGTGCAGCACATGACTCGCCCACTGCACGTACTGCACGGGCAAGGGCGCGTCGAGGCCGTACTCATGACGGAGCCGGGCCTTATCCTCCACTGTCATGCGTTGATCCACGCCGATCAGAAGATCGAGCACGTTCCCCGGCAAGAGCCGGACGACAAAAAGGTGACGATCGAGACGCCGACCAGTACCGGCACGAGCAGCGCCAACCGCCTGGCGATGTACCGTCCCATGCGTCGCTGCGCTCCTCGTAGTTAGTAGCCGGTAGTCAGTAGACAGCAGCCAGAAAGGGATCAATCCCACTGACTACTGACTACTGACTACTCGACTACCGGCTACCGCCTACTTATCGAGCCACGTATCCTTCAGGGCGATGTTCGTGCCCGTCGCGTTATGCGTGTAGCCCTTGACGTAGGTCTTCATCGCCTCGTACTGGCTACCGACATAGAGCATCACCCACGGGATTGTCCGTGAGCAGCTTCTGCTGCAACTGGGCGTAGACCTTCTTCCGGTCTTCCTGCTTGGTCGTCGCGACGCCGTCCGCAGTCAGCTTGTCGAAATCGGGGTCACTGTAGCCGAGTTATTCGAGGCCAAGCCCGTGCCGAAGTTGCCAAGCATGATCTCGTTCGGGTCGGTGTATCCGGACGTGCCGCAGACGAGCATGTCGTAATTCTTCGCGTTGTTGTCCGCGATGAAGGTGCCGTTGTCTTCCTGCTGCACATCCACCGTGATGCCGATCTGCTTCAACTGATCCTGCACCGCGAGGGCGGCATTCGAGAGGAAGGGGTATGACGACCACGTCTTGATCGTCGCCTTGAAGCCGTTCGGGAAACCGGCGTCCGCGAGCATCTGCTTCGGCTTCCCGCGATGTCCTGCGGCGGCACCTTCGTTTCGAGCGTCGCCCAGTAACCGGGCGGGAAGACGGTCAGTGTCGGGGTGGCCAGGCCATAGAACGCCGCATCGACGATCGCCTGCCGGTCGATCGCGAGGCTCATCGCCTGCCGCACCTTCGGGTTCGCCCAGGGCGCATCCTTCTTCGTCAGGTTGAAGCCGAGATAGCGAATGTTCGTGTTCTGGTCGCCCGCGAGCGCGAGGGTTTTGTCCGCCTTCAAGTTGCGGAATGTCTTTCGCTGGGGCGTACTCGACGAAGTCCACCGTGCCGGTGCGGATCGCTGTGGTGCGCGCGGTGTCATCCGGGACCGGGATGAACTCGATGCCGTCCAGATAGGGCTTGCCCGTCTCCCAGTAGTCCGCGTTCCGCTCGAGCCGCAGCTTGGTGTTCGGGGCGTAATCCTTGAACTTGAAGGGGCCGGTGCCGTTCGCAACCTTCGTCAGATCGCCGTTCTTGTCCACGTCTTCTTTCTTGACGATGGCGTAGTTCGGGCTCCACAAACCGACGAGGAAGGCGGCATTCGGCTTCTTGAGCGTGATCTTCACCGTGCCGTCATCCGGCGTCTCGATCGTATCGATACTGGTGAGCCCCGCCGTGCTGGTGGACTTCGTCTTCGGGTCCAGCACGCGCTCATAGGAGTACTTCACGTCCGCTGCGACGAGGGGTCTGCCCATTGTGGAACTTCACACCCTTGCGCAGTTTGAAGGTATAGACGAGGCCGTCGGGCGAGATGTCCCACGATTCCGCGAGATCCGGTTTCGGGGAAAGCGTCGCATCGATGGTGACGAGACGACCATAGATATGCTCAACGATGTGGTTGGTCGCGGTCAGGCTCGTGCTGTGCGGATCGAGGGCGACGGGGTCAGCCTGCACCCCGACCTTGAGGACACCGCCCTTCTTGACGTTTCCGGCTGCGACAGCCGCTGTCGGCGCAGGAGAGGCGGCACCCGCTGCGGTCGTCGCCGGTGCGGTCGTCCCGGCGGCACCCGTCGTGGCGGCGGGCTTGGTCGCTGCCGCCGCACTCGAAGCGGCAGTCGTTGCCGCCGGGCTTGCCGCGCCTGCTGCGGGGCTGGCCGCCGCCGCCGCCGGTGAGGCGGCGGGCGGCTTCGGTGCGGGCGTATCGGTCGCGGAACTACTGCCGCACGCTGCAAGGATCGCAGTCGCCGCAGTCGCAGCCGTACCGCCAAGGAACGCGCGCCGCGTCACATCGCTCGATACCCATGTGTGGTGTTTGTCAATCATAATTGATACTCCTCTCCTCCATCAACGCACATCAGCACACGGCTCATGACCCGCCAGAATCTCCGCTGGCGTCTGGAGCGCGCGTATCAGACGCCGCCCCCGCTTCGAGGTGTGGTCGCGCGGGATGTATAGCACCTTTCCTTGTGTCCTGTCAATGAAAATGGCGACCTGCGGGTGGAACAGTCCTCACCCCCCGGCCCCCTCTCCATCGCCCATAGGATTGTGGAATAGAAAGGTCCGTTTGGCGATGGAGAGGGGGAGAGAGATAGGTGAATGGGTATTGGAAACACTACGGCATTTCCCGTGAGCTCACCCCTCTCCATCGCCATACAAACCTGTCTGTACCTCGATCTATGGGCGATGGAGAGGGGGCAGGGGGTGAGGAACGTTCCCGTTACGCCCCGTTCGCCTGCCCCGCGCGGACGACCCGCTCAGGTGTCATCGGAATCTCATAGACGCGTACGCCGATCGCGTCGGCAATGGCGTTCGCGATTGCGCCCGCACCGGGAATGACGGGCGGCTCGCCGATCCCTTTGCCGCCGAACGGGCCGACGGGCGCGGGAATCTCCAGAACGATCGTCTCGATCTGGGGAACAGCGTCCACCGAGGGAACGGCGTAATCGAGGAACGAGGCCGTCAGGAGCGTGCCGCGCGCGTCGTAGACCATGCTCTCGTAAAGTCCCCAGCCGATACCTTGCGCCACGCCACCCATGATCTGACCGTCCACCGACGCCGGGTTGATCGCGCGGCCGACATCCTGCGCCGCCACGTATCGCAGCACCTGCACATCGCCCGTCTCCGGGTCCGCCTTGACCCGAACGAGATGCGCGGCGGCACCGGGGGCGCGGTTCGTCTGCGCCGTCGTGCCGCTGCCATAGACGGGCGCGTACCGCCCACCGAACTGCATCGTCATCCGGGCGAGTTCGGCGATCGATTTCTCCTGCCCCGGCGCGCCCTTGACGCGCACCTTGTCATCGACGATTTCCAGGTCCTCCACCGCTGCTTCCAATTGCTCCGCAGCGATCGCAAGAAGTTGCTTCCGCGCGGATTCCACGGCCTGGATGACGGCGGGGCCGACCGTGTAGAGGATCTTGCTGCCGCCTGCCGAACCGGCGTACGGCGCGGTGTCGGTGTTGCCGGAGATGATTTGTATCTTCTCGACATCGATCCCGAAGATTTCAGCCGCCATCATCGCGAAGGAGGTATTTGTGCCCGTGATGTCCTGTGAGCCCAGGACGAGGGCGAGCGAGCCGTCTGCGTTCAGGCGGCAGGCGGCGGAGGCCGGTTCGAGGCCGCCGAACCACGCGCCGACCGCGATCCCGATGCCCTCGTTCTCCCCCTTCGGCTCTGACCAGGCCGGGTGTGCCTGCAATGCTTCGAGGCATTCCTTGAGGCCGACAGGCGGCCACGCGGTGTTGTCCGGCAGGAGGTCGCCCTCTTCGGCGATATTCTTCAGGCGGAAGGTCAGATCATCCATGCCGAGTTCTTTCGCCATCTGGCTGATGTTCGATTCGACAGCGAAGGTCGCCTGGGGCACACCGGGGGCGCGATAGGCACCGATGTTGATCCTGTTCGTGTGGACGTCGTATGTCTCGATTTCGAGGTGCGGAATCTTGTAGTAGCCACCGAGCATCATCGACGCGATACCCGACGGCGCACCGGGGAAGGCACCGGTGTCGAAGACGACCTTCGCCTTCAGCGCCTGGATCGTGCCGTCTTTTTTCGCCCCGGTCGTCAGTTCGATCGTGCAGCCGGGCGCGGGGTTGCCGGAAAGGAACTCCTCCATCCTGGTGAGGACGAAGCGCACCGGGCGGCGCGTCTTGAGAGCGAGGAGCGCCACGAGCGGCTCGTAGAGGAGGAACTTCCCACCGAAACCGCCACCGACGGGCATCGCCGTCATCCGCACCTTGTTCTCCGGGATACCCGTCGCCGTCGCGACCGCCGAGCGGCAATAGAACATCGCCTGCGTGCTCGTCCAGACCGAGAGTACGCCAGTATTGTCCATCGATGCCACCGTCGCGTGCGGCTCGATATACGACTGATGCACCCAGTTCGTCTTGTACTTGCGCGTCACGACGACATCAGACTCCGCGATGCCTTGCGCCACGTCGCCCCGGTGATAGTGCTTGAAGGCGGCGACATTCGGCGGCAACTCGCGTTTCTCCTCCGCGACCGCCGCGACCGCCGCGTGCATATCCAGTTCGTCGTTCCCTTCGGTCTCTTTGAAGATCGCGTGCGGCGAATCGGGGTTCATCGCGGCTTCCACGTCCATGACGACGGGAAGTTCCTCGTAATCCACCTGGACGAGTGCGGCGGCCTCCTCCGCGAGCGCCTCGCTATTGGCGATGACGACCGCGACCGGCTGACCATAGAAGACGACGCGCCCCTGCGCGAGCGGCAGGCGGGCAGGCGGTGCCTTGTAGAGCGCCAGAAGGTCTTCCGCCGTGCAGACATCGACGACACCGGGGAGCGCACGCGCGGCGCGCGTATCGATGCCCTTGATGTTGGCGTTCGCATAGATACTGTTGACGAACCGCGCGTGCGTCATACGGGGCAGGGTCATGTCGCCGGTGAATTGCTCCTCACCCGTGAGCTTGCGAGGCCCATCCTGCCGCTTGGTCGCTTTACCGACATACTTGAACGTCGTTGCCACCGGCCACGTCCTTTCGCTGTATACGAGCGGGCAAAAGTCCTGCCTTGCGGCGGGGCAAGGCAGCGAAAATCATCCGCCCGCGCGCCGTATCCGTCAAGCGGCAGCGCGAGCGTATGGACAAATTCATGCAACGGCTCAAGAACGCCTTGCATTCCTTGGCAGGTCAAAGGCATCCGTCGCGGCTACCGCGCAATCCTATCCACGCGCGGCGAAACGGAAGAGATCGGCCATCGTGAAATCGTCAGGCTGCGCGGCGGGCAGCGTCGGCACCCATGCCGCATCCGCGTTCAGAAACGAGTCACGATCCGCACCGATCAAGCCCAAAAGCACTTCCGCGACGATCCGCCCGCCGACAGGGCCGAGTTGCGCGCCGCCGTGGCGCACTTCCGCTTCCTTGAGGATGTAGTACCAGAGCGTCGTCTCACTCTGCCAGCCATAGGTGGCGAGACCTGCTTCGTCTGCGGTCAGGGGTTCCTCGCCCATTGCACGGGCAATCGCTTCACCGGAGGGGAGATCGAGCGCGCGGGAGCGTTGCAGATCGCGCACGGCAAGTGAGGTGTACTCCGGGATCGGCGTTGCACCGACTACCGCGAAGGGCAGATCGATCAGGGGGTGAACGAGCAAGGTATCGATTCGTTTGCTCGCCTGCGGCGGGTGCGCCGCATCGAGCGCGAAGAAGTACCGCCAGTCGAGCACGCGGGCGCTTTCCACCGGGCAGCCACCACTACAGAAGGGGAAGATCGGCCCGCGTGCCGCCTCGTTCAGCTGATATATCGCCCGAATCTGGCTGTGTCCGAAACGATAGGCGGCGTCCGCGAACTCGACCGGGATGAAGGGCATCGTCTCCACCGTGTAGGAGCGCAACCCGTTCGTCAGAATATCCTCGACCACTGCGGCGCCAACCGAGAGGGGCAAGTACTCATGGACGACGATCCACTGATAATGCCACTGCACGAGCCGCCGCGCATGATCGAAGACGAGATCGGCCGGCATCCCCTGCGCACGCAGATGATCGACGATGGCATTGTGGAAGGTGAGAAAGGCGACATGGAGCTGCGAAACGATCAAATGAACATCGTTGCGCTTGTCACCGACTAGTGCGACACCTTGCCGGTTCCGGGGCAGATCATGCGGCTCGCCCTTCTCGTTCACGCCGAGGAGGAACTTGTCCGGGTCGTCCAGATCATACAGATAGGGTGAGCCACCTGGCCCGGCGGCATAGACCGATTCGAGGTCCAACTGCGGCGTACGGAAGTTGATGAGTTCCCCGCTGCTTGCGTGATGCTGCAACAGACTGCGATCTGCGGTGATGTCGTGCGCGACGAACTGCCCGAAGAGCGGCCAGCCCGCCGGGACACGCGGGTTATCGCTGGCGGTCCCTGCCTCGTCCGGCTGTATCGGTGCATCCATCGGCGCGCCAATCTTGCCGAGATCGAGGAGGGCGGTTTCGTCCACATCGAGGCCGGGGAGGTCCGGGAACATCCGCCCATACTTCCCCGCCACGCCAATCGAGAGGTCCTCTTTCAGATGCGGAGCAAGGACGCAGCTATGTGTAACCATCGTGAACTCCATCTCCGTGCGTGCGCGTCATGCGCAACGAACACGTCTCCCGCAAGCCAGCATTCTCCTCTCCTCTATAGCGCAGAAAATGCGGCTGAGGTATCCGGCAAATGGCTAGGTGCGGACCTGCCCACACCGTCAGTCTGTGGCTGTCACGCAGCGAGTTTGAGTGTCTGGGCGGTTGTCGGGGCGGTCTCGGTGCGTAGTTCATCCGCGACGAGTTCGAGCAAGTCCGGCAATGTCAGGTCAAGCGCGCCTGCCAATCGCTCAAGCACCGCAGGGGACGGGTATTTCTTCCCGCGCTCGATCTCCCCAAGATACACGACGGACAAACCCGCCGCTGTTGCGAGCGCCTTGAGCGTCATCCACTGCTCCTGACGCGCCCGCCGAATCACTGCCCCGACCGTTTGTTGCAGATCCGCCATCTCGTCACCTCCGCAATTTTCGACTACATATGCTCTAAGCATCTATTTTCGTTGCATTCTCCATCGAAGGCTTCTACGCTGCAAATTCGTCGCGGCGACCTGCCGCCGTATCAGAGAGGAGTGTATCGCGATGTATCCAAACAATGGTCATCCCCGCCGTCATCGAAACCACCAATCGCGGCGAACGCTCGTGGGACATCTACTCGCGCCTCTTGCGGGAGCGGGTCGTCTTCCTCGGCGCGCCCGTCGACAGCCAGATCGCCAACCTCGTCATCGCGCAACTGCTATTTCTCGATTACGAAGACCCCGAGCGAGAAATCCGTCTCTACATCAACAGCCCCGGCGGCGAGGTCTACGCGGGCCTCGGTATCTACGACACGATGCAGATGCTTCGGTGCGACATCTCGACCGTCTGTATGGGGCTGGCCGCGAGCATGGGTTCGGTGCTTCTCATGGCGGGCACGCCCGGCAAACGATTCGCGCTGCCGAACTCGCGCGTTCTGATTCATCAGGGGTCCGGCGGGTTCAGCGGCAACACCCCGGATGTCGAGGTGCAGGCGCGCGAGGCTATCGGCCTTGTCACACGCTGTATCGAGATCATGGCAGCTCACAGCGGCCAGCCGTTCGACAAGGTCAAACGCGACACCGAGCGCGACTACTTCATGAACGCCGACGACGCGCGCGACTACGGCATCGTCGATGAAGTCCTCCGCCCCCACCCCGTCGCGCTGGCCGGGATGCGTTAGGGAGGGATTGAAGCGCAGAGGACACAAAGAGCGCAGAGACCGCAGAGAAGAGAAATGAAAATCTATTCTCTGTGCCCTCTGCGTCCTCTGTGTCCTCTGCGCTTAAACTTTCTTCCTCCGTGTCGCGTACAATGGCTGGCGGGCCAGGGCAGGATCGCGATGGAGGAGCAGCAGATGACCACGAGCGCCGAGCACATCAAGCAGTATATTCGCGATATTCCGGATTTCCCGCAGCCCGGCATCCTTTATCGGGACATTACGCCGCTGCTCGCCAACCCTGCGGCCTTCAAAGAGGTGCTTGATGCCCTCGCCGTACACTATCGCGACACGAAGATCGAGGCCGTCGTCGCGGTCGAGTCGCGCGGCTTCATCTTCGGTGCGCCGCTCGCCTATATCCTCGGCGTGCCGTTCGTGACCGCGCGGAAGTTTGGCAAGCTCCCCTACTCGACCATCAACGTCGCCTATCAACTCGAATATGGGGAGGCGATCATCGAGATGCACACCGATGCCCTGACGCCCGGTCAGCGCGTCCTGATCGTCGATGATCTTCTCGCCACCGGGGGGACGACCGCCGCGACGGTCGAACTGGTCGAGAAACTTGGTGGTGCGGTGGTCGGTGTCGCGTTCGTCATCGAACTGACTTTCCTCAATGGTCGCGACCGTCTCGGCGACCACGACATCTTCGCGCTGATGCAGTATTAGCCGCGACGTACGACGAACGAAGGAAGGAGCATGCGACGTGACGGAGAGGATCAAAGTCGGGGTGATCGGGACGGGTGGCATCGCCGTCCTGCGCCATCTGCCCGCGTATAAGGATGCGGAAGCGGCGGGCAAGGCGGAGATCGTCGCGGTCAGCGATGTAGTGGAGGCGAGCGCGCGCCAGGCCGCCGCCACCTTCGGCGTGCCACACGCCTTTACCGACTACCGCGAACTGCTCCAGTTACCGCTCGACGCCGTCAGCATCTGCACGCCGAATGTCTCGCACGAACCGATCGCCCTCGCCGCACTCGATGCGCGGGATGCATGTGCTCTGCGAGAAGCCGCTCGCACTCGATTACGCGGGCGCGCGGCGGATGACGGAGCGCGCCGACGCAACCGGGCCGCAAGACGGCGGTGAACTTCCGCTATCGCTGGATTCCGGCGGCGGGCTTCATCCATGAGCTGATCGCCGGCGGCGAACTGGGCGAGATTTATCATGTCTACGCGAACTACTTCAATGGCAGCCTCGCCGATCCGGCGACACCGATCAGTTGGCGGCAAACGCGCGCGGAATCGGGGAGCGGGTGCCTTGGGCGATCTCGCCTCGCACATCATTGACCTCTGCCGCTGGTGGATCGGTGAGTTCGCGAGCGTGAGCGGCCACCTGCACACCTTCACACCCGAACGCCCCCTGACGACGGGCGGCGCCGGCTCGGTGGACGTAGACGATGCCGTCTCGCTCCGCGCGACTTTCACGAATGGCGCGCAAGGCGTGATCAACGCGAGCCGGTGCGCGATTGGGCACAACAATCATCAGCGCATCGAGCTGTACGGCACGAAAGGCGCGGTCATCTACGAGATCGAGAAGTGGGATATGGGCGGCGACCGCATCCAGATTTGCTTCGGCAGCGGCCAGGCACGCTACAACGCCTTCGCCACCGTTCCCGTCCCGCCAGTCTATCTGCTCGGCACTCCGCAGCGCGTGATGACCGATTTTATCGATGCGATCCGCGCCGACATCCCGCCCTCACCCGATTTCTCGGACGGGATGCGCTGCCAGGAAGTGCTGGACGCCGTCGAACAATCCGACCGCGCACACGCCCCGGTATCCCTGCCCCTCCCGGTCGCCTGACGAAACCGGGGAGAACCGCAAAGGCGCAAAGGACACGAAGAACGCAAAGAAGAGAGAAGAACATTAATCTTTCTCCGTCTTTGCGCTCTTTGCGCCTTTGCGGTTCTCCCCGGTTTCAGGATTCGGTTCTCACGGATGGATGCGTGGGGATGGTGTGGGGCTGACGGTAGCGCGGCTGGCGATGGATGCGGCATCGAGAAAGAGGCGGCCCTTGCCGATGATGTTCGCGGCGCTCTCCGTCCCTTTCGGCTGCCGGGCGTGACTGGCGAAGAAGTCCAGCAGCGCATCGGGCGTCATCGTCGGGAAGGCTTGCAGGACGAGAGCAGCCGCCCCGGCAACATGCGGCGTCGCCGCGCTCGTGCCATAGAACGTCTTCTCGCCGGTCATCGCGTAGGCGAGGCTGGAGACATCGTCGGGCGCGCCGAGATCGGGTTTCATCCGCCCATCGAGCGTCGGCCCATGCGAGGAAAACTCCTCCACGCGATCCGTCTGCACATCGATGGCTGCCACGGCGACGGCACCCCGCGCGTCTGCTGGAACCGTCAAGCTGCCCGCTGCGGTCGCCATTTCGAGTTGCGCGGAGTCGAAGTAGATGTGGAAGGGCAGATCGGGGTCCTCGGTCCGCATCTTACGGATTTTCAGGAAGTACATGCCGCTGGCCACCTTCCCGTGGATTGTCTGCACCGGCGCTTTTTGCCTCCGTACATGATCGGTGTCGCTGCGCGCGATCTCCTGCCCGGCCCGGTTATAGAGGTACAGCGCATAGTTCGCGCGCCCCGGTAGCATCCAATCGTTCCAGTTCAGCGTGATCGAAAATGGCTGGGAGGCGAAGAGACGGACCGCGAGGCCGTTCGCGCGTTGCGCGCCGGGGAAATCATGAAAGCCGTCCCCGTCACCGTCGTGGAAGGTGGCGCTGAAATGCCCCTCGACGGAATCGCTATTGACACTGCCGGAGGCGCTATTGCCTGCCGCGTTGACGAAAAAGACGCCCGCCGCCCGCGCCTTATCGACCGCGACGGCGAGTTCGCTCGTCCCATCCACCGGATTATAGCCGTCGAAACCGAGCGATGACGTAATCACCCGCACGCCAATACTGACAAGATAGCCAGTCGCCTTGACGAACTCGCCCGGTGTGTCGATGGCGACGAGGTAAAGTGCGGCATCCGGTGCCATCTCGTGGACGATCTCCGCGCACGCGGTGCCGTGGATCGTCTCGTCGTCACCGCGATCCTCGATCAAGCCATCGGCACGAAACGATTTCACTGTGACCGTCGCACTGCCGAGGATGCCCGTGTACTTGGTGAAGCCACCGTCGATGACGCCGATCTTGACGCCCTTCCCGGTGATGCCCGCCGCTTGCCAGCGGTCCGCGCCAGTGTAGGCGACGCCCTCACTCGTACCGTCGGGGGTGCGGCGCGTGGGAGTCTGGGTCGCAGTCAGATGGGGGGATCGCACGGTCATTGGCTGGGCGAGGGGGGTGCGGCGGATATCGCGCACATGTGCGAAGTCCGCAAGGTCCGCGAAAAATGACTGCTTGTTCGCCGCCCTGCCGTACTCCATCACCATCTGCACCGGCACGACGAGTTCGATCTGGTTGCCGAAGGTCGAGGTCACGCGCCCGCCCATCCGCCCGACGGTGAGCGCCGTTCCATCCACGATGGACGGATCGTCGCTGTCGAGGACGAGCGTGATGCGCAGGTCCTCCTTTGTGGTCATCAGCCCTTGATCGCGCGCGAACTGTTTCGCGGCATCGAGACCCTGCGTCTGGTAGACGACGAGGAGGTGAAGGAAGACCTCATCCACCTTATCGATCGTGCGGGCTGTCGGTGGGAGCGCGGTCGCGAGAGGGACACCGGGCGTCGCAGACGGGGGCGTCGAGGATGCGCCGCCCCCGCCGCACGCGGCAAGGAGCAGGACAAGCAACAGCAGCAACGCCCCGTATCGCTTCCTCGCTCCCCGCGAATGTGCCCATGCCCGCATCGACGCCCCCTCAGTTCATAGCCATACGTCGTCACACAACAGCATTGACCAACGCATCTGACAGCGACACAAGGGGAACGCCGCAGGCGGGAGGTTCGTTCCACTCACGATGCGCGATGCGCGGTTCGGGCCTCACACCCGCATCCGAATATTCTTTTTCGCCCGGAGGGTGATGAGTGGTTCGATCTCGATGCGCTGATGCGGAACGAGTTCCGGGCAGAAGCGTTGCAGAATGATGGGAACGATCGTTTTCAGCTCCATCAGCGCGAAGCCGGAGCCGATGCAGGAGCGCGGCCCCGTCCCGAAGGGGATGTAGGCATAGGGCGGGTGCCACTCGCCGTGATCGGGGTCGAACCGCTCGGGCAAGAAGCGTTCCGGCTCCGCGAAGTGCTCGGGCATCCGATGCGTCAGATACTGGCTGAAGCCAACAATCGTGCCCGCCGGGAGGTGGTAGTCGCGCAATGTGACTGCTTCCGTCGCGATCCGTGTTCCGGCCCACGCGGGCGGATAGAGGCGTAGTGATTCTTTGATCACGCATTCGAGATAGCTGAGACGCGCGAGGTCGCGGGATTCCGGCAGACGGTCGCCGAGCGTGGTATTGATCTCTTCCATCAGCCGCTGACGCACCGCGGGGTGCTGTGAGAGCAGCATGAAGGTCCAGCCGAGGGCGTTGGCGGTCGTCTCATGCCCGGCGGCGAGGAAGGTGATCACCTCGTCGCGGACCTGCGTGTCGGTCATCGCCGTGCCATCTTCATCCCGCGCTGCGAGCAGCATCGAGAGGATATCGCCGTTGTCGTTCCCCGCTTCCCGGCGCTCGGCGATCAGGCGATAGACCAGCGCATCGAGTTTCGCTTTGTCCTCAAGGAAGCGGTGATAGGGGAAGCCGGGCAGATTGATCTGGAAGTTCGTCAGCGAGACCGGGCGGAAACGGAGAAAGCGGATCATCGCCGCGACGCTGTTGCCAATATCACCCGCCTGATGCGCGAGATCGACATCGAACAGTGTTCGCCCGACTATCGTTAGCGTCAGGTCGTGCATGGCTGCGGAGAAATCCATCTCCGTGCCGCCACGCCACGTATCGAGCATCCGCGCCGTCTCTGTTGCCATCGCCGTCTGATACGCCTCGATCCGCCCGCGATGGAAGGCGGGCTGCACGAGGCGGCGCTGTGTTGCGTGGAGCGGCCCATCACTCGTCAGGAGCCCTTTACCGAGCACCGGCCCGAGTCGTACGGAGGCACCCTGGTTGAACGATCCCGCGTGCGTGGCGAGCAGATACTGGTTCGCGTCCGGCCCAATGAACATCGTGAAGTGCCGACCGCGCACATGAAACGCAAAGGTGTTGCCGTAACGCTGTTGCAGGGCGGTGAACCGCGCAATGGGGTGCGACCGGGAAGTAATCGTGGAGCGGAGGAACGCGCGTGATGACGGGCCGGGCGGCCACGCGGCAGTGAGCGGAGTAGCGGGGGCGATTGCATGCATGATGACCTGCTCCTTCTTCGGTATCAGCCGCGCACGCATAGTGTGCGCCTGCCCGCCCCCGATCGCAACGTGTGCGCCCCAACATGAGGATGGGGGTGGCTGATGCCACCCCCGTTTCGCCCTCTCGTATGCGCGTATGCGCGAGATCAGCCGTCGCCGAGGCGGCGAACGAAGGCTGCATCACTGCCGCCGCCCGCCTTCGGTGGTGCGACCGGAGGCGAGACCGCGGGCGCGGGCGCGGCAACGGGTGCGGGAGCCGGTGCAGGAGCAGGAGCCGGGGCGGGTGCTGGCGCGGCGGTCGGTGCCGCATTGACGTTCACTTTGACGATCTGCCCCGTCGGCGGGCCAAAGCCCATGTTCGAGACATAGAGCGTACCGTCCGGACCGAAGGTCATCCCCGTCGGGAAGAAGAGACCGGTCGCAACGGGTTCCCACCCCCCTGAGGCAGTCATCCGCACGACATTACCTGTGCCCGGGACCGGGCCGGCATTCGGCACCGTGCTCATCTGCAATGCATAGAGACGCCCCTGGCTATCATAGGCAATGCCGAGAACGGCGGAGAGTCCGCCCGTGACGACCGTGATGTCACCCCCCGGCGTCACTTTGTAAATCTTCGACGTACCGGCAATGGGAAAGGTATCGAGGTTGCTCACGTAAAAGTTACCGTCGCGATAGGCAGCGACCGTCGGCACGATATGTCCCTGGGTGACGGTGAAATCGATCACGCGGCTGGTCGTGCCATCCGGCGTGACCTTGATCAACTCGCCATGATTCGCCTCGACGACGTAGAGGTTCCCGCCGGTCTGGGTCATGCTGTAGAATTCGCCGTCCGGCTCGAAGTCGGCGGGCTGAGGTTTGGCGACCGGATGGCTCTTCACGTAGGCGCTCAAGTCCACGACACGTGTCGTGCTGCCGTCCGCATTCACCTTGACTACCGCGTTCGGCGCATCGGCGTTGCCGTGCGAGCAGCCACCGCCGGCGATGAGCGCGTAGAGCGTGGTGCCGATGAACTCGATGTCCGCGACGCCTGTCACGGCGCTCTGATCGCCCATCCCGTCACGCGCGGAGGGCAGGCCCTGTGCCACGATGGTGACCTTACCGCTCGCATCGATCTTCGAGATGCGCCCGGTCTTGCCACCGGTGTATGGGCCGACCGGAGGAACGACCTGATCGCATTGCCCGGCCGTCGAGGTCATGCCGCCCGCGCCACCTTCGGCGACGTAGAGGCTGCCATCAGGGCCAAACCGCAGGCCGCGCGGATTCTGCACGCCCGTCGCGAAGACGAACACATTCGCGGACGGCGCGGGCGGTGCCTGCGCACCGACGCCGACGAGGGAAACACACAGGGTGAGTACCGTAGTGATGGCAATGATGACACCTGGGAGATGCCGACGTGCGATGCGTTGCATTGGAACGGTCATGCGTATCGCCCCTTCTATGGAGATACAACAAAGAAATCCCCGCGATCCCAATCCCTCGTGCATGTCCTCCTCTCTATCCCCACGGGCGGGACGGACAGATACGAAATCACTCTATAATCAGAAACAGGAGAGAGGATACTTAGATGTTCTGATCGCTGTCATTCTACGAATCGCGCAGTCGGCGTCAAGAGAAGAGCGCATTCGCCAATCTCATAATTGATCCACTTGTCAGGGATTCGACCGCGAAGGAACGATCCAGACATAGTATCCTGCGGTGGAGTGGTGACTCCGGAAAACATCTCCGGCAACTGCGAACCGTGATTCGCGCGCTGTACCGAAGGAGCAAAGAGCATCGATGCCGACCCTGCAAGAAATGAACGCGCGTTTCGCCGGGACACTTCCCGGCTACATCGGAGTGGAAATCATGCGCATCGAGGGAGGCACGGTGAACGCGCGGCTGCCAATCCGGCCCGAGGTGATGGCCCCGAACGGCTTTCTCCACGCGGCGTCGGTCGTCGCATTGGCAGACACTGCATGTGGCTTCGGCGCGATTGCCAATCTCCCCGAGGGCGCGCGGGGCTTCACGACGATAGAACTGAAGACGAACTTCCTTGGCACGGCGCGTGAAGGGACGATTACCTGCGAGGCGACACTGATGCACGGTGGCCGCACCACGCAGGTCTGGGACGCACAGGTAACGAACCCGACGACCGGCCAAACCATCGCCCTCTTCCGTTGCACACAGATGATCCTCTACCCCCGGCAATGAGGAAACTGGTTTTCAAAAGACGTGGAGCGCGGCATACTGCTTGTGTAGACGTACGAATGAGCGAAAGGAAGCGCAAATGGAACTGGGAATGGTCGGACTGGGGCGTATGGGCGGCAATATGGTGCGGCGGTTGATCCGGGATGGGCACACCTGCGTGGGTTTCGCGCGTCGCCCTGAGACGCGGCAGGAGTTCGTCAAGGACGGCATGATCGAGGGGACCTCGCTTCAAGACCTCGTCGGTAAGCTCTCGACGCCGCGCGTCGTCTGGTTGATGGTCCCCGCCGCGACCGTGGATCAGACGCTGGAGCAGTTGCTACCGATGCTCAATAAGGGCGATATCGTCATCGATGGCGGCAACTCGTACTATCACGATGACATTCGCCGCGCCACCGAGTTGAAGCCGAAGGGTATCCATTATGTGGATGTCGGCACCAGTGGTGGCGTCTGGGGGCTGGAGCGCGGCTACTGCCTGATGATCGGCGGCGAGGACGCGACCGTGAAGCATCTCGATCCGATCTTCCAAACGCTCGCCCCCGGTATGGACGCCGCCCCCATGACACCGGGCCGGAAAGAGGGCAGCGGCACGGCGGAGCAGGGCTACCTGCATTGCGGGCCGAACGGCGCGGGCCACTTCGTCAAGATGGTGCACAACGGCATCGAGTATGGTCTGATGGCTGCCTATGCCGAGGGCCTCAATATTCTCCATCATGCGAACGTCGGCAATACGCAGCGCACGGTGGACGCCGAAACGACGCCCCTGCGCCATCCCGAGCACTATCAGTACGACATCAACATCGGCGAGGTCACCGAGCTCTGGCGGCGCGGCAGCGTCGTCGCCTCTTGGCTCCTCGATCTCACCGCCGGGGCCCTCCTCGAAAGCCCGCAACTGGAGAAGTTCGGCGGGCGCGTGTCGGACTCCGGCGAGGGCCGCTGGACGATCGCGGCGGCCATCGATGAGTCCGTGCCCGCGCCGGTGTTGAGCGCGGCGCTCTATGCACGGTTCAGCTCGCGCGGTGAAGCCGAGTACGCGAACAAGATTCAGTCCGCGATGCGCTACGCCTTCGGCGGGCACCTGGAGAAGGAAGCCGACCAGAAAGGGGGTTAGCGTGACTGCGACGCGCACCGACGCGCTCGTCTTCTTCGGCATCACGGGGGACCTCGCGTACAAGAAGATCTTCCCCGCGCTGCAGGCGATGGTGCGGCGCGGTCATCTCGACATCCCGGTCATCGGGGTCGCCCGCCGCCCGCAGACACCGGAGCAGTTGAAGGCGCGCGTCCACGACAGCCTCGCGGAGCACGGCGGCGTGGACAGCGATGCCTTCGCGAAACTGATGGGCCTCCTGACCTACGTCTCCGGCGACTACGGCGATCCGACGACGTACGACACCCTGCGGAAGGCGCTCGGCACGGCCACACATCCACTCCACTATCTGGCGATTCCGCCGAGTCTCTTCGCCACGGCGATTGAAGGGCTGGCGAAGTCCGGCTGCGCGGACGGCGCGCGCGTCGTCGTCGAGAAGCCCTTCGGGCACGACCTCACCTCCGCACAGGAGTTGAACAAGGTGCTCCTCTCCACCTTCCCGGAGAGCGCGATCTTCCGGTTGGACCACTACCTCGGCAAGGAGTCGGTGCAGAATATCCTCTACTTCCGCTTCGCGAATGCCTTTCTGGAGCCGTTCTGGAACCGCAATTACGTCGAGAGTGTGCAAATCACGATGGCGGAGGACTTCGGCGTCGCGGGGCGCGGAGAGTTCTACGAGGAGACGGGCGCGATCCGCGATGTGATGCAGAACCACCTCATGCAGGTCGCCGCGCTCCTGGCGATGGACCCGCCGACCGGGGGCGATCCCGAGGCGATCCGCGACGAGAAGTCGCGCATCCTGGAGTCCATCCGTCCGCTCAACCCCGCCGAGGTGGTGCGCGGGCAGTACCGGGGCTATCGGGGCGAAGAGGGCGTCGCGAAGGACTCGAAGGTGGAGACCTTCGCAGCGGTGCGCCTCCACCTCGACTCGTGGCGATGGGCGGGCGTGCCGTTCTACATCCGCGCGGGGAAGTATCTGCCCGTCACGCTGACGGAGGTGCTGGTGGAGTTGAAGCACCCGCCGCAGGCCGTCTTCGGGGAGGCCGAGCCGCCGGAGGGGAATTACGTGCGCTTCCGCCTCAGCCCCGAGGTCGTCGTCGCCCTCGGCGCGCGGGTGAAGCAGTCCGGCGAGAAGATGGTCGGTGAGGCAGTGGAGTTGATCGCGAGCCACCAATCCGCGAGCGAGATGGGGCCGTACGAGCGGCTGCTCGGCGACGCGATGCGCGGCGATGCGACGCTCTTCGCGCGGCAGGACGCCGTGGAAGCCTCCTGGCGCGTCGTTGACCCGGTACTGAACTCTCCGACGCCGCCCACGCTCTACAATCAAGGCAGTTGGGGACCGAAGGATGCGGACGAACTGATTGCGTGTGAAGGGGGCTGGCACACCCCGAAGACGGAGTCGATGTGATGGCCGCACCACATCCGGTCGTTTTTCTGCTCGATGTCGATAACACCCTGCTCGATAATGACCGCGTGACGATCGATCTGCGGCGACATCTTGAACGCGAGGTTGGCTCGGAGCGGCAGGAGCGGTACTGGGCGATCTTCGAGGAGTTGCGCGCGGCGCTTGGCTACGCCGATTACCTCGGCGCACTCCAACGCTATCGCGGCGAGTACCCGCGCGATCCGCACCTACTCACGGTCTCCTCCTTCCTTATCAACTACCCGTTCGCGAACCGTCTTTTCCCCAACTCGCTCGATGTGATCGAGAAGTTCCGGGCGTGGGGGCCAACGGTTGTGCTCTCGGATGGCGATGTCGTCTTCCAGCCGCGCAAGATCGAGCGGTCCGCCATCGGCGATGCGGTCGGGGGCGATGTGCTCATCTACATCCATAAAGAGCACGAACTGGACGATGTCGAGCGGCGCTATCCGGCGGAGCATTATGTGCTCGTGGACGACAAACTGCGCCTGCTTGCGGCGGTGAAGGAGATCTGGGGCAACCGCGTGACGACCGTCTTCCCCAAGCAGGGCCATTACGCCCATGATCCCGAGGCGCTCGCCACCTATTCACCGGCAGACATCACCGTCGAGCGTATCGGTGACCTGCTTGCGTACGACCTGCCCGCATTCCTCACGACGCGAGAGGATCGGCAATAAACGCATCTGCGAAGGAGGAAGCGACGATGACCGCAACCGCACATCCCACCCCGCTCACTGAGCGCCCCGCATGGCAGGCGCTTCAGGCCCATGCTGACACGATGCGTGCGGTGCACCTGCGCACCCTCTTCGCAGACGATCCCACGCGCGGCGAGCGGATGGCACTGGAAGATGTCGGCATCTATTACGATTATTCGAAGAATCGTATTACCGATGAGACGATCACCCTCCTGCTCGCACTCGCGGAAAGCGCCGGGCTGCGCGCGCGCATCGACGCGATGTTTTCGGGCGAGAAGATCAATGTGACGGAGCAGCGCGCGGTGTTGCATGTCGCGCTGCGTGCCCCGCGCGATGCGGTGATCACCGTCGATGGTGAGAATGTCGTGCCAGCGGTCCATGCGGTGCTGGACAAGATGGCGGCCTTCGCGACGCGCGTCCGGGGCGGCGCATGGCTTGGGCACACCGGTAAACGCATCAAGAATGTCATCAATATCGGCATCGGTGGTTCCGACCTTGGCCCCGTGATGGCATACGAGGCGCTTCGCCATTACAGCGAACGGAGCATGACCTTCCGGTTCGTCTCGAATGTGGACGGGACGGACTTCGCCGAGGCAACCCGCGATCTCGACCCCGCCGAAACACTCTTCATCGTCGCCTCGAAGACCTTCACGACGCTCGAAACCCTGACGAACGCGCACAGCGCGCGCGACTGGTGCCTGGAGGCGCTCGGTGATGCGCAGGCGGTCGCGAAGCACTTCGTCGCCGTCTCCACGAACGCCAAAGAGGTAGAGAAGTTCGGCATCGACACGGCAAATATGTTCGGCTTCTGGGATTGGGTTGGCGGGCGGTACTCGATGGACGCGGCGATTGGCCTCTCGACGATGGTGGCGATTGGCCCCGACAACTTCCGCGCGATGCTCGCCGGTTTCCACGCGATGGATGAACACTTCCGCACCGCGCCGTTCGCGCGCAACCTGCCCGTCCTGATGGGGCTACTGACCGTCTGGTACGCGGACTTCTTCGATGCCCAGAGCGTCGCGGTGTTGCCCTACGATCAATACCTGAAGCGCTTCCCGGCTTACTTGCAGCAACTGACGATGGAATCGAACGGCAAATCGGTGACGCTCGGCGGTGCATCAGTCAACTATCAAACCGGGCCGGTCTATTGGGGCGAACCGGGCACGAACGGGCAGCACTCCTTCTATCAACTGATCCATCAGGGCACCAAACTGATCCCCTGTGACTTCATCGGCTTCTGCCAAACGCTCAACCCGCTCGGCAATCACCACGATCTGTTGATGGCGAACGTCTTCGCGCAGACCGAAGCGCTCGCGTTCGGGAAAACGAGTGAGGAAGTAGCGGCAGAGGGTGTGCCGGACTTCCAGGTGCCCCATCGCACCTTCGCGGGCAACCGCCCGACGAATACGCTCCTCCTCGACCGATTGACGCCGGAATCGCTGGGGAAGCTCGTCGCGCTCTACGAGCACAGCGTCTTCACCCAGGGCACGATCTGGAACATCAACTCCTTCGATCAGTGGGGCGTCGAACTCGGCAAGGCGCTCGCGAACCGCATCGTCCCGGAGCTTGAGGCGACGGACGATATGGGCCTCACGCACGATAGCTCCACCAACACCCTGATCCGACACTATCGCAACCACCGGGGAGAGAGAGTTTGAGCGCAGAGGACGCAGAGAACACAGAGAACACAGAGGATACGGAGAGAGTTTTCTTTAACTCCTCTTCTTCACTCTGCGTCTCTGCGTCCTCTGTGTCCTCTGCGCTACGTTCCTTCCTGGCGATTGAGAAAAGGAGAGAGGCATATGACAGCGGAGACGAGTGGCATGGTACGGATGACGCGGGGCAAGTTCGAGGGCATCAACGCGGTCGCGAACAGTGCGGGGGTGATTGCGGCGGCGGCGATGGACCAGCGTGGTTCGCTCCGCAAGGCGATTGGGCAGGCCAAGGGCAGCGCGGTCGACGCGGCGGAGTTGAGCGAGTTCAAGGCCATCGTCAGTGAGGTGCTGACGCCGTACGCGAGCGCGATCCTGCTCGATCCGGAATATGGATTGGTCGCGATGCGGCGGCGCGCGAAAAACGCGGGTGTCCTGCTCGCCTATGAGGAGACAGGCTACGACGCGACGGTGAAGGGCCGCCTGCCGGATTTGCTGCCGGAATGGTCCGTCCGGCGACTGGCTGAGGTCGGCGCGGATGTGATCAAGATTCTCCTCTACTACGATCCCGATGACGCCGAGAAGATCAACACGATCAAGCACGCCTTCATCGAGCGGGTGGGGGCGGAGTGCCGCGCGAACGATATCCCCTTCTTCCTCGAACCGCTTTGCTACAGCGACACTGTCGGGGATGAGAAAAGCCTCGCCTTCGCCCGCGTCAAGCCGGAAAAAGTGACGAAGTACATGCGTGAATTCTCGCAGCCGCGCTACGGCGTCGATGTGCTCAAAGTCGAGGTACCCGTCAATATGCGCTACGTCGAGGGAGCAGACGCGAACCCGGACGGCCAGGTCGCGTACAGCCGCGACGAAGCGAAGACGCTCTTCCGTACGGCGGCAGCCGCCGCGCGCGTGCCCTTCATCTATCTCAGCGCGGGGGTGACGGACGAGATTTTCCGCGAGACATTGGCGCTCGCCGCTGAAGCGGGCACCCCCTTCTCCGGCGTCCTCTGTGGGCGCGCGACATGGCAGGATGGCATCCCCATCTACGGCAAGGGCGGGGCGACCGCCTTGCGCGCCTGGCTGGAAGATCGCGGCGTGCAGAATATCGAGATGCTCAACGCTGTCCTTGCGAAGGGCGCGCAGCCTTGGTGGGATTTCTATGGCGGCAAGGAAAAGATCACGGTTGTCGATGCGGAGACGCATCGCGGAGGAGCCGAGGAACATCCCGGCCCGTGAGCAACGGGGAGAAAAGGCGACCCTGCCCGTAATCACACTGGATCATCTGCAGTTGTTCCCGCTGCCTGGCCGTCTCAATACCCTCCGCGATGACGGTGATACCGAGGTTATGGGCGAGATCAACGACCGCCTTGACGATTTCGGGGTTCGCCACCGCATCACCACTCCCGCTGATGAAGGCACGATCGATTTTCAGGACGTCGATAGGAAAACGCCGCAGATAGCCGAGCGATGAATAGCCGGTGCCAAAATCGTCGAGGTGGATCTGTATCCCGGCGGCACGCAGGAGCCAGAGCGCGGCGCTCGCGTTCTCGGTGTGCTCGATCAAGGTGCTTTCCGTAATCTCAAGCTTCAGTCGCTCAGGCGCGATATCCGTCTCATCGACAATCGCCATGATCTGTTTGAGGAAGTCCAGTTGCGCGAAATGCTTCCCGGAGACGTTGACACTAATCGCCAGATGCGCGCACTCCGAGGACTCCGCCACCCATGCATGGGTCTGCCGACACGCCTCACGAAGCACCCAGCGGTCAATGGCGAGAATCATCCCCGTTTCTTCCGCGATCGGGATAAACTCCTTCGGCGAAAGAAGCCCCAGCCGTGGATGCTGCCAGCGGACCAATGCTTCAAAGCCGGTGATTTCCCCCGTATCGATTGACGTGATCGGTTGGTATCGCAGCGTGAATTCATCGCGTGCGATCGCGCGCCGCAGGTCGCTTTCGATCTGGAAACGGGCGACCGCCTGCGTATGCATCGCGGCGTTGAAGACCGCGTAATGCCCGGCTCCCTGTGCTTTTGCCCGATACATGGCGGTGTCTGCATCCCGCAGCATTTCTTCCGCTGCCTGGTACTTCGGCGAGTCGAGGGCGATGCCGATACTGGTGGTGATAAAGATTTCGATGCCGCGCAGCACGACCGGCATCGTCAGCACGCGTTGAATGCCCTCCGCGACCTGAATCGCGTCCTCCTCGCTGTCGATCTCTTCGACGAGGACGGCAAACTCATCACCGCCGAGGCGCGCAATCGTCGAAGCGGCACCGAGCGCGTCCTTCAGTCGGCGAGCAATCGCGATGAGTAAGCGATCGCCATGAAGGTGCCCGAGACTATCGTTGATATTCTTAAAGCGGTCGAAATCGAGGAAGAGGACGGCGAAATGGTGTCTGGCGCGCTTCCTGGAATACTCGATCGCGCGTTCCAGCAGGTCGAGGAAGAGGCCGCGATTGGGGAGGCCCGTGAGCGCGTCGTGCAGGACATTGTGGACGAGTTGCTGCTCTGTCTCTTTGCGCTGCGTGATATCACGGTAGTTGACGACGATGGCCCCGACCGCGGGGTCATCGAGCAGGTTCGTCCCCGTGCTCTCCAGCCAGCGATAGGCGCCGTCTTTGTGCCGCACGCGAAATTCGAGCACCTCGCTCGTCTTTCCGATCTCATTCACGCGCTGCGAGAGACGCTGGAGTGCTGCTTTCCGATCCTCGGGGTGAAAGAGTTGCAGGAGATTGGCGCGCATGAACTCCTCGGGCGTGTAGCCGAGGATATGGAACGTGGAGGGGCTGGCGTAGAGGATTTTCACATTCGCATCGAGGAGGGCGATACCCTCCATACTTTTCTCGATGAGCGCGCGGAATCGTTGCTCGTTCGCGCGGAGCGCGTCGATCGCCTCTCTGCGCTCCAATTCGGTTCGGTTCCGGTCCGTCACATCGCGATAGATCACCTGGGCGGCAGGCTTCCCATTGTACATGATAGGGATACCGATCGATTCGATATCGCGAATCTCTCCATCGAGGCGTCGGCGCTTTGTTTGCAGGAGAGGGGTCCGTTTCCAATCCTCGGCACCGGCATCAAAGCGCTGCCGCACGGTGTCGCGCTCTTCGGGAAGCACGAAGTCATAGATCGACCGACCGAGGATGTCTTCCGGGCGCTTCCCCCCGAACAACTGAATGGCCGCCTCATTGACATAGACGTAGCGCATCTCGGCGTGGACGATGATTGCATCCGGGGATTGCTCAACGAGACTCCGGTAACGCGCCTCGCTCTCCCGGAGTGCGGCTTCCACATCGCGCCGCTCATGCACCTCCTGCTGCGCCGCCTGATAGAGCCGGGCATTATCGAGGGCGATCGCGGCCAGTTGAGCGAATCGGCTGAGGAGGGCGACCCCCGCGTCATCGAAGGTCCGCCCCGGTTCGCTGTGCGCGAGACCGAGGACACCGATCACCTCAGAACCGCTCACGAGCGGCGCACCAATGACCGCGCAAATCCGCCCGAGGTGCGGACCATGCATATGATTCTGCCAATGGGGATAATCGTCGATGCGCAGAGGCTGACCCGTCTGCCAGATCGTGCCGCCAAGCCCTTGTCCGGGCCGGACAGGAACAATGCCCTCGACATCGAACATCCCGTGGCCCACGATGAATTCGAGGAGGGTGCCGTCCTCCTTGACGAGATCGACGAAACCGTGCTCGGTACCGAGCAGTTCGCCCGCACGCTGAATGATCGCATGGAGCACATCGGTGAGATCGAGCCGACGCATGAGACTGAGACTCACCTCATGAAGACCCTCAAGATATTGATTCTGTTCGTGGGTCGCCTTCACCGCGCGTTTCTGCTCGGTGATGTCTTCGAGATGCATAATCACGATGTCAGACGGCACGTAGACGAGGTTGACTATGAGATCGCGCGGGTCTTCTGGGGCAAACCGCCAGGACACCTCGCGCCGGACGGGTGTCTGCTCGTTGTCGCAGCAGGCGAACGCCTCAAGCATCTCCGGCAGGTCGTGATAGATCGCAGCCGCCGTAGTGCCGAGTTGGTGCGCGATGAGGCCGTTCGTGAGCGTATCTGCTGCCTTGTTGTACTCGATGAAGACCCACTCATCATGCTGGCGCTGCCAGGTGAAGGTCGGGGCAGGAAATCCCTGATACTGGGCACGGAGCTGCTGCTCGCTGACCCGCAGCGCCTCCTCGGCGCGCTTATAGACCGAGATGTCTCGAAAGAAGATCGAGAGGCCGTCCGAGGCAGGATAGGCACGCACATCGTACCAGCTATCGAACGGGGGATAGTACTCCGCAAAGGAGACCGGTGTTTGCGATGCGAGCGCTTCGTGATACTTGTGCCAGAAGGCCGAGTCGACCGCTTCCGGAAAGGTCTCCCAGATCGTCTTGCTGATCAGTTCGTCTCGCGTGTGCTGAAAAAGCCGCTCGGCTTCCGCGTTCAGGTAGACGAATCGCCAGGCGGTATCGAGGGCAAAGAAGGCATCGGTAATCCGCTCGAAGATGCCGGATGCGTGCGCGGGGAGCGCGCAACTATCAGGATCAGAGTCGGCACCCGGCGCGAAATGGGTCCCCGTGTCAGTGACCATCAAGACAGAGCCCCTTATCAAAGGGGTTGCCATGACCCTACAGAGAAAAAGGTGATCCGCTCGGACAGGAGCGGAACTGGCAACCCGGCGATCTGCGAAGAGATCCGTGGCTTTGCGTCCCCGCCTCACGACGGGTTTGCCTTTGTATTATCTACGTAAACGGAAATTGCCGCGAAATGTGACGAATACGCAGGTTAAACCTCACCCCCGGCCCCTCTCCATCGCGTGGAGAGGGGTGCCTCGCCTAAATTGCCGTGGCGTTCTTCACACATCGAGACTTGCTGAAGGTCGCTCCCCTCTCCACACCGATGGAGAGGGGGTTGGGGAGTGAGGTTCCTCCTCATTTCTTCGCCTGGATCGCCGCGAGTACCTTTGCCGGGGTGAAGGGGAGATCGCGCATCCGCACTCCGACAGCATCGTAGATCGCGTTGGCGATCGCTGCCGACGTGGGATCAACCGCCGGTTCGCCGACCCCCTGCATCGGCTGTGTTTTATCCTCGACGAAGACGACACCGACGGATGGTGCCTCGGTGAAAGTAAGCGGCGCGTATTGCGCGAACGAGCCGTTCATCACCTTGCCCTTGCCGAAGGTGATCGCCTCCTTCAGGGTGCTGCTCGTCCCCTGCATGACAATCGAGCCTTCCACCTGCGACTCCACCGCCGCCGGGTTGACGACGAGGCCGCAATCGAGCGCGACATCGACATGCTTCACCGTCACTTTGCCCGTCGCTTTGTCCACACTCACCTGCGCGACCTCAGCGACGTACGTGCCATCCGCAAAGGAGGTCGCCACGCCGATCCCCTTGCCCGTCGTGCCGACGCCCGGCTGCCATCCCGCCTTCTTGACGGCGGCTTGCAGGACGGCGAGCAGGCGCGGGTTCTCCTTGAGCAGGTCCGCGCGGAAGGTCACGGGGTCCTTGCCTGCCAGCTCGGCGAGTTCGTCGATCACGCTCTCCCGCGCGAGGGCATTCACCGGGCCACCGTTCGCGCGCCAGAAATAGGGCGGCAAGGGGGCGACCGATTGATAGAAGGTCGTACGGACATTCGGCAGCTTCGTGTAATACTCCAGGACGCTCGCGCCCGCGTTCGCGGCGCTCGGCGTTGGTTTCGACGCACCCTCGGGGAAGTACGCCGTCGCGTAGAGATCGTACTGCCACGCGACAAGGTTGCGCGTGTCGTCCAGCCCCGCGTCGATCTCGATTAGCATCGCCGGTCGGAAATGATCGAGTTGGAACTCCTCGGCCCGCGTCCAGTTGACACGTACCGGCTTGTTGAACTGCTTCGAGAGCCGCGCCGCCTCGACCGTCACCTCATCCGCGATGGACTTCCGCCCGAACGCGCCACCGGACATCAGCGGGTAGACGATGACGCCCTCGCGCGGCAGGTTAAGCACCTGCGCGACGGCGTCCTGCACACCGAAGGGGTTCTGCGTCGAGGTCCAGACTTCGGTCTTCTCCGGCTGCACATTGACGAGGGCGGTCATCGGCTCGATCTGCCCATGCGAAATGTATGGTGCCTTGAAGACTGCCTGCACGCGCTTCGTGACCGTACCGAGCGTCTGGCTGACATCGCCGACTTCTTTGACGACCGTTCCCTTGTCTTTCGTGCTCTTGAGCGCCTGATGGATATTCTCGGAGTTGTATTCGGAGAGTCGTTCCTGCCAGGTCGCCTTGATCGACCCAAGTACCGCCTGCGCCTGCTCGACACGCTGCGCGGCGACGCCGACGAAGTCTCCATCGTGGAAAACGCCGACCACTCCCGGCATTTTCTCCGCCGCGCTCGTATCCACACTCGTCAATTTTGCACCGAGCGACGGCGGGCGCAGGATTTTGCCATGCACCATCCCCGGCACCATCGCGTCGTAGCCGTACTTCATCGCGCCCGTGACTTTGTCCGGCACATCCACACGCGGAATGCGTTGCCCGACGACCGTGTACGCGGTCGGGCTCTTCAGCTTCGTCTGCGCGCCGAACTCGCGGCCGACTTTCTTCGTCGCTGCCAGATCGGCGTACGTCGCTGATTTGGCGGGGTCGCTCGCGACCGATACGACGCCGTCTTTCGTCGTCAGTTGGGCTATCGGGACGCCAAGGTTCAGCGCCCCCAATTCGAGCAACCACTGGTGCATCTCGGCGGCGGCCTGCCGCACGAGCGGGCCGGTGCTGCGCGTACTCTGGCTACCAACGGTCGAGGAATCGTACGGCGCGCGGTCCGTTTGGCCCATGATCGCGGTGACCCGCGCGAAGGGCACATCAAGTTCCTCAGCGACGAGTTGGGCGAACCCGGTCTGGATGCCCTGCCCGAACTCGACCTTGCCGGTGGCGAGGGTAATAACGCCATCGGTGCCGATACTCAGCCACGTATCGACATCCTTCGGCGTCGAACGCCGCGTGAGGGTGACGGGTGTACTGGCGGGCGCGGGATTGGCGGGCGCAGCAGACTGCGGCGCGATCTGCGTCGCGGTGGGTGGCTGCACGGTGGTCGTCGCGCCGGGGGAAGTTGCCGCCGAAGCGGGGGGATTCGTCGGCCCTGCGGTGGGGTTGCGTGCAGCATTGGTGGCGAAGGCGTGATCGCTCCCGGAGGAACTACCGCAGGCAGATGACCAGGCGATCACGAGGCCGGATCCTGCGACCCCGGTGAGCTTCATAAACTGGCGGCGTGACAGGCGCAGGCGTGTCGGCGCGGTCGGAGTAGCCGGAGTCGTCGGAATCGTCTGCTCGGACATCGTACTGCCTCCTTCCTACTGCGGCCCTGCGGCGGCCTGGATCGCCTTGACGATGCGGTTGTAGGTGCCGCAACGGCAGAGATGGCCGTTCATCGACTCGCGGATTTCCTGCTCGCTCGGGTGCGGATTCTGGCTAAGGAGCGCGGCTGCTTCCATCAACTGCCCGGACTGGCAGTAGCCACACTGCGGCACTTGCTGGTCGATCCACGCCTGTTGCAAGGGATGCAATTTACTGCCGGTCGCGAGCCCCTCGATCGTCGTGATCTGCGCGCCGATCGCCTGGGAGACCGGGGTGATGCACGCCCGCACTGGAGCGCCGTCGAGATGCACCGTACACGCCCCGCACTGCGCTATCCCACAGCCGAACTTCGTGCCCGTCAGCCCGAGGTCGTCCCGGAGAGCATAGAGAAGGATGGTGCTGCCACCATCCGGGAGGGGATACTCTTTGCCATTGATACTCAGCGTCGGTATTTCGACTCGCTCCTCTCGTTTCCGTCACGCGCGCGCTGCTGACAGGGACATGTCGCCCGATAGGGATGCCGCGTTTCACCTACTCGTCAACTTGGGAACATCGTATCATTTCGCATCGAGAATACTCAATCACCCCCATGAAAAATCCATGGGGGTATCTCTCGCTCTCCTCGTGTCGTCTCGGACCCGGTCAGCCCTGCCGACGGAACCAGCGCCCGATGCGCCCGAAGAATGTATCTGCGGATACGCCCTTCACTGCGCTCTCCGCCTCTCGCTTGGCGCGTTTGGCTTCGCGCAACTGCTCCTCGTGCCGGCTGTCGCCCATATTGGCGCGGACGCTTTCAGCCTGGCCTTCCATTCTGCTGCGATCAAATCCGGTGGGATCGGGCATTCCTTGCATCACTTGTCTCCTTACGTTACCCACGTATTCGTTTGTCGTTTGCGAAATACAGGATAGCACAATTGAACTGTCTGTCTCGACCACAGCGAAGCAGTTGCATCGGCAAAAGGGGATGCAAATCTGAAGTGGCTTTTCAGATGTCAACTCACGCCGGACTCATCTCTGGAAGTGTGAGGAATGAGGGCATCGTAAACGACCGCAGTCATAAGGCCGTACGCGAGATGCGGGAGAAGATCGGCGAGCCACTCGGCCTGGGTCCATTTCGTTGGATCAGTCAATCCATACGCTGTGAGCGGCACATCGCTGGCCGCCATCGCCGCCAAGCCGAGCATCAGCCCGGCCATCGGTTTCGACCCCCGATCCGCCCCTGCGCGCAACCCGCCGTAGATACTGCCGATACCGAGGCCCGTCAGATAGCCGAGCAACGCCCCCAACCCACTCTGGCGGTTCTGCATCTGCTCTTTCACATCGTCGCCGTGTGCTCCACCAGATAGATCGAGGCCGACCTTTGCGGCAAGGATATCGGCCAGTTTTGCTGGCGCTTCGCTCGATGGGCGGCCCCGAATCGCCATATCCGCGTACGTGACGACGTTGAGGGTCAGAGTGCCGATGGCACCCGCAGCCATCCCGCGTGCGACTCCTCGCAGCATGATTCGTCTCCTTTCACCTATCAGCCAATTCCTGCCGGGCGCGTGCCTTAGCCCGCTGTGCGCAAGAGTATTGCCACTATTTGATGCCGGGCACATTCCCGCCAAACCCAACCACGATCATGCGACCGAGCGGGATGTTCGGGCATTGACAGACATTCCGCCCTCAGCAATACTTCACCCCATCATCGTTCACACTCAGTGCAATTGTGTTACAAGGGGAAAGGTGGGGCTATGCGGATGTATCGGAGATCTCGGTGTGTGGTCATCGGAATGCTCTTTGTGGTGCTCGCCATCGCAGGTGTCGCCGTGCAGCCGGTGCGGGCCGCGACGACCCTGCTAGTCAATGGTGCATCCGGCGTGGACAGCGTGACCTGTGGCCCGGTCAATCCCTGCAGGACGATTGGCCAGGCGATCACCAATGCTGCGGCATCGGGTGACACGATCTCTGTCGCGGCCGGTACCTATGCCGAGCATCTCGTGCTCACCAAGACGGTGACGATTCAGGGAGCGACGACGGGCGCAACGATCATTGATGGCAGTGACACAGGCGCAGTTGTGACGATCAGCTCTCCAGGCAATGTCACCCTGGAGTGGCTCACCATTCAGCATGGCCACGGAACGGTCAATGGCGGCGGCGTCTTACTCAGTGGCGGGGGGACAACAACGGCCACGATCCGCCATTGTCTGATTACGGCGAACACGGGATTCTATGGCGGGGGCATCTTCTCCCCGGGTACCCTGACGGTGATCGATTCCACGATCAGTACCAACACCACCGTATCAGGCAGTGGTGGCGGCGGGATTCTCAACGCGTCTCCGGCGGCGTCTCTCACGCTGATCAATGACACGATCACCAAGAACAGCGTGTGCTAATGGTGGCGGGGTACGGAACGACAGTACGGTTGCCCCGGTGATTCGCAACACCATCATCGCCGATAATACCGCCACGACTACGGGACCGGATGTCAGCGTCTCTCCCCCGCCCGCGGCGCCGATCGCCAGCGGTGGCTACAACCTGATTGGCAAGACCGACGGCTCCTCGGTGTGGGTAGCGAGTGACAAGACGGGCACGATCGCCACTCCCCTCGATGCCAAGCTCCTGCCCCTTGCCAGCAATGGGGGACCAACCCAGACGCACGCTTTGCTCGTCGCTTCACTGGCGCGCGACGCAATCCCCACGGGGACGAATGGCTGTGGCACCACGGTCATCGACGATCAACGGGGAATCCCCCGCCCACAACCGACCGGTGGGCAGTGCGACATCGGTGCTTTCGAGCTGCGGATCGCTCTCGCGGTCACGAGTGGTGGAGGGCAATCCACGCCGGTGTTGCAGCAGTTCCCGCAGCCCTTGACCGTCACCGCGACCAGCCCTGATCTCGGTAACGCGCCCGTCTCCGGTGTCTCGGTCACCTTCACGGCTCCCGCGAGCGGCGCGACTGCAACCTTGAGCGCGCCCAATCCCGTCACGACCAGTGCGAACGGGCAGGCAAGCGTCGTCGCGACGGCAAACAGTGTGGTGGGTGGGCCGTACACGGTGACCGCGAGCACGCCCGGCCTCCCTCCGGTGCCGTTCACCCTCACCAATACTACCGCACCACCCGGCTCGATCACTGTCAACCCGAACACGACCCCCCAATCGACGCCAGTGGGAGCGACCTTCGGTGTGCCATTGGGTGTGACGGTCAAAGACACCCTCGGTAGTCCGTTTCCGGGCGCGGTCGTGACCTTCACCGCGCCCGCCAGCGGTGCATCCGGCACCTTCGCAGGTGGGGTGAACACCGCGACGACGGACGCGAGCGGCATCGCGACCGCACCGACCTTCACTGCGAACACCACATCAGGCAGCTATCAAGTCACGGCCACGCTGAACGGCCTAACGACGAGCTTCACGCTCACCAACACCGCAGGATCACCCGCCTCCCTCACGGTGAATTCCGGCACGACGCCCCAATCGACCCCGGTGGGCGCGAGCTTCACGAGTCCTCTGGCAGTGACGGTCAAGGACACCCTGGGCAATCCGGTTCCCGGAGCCGTCGTGACATTCTCGGCCCCGGCTGGGGGCGCATCGGGGAGCTTCACAGGCGGTGTGAACACGGCAACGACGAACGCGAACGGCGTCGCGACGGCACCGACGTTCTTCGCGAACAACACGCCCGGCAGCTATCAGGTCATCGCCACGGTGGACGGCCTGACGGCGACGTTTACGCTGACGAATGCCGCAGTGCCCCAGCCGCCGAGTAGGCCGGGTGCCGCGCCGAGCGGTGGGGTGCCCTCCGAGGGGAGTCGGGCAGGGAGCGCGCCGACGGGCAGCGCCGTACCACCACCTACCGGACGGTAACGAGCGCGCCGGAACGGGTGACCTACGAGATCATCCGGCCCGTCGCCTCCTTTTGGTCAGTCGCCAAAGAACGCTTTCAGCATGGGCATCAGCGCCTCGACAGCGAAATTATGCCCCTGGCCCTCGACTGCACGGACCTGGGCGTGCGGCATCGCCCGGCCAAGCGCGCGCGCCGCGTCCTGCATCATGGGATGGCTCGCGCCGCCGTACATGACGAGCGCGGGGGCGCGGACGGCGGCAACCCGTTCGGTGGGGACGCCGCCATCTTCGCCGAGGAGGGCGATATGGTCGTAGGCGAGCGTCGGCGCGAGTGCTTGCAATGCCGACCAGAATGGCGCGTGGCGCATCCCCTCGACCTGGTCGGCGGGCATCCCGGTATATTTCATGAATAGCGCGACGGCATCGCCGCCGCGACCTTCGGCTAAGGTTTCGGCGAGCCGCCCGAGATATTCGTTCCATGCCGCCCGGCCGATTGGGTCCTCGTGGTACGGGGCGTCGTACAGGGCGAGCTTCGTGACTCGCTCGCCGAGCGCCGCCGCCGCTTCGAGGGCGAGGGCGGCCCCCGAGGAATGGCCGAAGAGGGATGCCGACCCGCCGCTCGCGGTGATGAGCGCATCGATATCCTCGATCTCGCGCGCGACCGCATAGGGCTGCGTATCCCCGCTGTCGCCTCGACCGCGCCGGTCATAGTTATAGACCGTGAACTGTGGCGCGAGGAGTCGGGCGAGTTCCGGTCCGGACCACGACAGCCGGGCACAGAGCGCACCGGCGACCAGGATCACCGCTGGCCCATCACCCTGGCGATCGTACGCGATGCTCGTGCCGTCCCTGGACGCGATGGTCTGGTGAAGCGTCTCCATGTCGTTCGTTCTCCTTCTCACTGATCCGCGTGAGGCGCTCCAGGCGACGCCCCACATCCACCGACATCAGATAGTCGTTCAGCGTGGGAGTGAATCGACAAACGCCCGACCACCGTTTGCTGCGGTCGCCGCGCATGGACGCGGAGAGGTCGTAGGTCGGTGCACACGCAGAGGGTGTGATCCTCACTGATGAAGCACTCAGCGACGTGGATGATTCCCCCGAGCGTGACATCGAAGGTGGAGCGACCAATCGCCGCTATCGTCCATCGCTGTCGAGCATCCCGTGTGTCCGGAGATCGCCGAGAATGGCGGCGACGTCATGCAGGACGGTCGGGACACCGGGGAATAGGTCGCAGATTGCGGCGACGATCGCTGGCAGGGTGTGCAGACCATCGCAATATTCCCAGACGATCGCCGCTGTGGGGTTGAGCGTCAGGAGTTGGTTCGTGGCCACATGGTAGAGCACCATGCTGCCGTCGGCGAGCAGCTCGTCATGTACACCCACAGCCTTGCGCGGCCAGTCCATCTGCAGCGGATCGATCGACACATCACTCTCCTTTTCACTGACTGCGCTACCCATCCTGCCTAGCGAGAAGACCGCCATGACAGGTGAGAACCGAGAACGTTCCTCCCTTAGCGACCCTCTGCACCTCAGATCGCGCTAAACCCTGCCGACCATTACCTCCATCGGCGAGACGGGGAAGGGGCCGCTCTCCGTAGACAGCGGCCCCTCTCATCCGACACGTCAGTGCAGATAGGATCGCCAGCGCTAGGGCCGCTTGCTGAAGGGGCCGTCCTTGTAGTCGATCCCCGGAGTGCTCGTGTCCACCGGCGCGTACTTGTAGCTGTTGCCCGGCACCGGGCTCAGGAAGCCCGCCGCCGTCACCGCCGCCGGTGCGTCCGCCACGAAACTCACCAGCACGGGCGCGTAGGTCCAGTTGTCCGCTGGCTCCAGCCCGGCGATTGCTCGCCCCAGCACCCGATGCTCCGATTCGATACAGGCGATCTGCGAGGCGATCTGTGCAAATCGATGCTGGCCCGCCTCGGCAAACTCACGGACGGCGGCGAGGAAGGCGGAGTCGAAGACCCCCTCCAGCATCTGCTGGGTAGCGATGAAGGTCTGCAAGTCGGTGAAGGTCTTCGCTCCTTGCGGGAAGCTGAAGGTATCGGCCAGCGAGTCACCACCCTGGGCGGTGAAGAGGATCTGGTGAAGCTGCTCCTCAACGAGCGCCGCCTGGATCTGACCGAGTTGGGTGGGAGTGAGGCCGAGGGCGGCAGCGTTCTTGACGCCGTTGGTATAGAAAGTGACGGCGAGTTGCTCTGCGGTGCGCGCAATGGTGAAAGATCGCTTTGATCGCTGCCGCGTTCGCCGGTGGTGCAGGGGTAGCGGCAGAGACGGCGGCGGGCACCGTGGCGGCTCTCTACGCGACTGAAAGTGCAACCGCACCAATGCCGCGTACCGTTGCCGATGGTATGCAAACAGTGATGATGGGCTCGAAACAGGGCATCTTCGCTCAATGGCTGTCAGCAGCCAAAAATGGGCCCTGTACCGGCTGAGGAACACGACGAAATACCTTGCGAGAGCAAGGCTATTCGTATCTTCGTACCTTTTAGAGGAAGAAAATGGTGGAGATGGGGGGAGTCGAACCCCCGTCCAAAATGTTCAACAGGCTGGTACTCCAGGCGTAGTCGGCGATTTAGTTTCGCGCCTCGCACCCCCACCGACGGGGTTACGAGAAACTAGTTCACTAGTCTTAGTCGATCCTTAGCGGGCAGTCCGGACGCAGCATCCCGGCATTGCGTCGCTTGGCACCTCTCCCACCGGGCCGAGGCGGAGGGCAAACGTCTCGCTACTTTAGGCAGCGAGAGCAAATTCGGTGGTGCCAGTTAATTGGCGTGACCTTGTTTAACGAGGCCTGGTCAACCTCGGCCTGCACCAACACAGACCTAGCACCCTGTCGAAACCACGCATCCCCACATTGTTAAGGTATCGAGCGCTCGATTCTTCGCGCATCTTCAACGGCAGAAGTATAGCAGAAAAAGCCTCTCGCAGCAATGCAACGCGGAAGCTTTGCTCCCCTTGCCTGTGGGCAAGGGGCAAGCGGCGTTAGGCGCAGCCTCAGCCGCGTTCGTACTCGCGCTGCCGCTGCTCAAGGTCGCGGCGGGCATCGCGCTCCGCCATCGTGGCCCGTTTGTCGTAGAGTTTCTTGCCGCGCCCGACCGCGATCTCGACCTTCGCCCGCCGCCCCTTCAGGTAGAGCCGCAGCGGTACGATGGTCAGCCCCTTCGTTTGCGTCTGAACGCGGAGCGTGACGATCTCATCGTTGTGCAAGAGCAACTTGCGCGGTCGGTCCGGCTCCTGTGGTGCGTACCCCGCGTGCTCGTAGGGCGAGATATGCGCCCCGACCAGCCACGCCTCGCCCTGCTCACGCGCACAAAGGCATCACGCAAGTTCACGCGCCCTGCCCGCACGGACTTGATCTCCGTTCCGGTCAGCACGATACCCGCCTCGAAGCGGTCCAGGATCTCGTACTCGTACCGCGCCTGCCGGTTCGAGGAGATCGTTTTCTCTTCAACTGGTTTCTGCGGCCGTTGTACGGGCCGCGTTGTCTTCTTCGCCATAATCTGCCGATCATACGCCGCGCACCCGATGAGCAATCGAGCAATGAGCGACGAGAGAAAAGTACGAAGTAGCGAGTAACGGGTAATTAGCGACGCGAATGCCCCGTTCTTGATTCTCGTTCACTCGCTAGTGCCTTCTCTGCGATACACTACGGGGGATGTGCGGCATTGGAAATACGGAAGGGAGCGGTAATGGCGATGAATCCGGCACTTTTCAAAGCGTATGATGTGCGTGGTCTCGTGCCCAAAGAGTGGGGGCCGGAGGACGCGGAGGCGATTGGGCGGGCGATTCCCGCCGTGCTCGGTGTCATCCAGGTCTGCGTTGGGCGCGATATGCGCGTCTCGTCGCCGGAGATCGCCGCCGCGTTGATTCGTGGCATCACTGCGGCGGGTGCAGATGTCGTGGATATCGGCGCGGTCTCATCGGACGCCCTGTATTTCTCGGTCGGCAACTATGGGTACGAGAGCGGCGTGATGATCACCGCCTCGCACAACCCCGCCGGATACAACGGCATCAAGCTGTGCCGCGCGCAACGCGATGCCGGTTTCGGACGAAACGGGCCTGCTCGCGATCCGTGACATGGTCGACGGCGGCAACTACCCCCCCGCGACGCGCACGGGCAGCGTCACGCGAGCGCAAAGTGCTGGATGATTTCGCGGCGCACTGCCTCTCCTTTATCACGCCGCGAAGATTCGCCCGATCAAGCTCGTCGTGGATGCGGGCAATGGCATGGCGGGCGAAGTGCTGCCCCGCGTCTTCGCCAAGCTGCCGCAAGTGACGCTCGTGCCGATGTACTTCGAGTTGGACGGCACCTTCCCGCAATCATGAGGCGAACCCGTTGGAGCAGGAGAACGTCGCGGACCTGAAAAAGCGCGTCATCGCGGAAGGCGCGGACCTCGGCGCGGCCTTCGATGGCGATGCCGACCGGGTGTTCCTCATCACCGAGAAGGGCGAGTTCGTCGGCGGGGATATGACCACGGCAGTCGTCGCGACGGCGCTGCTGCGGCGCAACCCGGCGCGGCGATCGTCTACAACCTCATCTGCTCGCACGCCGTGCCGGAGGCGAGTGAAGAAGGCAGGCGGCATGCCGATCCGCTCGCGCGTCGGGCACTCCTTTATCAAGGCAGGTGATGCGCGAGCAGGACGCGATCTTCGGCGGCGAGCATTCCGGTCATTTCTACTTCCGCGATAACTTCTACGCGGATTGCGGCCTGATCGCCCTCCTCACGGTCCTCGACGCGCTCTCCGTCGCGGCAAGGTGCCCTCTCGGAAGCGCTCGAGCCGCTCGACATCGCGTGCGCTCCGGTGAGATCAACAGCGAGGTGCGCGGATGTGCATGCAACGATTGCAGAAGGTGGAGGCGCATTTCCGCGAGTCAGAGCCGGCGCGCAACCCTCGACCATCTTGATGGCCTGACGGTCGAGTTCCCGGACTGGTGGTTCAATCTCCGCCCCTCAAACACTCAGCCGCTGCTTCGTCTCAATGTCGAGGCCGACACCCCGGACCTGCTCGAAACGCAGATACAGGCGATGCTTGAACTCGTCCGCACAGGCGAGCCGATGTATGAGTAACGAAGCAATGAGCGATGAGCGATGAGTATCGACCTTCTCGTGTCTGGCCTACTATGAATGAGGTAGAGGGATGGCGCAGAATCGCGGTCAGAGCAGATGATGCTCTGTCGCGAAGTGCGCCGCAGCGGTGCGTGTGGACACATCCAATTTGCGGTAGATCGCGCGTAGGTGGACATTGATGGTGCCCGCACTGATGGAGAGGCGTTCCGCGACCGCCGCGTTCGTCAGCCCCTGTGCGACCAGCCGGAGCACCTCGATCTCCCGTACCGTGAGCCCGGCAAGATCGTTTGCTTCCGTGGGGACCGATTGATTGGATACTTCCGATACTATCGGCTCCTCCCACGCGGCAACTTCCTCTGGCGTCATTGCCCGGCCCGCAGCGCGGGCGGTGTCGAATGCAGAATCGCCTAGCCGCTCGCGGGCGAAGTTCGTAGCCTGCGCGATATTCGCCCGCGAGCGCGGCGCGGCGCTTAGGTCCGCGCTCGCGGGAAGAGCCTCTGCGGCGCCAACCAGCCGCGCCGCACGCTCCGGTTGTTCCATCGTCACCGCAATGGCGGCAAGGTCGAGGATGCCGCTCACCGTCGAAAGTTCCAACCCGAGGTCATCACTCACGATCATCAACCGCTCGCAGGCGCTTTGCCATGCCCCGACGAGGTCTCCCGCCAGGTGCTGCACCCTCATCAGGTTCGCGAGCGCGATCGCGATCCCGGGGCGACCGCCTAACTCCCGTGCCGCCGCGACCCCGGCCTCCACGAGTGCGATGCCCCGGGCCGTGTCTCCGAGGTGCGCCAGCGCGAACCCGAGATCGGCGAGCACGAAGCCGTGGCCCTCCACGAGTCCGAGGGGTTGCAAGACTGCGAGACTCTCCTCAAGATAGGTCACGGCGCGCGGATAGTCTTTGCTTTGGCTGGCGATGGAGCCGAGCGTATGCAGTCCAAGCCCCAGGGCCCATCGGATGCCATGCTTGCGCGCCAGCGTGATGCTCTCCTCCACATACGCAATCGCGCGCGTCGTCTCTCCCCGCGCATGGTAGGCGAGGGAGGTAATTCCCAGCCCCTGAAGCAGGTTGGTCTCGTCGCCGCTTGCGCGGCAGAGCGCGATGCACTCCTCGCCACGCATGATTTGCCGTGCATAATCCGCCTGACGCCACGCGAGCGCCGCGTCGCCATGAAGCGCGGCGGGTCGGGCAGTACGCGTCTCCGCGCCGTCATGTGCCAGCGCCTCCGCATACCACCCCTGCCCTTCATTGAGATGGCCGCGCAGGAACCAGTACCATCCCAGCGCGCCCGCCAGACGCAACGCCGCTTCCCACTCCTCTCGATCCAGCGACCATCGGAGGGCTGCCCGGAAATTCGGCTGCTCTACGTCGAGCAACAGTGACGACCGACGTTGTTCGTCGCTATGCAGACGTGGCGCAGCCTCTTCCGCGAAATGGAGAAAGTAGTCCCGATGCCGCCACCGCATCGCTTCCTCCTCGCCGCGCTCCGCGAGCCGTTCCAGTCCGTACTCCCGCAGCGTCTCCAGCATTCGGAAGCGCGGCTCGTCGTCCGGACCTTCCATGATCGCGATCATGCTCTTGTCCGCCAGCGCCGTGAGCGTCGCGAGGGTCGTCGTGGGAAGTCGTTGCCCGCCACCGCCTCCGCCGCAGGGAGCGTCCAGCCACCCGTAAAAACCGACAACCGGGCGAAGAGCAGCCGCTCCTGCTCTTCGAGCAGGGTGTCGCTCCACGCGATGGTGTCGCGGATCGTTTGCTGGCGGGCAGGGAGATCGCGCGGGCCGTCCGAGACGACCTGCAAGCGCCGCCCGAGTCGCGCTGCAATCGCTGGTGGAGAGAGGACCTTCGTCCGTGCCGCCGCGAGCTCGATCGCGAGAGGCAGCCCATCCAATCGGGCGCAGATCTCCGCGATGGCGGGCGCGTTCGCCTCGGTGAGGCGAAAGGAAGTCTTCACTGCCTGCGCGCGCTGCACGAAGAGCGTTACCGCCGCGTTCTCCCCAAGCGCCGCCACCGTCGGTGTGCCGTTCATCTCCGGCAGGGCGAGAGGCGACACGCTGTACTCGTGCTCACCGGAGAGATGGAGGATGGCGCGACTGGTCACGAGCGCGCGAACCGCCGGGCAGGCCGCGAGGAGGGCGGCGATATGCGGTGCCGCAGGCAGCAAATGCTCGAAATTGTCGAGCAGCAGGAGCAACCGGCGGCCCCGGAGGGCGGCCTGCAGGGGCGCGAGCGACGAGCCGCCTTCTTCCCCACCCACACCGAGCGTACGGGCGATCGTCGGGATGACGAGATCGGCATCGGTGACCGCAGCGAGAAAGACCGCTGCAACGTCGGTTGCATCTGCCTCGGCGCAGCGTGTGGCCACTGCGAGCGCGAGCCGGGTCTTGCCTACGCCGCCGGGGCCGGTAAGAGTCAGTAGCCGCAGATCAGGGCGCAGCAGGAGCGCCGTGATCGCCGCCACATCGTCCGCGCGCCCGACGAGTGGCGTCAACGGCACGGGCAGCGCGGGCAGTTCGTGGGGCGCGATGTACTCCGGGCGAAGGAGTGCGGGCGTGGAAGGCGTCCGGGCCGCCTCCAGGAAGCGCGTGCGCTCCTCACCGGAGAGCCCGAGCGCATCCGCGAGCAGGCGCACTGTCTCCCGCTGTGGGCGGAGAATTACGCCACGTTCGAGGTCGCTGATACCGCGCACGCTGAGCGCCGCCCGCTCCGCGAGCGTTTCCTGCGTCAGCTCGGCGTCGAGACGCGCGCGGCGCAGCACGTCGCCGAAGAGGGAGGCGGTGAGGGGTGCAGGCACCCGCTCCCGCTCGCGCTGTCGGGCGCTCATCATGGTCGGTACGCGGTCCATCGCACCCTAAATTCCCTATTCCGTCCCTCGCGGTCTGCGAGGTGGCTCGATTTCGTCGCGTCAAGATATTGTCCCATGCACGACGTGACGCTGCAACCGCGCCCACCCATACTTTACAGGGGCAATCATGTGGGCGATCATGTGGGTTACGCATGGCGAAGAAGTGTATCGAAAGCAAAACTGAATGTGCGTCGGATAGAAGGCCCGCGGCGCAACGCATCAGTTCGCAACACGTTCGGGAGGTATGCGATGGGATCGGTCCGCAGCATCAGGTGTCAGCTTCGTTTCGCACTTGTGTTCCTCCTGCTCGGCGCACTGCTCGCCATGATGCCCCCCGCCACCGTGCGGGCCTCCACCGTGCTGGTCAATGCGATCGCAGACACCATCCACCCTGGCCCCGGTGGGTGCGCGGGAACAGGAACTGGCACCTGCTCGCTGCGGGACGCGGTGCTCTACGCGAATGCGCACGCCGGTACGGTAGTCTCGCTACCGGCAGGGAACTATAAACTGACAATCCCTCGGAGTGGTGTGGACGATACGACAACAGGCGACCTGAACATTACCGCGAGCATGACAATCAATGGCGCCGGGGCGAGTACGACGACGATCGATGGGGCCACGAGTGCCGACGGCATCTTCAGGGTTACCGGAACGTCGACCGTCGCATTGACTGGGCTGACGATGACAAACGGGCTGCGATCCGTCGGCAGCACCTTTTTCGAGGGCGGCGCGCTTTATCTCGGCACGGATGCCACCGTCACGATCAGCGACTGCGTCCTCAGCAACAACAAGGTGGTCGGCGCGGCAGGCGCGGTAGGTTCGACGGGTGTCACGGGCAGTGGCGGGTCAGGCGGGGCGATCAGTAGCAATGGTATTCTCCAGGTACTACGGAGCACATTCACCAACAATGTCGCCCAGGGAGGCACCGGGGGCGCGGGGAACCCCGGAAGCAGCGGGAGTTTGGCGGACCCCGGTAACGGTGGTACAGGTGGGATTGGGTTCGGCGGTGCGATCCATGTGTCTGGCTCGGCCGTCTTTACCGAAGTCTCCGACAGTACCTTCACCAGCAATGTCGCACTGGGTGGCACCGGGGGCACGGGGAGCGCCGGTCACGGTGGTAAAGGCGGGTCTGGTCAAGGTGGTGCGATCTCGGACTTTGGCAACACGATATCCGTTCACGGGAGTACCTTCACCCTCAACCTCGCGAGCGGCGGCACGGGCGGCACATCACCGGGGGGGTTCGTGCCAGCAGGAAACGGCGGCGACGGGAACGGCGGTGCCCTGTATCTGGGAGTGGGGACCGTCATCAACACGACCTTCGTGTCGAACAATGCCCAGGGTGGCAATGGTGGCAATAGTGGTGCGGGTGGCAGTGGTGGATCGGCATTTGCTGGTGCCATCTTCACGTCGAATCCGGGAGTGGTAACGAACGCGACAATTGACGGCAACACCGCACTCGGCGGCGAGAATAACTCGGGCACGGGTCTCAACGGTACATTCACGGGGGACGGTCCCGGTGGCATTTATGCTGACGGGACGACACTCGCGAATACCATCGTCTCCAACAACCTCAACCGCAGCGGCTTCGCAGTCAACTGTAGTGGCGGTGTCCTGAATGGGGGGCACAATCTCCAATTCCTTCCCAATAATGGGTGCGGAACGACGCCCTTCGCCGTCGGAAACCCCAAACTGACACCCCTCGGCAACTACGGTGGGCTCACGCAGACCCGCCTGCTCATGCCCGGCAGCGCCGCACTCGATGCCGGTGACGATACATACTGCGGTACTGCGGAGGTCGGTAGCCGCGATCAACGCGGCGTCCCGCGCCCGCAGGGCCCGCACTGCGACATCGGCGCGGTCGAGCAGGGCGCGCCGACGACCGTCGCGCTCACCTCAACCGTCAATCCCGCCACGCAGGGGCAGTCCGTCACCTTCACCGCGACGGTGGCGACCACGCTTGCAGGCTTCCCAGTGCCCACCGGCAGTGTCACCTTCCTTGACGGCGCGACGACTCTCGCCACAGTTGCGGTCGTGAGCGGCACCGCCTCGATCGCGACTAGCAGCCTTGCGGTGGGGAGCCACCCAATCGTTGCCTCGTACGGCGGAGACACCGTATTCGCCCCGCGCGCGTCGGCCCCCCTCACCCAGGTAATCAACGCGAGTGGCGGCGGTGGCGGTGGCGGTGGCGGTGGCGGTGGCGGTGGGGTGGCGGTGGCGGTGGCGGGAACAGTAATGGATTGCAGTTCTATCCGCTTTCTTCTCCGGTCCGCCTCCTCGATACCCGCCCCGGCCAACAGGCCGTCGTTCATCCCGGCGTGCCTCTCATTGCCCAATCAGGCACTCAACTTGCCGGGGCAGTTCTCCTCCGGTGGCGTCTCCGTCCCCGCAGGCGCACAAGCCCTCGTCGGCAACGCCACCGTCGATAACACGGTCGGCGCTCCGGCGGGCTTCGCCACCCTCTATCCCTCCGGTGCCTCGCTGCCTCTGGCGAGCAACCTCAACTTCGTCCCCGGTACGGTCCGCCCCAATGCCTTCACGGTCGGATTAGGTAGCGACGGCAAGTTCAACCTCCTCTCGAACACTGGCGGTGACTTCATCATCGACATCATCGGCTACTATGCTCCTCCTGCGGCGGGCGGTCTCTTCTTCCATCCCCTCTCCCAGCCTGTCCGCCTCCTCGATACCCGTGCGGGTCAGACCGCCTTCAAGTCCCCTGGTGCAGCCCTCACCCCCGGTCAGACCCTCGCGTTGCCCGGTCAGTTCACCGCGGGCGGCATCACGGTCCCCAGTAGTGCCAAAGCGCTTGCAGGCAATGCGACGGTCGATAACACCGCCAACGCCCCGGCAGGCTTCGCCACGCTCTTCCCCGGTGGCACTCCCTTACCTCCTACCTCCAACCTCAACTTCGCTCCCGGCACCGTCGCCCCCAATGCCTTCACGGTGGCGCTCGGCGGCGATGGCACCTTCAACCTCTTTTCGAACACCGGCGGCAACTTCATTCTCGATGTGACGGGCTACTACGACACGGTCGGTGCGGGCGGCTTCGTCTTCTATCCCCTCGCACAGCCCGTGCGTGAACTCGATACCCGCGCCGGGCAATCTGCCTCGGTCCATCCCGGTGTGCCACTCACCGCGAAGGGGACGATCAACTTGCCAGGGAGCTTCACCTTCAGTGGCGTGACGGTGCCTGCGGGTGCGAAGGCACTGGTCGGCAACGCGACCGTAGATAACAGCATCAACGCCCCCGATGGATTTGCGACACTCTTTCCGGGTGGGACGAGTCTGCCGCTGGCGAGCAATCTGAACTACAGCAAGGGGACCGTGGCACCGAACGCCTTCATCGTGGGCATCGGCAGTGATGGGAGCTACAACCTGTATAGCCTCTCAGGGGGGAACTTCATCCTCGACATCAGTGGCTATTTCGCGGCAGGCACCGGCACGAGCGCGACCACTGCCACGCAGCGCAGTACCGCGACCGTCAGCCCGACACCGACCACGGCTGCACAGCCGGACAAACCACCACTACCAACGGGGCGATAATGCGCCAGACGATTTCCTCTCAATAGTCAGGCCGGGGGCGGAATATCCGCCCCCGGCCTGTTATCTGCTGCCTGGTGTCTGGTATGTATCGCCTATCAATGGTTGCTAATCGCTGGAATCGCTGCTACCGCCGGAGTCACCCCCACTGGAATCGCCGCCGCCCCAGTCCCCGGTGCTGCTGTCGCCACCACTATCCCAGCCGCCAACGTCCTGTGAGGAGTCATCGACGCGGCCCTGATCGTCGCCGGACGCGCCATAATCACCGACCGAGGCACGGTCTCCGCTCTGATTATCATCGTGGTCGCGGAAGTGGTCGTAGATGGCGTTGCCGACGATCGCGCCACCGATACCGGCCGCCGCCCCACCGATGATGCTCCCCGCGACATTTCCGCCGCCACCGGAAGGCTGACCGTAGTTCGGTCCGTAGCCTCCCTGCGGGCCGTAGCCTCCCGATCCATACCCACTCTGCCCACCCTGCCCACTGGAGTTGTAGCCGCCACCCGACGCACCGGTATTCGAGCGGTTGCGCCGCATGAGGAGGATAACCACGACTGCCACCACCGCAAGGACGAGCAAGACGATGAGAATGACCGGGAAGCCGGAACTACTCTTCTGTGCCGCTGCCGGTGCGGCGGCGGGTTGACTACCGCTCCGGGCGGGGGCTGCGGCACGCAGATCGGTACCGAGGCGATCGACCGCGTTCAGTAAGCCACCATCGAAGTCGTTGGCGCGGAAGCGATCGGTGATCTGCGTGTTGATCGCCGTTTCCTCGCTCTGGGAAATTGCCTGACGGGTATCGGTACCGACCTTGATGGCGAACTTCTTGTCGTCCTTCGCGAAGTAGAGGAGTACGCCATTGAGCTTCTGTTGCTGGAAGTATTGATCGGCGCTGCTGCTGACATCCTTCCCGCCGAGATTGGTCACGCTCTTCACCGCAATCGTCTTGCCCGTATCGCGCTGGAGCTGATTAATCTTGCTCTCCGCAGAGCTGCGCGCGTTCGCGGAGAACATGTTGCCGTCGTCCTGCACCGGGCCTGCCGCCGCTACCGGGACGACGGCGAGCATCGCCGCGAAAAGCGCGATACAGAGCGCGCGCAGGCCGGAACGTCGTGTAATGCGCGGTGACCGTATGAGGTCTCGCATACGAACTCTCTCCTTCTCCCGGTCCCCGAACCGAACCGGCTGCGTACGTGGTCGTCAATCAATGCCCCTCAATGCTACCACGTCTGCCTCCAATTACGCAGTTCCTCGCGGCGCGTTGCACGCACTGTAGGGCATATGTGTGCTCAGGATCGACCTCACCCCCCGCCCCCCTCTCCATCTTCGTGGAGAGGGGGAGCGACCTTCGAGAGATCACAGTGATCGAGAAACGCTACGGCATTGCAGCGAGGCACCCCTCGCCACGAAGATGGCTCCGTACGTGAGGTTTTCCATCCGCCTGATATGCGATGATTGCCCCCGATGCGGCGATGGCGTGATCGGATCGGGAGGGAGCGAGCATGACGCGGATGTCGGGGGCGCAGGCGGTGGTCGCGCAATTGAAGCGGGAGGGCGTGCGCTACGCCTTCACCGTGCCGGGTGAGAGTTTCCTCTCCGTCCTCGACGCGCTCCACGACGAACCCTCCTTCACGCTCGTCGCGACGCGGCATGAAGGGGGCGCGGCCTTCATGGCGGAGGCGGTGGGCAAGCTGACCGGCACGCCCGCCCTCTGTATGGCGACGCGCGGCGTCGGCTCGGCGAATATGGCGATCGCTCTGCACACGGCCTTTCAGGACTCGACACCCTTGATCGCGCTCATCGGGCAGGTCGAGACGCCGCACCGCAACAAAGAGGCGTTTCAGGAAGTCGAGCTTGCCCCCTTCTTCGCCCACATCGTCAAATGGACTGTTGAGGTTGAGCGGACGGATCGGCTGCCCGCGCTCATCCACGAAGCGATCCGCCGCGCGATCAGCGGTCGGCCCGGCCCCGTGCTCCTGGCCGTCCCGACGGATGTCCTGAATGCCGAATACGACTTCAGTGCCGATCATTTCCGCACCGCCGCTGTCACCCCACGGCCCGCGCCGACCGCGACCGATGCCGCACACGCCGTGGATCTCCTGCTGAATGCGGAGCGCCCGGTGATGCTCGTCGGTGGCGGCGTCCTCCGCGCCGGTGCGACGGATGCCCTCGTTGCTTTCGCGGAGGCAACCGGGATTCCGGTGATTGTCGGCTTCCGGCGCTATCATGCCTTCCCGAACAACCATCCCCTCTTCCTCGGCAGCATGGGCCTCGGTGCGCCCTCTTGCGTGCGCGCCCGCTTGCAGGAGGCGGATGTCCTGCTTGCCCTCGGCACCCGCCTCTCGGAGTTCACGACGGGCGCATACACCGTCCCCGCACCCCAGACGCAGTCATCCACATCGACATCGATGCGAGCGTCGTCGGCGTCAACAACTCCATCGCCCTCGGCATCGTCGCGGACGCGAAAGAAGCCCTCGCCGCAATGCACGCGACCCTCGCGCACCATCCTGACCCCAAGCGTGCCACCCACCTTGCCGCCACTGGTCAAGATCGCGCCATCTTCGGCGTTCCTGAAGAGGACTGACTGGTGCTCCCCAGACCTGGCGCCCCATAGATTGACTTACCCCACCGTATATGCCAGCAAGTAGGAGACGCCGTGCGTGAGGTTCTGCTGGAGCTTGGTCTGAAGCGAATGGTACTCGGACGAGGCGTCCGCGATGGCGTAGGTGACGTTGGCGAAGGAGGGGTAGGGACAGAGGCTTGCGAGGTCGCCACCGTAGCCTGATTGGCCTGGATCTGCATCGGGAGCTTGGTGCCCTTGGAGCCGTAATAAGTGAGTTCCACGAAGGAGCTGGCCGTCAAAGCCTGCTGCAGGCCGAAGCTCCAGCCCTGGATGTAAGCGGTCCGGAAGTTGGGCTGGACACCAATGGCGGTGCTTGATGATCCGGCTGCTGCGGTGGGAAAGGGATTGTCGAGAGTGAGAGCCTTGTTCGTCGTGGCACTCGCGCTGAGGGCGCCGGAGGTAAACGTCTGCGGAGTCCGGAAGGGTGCCTGCGTGGACGTGGTGTAGAAGGCGTTCACAAAGGCCGGCGGGTTGTAGAAGATGCCGTATCCTGAAGACCGTCTTGTCGCTGGCGTAGGGCTGCCAGGCAAAGCCAACGCGCGGACCGAAGTTGTTGAAATCCGGATTGTAGAGATAGCGGGAGAGGCCGCCCTGGCCGAGCACCTGTTGGGTCCCCGTGGCGAGGTTGAAGTTCGAGATGAGGTTGTGGGCGTCAAACATCGGCTGATCGTATTCGTAGCGTACGCCGAGGTTGAGCGTGAGATGCTGGTTGAGTTTCCAGTCATCCTGCCCGAAGAACTGATAAAAGTAGGCCGTCTGATTGAACCTGGGGGCGCTTGGATTGCGGCCGCTGTTGTAGGGCAGGCCGAGCAGGAGATCGGCAAAGGAGTAACCCGTGGTCGCACGAGGTGATTCCATGCGCCTCCTGTCCGATTCACTCCCTGCGCGGATGCGGTGTTGAAGGTGAGCGTTCCGCGTCCACTGTTGACGATGAGGAAGCTGTTCTTGTAGGTCAGCAGGTCCGCACCGAACTTGAAGGTGTGTGCCTTGTGAGTCCAGGTATAGGTCTCAAGGATCTGATAGTGGTTGTCGACGCGAGTGGAGGGGATGGCCGTGCCCGAACCGAGGCTGGTGAAGGCCCCGGTACCAGAGACGGTGGTGGCCGGCAGCCCGTGATTGTCGGTCACGGAGGGATCGTTGAAGGCACCCGGAAGACCGCTGAAGCCGATCGAATTGTCTTCCTGCTCGCGGAACTGCATCATGCGGTGTCGCCGACCGCCAGCGTGTTGAGCATGGTGGGCGTCAGGGTGTGCGTCCACGAAGCGATGGCGAGCTGCGCGCCGACATTGGACGTGCAGCCAAAGCCGGCGAGTGTTGACGATCCGCAGAGGGAGTTAGAAGGCTCAAAGGCAGGATCATTGAAGTAGTTATAGGAACCCATCAACGTGTCTTTGTCGGTGATGGTGTCGTGCCACACGGATAGAGCTCTCCGTTCATGTCTTCGACGCGCGTGCGACTGAAAACATAGTTACTCGAAGGAACTCCCCCGGCCGTGTTGGAACTGGTGGGCACCGGGTAGTAGCTGGCGATGGCGCGACCCAGAAGAGCGGCGCTTCCGCTCCATTGCGGCAGCTTGCTCAGGTCGTACTGGTTGCTGGCGTTGCGTGGCAGCGGCGCCCCGGTGTACGGATTGTAGAGCTGGTAGGCGCTGGTGCTGGGGAGCGCCAGCAGCCCGTTCTTCATGTCGAGTGTGGGGACGGTCGAGAGAGCCGTCACCTGCTGTCGAATGCGCTGGCCTTCGTACGCATAGAAGATGAAGCTCTTATCGCGCCGAAGGGAGGCTTTCCGATCGTGCCGCCAAAGGTGTTCTGTTTGAACGCCGGATTCGCAGCGCCCACCTGGTTGAAGTAGGGCTTGGCGTCCGTCGCCTGGTTGCGCAGGAACTCGTAAGCGCTGCCGTGGAATGAGTTACTCCCGGACTTCGAGACGATGATGACCTGGCCACCGGAGTTATGCCCGAACTCAGCCTGGTACACCCCGGTGAGCAGCTTGAACTCCTGGATGTCTTCGATCGAGGGGGCGGAAGCCGGGCGCACCAACACCCGCGTCGTTCGCCCACATGCCGTCGATCGTGAAGTTATTGCTGGTCTCGGTAGCGCCCGCGACGTTGAAGCCGCCGCGAAACCCAGGAGTTGAGTTCTGTGCCGGAGGATAGGCGGCCGGCGAGAGCAGGGCAAGGGAGTAGAACTGCCGGTTGTTAACCGGCATCTCGACCACTTTGCGGTTATCAATCACGGTGCCGACGGTTGAGGTTGTTGTATCGACGAGGGGCACGCTGTAGGCCTGCACGTTGACGCTCTCGGAGGTGCTACCCACGGCAAGAGTGACGTCAACCCTCTGCTCAGCGGCGACCGCCAGGGTGACGCCGGTAATCGTGGCGGCGCGGCGAAGACCGGGGGAACGTACATCAATTTTGTAAGTCCCGGGGTTGAGATTATTGACGACATAGCGGCCGTCGTAGTCGGCGCTGGCCGTCCTGGTAATTCCCGTAGCTGCGTTGGTGGCAATCACCGATGCGTTAGGGATGCCGGCGCCCTGGCTGTCAGCTACCATCCCTTCCACGGTTGCGTTCGAGGACTGACCCCGGGAGACAAGGGGAGCAAACAACATCGCCGCGCAAACTACAACAACCATGTAAATCGTTACACGAACATGATAGATAAAATTAATCAACCGGATCCTTTCAGCGAAACGGGTGGACCATACGCGTGAATGGGGGTATCGTTCACTCGTTCCGAGTGCAGACGTCGAGATCCAGGGCTAAGTGGGCGCGGTTTGCTGTATCTCCCATCTGGCTGCATGGGAGAGTGCCTTAGTAAGAGCTCGTCCACAAAGGACCTAAGTCGTCTTCGCGGACGGTAAGTGGTTCAGCGGGAGCTGCTGCCTGAACCCATTCAATTAGGAGGTATTAGGAGCAATATAGAGTTACAGTGGAAAAGGCGCAAGTGAAATTTGCATGCGGTCAATTTGTTCTGAGTAGATGCCCCCAGGTTACTCTTCTAAGCAGAGGCGCTGGCTGATAGGTGGCTCCCGCTCGGACAAGAGCTTTTGATTCCCGGCTCGCGGAGGAATGGACAGTGGCGAGATCTGCCGATCGGCGCGTAGGTACTGGCGAGCATGTGAACACCCTGGATCGACGGAGTTTCCTTCGTGGTGCAGCAGCCCTGATCGGCAGCTTCGCAGGCAGCGGGTTAGCTCAAGCGGTACGAGACCGGGACGGGGTTCATCGCCGTATTCGCCGGATCCGTTACTGCTGATCACGGCAGACGAGCTTTCGAAGAGGATCCATGCACGGCAGGTCTCCTGCGTCGAGGTCATGAGCAAGTACCTCGATCACATTGAACAGGTCATTCCCGAGTGAACGCGATCGTCTCCCTTCAGCCCCGGGAGCAGTTGTTGCAACCCAGGCAAGGCAGCGCGACAGGCAGCTTGCCACAGGGGGTCTCGATGGGCTGGATGCATGGCTTCCCTAGGGCATCCATCTGGCCGCAACCAAGGGAATTCACGCGGATGGGTCGCCGCTCCGAGATGCGATCCCGGAGCAGGACGCACCGTTCGTGGGCCGCATTCGGGAGAGTGGCGCCATCCTGACCTTCACTTCAGACCACAACCGGGCGTCCACCCGCAGGGAAGGACGTTCTGCTGACGAAGGTGACCGGAACGGCAGGCGGCGCCGTCACGGACATGGACAACTACGATTCCCATGACAAGCTCACGGGCATTATGGAGGAACCAACAAGACGTATGGCTACGACAACAACGGCAACTGCACGTCCGTCACCGTTGGCACTGCCATTACTAGCGTTGCTTACGATGTGGAGAACCTCGTGTCGCTCTGGCGCAGAGCCATTAAATTGAAGATGGTGTCACCTCACTACTGGGTCAACCGACTTCCACAGCCTTCCCAAACACTGCCACAAACGCAAGAAAAGACAACCCTCTCTGCAAGGCTCAGGTCTGATTCTGGCCCCACATGCGGCTCCGAGTGAGACACTCGCTCCTGATTATCAGAAACCGGTGTCTCATTTGTTTTACGAACATATTCGCTTGGCCAGCAGTGCGATTGGTGAACACCTACGCGCTCGGCGGCACAGT